>JBBTCT010000007.1:0-68012 GCA_038060895.1 Planctomycetota bacterium
GGGGGGGGGGGGGGGCCCTCCGCGCGCGATCCCCACGGAGAAGAGCGATGGGAAACAGGAAGAAATTCGCGGCGCCTTCATGCGTCGAAAGAATGGCCCGCGCGGCTGCGGAAGATCAGGCCGGGAGGCGGCCCGCACAGTGGCTTCTTCGCAGCCCGGCCTGGGCCACGGCGCTCGCAATGCACATCGTCGCGGCAGTCGTTCTCATGAACATCGTCCACTTCACGTCACGCCCCGGCGTCGGCCAGGTCTTCCGCCTGTCCTTCAGCGCTTCACGCCCCGGCCCGCCCGGCGGCGCAAAACAGGGAGAAGAGGACAACGGCGTGAACGGGAAGCACAACGAGGACTCCCCTGCCGCAGGGAAGCTCGACCCCGCTGACCCGGCGCCCACAGGCGTTCGCTCCGACCTCCCGCCGATCCTGCCCACCGCCTCCACGGTGAATCTCCCCGGAAGCCTCCCGACTCCCGGAATCGGCGTCTCCGGATTCGATGGCGCCAGCGGCCTCTTCGCAGGCCGCGGCGGCGCAGGGCGCGGCGACGCGCTGAAGCGCTTCGGCGGCGACGGCACGACGGAGCAGGCGGTGAACGACGGGCTGGAATGGCTCGCCGCGCATCAGGAGCAGAACGGAAGCTGGGATCCCGCGACGATGTCGCGGCACTGCCCGAAGAAGGGCGCGTGCGATGGTGGCGGCTTCCAGGCGCCTTACGGCGGCGCGTGCACCGGCCTCGCGACGCTGGCGTTTCTCGGCGCAGGCCACGTCCCCGGCGATCCGAATTCGAAGCATGCAGAGGTCGTCCAGCGGTCGCTCACCTGGCTCGTCGCGTCGCAGGACAAGTTCGGCTCCCTCGACCCGCAATTCGCCGGGTACATGTACACGCACGGCATCTGCGCGTTCGCGCTCTGCGAGGCGTACGCGCTCACGCAGGATCCGGCGCTTCGCAAGGCCGCGCAGGCCGCGGTTTCATTCACGGTCGAGGCGCAGCAGTCGAGCGGCGGCTGGGACTACATGGCGTACCCTTCGGGCCGAAGCGACACCTCAATTTCTTCCTGGTGCGTGATGGCGCTTCGAAGCGCCCGCGCGGGCCGGCTCGCGGTGCCGGAGAAGGCGTGGAAGAACGCCATTGCGTTCACGAACCGGGCGCTGAACCTCGAGACCGGGAACATTGCCTACGCGGTTTCGGGAGTCGAAGGGCACTGGGGGACGCAGCCGGGCTGCAACACGATGACGGCCGCCGGGCTTGCGACGCGGCAATATCTCGGAGTGAGGGAAGATCCCCAGGTCCTGCAAAGGCTGCTCGCGCGGATCGAGGGCGTTCCGCCGCGCTACGACGGTGAAGTCGGCCAGTGCCCGACATGGGGCTCGGGGGGCGACGCGAACACGTGCAAGCACTGGTCGCTCTACTACACCTACAACGCGACGCTCGCCTGTTTCCACGCCGGCGGCCAGGCCTGGGACCGCTGGAACCCGAGGATGCGTGAGTGCACGCTGAAGACGCAGTCGAAGTCGGGGCATGCCAAAGGCTCCTGGGCGCCCGTGACGATGGACGGCGCCACTGCGGGCCGGATCTATGCGACCGCGATGAACGTCATGAACCTCGAGGTCTACTACCGCTACCTCCCCTGCTACCAGAAGGGCGCCGAGGACGTCCTCGGCCCGCTCCTCTCCGACGCCGACTGGGCTCCGGTCGCCGCGCGGACGCCGTCCTTCCGCGCGGGCTGGAAAGGACAGGTCTGGGGCGGCGGCGCCGTGGACCCGAAGACGATCGCCGAGAAGATCGAGCTTCTGAAGTCGGCGAACATGATGGAGCGCCGGGAAGCGGTAAAGGCGCTGCAGTACTGCAAGGACGAGAAGGTGCTTCCGTCGCTCATCGCCGCGGCGCGCTCAGAGAAAACGAGCCTTCGCGTCCTCATGATCGAGACTCTCGCGACGCTCGGCGAAGCGGACGCTTCGATCGACTTCCTCATCGAGGAACTGCGCAACGAAAAGGCCGAGCCCCGCAAAGCCGCGCTCGTCGTTCTGCGCAAGTTCACCGGCCAGTGGTTCGGTGAAGACGCGGGAAAGTGGGAAGCGTGGCGAAAGGGAGCGAAACCGAAATAGCTCAGTCGGTCGAACGCAATCCCAGGTCGGAAGCGCTGATGATCCCCGCGATCTTCCCCTGGGCGTCCTGCACGAGGACGCGATGCGTCTTGTGCTGCCGCATCGCCTTTCGGCACTCCTCCAGCGTCGCTTCCGGCCTGACGGACTGGATGTGCGGCGTCATCAGGTCGGCAACGCGCTCCCGGCCGGGGTCCGCCGGCTTGACTCCACCTCCGGCGATCAAGGTTGGATCCAGGAAGTACTTGGCCATGTCCCGGAACGTGAAAACCCCGACAGGCTTTCCGGACGCGTCCACAACCGGCACGCCCGACAACCGGTAGTCGAGCAGAAACCGCGCGGCATCGATCACGTTGGAGTCGCGGGACAGAGTCTTCACAGGCTGGCTCATCACGTCGCGGGCAGTGTGGGGTGAACTCACGGATTCCTCCTTGCGCGTTCGCCCGGTGGCGGATCGGGCGCTCGGCGCACCCTGATCTTAACTGCTTCCGTCGCTACAACCCGACCGCTTTCCGGACTTCAATCATCGTTTCCCGCGCGACTTTCCGGGCCTTTTCCGCCCCGACCCTCAGAGCCGCCTCGACCTCCTCCGACGTCAGCGCCGCCCGCCGCTTCCGCGCGTCCGCGAAGTGCTCCAGGATGAGGTCCGCGAGCCGCTTCTTCACGTCGCCGTACCCGAGCCCGCCGGAGCGATAGCGTGCGGCCATGGCGTCGCGCTCTTCCGGCTTCGCGAACAGCTTGAAGAGCGCGAAGAGGTTGCACGTGTCGGGGTCCTTCACGTCCGCGACTCCCTTCGAGTCGGTCTTGATCGACATGACTTTCTTGCGAAGCGCCTTCTCATCCTCGAACGGCTCGATCGTGTTGCCGTAGGACTTGGACATCTTCTGGCCGTCCACGCCGGGCACGGCCGCGACGTCGGCCAGGATGCGCTCCTCGGGCAGGGGAAATACGTTCCCGTGCGTGTTGTTGAACTTGATCGCGATGTCGCGCGCGACCTCGACGTGCTGTTTCTGGTCGGCGCCGACCGGCACCGTCGTGGACTTCACGATGAGGATGTCCGCCGCCATCAGGACGGGGTAGGCGAACAGCCCGTGGTCCGCGGGGATTCCCTTTTCCACCTTGTCCTTGTACGAAACGCAGCGCTCGAGCAGCCCCATCGGCGTCACCGTCGTCAGGATCCAGGAAAGCTCGCAAACTTCGGGGACGTCGCTCTGGCGGTAGAAAGCGCACTTCGAAGGGTCGAGCCCAAGCGCCAGGTAGTCTCGCGCAAGGCCGTCCGTGTATTCCGCCAACTGCCCGCGGTCCCGAATGGACGTCATCGCGTGGTAATTCGCGATGAAAATGAACGCGTCGGAGCTGCGCGACAGTTCGATGTTCTGTCTCATCGCGCCGAAATAATTACCGATATGCGGCCGCCCCGAGGGCTGGACGCCCGAGAGGATGCGCATCGGAACGGACGGTTTGGCTGGGTCTCCCATGTTCTCTTTGTGACTCCGTCCGATTGATCGCTCAACGCCGCGCCAGGTTCACGCCGCATTTTTGATCCCGATCCCCATCCCAATCCCCATCCCCCCCATTCCCTCTCCCGCCCTTCCCCATCCCCAGCCGTTTCACCTCACATCCACATACCCCACCTGCGCCACCTTCCCCTCCTCGATCTCCACCTCAACCTCCTTGAACCCCTCCGCCGCCGTCCCCACGACGAGCGTCCACTTCCCCGGAGGCAGCCGGTCAATCTGAAAATGCCCGTCCGCATTCGCGCGCGTGATGTACGACAACGCGCTCGACTTCTCGGTTCCCTTCCCCGGAATCGGCATCCAGACCTCGGCGCTGAACGGCTTCATGTCCTTCCGCGCTTCCCCGCGCGCCGCGCCCCCGGTCGAAAGGCGGGCGGTGACGCGCTCGTCGCCGTCGACGTCGAGTTCCATGGAAGCGGCACCGGAGCTGGAAACGACGAGGAGCCGGTAGGAGCCGCCTTTCACGGTTCCGGAAACGGTCGAGCTCTGGGCCGGCACGCCGCTCCAGGCGACCTTTCCCGTTCCCTCATCGAAGATCGCGAAATTGAAGCTGCTGGGGCTGCGGCCCATGGAGTCGAGGGCGGACAGGGTGACGATGCCGGGGTCGCGGGAGCCAGCGCAACCGGTCACTGCGAGGAGCGACATCAGGAGCAGGTTTCTCATGCTGTGATTCTGCCGCCGGGGCCGCGGAGTGACAAAGGAAGTCGGTAGTGGGTAGTCAACAACCCGGCGACCGGGGCTTGTAATGAAAGAGCCCCGGACAAGGTCCGGGGCTCTGAGCTTTCGTTGCTTCGCCCTTCACTACCCACTACCTACTACCCCCTACCAACTATGCCCGTTTCCGTTTTCGTGCGCCTTCTTGTACATGCCCTGGAACTTCGCGTAGTCGGGGCACTTGAGGTAGGTCGTCGGGAGCTGCGTCTCGAGATACTTGAAGTACGCGTCCTCTGCGACCGGCTTGCCGCCATCCGTGATCAGTTCGCCGCGGAGATTGAAAGGCTGAAGCGCGTACTCCGGCAGGCCGCGGCGGCGGAAGAACTTGTTTGACGGGAGGTAGACGATCTCGTCCGCGCCCACGCTGTCGACCTTGTTCCCCGTCTGGAGGATTTCGTTCACCACGCGGCGCGCGTCCTGCGGAGAGTGCTTCGGGTTGCGCGCGCAGACGATGCCGATGTTCACGTGCTCGATGATCTGGCGCACTTCCTCGATGTACTCGCCCTGCGCCTGGCCGTTCGTCTTGTCCTTGAACCCGAACTCGACAGTGGTCGTCCCGCCGTGCTCGTTCCCGAACATCTCGAGGCCGCGCGGATACCACTGGTTGATGCAGCGCTGGATCTCGGGGAACGACCACTTCCCCTTTCCGTTGGCCGACTCGACGGAATACTCGCGAAGGAAGCGCTTGCCGGTCCCGAGGTGGAATCCTTCCTCGGAGAACATCGGCGCCATGGAGCGCGCCATCGGCGCGTAGGCGAAGACCTTCTGCATGTCGAGCTGGTACTTGCCGACGAGGTCGATGAGGGCGCCGAAGACGATGTTGTCGAGGAACTCGGTGAATTCGATGTTGAAGGCATCGAGGACGTGCTCGCCCGTCTTCATGGCGAGGAGTTCGTCCATGGTTTCGGCGGCGACGTCGCCCATTCCGAGTTTGCGCCAGGTGGCGTCGTGATCGAGGACCCAGAACATCTGGTACGCGTGGCGCAGTTCCTCGGCCATGATGCGGAGGACGCAGTACTTGGCTTCGTCGCCGGTGGCGGCCTCGAGGGAGATGCGGTGCTGCTGGACGGAGCCGAACTCGGTCGAGCACTGGGCCTTGATGATGTCGCGGGCGCTGAAGAACATGTTGCCGGACATCTTGCCGGCGAGCTCGAATTTCGGCTGTCCCGCGAATTTGCCGTACTCGATCAGCTCGGATTTGATCTTCCCTACTTTCGCCATGAGGGCGAAGTTGGCCTGGCCGCCGAAGTAGGTGCTCCAGTTCTTCTCGAGGAGCTCGAGCTCGGGGAAGTTCTTCTTCTGCCAGTCGACGATGGCGGAGTGGTACCGGGGCTTGAGCATGTCGGTGGTGTAGGCGGCCATGGTGGCGGTTCTCCCGGGAAGAGTGGTAGTGGAAGTGAGGAGGATTTTCCCGGGAGGGGGTGGCGGAGTGCAAGGGAAAGGTTGGGAAGTTGAGACTGGGTCTCAACTTTGGCGGGGCGGACGGAGAACGGCTTAATATCAAATATCTAATACATAATAATTAATATATAATGGGCTCCCGAAGAAACGATGGTTCGTTTGTCCGGTTCGGTCCCGCCGAAACTCCCGGACGCTGCGAAATCCGCTGGACGCCCTTGACCTTTCGCCGCTTCTCCTTAGTCTGGCTCCATGAGCGTTGCGGACATCCTGAAGCAGGCGCGGAACGGCCGCCGGATCTCCCCGGCCGAAGCGCTGGAGCTCTACCGCGACGGCGAGTTCATTCACCTGGGCGCGGCGGCCAACGCCGTGCGGCGCGCGCAGAACGACCCCGCAACCGCCACCTACCTCGTCGACCGGAACATCAACTACACCAACGTCTGCATCACCGATTGCCTCTTCTGCGCGTTCTACCGCCCCCCGGGCCACAAGGAAGCCTACGTGCTGTCGCGGGAAGAGTTCGCGCAGAAAATCGAAGAGCTGCGGGCGATCGGGGGGACGCGCATCCTGCTCCAGGGCGGACACCACCCCGACCTGCGGATCGAGTGGTACGAGGACCTGCTGCGCTGGATGGGCGCGAAGTATCCGGACATCGAGGCGAACGCGTTCTCGCCGAGCGAGGTGACGCACATCGCCGAAGTGGAGAAGCTCCCGCTGGAAGTAGTCATCGCCCGTCTCGCCGCGGCGGGTCTCAAAGGGCTGCCAGGCGGCGGCGCCGAGATTCTGGACGACGATGTGCGCGCGGAGATTTCACCGAAGAAGCTGAAGACGGCAGGCTGGCTCGAGGCGATGCGCCTTGCCCACAAGCACGGACTCGCCACCAGCGCTTCGATGGTCATCGGCTTCGGCGAAACGTACGCACAGCGCGTCAACCACCTTCTGCGGCTGCGCGACCTGCAGGATGAGTCCCTCGCAAAACACGGCAACGGCTTCACCGCGTTCATCTCCTGGACGGCGCAGCTCGACACTGTCCCGATGAGCGGCCTGGTGCGCCGCAAGGGCTTGCGCCCCGCGGGCGCGCAGGAATACCTCCGCAACGTCGCCGTCGCCCGTCTCTTCCTCGACAATTTCCGGCACCACGGCGCTTCATGGCCCACGCAGGGCGTTGCGATCGCACAGGTCGCGCTCAACGCCGGCTGCGACGACTACGGGTCGACCATGATGGAAGAAAACGTCGTCAGCCAGGCGGGGACGTCCACGATGAGTTCGATCATTGTCGAAGAGATGCAGGTGCAGATCAGGGAGGCGGGGTTTGTGCCGGCGCAGCGGGATACGCGGTACAGGATCCTGAAGAGGGCTGAGGTGGAAGCGGAGGCTTAGGGGGGCCGTATCCGCGGCTGTTTCCGCGAAATCTGGCTTTATCCGCGTATTCTGTTTCTTGAAGAAAAGAATTCGCGGATAAAAGCGAATCTCGCGGAAACGGCCGCGGATACGACGTTTGAGGCCCGGAATTTCCCGAACTTTCCCCATCCGCCCGCGTCCAATCCACCATGTTCCGACGCTTCTACATCGCCCTGCCCTTCGCCCTCGCGGCCTGCACCTCCGCGCCGCAGCCGCCGGCCGCTGCGGCCGACCCCCGGCTGCAGATCAAGATCCTCTACGTCCTCGAGGACGGCGGTGTCTTCCGGTACGACGAACTCGCCTCAGCCCCCGAACTGCGCAACTTCCGCGAGGTCCGGACGGAGAGCGACGCGGCTTTCACGCGCTACTCCTTCACCCTGCACGCCGAAGGCCCGGATCACTGGTGGACGTCGTTGTGAATCGAAGGACGCACATGCAGCCTCGGTCCGAGGCGGACGGTGATCGTGAGGGACTCGGTGAACTACGTGATGAAGTACAGCGTCAGCGACACGGAATCGCTGCGAAAAGTCCACCTGTTCGTATGGGCGGAGCCATTCGACGGCGCGGCCGAAGCGCGCTCCGACTCGTTCAGCGTGCAGGATCTGCCGCCGGCCGAAGCGCGCAACCTGATCGGCGCTTTCCTTGCCGCAGCCCGCGCCCAGTCCTCGTCCCCCAACCCCGTTGCAGCGGCCGCCGCTTCCGACGCCGCCGCGCGGCTTCAGCACTTCCTCGAACTCGCGGAGCGGACCGCTTCTTCGTCCGCTTCAGCACTTCCCCCGGAGACGAACCGATGAGAATCATCACGTACGCCGCCCTCGCCGCCACGCTCGGCGCCGCCGCTCTTCTGCCTCCTTCCCCGGCCCGCGCCATGTGCGGCCCGATCGGCCGGGAGCAACAGATCGTGGAGGTCGATGGCGACCAGCGCGTCTTCATCTACCACCGCAACGGCATGGAAGACCTGGTTCTCCAGGCCTCGATCAAGGGAAACGGGTCGGACTTCGGGATGGTGCTGCCTCTGCCCGCGGTCCCCGACATCCGAAAAGTCGAACGCGGATTTTTCGACGACCTGTTCGACATGACTCGAACCCGGCAGGTCGCCTGGGAAGGCCGCGCCAAGGAGGCCGGCGGCGCAGGCCGGATGATGGCGGACAACGCGGCGCTCGAGCGAGTTGAAGTGGTGAAGAAGGACGTCGTCGGCCCGTTCGAAACGGTCGTGCTGAAGGCGAAGAAGCTCGACGCACTCAACGACTGGCTGAGCGAAAACGGCTATAAGACGAGCGCTGAGAACAAGGCGCTCATGCAGTCCTACCTCGACAAGGATTGGTTTTTCGTCGCGGTGAAGGTCACCGTCGAAGGCCAGAAGCAGCAGTTCGACGGGCGCGCGCAGCCGATGGGATTCCGCTTCCCCACCAAGACCATCGTCCTCCCCACGAAAATGGCCTCCATCGTGAAGGACGGGATGACGTTCACGATCTACGTCGTCACCAACTCGCGCGTCTCCCTCCCCGGCTTTGAGCAGCAGGGCGTGACGTCCCTCGCCCGCCCGCTGACCGCCCAGGAACTCCGCAGCCGCCCTAACCTAACCGCCGTCTTCGACGCCGATGTCCTCCTCTCGCCCGACGGCGGCCTCGCAAAACTCGCCGAAGCCCAGAAGGCCGTCGATGAGAAGCAGCTCGCCGAGTTCATGGGCAACCGCTACCGCGGACTCTTCATCACCAAGTTCAACGGCTTCTTCCCCAAGGCGAAACTCGCCGCAGGCGACGTCGAATTCAAGCGCGAGAACATCCTCGACCCCGACGCCGTCGCAAAACTCCTCGATCAGCTCACCCAGCCCGCAGCGCAGTCCGAAGTCGCGCGCCAGCTCCTCGAAGCCGGCGGGTCCGAGCAGATGGAAGCGCTGGCCAAGGGCCTGCACCACGCCGACTACCGCGTCAAGCGCGCCACGGCGGAAATCCTCGGCGTGATCAGCGACCCGCGAGCGTCGACCTTCCTCGTCGAAGCCATGAAGAGCGAGACCGACGACTTCGTGAAGAGCGGGATCAGCCGGGCGCTTCAGGCCATCAGCGGCCGCGCGATCAAGTCACATCAGGTCGAGCTCTGGGAGGAATGGCTCAAGGCGCAGAAGTAAACCACCTGTAGCTGACGCCCGGCATGCGTTGTGCCAGGGCGACGCGAAGAGAAGCCACTTGCCACCCCCGCAGGTGGCTTCTTCATTTTGATGGCGACTGAAACGGGCTACACAAGTCCCTGGGCACCGTTCTTAGAGTACTGACCAGTTCTCTTGTAACGGTCCTGCTTGACCGCAGTAGTTGCAGATGCTGACCCTGAAGGGAAACTTCGGCCATGACGCGGGGATCGGCGTCAATCGTTGCTTGAAGATCAGAAACCAAGCCGACGAACCGAGTTTCTTCGACAATGCAAAGCTCAAACGCGTGGATGCAATCGCTAGCCACAATGATGCAGCTCTGTGTCTCAACACTAACCGCTGCCTCACCGCACGCGGCGACGGCATCTAGGAGGGATTCCGCGATCTCGACCGCAGTGGTCGCGTCCGACGAGAGGCTGTTGGCAATTTCAACCACCTGATCAATCTCTCGCTTCAGTGCAGGAAGATCGCCTTTGCCAGTCAACGCAGTCGTCCAACAGAGTTCCAAAAGCGAGCTGCAAGGTGACGCCGTAGGGCCAATTTCGACACATCCCTGCAACCATGTACGAGCGCGCTCGCCACATGCAGCCGAAAAGGCCAGCCTGTGAGGCGGGGCAAGTTGCTCCAGCTGTGCGCGGAGTGAGCCGACGTCAAACAGGCTCATCGAGGTCTTGGGAATCTCACTGTACGGACGATTCGAAAACGATAAGAGATGCCTTGATCGATTCGGTCCGATCAAGGCAAGAGCGACGACCGGCTACGACTTCGACTCCCAGTTCCTCGGCGCCGTCGGCGGCGCCGCAATCGCCCCGCGAATCCTCTCGGTCAACCGGTCTGGCGCACGCCCCTTCTCGACCTTGGTTCTCACGGTATCCCTCGCCCGCTTCACCATCTGCACCCACTGCTGGCAGGCGGGGCACTGGCCTACGTGGTTCTCCACTCGGCCTTGCTCGAGCGTCTTCAACTCACGGTCCACGAACGCGTCGGCCATCAGGCGGATTTCGTGGCAGTTCATGTGTTGGGCTCCCTGCGGGGTTTCCCGGCGTAGCCCTGTTTGCGCGCGAAATCCCAGAGCGCGCTTCTCAGGTGACGCCGGGCGTGGTGGAGGCGGGACATCACGGTGCCGATCGGGATGCGGAGAATCGAGGCAATTTCACGGTACTTGAATCCTTCGACGTCCGCCAGAAGCACCACGATGCGGTGCTGGGGCGGGAGTTCGTCGAGCGCGCGGCGGACGTCGTCGCCGACGAAAGCGTCCAGGGCTTCCATGTTGTCGAGCAGACGGTGGCGCTCGGGCGCGGCGGCAGGGGCGGGCGATTCGTCCGTCAGTTCCGAGATCACGGGCTGCCGCGCGCGGCTGCGGTAGAAGTCGATCGAAGTGTTGACCAGGATGCGGTAGATCCAGGCCTTGAAGTTTGTGCCGGGCCTGAATCGACGGAAGCTGCGGTAGGCCTTGAGGTAGGCCTCCTGCACGAGGTCTTCCGCATCGCGCGCGTTCCGAGTCAGGCCGAGCGCCGCGAAATAAAGATCGTGCATGTGCGGAAGAGCGACCTTCTCAAACTCCGAGTCGCGAGTGTCTCGCCGTTTTTTCGGTGCCACAGCCAAAGACTATCACGCCCGACCCATCAAATTCGCTTCCCTTGCCCATGCCCTCGCCCTTGCCCACAGCAGTTACTCGAATCGCGCAATAAAAAGGGACGGCCGCGAGGCCGCCCCTTGATGCAGTTTCCTTCCGCGCCCTACTTCGCCTTCACCCGCGCCTCAACCTCGACCTTGTACTCCTCGAGGAACTTCACCTTCTTCTCCAGCGCTTCCTTTTTCTTCTCGTCCTCCGCGTCCTTCAGCGCCGCCTTCGCATCTGTGATCGCTTCTTCCAGTTCCTCGGCAATCCTCTTGTCCTGCCGTGCAAGCTCCGCCTTCAGATCGTCCGCCGTCAGCGTATCCACCGTCCCGCTGAATCGCAGGACAACTTGGCGGCCGTCCGTAAACGGTTCGTTGTCCACCACCAGCACGAACGCACCGTCCGTCCCGAACCCCTTCGGCGGGTAGCAATACCCGTACTTCGGGTTCGGCGCGTTGGGTCCACCTTTCAGCGTTCGGTCGGACATGACTCCGTCGTCCACGAGAGCCTGCAGACTGATCGGGTAATCCTTTCCGTCGCCGTGCTGGTTGACCCACGACGCGAACCCGTACTGCATCATCTGGAGATTCGCTTCGGCCATGCGCTGCTTCGCCTTTTCGCGCGATTCCTGAAGGGCCGGAAGCGCTGCCTGGACGATGCTGGCGTAGTACTCGCTGTTCAGTTCGGCGCCGCAGAGGAGCGTCGCCTCATCGGGCTTCTCGACCGTGACCAGCGCGACGCCCTGGTCGCCCTTGCCCTTGAGCTTTTCCGCGACGTCCGGATCCAGCTCGCGGGTCATGGTCGCCATGATGCGCATGATGGCGCCGGCGTTGTAATAGAAGAGCTTGGAGTTTTCGTTGGGCAGCTTCTTCATCGCCGCCTTGTACTGCGCGTCGTTCTCGAGGACTTTTCCGGCCTTGTAGGCATCGACGACGGCGGTCTGGATTTCCGGGTTGAACGTGAGGACGAAGACCTTGTCGAGGATCATGTACCCGACGGGGACCTGGCCTCCTTCGAAGGTGTAGAGCGTGTATCCGGAGTACTCGCGGCTGGTAATTTCGCCGCCGAGTTCCTCGATCATTCCACCGTTGCGGATGCTGTCGATGACGGCCTTGGCCTTATCGACGTCCTTGAGCTCGATGAAGACGACCTGGGCGCCTTCGTCAAAGCGAACGCCCTCGGGCACGATGCCGCACCAGCCGATCTCGTCGTCGATGACGGCCAGGAGGTCGCCGACCGAAACGCCGAGCTCACTTTCGAACCGCGTGATGCCCTTCTGGAAATCGTCCTTGTCCTTGTCTTCGGCCAGCTGGTCGATTTTCGACTGGATGAACACCTGCAGCTTCTCCCAAGTCTCCGCGGGGTGATTGAACGTCAGGACGCCCGCCCCGATGCAGGAAGCGGGGATAAAGCGGAGCAGGTCCTTTTTGGCGGGCGACTGGCGGATGATCGACCACAGCTCGTTTTTCGGGTCGAGGAAGAGCGATCCGCCGCTCCAGCCGTACTTCCCTTCCAGGCCGCTGAAAACGACGGCGCTGCGAAGCGTGGACTGTCCGGCGACCGCGTCGGTCATCTGGTAAATCCGCAGGGCTTCGCGGTCCAGGCTGGCCTCGACGCCGTCGAAGACCGTCTTGAGATTCACGTACCCGAGCAGGATCGGATCCTTGCCGGCGGCCTTCTGGGCGCGGAGGAAATCCGGATTGGTCGTAATCGACCCGCCCGGCATGGCGCCGCCGTCGGCGGCGTCGAGCATGCGCTCCAGCGACGCCCGCATGTTCGCGATGAAGACCGTATCCCCGACCGAAGCGGCGTAAAGAGTGCCGACCGTTTTCGCTTCGTCCATGCGCTCCGCGCCGGTGCTGAAGGTCCACGTCTTGCGGTTCTTGTAATCCACTCCCGGCTCCAGGAACTTCTTCAGGTCGCCATCGAGCAGCTTCCCGAAGAACCCCTTCGACTTCGACTTGATCGCGAGCACCATGTCCACTTCGGGCCGCTCGCTCTCGCGCTTCTGACCGATCCCTCCGCCGAAATCACGCACCGTCGGGATGAGCTTGAAATCGAGCAGGGCGAAATGAACGCGGTCGATTTCCTTGAGCAGCGTTCCGATGTCGGTCCCGGACGCCTTCGAAGCCTCGTCCATGAACTCTTTCCAGAGTTCGTCGAGCGCCTTTTCCGCGTCCGCCCGGTCCTTCTCGGGGAGGCCGCCGAAGAGGTACTCCTTCCAGTCCGAGGTTTGTCCGGGGCCGAATTCCGCGTAGACCCACGCGGTGCCGGGAATGCAGGCGCGCGCATCGACGGTTTCGGGCTCGGCCATGAGGCGGATGCCGAGGAGCGTGGTGGCGAGGACGGCCGCGAAGCACGCGGCGGGGACGAAGCGACGGAACATGGAAATCTCCCTGCGTGGGTTATTGGAGGCGAAGTGGTGAATGCTAACCAGCGGCGCGGCGGCGTCACCACAGTTTTCGCGGCATCCGGGAATTTGAGAGCGGACTTCCGCGGGATTGTGTTGACTGGGGTGGTTCGCGCGCCTAAAAAGAACGGTCCGTCCCCGAGGGAGAATCCCATGACCCGCCTGCTCGCCCTGTCGCTCTGTGCCGTCCTCGCCGCCTCGCTGTCCCTCCGCGCCGAGGAGCCGCCTCCGCCCGTCCCGCAGCCCGTGCCCGACGGCGGCGGAGCCGACCAGAAGAAAATCGGCGAGCTGATCGAAAAACTCGGCAGCTCCGACTGGGACGAGCGCGCCGCGGCCGAGAAGGAACTCGAAGGCATCGGCAAGCCCGCCGCCGAGGCGCTCAAGAAAGCCATGGATGGCGCAGACGACCCGGAAGTCAAGGTGCGCGCGAAGCGGCTCCTCCAGAAAATGGGCGCGCTTCAGAATGCCGAAATGACCGATGAGTCCTTCGAAGAGATGCTGGAACTCCTGCGCTCGCAGGACGGCGTCGCCTGGTACAGCAGCAGCCCGAAGCCGTATTTCTACCTCTACCAGCTGAACGAGAAACCGGAGTGGAGCGAGGCGCTGAAAGGGAAAGCGCTGGCGCCGCGGCTGGCGAAGGCCCTGTCGGACGAGTCCGGAAACCTGAAGCGGAACGTCTGCTACCTGCTGGGAGAGATGGCGGCTCCCGAGGTCGCGCCGCAGGTCGCGAAGCTGCTCAAGGACGAAGAGATGATGACGCGCGCGATCGCGGCGTTCGCGCTCGGCAAGCTGGGAAATGCAGAAGTGGTCGACCAGGTCATCGTGGCCCTCTCCGACGCCGAAAAGCAGGTCCAGCGCGCAGCGGCGATGGCGCTCGAAACGCTTCCTTCGGCCTCCGCGATCGAACCGCTCCTCGGCGCCATGGCCTCGGAGGACGCCCACGTCCGTTTCGAGGCCTACTACTCCCTTCGCAGCCTCACCGGCCAGAAGTTCCGCTTCAATGCCTTCCTCGGCGCCGACGTGCGCAAGGACTCCCTGAAAATCATCGAGGAGTGGTGGGGGAAGAACAAGGCGGGGTTCAAGCCGAGGATGCCGGAGAAGCGGGAAGAAGTCGGGAAAACCCACGAGGAGGAGCGCGTCATCGAGGTGGCTCCCAAGTAGTTCATGGAGCGGCGTTGCCTCCCCGCTTCTGCCGCTCCTCGAACTTCCGCATCCACTTCCGGACTCCCCAGTCGGCGAGCGCGGGGAAGCGCGTCCGGGCCCAGATGAGGGCGCGCCCGGGGAAGGTCATGTAGACCTCGCGGCGGCGCCGTTCCACGGCAGCGATGAGGCGGAGGGCGACCTTTTCGGAAGTCCACCCCCTCACGTTGGAGGGAGAAGGGACGCCGCCGAGGCGGGAAGGCGCGTTGCGCTGAAAGTCGGTAGCCGTCAGCCCCGGTCCCACCAGGGTGACGCTGACGCCGTCCTTTTCGAGCTCCAGTCGCGCGGAATCGGCGAGGGCCGTGAGCGCGTGTTTGGTCATGCAATAGAGCGCGGACCAGGGGACGGACGCGCGGCCGAGGATCGAGCTGACGACGGCGAAGCGGCCGCGCGAGGCGCGCAGGAGCGGCAGGGACTCCTGGAGCGTCCAGAGGACGCCTTTCACGTTCGTGCGCGTGATGGCGTCGAAGTCCTCCTCGGTGATGCGGTCCACGGCGGCGTAGAGGCCGAAGCCCGCGTTTGCGACGGCGGTGTCGAGGCCACCGAAGTTTTTATTTGCAAGCTCCACGGCCGCCCGCACGTCCTCGCGCTTCCCCACGTCCCCCGCCGACGCCACGGCCCGCCCGCCGGACTTTTCTATCTCGCGCACGAGCCCGGCCAGCTTCTCTTCGGTCCGCGCCATCGCGAGAACCGAGGCTCCCCGCCGCGCGTACTCAAGGCAGGTCGCGCGGCCAATGCCGGAGGACGCACCGGTGACAAGGATCGATCGAGCTGCGCGCATGGCCCGATTGTAGGCCCGGAAGCTCCTCGCAGCCCGCTTCGCCCGGAACGACGTCCGTAACTTGCCATTTGAAGTTCGCCCTTTGCTTGAGAGTTCGCGGTCTTGAAGTTGCCTTTTCCCCTTACCCCTTACCCCTCCTTGATTTCCGTCACAACCAAGGCTATCCTTCAAACCCATGTCCGAGATCGACACCAGTTCGCTCGAGGGCGTCCAGTTCCAGTCCTCCTCCTCGTTCCACTTCGTCCAGGAAATCGGGCGAGGCGGGATGGGCATCGTCTTCCTCGCGGAAAAGGACTGTGAGGGAGTGATGGACTACGTGGTGCTCAAGACGATCCGGACGCTGTCGCCGGAGCAGGTGGAGCGGCTGAAGACAGAAGCGAACATCGCGACGAGCCTGCGGCACGAGAACATCGTGAAGACCTACGGGCTGGAGTCGATTTCGTACTCCGACCTTCCGGAGAACATCAAGCAGGCGATCGACAACTACCAGTTCGAACAGTCGGGGGGCGTGCGCAAGAAGCTCTCCGTCCCTTCATTCGCGCAGCGGCGGTCCATCCTCGAAGGCAAGCCGGTGGGCGCCACGGGAATGGAGCGCAACATCGCGCCCGTCCGCCCTCCGGTCCGGCGGCTCCAGCCGGTCCACCACGTCGTGGAAAAGAAGAAGGATCCGCGCCGGCTGTACCTGCTCGCGATGGACTACGTCGAGGGGACCGACCTGCGTACCCTTCACCACGAGCACATCGAGAAGTTCACGCTGATGCCGTGCCTGCTGACGGCCTTCGTCATCAGCCGCATGTGCCGCGCCCTCGCCTACGCCCACGACCACATCGTCCACCGCGATGTCACGCCGGAGAACGTCCTCATCAACAACCAGGGCGTCGCAAAACTTACCGATTTCGGCGTCGCCGTCACGGGCGCCGAGGCGATCCAGCTCTTCGCCGGCAAACTGAACTACATGTCTCCCGAGCAGGTCGCCAACGAACCTCTCGACGGCCGGTCGGACATCTGGTCCCTGGGCCTCGTCGCCTACGAGACGCTCACCGGCATCAACCTCCTCCAGACGCCGAAGGGCATGCCTCTCCTCCAGCAGGTCCAGTACCTCAACGCCATGTTCCAGCAGCCCTTCCCTCCCCCCATCGAAGTCCGCCGTGACATCCCCGAGGTCCTCTCGAACATCGTCATGAAGATGCTCGCGGCCGACAAGAACCAGCGTTACCGGAACGCGCAGGATGCCGGCAACGACCTCGAACAGAAATACCTCTACGCGGCAGGCTTCGGCCCCACCAACAACTCGCTGGCCGCCTACATGAAGATCTTCGAGATGGGCTGGAAGATCGTGAGCCAGGACCAGATGCGCCAGCTGGCGTTCCTCAAGGGCCGGGACGGGCGGATCGAGCTGAAGCGGCCGCTGGCGCTGGCGGATTACACGAAAGCCGGGTGGGAGTGGATTGTGCAGCGAAAGGGGACGGCGCTCTATTCGGCGCTGGCCACGCTGCAGGCGATGTCGAAGGGTTAGCGCTTTCCCATGCCACGGAACATTTGCACGGCGAGAGGGTCGGATACACTGTCCGCCCTGACCTGCGATAACCCAAGGGGGATCCCATGCTCAAGAAACTGTTGATCGTTCTCGCCCTGAGCGTCGTTGCCGTGGCCGGAAGCGGTTGCATCGTGCTCGACCCGCCGGAGAGGTATCACCGCCACTCGCACCGGAACAACTAGGCCGGGCCGGACCTCAGCCACCGTCCAAGTTCAGCGGCGCCCGCACCGCGGAACGGCGGTGCGACGTCAAGCGCTTCCCGGTTCACGAGCCAGAGGCCCTTCACCTGCACGGTCAGTTTCCGGTGAAAGCGGTGGCCGTGTCGTACGAGCCAGTACTCGGTTCCCAGGACCGGCGACTCTCCGGGCGCCACCCGGTGTGTCCGGCCGTCGAGGTAGAGGTCGAGTGTTCCGTCCTTATGGAAGCCCAGGATCTGGACTTCTGACGGAAAGAGAATGAACGGAAATTCGCGAACCGCCTCGGCGGTGATGTCCCGGAAGAATTCGCCGCCCGAGTAGTCCTCGGAGTACTGGATGAACATCGGGGCGTCCATGGGGAGCGCATCCGGGGCCCAGACCGTCCAGCGGTCGCCGTCGCGCCTGAACCCGGGGCAGAATTCGCCGAGGCGCCAGGAGTCGAGGCGTGCCGGTTGTGTCGAATCCAGATCCGCGAGCTCGGACGACAGGTGGACGTCCACCAGGACGATGTGGCCGGCGTCGATCGTCGACTGCGTCGGCGCGGGATGCTCGTCCTTGATCGAGAGGATCTTCTCGTCGTTGGCCGGGTCGTCGAGAAACGAGGCCGAACGAAACGTGTGGATGTTCACGCCTCGGCCGTTCAGGTAGATCTTGTCCACGAAGAACGCCATCACGTTCTCGTCGAATTCGACGGGCTTGACGGTCGCTCCCAGGTGGCGGCTGAGAAGAGCCAGCGCACCCTGGCAGATGCCCGGGAAAGTTGCCACCGCAATGCCGTCGTCGTCGCGCGAGAGAGGGATCGCCCCGAGCGAGTACGCGCCTGCTGCCGGGAGCAACCGGATAAGAGTCGTCTTCCCGGCCACCTCGGTCAGGACGCGTTGCTGCGCTTCAGGATTTCCCACAAGCGACTCGTAACTCACGCGACGCCGCCTTCCGGCGGGAGAGACTTCCCTTCCGGGCCGGCCCGGCGCGTCCGCGTGGTCCGGCGTGTCCCGCCCGGCACCGCCGCCACCTTTGCCGCGGCCGGACCGCGCCGCGCGCGGTCCACCCGATCCACGATCTCCCGCAACTCGCGCCGCATGTCGTCGGGAGCATGGAAGCGAAGGCCGGCGACGGGATGACTCTCGTCCTGCGCGCAATTGGCGACGACCGCCGGGACGCCGAGCTTCCGCTTCGACCCGGGCACGCGCAGGACGACTTCGGCGCCGACGGGGAGGCTGAAACGAAGCAGGACCTTGGCGCCGGTGTCGGAAAGGTCGAGCACTTCGGCAATCTGGGAACGCCAGCCTTTGCGATTGAGCATGGCGGAGAAAAGAACGGGGACGCGCTTCGACACGCGCCGGTCGTCCGGGAAACGTCGCGTCGTGTTCCTGGTCATGTTGTGACGCAAGGTATACCACGCGACCGGGGGATTTGCGACCCGGCAACCGGTCAGCGGCCCTGCAGGCGCGCGAGTCCCGCTTCGGCGTCGGCGCGATCAGGGCTACCTGCCGAGGCGACCGCGGCGGCGGCCTGGAATTCTGTGCGGGCTTCTGCGAAGCGGCCGTGGCGTTCCAGGTAGGCGGCACGAGCCAGGTGCGCGAGCGGCGCTTTCGGGGACAAGGCAACGGCTTCGCCGAGCGCGAACTCCGCGTCGCTGTACCGGTTGCCGGCCTCATGGAGTTCCGCGAGCACCAGCCAGGCCTCCGGCGTGGGCCGCAACGAGATCGACCGGTCCGCCAGCGCGCGCGCTTCCTCGCGCTGCCCCAGCGCCGCCGTCGCCCACGCCGCGACGTTCAGGGCGCCGGTGTCATCGGGGCGTTCGCGGAGGACGACGCGGGCGTCCTCCAGGGCCCCGCCGGCATCGCGTTTCCGCGCACGCACGCGTGCGCGAAGCCATCGCGCCTCCGCGCTTGCCGGAACCTGTTCGACCGCCTGGTTCAACTCGGCGAGAGCCCCGTCGAGTGTGCCTCGCCGTTCATGCACAAGTGCGCGGCCCAGGCGCGCCGGCAGGTATCCCGGGGATTCCGCGAGCAGTTTTGAGAATTCCGCCCACGCGCGATCCAGGTCGCCCGCGCTCAGGAGAGCGAGCCCGAGCAGATGACGCGTCCGCGCGCTTCCGGGAAGCGCCTCCACCGCGGCGCCGAGGTCGCGCAGGGCCGCGGGGCGATCGCCTCTCGTTTCTGCGAGGAGGCCTTTGCCGCGAATCGCGAATCCATAGCCGGGGCGGAGTTTGAGCGCCGCCTCGTAGTCCTTTTCCGCGTCGGCAAGCCGGCCGCCTTCGCGATATCCGTCCCCGCGGTAGGTGAGCGCCTCGGCAGTGTTCGCGCCCAGCGCGATGGCACGGGCCGCGTCCGCCTGCCATCGCAGGCTCCTCGCTGCGGCGTCCGGAGACCCGGGGTCGTCTTCCGAGATCCGGAAGAGAACCCGGGCCCGCACGAGAAACGCTTCGGGGTCGCCCAGGTGCCGCTCGGCCGCACGCGTGGCCCACTGTTCCGCGTTTTCCAGGTCCCATTCCTCCAGCTCGAGCTTGGCCATCGCCGACATGGCCTTCACGTGCGCCGGGTCGCGCGCGAGCACGTCTTTCAGGAGTTGCCGCGCCTTCTCCTTTTCGCCGCAGGAACGCGCGAGTTCCGCCCGCCCGAAGATCGCGTCGGCGCCCCGGAAGTACGCGGCCTTGCCCGGATCGGTGGAGAGGTCCGCGAGCGCTTCCTGCCGAAGCCGCGGCAGTTCGGGGTCCAGGTGATCGAGCTGGTTCCAGAGTTCTCCGTAGGCGCGCCAGGAGGCCGGCGCTCCGACGAGATTCGCGTCCACGCGCGCCGCGTAGCGTTCGGCACGGATCAGCCCGCGCTCGACACGCGCTTCACCGAACGCCGCGTCAATCGCCAGCGCACGGTCGAGCTCGAACAACGCCGCATCGACAGACCCGCGCAGGCGGAGGAAGCGCCCCAGGAAATAGCGGGCCGGGGCCGTTTCGGATTCCCGGATCGCCTCCCGGCAGAGCTGGATGCCGGCGTCGAGCCGGCGGGCGGCGGCGTCCACGGAGCCCGCGCGGGAGAGGATTTCTGCTTCGAAGAGCGGACCGGAGGCGTCCTGCCAGAGATTGCGGTCGCGTTCCGCGGCGGCTCGCTCGCGCTCGGCGGTCTGCTGGCCTTTCTGCGCGAAGTGAATCGACGGCCACGCGAGGGCGACGACGGTCGCGGTCAGGGCGAGCCCGAAGCCGAGGCCGATGAGGGCGCCGCGCTTCCGCGCGAGAGCCTTGCGCAGCCGGTACATCGCCGAGGGCGGATGCGCGAGGATCGGCTCGCCGGCGAGCCAGCGTCCCAGGTCATCGGCGAGTTCCGCCGCGGTCCGGTATCGCGAGCGCGGCTCCTTCTCGAGGCACTTCATGACGATTGTCTCGAGCTCGCGGTCCACGGTCTTGTCGAGCACGGACGGAAGCCGGATTTCGTCCTCGAGAATGCGCTTGAGCGTTTCCTGCGCAGTCGGGGCGACGACGGGAGGCATGCCGGCAAGGAGTTCATAGAGAGTCGCGCCGAGGCCGTAGACGTCCCCGGCGGGGCCGACCCGTTCGCCGCGCGCCTGCTCGGGCGGCATGTAGGCGGGAGTGCCGACGACGTCGCCGGTCTGCGAAGCGTCCGCGCCGCGCCTGGTCGATCGCGCGAGGCCGAAATCCATGACATAGGCGTGGTGCTCGGCCCGCGCCGAGCCCCCCTTGCGCCCCGCGCGCGTGACCGTCGAGACCATGATGTTGTGCGGCTTGATATCGCGGTGGACGACGCCGGCGCGGTGCGCGAACTCCACGGCCTGCGCGGCGTCGCGGGTGAGCTCGACGAGGACCCGGCGGTTCTTGCGGGAGAACTGAAGAAGCGTGACACCGTCGATGTACGGCATCGCGATGTAGTGCCGCCCCTGCGCGATTCCGGTTTCGTACACCTGCGCGATGTTCGGGTGCCCGAGCTGGCCGGCGAGTCGCGCTTCGCGCTGGAAGCGGCCGACTTCGACCGGGTCCTCCTGCTCGCGCATGAACTTGAGAGCGACCCAGCGGCCCAGCTCCGTGTCCCAGGCTCGCCAGACTTCCCCCATTCCTCCCGAGCCGATCCGGCGGGTGCGGATGAATTTGTCGAAGCGCGCCTCGGGACCGGCCTTCGCCGCTTCCTCTGGAATCGGAGGCGCCGAGGCGGGAGGACGCGAGATCCGGCTCGCGTCGGCGGGGTGGACTTCGGTCGGTCCGTAATCGTGAGGGACCGGGTCAGGGGATGACTGGGACACGCGGGAAGTCTACAACGCCGGGGCTTCCGGCCGGCGATCAGGGGGCGGCAGGGAGCAGTCTTCTGGGTAAGATTGGGCAGCCGTGACCACACCGACCCAGCTTCTCAGCGACGTGAATCCGACACAGCGCGCTCGCGACCTCGAGACGATCCTCGACGTCACGCGCAAGATGTCGTCGGTGCACGACACCGACGAGTTGCTGGGGATCATCCTGAGCGAGACCGTCCGGGTCATGAACGCCGACCGCGCTTCCCTGTTTCTCGTCGACAAGCGCACCAATGAACTGATCGCGCGCATCGCCCAGAAGGCGGCGACGATGATCCGGTTCCCCATCGGGAAAGGGATCGCCGGGCACGTCGCGTCTACGAAGGAGATCGTGAACATCGTCGATGCGTACAACGACCCGCGCTTCAATCCCGAGTTCGACAAGAAGACGGGCTACCGGACCCGCACGATCCTCTGCGCGCCGCTGCTCACGCGCGACAACGACGTGATCGGCGTCCTGCAGGTGATCAACAAGCACGACGGGGAGTTCTCCAAGTACGACGAGGCCTTCATGCTTGCCTTCGGGTCGCAGTGCGCGCTGTCGCTCGAAAATGCGCGGCTCCTCAAGGATTACGTCGAGCAGCAGAAGACGAAGCAGGCGATGACGATCGCCCGGAACGTGCAGCAGGGACTGCTCCCGAAGTCGGCGCCCGACCTGCCCGGGTGGGAATTCGCCTGGAAGTCGATCGCCTGCGACGAGACCGGCGGCGACTACTTCGACTTCGTCCCTCTCCCCGACGGCCGGCTCGGCGTCGCGATCGGCGACGTCAGCGGCCACGGAATGGGACCGGCCCTCCTCATGGCCAGCGCGCGTTCGTTCCTGCAGGCGCTCTCCCGGCAGTCGTCGAACCCCGCGGCCGTCCTCCCGACGCTCAACGACCTCGTCTCGCGCGACATGGAGTCGGAACGTTTCATCACCCTGTTCTACGGCGCGCTCGACCCGAACAGCGGCGCACTCAAGTACTCTTCCGCCGGTCACGACCCGCCCTTCGTCCTGCGGAAAGCGGCGGGGACGTGCGAAGAGCTGGACTCCACCGGCATGCCGCTGGGGATCATGGCGGGGAGCGACTTCCCGATTGCAGAGGTGGCTCCGATGGCCGCCGGCGACCTCCTGGTGCTGTCCACGGACGGCGTCTGGGAAGCGATGAACGCCGACAACAAGAGCTATGGGCGCGAGCGGTTCAGCGCGATCCTGAAGGAGCTGCAGGGCAAGGGCGCGGCGGAGATTGTCGAGACGGTGTACGACGACGTGCTCCGCTTCTGTGATGGGGCGGCGCAACGGGACGATTTTACGCTTGTGGTGGTGAAGCGGAACGGCTGAGGACGGGAGTTGCGAGTTCCGGAAGTTGAGTTCCGGGATCCGTGTTCCGGGTTCCGTGTGGGGTCCGGAGTTACGAGTCACGCGTTGATCTGCAAATTTGGGGAACAGTCGGCACGCAACTCCCAACCCCACCCGGAAGTCGGAACCCGGATCTCGGAACTCAACCTCCGGAACGCTAAACTCCAGACGCCCGAACAACTCCAAACTCCCAACTCCAAACCCCCAACTCCCAACCCCGCACATGCCGATCGAATTCCTCCACACGCCCGATCCGCCGCCCAACCTCGGGAAACCGCTCCTTGAGATGGAGCTGCCATCGGTTCTCCCCGAGAAAGACATCGCGCTCAACAAGCTCCTGGCGGATCTCCACGAGCGCAATTTCATCCGCGGCGACGAGGAGGACATGAAACTCCGCCTCGTCCTCGACGAAGCGCTCGTCAACGCCATCAAGCACGGAAACAAGTTCTCCGAGCGCAAGAAGGTCCTCGCCGGCCTCTACGAAACGCCGACGCACTGGTCCCTGCGCATCGAGGACGAGGGCGAGGGCTTCAAGCCCTCCGACGTCCCCGACCCCGACGACCCCGAGTCTCTCCTTCTCGAGCACGGCCGCGGCATCGTTTTGATGAAGTCGATCATGGACGACGTGC
This sequence comes from Planctomycetota bacterium, assembly GCA_038060895.1. Lineage (GTDB taxonomy): Bacteria > Planctomycetota > MHYJ01 > WSZJ01 > WSZJ01 > WSZJ01. The sequence continues at coordinate 23,283 of JBBTCT010000007.1, forward strand.
GTTACTATCGGAACGGCTCCTGCCTCGTCCTCCTCCGCAAGAAAGGCTGAACATGGCCGACCCGCACAAGAATCACTTCATGGTGGAAGTCGCCGGCGAAATCACCGTCGTCTTCCTCTCCGACGCCCGAATCCTCGACGAGACGACGGTCAAGGTCATCGCCGAGGAGCTCATGCGCCTCGTGGACAACACGTTCAAGATCAAGCTGATGATCGACTTCTCCAACGTCGAGTACCTGTCGAGCGCAGTGCTCGGCAAGCTGGTCGCAATCCACAAGAAGGTGCAGGAAGGGAAAGGCGTGATGAAGCTGGCGTGCATCAAGCCCGCGATCAAGGAAGTGTTCAAGATCACCAAGCTGGACAAGGTGTTCGAGATTCACGACACGCACGAGGCGTGCATGAATGCGTTCAAGCAGAAGAAGTTCGGGTTGTTCTAGAAGTTGGGCCGGCACGTGAACGAAGCGGCGCCCATTTAGAATTCATAATTTAGAATTCTAAATTAGAAATTATGAATTCTAAATCGAACGGCCGGGCATCTCGCTTGACGCGGCTCTTCTCCGCTTCCACCATTCGCTCATGCACTCTCCCCTGGGCCCCGCTTCAATCTCGCCCGGCGGCCATGTCGCTATTGTCGGCGCCGGGCCCGGTGACCCGGGATTGCTCACGCTTCGCGGCCATGACCTTCTTCTTCACGCCGACGTTGTTCTCTACGACCGGTTGATCGACACGCGGCTCCTCGACACTCCGTACAAACCCGCCTGCCGTCGCGTCTACGTCGGAAAGGAACTCCCCGGCCGCGCAAGCCGGGATGCACAGCAGCGCCACATCAATGCGACGATGGTGCGCGAGGCCCGGCGCGGGAAGCGCGTCGTCCGATTGAAAGGCGGGGACCCGCTCATTTTCGGGCGAGGAGGCGAGGAAGCCGCTGTGCTGGCAGCGGCCGGGATCGATTTCGAGATCGTCCCTGGCGTGACGGCGGCACTCGGCGCCGCCGCCACCACCGGAATCCCGTTCACGCATCGCGGCGTGGCGCAGGAAGTCACCTTCGCGACCGCGCACGGAGCGAAAGGCGGGACGCCGCCGCCGTGGTCCGCTCTCGGCAAGCTGAGAGGCACGATCGTCTTCTATATGGGGACCTACACGCTCCCCTTCGCCGCGAAGAAACTGATCGCGGCCGGCCGGCGACCCTCAACGCCCGTCGCGGTCGTCGAGCGGGCGACGACCACACGCCAGCGAGTCGTGACCGGAACACTTGCAAACATCGCGGCCCGCGCCGGGGCCGCGGCCGTCCGTCCCCCTTCGCTCGTCATCGTCGGCGATGCCGTCGATCTTCGCAGCTCCCTGGACTGGTTCGAAAAGCGATTGCTGTTCGGGAAGAAGATCCTGGTCACGAGACCCGCGAACGAGGATCCGGGCTCGCACCGGCTGGAGGAGCTTGGCGCGGAAGTGACGCGGCTTCCAGGACTCGAATTCAGGCCAGCCCGGAACTCCGGCGCGCTTGACCGGGCGCTGCGGGGTCTGGCGCGCTTCGACTGGGTCGTCTTCACCAGTCCACGAGGAGCCGAGTTCGCGCACAGGCGCATGGAGAAACTTGGATTGGACGCACGGGCCTTCGGCTCCGCGCGCGTCGCGGTGGTCGGCTGGATGACCCGTACAATGGTCGACGCCTACTTCGAGATCCGAACCGACCTGGTACCGGACGATGAACGCGCCGAAGGACTGGCGGAAGCGCTACGCAGGCGCGGCCTGCGCGGAAAGCGGATTCTGCTGTTGAGGGCGGACCAGGGGCGTGACGTCTTGCCGGAGTTGCTAAGCAAAGCCGGGGCGAAGGTATCGGACGTTGTGGCTTACGAGCACACGGAGCCGAAGCCGGATCGAGCGATCCTCGCGCGCTTCGCGTCGGGGGAATTCGATGCGGCGCTGGTGACGAGCGGCGAGATCGCGTCGACGCTGAAGCGCTGGCTCGGGCGCCGCCCGTGGCCGGAACGGACGAAGCTGGTTACGATCGGCCCAGTGACGAGCGGAGCGGTGCGTGAAATCGGGTGGCCCGTGGGTCGCGAAGCGACAGAGCCGCGGAAACTCGTCGAGGCGACGATCGAGGCGCTGACGAAATGAAGGATCGTCCCAGGCGGCTGAGGGCCAACGCGCTGATCCGCGGGCTCGTCCGCGAGACGGAGATTTCCGCGCGGCACCTCGTGCAGCCGTATTTCGTACGGCCTGGGAAAAACCAGCGGCGCCCGATCAAGTCGATGCCCGGGAACTTGCAGCTCAGCGTCGACCAGCTCGTGAAAGACGCGAAGAAGACGCGCGACGCGGGCGTGCCGGCGGTGATCCTGTTCGGGATCCCGGAGTCGAAGGACGCGGTCGCGACCAGCGGGACCGACGCGGACGGAATCATCCCGACCGCGGTCAAAGCACTGAAGGACCGCGTCCCGGGCCTTCTCGTCATCACCGACGTCTGCCTCTGCGAATACACCGACCACGGCCACTGCGGCATCGTCAACCACGGGCGCATCGACAACGACGCTTCCCTGCCCGTCCTGTCGAGAATGGCCGTCGCTCACGCCGAGGCCGGCGCCGACATCATCGCGCCGAGCGACATGATGGACGGGCGCGTGGGAGCGATCCGGGAAGCGCTGGACCTGTCGGGATTCGTCGAGACGCCGATCCTGTCGTACGCGGCGAAGTACGCGAGCGCGTTCTACGGGCCGTTCCGCGACGCGGCGGAGTCGCCTCCGAAGTTCGGCGACCGGTCGACTTACCAGATGGATCCGGCGAACGTGCTCGAAGCGCTTCGTGAAGTCGAGCTGGACCTGGCGGAAGGCGCGGACATGGTGATGGTCAAGCCGGCGATGCCGTACCTCGACGTGATCCGCCGCGTGAAGGAGAAGTTCGGGCGCCCGACGGCGGCGTACTGCGTGAGCGGCGAGTACTCGATGGTGAAGGCGGCCGCGGGGAATGGGTGGATCGACGAGAAGCGTGCGGCGCTGGAAATCCTGACCTCGATCCGTCGCGCCGGCGCCGACTTGATCGTCACTTACTGGGCGACCGAAGCGGCAGGGTGGTTGAGGTAGCGGCTTCATTGCGCATCCCGCCCCAACGGATACTATTCCCGCCGATGGCCAAGAAGAAAATCGAGCCCGCCGCCGCGCCCGCCCCTCCGGCCCCTGAGCCGGTTGCGCCGGCTCCTGCGGAAGCTCCCGCCCCGAAGAAGCCGCGCGCGAAGAAGGTGGAGGAAGCACAAGTCCCCGCCGAACCGGCGATAAACGTCGACGCGCTTGCAGGCCCCGCCGAACCCGAGGGCGCCGAGCCCCCGATGGACGAGTCCTCGGCGATCGGCACCTTCGAGGCGCTCGTCTTCGCCACGAACGAACCGCTTCCCCCGGCAGCCGTGCGCAAGATTCTTCCCGGCGCGACTCCCGCGCGAGTCCGCCGGTGGGCCGAAGCGCTTCAGCGCGAGTACGACGAGCGAGGGCGTGCGTTCCAGCTGCGCGAAATCGCGGGCGGGTGGCAGATCCTGACGCGGCCGGAGCATGCGGAGGCGGTCGGGAAAATGCTGAAGGTCAAGAGCGAGGGCAAGCTCTCGACCGCAGCGCTCGAGACGCTGGCGATCGTCGCGTACCGCCAGCCGATCAACCGCGCGGACCTGGAATCGATCCGCGGCGTGGGAAGCGGCCCGCTTCTGAGAGCGCTGATGGAGAAGGGGCTCGTGAAGGTGACGGGCAAGGAAGAGACGCTCGGGCGCCCGGTGCTGTACGGGACGACGGATCGCTTCCTTGAGCTCCTGGGGCTGGCGAGCGTGAAGGACCTGCCCAAGCCTGAAGAGCTGAAGGGTTGAGTTTGCCGATGTTTTGATTTCGGCCAGGTGTCAAGCCTCGTGACACGGCCTGCCCTTCCTTCCCTGCGGTGCCGCCCGGCACCGGAATTGCAATCCTCACGGGCATGAACCCTCGCATCCTCGTCGTCCTCGTGCTCGCCGCCGCGCTGGCGCTTCTCCTCGCACTCCGGCTCCGCAACCCGGTGAACGCCGAGTCGTCGCCGGAGAATTCCGCCCCGCGGTCAAAAGAAACGAGCGCCGCTTCCCCGTCCGTCATCGAAGAACCCGGCGTGAAGGCGCCGGCGTCCCCGGCTGCCGTAAAACTTCATGGCCTCCGGCTCCTCGCCCGGGAAGAAGCGGAGGCGCGCGGATGGGCGGCGCCGGTTCTGGTGAAGACGCCGGCCGAGATCATCGGCGAAGCCACGTGGCAGAAGTGGGCCGCGACGCCGATTTCGATCAACCTGACCGACGCGCCGCTCGCGGACCTGGTTGCGGACCTGATGCAGCGGTACGGACTGCTGGCGAAAATCGACGAGGAGTACGTCGACGTCGAATCGCACACCGTGACGTTCCGGGTCGAGGAACTCGCGGCCGACCAGGCGGTCGACCTGATCCTGAAAATGGCCGATCTCGCGTGGTTCGTCGACACCCAGGGGACGCTCTGGATCACGACCAAGGATCGCGCGCGCGAGATCGCGGCGGAGCGCGCCCCGGTGCTCTCCAAGGCGGTGCAGTTCACGGCCTCGTGCATCCGCGGCTCCGGCCGCAGCACAAAGGATCAACCGTCCCTGGCCGAGCGCCGCGCCGCCTGGATGAAGGGCCGCACCGTGACCGTTTCGATCGCCAACAAGCCGCTGCTCGAGGCCGTCGAGGAACTCGCGCGGGCCGGAGGGCTGGAAATCTACAGCTGGTCGGAAGCGGCGCAGAAGGCGGTCGCGCTGGCACCGATTGCTTCGGTCATCGGCGAGAACCTCCCGCTCGACGCCACGCTCGAATCGCTTCTCGCCCCCGCCGGCCTTGGCCTTGACCTGTGGGGCGGTGACCGGGGCCAGATCGAAACGCGCGCGGAGCTTGAGGCCTTCGAGGAATGGGAGAAGTTTGCGAAGGAGTGCGCGAAGGAAGAGGCGAAAGAACGTGCGGCTTTCTCCGCGCGGAAAGTGCGGATTGAGGGCAAGGTCCTGACGCTCAAGGCCGTGGCCGCGCAGCTCGAGGCGCAGCTCGGCGAGCGAGTGATCGTCATGCCCGCGCTCGAGAACATCCACGCCGTCTGGGAAGCGGACGGGCTGGAGCAGACGGCGGGCGAGGTGCTCGACATCCTCGGCCGCGACGCACCACTGGACTGGGGCTGGATGCTCGAACTCGACCCGGATGAACCGAAGGAAGGCCCGCGACTCATCTGGCTGGTCAACCGCAGCTGATCCACGCTGCTCGCGAGGGATCGGCGATGCCGGGACGTTGTCACCAACGAATGAAGAGGGCTTTGTAAGCGTTTTTGACATTTCGCCCGCCATTCCCCTTTTCTCGCGGGTTCCGCGCGGCACGCCCATTGCTTTCTCACCCGCCACCACAAACCTATGAACACACTCCGAGCTGCGCTCCTCACAGCCCTTCTCGGAATTCTCGCGCTTCTCATCGCGTGGGGACTCCGTCCGGGCACCGTCGAATCCCGCCAGGAAATCGCGGCTGCGTCGGCCGATGCGGGCGTGAAAATGCCGGCTCCGCCGCCGAAGCGCGACTTCCCTCGCCGCCCGGCCGCGCAGGACGCCGTCTTCGCGGACCCGCCGGAGGACGACGGGCCGGAGATCGTTCATCCCTGGAGCGCCTACCTCAATCGGTGCGCGGAGATCGACGCGATCCTGCGCAAGAACGTCATCGACCTCGACCACACGGACAAACCCCTGACGGACATTCTCCCGGAGATCGCAGAGAAACTCGGGCTGAAGCTGAACCTGGACTGCCCCGCCGAGATCACCGCCAAGAGAATCTCGTTCGCCGTCAAGGATCTCATGGCGCTTCACGTGCTCCGGCTGCTCCTCCAGCAGTACGACCTGATGCAGGTCGTCGGCGAGGACGGGGAGATCTGGATCATCTCCAGGCACCCGATGCCGGCCGAAGACCAACCCGTCTGGGCGCACGAGCCCGCGTTCATGGGCGAACTCCGGGCGATGAAGCTCGCGAGCGGCGAATTCGCGCCGAAGAAGCCCGTCGAGCCGAGCGTGACCCGGAACGAGACGGCGCTGAGCGAGGCTATGAAATCGAAGAGGATCTCCCTGAGCTTCACAGAGACGTCGCTTCCTGAGGTCGTCTCCTTCTTCCAGGAAGTGACGGAGCTGAACTTGATGATCGACCGGCGCCATGTTGACGATCCGGAGGCCACGGTCGTGAGCATGAACATTTCGGATGCGTCCGTGGATGAAGCGCTCGGCAGCTGCCTGAAGGGAACCGACCTGGGTTACTACATGAAGCAGGGCGTGTTGATCGTGACGACGCAGGAGCACATCGAACAGATGCGCACCGCGGCGGACCTGGATGTGAAACTGCGCCGCGAAATCGCGGCCGCGGAAAAGGACCTGCTGTCGCGGCCGGTCGCGTTCGGCGCGGAGAACATGCGCCTGCGGGACGTGGCGGACATCCTGGCGAAGGGGCTCGGGGTGCCGTACCAGATCGACCCTGGAACGTGGTCGCGCAAGGCGCGGTACACGATCGAGGAGCGCCAGCGCCCCGCGTCGGAGATTGTGGCGCTGCTGAAGAAGGGGGCGCCTCTCATCGTCGCGTACCGCAACGGGATCCTGTGGTTTCTTTCACCCGAGGGCGTCAAATGAAGCGCAATCACCGCAAGAAGGCTCTCGTCGTTTCGGGCCTGCTCACTGCCGCGCTGATTGCGACCTTCTGGCACTTCCACGCGCGCTCCAGGACGTCCCCTCCTTCCGTCGCGTCCGGCGCTACGGTGTCGCCCTTCCTGAAGCCCGGCAAGAAGCCTCCCGCGCGCGATTTCAAGCGCCGGTCCGGTTATACGATCACGCCGCTGGCCGAGGGGGAGAAGCCGGACCCGGAGTCGCCGCCGCACCCGCTGGACGCCGAGATCGCGGCGCGTGAGGCGCGATGGAAGCCCTGGCGCGAGACGCGTGTGGATCTGAATTTCACCGACATGTCGCTTCCCGACGCGCTGGCCGACTTGACGAAAAGGTATGGGCTGAAATTCCTCATCGCCGGAGTTGAGAACCCGGGCGACAAGACCGTGACGTTCCGCGTGAGCAGCCTGGCCGCGGACCAGACGATCGACCTCATCTTCAAGATGGCGGACCTCAAGTGGGTGCTTGCGGCAGACGGCACCGTCGTCCTGCTGGGCTCCGAAGAGGACCGCGCGGCGTGGGAAGTGAAAGACTCCGACGAGCTCATGGCGCTGGAGGCGGTCGAGAAAGTGCAGGCCCAGGACAAGCGGGCGCGGGACCATGACAATGTGGACGACACGTACTGGACGTCGGTCAAGGGACGCGTCGTCGCCGGAGAAGTCGCGGAAGCAGAGCTGGACGACTCCCTGGACCTGCTTCACGAACAGGTGCAGCTCAATTTCGTCCTCTCCTCGAACGCGCGCCGTGCCAATACGGAGAACCCGATGATCCCGGCGATCGCGGCCGGGCGTCCGCTGGCCGAGGCGCTCGACGCCTGGTGCGCCTCCGCCGGATTGGCGTGGAAGGTCAAGAACAGCCTTATCTACTTCGGCACCGTGGAAGAAATCGAGGCGGAGAAGCTCGCGGACAGCCAGCGGCGCGCGGAGCGCAAGGCGCTCTCGGGCGAACTCGCGACTCTTCTCGCCCGCAAAGTCCGCATCGGCGGCGAAAACCTCGCGATCCGGCAGCTCGCGGCGATGCTGGGCGAAGCGCTCGGCGTGCCGGTGCGGCTGGATCCTGTGACGTGGCACAGGGCGGCGCGCATCTCGCTCGAGGAAACCGAGCGTCCCGCGGAAGACGTCGTGCGGATCATCCAGGCCTCGGCTCCGGTCGTCGTCACGTACCGCGCCGGGATTCTGTGGTTCCTTGCGCCGGTGCCGCCGCCTCCCACGATCCGATAGACTGAGCCCGTGTACGAAGTTTCACCATCGGGTCCCGCGACGCGACGCGGGCCGGGGGCCGTCCTCGCAGCACTCGGCCTGATGCTGCTGCTGAGTGTCTCCTCGTTCGTCTTCTTCTTCCGCAAGGAACAGGGGCCTCCCTTCGCCGACCCCTCGCCCGGGCGACCGGACCCGGTGGGATCGGCGGCCCCAGCCCCTTACTCGCGCATCCCGCCCGTCCCCGCACCGTTTGCCGACCGGAACGCCGACTCCCTTCCCTCCGGCGCCTTTGCTCGCCTGGGCTCTTCGCGCCTCCGGCACGGCGCCTCGGTGACCGCGCTGGCGTACTCCGACAAGGGCGACATTCTTCTCTCCGGGAGCGAGGACCGGACGATCAGCGCCTGGGACGCGGCGACCGGCCGCGAACTCTGGAGGCGCGTTACGGTTGATCCCGTCTCCGGCCTCTGGCTCCTCCCGGGCGGCCGGCGCTTTGTCGCCTGCAGCTCGGGAGACGCCGATTACCTCGTTTGCGACGTCGCCACCGGGGCGGCGATTCATCGATTTTTCTCCGCGCGGCTCAAGTCGGCATCCGTTCGCGAAAAGAAGCCCTTCAATGTGTCGGCCGACGGGAGCCGCATCGCGACGGTGGGAAGAGCCAACTCGGTCGCCGTCTGGAATCTGGCGGACGGATCGCTGGTGCGGGAGATTCCTGGAGTTGAGGCGCTTCCGCTCGCACTCGTCTTCGGCACGCCTGACCGGGTGATCGTGATCTACAAGGATGGAACGCTTCGATCGTGGGATGTTCGAAGCGGGAAGGCGGAGGAGCCCGGGTGGCTCGTGAAGGGAGGAGACGGTCTGGCGGAAGTCGCCGCGTGCACAGGGGGTGCATTGATCGCCGCGGCCTATGGCGGCAATGTGGGCTTCTGGGACCTCGACAAGCGCGCGGAAAGGGCGATCGGCAGCCGCCGGGCGCGTTCGCTCGCGTTCTCGACAAACGGGAAGTTCCTGGCGGGCGCGTCGGCGGATGGAAGGCTCTGGATGCGTTACCTTGTGCCTCCCGTGTCCGAAGTCGAGTTGCCGGTGCCCGGCCTGGGAACGGCCACGGCGCTGGTTCCTTCGCCGGATGGACGGCAGGTTGCGGTCGGAACCTACTTCGGAGTGATCCGGATCATCGACGTTGCGACGCGAACGGATGTCCCAACGCTCGAAGGTCACACCGCGCCCGTCACTTCCGTGGCCTTCATGCCCGGGGATCGAGGCGTGCTGACGGCAGGGGAAGACGGTCGCATCATCCTGTGGGACTCGATCGTCGAAAGGGCGCGGCACACATGGTCGCGGGACATCCTTCCCCTCGATGCGCGTGACTGGAATTCAGAAATGGTGAGAGTCGTCACTCCCGGAGCGATCGTGACCCTGATCCCGGGAGTGGCCACAAAGAACGATTCGACGCCGTTGACCAGGCCGGTCTTTGACAAGGTGTTCGCCGTCTCGCCGGACGGCCGCCTGCTCGCTCATGCCACGGCGCCGGCTCCGGGTTCGGCACTGGACGCCGCAACGACCGTCATCGTCCGCGATCTTGATCGCGGCAAGATCGTCTCGGAAATCCCGGTTTCCTCGGTTCCGGAATCCCTGGGCTTCAACAGGACCGGTGACCGGCTGGCCGCAGCCTTGAAGAACCGCACCGTTTTCACCTGGAAGACGGAGACGGGCGAGGTCGTCGGCGCGGCATCGATCCCGACCAGCTTGCCCTACCGGAATCACGTTCACTTTGCGCCAGCCGGATTCCTTGTCGTCATGGGAGGCGCTTATGACGCGCGCGCGATGACCGTCGGCGACACCAAGGCCGTGCTCGCAAGCCATCTCGGCGCCCTGCAGGGACAGAATCCGTTCTCGCCCGTCGGCTCCCGCCTCGCAGCGGTCGCATGGGGAAGCGCGTCCAACCTGCTGCTTCTCGACCGCCCGATGCACACGCACGGCGATTCGATGCTCAGGCTCAGCCGCGGTCGCGCCACCGCCCTGCGGTTCTCGCCCGACGGACGAACGTTCGCAGCCGGCCTCTCTGACGGCACGACGCTTCTCTGCTACGCGGACTGGAAAGGGCGAGGAAGGGCCCCCGAACCTTCTCGCGCCGAGTCGCTCGTCGAGAAGCCCGCGTCCGTCGGGACGATCCTCGACCTGAAGTTCGACCGGGATCTCTCGGGAACCGGCATCGTCCCGACGAGCATCGGTCGCGTGTCCTGGTCCGACGCATTCGTCGAGGGCGCGCGCGGACAGGCGCTCCGCGTCGCTTCCGTCGAAAGAGGCCAGTCGCTCCAATTCCCGGAGTGCCGTGACCTGCCCGTCCCCCTCGGCTGGACCGTCCAGTTCTGGTGCCGCGCCGTTTCATGGCCTGCAGACACTCGCCGTATCCGCTTCCCGCTCCTGAACTGCGACCTCTTCGCCGTCGACCTCAGCGAAACCTCCCTCCCCACGTTCTATTACAAGACCTGCTTCCCCAACGGCGAGATCCAGGGACAGGGATCCTTTGAGCTGCCCCCCGAAGTCGAGGCCGGCGTGCCGGGCACATGGAGACACATCGCCGCGACTTGCGACGCGAAGCGCACCCGGCTCACCTTTTTCGTCAACGGTTCCTGCGCGGGGGAAGTCCCGGTGGCGTCCGCGTTGCCGACGCTCGTCGGCCCGCTCACCATCGGACTCCACGGCTGGGACGGCACACTTCGTGTCGTCGCACTCGACGAGCTCAGGATCGACGACCGGGAACTCACCGCTGAGGAGATCGCGAAGAGCGCGCGTCGATAGCCGGCGCGCCACGTCTCGACCCGGTCCCGCTTCGCCACTACAATCGCCGCATGCCGAAGCCGCGCGAAGACGAATCCCAGCTCGATGCGGCGCTGCGTCCCGCGACGTTTACGGAGTTCGTCGGGCAGAAGCAGGTCGTGGACAACCTCAAGGTCTTCCTCAAGGCCGCCCGCGACCGCAAGGAATCGGTCGACCACGTCCTCCTTAGCGGCCAGCCCGGGCTCGGCAAGACAACGCTCGCCGCTCTCGTCGCCCACGAAATGAAGGCGCCGTTCGTGACGACCAGCGGCCCCGCGCTCGAGCGCGCCGGCGACCTCGCGGGGCTCCTCACCCGCATCGAATCCGGCACAGTCCTCTTCATCGACGAGATTCACCGCCTCGCCCCGACCCTCGAGGAGTACCTCTACTCCGCGATGGAAGACCGCTTCATCAATATCGTCCTCGACTCCGGCCCCCACGCGCGCACCATGAAGCTCAACGTCCCGCCCTTCACGCTCGTCGGCGCGACCACCCGCGAGGGCATGCTCTCCGACCCGTTCCGCGCGCGCTTCGGCGTGCTGCTGCGGCTCGAGCCGTACCCGGAAGCGGAGCTCGTCCAGATCCTCACAAGAAGCGCTTCCCTGCTCAAGATCTCGCTCGACCCGGTGGGAGCGGAAGCCGTGGCGAAGCGTTCGCAGGGAACGCCGCGCCTGGCGAACCGCTACCTGCGGCGGGTCCGCGATTTCGCGCAGGTCGAGGGCGACGGCAAGGTGACGGCGAAAGGCGCGAGCGCGGCGCTGGAGCGGCTCGGCATCGATGCGCTGGGGCTGGTGCCCATTCAGCGCCAGATCCTCGAAGTCCTGTCGAAGCACGGCGGCGGCCCGCTCGGGCTTAAGACGATCGGCGCGTACGTCGGCGAAGAGGAAACGACCATCGAGGACGTGCATGAGCCCTACCTGATCCGTCTCGGGTTCCTGAAGCGGACTCCGCGGGGGCGCGTCGCGGCGGAGGAGGGGTTGAAGCACGTCGGAGTAAAGGTCAAGAAGACACAGGAGCTCTTCTGATGGACGCGATCAACCGCCTGATCGCCAACAATCGCGCCTGGGCCGCGCGCATGTCGAAGGAACGGCCGGGGTTTTTCGCTGCGCTCAAGGACCAGCAGACGCCCGAGTACCTCTGGATCGGCTGCGCCGACAGCCGCGTCCCGGCCAACGAAATCGTCGGGCTGCTGCCCGGGGAACTCTTCGTCCACCGCAACGTCGCCAATCTCGTCGTCCCTAGCGACCTGAACTGCATCAGCGTGATCCAGTTTGCGATCGACGTGCTGCGCGTGAAGCACGTCATCGTCTGCGGGCATTACGGATGCACGGGCGTCAAGGCGGCGATCCGGGAGGAGGAAATCGGCGTGGCCGACAACTGGCTCATGCACGTGCGGCACACACGCGACCGGCACGAAAACGAAATCGACGGGCTTGAGACGGACGAAGCGCGCTTCCGCCGCCTCTGCGAAATCAACGTCGTCGAGCAGGTCCAGAACGTCGCCCACACGACGCCCGTCCAGCACGCGTGGCGCACCGGACAGGAACTGACGATCCACGGGCTGATCTACGGGATCGAGGACGGGCTGATCAAGGACCTGGGAATCCGCGCGTCGAACAGGTCCGAAGTGACGGACATTCGAAAGCGCGGCGCTCGAGGTTAAGATCGGGCTCCTGACGTCGCAGGGACGCCAGGGTCGAGGGAGAATCTGATGTCGCTTCCCCAGCTTCGCAGCGGACGTGTGACGCGCGCCTGGCGCGTCGGGCCCGCTGTGTGCGCGCTGGTCGGGGACTGCAGGAGCGTGCAGGCCGCGGAGTACACGCACGTGATGTTCGCGGCGGTGCCGCCGGAGGCGCGCGCGCGGGTCGGGATCGTCGCCGAAATCAATCCGCTGGCGAGTTTCGGCGTGAGCGGCGGGTCGCACTACTTCGGCATATTCGATCACAAGGGGCACCGCAATATCGACGCCGCCGATGAGTGGGCGGATGCGCAGGCGTTTGCGAAGCGAGCCCTGGAGGTCGTTGCGGAGAGCCTGGGGATCCGCGACCGGGCGGAGGAACTCGAGGTTTCTTCGGTGAGCCTTTCCCTCGGTGAACCTCCGGCGCTGACCGCCGGCGAACTCACGCTGCTTGGCCGCAAGGGCCCGTCCCCGGGGACGGCGACGGCGGGCGAAGTGCCGCTCGCCACGGTCGCATCGACGAGGACCGAGTCGGCGGGACCGGAGGGCGCGGAGCGGCTCTTCCAGTCCATCGCCACCCTCCTCGTGCTGGACGGCCGGCTATCACCGGCGGAGCGCGACCACCTCGGCGTGCTCGGGCGAGGGCTCGGGATCAGCGCGTCGACGGCTGACCGCCTGACGCAGCTGGTGCTCGGGGGCAAGAAGTCGATCCAGCTTCCTGGCGCGCCGGAAGGGCGCTGGCGTCTGTTCGAAGAACTCGTCACGGCGGCCGCGGCGGACGGGGAAATCCACCCGACGGAATTGAAGGCGCTCGGCGCCATCGCCGCGAAACTGGGGCTTGAGCCGCGCGAGTTGCAATCGAGGCTGACCGCGGCGCTTGGACGCCTCAACAGCCGCCGTTAACCTGAACCCATGAAAATCCGCCGCGGCGAAATCAACCTGTACGTCTCGGACATCCCGCGCGCGGTCCGCTTCTACATGGAAGCGCTCGGCCTGCGGCGCATTCCGGACCCGATGATGGGCGAACCGGACGGCACCTGGGACAAGGTCGGCTCAGGGGATCTGACGCTCACGTTTTTCAGGACCGTGTCCACCGATCGCGCCGCGCCGCGGGGATCACGCCCGGGATTGTCCGCAGACATGATCGTGGATGACTTCGATGCGGCGCTGACCGGTCTGAGGGCGGCGGGAGCGAAGATCGAGCACGAGCGCCGCGCGGGGAAGGGCGGGTTCGCGATGTTCGAAGACCCGGACGGAAACGCGTGGGAGATCATGACGTGCGACCGACCAGCGGAAATCCGGCACCTCGTGCTGAACGCCTCCGATCTCAGGATGTCGCGCGAGTTCTACTCGAAGAAACTCGAACAGACACTTCTCGAAGACGCCCAGGCTTTCTTCGTCTTCCGCTCCGGCGGCATTCGTGTGTCGGTTTTCGGCGGGGGAAAGAAGCTGAATCTCAAGAAGGGACCGTCGCCGAACCTCAAGCTGATGCTCGAAGTGGAAGACCTCGACGCGGCCGTGAAGAAACTCAAGAGACGGAAGGTAAAGTTTCTCGGCGAGATCTCCGAAGCCCCGGGGTTCATGCGGTACATTTGCCTCGCGGATCCGGACAACAACCTGCTGTTTCTCGCGCAGTACTCTCGGGACCCGCTTTTGCCGTATCCTGAAAAGACGAATGAACGGGGCCCTTTGACTCGCTACGCTCGCCCAGGGCAGAGGGGGAAAACGGATGAAGCTTCATCGCGGTGAAATCGGCCTGTTCGTGTCGGACGTGGGGCGCTCGACCGGGTTCTACATGGCCACGCTCGGATTCAAGCGAATCCCCGACCCTCACTTCGGCGAGTCGGACGGGTCCTGGGAGAAGCTGCAGTCCGGCGACCTGGTGATCACGATTTTCAAGGCGCAGTCGCCGGAACCTGCTCCGGCCCCTGCGTCGCGAAGCGGAATGACCGCGGACATGGTCATCGACGACCTTGGGCCCGCCGTGATGAAATTGAAGGCGGCCGGCGCACGGGTCGGGGACGTGCGCGACTGGCCGGGCGGGAAAGTTGTTGAGTTCACGGATCTCGACGGGATCTGCTGGGCGTTGATTGAGTCCAGGGGAGGCAAGTAGGGAGTGTTGAGTCGTGAGTAGTGAGTAGTTCGTAGGGGGTAGGGGGCAGGGAAGGCTTCGGAGGGCGCGCATGAAATTTGGGTTGCGGCGGATCATCGTCTTTTCACGGGATGTGCCGGCCCTGGCAACGTGGTACTCGTCCGTGTTCGGGATGAAAGTGCGCGAGATGGATCCGTCGGGCGGATGGGCCGACCTGGATGGCGGCGGTTGCAGTCTGGGACTGCACGGCGGCGGATCCAGGCGGACTGGCGACTGCGGGCACAAGATCGTCTTTGGCGCGAAGGACGTTTCCAGGGCACGCGCCGTTCTGGTGAAGCGCGGGGCTAGGTTGGGGCCGGTGAAGAAGTTCGCGGGGCTTCACCTCTGCGACGGACACGACCCGGAGGGAAACGTTCTCCAGATTTCGAACCGGGTATGAAACTCGCCTCGCTGATCGCCCTGCTGACTTTCCTCTCGGCATCGGCCGAAGACAAGCTGCCCGAGGGATTCGGCCTCGCCGCGAAGTACCCCGGCGACCGCGGCATCGAGAAGGACCCCGCCGTCATCCACACCGAGAATTTCGAGGACGGCGACAAGGCGGCGCTTCTCAAGAGATGGGACGAGCCCAACGACAAGGACGGGAAGCCGCTTCAGCTCGTCGATGGCGGTCCGGAGGGCGACGGCAAGAAGTGCCTCCAGGTGACCGCGACTCTGGGCCAGGACACGGGCGGGGCGCTCTGGAAGATGCTGCCGCGCACGGCCGAGAAGGCCTTCGCGCGGTTCTACGTGAAGTTCGCGAAAGACGCGGACTACATCCACCACTTCGTGTGGATGGGCGGGCTGAATCCGCCGACGCGCTGGCCGAATCCCCAGGCGGGGACGTGCCCGAAAGGAGACGACCGCTTTTCGGTCGGCATCGAGCCGTGGGGAGAACGCGGCAAAGCGCCGGCGCCGGGGAACTGGAACTTCTACGTCTACTGGCACGAAATGAAGATCTCGGCGGACAAGAAGTACTGGGGAAACGGAATCCGGCCGGTCGAGCCCCTGGCGGTGCCGCGGGACAAGTGGCAGTGCGTGGAGTTCATGATCAAGCTGAACACGGTCGGCGAGCGCGACGGAGAACTGGCTCTCTGGCTCGATGGAAAACTGGTGATGGACGTGAAGAAGGGATCGCCGCGGGACAAGTGGAGCGGCATGGGATTCCACCTTCTCAAAGAAGGCGGCGAAGCCTTCGAGGGCCTCGACTGGCGGAAATCGAAGGACTTGAAGATCAGCAATTTCTGGCTCGAACACTACGTCACCGAGAGCGCCGCAAAGCAGAACGGCGTAGAAAAGCCGAATCCGGTGAATCGCGTCTGGTTCGACGATGTCGTGGTGGCTGAGGACTACATCGGGCCGATCATGGCGAAGTAGAGCTGCAGGTCCGACCCCTGAATCCAACCCAAATCACGGGACTCATGAAAACCACCTGCCTGCTCCTGCTTCTCAGCGGCGCTGCCATCGCAGGGCCGTTCGTCGTCGTGTCCGACACCACCTGGAAGTCGTCCGACACTCTTCCCGCCGACTGGTCGTCCGCGGACTGCGACGACTCGAAATGGGGCGTCGCGAAGAACTACGGCATGAACGAGGAGAACTGGAAGCACTACACGGTCGACAACACGTTTGGATTCGCTTCCGATGCGAACTGGATCTGGACGAAGGCAGACGCGGGAGGCTGCGTCCGGAAGCGATTCAAGTCGCCGGAGAAGTTCAGGACCGCCGAGATGATCTTCGTCGCCGATGACACAGCCGAAATCTGGATCAACGGGGAGAAGGTGGACTTCTATGACACGGTCCTAGGTTACTGGGGATTCCGGGGCTGTGCCGTCATCGTGGACGTGCTGCCCTGGATCGTGGACGGAGAGAATCTCGTAGCAGTGAAGCTGGGAGACACCGGCGGCGCTCGGGGATTCGCAAGCGAGATTCGCTTCGACGGCGAACCGCTCGCCGGACCGTTTGCGGCCGGCGCAAAGGACGCTGACTTCCAGGAAGCGCTCGGCAGGGACCTGTTCAAGTTCCACACGATCGACGCGAAAGGCCTGAAGGAACTTTTCAACGCAGCGGGCGACCACCAGCAGGTCTCGGTTCGCTGGCTTGCCGCCGCAGCAGCCCTGGGAGCAAAGGACGCCGAAGGCCTCCACAAGGCTCTGCGCGCCGCCGAAGACGGCAACGAACGCCTCTCCGAACGCGCGGTTCGCTTCATCGACGCCCTCGCACTCAAGTCCCACTCGGACACGCTCCTGGAAGTCCTGAAGGCCAGGCCGGCGACTCGAAGCGGCGCGTTCGCCGCCGCGGCCCTGGCCCGGCTGGGGAGCGTGGAAGCGCTTCCTGCCCTCGAAAAGGCATCGTCCTGCGGCTTCAAGCCGACCGAACGGGCCGCGAAGCGGGCGATCACGTCCCTCACGAAATAGACCGTGGGCTGTCGCGTCGCGCAGGGCGCCCGACGTGCGACAGGTCCTGGGCCTGGACCTCATACTCCACCCGGAACTCCGCACCAGCTGTCCCTACCCGCCCTCCCTCCGCTTAGCTACCATCGCGCCACGATGCCCACCCTCGCCGGCCGCGACGCGGACCTCCTCTTCGGCCTCCTGGCCCTACGGCTCACGTTTGTGACCGAAGAGCAGCTCGTTGTCGCCATCAATGAACTGGTCCGCCACCCGACGCGCGACTTCCCTTCCCAGCTCCGCGAGAAAGCCGGGCTTGACGACGAGCGCATCCAGGCGGTGCATGCCGCGACGATCGCGCACCTGAAGGAGGGCGAAGCGGCCGAAGCTTTGAAGAAGATTGAGGCGCCGCGGAAGGTGATGGAGGCGTGGAAGGGATTCCTCGCGCACCCGTCGTCCGCCGACACGCTGCTCATGCCGGCGTCGAAGGGGAACACCAATCCCCCGACGGGGCAGCCGCTTCGGGGATCGATGGACGCGCCGATCGGCAACCGGTCGGTGGTGATGACGCAGCCGTCCGACAAGAAGTACATCCTGGGCGACGAACTGGGGCGCGGCGGGATCGGGCGCGTCGTCGAGGCGCTGGACACGGATATCGAGCGCAAGGTGGCGCTGAAGCTTGTGCTGGAAGACGCCCCCGCCGAAGCCCTCGAGCGCTTCCGCTGGGAAGGCCGCATCACGGGGCGGCTGGAGCATCCGAACATCGTGCCGGTGCACGAGGTCGGGGTGCTGCCGATTACGAAGGAAGTTTTCGTGGCGATGAAGCGGATTCACGGCAAGGACATGCTGCAGGTTATCCGGGACGGGAACTGGAAGCAGCGGCGGCTGATCGAGGCGTTCCGGGACGTGTGCCAGGGGATGGCGTACGCGCATTCCAAGGGCGTGGTGCACCGCGACCTCAAGCCGGCGAACATCATGCTGGGCGAATTCGGCGAGGTGCTGATCGTGGACTGGGGGCTCGCGCGGCTTCTCAGCGAAAAGGAACATCGCGGGCCCGTGCGGCCGAAGCAGACGACGCGCAAGATCCGCAAACTCGGGCAGGCGGGGGAAGCGCGGTCGAGCAAGCTGACGATGGAGGGGCAGGTCCTGGGGACGCCGTCCTACATGCCGCCGGAGCAGGCGCTCGGGAAGCTCGACGAGGTGGACCAGCGCAGCGACGTCTACGCGCTCGGCGCGATCCTCTACGAAATTCTCGCGCTCACGCCGCCGTTCGAGGACGAGAACCCGTGGGAAGTGATCCGGATGGTGACTTCGAAAGAAGTCAAGCCCCCCTCCCTCTGGATGGACTGTCCGCCGGAGCTCGAGGTGATCTGCCTGAAGTCGCTTTCGAAGGCGAAGGCGGACCGCTACCCGAGCGCGGCCGAGCTGGCGTCGGAAGTCGAGGCGTACCTGGAGGGGACGAAAGAGCGCGAGCGCCGCGAGAAGCTCGCGAACGAGCAGGTTGAGAAGGCGAAGGCCGAGATCGAGAAGTGGGCGAAGTCGGACGCGGAGTCGCGAAAGGTGCAGGACGAGGCGCGCACGCTGGCGGAAGAAGTGAAGGCGCACGCGCCTCTCGCGAAAAAGAAGGAGCTCTGGGAGCTGCAGGACCGCGCGCTCGCGCTCGAACGGCAGGGCCTCCGCGCGTTCGCGGAGGCCGATGGGGCGCTGACTTCGGCGCTCTCGAACGTGCCTCTCATGAAGGAAGCACGCGCCATGAAAGCCCAGATGTACTGGCAGCGCTTCCTCGAGGAAGAAGCCAACGGCGACGAGCGGTCGGCGCTTCTGCACCGCCAGGTCGTGGAGCGACACGACGACGGCCTGTTCGCCGCGCGGCTGCGTGGGGACGGGTCGCTTGCCGTGAAGACGCAGGCGTACGCGTGCCGGTGTCTCGAGGCGGGGCGGCGAGTGAAGCCGGACGACCTGATCGTGATGGGGTACCACCCGTGGAGCGGGCGGATGCCGTCGGTGAAGGGTACCGAAGGGATGCGCGAGCGGGAGACGGAATCTCCCCAGACGTTGAAGGTGCATTCGGCGGCCTGCCGGCAGGAGCCGGTGACGGGCGCGAAAGTCTGGGCGTATCGCTACGTCGAAATGGACCGCGCGCTGGTGCCGGTCACGGTGGGCGCCGGGAAGCCGAAAGTGCCGGAGACCGCCCTCAACGAGATGTTCGGGAATTCGCCGGGGCGTCCGCGCGGAAGCGGGCAGTTCCTTGGGACGACGCCGATCGAAAAGCGGGCCTGGCCGATGGGGTCGTGGCTGCTCGTGATCGTCGCCGAAGGACGGGCACCTCTGGCGCTTCCGGTAAGCGTGGGGCGGCAGGAGGAACTCTCGGTCAACGCGACGCTGTTCGACGAGGCAGAACGAGTGGCGGGATTCCTCCCGATTTCCGCGGGCCCGTTTCCCTTCCAGCTCGGCAAGACCGCCAGTCCGTCCGCGGGAGTTCGCGCGGGTGTCCGGGTGCTCGACGATTTCTTCCTCGCGCGCCTGCAGGTTACTTGCGGCGAGTACGTCGCGTTCCTGAATTCGATTCATCCGACGGAGGCGCTGAAGCGTGCGCCGCGGCCGGCGGACGGAGCGGCGCCCTACTGGCCGAAGACGCCGGAAGGTTGGGTGGTGCCTACGACGGAGTGGCTGTCGAAGCCGCGGCAGGGAGTGATCGCGGACGACTGCCGCCTGCGGCATGCGCAGGCGGACTGGGCGGAGGACTGGCCTGTGCTGTCGGTGACGTGGAACGACGCGATGGCGTACGCGTGGTGGGCCTCGCAGAAGTCGGGGCGTCTGCTCTGCCTGCCGCACGAGGAGCAATGGGAGAAGGCAGGGCGCGGCCCGGATGGACGGCCGTACCCGTGGGGGGCGAATTTCGACGCCGTGCGCTGCAACTGCGGCGAGACGTTTTCGGACGGGATGACGCCGACGCCGGTCGAGGAATTCGCGACGGACGACTCGCCGTATGCCATTCGCGGCATGGCGGGGAACGGGCGCGAGTGGTGCCTCAATGACCCCGGCGGACGGCGCTACCGTGACTGGCGCATCGCGCGAGGCGGGACATGGAACGCCGCGGGAGGAAATGTGTCGCTGCTGCGGCGATTCGGCTGGGTTGCCACCTACCTTGAGCCCGGGCAGGGGTTCAGGTTGAGCGCCGTGGTCAGGTTGTCCGCCAGGAGTTGACCGGCGAGCGGCGCTTCACTTTTTCTCCACGTCTCCCGTTCGAACATTGAACTGCTCGCCCTCGCCAAGCATTCGATCGAACACCCACCCGGCTTCCGTCCACTTGAACAACAGCCTCTTCCGAAGCCACTCTTCTTCCCCTTCCACCTGCCACTGCGCCTCGCAAAGCGCGGCAACACCTGCCTTTACCGACGGGGAAAAACCCATCAGGACGTGCACCGTCTTCCCCTCAAGGATTTTCTCGATCTCGATCGCCGCGAACACCTTTACTGCATCCGCCGAAGCGTCACCCGGCGCCGGCGCCTTCTCGGGATGCGCCTCGGGAATCTGATTGCCCGGCCAGACCTTCGAAACGCCCCACTGGCCGTTCTCCCGAACGAACCTGAACTTCAGCCACCCCTGCTTCACGCCGTCCAGCGACCATTCCACGTCCTCGCCCCCGGAGCCACCCTTCGGCCCCGTCGACATGTTCCCGCTCATCGACTTCGTCACTTCAGTTTTCTTGCCGGGGTTTTCCTTTTTCAGCCGCTCCTCCGCAAGCCACGCCAGCAACTCCAGCGAGTCCTCCGTTCTGTCGGGCTCGCCGTTTCGCAGAATAAAGCCCTTCACCGTCGCCACAAACGTCCCCAGCACGAAGTCCTTTGTCTCCCCCGGCATGCACAGCCAGATCTTCCCGGGCAGCTTCTTCCCCGTCTCCTTCCCGAACTCGAGCTTCATCGAGTACTCACCGAAAACGCTCTCCTTCTTCGGCATGCCGCTTCCCGCAGGCCTGCCCCCCCAGTGGACGTGCGGATGCCCGAATTCCTTGTCCGCCTTCTCGTTCCACGCCCGGTTTTCGGGTACGGAGCCTCTTTCCTTGAGGAAGAGGAACACGGTGAATTCCTTGTCGGCGAAGAATTCTTTCCCCTGCTTGAGGTGCAGAATTCCGTTTTCGATCTCCGCGACTTCAACGGCGAACGGCTCGCCGTGGATCTTTCCGGAAGCGGGGATGTCGGGAATCGCGACGCCGTCGAGGGAAGAGCGCCAGCCGGGGGCCGTGGCAGCGGCCGGCGCAGGACCCGGGGGCGGAGACGAAGGACTGCCTTTGCCGCAGCCGGCAATGCAGACGAGTGAAGCGACCAGCAGTTCGGCGGCGCGGCGCATCGTGGCTCCCAATCAAGGCGGGGTTGGAGGCGATTGTCACCGGGGACCGGCGACCATGGAAGCGTGCTCGACTCACGCGCGCGGCCGGCGCCTCGTATAGAATGACCCTCTCAACCTGCACCGGAGGCCGACTTGATTCGCCTGCTCACCTGCCTGGCCCTCGCCCTGCCTCTGTTCGCGCAGGAAAAGCCCGAGCCGTTCGGCACCACCGACGACATCAACGGCGTCCGCGTCTTCCGGGTGGAAGGCACTCCCGCGGAGATGGGCCGCCAGGTCGGCCGGAACTTCCGCGACGAAATTGCGTACCTCTTCAAGGGGTACTTCGAGACCTATACCGACGACCCCGAGCTGCGCGACAAGTTCGTGGAGAACGCGAAGCGGCTGGAGAAGTACCTGTCGGATGACGAGCGCGCGGAGCTCAAGGGGCTCGCCGCCGGCGCCGGGATGGAGTTCGGAAAGGTGCTGATCGTTCACACGTTTCTCGACGCCATCCGCCTGGTGAACTGCTCGACGTTCGTGCTGCAGCCGCCGGCGACGAAGAACGAGACCGTCATCTTCGGACGCAACCTCGACTTCCCGGGGCGCGGCGTGGCGCACAAGCACACGATCGTGATGGTCGTCCGCCCCGAGGGAAAAAATGCATTCGCGTCGGTCACCTGGCCCGGAATGGCGGGCGTCCTCTCCGGCATGAACCAGCACGGTCTCTGCGTCGCGGTGATGAACGTCTACAACAAGGACGATACGGCCGAGGGCGTTCCGTACGTCCTCCTGTTCCGCCGCGTCCTCGAGAACTGCAGCACGTTCGACGAAGCGAAATCCCTGCTCGAAAAAACCGACCGCACCTGCGGCAACAACCTCATGGTCGTTGACGCCTCCGGCAAGTGCGGCGTCTTTGAACTAGACCACAAGCAGTGCGTCGTCCGCCCGCCCGCCGAGGGCGCCGTCATCGCCACCAACCACTGGCGCCTCGACCCGCCCAACGAATCCCAGACCTGCCCGCGCTGGTTCCGCCTGAACCAGCTCGAGAAGGCGTGGCACGGAAAGATCGGCATGAACGAGGCGAAGAAGATGCTGCAGGCGGTGCCCCAGGGAGACATGACGCTTCAGTCGATGCTGTTCCTGCCGAAGGAAAAGGAGCTCTATTTGGCGGCCGGGGAGCTGCCCGCGACGAAGGGAAAGTTCCGGCGGGTGGAGGGGTTGTTCCGGGAAGTCGAGACCGGCGTGAAGTAAGCCTGTCAGGAAATCGAGAACCCGGACGGGAGAAGTTCCTTCATCGAGAACACCCGGTCCTCGCAAATGACGCGGAGCGAAGGCGAGAATTCCGCCATCACCTGGCGACACGCGCCGCACGGCCGGACGCGTTTGCCCTTCGGCCCGAGCGCGACCACGGCGATGGAAGCAAATTGCCGCATCCCCTGGGCCACTGCACTCGCGATGGCCGCCCGTTCGGCGCAGATCGTCAGGCCGAAGGATGCGTTCTCGACGTTGCAACCGGTGACGATGGAGCCGTTCCTGCCAAGCAGGGCCGCGCCGACCTTGAATCTTGAATACGGCGCATAAGCGTTCTTCGCGGCGCGGCGCGCCGCTGTGAGGAGCTGTCGGTCGGTGGGGAGCTTTTTCAGCGCCAGCCCTCCTCGATGCGGGCGCGGAGGGACGCGCGCGTGGACTCGGAAGCGAACGCGGCGTCCACGGCGTGAAGAACGGCGCGTTTCAGCTCGGGCTTGCCAAGGCCCAGCTCCTTTTCGGCCCGCTCGAAATCCTGCGTCAGGGTGCTCCCCTGCACGCCCGGGTCGTCCGTGTTCAGCGTCACTCTCACACCGTCGCGGAGAAATTGCGCGAAGGGGTGGTTGGCCATCTGGTCCACTGAATGGGTCATGAGGTTGCTGGTGAGACACATCTCGAACGTCGCGCCGCGCTTCACGGCCTCGGCGAGCACCGCGGGATCTTCAACCACGTGAACCCCGTGCCCGATGCGCGTCGCGCCGAACTCCAGCGCTTCGCGGACGTTGGAAGCAGGGCCTGCCTCGCCCGCGTGGATCGTAATGGGCACGCCGAGTTTCCGCGCTTCGGCGAATCCTTCGCGATGCGCTGCGAGCGGCGAACGCTCGTCACCCGCGATGTCGAGCCCGACGACCCCACGGTCCCGGTACTTGTACGCGAGCTTCGCGGCGACCAGCGTGCGTTCCGGCGGAAAGTTCCGGATGCCGCAGAGGATCAGGCCGGATTTGACGCCGGTCTCCGCTTCGCCCTTCCGGAGACCCTCCAGCGCGCCTTCGACCGCTTCCTCGGGCGCGAATCCGGCATCGACCCAGAGCGTCGGCGAAAAGCGGGCCTCGAAGTAAATGACGCCATCGGCCTTCATGTCCCGGCACAGCTCGAGCGCCGCGCGTCGAAGCCCCGCGCGCGATCCCAGTGCCGGGAGAAAGAACTCGAAGGTCTTGAGGAATTCGGGAAGGGACCGGCAGGTCGCGGCGACGCGGCAGCGTGAAGCGGCATCCGGGGGCCAGGAAAGTCCTGCTTCCGCGGCGAGGGCGACAAGGGTCTCAGGCCGGACTGCGCCGTCGAGGTGGCAGTGGAGGTCGAGTTTGGGGAGGTGTTGGTAGGACATGGCGGGTGGGTGGGTTTGAACGGGGGTTCGGGTTGGGGGTCTAAGGTCGATACGGGCGAAACCGGGCAATCCAGGTTCCGAACACTCCGAGCAGGACCTCATTCCTTCGACTTTCGACCTTAGACCTTCAACCTCGGCAACGTCGCTCGCACCAGTTTCGCGAACCGCTCGCTCACGGCTTCGCCCGTCTTCAGCACTTCCTTGTGATCGACCCCCGCGCCGGTCGAGCCGCCTGCGGCCGCATTGGTGATGCACGAGAGGCCCAGGACGCGGATCCCGGCGTGCCTTGCGGCAATCGTCTCGAGAACCGTGCTCATGCCGACGGCGTCGGCGCCCATGGCCGCGAGCATTCGGACCTCGGCGGGGGTTTCGTACTGCGGACCGGCCATGCCCGCGTACACCCCCTGCTTGAGCTCGACTCCACAGTCGCGCGAAGCGGCCAGCGCCGCTTCACGGAACGCCGGGTCGTACGCCGTGGACATGTCGACGAATGCCGGCATTCCCATGAGAGGGCTTTGTCCGGTCAGGTTGATCTGGTCCGAGATGAGCATCAGATCGCCGGCCGTGAATCGCGCAGCGACGCCGCCGGCAGCATTGGTGACCAGAAGGGCCTTCACGCCCCAGCGCGCCAGGCTCCGCACGCCGATCGTCACCTGCGTCGGCTCATACCCCTCGTAGAGGTGCCATCGCCCGCGCAGCAACGCGACCGTGCGCCCCGCGAGCTTCCCCACCACCAGCTGCCCCGCGTGCCCCGCCACTGTGCTCATCGGGAAGCCCGCAATCTGGTCGTACGTCGCGACGGTCTTCCCTTCCACTTGCTCCGCCAGCGCACCCAGCCCGCTTCCCAGCACAATCCCGATGTCCGGCGGCGCCCCGAATCGGTCGCCCAGCACCATGCACGGCGTCCTCGTGTCCGTCATTTCCCGGCCTCCATCGCCCTTCGGATTCTCGCCCCCACATCCGTGTTGTCCAGCACGCCGGTGAAGTCGCCCGCGTGCGGGCCCCACGCGTAAATCGAGACGTCGCAGCCGTCGTGGCCTTTCGTGATGACGTGTGTCGCCTGCACCTCGACGGGTATGAATTGCACGCCGCTGGATTGGGAGAGGATGTGGCCGATGGCGTTCTGAAGCGCATATCGCTTCGCGTCGTCGGAAGCGCCCGGGACCGTTTCGACTTTCTTGCGCAACTCCTCGATCTGCGCGAGCATTTCGTCGCTGACCTCGAAGCCAGCGTGCTCGCGGACGACGTCGGCGAGCGGGCGCTTTCCCTCGCCGACGAGCTGGCCCATTTTTTCCGCGCTCATCGTGCGGGCGCGCAGGCGGTCGATCGCGACTTTTTCAGTGATTGCGAGTCCGGCCGTGGCGTGGTCGGCCGTCACCAGGACGAGCGTGTTCCCGTCGCGCTCCGCGAAGGCGAGCGCCGCTTCCACCGCTTTGTCGAACGCGACGAGGTCTTTCACCATCGCCGCCGCGTCGTGCCCGTGGCAGGCCATGTCGATGCGGCCGCCCTCGATCATGAGGAAGAAACCGCTCTCCTTGTCGTGGAGGAGCTGAAGAGCCTTTTGCGTCATTTCCTCGAGGGAAGGCTGAACCGAGGCGTCGCGGTCCACCTCGTAGTCCATGTGGCGGTCGGCGAAGAGGCCGATGACGCGGCCTTCGCGGCAGTCGAGGAAATCGGCGCGATTGCGGAGGAAGGACCAGCCCTTGTCGCGGAACTGCTTCTGGAGGGCTTCGGGGAAATAGACCAGGCCGCCGCCGAAAAAGAGATCGACCTCAGTTTTGAGGTAGTGCTCTGCGATGAGTTTTTCGCTACCGCGATCCTCGCAATGCGCGGTGAAAGCAGCGGGGGTGGCGTGGGTGACGGACGTGGTGGTGACGAGGCCGACCGCCTTCTCCTTCTTGTGACACCACTCCGCGAGGACTTCCAGGTTGGTTCCGTCGGGCCCCAGGCCGAGAACATGATTCTTGGTTTTGCGGCCCGTGGAGTATGCCGTCCCCGCGGCCGCGCTGTCGGTCACGAGGGCGTTCGTGGAGTAGGTCTTCACGAGGCCGACGTAGGTGGTCTTCTCCATCGCGAGCCCCTCGTGCACGCCGGGCCCGGCGAGCCGCCCGAGCGTCACCTGTGACGGACCCATTCCGTCGCCGATCAGCAGGATCACGTTCTTCGCGGGCTTTTCCGGCTTCGGCGCCTCGGTGCCGCCGTCGTCGTCGCCGCCGAAAATGCCGCAGCCGGCGCAGGCGAAGAGCAGCGCGGCTCCCAACAGGACCAGCACGCTATCGCGACGCTTCATAGGGCTTCCCCAACGCCTCCGGTGCCCGGGCTCTTCCGACAAATCCGGCAAGAACGAGGATTGTAAGCAAGTACGGAAGACTTTGCGCGAGTTGAGGGTTGATCCGGTCCTGGAAGGCGATCTGGGCGCGTTCGGAGGCCGCGAAGAAGAGGCATGCGGCGGCGGCGCCGAGGGGGTTCCACTTGCCGGCGATCATGGCGGCCAGGGCGATGTATCCGCGGCCGGCGGTCATGTTCTGGACGAACTGGGAGACTTCGACGGAGAGGGCGGCGCCGCCGAGGCCGGCGAGGGCGCCTGAGAAGGCGAGGGCTTTGAAACGGGTGCGGTTGGGGCGGACGCCGAGGGAATCGGCGGCGGCGGGATGTTCGCCGACGGCGCGGAGGCGGAGGCCGGCGACGGTGCGGTAGAGGAAGAACCAGACGGCAGGGACGAGGAGGAAGGCGAGCCAGGCGATGGGGGTGAAGGCGAAGGGGCGGATGCCCCAGCGGGGCATGGGGGCGACGACGGCGGAGTTGGAAGAGGAATTGAAGACGAGGGTGCAGGCGAACTGCGTGACTCCCATGGCGAGGATATTGAGGGCGACGCCGGAGATGATCTGGTTGGCGCGGACCTTGATGCAGACGACGCCGTGGAGGAGGCCCATGAGGGCGCCTGCGGCGACGCCGGCGGCGAGTCCGATCCACGGCGCATAGAACCCGGCGTTGGCGGCGGAGCGGACGCCCTCGGCGCCGACGGGCTCGCAGGCGAACGTAACGGCCGTGGCGACGAACGCGCCGACGAGCATGATGCCTTCGAGCGCGATATTGACGACGCCGGAGCGCTCGCTGACCACGCCCGCGAGGGAGGCGAGGACGTAGGGAACGGCCAGGGAGAGCGTGCCGGCGATGATTTCGGCGGGGTGGCTCAAGTAGTTGCCGCCTTTCGGGCGAGCATTCTGCTGAACAGCTCGTTCCCGCAGATCACGAACAGGATCACCGCCGCCTGCAGGATCAGCACGATGTCCTTCGGTACGTCGTTCAGCAGCAGCCCCATCCGCTCCATCGCCCCGAACAGCAGGGCCGCGAGGATGATCCCCCCGGGATGGTTCTGCCCCATCAGGCTCACGGCAATCCCGATGAACGCCGCCCGCGCGTACGACATCGCGTCGTCCTGCCGGTAGTTGTATTTCGTTCCCATCACAAGGTCCGTCGCCGCCAGTCCCGCAAGAGCCCCGGAAATCGCCATCGCCGTGATGGTCACGCGCTTCACGGAGATGCCCGCCGCCCGCGCAGCCTCCGGGTTGTGCCCCACCGCTCGCAGCTCGTACCCGCGGACGGTCCGGAAAAGAAAGACATGCATCCCGGCGGCCGCGAGGAGCGCAAGGAACAGCGATGCATTGACCTGCACGTGCTTCGGAAAGAGCCCGATGCCCATCAGCGGAGGATCCCCCGCTTCGGGTGGCGGGGCGTCCGCCGCGCGCGCGCCCAGTCGCGGCAACCGCGCCGACTGGCCGATCGCGGGAAGCTGCGGCGTCATCCCCTCCTTTGCTTTCCACGTGCCGTTCGCGAGCGAATCGGTCACCGCGATCGCGCAGAAGTTCAGCATGATCGTGATGATGACTTCGTGCGATCCGCGCCACGCCTTCAGCGCCCCTGCGATCGCTCCCCACAGCGCGCCCCCGAGCGCCGCCAGCGCGATGCAGGCCGGGATGGCGAGGATGGCCGGAAGCGCCGCGAGTTTCCACCCGGCCCATCCGCAGAGGATCGAGCCGACCATGATCTGCCCCATGCCGCCGATATTGAAGAGCCCCGCGCGGAACGCGACGGCGACGGAGAGGCCGGTGAAGATCAGCGGCGTCGCGTAGAGCAGAACGTAGGCGATGTCGTCCCGCAACCCATGCGCCTGCGTCGCGGCCGACAGGAGGTTTCGAACCACGGCGAACGGATTGTGGCCGACGACCGCCACGATCAGCAGGCCGAGCAGCGCCGCAGCGCCAAGCGCCAGGGCCGGAGCGATCGAGCGGACAAGCGCGTCCTTGAGGAAGCGGATCACGCGCGGACTCCCGCCATCAGGACGCCGACTTTCTTCTCCGTCGCTTCGGACGCCTTGAGTTCGCCGGCGATCTGCCCGCCGAACATCACAAGCACCCGGTCCGCCAGCGCGAGGACCTCCGACAGCTCCGAGCTCACCAGCAGGACGGCTGCCCCGCGGTCCCGTTCCGAGACGATCGCTTTGTGGATGAACTCGATCGCCCCGATGTCCACGCCGCGCGTTGGATGCGCCGCGATGAGCAGTCGCGGCTGGCGCGACAGCTCGCGCGCGACGATCGCCTTCTGCTGGTTCCCGCCGGAGAGGGATTGGGCTTCGACGGAAGCGTCAGCCGGCCGCACGTCGAACTTCTTCACGAGGGTCGCGGCCTCGGCGTCCCGGGCGCCGGCTCGCACAAATCCGCGCTTCACGAATTTCACCTCGCGGTGCCGGCCCAGGACCAGGTTCTCCGCCACCGTGAATTCGCCGACCAGCCCGCGCTTCTGCCGGTCCTCGGGAATGATCGCGAGCCCGGCCTTGAACCACCCGGCCGGGGCCGCGCGCGAAAGGTCGATGCCACCCAGCGAGACGCTTCCGGCTTTCGCCGCGCGCAGCCCGGAGAGGCACTCCAGGAGTTCGCTCTGCCCGTTCCCCTCGACGCCCGCGATCCCGACGATCTCGCCGGCGCGCACGTCGAACGTCACGGGGCCCACTCCCGGCGCCTGCAATCCCTTGAGCGACAGCACGACGTCCGCCGGCTTCGCGGATTTCTTCTCGACCTTCATCAGGACCGCCCGCCCCACCATCATCTCGGCGATCTTTTCCTCCGTCACGTCCGCCGTCACCGCCGTCCCCGCCGTCGCCCCGCGCCGCAGCACCGTCAGCCGGTCCGACGCCGCCTTGACTTCCTTCAGCTTGTGCGTGATCAGCACCACCGTCCGCCCCTCGGCCTTCAGCTTCGCCAGCGTCGCGTACAGCTCTTCGATCTCCCCCGGCGTCAGCACCGCCGTCGGCTCGTCCAGGATCAGCACCTTCGCCCCGCGCGCCAGCACCTTCAGGATCTCGACGCGCTGCTGCACGCCGACGGGCAGCGTTTCGACCTTCGCGCGCGGCTCGACGGCGAGTCCAAAGCGCGTCGACATCTCCGCGACCTCGTGCTCCGCCTGTGCCGTGTCGAACCACGGCCCGAGCCGCGGCTCCATGCCCAGGACGACGTTCTCCGCGACGGTCAGCGTGGGGACGAGCATGAAGTGCTGGTGCACCATCCCGATCCCGGCTGCGATCGACGTCGCGGGCGAGAATGATTTCATCTCTTTCCCCATCACCCGCACCGTCCCCGCGTCCGGCGCATACATCCCGTACAGAATCTTCATCAGCGTCGACTTGCCGGCGCCGTTCTCGCCGACCAGCGCGTGGATTTCGCCTTCGGCCACGGTCAAACTCGCCCCGGAGTTCGCAACCACGCGGGGGAAGCGCTTTTCTATCCCGATCATTTCAATGGCCAGGTTCAAGACCCGAGTCTCGGCGGATCGGCGAGGAAGTTCATGTGTTTTTTTCCAAAAGAGGATTGTTGCGAGCGGCATTTAACGGGTAGGAAACAGATTTGTGGCAGTAGAAAGTGGTTAGACGGAAGGCGAACAGGTGTCATGTCGGCCGGCTCGGCAATGTCGAGGGCTCATGCGCATCCTCGAGCTCGCTCCTCAGTCGCTCAGCTGCGGCGGTGCCGCAAATGGAGCGGGCAGATTCGACGAGCGCCTGATTAGACCGGCTATGAATCAGGAATGCGATGAGCGACCCTCGAAGGAAGGGGCGATCATTCATGAACTCCCGAAGAACCGTCTCGAGGGTCGACAGGACGCGCCGCTCAACCCCGAATGGGAGTACCACCCTCCATACCAGGCTCAGCCAGAAGCGCATTC
This sequence comes from Planctomycetota bacterium, assembly GCA_038060895.1. Classification (GTDB taxonomy): domain Bacteria; phylum Planctomycetota; class MHYJ01; order WSZJ01; family WSZJ01; genus WSZJ01. Next base: position 53,334 of record JBBTCT010000007.1, read on the forward strand.
CTGACCAGCCGGAAGACTCGTCCCACTGATCGCCGACAAGTTCTTCGAGAAGTTCATTGATCGCATGAAATCTCTCCGTGGCGATCTCGCGATACGCCCAATCGGCAGGCGACCAGCGCAGCGTTCGCCGACTGAGCTCAAAGTCGCAACCATTGAGTTCGGCGTGCCTCCGGGCCGCGAGGTCCAGCCCCTCTTCCGAATTGGCGGTAGACAAGACACCGCGAACTTCGCCGTCGGTTTCGAGACAAAACGAATACAAGCGTTCGCCTTTTGCGAGGTCCTGCAGATCCTCCCAGGCACCGCGTATCGCGTCAGCCAGATCGCGGGCCAGTCGCATCCGATCGAGCTTGCGGGGCATGTTCTTCCGTTCAAGCCGGGGATGGGGTTGACGCCTTATTTCGCAGGCACCTCGCGCTTTCGGTCGATGATCTCTTTCTTCAACGCCTGTAGTTTCGCTTCGACGTCATCCGGGATCAGCGCCATGTTCTTCCCGTCTCGAACGTACCCGACGCCATCTTCCTTCAATCCGTATTCATGGGCCCCGGCCGAGAACTTTCCTTCCTTGTGCGCCTTGATCGTGTCGAAGACCACGACGTCCACTCTCTTGATCATGGACGTCAGCACGTGCCCGCCTTCCTCCCACTGGTCGCTGTCGACGCCGATCACGAAGTGCGCCACTTTCCCGTCTGCCTTGTTCCGTTCCTTTGCTTCCTCGAGCACGCCATTACCCGTCGAGCCGCTCGCGTGGAAGATGATGTCCGCGCCGGCCCCGTATTGAGCGCGCGCCAGCTCTTTCCCCTTGACCGGGTCCTTGAATGCATCGGGCGTCAGCCCTGCAAAGTTCGCGATCACCTCACATTCGGGGTTCACCGCCTTCACGCCCGCCGTGTAGCCGGCCTTGAACTTGTGAATCAACGGGATGTCCATCCCTCCCACGAACCCGACTTTCTTCGTCTTCGTCGTCAGCCCCGCGATCGCCCCGACCAGGAACGCTCCTTCTTCCTCCCGGAACTTGATCGCGCTCACGTTCGCCGGGACCTGCGGCTTCGCCCCGAGGTCGTAGTCGATGCACGCGAACTTCTGCCCCGGAAAATCCTTCGCGACCGTGCAGATCGAGTCCGTGAACAGGAACCCCACCCCGAACACCAGCGGCGCCCCGCCTTCCGCCATCGACCGAAGCGACGCTTCGCGGTCATTGTTGGTGGGCTCCTTGTACGCGAATTCCACCTGCAGCTCCGACTTCGCGCGCTCCAGCCCGCGGTAGGCCGCGTCGTTGAAAGATTTGTCACCGCGGCCCCCGACGTCGAAAACCAGCGCGATGGGCGCCACCTTGGGCGACTTTTCGGCCGGGCCGCAGGAGGTCAAAGCCACCGTCACGAGCGAAAGCCACGCAGCGCGCTTCATCGTCTTCTCCCTTGTTCCCTGATCCTTTGACGGCCGGAATGCCTCATTGAAACGGCTGCGCGGGCACTTCGGGAGGAAAACCCTCAAGCCCCCGCGCTCGCCCCGCCGATAGCCCTTCCATGCAGCACTTCCTGTCCCGGCTGTTCGACGCGCCCAACACGGAAACTCCGGTGAGCGATGGCGGCGATCCTTCTCCTGCCGCGTTCTGGCTCAAGTCCTTCTTCGCGGGACTGGTCGTTTCGGCGCCGGCCTGGATGTCGCGGGTGGCGGCGTTCCTCTTCTAGGCCGGTCCGGCCTACTTGAACCGGATCCGCTCCCCCGCCGGCGCGACAACCTTCGCCGCCTTGCACGCTTCCACTTGCGCGTCCAGCAGATCGATCCCGGTCTCGGCGCGGTTCTTGCCGTTCTTGAAGACGCCGTGGCCGTCGCCGCCCGCGGCGAGAAATGAGTTGGTGACGACCTTGTAGGTGCGGGTGGCGTCCCATGGCTCGCCGGCGACCTTCGTGATGGTGACGCGGCTACCGCCGGCTCCCTTGGCATCGACTTCGGCTTCGAGCCCCGACGCGTCGAGGAACGTCGCGTTCTCCGCCGTGGAATACTCGAGGATGGCGTCGAGCTCCGCGCCGGTCAGGTCCATCGTGGTCAGCGTGTTGGAAAACGGGCTGATCTCATACATCTCGCGGACGCGGATCTTTCCGGCCGGGAGGTCGGCGCGGATGCCGGTGCGGTTGGTCAGCGCGACGTGCGCTCCCGCCTTCTTGCGCATGACGTCACAGACCCAGTTTCCCAGCGGCGACGAACCTCGGCCGCCCCGAAGAAGCGCTTCCGGCGCTTCCCCGATCTCGACGTTCATCGTGGCGTCGATCTCCTTCGCGTAGCGCGCGATCAGCGCCTTTGCCTCAGCGTCTTCTCCGTCGGCCGGGCGGACGGAGACGTGGGAAGCGGATTTCGCGACAACCTTTCCGCCTTCGAGCGTGAGCTCGGCGCGACCAAGGACGGTGCCGCCGGCGAAGCACTGGCAGACGAGCGTGCCGTCTGGGGCGGCCTTGCCGCTGGTCAGGCCCGTGTGGGAATGGCCGCCGATGATGAGCGGGACCTTCGTTGCCGCGGCAATTTCCAGGTCGCGGTCCACGCCGCAGTGCGTCACCGGTACGACGATGCGTCCGTCGTCTTTAAGGTACTTCTTCAGCGTCGTGATCTCGTCGTCGAAGCGCATGGCCTTGATGGCCTCGGGCATGACGAGCGTGTCCATCCGGCTGGTGATCAGCCCGACGAAGAGGATCCGGTTCCCCGAGAGCGAAAACGTGCGCGTCGCACGGCACCACGAGGGCCGATTGCCGCTCTTCCACCTGATGTTCGCGCCGAGGAAGGGGAAATGGGCGACGTCCGCGAGGTCGGCGATGGTCCCGTGCCCCTTGTCGAACTCATGATTCCCGATCGTGGCGAAGTCGTACCCCGCGAGGTTCATCCATTCGACCACGAGCCGGCCGCGCGGCAGGTCGCCCTCGGGGGTCCCCTGGAACCAGTCGCCGGCGTCGACGAGGACGACCGCGGAGTTGTCATTCCAGGCTTTCGTGCGTTCTCGGCGGATCGTGGCAAGGAGCGCCGCCAGGCCGCCGACTTCCGGAGGGTTCTGCTTGTCGAGCCAGACCGCTTTTTGCGGGTAAGCGCGGCCGTGGAGGTCGTTGGTGTGAAGAATGACTACTTTGACGGACTTTGGAGTTGCGCTGTCGTCGGCCAGGACCGCGATCGCGGAGCAGACGATGAGGGAGAAGTAGAACCACCGGCGGAAATGGCTGGCGAAGGCTGGCGGAAGCGGGCGAAGGCTGGCCGAGGCTTTCTCTAGCGGAGGATTCAGGATCGTACGAGTCGCGTCGAAGATCCGCACTCCGCCTCCTCCTCAGTCCACGCTCGCACAAGGGAGCGTTGAACATTCCGCGACACTTCAATCAGGCCCTAACATCTCTTTCACCCAGCCCGTACCAGCCTCTTGCAGCCTCCGCCAGCCTCCGCAGCGTCCGCCAGCCTACTTAACAACCGCCTGTCCCCCCGTCATCTCCGCCAGGTCTTCCATGAACTCCTCCGCCCCCTTCCCCGTCAGGACGGTGTGGATCATCACCTTGCGGTAACGGTTGGAACGGCGCAGTTCGACGAGAAAGTGCTTCTTGTCCACGCACCCCCCGTAGCTCGGCCCGCCGTCGCTCAGGATGAACATCGTGTCGATGTCCTCGTCCGCCATCAGCTCTTCGTACGCATCCCACATGTCGCCGCGCCCCCGCTTGATCGGCTCCAGCTTCTTCTTCGCGTCGAACGCCCACGTCAGGATCTTCGGCCGCGCCGCAGACACCGGGACGAGCATCTTCGAGAAGATCCGGACCTTCTCGATGATCGCCTGCGTGCTCATCACGAGAAGGTTGATCTTCACGTCCGGCTTCAGCCCCTGCACCGTCTTCTGGAATTCCTCCAGCGCAATGTCGATCTGCTTCTTCCCCTTCTGCTCCCCTGACCCGCTTGTCTTCTGGTCGTCGTCAAACATCGAACCGCTGAAGTCGATCGTGAAGCCGATCCGGTCGGAGAGAATCGGCACGTCGTAGAAAGCGACCTCCGTGCCGCCTCCGCCCGCTGCGACGTTGACGCTGCGTTTCGCCGGCTTCTTGCCGAGCTTGAAGGTCTCCTTCGCCGTGTTCCACCAGAGCTTCCAGTCCGCCGCGTTGAAGCCGATCTCCTTGCCGGTCATGCGGCGAAGCGTCATCGTGAAGTCGTACCGCAACCGGCCCTTTTCTTTCACCATGGCGTCGATCAGCGGCTCAATACAGCGCTCCTCCCACACCCGCTCCATCACCCCGATCGCCGCGACACGCACCTGCCAGGCCTCGTCCTTGAGCGCGACCCCGGCCGCGCCAAATCCGTCCTCCTGCCCCGCCTCAAACGCCCCTTCGCACACCGCGAGGCGCACCTGGTACGCCTTGTCTTTCTGGGCCTTGGGAAGCGCTTCCCGGAACTTGTCCGGGGCGCAGGCGCCCAGCGCGTAGAGCGCGGCGGCGTGGGATTGCCATGCGGCGTCGGTGAGCAACTTCACGAGGGGCTCGGCGGCCGCCGCGGATCTCCGTTCGAAGAGTGCGAACGCCGCCTCCTCCTTCACCTGCCACGCGGAGTCCTTGAGCGCGGCGATGAGGACCTCTTCCTTCCCCTTGTCACCGAACATGCCGATCGAGCGGACGGCCGAAGCGCGGGCGGCGGCGTCCCTTTCGCCCCCACCGGCCGCCTTTTCAAGGGCCGGGAAGTACGCCTCGTTCCCCGACACGCCGAACCCCCAGTACGCCGTCGCTCTGCCTTCCGGAGCCCGGAGGGTCACCGCGTTCGCGGCCAGCCAGGCCACGGCATCCTTGTCGCTGAAGTCGGACACGGCAAGCCCCGCGAATTCGCGCACGGCGGGCTCTTCGTCTCCGCAATGCGGCAGCACGGCCTGCGCGGCCTTGACGGAACCGATTTTCGCGAGCTTCCCGAACGCCTTCGTCCGGTCCCAGTAAGCGCCGTATTCCTTGTCCTTCGCCTGGCGTTCCAGGTCGCCCAACTCGTCTGCCCGCGCAGAAAGAAGTGCGAGGGCCGTGAACATGAGGGTTCGGAGCATAGTTCCTCGCTTGAAGCGACTTGGGTCAAAGCGCAGGTCGGCGACGGGCCTCCCGTCCCGGCTTGCCGCCCCCAGAGCCGGGCATTCTGCACAAGTCCTTTGGGTTTTCACAAAGAACTCATGAAAAAGGGCGCTTCTCGAGTTCGCGAGAAGCGCCCTTTGGATCCAGCTGACGTTCTACTTTCCGAGCGGTTCTTTCACGGCCTTGACCCAGTTCGGGAAGTCGCCGCCGTACATGTCGTTGAAGCGACCGGCGAGCTTCTGGAACTCGCCGGCGAGTTTGTCCTTCTGCTCCTGCGCCGCCTCAAGGTTGGATAGCGTGTGGAAACACCGCGCAGCCATCATCATGGCCTTGGCGTGGTCATCAATCAGGTCGGTTCCGCTCGGCTGGTAGAGCGTCACGGTGCGGAGGAAGCAGTACAGCGCCTCTTTCACGTTCTCCGCCGCGAGGCCGCCGGTGAGGATGCACTCGCCCAGGCCGTTGTACGCGCGGCCGAGCGTCGCTGAGTGAGAGCGGTCGGCATTGTCGATGACCTTCTGGAACGAGGCCTTCGCCTTGTCGAACTCCTTGGCGCCGAGCTGGCATGTGCCGAGGCCGGCGTAGGCCGCCCACTGAACGCGCGGCGTCTTGTGGTTCAGGAGGCCGTTGTAAACGCCCAGCGCCGAGGCGCCCTGTCCCTGGCGTTCGTACATGCGCGCGTCCTTGAGCTTGAGCTCGCCGACGAAGTCCTCGCTCAACCCCAGGTCTTTAGCTTTCGCGGAAATCTCCGAGATGTACTTGCGAGCCTCGGCGTAATTCGGCGGAGATCCGAACATGAAGCAGTCGACGATCGCCGAGTACGCGTCTTTGATGTAGAAGCTGTCCGGGAAATCCTTCAGCAGCTTCTGGTACGCGAGCGCGGCCTCGCCGAAATTCATCGACAGCCGGTGCGCCTCGGCCAGCTTGAAGCCGCACTCCTGCTTGAGCACCTGGCGGGTGCCGCCGGAAGCGTAGGCCTTGGCGAAGTTCGCTGCGGCCTCGGGGTACTTCTGGGCGGCGAACTGCGAGCGCCCGTTGTTCATTGCGGGAGGGATGGACGTTTCGTCCCAGTTGATGTCGCCGATGACCGACTCACGCTTGGCGGTGTACACCGAACTTGTTCCCGGCAGGAGCAGGCCGATTTCCGTGCTGGTCACTTTCTGGACTTCCCCTTCCATCGTCTTGCCGCCCGTCACGGTGATGGAGTCCACGTACTGGGCGTGGGCCAGGGAGGAGACGGCGAAGAATGCGGCGCAAAGGCAAAGGCGGATCGGCATGGGTGGTTCCTTTCGTGGCCCCTGTCGGAAGGGAAGCGGATTCTAGCGGGAGAGAGGTTCGAGTCAAGGACGGGACGTACGAACGGGGGGCAGTGTGTTTGGGTCTGGCGGATCTGCACCTGGTACCAACGTAAGCGGGCGGCTGAAGTTCGGAGGGCCTTGTTCCGCCTCTTTTCATCCAGCTCCGCGATCTCTACCATTCCCCCTTCATGCCCAAGATCGTCCACACTGAAAGCGGCGCTACCCGCGAGTACACGCTCGGCGAGATCGCCATCACTGTCGGCCGGGCGGCGCGGCATGCCATTCCGACTCTCGATTCGCGCGCCAGCCGCGACCATTTCCGCATCGAACTCGTCGCAGGCGGCTATGTCGCCACGGACCTCGGGAGCCGCAACGGCACGCTTCTGAACGGCGAACTGCTCGACAAACCGCGCTCCCTTCGCCCCGGCGACCGCCTGATGATCGGGGCGGCGGTGTTCCAGTTCATGGACGGGACGATTACGACTCCGGCGCCGGAGCCTTCGGTCGCGGCGGCCGTGGAAGCGCACGCGAAGAGGGATGTTGCCGAGCCTGCCGCCGTGGCGCCGGCACCCGCGCCCGTTGCTGCCCCGCCGGCGGCGGTTGCTGCCGCTCCTGCTCCCGCGCCCATCCCGACGGCGCCCTCCCACCTCGAAGTCCTTCGCGCCGACGGTTCGGTTGCGACGCACTCGCTGGGGGCGACGCCGCTGGTGATCGGCCGCGCCAGGGAGTGCTCGATCCCGATCGACGACCACAAGCTTTCCAGCCGCCACGTCGAGGTCTCCGAGACCGACCAGGGAATCCTCGTGAAGGACCTCAAGTCCACGAACGGCACCAAGTTCGACGGACAGCCGTTCGAGGCGCGGCTCTTCAAGGACAAGGAGAAATTCACGGCCGGCGACGTTACGTTCCGCATCGCAGCGCCACGGTTCGGCATTCCCGGCAAGACCGCGACGAAATCCCGCCGCCCCGGCCCCCTGGCGCTCGCCATTTTCGCGGCGCTTCTCATCCTCGGCGGCGCAGCCATCGTCGCGCCCTCGCTGATCGGGAAGCTCGTTGACCTCCCGCCGACCGTCGCCACCGACCACGACAACCTCCTCGGCGCCGCCGGTTCCCTCGAGAAAGGGCAGGAAGGCTGGTCCGTTGCGGCCGACGCGAACTACCAGGTCGCCGCCGATCGCGAGCAGCACAAGGACGGCGGCTTCTCCCTCGCCGTCCGCGGCGTCGATACGCGCGACCACTCCCTGTTCGCCGCTTCCAGCCCGCCCGTCCCCGTCTCACCCGGCGCGGCCCTCAAGCTCGAAGGCTGGGTCCGCGCCATGGCCCTTCAGGGACGCGCCGGACTCCGCATCGAATGGCTCAAGGCAGGCGTCGTCGCCGGAACGACGTCGACGGATCTCCTGGAGGGGACGTTTGAGTGGAAGCGCCTCTCCGTCGTCGCCGTTCCGCCACCAGGGGCGGACCAGGCGCGCGCGGCCTGCATCATCGCCGGGATCGCCAGCGCGACCTGGTTCGATGCCCTCAGGCTGTCCGCCACGAAGGAAACCCCCGGCGGCGCCACATGGCCCACCACCTGGGGCCGCCTCACTATCGACGACGTCGCGGCGCTTCGACTGGACCTGGCCAACTCGCCTCTTCTCTGGAACGGCACGCTGCTCATCGAGGAAAAGGGGTACCCGACGACGCCCACGCCGCTGTGGCTCGGCGAGCGCGACGGCGAGCCCATGTCCGTCGGCACAGGATTTACCGCCACCCGAAAGGTGGGCCGCCTCGGCTCCGTCACCCTGTTCGGCGTCCATGCCGACATGGAAGACTCCGTCTCTTGGAAGGTGGACGCCGCCCGCGAAGGCGCCGTCCTGTTCGTCGCTGACCTCGACCCCGCCGTCGCCGCCCGCCTCACGACGCGCATCGGCGAACTCGTCGAACCTCGTGACGGCCCGTTTGCAGCCGCCCAGTGCTCCGAACTCGTCCTCGGCGACGCTCCGGCGCTCCTCCTTGACCCCCCGGCCGACGTCAAGCTCGAGGGCGCCCGCCTCACGCTCCGCTGGTCCCCCCGTCCTGCCGAAGTCGCGCTTCACATGCGCCCCGCTCCGTCCTGGGTCGAAAAGGAAGTCCGAACCCTCTTCGCCGACGCCAACGCCGCCGCACGCGCTTCCCTGCTGGGCAAGGCGCTCGTCATTTTCGAGGACCTGGGGAAGCGCTATCCGGACCGGGAGGAAGGGCGCACGGGAGCCACGCGGGGAAAGGACCTGCGCGCGCAGGCGGACGAAGTCGCGAGGAAGGCGCGTGCGGAGGTCTCCAACGCGAAGAAGTACCCGAGCAAGGCGACCACGCAGATCGCGATGGACCTGATCGACCAGCTCGAGCGCCAATGGGAAGGCTCAGAGTTCGCCGCGGAAGGCGCGAAATTGCGCCTGGTCATGTCGGGGGATACCGCCGAGAAGCCGCCCGACGAAACGCCCAAACCTCCGGACGAGACGCCCAAGCCTCCCCCGAAGGAACCTGTCGAGAACGCGCAGACGCTTCTCAAGTGGGCTGAAGAGGCGCTCGCGAAGGAAGAGTGGCTCAAGGCCGAGATATTCGCGCGCAACGTGCTCGACCGTTGGCCAGGATCACCCGAGGAAATGAAAGCAGGCGAACTGCTGGGACGCGCGACCAGCGGGGGCAAGGCGGCGCGGGAACGGGATGCGTGGATCCGGGAGACGCTGACGAAGGCGCGGAACCTGGTGAAGAACCGGCAATCGGACAAAGCGGCGCCGCTGTTTGAGGAGGTGCTGAAGAAATACCCCGACAGTCCGCTGGTGAAGGGTGTCGCGGAAGAGCTGGCGAAAATAAGGAAGTGAGGAAAGGGCAGCGGCCCGGCTTAGTACCGCCGCAACACTCCCGTCACGACTCCCTGCACGCGAACTTCGTCCACCACGATCGGCTGCATCGTGCTGTTGGCGGGCTGGAGACGGAACTTGCTCCCCTGCCGGTAAAAGCGCTTCAGCGTCGTCTCTCCGTTCGGCAGCAGGGCCACCACGGTTTCGCCGTCCGTCGCACGCTCGCGCTTCTCGCAGACGACGTAGTCGCCGTCCTTGATGTGATCTTCGATCATGGAATTGCCGCGGACTTCGAGGAGGAAGCAATCCTTGCGTCCGACCATGAGGTCGCCGATATCCATGACTTCCTGGCTTTCGGCTGCTTCAAGGGGGGCGCCGGCGGTGATGCGGCCAAGAAGCGGCAGCGAGGTGCGGGGGCGGACGATGCCGCCCGGTTCGGCGTCATCGATGCCGACCGTGACTTCGATCGACCGGGAAAGGTAGCGCTGGCGGCGGATGATGCCGCGGCGCTCGAGAGCGCGGAGGTGGTCCAGGATCGTGATTTTCGAGACGCCGATCTTGTCGGCGATTTCCTGCAGCGTCGGTGAGTACTGGTTGGTTTCCGTGAAGCCCTGGATGAACTTCAGGATGTTGAGCTGTTTCGGCGTGATATTCATGGTGAATCCTTGAGGAATCGAGTCGGTATCAGTTGTGGGAAATTTTAGGCTAACAGTTACCCAACGTCAACCTTAGTTTCGGACGAACATTAAGCGGACTTGAGGTATTCCACCGAGATTCCCCAACTTCCCAACAAAGTTCTCAACATGCGCGCACGGGAAAAGGAAGTGCGAAGGATTGCGTCGCCCGGCCACTCTGGCGCGGGTTTGCGCCCTCCAGCACCCTGACTCACTCGCGCCAGACCGGCCGGGCGACGCACTCCTTCACACTCCCTTCACCCGTGCGCGCAAACTCCTTGCATCGGAGGGCATCTCGCCGTACCACTTCGGCTACAGATCGTTTCAGCGACCCTCAACACCGGGACCCCCATGAGATTTGCCGCCCTTGTCGCCCTGCTCTTCCTTGCCGCGTCGGCCGTCGCCCAGGAAACGACGCCCCCTGCCGAACCGCCCAAGCCGGCCGAGCCGGAAGTGAAGCCGGAGCAGAAACCTGATCCCTTTGCCGGCGACGAACGCCGCAGGGCCCGTATGACGCTCGAGGAGTGCCTCAAAGCCGCGCTGGAGTCGAATCTCGACCTCGCCTACTCCCGCCTCCAGCCGGACCTCTCCCGCGGTGATATCCACGGCTTCAAGGGGACTTACGACCCGATCCCCTACGTCACCGGCACCAGGCGGTCATCCAAAACCGGGACCGCTTCATCCCTGGCAGGCGCCGATGTCCTGTCTGACAAGCTCTGGGCGGCAGCCGTCGGGGTAAAGGGAACCTGGTTCCTGGGGACGACCTACGACATCAACTTCCAGACCAGCCGCGACGACACGAACAACACGTTCTCGACGCTCGATCCGCGTTGGGACTCCAGCATCGGTTTTTCGCTCCGCCAGCCGCTTCTGAAGAACGCCTGGATGGACTACCAGCTCATCACGCTGCGGGTCTTCGAGAACTCCTACCGCAGTTCCGTGTTCCAGGTCTCCGTGGACACGGTGGCGACGATTTATGCCGTCGAGCTGGCCTACTGGACCCTGGTGGACTCGATCAACCAGAAGGCCGTGAAGGATCGTTCGCTCCAGGTCTCGCAACGCCTCTTTGAAGTCAACCGGAACAAGGTCAAGGCCGGCGCCCTGGCGCCGATCGAGGAACTCCGCGCCGAGAGCGACGTCGCCAGCCGGCGCGAAGGAATCATCCTCGCGGCCAACACGATTGAAAACGCCATGGATGAGCTTCGCCGCCTCATCCGCCCTTTCAACCGCCCGGAGGACTGGGATTTCATCATCGAGCCCGCCGACGCTCCCGTCTTCACGCCGCGCCTGGTGGACCTCGACGCCGCGGTGGGGGAAGCGATTTCTTCGCGGCCGGAGCTGGAGCAGCTGCGCATTGCGATCGAGTCTTCGAATCTTGATTCGAAACGCTACTCGCGGGACCTCTGGCCGACGCTCGATCTCACCGGGAGCATCCGGTACACGGGCCTGGGCGGAAACATGGGCGACTCCCTGGAGCGGATCAGGTCCTGGGACTTCAACACCTGGGAAGTCGGCGTGATCTTCGAGTATCCCCTCGGCACACGCACGGCCCGCGGCCAGCTCATCCGCGCCGAAACCGAGCAGCGCCGCGCCGAAATCGCGCTTCGAAACCAGGAACAGGGCGTCGTGCTGGAAGTGCGGACCGCAGCGCGCGAGCTGAAGTCCACCGCGGAGCGCATCGAGGCGACGCGCACGGCGGGGCGCCTCGCCCTGCGGGCGATGGAAGCCGAACAGGCTCGCTACGAGCGCGGGCTGACGACGAGCCACCAGTTGCTGCAGTTCCTGAACGATCAGGAAACGGCGGCGGCGAACGAGGAAAAGGCCGTCGTCGACTACAAGATCGCCGAACTGAAATTGCGCAAGGCGACGGGACGGATTCTGAAGGAACGGGCCGGCAGGTAGCCGCTCGCGACCGGTCTTTCCTACCCCCACCCGCTCCCTACTTCTTCATCCCCTTCTGCATTCCCTTCAGCCCGTCCGCCAGGTTCCCCGCACGCCTCGCCTTGTACGTCCCGGGACGCTGGGACAGCTCTTCCAGGTCGGGGATGTACTCGAAGAGCCGCTTCTCGCTGATCCGCTTCACGGCTTCTTCCCACAGTTCCTGGTCGTCGATGTGCAGGTACGCGCGCATGTGCGACGGGGAAAGGTCGCGGTGGCGTGAGACGACGTCCATGACGGCGATCTGGAGTTCGCGGGGCGTTTCGGCGGTATCGAAGGGCGCGAGGGCGGCATCGCGATCGGTTCCCTTTTGAAGCGCCATCTGGCGGATTCCGCTGGCGCGGGCGCGGAGTTCGGCATCGGCGAGCCATGCCTGGACGCGTTCGAGCTTGATGGCGACGGGAAGTTCGCGCTCGTACAGGGCGTCGCCGCAGATCCAGGCGACCTGCGGAATCTCGCAGGTTTCGGCGGCGACCGTCATCGGGCCGGTGGCGTCCGGAAGTTTGCATTCGAGGAGAAGCGGGTAGAAGGAGTCGGCCTTGGCGGGGTCGGCCTTCGCCTTGTCGATTACGGCCTGCGAGCCCATGGCGCCGTACGGCTTGAGCAGGTAGGCGGCGGTGGTTTTCGCGAGCGCGAGCTCAATGATCTTCCCGAGCACCCGCTCGTCCTTCAGGCCCGACAGGCGGTCGGCGATGAGGGACGCGTCCGTCAGCCCGAGTCCTGCGTCCTGGCGGAGCATGTGCGGGATCAGGATGTCCTTCACCTTCACGGCGGCCTCAGGACTCAGGGCGCCAATCTTGCCCGTGACCTTTTGCGCCGCCGCCGAATTGAGCATTTTCTCGAACGCAGCGCGTCCTTCCGGCGTGTCCAGGTTCATGACCGCCTCGCCCTGCGCCGTAGTCTTCGGGCCGTCCGGCTTTTTCTCCGGAGCCGGATCCTTCTTCGCGATCTGGATCCCGACGACGACGGCGACGATCAGGACGCCCGCTCCCACCGAGCCCCAGATGAGGCGCTTGTCGGGGCCCTTCTCAGGCTCTCCGCCGCGACGGCCCGCGACCGGGCGGTCGGCATCGTCGTCGGTGGGATCGGACTGCGGCGGCGGTGCGCCGCCCATGCGGCGCGTTCCGGGGGGGCCAGCGGGAGGCTTTGATCCGTAGCGGTTGGTCGGACGTCGGTTCGGTGGAGGCATAGCCGGGATTGTGCCAAACACTGCAGTTTTGAGTCTTGAGTATTGAGAATTGAGACCCGGCAAAAAAATCGACCGCGGCAGCGGTCGCACCTCCTTGCTCAATCCGGCCTCCTACTCAAGACTCAAGACTCCCGACTCCCGACTTCGCACGTATAATCCGCTCGATGCGCAACCTCCTCCTGTCCGCGCTTTTCCTCTTTTCGGCCACTACAGCTTTCGCCCAGTCAGAACTAGGCTCCGATCACATCGCCGCACTGCGCGACAAGGACCCCCAGGTCCGCCTCAATACCGCGCGCATCATGCAGGCCTTCAAACGGATGGAATACGTCGAGCCCCTGATCAAGGCTCTCGCGGAAGAGCAGGACGAGGCAGTCCGGAAAGCCATGGGAGATGCGCTTCGGGCAACGACGAAACAGAACATTGTCGAGGACGATGCCGAGAAGTGGCGGGCCTGGTACGAGGAAAACCGCCCTCGCGGAATCCCGGACGGCGCCCGCAAACAGCTCGACAGCTACCAGCTCTTCCTCACCCTTTCGAAAGTCATCATCGTCATCATGATCATCGTGGTCGTCGGCGTCCTCGTCGCCTTCGGCGCCATGACTTCGAATCGAATGAAGGCCATGAAGGAGCTGACGCGCCAGGCCGAACTTCTCATCAAGGACGGGAACGACGTACAGAAGAAGTCAGGCTCCGTCCTCGAGGGGATCGACGCCAAGAAAGGCGAGCTCACGACGTTCTTCTCGAAACTCAAGGACGAGAACGAATCCGAGATCGAACGCTACGGGGACATGATCGAGCAGAACATCGAGCACCGCATGCGCGAGATCACGATGACGCTTCGCGAAAAGGCCGAGAAGGAACTCGAGCAGACCTACAACGAAATGAAGGGTGAAATCGACCGCCGCATCCGCACCGCCACTGAAGAACAGAAGGACGCGCTGATCCGCGAACTGACGCTTCGCCAGCAGGGTTTCCTCGCCGACGTCGAGTCCCACACACTCTTCCTCGAAGCCAGTTTCTTCTACATCAGCGGCAAGCTCCCGGACGCGATCCGCGTCTACAAGAAGCTCCTGATGCTCAAGCCGACCCACTACATCGCGTGGAACAACTACGGGACAATTCTGCGGGACCTGATGCGGTACGAGGAAGCGCTGGAGGCGTACCAGAAGGCGCTCGACCACTCCCCCGACAACGCCGGCGTCCTCTACCTGTTTGGGACCGTCTTCGCGCTCCAGAAGAAGAAAGACCGGATGCTGGAGTACCTGAAGAAAGCGATCACGTTCGACGCGGAATTCCAGGACGAGGCCCTGAACGACCCGTGCTTCAAGGAGTACTGGGAAGACCCGGAGTTCAAGGATGTCGCGGAGGGGTAAGGGGTCGGGACATTTCGCACGGGCCAGGCTCCGTCGGGCCGGGCCCGGTTACCTGGATGGCAATTCGAATCCGGGCCGACTCCGCCCGACCCGCGCGAAATTTCCCGACCCCTTACCCCTCCGCGAACCAACAGCGCGCGATTGAACCGGGGTTCCGGAGGCGGTTTTCAGGCGCGCCGACTTCATTCCGTGAGAAGGGGCGGGCGAAGCGGCGGGCGGCCCCTTCGACTTGGACCGCTGGCTCACTTTTTCTGCAGCGCCCTGCAACAAGCGCAGCCCGAAGGGGCCAGTCCGCGGCGCAGCCCGCCCCTTCTCCCGGAATGAAGTCGGGGGG
>JBBTCT010000007.1:68022-274888 GCA_038060895.1 Planctomycetota bacterium
AAGGTGCCAGTCACCGACGTGGCTGGTACGGAAGGGGTACGCATTGGAGGGACCGGTTCCGAGGCCGCGGCCGATGCGAATCCCGGCGGCGCGGCGCCGGAGGAGCCCCTCATCGGACACGGGTTCAGCCAGGAGGCGGTGGAGGCGGCGGACCTCACGCCGTGGGATTCGCTGGAGGCGTTCCGGCAGATGGTGGAAGCGTTCGAGCCGAAGCTGGACCGCGCGCCGCCGGGGGGAACCGGCGCGCCTCTTCAGAAACCCGGCTGGGGGCAGCGTTTCATCGCGCCGACCGGAGGGAATTCGGTCTCCCAGCCGGACTTGGGGATCCGGCTAACCTGGGCGCGAGGAGGATCGAAGGAAGCCGATACCTCCTCGCGCTCCAACCGGTACAAACCGTCGCGGGTCGGGAACCCGGTAACCGCCGGCGACGGCCCGGTTGACTTTTATCTCCTACATGGCGATGGACGGCGGTGCGTAGTGTTCGATGATCAGGCCGACGATCATCTTTTTCTGGTCGTTTTCGAGGACGTTGAAACGGCAGGTCACGGTGTAATCGAAGGCGGACCCGGTGAGCTTCTGGATTTCGGTTGCGGTGGCATCGACGATGGTGGAGTAGTCGCGACCGCAGAGGGCGGCGACGAAGCGGCGTCCGATGAGGAGGCCGGCGAGGTCCGGGATGGGCTGTCCGCTGGGGGCGGAGCCGTCGATGGAGGAGCTGGGGCGGTTGCGGGCGCTGAGGGCGGCCGTGAAGCCGAGCGGGGAGATGGAGCGGATGTAGCCCTCGTACTCGGTGCGGCCGTTTTCGCAGAGCCAGACGGAAGCATTGCGGACGATGAGGACGGTGGAGTCGGCTGCGCTCATGTCGATTTCCCCCCGATTAGTTCTGCACGCCTGTGAAAGGAATGTTACGACATTGGATAAGTATAGTCAAGCGCATAAAACTTTTAAAGTTTAAGCATTTAACGATATGCAAGTCCTGTTGAGCCTTCGGCTTCGGGCTGGCGGCCCGCAATCCCCTACGGCGTCGCCGCGTCGGGCTCCTTGCACGCGCAGGGCGTCCCGCCACACCGCGGACACCCCTTCCCGTACTTCGCCGCCGCCGCTTCCTCCAGGTCCACCCCTGCCATGCTCGCAAGCGTCGAGAGCCACGCCAGAACGTCCGCAAATTCTGCACGCTTTTCCTCCAGCGTCCCGTGCCGGAGCGCTTCCGCAAGCTCCCCTATCTCCTCGACGAACCAAAGGAACGTACCTCCCACTCCGCGGGCGGAGTCCTTCTGGAAGTACTGCGCGTGGATGGACGCCTGGAATTCGCGGATCGTCATGGGCGGTTCCTTGAGTGGCGGCGGAAAGAGAATACCTCGCGTGCTTCGGGTACGCGCAGCAGCACGGCCGCCGCGAAATAGACGGCCGCGCCGGCCGCGACGGGAACAAGGCCCTGGAGGTATTTCTGCGGCGGGAGGTAACTCAGCACCGCCAGCGCCGCCGCGGCCATCGCCGCCGCCGCGAGAACGGGCCTCACGCACCAGACCAGGACCGGAAGCCAGCGGACTTCGGGAACGTTGCGACGCAGAAGGACGCAGAGGACGAAGAGCTGCACCGTCGCCGTGATCGACGTCGCCAGCGCGAGCCCCGCTTCCGCCCACCAGTGGACGAACGTCAGGTTGAGGCCGAGATTCATGACGACGGCGCCGGCCCCGAGAATCGCGGGCGTCTTTGGGTTGCGGGCGGCGAAAAAGGCCCGGGTGATGACGTGCTGCGCGCAGGCGGCCCACGTGCCGAGGCCGTAGAAGGCGAGCACCGCCCCCGAACGGCGCGTCATCTCCGGGCCAAATGTGCCGTGTTCGAAAATCATGCGGATGATCGGGGTGGCCAGGATTCCCAGGCCCACGGATGCCGGAATCGCCAGGACCAGCACCATCCGGAACGACTTCGCAAGGGCTCCCGCCACTTCTTCGCGCCGGCCGCGCGCGAACGCGTCGGCGAATGCGGGGAACGCCGCCTGCGCGATCGCGATCCCGATGAGGGCGATGGGAAAATTGAAGAGCCGGTTGGCGAAGTACAGCGCGGAGACCGCCCCGTCGCCCGGGACCATCGCTTCTGCAACCGCGTTGTCTACGAGCACGTTGATCTGGAACACGGCGATTCCAAACGTCATGGGCGCCATCGTCGCGAGGACGCGCCCGACGCCGGGCTCCCATTTCAGAAGGGGCGCGATCGGGACCTTGTGGGCGCGGAGGGCCGGGATCTGGAGAAGGAGCTGGCCGAGGCCCGCGGCGGTGATGGACCAGGCGATGACCCGCGCCTTGCCTTCCTCCGTCGCCGCGAACCAGCCGACGGCGAAGAAGGCGGCGATTTCGAAGAGGTTCAGGACGGACGACGCGAGGGCCGGGAGGAGGAAATGCCGGTGAACGTTGAGGATGCCGGTAACGAGGGCGACCAGGCAGATGAGCGGCATGTACGGGAGCAGGATGACGAGAAGGTCCGCGACCATGCGGCCTTTCGGATCGCCAAGCGTGCGCGTCAGCACTCCGCAGGCCCCCATGCCGCCGGCCGCAACCACGCCAAGGAACAGCGCCAGGATGGTCATGGCCGACCGGGCGAACCGGTCCGCTTCTTCGCGTGATTTGTTGGCGAGCGCGTCGGAATACGCAGGGATGAACGCTGCGGTGAGGGCGCCTTCGCCGAAAAACCGCCGGAACAGGTTGGGAACGAGCGTGGCGAGGACGAACGCATCGTTCACCCTCCCGCCGCCGAACAGGCCGGCCAGCAGGACGTCGCGGACGAGGCCCAGGACCCGGGAGAGAAGGATGCAGGCTGAGACGACCCGCGCCGCGGAGAGGATCCCCGTTGACGTCGCAGAGGGTGAAACCGGGGGCATGGGAGGCGGAGTCGCGGGCACGGTCTTCTCCATTACTTCGGCCTGCGGCTTAAGGCGGCTTGACCCGGGGAGGGCCGTGGGGAGTTGGCAGGAACGGCCCCCTCAGGGAGCAGGGTGCGCGTCCATGGGGAGTTCGAAGCGGCACCCGGCGGTGTCGCGCAGACGGAAGCCGTTCGCGAACTCGTCCGCCGTCACGGGCTTGCGACTCTCGGGCTGGAGCCTCAGGAGATCGAGCGCTCCGTCGCCCGTCCGGACGCGCACCGCGTCCTTGCGGACCTCGATGACGTCCCCGGGCTTCCCGCTGAATTCGCCAGCAACCGGAGACGCCGACAGAATTGTCACACGAAGCGGCTTCGCGCCCGGCTTGAGGAAGGCGGCCGCCGCCCCCGGCCACGGCGTCATGGCACGCACGCGCCGCGCGAGTTCGACCGCCGGCCGCGCAAAGTCGAGCGCACCGTCCGCCCGCCACAGTTTCGGCGCAAGAGTCGCCTTCGCGGGGTCCTGCTCCACGAAGCGCCCTTCCCCGCTCTCGAGGAGCCGAAGCGCCTCCAGGAGCGCCGGCGCCGCGGCAGCCGAGATCCGCGCTTCCAGCTCCCCCGCCGTGTCGCTGTCCCCGGCCGGAAACCCGGCGCGCACGAGAACGGGACCTGCGTCCATCGCCTTCACCATCCGAAAGATGCTGACTCCCGCTTCCGCGTCCCCGGCCAGGATCGCGTACGCGACGGGCGCCGCACCGCGATGGCGCGGCAGGAGCGACGCGTGCACGTTCAGGCCGCCGTACTTCGCAAGCTGCAGCACCCGGTCGGGAACCTTCTGCCCGTACGCCGCCGTCACCAGCACGTCCGGCGCCGCAGCCCGGATGACCTCGACCGCTTCCCCTATTTTCTCAGGCTGCACCACCTCCAGCCCCAGCGCCGCCGCCGCCGCCTTCACCGGCGTCGCTTCCAGCACACGCCCCCGCCCCTTCGGCCGGTCCGGCTGCGACAGCACCAGCGGGACTTCGTGGCGCGCCGCGACCGCCCGCAGGCTGGCTACGGCGAACTCCGGCGTCCCGGCGAAGACGACGCGCATCAAGCCGGGTCCCTGTGCAGGATCTGCGTGTTGTCGTGAATGTGCACGGGCTGCTGTTTCCGGCGGAAGCGCATGTTGAGGAGCTCGACGAGGAGGGAGAAGGCCATTGCGGAGTAGATGTACCCCTTGTTGACGTGGGTCCCGAGCCCTTCGGCGACGAGCATGATGCCGATCAGGTTCAGGAAGGACAGCGCGAGGATCTTGACGCTCGGGTGCCGGTGGACGAAATCGCCGATGGTGCTGGCCGCGGCGATCATCACGCCAACCGCGACGAACATCGCGACCACCATGATCAGGATGCTTTGCGCCATGCCGACGGCGGTGATGACCGAATCGAGAGAGAAGACGAGGTCGAGGACGATGATCTGGGTGATGATCGAGCCCATCGAAGCGGTGCCGCCGCCCTTTTTCGATTCATGGTCCTCACCCTCCAGCTTCTCGTAGATCTCGTGCGTCGCTTTCGCTACGAGGAAGGCGCCGCCGAGGATCAGGATGAGCGACTTGCCTGAAATCGGGGTGGACATGACGGTGAAAAGCGTCGCTTTCAACTTCATCACCCAGGTGATGCTGAAAAGCAGCCCGAGCCGGCAAACCAGGGCGAGGGCCATGCCGATCTTGCGCCCCGCCGCGCGTTTCGCCTCGGGCAGTTTCCCGGTCAGGATGGCGATGAAGACGACGTTGTCGATCCCCAGGACGATTTCCATCAGCGTCAGGGTGAGCAGGGCGGTGAGACCCTGGCCCGTGAGGAGGACGCTGAAATCGATGTTCATGGCGTGGCTCCGCGAGGTGTGAAGGAGGACCGGCGGCGGGACGACGCGTCCCGTGGCCGGGCGGCGGGGAGATTATCCGGCCCGAATGCTCTTCGCAAGAAGCGCGGTAAGTCCTATTCACCACAGGGGGGGAACCCTAAACTCTCGCGCCATGCTCTCCCCGGCCGAGCGGAGTTCGCTTCTCGCCCACGCGCGGCTCGCCGTGCGCGAGGCGGCCGCCGGCCGGAAGCCCGCGGCCCCGGCTCCGCCATCGAACAGTCCCGCCCTCGCGGCCGCGGCCGGCGCCTTCGTCACGCTTCACTCCGGTGTCCGCGCGCTCCGCGGCTGCATCGGTTACGTCGAGGCGCGGCGCGCGCTCTGGGTCACCGTCTGGGACGCAGCCCGGCAGGCCGCCCTCGACGACCCGCGCTTCGAACCCGTCAAGCCCGTCGAGGTCGACTCGCTCGCCATCGAAATCTCCGTCCTCGGCACGCTCCAGTCTGCGGACGCCGCTTCCGTGCGCGTCGGCCAGCACGGCATCGTCCTCTCCCGTGGCCCCCGCCGCGGCCTTCTCCTCCCCCAGGTCGCCGTCGAGCGCGGCTGGGACACGGAACGCTTTCTCGACGCCGGTTGCGAAAAAGCCGGTCTTCCCCCGGGCGCCTGGCGCGAAGCGGGAGCCAAAATTGAAGTTTTCACAGCGGAGGTGTTCGGAACATGAGGAAACTGTTGATGGTCGCGGCTGTCGTGGCCCTCGCGGGATGCACAATCGGCGTGGATCCAGGTTTGCGGGAACCCTACACGACGAAGGCGACGTGGAAGGGGACGAGGCTGAGGGTGGAATCGCTGGAAGGAACGGAGATGGCGACATCCACTCCCGGCGCTCTGACCTACGAATTCGACCCGAAGGAATGGAACCCGTTCCTCGCGAAGATCCTGGCTGAGGACTTGAAGGAGCTGGGGTCGGAGCAGGCGGAGGATGCGGTCCTGAAAGTGGGGATTTCGCGGGTGAACCTGGAAGAGCGGGCCGCGTCGCAGGGGTCGTTCGCGGAGTTCTGGATCAAGGTGTCGGGGCCGCTGGGAGAAAAAGAGTACCGGGGCGTGAACGAGAGCCAGCTGAATTTCCGGGACGCCGCGCGGCGGGCGGCGGCGGATGCGCTGAAGGCGCTGGTGGAGGATCCGGAACTAAGGCGGGGGTTTACGGTAAATCCCAAATGAAAAAGCCCCAGGTGGTCGCTCAACCACCCGGGGCCCCCTCTCGAATCTCGTTTGTTACTTCCCGTCCGCTTCCGTCACGTACGGGTCACTCGATGTGAACCGGATCTCCACCCGGCGGTTCTTGCGCTTGTTCCCGTTCTCGGCCGGCTGGTACTCGCCCCAGCTCACCATGTGCAGCTTGCCCGGGTCGATGCCGCCTTCCTTCTGCATCAGCAACAGGACCGACAGCGCCCGCTCCGCGCCCAGCTCAAAGTTCGAGCCCGTGGGGAACTTCCCGAGGCTCCTCCGGATCGGGTCCGTGTCCGTGTGGCCGTCGATCTGAACGAAGAAGCCCTTGCTCTTCAACTCCTTCGCCACTTCAAGCAGGATCTGCTTTCCCTGCGCCTTGATCTCCGTCTTGCCGGAATCGAACAGGACCTCGCCGGAGAAGCGGATGTAATTGTCGCCGAACTCAATGTCGCCTCCCGTGCTTCCGTCCCCGCCCGCCGGCATGACGAGCGCTTCGAATTTCTTCCGGATCTCGTC
This sequence comes from Planctomycetota bacterium, assembly GCA_038060895.1. Classification (GTDB taxonomy): domain Bacteria; phylum Planctomycetota; class MHYJ01; order WSZJ01; family WSZJ01; genus WSZJ01. Next base: position 74,461 of record JBBTCT010000007.1, read on the forward strand.
CGCGATCGCCTTGGCCGCTTCAAGTTCCTTGATGGTCGAGTCCTTCATGACCAGCGCGGTTTCCTTCTGCGCGTCGGCCTTCTCCTTCTCCAGCTGCAGATTCACGATCTGCCGCCCGAGATCTTCCTTCAGTCTCTGGTTCAGCTCGGCGGTAGCCGAGTACCGCGCCTTCAGATCGTCGTACTCCGCCATGGACACGCACCCGCTGCCCGTGACGGCGAGCGCGGCCGCGCCGCAGATCGCGATGAACGGCTTACGCATGGAAGGCTCCTTTCAAGATGTCCGGCCGCCGTTCTCCCGGGGCTACACGCCCTACGGGCCGGACCGGCCATGCCTGGGGTTGGCCCCTCTCCTGTGAAAGGGCCTGAGGGTGTATCGGCCTCGCTGGAAGCGCGGGTTGAGGCGAAAAGTGACGGATTCGGCAGAAATTCCGGGAAGAGTTGCCGGCGCTACTCGACCGGGGAATTGTCGATGCGTCGCGGGCACGAAAGAGGCGGCTTGGGGCTCGGTGGGTCGAGGACGCGCGAGGCCTGCGGGCTTCAATGCACCGGCAATCGCCCTACTTTCCCTCTCGTTCGCGGAGCCGCGCTGCTTCTTCCTCGTTCAGTTTCTGCAGACGCTCGGCTTCAGCCCTTCTCCGCGCCTCAGCGGCGCGCAGCTCGTCCTGGAACGGCTTGTTTTGCCTTCTGCGTTCGGCCATCTCCACTGCCCTCTGGACGTCGGCAACGCTGATGCCCTTGCCGTTCGCGCTGAAATCGTAGGCGTGCAGGTCCCACGTCACCCGCCGCCCGGCTACGAACCGGATTCCTTCCACGGGATCGACCTCGTAGAGGGCCATGGCCTCTTCGCCCGGCACGGTGTTCAGAATGGCGATGGTGCCGTCTGCGCGGGTGGTCAGAACAAGACGGCCGGGCAGGACTACGGAGGGTGCGTCGAACGCGGTCAAGTCAGGCGTTGGCGATTCGATACCCGGTTCAGCCAGGGGAACCCGGGGGGCGCCTGTTCTTGAGGAGACCTTCGCGGTGGATCGGATTGCCCACAAGCCCGCGATCGAAGCCGTCGCAAGGAGCGTCGCCGCCGCCATCGTTGCGACCCGGTTCACGTTAGCGCCCTTCAAATGAAAAAGGCCGCCCGGGAACACCGGGCGGCCTCTGGATCGACTGGTCTAGTCCTACTTCGGCTCGGCCGGCTTCTCCGGCGCAGCCGCCTTGCCCGTCATCAGGTTGTTCAGGTCCGTCTCGACGTCCTTCATCCCGAACGTCCCGACGACCATCTTGGCCAGGTCGCCCGCGAAACCGCTCGGCACGTTGATGCGGTTCTTGTCGCCGTCGGTCACGATACGGATGTTGTCGAGCAGTACCGCGCCCATCATCCCGAGGAAGAGGGCCGCGAGCACAAGCACCGTCGTCAGGACCGGGTGCGACTGAATCGGCGCGACCGCCATCATCTGAGGCCCGCTGCGCGGCTGAACCTGCTCCTGCAGCCCGCTCCGCTTCGGCTTCACAGACGGCTCCTGCACCGTCGCGGCGCCCTCTGCCGCTTCGTCGAACTGAAGCGGTTCGGTCGTCATGCCGGTCTTGCCTTCGCCTTCGATGAAGGTCTCTTCGGTGGCCATGCCGCCCGACTTCGGGCCCTCGTTGGCGACGGTGAGATCGCTGTCGTCGAAGATCATTTCCTCGGTGATGCCGGTTGTGTCGCCGGAGACCGTTTCTTCCTTGGCGCTTTCCTGGGAGCCGCCGGACTCGAGCTGGGGCATGGCCGTCTCATCGACGCCGCCGCCGCCCACGTTGTCCATGTCGAGGATCGTCTCGCCCGTCTCGGCCTGGCGGCCGGCCTTCGAACCGCCGCCCGCGGGCAGGATGATGGTCGGCTCGGTGACGCGTCCCTTCTTGAGGGACTCGACGTCGTCCTTGCGGAACTTCATCTTGTTTTCGTCGCGGAACGCGCGCAGTTCGCCTTCCGAAACCATGCGCTTGAGTTCGTCCTCGTCGAGCTGAAGCTCTCCGAGCACGTCTTCGAAACTGAAGTAGTCAGCCATCGGGGAAGGTCTCCTATCGGCGGTTGGGGCCGGTGAGTTTGGGGGACGCTACTTCTTGCCTTCTTTTTCCTTGCGCTTCTTCTCGGCTTCTTCGATTTCCTTCTGCGCGTCCTGCACGGAGAGACCCTTGCCGTTCGAGCTGAAATCGTAGGCCTTGAGGTCCCACACGATGCGACGGGCCGCGATGAAGACGAGCTGCTTGCCCTGGTCCACCTTGTACACGGCGATGGTGGCATCTTCCGGGGGCGAGGTCTTGAGCACGTAGAGCAAGGACCCCACGTCGGCCGCCGATGAGGACGGGGTCGCGAGGACCAGTCCGCCACCAGCTTCCCCGTTCGCCTCGGCGTAAGCCTTGGCGCCCGGCTGTGAAATGAGGAATCCGAGCGTGGCGACGATGGCGCCCGCAAGAATTCCCGTCAGGAAGACGTTTACGCGGTTCATGCAGCCTCCGGAATGGCTGGACTCGGGGTCCCCCCCCGATAGTGGGCCTACGCACATCAAACTACCATCGGTTGCCGCTGGTGTTCAAGCTTCTTTTAGGTGAATTTCAGGGCATTCGCGAAAGGGGAAGAAACAGGTCCCAGAAAGAAGGGAACGACTTGGCGACGACGGAAGGATTCTCGATGGAAACTCCCGGGATCCGAAGCCCTGCGACGGCGAACGCCATCGCCATGCGGTGGTCGCCATGGGTGGAAATCGAGGCTCCCCGGGGGGCCGAAGGACGGATCGTCCATCCATCCTCGTGCGTTTCCACGCCGGCGCCGAGGCGGCGCAGTTCCGAAGCGGTGTCAGCCAGGCGGTCGGTTTCCTTCACGCGCAGGTTCGTGGCGCCGCGCAGACGGCTTTCTCCCGAAGCGAACGCAGCGACAACCGCGAACGTCTGTGCGGAATCCGGCATGCGAGAGAAGTCCGCCTCGACGCCGCGCAGCGCCGCCGGGCCGCGCACCGAGACGCCCCCGGCGTCCTCTTCGATCGCGCACCCCATCCGCTCGAGAACGCCGAGAAACCCGAGATCCCCCTGCAGCCCGTTTCGCTTCAGTCCCGAAACCCGCACGCCCCCCGCCGTCACCGCCGCGGCCGCAAAAAAGTAATTGGCGCCGGTCGCGTCCGGCTCGACGTCGAACTCGCCGGCGCGCGGCGGGCCGACCACGTTCCAGTCGCCGGGACTGGCATGAACGCGGACGCCGAAATGCCGAAGAGCCTCGACGGTCATGTCCACATAGGAAACGGATGCGATGGGACCCGCAGCCCTCACGCGAAGCCCCGGCGCGTCCACCGCCGCGCCCGCGATCAGAAGCGCCGAGAGAAACTGCGACGACACGCTCGCATCCACCAGCACGCTCTTCGGCGTCAACCCGAAGCTCGAAATGCGAAGCGGCGGATACCCTTCCTTTCCCAGCCACCGGATCGCGGCTCCGAGATCGCTTGCCGCGCGTGCCAGCTCGCCGATCGGCCGCTCGCGGAGCCGCGCGTCGCCGTCGAGCGTGAAGTCGCCGGGGAGGGCGAGGCACAGGCCGAGCATGAAGCGCAGTGCGGTACCTGAGCCGCCGAGATTCAACTCGGCCTTCGTTTCCTGCGCGGGGCCGGTCACCCGGATTTCGTCGATGGAGTACTCCACCCGCGCGCCGAGCGCCGACACCGCTTCCGCGCACCTGCGCACGTCGTCGTTGTCACCGCATCCGCGGATGACCGACACGCCTTCAGCGAGCGCCGCGATGCAGATCGCGCGCTGCGTCCAGGATTTCGATCCCGGCACGCGGAGGTCGGCGGCGATCGGGCCGGAAGTCGGGATCGGAAGCGGGTCCAGGAAAGTCATTTCTCGAAGCACCTCGGCTCAAAAAAAAAGACCCCGCCTCGAGGGCGGGGTCCTGTTGGCGGCCTGCTACTTTTTGACGTCGTAGAACTTGATCGACTTCAGGACAAGCTCGATTTCCTCGCCCGAGTGCTTTCCGTCCATTTTCTCCTCGCCGGGAGGGCAGTAGACGCCGAACGTGTAGGTGTTCTTCCCGTCGGCCTTGCACACCAGCAGGCGGACGAAGAAGGAGCCGCCGTACTTCTTGTGCTCTGCGTAGCAGGAAAAGGCGTACATCGACCCGCACGGGTAGGCGACCTTGTCGGTTTCCTTCACATTCTTCGGGTTCTTGTATTCGCGCTCCATCCACACGTCGTAGATCGCCTTCGCAAACCCCTTGGTGCTGGATGGCGTTCCTTCCCAATCGCCGATCTTGTACTTCTCCTGCGTGGAATAGCGCGTGCAGTAGATCTGCACCAGCGGCGGGCTCTTGGATGAGTCGCCGTCCTTGTTGTCGGCCGCCCACTTCTGGAGAATGAATGCGCCCTTCTCCGCGAAGTCCTTGTCCCAGGCGCCCTCACCCACGATCTTCCACTGGTCCTTGCCCTTGGGCTTCCAGACCTTGATCCCGTAGGTTGTGTTGTCGAACAAGTCCATGTCGGTTTTCGGATCCTCGGCGGCGACGGGCTGCTGAAGAGCGACGGCGGCCGCGGCGGCCAGGAATGCAATGACGGGCAGCAACTTCTTCACGGCGTCCTCCCTCGTTATCGAAAGTTAGGGTCGGCGGGTGTGGTAACCGTCAAGTATAGGGACTGTGTTTGGACGTGCCAAGGCGAAAACGCTATGGAGAAGAACAACAGGGGGACGCGGGCGGCACGACTCCGTTACGGTTGTCCTGCGAACAAACCCGGACCTCATTTCCGGACTTTGTCCTCGCGCCACTTCTGCCAGTCGAGGTAATGCGCGCCGAAGTCCTCCCCGGTGGCCTTTTTGAGCCCGTCAGCCGCGGACTTGCGGATGCGGTCGGAGCCGTCCTGAAGGAGGCCGATAAGGGCGTCGAGGATGGCAGGCTCCGGGCCGAAACCGCCGAGGTACTCGACGAGGACGGGGCGAAGGCTGGTCTTCTCGATCGAGGCGGCCTGGATGAGCGCCGGAATCGCCTCCTTTACGGCCTTCTGCGAAAGTTCCCGGGCGGCGTTTCGACGCGTCATCATGTCGGCGCTCTTGAGGTCGGAGATCAGCGCTTCCGTCGCGCTGACCGCATCCGCCGGGGTGGGCTCGGCGACGGGTTGCTTCTTTCGAACGTGAAAGGTTCCCTTCACCGCATTGTCGCGGATCGCGACCCAGTCGGCGTCCGCAGTGAGCGGAGCGAGGCCGAAGTCGGCGCCGACCTCGTAAATCGGCAGGTAACGGTAGTAGACCTCGAGGTTGATCACGCACATCGCCGTGGCGTAGACGCGGCCGCCGAACGAAGAGTCCGCCGTCACCGGGTCCCAGCTTCCCTTCTCGTGCCCATCCTTGCGCTGCGCCCCGAGCGTGACCTCGCGGATCTTCGCGTTCCACTTCTCCCAGTCTTCCCCGCCGTGATGGAACATCGCGAGCGTCGCGTAGTAGTTGTAGTAGAGCGACCAGTGTCCCGCGGCCTTGCGCGCGGCGAGCATCGACCAGTGGGCGCACGCACCCCATTCGTTGTCGAACCGCGGCGGCACCTTGCGGATGACCTGGGCGAACTGTTCCTGCGTCGGGTGGTCGTCGGCGATCCCGAGGTAGATGCGGGTCACCCACCCGGCGGCCACGATCGCGTTGCAGCCCTCCTGCTTCACCTGCCGCGCCCCCTCGAGCTCATAGGCGATAGCCCCCGTCTTCCGGTCCGTCACGCTCTCCATGTAGACCTTCGCCATCTCCCACGTCTTCTTCGGGACCGCCAGTCCCGCCGCGCGCGCGCTTCGCAGCAGCATCACCTGCCACGAAGCGACGTTCGTGTCGCCCCGTCCCGAGCGGTAGTTGCCGTAGTCCCAGCCGCCGTTGTCCTGCTGCACCATGCAGGTGTGATTCACCGCCAGCTGCGCGTGCGGCCGCAACCGCGGATCGTGCGTCAGCGAGTACGCCTCGATCAGCGCAATCCCCGCCATCCCGTGCGATACCGTCGAACGCTCGCTCTCGCGGTCGCCCGAAATCAGGCAGCCGTCCGGGCGCTGCGCCTTGCACAGGTACTGAAGCGCCCTGTCCACGACGTCGCAGAACGGGTGCCGGGGAGGCTTCTCCTGCCCCGAGACCTCCGTCCGCTGGTCGTCCATCTGCGTGTACCCCGCGCCCAGGAACGCCAGCGCCGCGAGCCCCGTCGCCGCGCACTTGTACGCGTCGTACTGGTGCGACCAGTACTCCTCCCGCTCGTCCGCGCACTTCTGCCCCGCAGGACACCGGCGCGTGTACGAAGCAAGATCCCAGCTCCCGTCCGCACTCTGGTGGTCCGCCAGCCACGCCAGCCCGTCGCTCACGGCCTGCTCGGAAACTCCGTCGCCCCCGTACCGCCTGAGCGCGTTTCCGCGCCCCGCGCCGCCACGCCCCGCATAGATCCCGCTGAAACCCGCTTCCCCCGTCGGCTCGCCCGTGACGCCGATCGGAAGCGGCGAAGGCCCGGCGGTCGATGTCACCGGAGGCAGCCGCAAGGGGCCCGTCTCCGGTTGGCCGGTGTCCGCGATTTCCTTCGGCGGCGAGTCCTCCGAGTCCTTCCCCTTGACTCCGTTGTCCTGCGGCCCTTCCTCCAACCCACCCGGCGACCCGATCCGGAGCGCCACGCGGAAGATCTGGCCCAGGCGCTGGTGGGGCTTGAAGTAGACAACGTTCATCAGGATGACGGCGGCGAGCAGATGAAGCGCGAGCGAAAACGCCCAGGCCGGGCTTCGCCGAACCCAGGACACCGGGTCGTGGATCTCCTTCGCGACTCGCTTCTCGGCGCGCTCCTTCCTCGCCGCGATGTCGCGTGAAACTCCGCGCATGTTGGGCGGCACTTTTCCGCGCGGGCCGCTCCGGTTTGCTCCCTTGGGCCGGGCCCACAGGCGTTTCTTCGGTGAAGCGGCCGCCGGCTTCTCAGCCGCGGGGCTGACACGCTTCAGGAATGCCGCGGCCGCTGCGGAAAGAGCGCCCTTTGAAGGGACGCTCGTGGGGACGCCGTTGGCGGATGCGTTCGTGTCCATGTTTTCCCAGGCGCTGCTTCCCCCGAAGCCGAGCGCCGCGGCGTCACTTCTTCGACTTCTCGTCCCGCTGCTTGGCGAGCCACGTCCGCCAGCCGCGAGCGTCCTTGCCGATCGATGTTTCGCCGGTGGCCTTGCGAAGCGCTGTGAGTGCCGCGGTCTGGATGCGGTCCTCGGCGTTGTCCAGGGTCTCGACGAGGTAGTCGAGGATGAGGTCGGAGTCGCCGAAGGCGCCGAGGTATTCGATGAGGACGGGGCGCAGGCTCGTCTTTTCCACCCTGGAGGCCTGGATGAGCTCCTTCACGGCGGAGATTTCGTGCCGGTTCGACAGGTCCTTTGCCGCGTTGCGGCGCGTCATCATGTCCTCGCTCTGCAGGTCCTTCACGAGGTCTTCGGTCGGCCGGTCAACTCGCGGGGCCACCGGCTTGTCGGGATCCGTGCGCTTCCCGGGCCGGTCCAACGGCGACTCCTCCGCCGTTCCCTGGACGTCGCCGAACTTCCCTTTGCGCGCGTCGCCGAGGACCTTGTCCCATTCGTCGTCGGTGACGAGTTTCTGGAGGCCGAATTCCGCGCCGACCTGGTAGCAGGGCAGGTAGCGGTAGTAAACCTCGAGATTCATGACGTTGAACGCGGTCGTGTAAACGCGGCCGCCCCACGCGCCGTCCCACACCACGGGGTCCCAGGAGCCCTTCGCATGTCCGTCCTTGCGCTGGGCCGGAAGAGTGCACGCGCGCATCTTCTGGTTCCATTCTTCCCAGGGCTTGCCGCCGTGGTGAAAGAGGGCCAGGGTGGCGTAGTAGGTGTAGTAGAGGGACCAGTGCGATCCGCCTTTGCGGTTCTGGAGGCCGCCCCAGTTCGGGCAGGCGCCCGGCGTGTCGTCGTACCGCGGCGGGGCCTTGAGGATGCAGTCGACGAACTTGTCGGAGATCTGCTGGTCGTCCGGCATGGCGAGGTACGCGCGCGTGGCCATCCCGATCGCGACCATGCAGTTGCAGCCGCGAGTCACGCGCCCGGGCGAGCCCGTGACGCAGTACCCGACGTTCCCGGTCGTGTAATCGGTGAGTTTGCTCATGCAGAAGCGCGCGCGGTCCCAGGTCCGCTTCGGCACCGCCAGCCCTGCGGCGCGCGCCGAGCGCAGGCTCATGACCATCCAGCTGGTGATGGAAGTGTCGCTGCGGCTCATGTTTTCCGGCGTGTAGTTCCATCCGCCCGAGTCCTGCTGCGAATCGACCATGTGCATGACGGCGCGTTGCGCGTGCGGCTTGAGCGCGGGGTCCTTCGTCACCGAGTACGCCTCGATCACCGCGAGGCTCGCGATGCCGTGGACGTACATGCTGCGTTCGCCTTCGGGATCCAGCTCCCCGGATTTTTCGTTCTGCTCGCGGCAGAGCCAGTTCAGGGCCTTCTTGATTGTCGCCGTGTACTGGTGCGTCACCGGCCCGCCCTGGTCCTGCGGCCGGAGGTGGTCGTCGAGGTGCGAATACCCCGCGCCAAGATAAGCGAGGATCGCCAGCGCCGTCGTCGCCCCCGCGTACATCTGCTCGCCCTTCTCGTCGCCGCCGCATTTGTCGGTGCGCGGGCAGTTGTCGTCGAACCGGCCCGGATCCCAGGCGCCGCTCTTTGACTGGTGCTTCGCAAGCCATGCCAGCCCGTCGATCACGGCCTGCTCGCTCTGCCCGTCGCCGCCGAACTGCCGCAGCATCTCGCCGCGCCCCGCGCCGCCGCGACCCGCGTAAATCCCGCCCGGGCCGTCCTTTCCTGAAACTTCACCCGACAGGACCTTGAGCGGGAAGGGCGTCGCGGTCGCGCCGACTTCAGGAAGCGCCGGCTTGATGCTCGCCGGAGTCGGTTCCGCCGCGACCTCGGGGTCCTTGTCCTTCTCCTCACCCGCGGGCTTCGAGTCCTCGTTGTCCTTCCCGTTCACGCCGTTGTCCTGGTCCCCCTGGTGCGCTCCGCCCGCCTGCGCCTGGCGAAGCGTCATCCGGAACACCTGGCCCAGCTTCCCGTGCTGCGTGAAGTACACGACATTCATCAGGATCACGCCGGCGACGATATGAAGCGCCGCCGAAATCGCCCACGCAGGGCTCCGGCTCACCCAGCTCGCGACGTTGCGTGATTCTTCGGCGTCCCACTTCTGCGCGCGCTCGCTCGCCAGCTCCCCGCCGATCGCCTTCGTCAGCCCCTTCACGCCCGCAGGAACTTTCCCCTGCGGCTTCAGCGCTTTCCTGTTTTTGCCGAAGCGCCAGACTTTCCGGGCCGGTGTGCTCGCGTTGTTGTCGCCCATGGTTGTCCCTATTCTACCGGTTTACTTCTTCCGTCCGGCCCACCAGTCGCGCCACGCCTCCGGCGTGTCGCCTGTGAGCCCCGTCGCCTTCTTGAGCGCCCGCATGGCGGCGCCGCGCGCGGAGTCCTCGTCCAGCCACTCCACGAGCGCCTTGAGCACTTTTTCGTTTTCGCCGAACACCGAGAGGTCTTCGATCAGCAGCACCTTCAGGCTCGACGACTCTTTCTTTGCAACTTCGATCATCGCGTCCAGCGCCCCGGCTTCCTTGCGACGGCACAGCTCGCGCGACGCCGCGCGCTTGAGCGACGTGTCGCCGTTCTGCAGGAAATCGATGAGGTCCGCAGACGGCGTGTCCGCCTGGACGCGCGAGGACGCCGTCTTCGGTTTCCCGTCGTCGAGCGGCGCGAGCAGGTCGACCTCGGCCTTGTAGCTGGGCAGGTAACGGTAATAAACCTCGAGGTTCAGCACGGCCATCGCCGTCGCGTAAGCGCGGCCGCCGTATCCCGTGTCGAGCCCTTTCGTCGGCCATGAGCCCAGTTCGTGCCCCGACTTGAGCTGCATCGGGAGCACTTCGCGCTTCATCGCCCGGTTCCATGCCGTCCATTCCTCGCCGCCGTTGTAGAACATCACGAGCGTCGCGTAGTAAACGTAGTAGAAGCTGTGGTGCCACTCCGATTCCTCGCCCTTGGGAGGGTTCGCGATCGAGGGCGGCGTCTTTGCAAGAAGCGCGACCGTGCGCGATTCGAGCGTGCCTCCGCGCGGGAGGCCGAGGTAGTTGCGCGCGAGGACTCCGGAGGCCTGCACCGCCGGCGTGCCGCCGTGGCGCGTCTGGTCGAGCAGGAAGTAGGCGACCCACGGCCGCTGCTCGTCCGTCGCCAGCGTGTAGAACGTGCGCGCGCGCGTCCAGGTCGCCGTCGGCACCGTCAGCCCTGCGGCGCGCGCGGCGCGAAGTGCCATGATCATCCAGCCCGAGATCGAAGTGTCGCCGCGCCCGGAACGCTGCGCGTCGTAATCCCAGCCGCCGTTTTCCTGCTGGGTCGAACAGATGTACCCCAGCGCCCGGTCACAGACCGGCCGCAGCCGCGGGTCCTGCGTCATCGCGAGCAGTTCGCACATCGCGTACGTCGCGATCGCGTGCGTGTAGTTGTAGACCGTCTCCGCTTCCTCGATGCGCCCATCCTTCGTCTGCCGGGACGTCAGGAACTCCGCGGCGTTTTTCACGTTGGCCGCGTAGGGGCCTTCGGGACCGTCGAGATGCGTGTGGCCAGCGCCGAGGAAGGCGAGAAGCGCGACGGCGGTCGTGCCGACCGGGAAACGGCAGGCCATTCCGCCGCAGGGAGGTTCGATCTGGCAGATGTCGCGTGCCCAGTCGACTCCCCAGGCTCCCGTTTTCCCCTGGTGCGCCGCGAGCCATTTCAGCCCGCGTTCCACGGCGGCTTCTGTTTCTTCGTCGCCGCCATTCTTGATCAGCGCCTCTTTCTTCGCCCGCCCTCCGCGACCGGCGAACATGCCGCCGAGGCCGTCATGCCCGCTCGTCCCGGTTCCCGGCGCATCCGGGATGTTTCCAAGCGAAATGGAGGGGACGCGCACGTCGGTGGGGATTTCCGGCAGCTTCACTCCTGCGGGCTGGGGGTCGAGCGGGTCGGGGCGACCCGCGGGCCCGCTGTCCTCGTTGTCGCGGCCCATCAGTCCCTTCTCCTGGTCTCCTCCGGGAACGACGGGGAGCTTGGTCGAGGGGGCCTGAAGCGGCGGCGCGGCAGACAGACGCAGGCGGAAGATCTCGGTTGAGCGGTGGATCGTGGAGAAGTACACGATGTTCATGAGGACAATCGCGACAACCATGTGGACGGCCGCGGCGACGAGCCACGCGGGCGCGCTCTTCGCCGCTTCTTCAGCGGACAGCACCTCACCCGGAGACTCCGGCCGGGCGCCGCGCTTGGCGAATTTCGGCCCGCGCCGCTCGCGGGTCCGGCGGGGACTCTCCGGCTCCGTCGGAACGCCGGGCCCCGAGTACATCACGGTGGCGGCGCGCGGGGTGGAGGGCGGAAGCGGAGACGGCGCGACGTGGGGTCCCGGGGTGAGCAGTGCCGCGAGGTCTACGGATGGGCCCGCCGCCTTCAGGTCGTCGGTTTCCTCGTCGCGGTCGGGAGGCGGCGCGGCGGCAGGCGTGGGAGGAGGCGCCGCGACCCATTCGCGCATTTCCTTCCGGCGCGGAGAGTCCTTCGGCTCGTCCCGCAGGCCGCCGAGGAGGCCTTTGAGCCAGAGCCCGGTTGACTTCTGGTTCACGTCCACGTCGCGCGGCTTCGCGAGGAATTCCGTCCGCGGAACAGGGTCCTCGAGGATCGAGTCCACGAGATCGGTCAAGTCCTGCGCATCCGGAGGACGCAGCGCCGGATCTTCCTTCGGGGGGAGCAGAGGATTGGGCTCGCGCTTCACGTCGCCGGGCTTCTGCCCGGTCGCGATTTCCCACACCAGCTTGTAGACCATCTGGACCACCTGAGGGTCGTCGGGCGGCTTCCCGACTTCCTTGGCGATCTTCTCCAGGATTTCGCGCGTCAGTCTGTCCACGGAGTTCCCCCTTGAGTGCTGCCCTTTCCTTCCAACTCGCGTGCCGGGAAGAAGCCTGATTTCAGACTAACCAAAGCCGAACATCCGAGGTTTTGGAGCCGCGTTTGTAAAATGTCTTGCGAGCGCACCGGAAGCGTGTAATTTCGCGGCACGCAACCGGAGATTGTACCCATGGCGACCGCCGATCCGTCCGACATTTTCGAAGCCTCCCCCACCGAGCTTGGGATCACGTGGAAAGACGGCCACCGCTCCGTCTACTCGCTCCACCATCTCCGCATCAGTTGCCCGTGCGCGACCTGCAACGATCTCCGCGGAAAGTACGGTCCGCTGGTGATCAATCGCGACACGATCCGCCTGAAAGGCATCGAGCCCACCGGGCGGTACGCGCTTCAGATGCTCTGGAACGACGGACATCAGACGGGAATCTATGCCTGGGAGTTCCTTAGAGAAATCTGCTCGTGTGCGGAATGCGCGAAGAAGGCCTCCGCGAAGAGCTGACGCAGGCGCGCGTGGGCGCTACTTGTGGTCGTGATCGTCATGGTCGTGATCATGCTCCTCCTTCGGCAGGTCAATGTTGTACTTCTTCCCGTCGATCGTCACCGCGATCCTCCCGTCGAGGGCGTGGGCCTTCAGCGCTTCGTCCGTCGCCTCGAACCGGGACGCAAGCCCCTCCTTGTCCGGCTCGACGGCATTCGTGACCAGTTGCCTGGCCCCATCCTTCGTGGTCAGGTTGAACTTCGGCGCATCCTTGATCGCGACGCCCTTCTCGGCCTTCGCGTCGAGAACGTAGATCGTCGCTTTGCCTTCTTTCTCGTCGCGCACAAGTTCGAGATGCGCGACTTCCTCCCCGACCTCGAGAAGCACGCCGCCGTGGGGCGCCTTGTGCTCCTCCTCCTTCTTCTCCTCCTTCTTGTCGTCACCCGCTCGAATTCCCGAAGCGAAGCAGGCGAAGACGACGACGGCCATTCCCAGGCGAGAACTAAGCATGACTCGGACCCTCCGAAGCGGTCGCGGGCGGGATCTCCTCCTCCGCTGACCTGGATTCTGAAAATTCCTGCCGAAGCTCTTCTACTTCCGCCCCGCCGTGCTCCTTCTGGGCAGCGAGCCGCGCGGCGGCTTTTCGCGAGAAGGCGAAGAAGAGGCCGGGACGGATGAGGAATTCGAAGATCGTGCCTGTGAAGAGGCCGCCGATGATGACGGTGGCGACCGGGTAGAGAAGTTCGCGGCCGGGCCGGTCCGCGGCGAGCGCGAGGGGGACAAGGGCAATCCCGCTGCAAAGGGCCGTCATGAGCACGGGGACCATGCGCTCCTGGCCTGCCCGGACGATCATTTCGGGAGTGAAGCCTTCGCCTTCCTCGCGCATCAGGTGGATGTAGTGGTCGGTGAGAAGGATGGCGTTGCGCGCCGCGATGCCGCCGAGCGAGATCAGGCCGACGAGCGTCGCGACGGACATCGTCTGGCCGCTGAGCACGATGTACGCCACGGCGCCGACGAACGCCATCGGCATCGACGTCAGGACCTGGAGTGTGAGATTGAGGGAGCGAAAGTGCATCGCGAGAATCAGGATCATCGCGGCGAGCGAAATAAAGCTGAGGACCGAAATGAGCCTCGTTGCCTCGGCCTGCGCTTCGAACTGCCCGCTGATGCGGATGGAATAGCCGGGAAGCGCGGAGAGTCGTTTTCTGAGGGGCTCGAGAGCGCGATCGACGTCGGTGACGACCTCGCCGAGCGACCGGCCTCCTACGTTGTGCTGCACGACGATGCGACGCGAGGCGTTTTCGCGATTGATGTTGTTCGGGGTCTTGCCGACTTCGACGAGCGCGACGTCCCCGAGACGGATGGGTACTCCGCTTTCAGAACGGATGGCCAGGTTCCGGATCGAGGCAATGTCCGCGCGGTCCTTTGGCTCGAGCCGGACAATGATCGGGAAACTCGTCTGGCCCTGGGTCATCCGCGAGATTTCTTCCCCTGCCAGCGCAAGCTCGACCGTTTCTGCGACATGCTCCACGGTGAGACCGGCGCGGCCGAAGCGTTCGCGGTCGGGCTTGACCGTGATCTGGTCAACAAGGACCTGAGGTTCCACGATGAGATCCCGCACACCGTCGATCCGCTGGATCGCATCTTTGGCTTCCGATGCCGCGCTGCGCAGGACTTCGAGATCCGGTCCGCTGATTTTGATCGCGACCTGCGCGTTCACGCCGGAGAGCAGGTGGCTGAGCAGGTGAGCGAGCGGCTGCTCGACTTCCGTTCCCACGCCGGGAAAATCGTCCGCGAGCCGGCCACGGATGTCCTCCACGATTTCCTCGCGAGACCGCTTCGATTCGGGGTCAAACGTCACGATCGCTTCCGTGACGTTCACCCCTTCGGCATGCTCGTCCCCTTCGGCGCGCCCCGTGCGGCGGGCGACGTGGCGCACCCCGGCCACCTGCATGAGGGTGGCTTCCAGGCGCCGGCCGTACTGGTCGGACACCTTGAGGCTCGCGTCCGGCGGCAGGGTGAGGTTCACCTGGGCGGCGCCTTCGTTGAAGGCGGGCAGGAACTGGGAACCGCGCGTCATGAGAATGACGACGCCCAGCAGGACCAGCACCGCGATCGAGCCGGCGAGCGGGCCGGGCCAGGCGATGCTGAAGCGGATCATGCGAGCGGCGCCGGCCTTGAGAACGCGGACGAGCCATCCGTCGCTGGCGTGTTTGGATACGAATTTTCCGTAGAGGAAGTAGTGGCAGAGGACCGGTGTCAGGGTGAGCGAGACGACCAGGCTGGCGAGCGTGCTGATGATGTAGGCGAGGCCGATGGGAGTGAACAGGCGGCCTTCCATGCCGCTCAGGAAGAAGAGCGGGAGGTACACGACGACGACGAGGAGGGTGCCGATGAGAATCGGGTTCCGGACTTCGCTGGAAGCCCGGAAAATCACCCACAGCGTGGCCTCGGGAGTTTTCGATTGTGAGTTCTCGCGGAGGCGGCGGAAGACGTTTTCGACGCCGACGATCGCGTCGTCCACGAGAGCCCCGATGGCCACCGCCAGGCCTCCCAGCGTCATCGTGTTGATCGAAAGCCCGAACGCCTGGAACACGATGGCGGTCATCGCGACGGACAGCGGGATTGCCGTGAGCGTGATGAAGGTCGTGCGGAAGTTCAGCAGGAACAGAAACAGAATGACGACGACGAGAATCGCGCCGTCGCGCACGGCTTCCTGCACGTTGTCGATGGCGCGGTGAATGAACGCAGCCTGCTGAAAGAGGTCCGGAACGAGAATCACGTCGCCGGGCATCGTCTTCTGCAGGTCCTTCAACTCGGCGACGACCAGTTCGGTCAACCTGACCGTGTCGACGGACGGCTGCTTGAAGACGACCATCACGACGCCCGGTTGGTTGTCCACACCCGCCTGCCCGGACAGAACCGCGGAAGGGCCGAAGTCCACGCGGGCCACGTCCTTGATCCGCACCGGCCGCACGGGATCGGGTCTCACGACGGCCTCCGCCAGTTCCTCGGGGTTTTCAAGCCGTCCTGAGTAAGCGACCAGCGGGCCCTTCCAGCCGACTTCCATCATGCCGCCTGCGGCGTTGACGTTGGCCGCCTTCACGGCCATCGACACCTCCTCGACCGTCACGTCGAACGTCCGCAGCTTG
Organism: Planctomycetota bacterium; assembly: GCA_038060895.1. GTDB lineage: Bacteria > Planctomycetota > MHYJ01 > WSZJ01 > WSZJ01 > WSZJ01. Next base: position 89,966 of record JBBTCT010000007.1, read on the forward strand.
TCCGCCGACACGATCACCTGCATCTCCTGGGGCGCTCCGCCGCTTCCAACGACCTGCGCGACGCCGGGGACGCCGCGGAGACGCGGCTTGACGATGCGGTCGGCAATGGCCCGCAGCGCCGTGGCGTCCGTTTTTCCGGAGCGGCTCTGGACGCCGACGATCTGCACCTGCCCCATGATGCTGGAAATGGGAGCCATCTGGGGCAGCACGCCTGGGGGAAGCAGCGACTGGGCCAGCTGCAGCTTTTCCTGCACGATCTGCCGGTTGCGGAAAATCTCGGTTCCCCAGTCGAACTCGACGAACACCACGCCAAGCTCGCGACCCGCCGAGGATCGGACGCGCGTCACTCCGGTGGATCCATTGAGCAGCTGTTCCAGCGGCCGGTTGATGAGCCGCTCCACGTCTTCCGGCGCCATGCCGTGCGCTTCGGACATGATGGTGACCGTCGGCCGATTGAGGTCCGGCAGAACGTCCACCGGCATTCTCAACGCGACCCAGCTGCCGTAAAACGCGACCATGATCGACCCGATCACGACGAGCACGCGGGCCCGGAGGCTCCAGGCGAGGATTCTGTTCAGCATCAGTGGTTGTGCCCCGCATGCGCGCCCGCTGCTTCGCCCGCGCCGGCCCGAAGCGCCAGCCGGAGCGCGAACGCGCCGTGCTGGGCAATCTCGTCGTCGGGGAAAAGTTTCGAGGACTTTCCGTCCAGCACGGCCACCTCCTGGTCCTGCCAGACGACGACCACCTGCACGGGCTTCACCCCGTCGCCGTCCTTCAGGAACACGATCCGCTCCAGCCCGTCCTCGACGACCGCGTCGGAAGGCACGACGTACACGCCCTTCCATGTCTGCACCGGCACTTGGAGCATGTAGCGAAGCCCGGGGCGGAGCTTCCAGGTGCGGAAGCGCGCCTTGTCCAGCTCGCGGGCGACGAGGGCTTCGTTCGGGATGCGCAGGGTCGCGACGGTGCCGCTGTCGGCCTCATCGTTTCTGGCGAAGAGGATGGACAGACCTTTCAAAGCCGGGCCGGTCCCTTCGACGAGCGGGCGGGCCTCGAGGGTTGCTCCTTCGGTGAGCGCCGCGATGAGCCGCGCCGCGTCGCCGCCGGCGGCCTCTGCGCTCAGGTGGAGAATGCGGGAGTCGTCGAGCACGGCCAGGCGTGTCCCGGCGTCGACGTGGTCCCCCGGTTTCACGAGAAGCTCCCGCACGTCGAAATCAGGAGCGCCATCGTGCGGCGCGCGCACTTCGACGACGGGCGACAGCCCGCCTGCCTGCTGGAGAAACTGGACTTCGCGAAGCGTAGATCCTCGCTGCAGGAGGGCTGCGACGTGAAGGAAGTCGCGCCCGGCGTCGGCGTTGTCTTTGAACCAGGCGACGAGCGCGGGAGTGGCAAGACCGGTGCCCGCCAGTTCGCCGATCGTGGCGATGACGCGCGGTGCTTCGCGGAGATCCTCGGGAAGCGCGAGGCTCAGCGACTCCGCCTCGGGCGGCCAGAGGCCGTTCTGCTCCAGGGCCTTTTTCCAGAGCCGCTGGCCGAGAAAGGGCGCCGGGTGCCCGGACTCGATGTGGGCGATCTGCTCCTCGGACAGGCCGTGCCGGTGCATTTCGGAGTGCGCGTTGGCCAGTTCCTTCTCGCCGCGCGAGATTTCGTATTTCAGGTCGATCAGGTTCTTGCGGGGAACGATCGGGTATCCGCCCTCCGTTCCCGTCTCCGCGAATTTCTGGAGCCGCTCGAGTTCCATGTTCAACAGCTCCAGGTTCCGCTTCGCCCTGCGGAGATCGCCGACGGCCTGGTGAAGCTGTTCGCCCGCAGGCTGAAAAATCTCCGCGGTGACCAGGAGTTCGGGCGGCGCGATGGGATCCCTGAGCAGCGTCGCAACGACGGCGCCCGCCGCCACCACGCTTCCGGCCGGAACGCGGATCTCGAGCACGCGCCCGGAGACAGGCGCGTTGACGGGGGTGACCGAGATTGCCGGGGCGACGACGGCGGCCGGAATCCCGATGTTCCGGCTGAAGTCCACTGGCGCCGCTTCGACGAAGGTCACGCCCAGGTTTTTGAGCGCCTGCTCCGAGATGTCGAGGTGGTCGCCGGCCTCATGGTCGTGTCCCTCGTGCTTGTCCTCCTCGTGCCCCCCGTCCTTTTCGGCGCCGGAGGAGGTCTGCCGCGCCGCGAACCAGCCGCCGGCGAGGCCCACCCCCGCGAAAACGAGCCCCATCACGATCGCCGCCACGATTTGCTTCATCTCACGCCTCCCTCGTCGCGCCGGGTGCGTCGTCCAACCGCCCCGACTCGTTGTTTTTATTTTCCTTCGCGGGCTCCGCGGGCCTGTCCGCCGGGTCCTCCCCGGGAAGTTCGTAAAGAGGCCGGCCAACCGCTTCCTCCAGGTCGGTCCACGACTCGCGTACCGCCTGCTCCGCTTCCAGCGACTCCAGCGCCGCCTCGCGATAGGACCGCTCGGCCACCAGCGCCTGCACCGCGTCGATTGCTCCCGCCTCCAGTCCCTTCTTCGCAAGATCGAGCTGGCTCCGCGCGAGCGTGAGGACCTTCCCTTTCCGCAGTTCCCAGCTCCCCATCAGGATCTCCAGGCGCGCCCGCGCCAACTCGACACGGGCCAGAGCCTCCCCGCACGCCGCTTCATACTTCGTGCGCAGCTCCTCCCGCCTCTCGAGCGCGAGCGCCACCCCCTGCTGATTCCGGTCGAAAATCGGTATGTCAATTCCCAGCGTCAGCCCGACAACGTACTTGGCTTCCCCGACCTCGCTGTCGCCCGAAAGCCCGAAGCGCAGGTCGGGATATTGCTTCGAGATCTCCAGCCGAAGCTGGGTCTCGGCTTCGTCGTAGCGGGATCGAAGCCTGGCCAGCGTGGGATGATTGGCGACCAGAAACGCCGCAAGGTCGTCCGTGGCAGGGAGCGGCGAGACCGAATCCGGAAGCGCACCTTCGGCGATGCCGCCAAGCACGACGCCGGAGACGCCGGTCAGCCGCGCGAGGTCGCCGGTCGCTTCCGCCTGCGCAAGGCGGGCGTCGAATCCGGCTCCTTCCGCCCTCGCGGCCTCCAGCTCGAGCTGGGCGACGTCAAGCGCCGTCCCAAGCCCCGCGTCCACCAGGCGCTTTCCAAGTTCGGCCCCGTCGCGCGCCAGCTTTCCCGCTTCCTCAGCCACGACCAGCCTCCGAACCGCCAGGGCCTGCCGGATGAAGGCGCGGCGCAGGGCGAGGTACGCTTCGCGGTGCCGCACCGCCAGCTCCACGCGCGCGACCTCCGCCGCAAGCCGGTTCACGTCGTCCTGCCGTGACAGGCGCGCGCTCAATGGAATGGCGAAGCTGAGCGAGCCGTACGGCTGCACGTGGCGGGTCAGGACCTCGGGGCCGAAACCGAATGCCGGCCCGATTTCAATGCCGGGGTTGGAGAGCGGCGTATCGACACCGGCGAGGGCCAGCGCCGTGAGGTACTCCGCCCGGGCCTCGGCCAGAGCCGGGCCGTGCTCCCGCAGAAGAAGCGCCGCCCGCGCGAACGTCAGGGTTCCCCGCGGATCCGGTCCGGGCGACTCTTCAAGCAGGCGCGCCCGCCGGACGTGTTCCATCACGTCGTCCACGCGGAGCGGCTTTTCCTCGTACGAAGTGCATCCCCAGAGCGACAGGCTGAACAGGGCAATGGGGATGCCACAGGAACGGAGCATGTCTCACCTCGCGAGCGGAATCGTTGGGGCCGTGGACGCTCCGCGCGCAATGCGGGCGGAGTCCGGGCGCCGCGATCAGGTCAGCGACAGGCGCGAGGCGCGGCTAGCAGCGCAGGACGTGGTGGCGGGAACCCGCCGCGACTACTCGAACGGCCGTTTCGACGGACCGGGCCGCTTCGGCACACGAAGCGCCGATGGAGAGAAGTTGCGCAGGAGGCGAAGCGACCGCCGCGTGGGCCTTGTGAATCCCGCTGGAAACCGGCGAGAGGATGTCGGTGCAGTCGCCGCAATCGGGCCCGGCAGCGAGGTGCGGCCCGCCGTCCTCGTCGCATCCGCCTTCTTCGTCGCAACAGGCGTCGTCGGAATCGCAGCACGCAAGCGCCTCGACCTCGTAGGCGAGGTGGCCGTTGTCCCCGATGCAGAGGATGGTGCCGCTCGTCGCAACGAGGGCGATCGTGTGGAAGAGACAGAGGAGGAGGGCGACCGTGCGCATGAGGGGGCACTTTATCATGGGGCGGCCGTCTCGATGCGGGGTTTTCTCTCGAGGCCACGGCTCCGAAGAGCCACGAACAGGGTGGGAAGCACGAACAGCGTGAGCACCGTGGCCGTCGCGAGCCCGCCGATGACCACGGTCGCGAGCGGCCGCTGGACTTCCGCGCCGATCCCGGTCGAGATCGCCATGGGCACGAAGCCGAGGCAGGCCACCAGGGAGGTCATGAGCACGGGACGCAGTCGCTGTTCCGCGGCGGAGAGCACGGCCTCGCGCACGGGAGTTCCCGAATCGATGAACTGGCGGATCGTGGAGACCATGACCATGTCGGCCAGCACGGATACGCCGGAGAGCGCGATGAAGCCGACGCCGGCGCTTACCGAGAAGGGCATCCCGCGCAGGTGGAGCGCCAGCACGCCGCCCGCGACCGCGAACGGGACTCCGGTGAACACGCGCAGCGAGTCCGGGATGTTTCCGTACGTCGCGTAAACGAGAAACAGGATCAGGACGAGCGCGAGCGGCACGACCCACGCGAGCGTCTTCATCGCGCGCACCAGGTTCTCGTACTGCCCGCCGAATTCCACGCGGCAGTTCGCGGCCCTGAGCTCGGCTCCGAGCTGCGCGTCGATCGCCGACCTCGCTTCCGAGACAAACCCGCCCAGGTCGCGCCCTTCGACGTTCACGCTCACCGTTGCCAGGCGCTTCCCCCATTCCCGCGTCACGACCATCGGCCCCGTCTCGCGCGTGACCCTGGCGACCTGCGAGAGGGTGAGCCGGCCGCCGCCGGGCGTGGGGAGCAGCAGCGATCTCAGCCCCTCCTCCCCCGTCGTAAGCCTCTCGGGGAGGCGGATGGCGAGCGGGAAGCGCCGCGAGCCGGCGCGGATCTCTCCGGCGTCGAGCCCGCCGGCAGCCTCGACCCAGTCAAGCACGTCGGCGGCGCGCAGGCCGTGGCGCGAAAGCTGGGCAGGGTCGAGTTTCACCTGCAGGACCGGCTGGCCCACGAGGCGTTCGGCGGACGGATTTGACGCGCCCGGAATGCCGCGCAGGACCTGCTCGACCCGCGCCGACATCGTCTTCAGCGCCTCGTAGTCGTCCCCGATCACCTTCACGCCGACATCCGTCCGGACCCCGGCGATCATCTCGTTGAAGCGCATCTCTATCGGCTGCGTGAACGAGAAGTTCATGCCGGGAAGCGGCTTGAGCGCGCGGTCGATGGCGGCGCGAAGCTCTTCCTTGGTGCGCGCTTTCTTCCACTTTTCCCGCGGGTGCAGGATGACGAAGACGTCGCTGACCTCGATTCCCATCGGATCGGTCGCGACCTCCGGCGTCCCCGTCCGGGTCCAGACGGTCGCGATCTCGTCGCGGAATTCGTCGAGGAGAAGCCGCTCGATTTCGGTCGAGAAGCGGGCCGACTCTTCGATCGAGACGCCGGGGAACCGCACCGTGTTGATGACGATCGATCCCTCGTCGAGCTTGGGGACGAAGATCGCGCCCAGTTTTCGCGCGAGCGGGATCGTGCCTAAAACCACGATGAGGGCGCTTCCCAGCACGAGCACGCGATGATCGACCGCGAACCGCACCGCCGGACGGTAGAGGCGCTTGAGCCCTCGGATGATCCAGGGTTCGTGATGGCCGCCGCCGCCGCGGCGCAGGAGAAGGCTCGCGAGGACGGGCATGAGCGTCAGGGAAAGGACCATCGAGCCCATGAGCGCGAAGATCACGGTCAGCGCCATCGGCCGGAACATTTTCCCTTCGACCCCGGCGAGCGCGAGGATCGGAAGGTAGACGATCATGATGATGAGTTCGCCGAACATGGTGGGCTTGCGGACTTCGCTTGCGGCCTCCGCGACGATCTCCGTCACGGGGCGGCCGGTCGTGTCTTCCTGGAGATGGCGCACCGAGTTCTCGACCATGATCACGCTCGAATCGACGATGAGGCCGAAGTCGATCGCCCCGAGCGACATGAGCGTGCCGGCGATGCCGAGCGCCCACATGGCGGGGAACGCGAAGAGGAGTGACAGCGGGATGGCGGCGGCGACGATGAGCGAGGCCCGGAAGTGCCCCAGGAAGAGGAAGAGGATGGCGATGACGAGGAGAGCGCCTTCGACGAGATTGCGTCGGACGGTGTCGAGGACGTGGTCCACCAGTTCGGTGCGGTCGTAGACGACGCGAACGCGCGCGCCGTTCAACTCCGGGGACTTTCGGATCTCTTCCATTTTTTTGCGCAGGCGCCCCGCGACCACGTGACTGTTTTCGCCCATGAGCATGAAACCGAGGCCTAGAACTGTTTCGCCGCGCCCGTCCGCCGTGACGACGCCGCGCCGCGGCACGGTCCCGATGAGGACGTCGGCCACGTCCTTCACGCGTACGGGGCGGCCGTCGTGAGAACGCAGCGTGATGCCGCCGATTTCTTCCGGAGTCGACGTGAGCCCGATCCCGTGGACGAGCAGGATTTCGCCCGATCCCGCGGAAGCGCCGCCGCCCACGTTGAGGTTCGAGCGTTCGAGCGCTTCACGAAGGTCCTGAAGCGTCGCGCCGTGCTTGATGAGGCGCGCCGGGTCGGCGACGACCTGGAACTGCTTTTCGAATCCGCCCCACGCGTTGACTTCCGCGACTCCCGGCACCGACAGGAGTTGGGGCTTGATGACCCAGTCGTGCGTCGTGCGGGCGTCGGTGACGTCCCCGTTCGGGGCCGTGACGATGTAATGGTAGATCTCGCCGAGCCCGGTTGCGACCGGGCCCATTTCGGGGGCGTCGATACCCGGGGGAAGTTCGATCGACTGCATCCGCTCGAGGATCTGCGAACGCGCGGACCAGACGCTGGTGCCGTCCTCGAACACCAGGGTCACTTGTGACAGCCCGTACTTCGACATCGAGCGCACCAACCTCAACCCCGGCATGCCGCTCATCACGGCCTCGACGCGCGCGCTGATCTGCTGCTCGACCTCGACAGGCCCGAGCCCGGGCGCCACGGTATTCACCTGCACCATGACGTCCGTCACGTCCGGAAACGCGTCCAGCGGCAGCCGCTGGAACGCGGCCGCCCCCAGGAGCGCCAGTGAAGCGCAAAGCACCACCACCAGCGCCCGGTGGCGAAGCGAGAAGTTGATGACGGCATTCAGCATGACGCTGTGCTCACGCCCTCAGTTGAGAATTGTGATTTTGAGTTGGGGTTGGAGTTGGGATTTGTCCTGGCCGTTAAGTCGCGCCCACGGCGCAACTACTCCTCCGGGCATCAGCCCGCCCCCATCTGCCCCTTCATCGCCTCCGTCTTCAGCAGGAAACTCCCCGTAGTCGCCACTTTTTCCCCCGCGACCAATCCTCCTTTCACCTCGAACCCTCCCTCGAACTCCGCGCCCGTTTCGATCTTCCGCGCCTGGAACACCCGCGCGGTCGTCTCCACGAACACCAGCAGGCAGTCCCCGTCGTTCTGCACCGCCTCGCGCGGAACCAGCAGCTTCGCCTCCGCCGACTTCACCGTGATCTCCGCCCGCCCGAACATGTGAGCGCGCAGAAGCCCGTCGGCGTTCTTCACCTCCGCATACGCCTTCACCGTGCGCGTCTCGTCGTCCACCGATCCTCCGAGGGACACCACTTTTCCGACGAACTTCTTCCCGGGGAACGACTCGAGCAGGAAAACCGCCCGCTGCCCCGCGACCACACGCGTCAGGTCGCTCTCCGGCAGGTCGATCACGACCCACATCCTCTCGACGGAAGCGATTTCAAAGAGCGGGCGCTCCGGGGAGGCGGCCTCTCCCACGACCGCCGACGCCGCGACCACCGTCCCGGCAAATGGCGCCGAGACCGTGAGCGAGGCCGAGACGTCCTTGCCCTTTTCCACCTCCGAAACCTGCTCCTCGGAAAGCCCGAGCCCGCGCAGCCGAAGGGCCGCGGCCTGCACCATCAGCCGGGCTTCCTCCAGCACCGTGCGCGCTTCCAGTTCGTCCTTCCCCGCGACCAGGCGCTTCTCGAACAGCTCCCTGGTCTTCGTGTACAGCTCCTGGCGCAGTTCGCGTGCCGCCACGGCCTGCAGGTGTGCGGCCTTGGCCTGCGACAGCTCGGCCGAGTCGACGATGGCGAGCGGCGTCCCGGCCTCGACCTGCTGCCCGAGCGCCGCGGACACCGAGCGCACGACGCCGCCCAGCCGCGGCCCGACTCGCGCCCAGGCCGACGGTACGAACTCCGTCTCGGCATTGCCGCGCGCGGTTTCCGCGATGGCACGGGACTCGACGGCGGCCGTGCGGACCCCTGCACGTTCGGCGGCGCCTGGGCCAAGCTCGATTTTCACGAGGGTGTTCGGACACTCCCCCTCTTTCGGCTCTCGCATGCGGGTCACCACCGTTCCGCCCCGCGCCAGCTTCGGGTTGCAGGATTCACACTTCGACAACTCGACCTGGTGCGGCTCGCACCAGTCCGTCCCATGCGCGGGAGGCCCCTCCCAGGGCAGCCGCCCGTGACCCGCGGTCCATGCGAACGCGGAAATCAGCGCAAGGAACACCACTCCGGTCAGGATCGACGATTTCATGGCCCCCTCCTATTTCCCCTGGCAGTCGTCGCAGAGTTCGGATTCGCCGTTGTCACCCTTTTCCCAGCCGCAGTCGGTGCAGTACGCGTACGACACCCACTTGTCCCCGTCCTTGACCTCGTACTTCCAGACCCCGATGTACTGCGCCTTCGCAAAGGTCCAGCCGTGGATCCGGACTTCCTTTCCGCGAAGCTTCTCATTCGTGATCACGCCGTGTCCGTGCACGTTGTCGACAAGGGTCCACATCTTTCCCTCGGCGTCCTTGAGGCCCTGGGCGTGCTTGCTGTGAAGCGTGCACTGCGCGTCGGCGCCTTCCTTGTCCAGTTCGCAACCGACGCAGACGATGGTTCCGGCGGTCTGGGTGAGTTTCTTGAAGTCGGGCTTCTTTGCTTCGTCGCCCGCGAGGACGGCGAGCGGAACGGCGAGAAGGGCAATGCAGAGGGTCTTCACGGGAGTTCTCCTTGGAAGGATGTTGGAAGAGAGTTTTAGCGTAAAAGCTGTATTTACGTAGTGCCAGCGGCGGCGCTTAGCAGCGCAGCGGCAGAGGCACGGGCGGTCCGCACGTCAGGGGCCCGCCCGCCGCGAAGTTCGACCCCGCGGCGTTCCCGTTCACGACCTCGGCGACCCGGATCTCCTCGGGCGCCGCTCCGATCGGATGCAGATCCACCGCCACTCCGCTCATCATGGGCGCAAGCCCGTCCACGCAGCCGCCACAGTCCGGCGCCGCCTTCAGGATGTCGCCCTGCTCCTCTTCAGCCTCGCACTGCTCGCAGCAGGGCTCCGCCTCAGCAACCGGCTCGCCGCAGCACTCGTCCCCCGTCCACTCGTACTCCGCGTGCCCGTCGTTCCCGACGCACAGGGCCACGCCCGACGTCATGAGGACCGCGGTGAAGTGAAGGACGCAGGCGATGGTGGCGATGATCCTCAAGCCCGTTCATCCTAGCAGAAACCGAAAACGCCGGGCGGTCATTCCGGCACGGTTCCCATGAACCCGCTCACCGCGTCGTTGAACGGGCCCGGCGCTTCGACATTCGACAGATGCCCGGCGTCGGGGATCTCGACGTACTTCGCCCCGGCGATCTTCTCCCCCATCGCACGCATCTCCGCCGGCGGCGAAATTTCGTCAAGCGCGCCGCAGACGACCAGCGCCGGCACGTCGATCGTCGCCAGGAGCGAAGTCGAGTCGGCGCGCGATCCGAGCCCCAGAAGCGCCGCAGCCAGTCCCTCGGGTTTGTTCGCGGCGATGATGTCGCGCACGAACACTCGCGCGGCTTCCGGGGCCTTCGCCGACAGCAGCTTCGGCATCATCTTCTCCCCCGCCACCGCCGACCCGCCCTTCACGACCTCCGCCGCAAACGTCGCGCGACCCGCCCGCTGCTCTTCCGTGTCCGCCGCCGCGCGCGTGTCCGCCAGCACCAGTGCGCTCACCCGCGCACGATGACGCTTCCACAGTTCAAACGCCACGTACCCGCCCATCGACAGCCCGCAGAACGCCGCACGCCGGATCCCCAGCGCGTCCAGCGTCTCCACCACGTCGTCCGCCATCTCCGCCATCGAAGCCGAAGCGGCCACCGATGAGCCGCCAAATCCGCGCAGGCTCACCGCCACCAGGAGATTCCGCTCCCGCAGCCGCGCGAAATTCGGATACCACATCGAAGACGAAAGCGGAAATCCGTGAAGCAGCACCAGCACGGGTCCTTCACCGGCGGCCTTGAACAGCAGCTTCATTCGTGACCCCTCTCATCAGGCCGGAACATGGGCCGTCCCATCGCCGGGCGTGGCGGGTCGGGAAGCGCCGCGTCGGGCGGCGCGCAAAGTTCACGCGACCCTCGATCGACGTGCTGCGGCCGCGCTTGCGCCGCAACCCCGCCAAATCACGGCGCCGCCCGACGCGCGCTTCCCGACCCGCCACGCCCGGCGATAGCGGAGGAGGGAATTGAACCCTCATGAGTGTGACCTCGACGGATTTTGAATCCGTTGCGTCTGCCAGTTCCGCCACTCCGCCTCGCGGACGGGAGCGGAAGGGGCGTCCTGAACCCCGGGGCGGCGCACCTGGCGCGCCGCACCCGGGATTCAGGACGCCCCTTCCGCTCCCGTCCGCGAGGAGAATAGCGCGAAAGAGACATTGTACCAAGCTCGAGGGGCGGGAACCGGGGGGTGGGCGTTGCGTCGTGCGACCGCCACCGCGCCACCTAACGGTTCGGCCGGCTGGCGCCGATAGTTCCTACTGAGCGCTCACACTTTGGAGGCGAAGCGGGATTTCCTGAGCTCCTCCCTTGCCCGAAGCCGGGGACGGAACTCCGGGGCGCGGGACGACACGTGCCGCGGTTTGGGGCCCTGACTTCGCAGCCGTAGTTTCGACCGTAACCGCAGCCACGCTCGTACCTGATGGAAAATCGTCGCGTGGTCGCCCGCGGCATCTGCCGGCTCCTCAGACCCCAGGTAACGGACTCGACCCCGCGCGCCGCTTGCGACGCCCGGGCCCTTCCTTCGGCCTCGCGCCGCGCCGCCTGCAGCTGGTCCCGGTCGGCGGCCAGCTCCTGCGCCTCGGACGCCGTTACCCACCTGCCCTCGAACTTGATCATTCCGCGGGCGATCAGCAGATCCTCCCCGCGCAGCCACCGGTCCCCGACTTTTTCGTATCCGAGTCGCTCGCGCGCCTCGGGGTGATTCGAGTCCACAGCGATCACCGCTTCCAGCTCAATGCGTTCGCACCTTGAAAGCCCCGCTTCGGCGCACCAGTCGGCCAGCGCCAGGTGCCCGTTCACGTCACGCCTGGCGAGCGTAGCGGCCCTCGAAGCGTATTCGTCGGCTGGAGACACGGCGGATTCCACCTTCTCCACGTCCGCGAGAGGAATCTTCACCGTTCCGTTCTCAAGGCGAATCACAAGCCGGTCTCCCGACACGCTCGTGACTCCTTCCAGGCGCCCTCCGCTCTTCAGGATGACGACGTCTGCGAAGGCCGAAGCGCCGGCCAGGCAGAAGAGGCACGCGGCGATGGCGGGTTTCATGGAACTGGCTCCAATACCGGGATGGGGACCGGGCTCTCGCGGGATCGTAACTGCAACGATCGGAGCGGGCAGGGATTTCTGCGCGTGCCGCGGCCGGGGCAGCGGGCCGGTGCGATGGTAAAACGCCTAAAGTCAAGCAAGATCTGAAGCTGCCCGGCGCATTCAGGAATATCTCTGACGCACCGCGGCAATTCCCAACTTCCCTCTCCCGGCAGTCGCCGGATTCAGCTACAATGGCCCTCCCGCGTATAGAGGGAGTGAGAGGCATGAAAGCTCTGAAAGCCAAGCCCGCGAAGTCCACTTCGAAGTCTTCGAAGGAACCCGAATTCAAGGCGGTCCTCAAGGACCCTGCGGTTCGCGAAGTATTCCTGCCCGGCAACGGCGTGGGCATTTTCGCGCCGCACGGGGGCGGGATCGAGCCCGGGACCGAGGAAATCGCACGGGCGGTGGCCCAGGCGACCGGCGCGACGTTGTACGTGCTGTCGGCGAAGAGGCCGACAGGAAACACGGCGCTTCATGTGACCGTGACACGCATGCTCACCGGCATCTCCCCGAAACTCGACCAGGCCATCGCGGCGACGCGGGTGGCGATCTCGATTCACGGGCACGGCCGCACGAAGGACGGCGGACCGGTCTACGTGAGCGGCCTCGCCGTGGAGGCCGTGGAACTCTGCGCCGGGGCGATGCGGCACGCGCTGCGGGGCGCGTACGAGGTCGTGGACGAGCACGACCGGATCCCCGACGACCTCGCCGGGCTGGACAAGGACAACATCATCAACCGCGTGCCGAAGAAGGGCGTGCAGATCGAGCTTCCTCGCGCGCTGCGCGACGAAGCGGTTCCGGCCATCCGGGGTGCGGCGGCGCAGCTGGTTACGGCACTGATCGAAGTGGTGCGCGAACTCGGATAGCTGCGGACTCAAGCTTGATCTCACCGGCGGGGTGAAAACCCCGCCGTTTTTTTTGGAAGTGCACTAACCGACGAGCTTCTTGAGCGCCGCTTCCGCCGCCTCGCGAACCAGGGCTTCCGGATCGTTCAGCAGCTCACGAAGCTGGGGAAGGGTGGGCGCGGCGAGGTCGCGACGGCAATTGCCGATTCCGGCGCACGCCGCGGCCCTCACGCCCGCGTCGGGATCCTTGAGAAGCACGGAGAGCGGTTCCAGCGGGTCGGGGTCTCGCGAGCCGACCTTCCCCAGCGCGGCCGCCGCGTGGATGCGGGTTGCCGCCTCCGGGTGCTTCGAAGCCTCGGCGAGTGCGGGGATGGCGACTTCGCGGAAGAGCGGGCCGATGGTCGACATCATGGTCGTGATGTTGCTGGTGAGCGCGCGGAGTGCTGCGGCGATGACGCGGCCGTCCTTGTCTTTCACGAGGGCGGCGATTTTCGCGACGGCGGCGCTCTGGTCGGCGCAGCCGTCGAGGTACGGCATCACGCAGGTGGCCCGGACTTCGCCGTCGGTGTCCGCGAGCGCGGCCTCGCAGGCCCTGGAAGTGTCGGAGTCGTGCGCCCCGATCCCGGAGAGGGCGGCGGCGGCGGCTCGCCGCAACGGAACGTCCGGGTCGCGAAGCAACAGGCAGAGTGCGGGAATGGCCGCGGCGCCCACCTGGCCCGTGGCGCCGAGTTTTTCGGCGCCCAGAAGGCGCATCGCGGTGTCGGTGCCCTCCACCAGCGCGACCAGCGCAGGCACCCCGGCGGCGCCCATGCCGCTCAACGCGTCGGCGGCCGCCAGGCGGACGTCCTTGTCCCCGTCGGCGAGAAGCGCAGCGACCGCTGCGGCCGCGGGCGCGCCAATCGCCTTCAGCGCTTCGGTCGCCGCGAGGCGGTGGCCTGGAGATGGCGGATTGCGGAAGACTTCCAGGACCGCAGGGACGACCGCGACGCCCGAGGCGCCCAGGGCGCGGATGGCGGCGGCCCGCGTGAACGGATCCGGCGATCCCAGCGCCTCGACCGCCTGCGGCGACGCGCCTGCCCCGAGTCGTCCGAAGGCGTCGGCCGCGGCAGCCCTCACTTCGGCGTCCTCGTCCTTGAACGCACGGACGAGAGAAGCGGCGGCCGGGGCGGCGGCGGCGCCCGCTTCGCCCAGCGCGGCGCATGCGCGGCGTCGCGCGGCGGGGGAAGGGAGAGCGAGGGCGCCCTCGATGAAATCGATGGCGGGGGTGCCTATGCGGCCGAGAGCCCACACGGCCTTGCCCGCCACGAATTCGTCCTCTTCTCCGAGGATTTCCGCGAGGGCGGACGAGGCGGCTGCCGCGGCGGGGCCGATGACGCCCAGTGCGGTGGCGGCGGCGGCGCGGGATTTCGGATCGGCGTCGGCGAGCCCTTCGGTCAAGGCAGGGACGGCCGCTTCACCAAATCCCCCCATCGCCTTGTAAGCGCGGGCGCGGATCGCGGGGCGCGCGCCCTTGAGGTTTTTGCGGACGGGCTCGAGAGCCGAGGGGCCTACTTTTGCGAGGGACTCAGCCGCGACTTCGGCGACGGCCTCGTTCGAGTCCGACAGAAGCACGGCGAGCGCTTCGGCGGCCGGCGCCGCGCCGGCGCCCATGCGCCAGAGGCCCCGGACGCCGGCAAGCCGGAGCGCCAGGTCGGGATCGCCGATGGCTTCAATGAACGGTTCGAGGGGAGGCTGGACGGCGGGAAGCATGGCCGCCAGAGCCACGAGCGCGCGCACCCGGATCGGGCGACCGGTTTCCCGGCAGGCCGCGACGATGTCCGGCACCGCCGGCTGGCCGATCGCGCCGAGAGCCTGCACCGCCATTTCACGGACACGGCTCGAATCGTCGGCCAGAGACAGGACGAGAGCGGCGGAAGCGGGAGCGGCGTACGCGGCGAGGGCCCGGAGCGCGTCGGCGGCGGCGACGCGGACGACGGGGTCTTCGTCGGCGAGGGCCAGCGCCAGCGCCGGGACGCCCGCGGCCCCTTGCGCCCCCATCACGGCGAAGGATGTCGCCGCGGCGGCGCGCACGTCGGCGTGCTTATGGTGAAGCAATTCGAGCAAGGTAGGGATGGCGCCCGGTCCGATGCGGCCGAGGGCCACGATGGCCGCGCCCTGCTCCTGTCTGTTCGGGGACTCAAGGACAACGGCCCACTGGGCGATGTCCTTGCCCTGGTAGGAATTCAGCGCCGGGAACTTCGTTTCGTTCGGGGACCGTTCTCCCCCGGCCGGAACCGCGGCGGCGCCCTGCCCCGGGGGCGGAAGCGGCGCGGGTGCCGGAGTTTTTTTTTCGCAGCCGGTCGCGAGGAGCGTGAGCCCGGCAACCGCCGCAGCAAGCCTCTTCATCAACCGCATTGTAGACTCACCGGACCGGCTTCGCCTTCTCCCACGCACCCTTCGCCTTCTCTTCCTCGCTCTTCGCCGCGGCAGCCAGCTGCTCCAGCTCCTGCAGCCCCGCCAACGCCTCCGCTTCCGCCGCCGCCGCCGCCTTCGCGTCCTTCTCCGCCTTCGCTTCCCCGGCCTCGGCAGCGCTGATGGCCGCTCCGAGCGACGCCGCGAGCTTCTCCAGGTCCGCCACTCGCCGTTCGGCCTGCGACAGGTCGAACTCCGCCATCGCGAACGCCTTCTTCGCCCGGCGCAGGTCCAGGTCCGCCTGCCCCGCCACGTTCGGCTCCTCGCGCTGCGCCCGCAGCCGCTCCTGGTCGTAGAACCACTGCGCCCGCTCGACCGCCCGCTCCGCGCTGTCCCGCGAACGGTCCGCCGCCTTCACGTCCGCTTCCGCACCCGGGATCGCCGCTTCCGTGTCCGCATGTTCGCGCGTCCGCGCGACGATCGCCCGCGCAGCCGCATCCCGCGACGCTTCCGCCCGCTCCCTGGCATGGCGCTCGCGCAAAGCAGCCGCGCGCCCCGCCGCAAGGCGCTCGTCCATCTTCTTGCGGATCTGCTGCGAAAGCCGCCAGGAATACTCCAGCGGATGCGTCCAGCGGCCCTCGAAGCGCACCCACCCGCGCCCCTGGTAGTACGTGTCCGGGTCCTGCCACTCCCCAGCAACCAGGTGCCAATCGCGCGAGGCCAGCTCGTCCGAGGCGGCCTTGAAGTCCGGGTCGAGCGTGGCCGCCGCGATGAAATGCCGGATCGCGTCCTTCTCGAGTTTCACCGACTCCAGCCACTCCGCGAGCTCGAACTGCGACTTCGCGTCCTTCTCGTCGAGATCCTTCATCCGCTCCGCGTATTCCTGCTCCGGCGTGAGCTTCTCTTCGATCGACGCAATCTTGTCTTTCTCCAGCGTGATCGCCCCCATGCGGAGCTTCACCTTCACGACGTTCCCGTCGTCCGAAATCACGTCGCCCTCGATGACGCGGCCATCCTTCAGCGTGATCAGGTCGGCCCGCGCCCTTCCAGCGGCGAGGACAAGTGCGGCCAGAACGAGTGCCCGTTTCATGGCGAATGTCCCGAAAAGTGGACGCGACAGCGGTCCCCCGCAGTATAAAGCAATCGCCGTGCCCCGAATCCGGCTTACGCCTCTTCCAGGAGCCCGCCATGCGCCCGATCGCAACGCTCGCCCTCCTCACTCTCGCTCTTCAAGCGACGGCCCAGACCCAGGGCCTGTTCCGCTTCCCTTCCACTCACGGCGATCGCGTCGTCTTCTCGTGCGAGGGGGATCTCTGGGAAGCGCCCCTTGCCGGGGGCGAAGCGCGGAGGCTGACGAGCGCGCCGGGGAAGGAGCAGCACGCGACGTACTCCGCGGACGGAAAGTGGATCGCATTCACGGCGGACTACGACGGGAGCTCCGACGTCTACGTGATGCCGGCGCGCGGCGGCGAGCCTCGCCGGCTGACGTGGAGCCCGGACGCGGAGCGCGTCATAGGGTGGGATCACGAAGGTCGCGTCCTGTTCCGCTCGCGCGGCGAGCTGCCGTTCGGGATGTGGACCGCGTGGCGGGTCGCCCCCGCCGGCGGGGATCCCGTGAAAATCCCGCTTGGCGAGGCCATCCAGGTTTCGTTCGCGGCGGACGGGCGGTGCGCGTTCGTGATGTGGATGTGGGAGAATCAGCACTGGAAGCGCTACTCCGGCGGGCTCGCTTCGGACATCTGGGTCGGCGACCTCGAAAATAAAACATACACGCGTCTGACCGACTGGAAGGGGAACGACGCCTACCCAATGTGGCAGGGTGACCGCATCTACTACCTGACGGACCGCGACGGCGTGCAGAACATCTGGTCCTCGAAGCCGGACGGCGCCGACCGGAAGCCGCACACGAAACATGCAGGCTACGACGTCCGGTTTCCGACCCTTGGCGACGGGAAAATCGCCTACCAGCTCGGCGGAGACATCCGTGTCTTCGACTGCGCCTCCGGCGAAGACCGCGCCGTGGACGTCAGGCTTCCTTCCGACCGCCTCCAGGCGCGCGCCCGGCTCGCGGAGCCTGCCTCGAACATCGGGCGCATCGGCCTCTCGCCCGACGGAACGCGGCTCGTCGCCGCGGCGCGCGGCGAGATCTTCTCGATCCCCTTCAAGGAGGGACGACTCGTCAACCTCACCGGCACGCCGGGCATCCGCGAGCGCGCCGCCACCTGGTCGCCGGACGGCAAGCGCGTCGCGTGCCTGTCCGACGCGACGGGGGAATACGAAATCTGGCTGCTGGACCCGACACAGGAAAAGCCCGCGGCGCAGCTCACGAAAAACGGAAAGGGCTGGAAGCTGCCGCCCGTGTGGTCGCCGGACTCCACGCAGCTGGCCTGGGCGGACATGGAAGGGCGGCTCTGGCGCGTGGACGTTGCAACGGGCGCGTCGAAACAGATCGACGCGTGCGGAACCTGGGAGATCTCTGCTTACTCCTGGTCCCCCGATTCGCGCTTCCTCGCCTACGACTTCCCTTCCGATACGTGGAATTCGGTGATCAAGATTCACGACACGAAGGAGGGCCGCACGGAAGCCGTGACCGACGCGCGCTGGAACTCGACCAGTCCTTCCTGGGACCCGGAGGGAAAGTTCCTCGCGTTCCTTTCCGCGCGCACCATCAATCCGAAATCCGGGGACTACACCTTTGAGTACAACTTCGGGATCGACGAAACCGTGAAGCCGTACCTGCTGCGCCTCACGGCCGGCGCGCGCGCGCCGTTCGAGCCCAGGGAACGCGGCCTGGTGACCGAAACGAAGGAGGAGAATGACGACGACGAAGACGACGGCAAGAAGAAGAAAAAGAAGAAGAGCGACGACAAACCCGAGCCGCCCGCGGCCGTCGTCATGGAGTGGGACGGACTCCTGGAGCGCTGCGTCGTAGCCCCGGTCCCCGCGGGAATCTGCCGCGACCTCGTTTTCGCGAAGGGCCGGCTCTTCTGGATCGCGTCGCGCAACAAGGGATGGGCCTCGGGCGACGAAGAAGAAGCCACTTCGCTGGTCGTTCTCGAACTCGAGTCAAAGAAGAAAATCGTCCTCGCGAAGGGCGCGACGGAATTTTCGCTCTCCGGCAACGGCGAGCGGGCCGTCGTCCGGGTCGCCGACGCTTTCACGCGCATCGACCGCGGCGCCGATTCGCTGCCGGCCGGTCCCGACACGACGTTCCGCACGGCGGGCTGGACGGTGCCGATTGACCCGGCGCAGGAATGGCGCCAGATCTGGAACGAAGTCTGGCGGCTGGAAAGGGATTTCTTCTACGACCCGCAGCATCACCGGGTGGACTGGGAAGCCGCGCGGAAGAAGTACGAACCGCTGCTCCCGCGCGTGTCGAGTCGCGAGGAACTGAACGACCTCGTCGGCGAAATGCTCGCGGAACTTTCAAATTCCCACGCCTACATTTCAGGCGGGGACGATCGCTCGGTCAAGCCGGTGCGCGTCGGCTCACTGGGCGCGAAGTTCGCGCCGGACGCGGCGGCAGGTCGCTACCGCGTGACCCGGATTTTCCGTGGCGACGTCTTCGACCCGAAGCGCACTTCGCCGCTCCTCGCAGCGGGGGTGAAAGAAGGCGAGTACCTGTTTGCCATCGACGGCACACCGGTGAAGGCGGGCGAAGGCTGGCAGCGCCTGCTCGTCGACAAACCCGAGAAGCCCGTGCTGCTGCGCTTCGGAACGAAGCCCGACGGATCGGACGCGCGGGACGTCTATGTCGTCGCGCTCGGCGGCGACGGTGCGCTCGTGTACGCGGACTGGGTCGAAGGAAACCGGCGCTACGTCGAAGAGAAGTCCGGCGGCAAGGTCGGCTACCTCCACGTTCCGGACATGGGAGGCCGCGGGCTCGTCGAGTTCGGGCGGCAGTTCCCGTGGCAGTCGCAGAAGGACGCGCTGGTCGTGGATGTCCGGTGGAATTCCGGCGGCAACACCCACGGCATGATCCTCGAGCGTCTCCGCCGTTCCACGACGCACTTTGACAAACCGCGGCACTTCCGTCCCGAGCCGGTCTACTGGAGATCGGTGCGCGGCCACCTCGTCGCGCTCATGAACCACAACACTGCTTCCGACGGGGAGAATTTCATCCACGCCTGGCAGCACGACAACCTCGGCCCCGTGATCGGGACGCGCTCGTGGGGAGGCCTGGTCGGATACCGCGGCGACAAGGACCTCGTGGACGGTGGATTCAACGCGCAGCCCGAGTTCGCGCACTTCGGGTGGGACGGGAAATGGGTCGTGGAAGGCGACGGCGCGATCCCGGGAATTGACGTGACCAATGATCCCGGGGCACTGGCGGCGGGGCGCGACCCGCAACTCGACCGGGGAATCGAGGAAGCCCTGTCCCGGATCGCAAAGGAACCCAGGACGCCGCCGATCGCCCCTGAACCGCCCGAC
Source organism: Planctomycetota bacterium (assembly GCA_038060895.1). Classification (GTDB taxonomy): domain Bacteria; phylum Planctomycetota; class MHYJ01; order WSZJ01; family WSZJ01; genus WSZJ01. The sequence goes on from JBBTCT010000007.1 coordinate 109,378, forward strand.
CGGTCGAAATAAAAACGGGGCCGGGAAAATTTCCCGGCCCCGTGAAGTAAGTCCTGGGGACTACTTCGGCTCTTCCGGCGGCGCTTCCGGCGGCTTCTCGCCCGGTGTGAATTTCTGCTTCGTGATGAAGTCGTACCCGATGTCGATCACGTCCTCGTCGATCTTCCAGCCGTACGTCGTGCGGATGAATTTCTCCCGGATGATCAGCGCGATTTTCGAGGCTTCGTCCATGTCGCCCTGCAGGTAGTAGGACCACGCCTGGAGGTACATGCAGGTCCCGCGCGGCTCCAGGGCGAACTCCGGCAGGTTGTCGAACAACTTCTGCGCGCCCTCGATCGTCTCCTTGTACTTCTTGTCCTTGAAATCGCACCAGACGAGCCCGAGCTCGGAGTTCATCCGGCACTTCATTTCCCTCGAGGTCTGGCCGATCGTGTAGGCCTTCCGAGCGTCCGCGATGTCGCCGGTGCGCAAGCACGCTTCGCCGTAGATGTACTGCAGCTGCGTGTCAGCCTTGCCCCCATCCTCTGCGAGCTTCTTCTCAAGACCCTTGCGGTGATTACCGTCCATGACCGCCTGGAGGACCGGCAGCAATTCCAGATAGGTGCAACGCCCCACGTAGGAATCCACCAGGTCGCCGTTGTCGGGGTCCACGAAAAGAACCGCCGGCGCCTGCTTGACCCCCGCATCCGCGAGGTGCTTTGCGCCCGCCACCTGCGCTTCCGCCATGGTTCCCTTCCAGCACCCGAACTGCTCGTTCAGGATGCGGAACGTATCCGCCTGCTCGAAGAACTTGCTCAGGAGTCTTGAAGTGTGAGGAGCATCGACGCCGTTCTTGCCGGTCTCCATCACGAACATGATTGCGTAGCCGCTCTTCTTGGCTGCGATGTCGCGGGCGCCCTGCCAGGTCTTCGACCACTCGGTCGAAGAGACGATTGGAGGCGGGCCGGGCGGCTCCGCGGGATCTTTGGGATCCCCTTCCTTAGGCGGATCAGCCGGCGGGTCCGCCGGAGGCGTTCCCTGGGCGAAAACTGCGCCGGCCAGGAGGCCGGAAAGCACGAACGAGGCGATGGATTTCACGGCTTTCAGCTCCGAAAAGTGGGGTCCCCTGCGCGACAGCGATGGGTAGTCTAGCAAGTGATACGGGCCGCTTCGACAAACATTAAGAAAATTTACTTTGGCACGCAACAGCTGCAATCCGACCTTCGGCAACGGTCCGGCCCCCGCGGATTCTTGTTTCCCGCCGGCGCGGCAAGCCGAAATTTCTTCGAAGTGCCCCCACTCCACCCTATCCTACCCCTCCCCCCATGCCCCCCTCACGCGCCCCCAACGGGGTCTACCGGAAGAACATCCCCATCCGCTTCGCCGACGTCGACTTCGCCCGCATCCTCTACTTCCCCCGCCAGTTCCATTTCCTTCACATCACCATGGAAGACTTCTTCCGCGAAGTCCTCGACATCCCGTACGCCGTCATGCTGAAAATCGACCGCATCGGCTTCCCGACCGTCCACCTCGACGCCGACTTCCTGGCTCCGCAGGAATTCGGCGACGAGGTCGAAGTCGCCATGCGCGTTGTTGAAATCGGGAAGAGCAAAGTTGTGTTTGGCTACGAGGTCCTGAATAAGGGCGCCGTCGCCGCACGCTGCACCCAGACGACCGTGGCGGTCGATCCCGAAAAGTGGAAGAGCATCGAGCTGCCGGCAAAGTACCGGGCGGCTCTTGAACAAGTGAAAGCCCTCGCGGGCGGAGGCTAAACGTGGCACGACAGGTGGTTGAGATCCGGGAAGAAGTCCTGACGTTCGACACGGCGGACCAGGAGAAGTGGGTCGGCGGCGACAAGTGGCTCGTGCCCGAGGAATTCCGGGACGACCCGAAATTCGCGAAGTCGTCGAGGTCGTACTTCCTCGAGATGACGGCGGTGCACCACTACAGATGCGGCGGGTGGCAGAGCCTCTCGGCCCTGTGGTTCGAGCTGTGGACGAAGTCGGCGAACCGCAAGCCGTGGGTCGAGCGGGGATCCGCCGCGATGGAAGCGTTCATCGGTCCGGAGCTGGAAGGGTTCCGCAAGAGCATGGGCCCCAACGTGGAGAAGTTCGCGAAGGCGCCGGACCTGGTGATCTGGAAGGAAACACCGAGGAAACTGCTTTTCCTTTCAATCAAACAGAAGAACGAGACGGTGTCTCCGAACGAGTTCGCGGGCCTGGCGCTGATCAAGGCGCACCTGGGAGCGGACGCGAGGATCATCCGGTTCTGCGAGCTCGGGGATTTCCGGGATCCGCGGAAGTGGAGGATCGTGTGTCCGTCGCTGCCGGTGAATGCGGGGTTTGACCGGCATGACGTACAGAAGGTCGAGGAGTAGAAGACAAGGGCGAAGGATAAATCCCAACCCCAACCCCGACTCCAAATCCCGAGATGACTTTTGGGAGTTGGAGTTGGGATTTGTCGTGGACGTTTTCCACCGCAGGAGGAACGGGAGCCCCTTTCAAATGCTCGATCCCATCCCGGACCAGTTCAACCTCGCCGATTACTTCCTCGACCACAACATCCGCGACGGACGTGGAGACAAGGTCGCGGTGTATTACCGCGACGAGAAGTGGACCTACGCGCAGATCCAGGAGGGGGCCTGCCGCGCCGCTGGGGCGTTCCGCTCGCTCGGGGTGAGGCAGGAAGACCGCGTCCTGCTGATCCTCCCGGACTGCCCGGCGTTCGTCACGGCGCTGTTCGGCGTCCACAAGGCGGGCGCCGTCCTCGCGATGGTCAACCCACTCCTTCCCATCGAGGACTTCGTCTACTACTTCAACTACACGCGCGCCGTCACCGCGGTCGTCCACCACTCGCTGGTCGAAGGGCTCACGAAGCTTCGCCCCCAGTTGAAGTACGTGAAGAACCTCCTCGTCGCGGGCGGCGACCCCGGGCCCTTCCTCTCCTACGAACAGACCTGCGTCCTGCAGCCGGCCCGGTGCGAGAACGCGCCGACCCACAAGGACGACCCCGCGGTGTGGCTCTTCACGAGCGGCTCCACCGGGAAGCCGAAGGCATGCGTCCACCTCCAGCACGATTTCGCGTGGAACACGGAACGCTACGCGAAGCAGATCCTCGGGATGCGCGAGACCGACCGGACCCTCGGCGTGCCGAAGCTGTTCTTCGGCTACGCGACCGGGACGAATCTCTGGTTTCCGTTCTCGGTCGGCGGATCGACGGTGCTCTTCGAGGAACGCGCTTCGCCCGAGGTTTTGTTTTCGCTCATCGCGAAACACCGCCCCACCGTCCTTACCAACGTCCCCACCACGATCAACAAGATGCTCGAGGATCCCGCCGGCAAGGACGCCGACCTCTCCTGCCTGCGCATCACTGTTTCGGCGGGCGAGGCCCTCCCGCCTGAGCTCTACGACCGCTGGCTGAAACGCTTCAAGGTGGACATCCTCGACGGCATCGGCAGCGCGGAGATGTTCCACATCTACATCTCGGGCCGGATCGGCGGCGTCCGGCCCGGAAGCCTCGGCCAGCTCGTCCCCGGCTACGACGCCAAGGTCTGCGGCCCCGGCGGCAGCGCCCTCCCCGACGGCGAAATCGGCACTCTCTGGATCCATGGCGACAGCGCGATGACCGGCTTTTTCCAGGACGACGAAAAGTCCCGCGCGCTCCTTCACGGCAACTGGTACTGCACCGGCGACCAGTTCCGCCGCGACAAGGACGGCTACTTCTGGTACGAGGGCCGGGCCGACGACATGCTGAAAATCGGCGGCATCTGGGTGAGCCCGCTCGAGGTCGAAAACTGCCTGCTCGCGCACCCGGCGGTGAAGGAGTGCTGCGTGGTCGGGTGCAAGGACGAAGCGGGGCTCGTGCTGCCGAAGGCGTTCGTGGTGCCGAAGGAGGGGCAGAAGAAGGACGAGCCCCTGAAGACGGCGCTCATCGAGCACGTGAAGGCGAAGCTGGCGAGATACAAAGCGCCGCGGTTCGTGGAGTGGATGGACTCGCTGCCGCGGAACGACCGCGGGAAGGTCGAGAGGAAGAAGCTGGCGGGCGGATGAGTTAAGCGGGGTCCGAAGCGAATCGAAGGACTTCCAGGACCTGCGCGGGATCACATCCGTAGATTCCTGAACCCCAGGCGGCGTTGACTTCAGTGGCCGCCCAGCCTCGACCGCGGATGACGCCGACGTCCAGGGCGACCGCGCGTGGCAAATCGACGCGAGAGTCCGCGAGGATGCTTGAGACGAACGAGCGGACTTCGGCCGCTTCCGGATCCGGGCATCGACCGTAAATCTTGGAGTGAGAATGAGCGTGGGCGTGGATGAAGACTATCGGTTCCTGGGCCGATTGGTTCCCCGAATTCGTGGTTACAATTACCCGGGTGAAGCGCCCCAACTCCACCCGGACAATCCAGACATCCGAGAGAATCGCTCTCTCCGACCTGGAACCGGGCTGGGAAAAGTGGGTCGCTCTTTCTCCCGGCGAGCGTCTCAAGCGGTCACGGCTCATGCGACGTCGGCTGATAAATCCACGAGCGGCCCACGATGACAGATCTCTTCCGAAGCTTTGACCGCGAGCGGGTCTCGTATCTGCTGATCGGTGGACAGGCATCGGTGGCCTACGGAGCGGCATACTCCCTTGACGATCCTCGAAACGTCGCGTCTCGCGCTTCGAGCCCTCACCCTCGACGACACGGATGCGCTGCACGCGGTCCTCGGCGACCCGGTCGCGATGGCGCACTACCCGAAGCCCTTCACGCGCCAGATGACGATCGAGTGGATTGAATGGAGCCTGCGCAACTACGCGAAACACGGGTTCGGCCTGTGGGCGGTGACGCTGAAGGACAGCGAGAGGCTGATCGGGGACTGCGGGATCACGATGCAGCAGGTCGATGGGGTGCCGCGGGAGGAAATCGGGTATCACATCCTGAGGGAATTGTGGGGGCAGGGGTACGCGACGGAAGCGGCGGCCGGAGTGAGAGACTACGGCTTCGGTCGACTTAAACTGACGCAACTCATTTCGTGGATGACAGTTGCGAACACGGCTTCCCGTCGCGTCGCGGAGAAGATCGGGATGAAACTGGAGAAACAGACCGTCAACAAGTACGGCAACGCCCAGGTCGTCTACAGCCTCGGGGCACCCTCCGCCTAAGCAAAACTATTGCATTCAGCCACCCTCCCGTACAATTTCACCTAATGTCCCTTTCGCTGACTGACCTGACGTGGCGGGAAGCCGACGACCTCTTCCATAAGAAGCCCCTCGCCCTCCTCCCCATCGGGGCGGTGGAAGCGCACGGGCCGCATCTTCCGCTCTACACAGACGTGCTCCTTTCGATGGAGCTGTGCGACAGGCTGGCGAAAGCGATATCCCCGAAGCCGGTTGTGATCCTGCCGCCGGTCAATTACGCCGTGACGAACTACGCGGCGGAATTCGCGGGAACGATTTCGCTGTCGCCGAACACGGCCAAGGAACTGCTCTCCGACATCTTCCGGTCGCTCGGGCGGCATGGGATCGAGTTCGTCGCTTTGATCAACTCACACCTCGAGCCGGCCCACATCAACGTCCTGGAAGAAGTCGCGCAGGACTTCCTCGAGCGCCCGCACGTCATCTTCACCAACCATTGCCGCAAGCCGCTCGCCCAGAGGCTGAGCCCCGAATTCCAGAGCGGAGACTGCCACGCCGGGAGTTACGAAACGTCGCTGCTGCTGGCCAGCAAGTCGCGCGACCTCGTCAAGAAGGACAAGATGAAGACGCTTCCCCCCATCAAGCTCGGGCTCGTGAAGCAGATGAAGCAGGGCGTCGCGACCTTCGGGGCGATGGGCGCGAACGACGCGTATTTCGGCGAGCCTGCCGTGTCGTCCCCGGAACACGGCGAGATCCTCTGGCAGACGCTCGTAGAGATCTGGCAGGAAGCGATCAAGTCGGAAATGGGTTAGCGACCGCTCCGGCGCTTCTATGGCTGCCACCACGCTCAACGGCGAAGTTGCCCTGGTGACAGGAGCCGGCCGCGGCATCGGTCGCGCGGTCGCACTGCGGCTCGCGGCAGCGGGAGCCAAGGTCGGACTCATGGCTCGCTCGACCTCGGAAATCGGCGAGGTCGCGGCGGAGGTCCGGGCGGCCGGAGGTGAAGCGTTCGAAGTTCCCGGAGACGTACTCGTCGCCGAGGACGTGGCGCGCGTGGTCGCCGAGATCGCTTCGCATGCCGGCGGCCTCACGATCGTCGTGAACAATGCCGGAACCGGAAAGAGCGCGCCTTTTGCGAAGACGTCGCGGGCGCTGTGGGACGAGATGATCGCTCTGGACCTCACCAGCGCGTTTACCGTCACCCAGACCGCCCTCCCCCACCTCCTCGCGGCAGGCCACGGGAGGATCGTCAACGTCGCTTCCGCCGCAGGCCTCAAGGGCTACCCGTACATCGTCGCGTATTGCGCGGCGAAGCACGGTCTCGTCGGATTCACGCGCTCGCTCGCCGTCGAGCTCGCCGGCAAACGGATCACGGTGAACGCCGTCTGCCCCGGCTACGTGGACAGCGCGATGACCAGCATCAACATCGAGATCATGAGCCAGAAGACGAAGCGGCCCGCGGACAAGATCCGGAGCGAAATCGAGGCCATGTCGCCGCAGCACAGGCTTTTCTCCCCCGAAGAAGTCGCGGAGACCGTGGCGCACCTGTGCTCGCCGGGAGCGAAAGGAATCACGGGGCAGGCCATCGCCATCTGCGGCGGCGAGCTCGCATGCTGAGCTGGCGCTAGCCGCAGCGGCGCGCCAGGGCTACGCTTTGCGCATGTCCTCACACCCGGTCCGCGACGATCAGCTTCCAAAAGGTGCAGGCACCGCCGGCGCGGTCCCGGTCACGCCGTCCGCCAGCGTCATCGTGCTTCGCGGCGAGCCGATCGAAGTCCTGCTCATGCGCCGCTCGCGAGGATCGAGTTTTGTTCCGGACAACTGGGTCTTCCCCGGCGGAATCGTGGAAACGGCGGACCGGGGCGCCGACGACCTGGCGACGGCGAAGACGTGCGCGGCCCGGGAGTTGCACGAAGAAGCGGGCGTCCGGGTTCTGCCGGAGGAGCTGGTCTTGACCGCGCGCTGGATCACGCCGGAAGGGGTGCCGAAGCGGTTCGATACCTGGTTCTTTCTCGCAACGATGCCCGGCGGCCAGGAGCCCCGTCCCGACGCGGTCGAAGGAATTGAACTGCGCTGGCTCGCGCCGGCGGCCGCGCTGGACGCCAATCTCCGTGGCGAACTGGCGATGGTGTTCCCGACGATGAAGAACCTGGAAGCGCTTCTCCCCTGGAAATCGATCCCCGGGCTCCTCGTGGAGCGCCGCGGCGCTTCGATTGCAACGACACGCCCTGTGATCGTGGTCGAGAACGGGCAGAAGAAAGTCGTGCTGCCGAACGAGTGCGCAGAAGGTAGTAAGTAGGGAAAGCCTTTCCATCGCGAGCTGTTCCTACCCACTACCCCCTGCCCCCCTCACCCCTTCCGCCCGACCATCGTCAGGTTGTTCCCGAGATTCGTGAGGTCGAGAGCCGCGTTGACCAGGGGAACGGCGACGCGCGACGCGAGCCACTGGATCGGGCCGTTGGTCCCGGTGCCCTCTGTGCCGGCGTTCGTCTGCTGCTGGAAGCGGTCGAGGGGCGTGCGTTCGTCGCGGCCGCGGCCGAGAAGGGACGAGAAGAAGCCGGTGCCGACGCCTGTGGTGCGGGTGCGCAGCACCTTCAGCCCGTGGGAGCGGAACAGCCTGGCGAGGGAATGGCGCGAGAAAAAGTGCAGGTGATTGGGAGGCTCGAGGTCCCACCAGCGCTCCCCGGTGACAAGCCAGGGCAGGCCGCGCGAGTGCGGGATCGAAAGGACCGCCAGGATTCCGCCCGGTTTGAGCAGCCGGACCAGGCGCCCCGTGATCCCGACCGGATCCTCGAGGTGTTCGAAGCAGACGATCGAGACGATGGCGTCGAAACTCTCCTGGGGGTACCCCGCGGTTTCGAGGGGGCCTACATGAAGCGGGAGGCGCCAGTGCGTGGCGGCGTCGGCGACCCAGCCTGCGAGGTCGAGCCCGACGGCGTCGTACCCGGCCGCAAGCGCTTCCATGACGAAAAGCCCCGACCCGCAGCCGAAGTCGAGGATTCGCGCGCCTGGAGGGAGCCACTTCTGGAGGAACGCGAGGTTCTTGCGCATGAGAGCGCGGTGGATGAATTCCTCGTGCTTGAACCTGTCCAGGAGCGACGGTTCGTTCAGGTAGTCCGCCGCGCCTCCGCCGTCCGCCCAGAGATGGTCGCACCGGCGGCAACGACGGACGTCGAACCCCTTGTGAACAAGGAGGGAGCGCGTGTCATCCGAGTGGCAGATCGGACAGCCCACGCCGGTAATCTGCAAAAGAGCGGGGCCTGACGTCAACGGTGAAACGCGGGTCAAAAGCTGCCTCCCCGCCCGGGGCCGTCATACAATCCCGCCATGAGCTTTCTCTTCCCCGTCAACCCCGCCACTCTCGGGAAGCCGTCGGGTTACAACAACGGGATGATGGCGCCGGCCGGGGCCAGCGCGCTTGAAATCGCGGGGCAGGTCGCGTGGGACAATGCGCACCGGATCGTAACGAAGGACTTCGTCGGCCAGTGGGACCAGACGCTCCGGAATTTTCTCGACGTCGTGAAGCACGCGGGCGGCGGGCCGGAGCACGTGGCCGAGATGACGATCTTCATCATCGACAAGCAGTCCTACCTCGACAACACGAAGAAACTCGGCGAGGTCTGGCGCGCCCTCATGGGGAAAAATTACCCCGCCATGGCCTGCGTTGTTGTCGCAGGGCTCGTCGAGGAAGGCGCGCAGGTCGAAATCAAAGGGACGGCGTACCTCCCCGGGAAAGGACGCTCGTGAAACCAAAGTCCTTCAAGTGGTCGGTCGCCGAAGGCGTCGGGCGGATCTTGCTCGACCGGCCCGCGACGCTGAATTCGCTGACTTTCGAAGTGTACGGCGAGCTGCGCGACCTCTTCCGGCACGTCGCGACGCAGCGGGAAGTGCGCGTCGTGACGATCACGGGAAGCGGCAAGGGCTTCTGCAGCGGCGGGGACCGCGAGGAGATCATCGCGCAGCTCTTCGGGAAGACGTCGGAAGAGGTCTACAAATTCGCTCGGATGACCTGCGACCTCGTCGAGGCGATGCGCGGATGCCCGAAGCCGGTGATAGCGTCGATCAACGGCGCCTGCGTCGGTGCAGGGGCGATCATCGCTATGGCGAGCGATTTCCGGTACGCGGTCCCGGAGGCGAAGTTCGGGTTCGTGTTCACGAAGGTCGGGATCAGCGGCGCGGACATGGGGGCGACGTTCCTGCTGCCGCGGATCGTCGGCTGGACGAAGGCGACGGAACTGCTGATGACGGGCGACGTGTTTCCGGCCGAGGAAGCACTTCGCATCGGCTTCCTCAACGCGATCGTCCCCGCCGCCGATCTCGAAAAGAAGACATCGGAGGTCGCGGCGAAGCTCGCTGCCGGACCTGCGTTCGGCCTGGCCACGACAAAGACCCTCCTCAACAACCAGCTGGGCGCTTCCCTCGCCGACGCCCTCGAGGCCGAGGCGCAGGCCCAGGCCCTCTGCATGCTGCACCCCGATTTCAAGACCGCGTACGAGGCGGCCCGGGCGAAGAAGGAGCCGCGCTTCCAATGAGCGGCGACCGCAAGAGCCAGCCCTACCGCACGCAGTCCTTCAAGCCGCCGCCGGACCCGATCCCGACCTACGCTCCCGCGGGCGGCCCCTGGGACGCTCTTCCGTTCTTCGATTCCGGGCACCGGCAGCTGGCGGACGGGATCGAAGAGTTCGTGAAGCGGGAGATTGCGCCGTTGTCGCCGATGGACGAGGCGGCGACGGAGGACAACGCGCGGGAGTACGTGCTGCGGCTGGCGAACGGGCGATGGCTGCAGCATGCGGTGCGCGGCGAGATCCGGGCGTGCGCGCTGATCCGTTACCACCTGGCGCGGGCATCGGCGCTGGCGGACGCGATGTTTGCGATGCAGGGTCTGGGGGCGATCCCGATCCTGGTCGGGGGAAGCGAGGAGCAGAAGAAAACGTGGCTGCCGCGGATTGCGGAAGGGTCGATTGCGGCGTTCGCGCTGACGGAGGAAGGTGCCGGAAGCGACCCGGCGGGGATGCAGCTCAAGGCGGCGCGGGTGGACGACTTTTACCGGCTGGACGGCGAGAAGACGTTCATTTCGAACGCGGGGATCGCGGACGTCACGGTCGTTTTCGCGCGCACGGCGCCCGGCGACAAGGACGCGTTCAGCGCGTTCATCGTGAAGGGTGGGACGAAGCGGATGAAGTCGAAGCCGATCGAGGTGATCTCGCCGCACCCGATCGGGAGGCTGATCTTCGACAGCGTGGACGTGAAGGAAGCGGACCGGCTGGGGGCCGAGGGGGACGGCCTGCGGATCGCGTTTGCGACGCTCGATCGCTTTCGCCCGACGGTGGGGGCGGCAGCGTGCGGGATGGCGCGAAGGGCGCTTGAAGAATCGGTCGCGCGAGCGAAGGCGCGCCAGCAGTTCGGCAAGGCGCTTGCGGCGTTCCAGGGGATCCAGTTCATGCTCGCCGACATGGCAACCGATCTCTCGGCCGCGGAACTTCTCGTCGCGCGCGCCGCCTGGGAAGCGGACCGCGGCGCGCCCGGCCTCAAGCTTGCGGCGGCGATGTCAAAACTCTTCGCCGCCGACCACGCCCACGGCGTCATCGACCGCGCCGTGCAGATCCACGGGGGGCTCGGGGTGACGAAGGGCAGCGTCGTCGAGCGGCTGTACCGCGACGTTCGAGCGCTTCGAATCTACGAGGGAACCAGCGAGATTCAGCGCCTCGTCATTGCGCGCGAACTCACGCGGTAGGCCGCCCGCAACAGCCTCATCAGGCGCCGCGCAGTGCGATCAGCTCGAACCTGGATTCGGTGTGCTTCGGATCCAGCTTCAGGGCGTTCTCAAAGTCGCGAATGGCGCCTTCAAGGTCGCCGAGATGGCACAGGGCAATGCCGCGGTTGTGCCGTGCGCTGACATAGGCCGCGTCCGTCGCGATGGCCCGGCTGAAGTCCCGGATCGCGCCCGCGTAGTCCGCTTCCTTGAAGCGGATCAGCCCGCGGTTGTTCCAGGCCAGGGCCAGCCTGGAGTCGGCGGTCAGGGCGGCCTCGTAGTCCCTGGCGGCGCCCTCGAGGTCACCCAGTTCCTCCCGGGCCACGCCGCGATTGTTCATCGCGAGGGCGAAATCTGGGTCCAACCGGATCGCTTCGGTGAAGTCCGTGATGCACCCGGGGAGGTCCCCGCGCCGGAGACGGTCGATGCCGGCGTTATAGAAGGCGCCGGCGAGGCCTGCGGTGATGACCGCGGTATCGTTCATGTCGGGAAGGGGCTCTCCGGGAACACGGAGCGCGGGGGCCGGGTGAATGGCGCGGGAAGGCGCATGTGGCTCGGCCTGGGTGCCGGGGACGAGTCCTGAGATGTCGTAGTGGTTCATAGCAGGTTCCATGCCTCAACGGGGCCTCGGAAATAGCGCTCGTTTCAAACGATACGACCGCAATCCTCATGCCGTCGGCGCCCGGGGGCCTCTCGGGGCGATTTGGAGGCCGGGCCGCGTGTCGCGCCGGTGGCTTGCGCGAAATACCCCCGGCAGGCACGGGATTTCCCGATAATCCAGAATTCACGCGGCGGGGACATTTGCGCCGCAACGGTGGAAATCGCGGACGGCGACCGCCGGGGGTAATGTCACTCCCCGGTTGTCCGGCTTCTGCGCCTCTGGCAGACTTGCCGGCTCATGGACCCCATGTCACACCCCGCGATCATGATCGGGACCGGCGCCGTTCTCGGACTGGCGCACGCGTTCGACCCGGATCACATCGCCGCAATGACGGCGTTCGTGGGAAGCGCGCCCTCGGTGCGAAACGCGATTGGATACGCGGGACGGTGGGCGGCAGGGCACGGGCTGATGGTGCTCGCGGTCGGCGTGATCGCGATGAACCTCAAGATCGGCGAAGGGTTCATGGGACCGTGGGGAGAGCGCATCGTCGGCGCGACGCTGATCCTGATTGCGCTCTGGTCCTTCCGCCGCGCCTTCAGGCTGCACATGCACGTCCACGAGCACGCCGACGGAACCATGCACGCCCACGCCCACTCGCACGCCGGCGGACCGGCCCACGTCCACCGCCATGCGCCGACCTTCATGGGCCTGCTTCACGGCCTCGCCGGATCGGGCGCCGTCGTAGTGGCCATCCCCACGGCCTTCGCGGGCTCAGAAGCGATGGCCTTCTTGTTCCTTGCCGCCTTCGGCGTTGGCGTGACGGTCTCGATGCTCTGCTACGCGATCAGTGTCGCGGCAATGGTCCGGCGGAGAAGCGCGCCGAGCCTGGGATTCCAGAAGACGATCAGCATCGTCGCCGGCTCGTTCAACCTGGTTGTGGGCATCCTGTGGATTGCCGGCGTGACCGGGTAAATTGTCCGGCGTTCTTATGTCGTCGCGTAGCATGCCCGTCATGGCCTCCTACCCGTCGCTGTTTGCGCCCTTCCCCATCAACGGCGTCACGCTCCCGAACCGGATCGTGCTCCCCGCGATGGTGACGCGCCTTTCCGGCGAGGACGGGGTCATCAACGCCGACATCATGGACCGGTACGTGAGGTTCGCGAAGGGCGAGCCCGGGCTGATCGTGGTGGAAGCAATGGCGGTGCACACGGCGAAGAGCGGGCCGCTTCTGCGCATCGGCACGGACGAGTTCAAGCCGGGGCTGACGGAGCTGGCGAAGCGCGTTCACGGCGCCGGGCCCGCGAAGGTTGTTCCGCAAATCATCCACTTCCTCAAGATTGCCCGCAGCGGCTGGCGGCAGCTCGTCAGCGACCTGACGAAGGACGACATCCGGGAGATTGTGGTCGCGTACGGCGCGGCGGCGCGACGGGCGCGCGAATGCGGTTACGACGGCGTCGAGCTGCACATGGCGCACGCGTACACGCTCTCGAGCTTCCTCTCGGCGAAGAATCTGCGGCGCGACGAGTACGGCGGATCGCTTGCGAACCGGATGCGGCTCGCGGGAGAGGTGATCCAGGAAGTCCGTCGCACGGTCGGTCGCGACTTTCTTCTCGGCGTGCGCTTCGACGGCGAAGAGTGCATCAAGGGCGGGTACAGCGTGCCGGATTCGCAGGCGATCGCGCTTCGGTTGGCGCAGCTCACGGTTGATTACGTGTCGATCAGCGCGGGCGGGAAGTTCGAGGATGCGATCCACAAGCCGGGGGCGCCGCTGTATCCGTACACGGGGTACTCGGGCGACCGGTGCATGCCGGGCGCGGACTACCCCGACGGCCTGAACGTGTACATCGCCGCGGGAATCCGCGAGTGGCTGCGGCAGCACGGATTCCAGACTCCGGTGGTCGCTACCGGAAAGATTTCGAGCCCCGCGTTTGCGGAGCGGATCCTGAAGGAAGGCAAGGCCGACCTCATCGGCATGGCGCGCCCGCTTCTCGCCGACCCCGACTGGCCGAAAAAGGTGCGCGAAGGGCGCGAGAGCACTGTGATCCGTTGCGTCTACGGCAACATCTGCAAGAACCTCGACGAGAACTTCAAGAAGGTGGTCTGCGTCCTCTGGCCGCAGGGCAGCCTGCAGGCGCCGGAGAGCTCCGACCGACAGCCGCCGACCTGGCCGGCGGACGCGACCCTGACCGCGCAGTACAAGGACGGGCGCGTCTTCCTGAAGTGGCCCGCGGCGACGGACAACCAGGCGGTGCAGGGGTACTCGATCTACAGGCGGGCGAAGGACGAGCCTGAGCGACACATCGGGTCGAACAAGGCGCACGGGTTCACGGATCCTGACGTCTCGCCCGGAACGACCTACCACTACCGCGTGCAGCCTTACGACCTCGGCGGAAACCGGGGCGAATTCACGGGCGAGGCGGCGGTTGAAGTTCCCGGGTAGCGGCGGACCGCTTACTTCAACCGGTCGAGCATGCTGCCTGCCCGGTCGCGCACGACGTTGGTCGAACCTTCGCGCTCCGCTGCGTACAGGGCATCCCGGAATTCGGCAACCGCCTGGGCGGCGACCACAATCTCAATCGCCTTGTGAGCCACCGCGGGACTGTCGAGCATCGCCTGCGACAGCCAGGCGCGGTCGGAAGCGCTGAAGGGACGCGTCAACAGCCTCCCTTCGAGCATTCTCAGAAAGGCCCTCGTCAGCGATCTTTCAACAGCTGAGCGCAGGCCGGTCTTCTCGGCGGCCCGCAGATCGGTTTTTTCAGCCTCCATACGGACGCGCCGCGCAATCGCCCACCGTCGACACTCCGCTGAACCGGTTTCGATTTTGTGATCGAGAAATGCTCCCTCCTTTTCCCCGGGGTGCCATTCGACGCCTCTATAAATGGCGTCCGCGACGCCCCGCTGGCCTTCGGTCGAAAGAAGAGCCTCGAGCATTGGGAGTTTCTTTTCCGAGCCGATGTGAAGAAGGGCATCGACCGCCTGGATCCGGCGATCCTCCGTTTCTGACGGGTCGTTCACAACGGCGGTGGCCATCGCGAGAAAGTCAGCTGCGGTCAGGTCTGCGCGACAAAGCCGGAAGATCGCGGAGGAGCGAACACGCAGCAGAGCCGAACGGATCTGATCCCACTCCGCCGTGCGGGTCGGCGATTCGTATTCCGCGGCGATCCAGATTTCAATCGGTTCCTGCCAAATCATGCGTATTCCTCCCCAACAACGGTAGTCGACGAGCGGATCGCGGTCGGAAGTGGAATGCGTCCACATTCCGCAGTCTTCGAATAGCCCGACCCAGGCCGAAGCTCGCCGCCTGCGGCTCGTGGGCTCCGGAAGCAGGTTGAGGTCAAGAAACTCGGGAGGGGTCGTCATCGCAAGGGCCGCTGCCGTGACCACGTCCGGATCCGGATCACTCAAAAACGGGCTCAATTGCCCGCGACTGGCTCCCATGGATCTCGCGAGAAACAGCAGCCCGGCGGCCACTGAACGGTTCGCTTCAGTGCGCGCCCGGAGAAGGACCTGCTCCGGGTGCGACATGCCCTCTTCCTGAAATTTTGAAACCTCTTCAAGCCAGGAGTACAGCGACAACTCTCGAACGCGCGGAGCCGCGATGAACTCCCCAAGGGCGCGGTGGCCGTCCAGTTCCCGCGCGGCGGCGATGTCGCTGCGACGCGGCACGGGCCGGAGGGCTCCCGACACCAGAAGTCCACCGATCCCGATCAGGAGGAGAAGGCGCACCATGCGAGGATTGTATCGCGCTGAGACGACCCAATTGCGCTGCGACTGCGACGCTACTTCTTTGCCGCCTCTTCCATTTCCGCCATCCTCCCGCGCAGCTTCACGGCAACTTCCCAGCGTTTCGCTCTCGGGTTGTGCAGCGTCACGAGGGTGCGGATCTTGAGGCGCCCGACGCGCTTGCGGACGCCCTCGAGCAGATCCTCGCTGTCGGGGATCTGCATGGTGATGCGCGGGCCCTGCTCGGCGAGGCCCATCATGGCGGCGAAGGCGCGGAAGACGTCGGACTCGGTGAGCATGCCGACGACGGTGTCGTTTTTCACGACGGGAAGACCGGAGATCTTCTGCTTGAGCATGAGCAGCGCGGCGCTTTCGAACGTGTCGTCGGGCGACACGGTGTAGGGCCCGGGCGTCATCACGTCCTCGATGATTTTCTTCGACGTCGAACGGTCTCCCTTGTGCCGGCCGAGTTCACTCTCCAGATCGCTCTTCGTGATGATCCCGACGAGCGTCCCGCTCTCGACGACAGGCAGGCGGCGGATGTGGTGCTTCTGCATGAATTCGAGCGCGACCGGGGCCGGCATGCGGGCCTGAATCGTGACGGCGGGGGAAGACATCCATTCGCGGACGAACATGGGAACTCCTCGGGGTGGGTGGAAGAGAGGGCATTGAAGGCAAAGGCGGCGAAACGAAAAACAAAAAACGAAAAGCGAAAACAAAACTCGGGCGTTTCCGGACCGTAGCAATGCTGCGGGAAGTAACGGTTCTCGTACAGCCTCTCACTCGCAGAGAGTGCGGCCCGGAACTTGCGCCATCGGGGAGCAGGCATTAACTCCGCCTTAACCATGAGACGCCTCCTGACTCTTCGCTCCCCCGCTCTTTCGCGAGCCGTCGCCGCGACTTTTGTGGCGATGTACGCGCTGTTCGCGTCAGGGGCGGCGTTCGGGGCGCTGGACCTGGCTTGCCTGGAACTGGCAGCACCCCCGTGCAGCCCGGCTCCGGAGGCAGGAAAGAGCGGCTGCGGCTGCGGCCACGCAACCGACGACGGAGCAGGATGCTGCTGCTGTTCCAGGAAGGAAGCGTCCGCTCCGGAGACCGGCTTTTCATTCACGGCCGCGGCGCAGTGCTCCAATCCCGATTCCGGTTCGGCCGGCAGCATGACGCGCGTGTCGCCTCACGTCGCCGCTGAAGCGGCCGAGGCTCCTTCCGTTCAACTCGCCCCGGCCTTCACGCCGCGGGTCCTTTCGCTTCAGTCCCATAAGTCCGCTCCGCCCGACAAGGTTCCGCTGGCGCACTGATTTGTCGCGCCGGGCAAGGGCCGCGTGGCCCCTGCTCCCCCATCTACGGAACTTCGCGGCGCCGCCGCTCGACGGCGCGTCCGCGTCCCCTTCAGCGGAGCACCTCCATGAAATCGTCGTGCCTGCTCGTGCTCGCACTCGCCTCGTTGCCGGCCGCGGCCGACCATGCCGCCGGATCCACATCCAGCGACGGCGGACAGATGACGATGTCTCCGGACACGCTCGCTTCCGGGAAGCTGTTTGTCGCGCTTCGCCTGGACGCAGCCGACTTCGAACACGTTTCCGATGAAGAATTGCACGAAGCCGGCGAAGCGGGTCACAGCCGGCACGGGCTCGACTGGGCCGGCACGGCGGCGCTCGAAGGCGGGTTCGGGATTCTCGACCGCCTGATGGTCGGCGTCACCATTCCTGTCCGGAGGACGGACGACTTTCGTGAAGCCCCGCACCATGAGGAAGAAGTGGAGGAAGGAGAAGGGTCCATTCGCAGCGTCGATCCGGACGGGCTCGGCGACGTCCAGATCTGGGCGCAGCTGAAGATCCTCGACGGGTCGTTCAAGCTCGGCGTACGGCTAGGCCTGGAGCTTCCGACCGGAGACACGAACGATCGCGGACCCCATGGGGACTATCTCGAGCCGAGTCATCAGGCGGGAAGCGGCTCCCTGGACTTCCTGGGCGGGATCGCGGCAGGCTATTCCCTCGAGTCCGTCGGAATCCAGGCGGCGCTCACGGGGAAGGTCAACACGCGCGGCGTCCGTGATTTCGAGATGGGCGACACCGTGATGCTGTCCGTCGGGGGAAGCTGGCGCTTCTATGGAGAACCCCGAACATTCAGCCTCTCCGTGACCGCGGACGCCTGGGGCCAGTGGTACGGTCGCAACCGCCACCACGGCCGGGGCGACCCGGACTCGGGTGGATTCCAGTGGTATGCCGCACCGGGCCTCCGGCTCAACGCGGGCCCGTTCTTCGCCCAGCTCGCGGTCCCGATCCAGATCTACAATGGCGTCAACGAAGAACCCGACCAGCGGCTCCGCGGGGTCCTGACCGCCGGGCTGAACTTCTGAGGTCAAAAGGAAAACCATGAATCACTTCAAGGCAGCAGTCATTGCAGCATTCATCCTGCCGCTCGTGGCGCGCGCCGAAGAGGCGCCCGTCGCGGGCGAGCCGGTGACGGTGTTCGTGACGGACAAGGACGGCAAGCAGGTGGACACGGAGGGGATGACGGCGACGCTCACGGTGACGATCAAGGGCGCCGGGACGCGGACGGCGGCGCTGACGGCTCGCAACGCAACGGACCCCGCGGCGAAATCGCCGCCGGCCGAGCATGGCGGGCAGGTCGTTACGACCGCCGACGGATGGCGTGTCGAGTTCGTCCCGGCGTGGTCGCCCGGCAAGGCGCCGGACGCGCCGTGCTTCGAGGGAACGATCGCGCTCAAGGCGTGGGCATGCCCGATGGCCTGCGTCGATCCCTCGGACAAGGCCGGCAAGTGCTCGAAGTGCGGGATGGACTTCGAGCTCCTGTCTGTCGACTTCACCGCCAGCGTGTCGATCCGGGGAAAGGACTTCGCGCACGTCGCAAAGGGCTATGCTGTGCCGACTCCCCTTCCGGCCACCTATGCTGAGGCTGCGACCGAAGCGAAAGACCAGTCCGGATGGGCGTTGAAGAAGAGTTCGGCCGCGCTCCCACGAGTACGCCGCATACGACGGCTGTTGGAGGGCCTCGTGGAGCTCGCTTCGGCCGGCCAGAAGGACGCTGTGCGTGCGAAAGCGAAAGTGATCTGGAAGGCGTGCGACGAGGCGGAGAAGGCTCTCGTCGCCGGGCAGGATGCTTCGGAATCTCTCGAGCTCATCAACAAGAAAGTTTCCTCGCTGCCCGCGGAGGGCGGCGCAAAGTAGACCGGTTCCCCTTCGGAGAATTCCCGATGGCCCTGAAGAAATCGTCCTCATGCTGCTGCGGCAGCTCCAGCTGCGGAAGCAGCCCGATGAAATCCACGGCCCGCAAGCCGGTGAAGAAGTCGAAGGCCAAGGCGAAGAAGTAGGTTCATTCCTCCCGCCCTCCGCGACCAGCGGAGTGCGGTTTTCCTGTGCCGAGCCCAGCGAATTGAGAATTGCTTCCCGGACCGGTGCGGTTTTCAGGTACAAGTGGGCCCGATGCGATTCCGTTCGACTCTCAACGCTGCTGTCTTCGCACTGCTGGCCGTCGCGACCTTCGTCGCCGGCACGGCCGGCCCGCTTCACGAGATCGAGGCGCTTCACGGCCACGAGCATTGCGAAAGCGAAGACGGCCAGCCGACAGTCGGACACGTCTGCCACGACGAAGACGATTGCACGGTCTGCGGCCTGCTCTCGCTTCCCTCCTCTGCTGAACCATGTTCTTCACCGGCGATTGCATCCGAAGCGCCGGCCACTGCTGGTTTCGTACTTTTGGAACGCGCCGTCGCCGCAACGCTCGACCTCAACTCTCCAGCGCGCGCGCCCCCTCCCCGGGCGTAGGTCCGATTCGCGCCGTCTTACGCCGCAGCATCATGGGATGCCTCCGCGGCCATTCTTCAATCGCACACGGGGAGAGACTCCATGCGCATCGTGCTTGTCATGACGGCGCTTCTGGCGCCGCTGGCAGCCTGGGGACAGTCGGAAGAGTTGCAGAAGATCAGGGAAGAGCTGGAGATTTCGAAGAAGAGGATCGATGAGCTGGAGAAGAAGGAAGCAGGGAAACCCGCAGACAAGTCTGTGACGCGGTCGAACGAGCCTTGGGCTGTGTCGCTAGGGAGCGGCGCGACGGCGCGGCTGATCGACGTGTCGCTGGACATCCTGGCGCTTGGAGGGACATCGACGGCCAGGGATGCGGAGCTGGACCTCCTGAACCCGGGGCATCACGACCCTGCCGGCCGGGGATTCACGCTTCAGAACGTCGAACTCACGCTTTCCGGCGCGGTTGACCCGTACTTCAACGCGGAAGCGCACATCACTTATGTGGTGAGCGATTCTGGCGAGTCCGAGATCGAGCTGGAAGAAGCGTTTTTCACGACCACTTCCCTGCCCGGGGGCTTTCAGATCCGGGGCGGGCACAGTTTCCTGGAATTCGGACGCCAGAATCGGCAACACCCGCATGCGTGGCATTTCGTGGACCAGCCGGTCGTGTTCAGCCGGTTTTTCGGGGCTGACGGCCTGCGGTCGACGGGAGCCCAAGCGTCCTGGCTCGCGCCGACGCCCTTCTATCTCGAAGCGATTGCGGGCATCTACAACTCCTTCGGGGAGACGATGTTCTCGTTCAACCAGGATGAGGCGGAGGTCGTTCCGTCGTTCCTCGGGAGGCGGGATGTGCGCACCTGGCGGGACCTGGCGTATCTCGGCCGCTTGACGTCGACGCTCGACATCGGGGAGTCGATCGCGACCTCGTTCGGGGTTTCGTACATCCACGGGCCGAACGCCACGGGTAAGCACGCGGACACGGAAATCTACGGAGCCGACTTCTATATCCGTTGGAAACCGGTCCAGAACGAGCGCGGCTGGCCTTTCGTGCAGTTCCAGGCGGAATTCCTGATGCGCCGGTACGAACGGGGCAGCTTCGACGACGGAGCCGGATCGGAATTCGCCCATGAGTGGTTCCAGGACTGGGGGTACTACGCGCAGGCGGTCGTGGGGTTCGCTCCGGGCTGGACGGCCGGGCTTCGTTTCGACCGCGCCGACGGGGAACTCAACGCGCTCAATCCGCTCCACGACTCCCGCTACCGCATTTCGCCGGCGCTTACGTGGTACCCGACCGAGTTCAGCAAGATCCGGCTTCAGTACAACTACGACCACGCAAGGCACATCCGGACCGGGCACGGCAACGACGAACACTCGATCTGGCTCCAGGTCGAAGTCCTGATCGGCAAACACGGAGCCCACAAGTTCTGAACCCCTTCACCTCCTCGAGAAAGGAAACGCGCGAAGGCCCGGCCCTCCGCGGGCCTTCGCGCTCCTTCATGAAAACACTTCTGCTCGCCTTGATGGCCGTGTCCGTCGCCGCGGCCGACGACAAGCTCGATGTCGTCACCACAATCCCGTCACTCGGCTCCGTTGCCCGTGAAGTCGGTGGCGACCGCGTGTCCGTCAGCTCGCTCGCCCGTCCCGGCGAAGATCCCCACTTCGTGGACGCGAAACAGTCCTTGATGGTCAAAATGCGTGGAGCCGATCTCTTCATCGTCAACGGACTCGAACTCGAAATCGGCTGGGTCCCCCTCCTCCTCGAAGGATGCCGGAACGGGAAAATTCAGCCCGGAAGCGCCGGGTATCTCGACGCGTCGGCTTTCGTGCGGGTCATCGACGTGCCGAAAGGCCCCGTTGACCGGTCCATGGGGGATGTCCACCCCATGGGAAATCCGCACTTCAGCCTCGACCCGCTCGCGCTCCGCGGCATCGCCGGCGGGCTCGCAGTGAAGCTGTCCGCGCTGGACCCCGGAGGAAAGGAGGTCTACGAAAGAAACCGTAAGGCCTACGAGCGGAAGATCGATGAAGCGCTTTTCGGCGCCGAACTGGTGGACGAGGCCGGAGGCTCGAAGCTGGCCCAGGTTGCCGCGGACGGCAAACTCGACGAGTTCCTGGCGGAACAGAAGCTGGCGGACCAGGTGGGCGGCTGGCTGAAGGTCATGGCCGACGCGAAGGGGAAGGAAGTGATCGCCTACCACGCGAGCATGAACTACTTCTGGAACCGGTTCGGCCTGAAGCTCGCAGGCACCATCGAAGAGAAACCGGGCATTTCTCCCTCGAGCAGCCAGGTGAATTCCATCATCGAACTCGCCCGCGCACGGAAGATCCGGGCCGTCGTGACCCAGCCGTTCTTCAGCGACAGCGCCCCGAACCTGATCGCGGAGAAATCGGGCGCGAAGGTCGTCAAGGTCGACATCGAAGGCGATGACGCCATCGCCATCATCGACCACGTGGTGACGGAGGTCGCGGGCGCACTCAAATGATCGAACTCAGCAAGATCGACGTGCTCCTCTGGCCATTCCTCGCGTGCCTCGTGCTCGTGGGAATCCACGGCTACCTGGGCATCCACGTCCTGGCGCGCAAGGTCATCTTCGTGGACCTCGCCATGGCCCAGATCGCCGCGCTGGGCGGCACCGTCGCATTCCTTTACGGGCACGAGATCGGCACGCCGACGGGGTACTTCCTCTCGCTCGGCTTCACCCTCGCGGGCGCGGGAGTGTTCGCGCTCACCCGGACGCGACACGAAAGCGTGCCGCAGGAAGCGGTCATTGGCCTCGTGTACGCGATCGCGACCGCGGTCGCCGTCCTCCTCGCAGACCGGGCGGCGCACGGCGGTGAACATCTGAAGGCTCTTCTCTCCGGCAGCATCGTCTGGGTCACGTGGAAGCAGGTCGCCAAAACGGCTGCTATCTACGCTGCGGTCGGGGCATTCCACTACGCTTACCGCGCTAAATTCCTGAAGATTTCCTTCGATCCCGAAGGCGCCGCAGCCGAAGGCATCAACGTCCGCCTCTGGGACTTCCTCTTTTACCTCTCGTTCGGCTTCGTCATCACCTCCTCGGTCTCCATCGCAGGAGTCCTTCTGGTCTTCTGCTACCTCATCGCGCCCGCCGTCGTCGCGACCCTTTTCGCTCAGTCCGTACGCGGCCGCCTCCTCATGGGCTGGTGTGTCGGCACGCTCGTCTCCGCCCTCGGGCTTCTCTTTTCCTGGGACCGCCCCAGCGGGCCCACCATCATCGGCTTCTTCGCTGCCTTCCTTGCCCTCGCGGCCGTCGGCAAGGCCGTGTTCCTGGCGCAAAGCCGCGCCCGCGCGCTGGCCATCGCCGGATGCGGAGCCGCACTTCTCACTCTCGCCGGCTTCTTCGTCGTCCACTTCCTCAAGTCCACCGGCAACGATCCCGAGCACACCCATCTCCCGCCCCGCCACGCCGCCGGCGACACTCCCGAGGAGCTTCACCTGAGCCTCAACGACGTTCACTCCGACGTCCGCGCGGCGGCGGCACGGACGCTGGGAGAGAAGGGACGGCGGGAAGCGGTGCCGATGCTTCGCAATCTTCTCCGTGATCCGGACGCGCACGTGCGCGAAGAGGCCGCGAAGGCGCTCGGAGTTCTGCAGGCGAAGGAAGCCATTCCGGATCTGAAGCGCCTCGCGGAGACGCCGGATGAACACGAGTACGTTCCGCTGGAGGCGGCACGGGCGCTGGCGGAGATGGGGGAGGTTTCCGGGATCGAAGGACTGCTGGTCCTGGCGTCGGAAGCATCGACCGGTCTGGTAAAGCGCCTGGCAATGAAGTTTCTGAAGCAGCTCCTGCCTCAAGCGAATGCGCCGGCTGACGGGAAGAAAGGGCTGCCTGAACTGAAGGGCTGGTGGGAGACGTATCGGGGGGCGACGGAGTTCGACGACAGTTCGAGATCGTGGAGGAAGAAATCATGAAACGACGGCTGCTCTGGGCTTTTGCGGCGCTGGCGGGTTGCGGCCCGGTGCGCTACGAAAACGACCCTGTCCCGGTGGCGGAGACAGCGTGGGTGACCCTTCCAGAAATCCAGGCCACGCATCCCGAAATCGACAAGGCTGTCCTCGCGGCGCGAATCCGGACGGCCGCAAGCGAGGCGGTCGCCCTGGAGGGGTTGACGCTGGCGCCGGATGAAGCCTCAGCGGACCTGGTGCTGGAAGCCGTGGTCGAGCAGTTCTGGCTCGGCGACGACGCCGTGCGGATTCTCGGTTGGAAGGCGGTTCGATCGGGGGTCGCCAGTCCCGAGCATCGAATGCTGGTGAAGATCCGTGCGCGAGGGCAACCGGAGAACAGCGCAACGCTCGCCGACGCGATTGAGACCGGTGGATTCGCAAGGGACAACGTCGAAGCACGACGCACGGATGCGCTGGTGGATCGGATTGCCAGGTCGATCCGCGAGATCGCCCGGGACTACCGCAAACGTTGAGGCGCCTGATACCCTCACGAGACGCGCCGTCGGCAAGCCGCGACAAGAAGGAGGGAACGTGAAGCAGTTTCTGTCCGCGTTGTCGGCGCTGGCCCTCGCGGGATGCGGCGGGCTGCGCTTCGAGCACGATCCGGTTCCGGCGGCAGGATCCGTCTGGGTTTCAGAGCCGGTCGTCCGATCGACGCACAAGGAGATCGACCGGCGCGCCCTGGCCGAGACCATTCGCCTCGCGGCGGCGCAGGCGGTCGATGCGGCGGGGTTCGGTCACGGAGGGGACGAAATGTCGGCCGACGTCGTGATCAAAGTCACGATCGAAGACTTCTGGATCGGGGACGAAGCCGTGCGGGAACTCGGCTGGAAAGTCGATCTCCACGGCGAGGACAACCCGTCCTTCAAGGCGAAGGCGACGATCCGGGTAAAGGGGCAGCCTCTTAACTCGACGGAGTTTTCCGACGTGGTGTCCGCAGGCGGCCGCGCGAACGAGTCGGTCATCGACCAGCGGCGGCGCGCCCTGATTGACGCCATCGCAAAGTTTCACGTCGAGATCGCCGAGGAGTACCGCAAGTGACGGTGTCCGGCCCCCCGCCGCTCCTCGAGATCCGGGATCTCCGCAAGTCGTACATCTCCCCGGACGGGCTGTCGTCGCCCGTGATCGACATCGCGGAATTCCGCCTGGATCCCGGTGAGCAGGTCGCGTTACGAGGAGGAAGCGGTTCGGGGAAGACGACGCTTCTCAACCTGATCGCAGGAATCCTGGCTCCGGACTCGGGCGAGATCCGATTGTCCGGAGAAAACATCGCGGCGCTTTCGGAATCGAAGCGGGACGCGCTCCGGGCGAAACTGATCGGGTACATCTTCCAGACGTTTAATCTGCTGCAGGGATTCTCGGCCCTCGAAAACGTGGCGCTGGGAATGCTGTTCGGCGGCGGAACAGACGGCGCGCGGGCGAGGCACCTGCTCGAGCGCGTCGGCTTGAAAGACCGGATGAACTACCGGCCGCGGCAGCTTTCCGTCGGGCAGCAGCAGCGCGTGGCCATCGCGCGCGCCGTCGCCAACCGCCCGAAACTCGTGCTCGCCGACGAGCCGACCGGAAACCTCGACGCGCGCAACGCGACGGAAGCGCTGGGACTGATCCGCGAGGTCTGCCGCGAGTCGGGGGCCGCTCTTCTGGTCGTGAGCCACGACCCGGACGTCCTCGGCCGGTTTGAGCGCCAGGTCGACCTCGCCGCGATCAATCGCGCCGCGGAGGGAGTCGCGCCATGATCCTCGGCGGCCTCTTCCTCATCGTGCGGCGCAACCTCGCGCAGCACGCGCTCTCCACGGCCGTGACGGCGCTCGCCTCCGCGCTCGGCTGCGGCCTGGTCATCGCCGTCTTCTCGGTCCGGCAGCAGGCGCACGACGCCTTCGTCGGCGGCCCCATCGGCTTCGACGCGGTCCTCGGCGCGCGCGGGTCGCAGCTTCAGCTCGTCCTGAACACCGTCTTTCACCTCGACACCTCCCCGGGAAACATCCCGTGGTCGATGTACGAAACCGTGCGACAGGACCCGCAGGTCGCGCTCGCGATCCCCTACGCCGTCGGCGACAACTACAGGGGCTGGCGCATCGTCGGGACCACGCCGGAACTCTTCACGGAATTCGAGTGCCGCAAGGGCCGGCGCCTCACCACGGAACCCGGGGGACGCGTGTTCGACCCGAAACTCCGTGAAGCGGTGATCGGAAGCGCAGTGGCGGACGGCGCGCGGATGTCGGTGGGGACGATGTTCCATCCGGAGCACGGTGTGACCGAGGGGGACCACGACCACGTTGAGGAGTACGTCGTCGTGGGGGTGCTGGAGCCGACGAATTCGCCGTCGGACCGGGTGATCTGGATCCCGATCGAGGGGATTTTCCGGATGGGCGGGCATGTGCTTCACGGAAAGGGCGAAGCGTTCCATGCGAAGCCGGGAGAAGCGATCCCGGACGAGGTGAAAGAAGTCAGCGCGGTGATGCTGAAATTCCGGATGCCGATGGCGGGGATGCGGCTGGACCAGCAGTACAACCGGCAGGGATCGTCGGCGACGTTGGCATGGCCGATCGCGAAGTCGCTGTCGGAATTCTTCGACAAGATGGGCTGGCTCGACAAGGTGCTGGCGCTGGTCGCGTACCTCGTGATGTTCGTGGCGGCGGGGTCGATCCTCGCGGCGCTCTACAACACGATGAACGAGCGGAAGCGGGACTTCGCGATCCTGAGGTCGCTCGGCGCGAAGCGGCGGGTGGTGTTCACGGCGATCGTGCTGGAGTCCGCTTCGATTGGTGCGATCGGCGCGGTGCTGGGTCTGATGGTGAGTCTCGGCATTCTCGCCGCCGCGGCCCTGGTCGTGCGCTCGCAGACCGGCGTGGTGCTCGACATCTGGAAGTTCCACCCGGCCGCGGCGCTGGCGCCGGCCGGGATGCTGGCGCTGGCGGCGGCCGCGGGGGTGATTCCCGCCCTGAAGGCCTACCGGACGCCCGTCGCGGAAAACCTGGCGCCGCAGTCGTAGTAAGATGGTGCGCGTGAATCCGAAGAGCCGCCGTTCGGACGGGAAAATCGCCCTCGTGATGGTCCTCATCGTCGTCGCGACGTTCGCGGTCGCCGCATGGCGGATCAAGGGCGCACTTCAGTCCCGCCGCCCCCCGCCGGCCGCTGTGCCCGTGCGCGGCGCGGCGATCGATGCACCTGTCGGGCCTGCAGTGGCGCCTAAAGCCGGCGGCGAAGAAGAATTCCCCGCCGGCGGGACGCCTCCAGGCGATGGCGCAGGACCGCGCGGCCACATCCCCGCCAATCACAACAGCGCCAGGGAACCCGCCGTCGAAAGGACGTCCGAGGCGGAAGCCGAGTACCCGACCGTTCTCTACAGCACACTCGCTTCGTTCACCTACGTGATACCGCAGAAGCGGAAAGAGGGAGACACCACGAAACGCCCGGAGCAGGTTCCCGAAACAATCCGCGCGCTGAACGGCAGGCAGGTCTGCGTCGTGGGCTACATGCTCCCGACCGTCTGGGACGAGGACCGCATCACCGAGTTCCTGCTCATGCGCAACATTCCCCAGTGCTGCTTCGGGCTGGCGCCCGCCGTGAACGAATGGATCGTCGTCACCATGGACGAGGAAGCGGGCGCCCCGGAGCACAAGCTGACACCGACGGCCGTCGAGGGCGTTCTGGAGGTTGGCGAGCTGGAGGTCGATGGCTGGGTGCAGAGCGTTTACCGCATGAAGGCCCACTCGGTCCTGCAGACTGAGTAGAGCGCGAAGCAGGACGGGGCGGATCAGGCTCCGTCCGCCCGATCCGCCCCGTCCTGCTTCGCGCTCTCCTCAACGACGACCAAATTGTGCGTCCACCGCGCTCCCCGGGGATAATCGAGGCAATGCCCGCAGCCGATCCCGCTTCAGAGCCCCCCGCCTCCCAGCGCCGCACTCTCCCTTTCTGGTCGATCAACAAGATCTACTGGCTGCTCTACATCCTGCCGCTCGCGGCGTGGTTCGCGATGGATGGGTCGGAGATGTTCTTCTTCGACAAGGATCCGAAGCACCCCGAGCGGGTGTGGTTCAAGCTCGGCGTATATCTCCTGCTCGTCAACATGATCAGCCTCCTGGTCTGGCGGGAGGACAAGCGGCGGGCGGAAAGGGGCGACTGGCGCGTCTCGGAGAAGACGCTGGTTTACCTGTGCACGCTCGGAGGCCTCCCGGGCGCGCTCCTCTCCATGCGCATGTACCGGCACAAATCGCGGAAGTGGTCGCTCCAGCTCAGGCTGTTCTTCTGGTCCGCCCTCCTGGTCGTGTTCGCATTCCTCGTCCTTCCCCACTCGTGGTCCTATGCCAACGACGCGCGCTGGGGCATCTGCCTTTTCTCGCTGTTCTGGTGGAACCTCTCGATCGCCGGGGGCATCGTCCGCGTCCACCGCGATAACGGCCGCGTCCTCTGGCGGTATCTCGGACTGCTCTTCGGAATCGCCGTCGTGTGCGTGGGGCTGGCCGCGGGTGGCGTGTACTTCTGGGAGGGACGCAAGCACGATCCATGGAACATGGCGAGCGCGGCGATCATCACGGGAGGGCTCGTGCTGTCGATCTTCAACGAAGTGTGGCTGTCGCTTCGCGGCCTGCGCGGGAAACTCCCCGGATGGGACCCGATCGCGCCGGCGGGCGTAAAATAAAAACATGGTGAAGAAAAAGGCGAAGCCGGCCGGGGGCGCTGCGGTCGCGAATGCGGTCGCAGCCGAGATGCGGAAGCGCGACCGGCGGGCGTGGACGATCGTCGAGTACGCCGGCGCGGACTGGGCGCACGGCTTCTGCAAGGGAGACCGGTGCGGGGCCTGGAAAACGTCGGCTGGAAAACTCGCGAAGGTGAAACCGCCGGATCTGCTCGAGGTCCCCTATGCGCAGTTCTGTGTTGAGGGGACGCGGGTCCTCGTCGAGTCGGCCCTCAGGCACGGGTCCGGGCAAGGAGAGACCTTCGAGGTGTGCAAAACCAGGAGTGTGGTGTCTCTCTCTGCCACGAGCGACGGGGTCAAGTGGCGAGTCGGGAGGTGATGGCAGGGGTGCGGCCAGGTCGTTTTTGTTCGTGCGCGGCGCGACTACTTTCCCTCCGCCTCCCGCAATTTCAACTGCGGCACCCCGCGATCCGGCTCCAGCACCCACACTTCCCTCCCCGGAAACGCCTGCACCAGCCGCTCGTCCTTCGCATCGTCCCGCATCCGCGCCCAGATGATCCGCTGCGACGGGATATCCGAGGAGTTGTACACCCACTCAAAGTTGATGTTGTGAAGCGGCGCGTACTTCAGGAACACGAGGTGGTTCCCGGGGCGCTGTTCCAGCTCCTTGATGATCTTCACGCGCTCATCGGCCCACGCGGGGCGGGATCGCGACGGAAGAATGAGTCCGCCGAAAGTGAGGAACACCGGACTGGAAAGCAGGCCCGCAGCGGCCATCCAGAGCGCGGCGCGGCGATTCTTCAGACAGCAGGCCAGCCGCCGGGCGCAGGCCGTCGTGAACAGGAAGAACGCGGCGGCCGCGGGGGCGACGTAGTGCGGCTGCGTCCAGCAGGTGCAGAGCGTTGCCAGCAGGCCGAATACGACGACGAGTGAGAGTCGCCCCATCCGACGCGAGCGCAGCAGCATGAAGAAGCCGGGAACGAGCGCCATGTAGGCGCCCGGAAAGTAGTTCCAGAGCAGGAAGCACTTGAACGCCGCGACCGCGAGAAAACCCTTCGGGCTCCGCTGCTTCTCGAAAATCCCTCGGCTCCAGCCGCCGTGGTACGACGTGATCTGCGGATGCTCGTTCCAGCGCGCGGGCGGCGCTTGCTGAAACAGGAAGACGGGCGCGGCGGCGTACTGCTGCTCGTAGAGAATGTACGGCATCGTCGTGGCGCTTCCCGTCACCGCCGCGTTGATGCGCGCCACGGCGGCGGCGGTCACGAGCAGGACGGCGGCGACCGGCGTCACGACGCGGAGCAGGAAGCGCTTCCGGCCGGCGGGATCGTTCAGGAACTTTGCGATGAGTCCTGCGGCGACCGGGAGCGAGGCGACGACGCCCTCCCAGGGGCGGGTGATGGCGAGAATGGCGAGGCCCGCGGCGAGGGCGAGGGAGGCGGGGATGGCGGCGCGGCGGTCGAGGCGGCGCCAGGCGCCCAGGACGAGCGCGCCGCCGAGGAAGGCGAGGCCGCCGCCCCAGAAGGACTGGGTCCATGTGAAGGGCTTGAAGATATGGAACGCGGGGTGGAGGGCGGCCATGAGGCCGGCGACGAGGCCCCAGCGGGGGCCGAGCCAGGCGCGGGCGGCCCACGCGACGGCGGCGCAGGCGGCGGCGAAAGCGAGCCAGACGCCGGTGATGGGGGCATCGAAGAGGACCTGGCCGGCGGCGAGGGAGAGGGCCTGGCCCGGCGGGTATTTCGCGGAGTAGGTCGGCTGGAGGAGAATGTGAAACGTCTCGAAATGGCGCCATTCGGGAGGGACGGGGTTCGCGGCGCGGCCGTGCGCAAACGTATCGGCCTGCATCAGGTACGCGAACTCGTCGTGGATGTACGGGGTGGGCAGGTGGCGTGCGGTGAGCGCACCGGACATCAGCAGCGCGACGAGCGCGGCGACGAGCGGCGCGCCCCACTTCGGACGCGCGACCGCGTGCGCCAGGGAGCGCAGCCAGCAGGTCTTCGGCCGGAGCGATCCGCCGAGCAGCATCATCGCGGGCACCAGGGCCACGAGCGCGAGCGCCCACGACAGGACCGCGCGCGAAGCGGGTCCTTCCGCCCCCCGGAAAACTTCCTGTGATTCCCAGAGTCCGCCGGTCATGGGCCCACGCGCTCGTACCAGCCGGTATGCAGGAGCCGGAGCTGCCCGGCGAGGACGGCCTGCGCCACGGCGTCCTGCACTTCGATCGGCGCGGACCAGACGAGGAGCCGGCGGCAGTCGCGTTCACGCATCGTGTCGATGAGCGCGGACGCGTTGCGGGGCGCGGCGAATTCGATGCGACGACGGAAGTCCGCCCGGGCGAGCGTGGCGACGGGCCATCCTGCGGTCAGGCACATCACGGGACTGTTCTCGTCGTACCGCCCCTGCCACCGGACCGCTTCCTCCGGCCCGCCGGGCGCCCCGACCAGCCGCACGAGGACGATGCGACGCGCGTCGCGCT
This sequence comes from Planctomycetota bacterium, assembly GCA_038060895.1. Taxonomy (GTDB): domain Bacteria; phylum Planctomycetota; class MHYJ01; order WSZJ01; family WSZJ01; genus WSZJ01. The sequence goes on from JBBTCT010000007.1 coordinate 139,391, forward strand.
GCTCCCAGGAACCATTCAGGTAGGCCTTCAGGAAGACTTCGTCGACCTTCGCTCCCCCGTCCGGCGAACGGCCCCAGAACGCGGCCGGGACCGAAGTGCGGACCAGGTCCGCCCCGCTGGCGTAGGCGACGATCACGAAAGCAATCCAGGGGCGAGGGAGGCGTGAAGCGACGGCTCCGAGCGCGGCGGCAGGAAGGGCTGCGGCCCACAGGACGAAGCGCGAGTTGAAGGCGTCGTGCTCGACGAGGAGGAGCGTAAGCAGGATTCCCGCGGCGAAGGCAACGGCCGCGGCCCGCCACGGCTTCTCACGGATGACGAGCCATCCGAGCGCGAGCGGCCCCAGGAGCGCGATCGCAAATCCCCATCCGGTGCGGTCCGCCGTCGGCGTGATCAGCGGGTCGAACTTCACGTAGCGCGACCCGAAGATCTCCATCGTGCTCGCCGCCATGTTCCGGAACGACGGCCCGCTGCTCATGGAGACGGGCATGCTTCCGACGTGCTGCGAGCCGCCAGTCGCGCTGGGAACGATCGGGAAAAAAGGGTTTCCGAACGCGCGCACGTTGGCGGCGAACCAGCAGAACCCGCCGATGGCGGCGATGAACAGAAGCGCGATCGCGGTGACACGGCAGTGCGGCGGCGCAACCGGAACTTCGGCAACCGGCGCGGGAGCTTCCGCGCGTTTCGCCCGCTTCCACGCCAGGAAGGCGAGGAATCCCAGCGCCGGAATCGTGAACAGGACCGTCGGCTTGATCCCTGCACCCACGAGCAGCGCCAGCGAAGCGGCAAAGACAGCGCGGTCGAGCCTCTTCGGCCACGCCAGCTCGGCCGCGGCCGCCAGCACGAAGGCGCCTGCCGCGGCGTCGTTCAGGGCGGAGCATGACTGCACGAGGACGATCGGCGCGCACGCCCAGATCAGCCCGGCCAGAAGCGCCCCGGCGCGCGTCGCACCGAGCGAACGCGACAAGGCGGCCGTGGCCGCGGCGCCCAGGAAGGCCGCTTCCAGCCCAGCGCCTTCCACCATGACGTCGTGGTGCGGGATGACGACCCACCAGGACTGGAGAACCTGCATGCTCGCCGGGAAATAGATGCGGAGGTCGAGCATGTCCGGCCGCGCGACGCTGCCTGTCTGGACCCAGGACACCAGCCGCGGCAGGTGATAGGCGTGCTCGTCCACGGTGTAGGGCACGAAGAGCCAGGCGTTGGCGAGATGCCGGACGACGAGCAGCAGGGCGAAGGCGCCGAGAAGCAGGGCGACGGCTGCGGATTCGGAGCGCAGGTCCCGGACGACGGCGGCGGTTGCCTGCGCGGCCTCCCGAAGCGCCCGCGCGCCGCCCAGCGCGAACCCGAGGGCGCCCGCCGAAAGACCCGCGATCATCATCGGCACCGGCGTCAGTGCGCCGAAGATGCCCAGTCCGAGAGCAAGGAGGATGGCGACGGCCGCGTGAATGACGCCCGTGGCAGCGACCGCCGCGGCCCGCGAATCAGCGGGTAGGCGGCGCTGAAGCGCGATCGCGAGAATCCACAGCCCGGCGTGTGCGGCGATGAGGAGCGCGAAGCTCACGCGGGAATTCTGCCACGAGCGCGCGCGGAACGCCCTTCGTTCTTACTCGGGCTCGTCGTCGCGAAGCGCCAGCGGCGGACCGAGGATCTCGCCCAGCACGAAAAGCCGCTGGACATCCCGGCCGGTTCTTTCGGCCTCCTGCACGGTCGTCAACGTGGGAAGCATTTCCTCGACCGTCGGCGCCGCCGGGCGCGGGCGGGCGGGTCCCTCGACCGGAACGTCGCTCCCGCGACGCTTTTTTTTCTTCTTTTTCTTCTTCTTCGGCTCCGAGGGGATCGTCATGGCCATGGGAATCCCCGCCGCCAGCGCCTGTTCCTGCTGCGCACGGCGCTGCCGCTCCTGCGCCTCGGAAACCAGCTTGAGGATGAGATCGAGCAGCATGGTCAGGGCCTCATTCCGGAGCACGGGCCGAAGATCTCGCGCCAGGCCAGCGCTTCCTGCAGCTCGGCATGGCTTGCAGGCGCAAATCCTGCGGCCGCGCGGACGGCTGCGGAAGATAGCGCTCCGCGCGGTTTCTCCAGTTCAGCCGCCTGTTGCGAACCCGAAACGCCGCGGTGTTCCGCGTCCCACGCGCCGGGGCGGGCGGGACCCTCCTGGGGGGACTCCTCGGGAGGAGCGGCGGGCGCGGAGGCCCTGGCCCCCGGCGAGGCCGCACGGGCACGGGCCGTCTGGATCGCTTCGTCCACGAGGCGGAGCTGCTCCTGGGTCGCTTCTATCTCGCTCGCCTGCCGCTTCTTCTTCGTCATGGAATACAGCACGCTGCCGCCGATGACGACGGCCCAGAAGAGCAGCGAGAAGAAGCCTTCGAGTTCGTTGCCGGTGCTGGCCATGGTTTTGAATCCTGACCGGCGCGGACCCCGGATGGCCGGGGCCCGCGCCGGTGACTATGTCTTTCCCTGCTGTCCGCCGATGCCCTTGCGCATGTCGGTATCGGCCTGAACGTTTTTCATCTTGTAGTAGTCCATCACTCCAAGATGGCCGGCCCTGAACGCCGCCGCGATCGCATTCGGGATTTCCGCTTCGGCCTCGATCACCTTGGCCCGGTTCTCAACGGCCTTCGCCTGCATTTCCTGCTCCGTCGCAACGGCCATAGCGCGGCGCTTTTCAGCCTCCGCCTGGGCAACCTTCTTGTCGGACTCGGCCTGGTCGGTCCTCAACTTTGCCCCGATGTTGTCCCCGACGTCGATGTCCGCGATATCGATCGAGAGGATCTCGAAAGCGGTCCCCGCGTCGAGGCCCTTCTGCAGCACCGTCTTCGAAATGTGGTCCGGATTTTCCATGACCGCCTGGTGAGTTTCCGACGAGCCGATCGAGGTCACGATGCCCTCGCCGACGCGCGCGATAATGGTCTCTTCCGTTGCGCCTCCGATGATGCGGTCGAGATTCGTGCGCACCGTCACCCGCGCCTTCACCTTGAGCTCGATTCCGTTCTTGGCGACCGCACTCACGGTCTCCCGGCCCTTCCGGGGATCGGGGCAGTCGATGACCTTCGGGAGCACCGACGTGTGCACCGCCTCCAGCACATCCCGTCCCGCCAGGTCAATCGCCGTCGCACGGTCGAACGTCAGCGGTATCGCCGCCTTGTTTGCGGCGATCAGCGCCCGCACGACGCGCTCAACGTGCCCGCCCGCGAGATAGTGCGCTTCCAGCTTGTCCGTCGTAATCGGCAGCCCCGCCTTGGACGCCGTGATCCGGTTGATCACGATCACCCGCGGGTCCACTTTCCGAAGCCGCATCCCGATCAGGTCCCACAGCCCGACGTGGGCTCCGGACATCATCGCCTGGATGTAGAGCAGGCCGAAGTTGGCCACGATGATGAAAAAGACGAGCAGCACCAGCGCCCCGGCCATGCCGAGGACGAGGTGAAGCGGCTCCATTTCGGCCAGGAGCAGGGTGTTCATACGATTCTCCTTTCAACGGGCGCCACGACGACGCGATTCCCCTCCACCGACACGACGCGGATCTGCACGCCGCGGTCGACGGGTTCGCCGTTCGTCAGGACGTCCATGCGTTGTCCATTCAGCAGTGCAACTCCGGTGGGGCGAAGAGGCGTCGCGGCCGTCCCTTCCATGCCGGGGTGGAGCCCCGGGGTCGGGATCGAGCCGTCTCCGTCCAGTCGCGCCCGGAGGGTCAGGTTTCGAGCCGCCCGCACGAGGGCCGCGGGGACCAGCACGACGGCAATGACAAAAAGGCTGAGGCCGGTGGGCCATCCCTCGGCCCGCCAGGCCCAGATGATCGATCCTGTGAGCCCGCCGATCCCGAGCAGGCCCATCAGGGCGCTCGGGAAAACGAGCTCGCTCAGGATCAACAGCATCGAGAGCCCGTACACGGCCAGGATGTTGGTCATCGCTCTGCTCCTCTACACCCGTCTCACGACAACGCTCGGACCTTCCGCCTTCACGACCGTGATCTTCGTCCCGGCCTCGACGAACTCGCCTTCCGCGACGACGTCGAGCGTCATCCCGTCTACTTCCACCTTGCCGGAGGGGCGAAGCGGCGTCATCGCAATGCCTTCCCGCCCGATGAGAACCACCGCCGCCGGTGCTTCCGCAGGCGGAACTTCCGACTTCAGGATGAGCTGTTTGAACATCGGCGTGTTGGGAAGGAAGCGGACGATGGCGGCGAAACCGATGACGGCCCCGCCGGTGGATGCGGTGAGCGTGAGGAAGTTGCCGGCCAGCGAGTTCCACTGGTACGGGTTCGAGGGGAAGACGAAATTCTGGAGCGCGAGGATGAGCCCGGCTCCCATCAGGAGCAGGCCGGAAGCGCCCACGACGGCGAAGCCCGGCGTCAGGAACTCGACGATGAGGAGGATGGCGCCGATCGCGAAGAGAAGGATCTCGGTCGCCTGGGCGGTGCCGACGAGGTAGTGCCCGAAGAAAACCGTGCCGAAGCAGGCGGTCGCCAGAAGCGCGGGGATGCCGACCCCGACCGTCTTGCATTCGATCCAGATGAAGATGAAGCCGAGCGCGATCAGGATCCCGGTGACAATCCCCATCGTGACGATGGCGACGAAGGACTCGCCCCAGGCTTCCGAGATTCGCGAGATGGAGCCCGGCACGACTCCGAGGGAGACGCAGGCCTTCTCAACGGAGTCGGCCGTCGAGTGCGAAATCCCCAGCTCACGCGCTTCCCGAGCCGTGAGGTTCAGCAGCTTCCCTTTCAGCTTGAGCTGCCGAAGGACCTTGACCTTCGCGCCCCGCTGCTCCATCTCCGCGAACTCCAGTCCGTTGACGAGCTTCGGCGCGCCGTTGACCTCGACTTCGCGCACTTCAAGATCCGGATCGACCATTCCCATCGCGATGAGAGCCGGCAACCCGTGCTTCTCCGCCTTCGCGCGGAATTGTGCGGCGACCCAGGACACGATTTTCTCGCTCGACATCACGCCGTCGCTTCCGACCGGCTGCGCACTTCCGATGGTCGCCGACGGTTCCATGACGATCCGGCCGCACGCAATGGAGATGAGCGCTCCCGCGGACTGAGCGCCGCCGAAGTTGCCTCCCTTGACGTACGCCGCCGTCGCGATTTCGGACCGCTCGATGCGTTCGGCGATATCCAGTGCGGAATCAAGGCGTCCCCCGGGCGTGTTGATTTCAAACACGACCAGCGACGATCCGTCCGCTTTCGCGGCTTCGAGCGAGCGTTTCACGAGATACACCGTTGAAGGACCGATTTCGCCTTCAATGGCGACGACGGTCACGCGGGGCTCGGCGGCCGCAGCGGCCGCGAGTGCAAGGGTCAGCAGGAATGTGCGCATAGGGAATCTCCGACGGGTAGAACCTGAGAGCGCAAACAGGGGGCCGAGGATCTCTTCCGAAGCGATCGTAGCCGGGAAAAGAGCAAAGCCAAAGGCCAAAACGGGTTACGGATGCTGCCCGCGCGACGGGAGGCGAGCGAAGGAGCGTGCACGGGAGAACGGTGCGGGTACGGGGGTGTACGGGAGAAGAAAGGCGGACGGACCGTTCTTCGTCACTCCCCCGCCAGTCGGTCCAGCACCACCTTCAACGTCTCCACTTCACTTCCTCGCCCCTCAAACCGCACCCTGCCATCCGGATCCACAAGGAACACCCGCGGCAGATCCTGCACCTTGAAGCCCCTGGACAGGTCTCCGTCCTCCAGCGCGACACCGAAGGAAAGTCCGAGATTCGATGCAATGCGGCGGACCGACGCTTCGGATTGAAGCGCATCCACGCGCGTCACTGCTGCACCGCCCGCGCGCGTCCGACCTCTCAGCAATTCCGAGATCGCCGCGAGTTCGGCCTCGCAGCGCGGCGCCCAGGTCGCCCAGAAGTACACGAGCTGCCACTTCCCCGCCTCCGGCGCCTCTCCGATCCACGCCGGTGCCTTGAGAGCGGGCGCCGACTGCCCGAGCATCGGCCAGTCGCGCCTGGCCTCGAGGGCGCGGGTCCGCGCCAGGGTCCCCCAGCGGTTCCCCGCATCGGCGCCCGCCTTCTCCCACAGTTCGACCGCCCGGTCTCGCTCGCCGTCCCGCCACGCTTCCTGGGCCGCAATCATCGGCGCGGCGTCCGCCGCGGCGTCCGCGGCCTCCTCCACCGTCAGCGACGCCCCCGGGGTCCCCAGCATCGTGAACTTCAGGTCGCGCCGCTCAGTCCCGTCCTTCGTCGCCACCGTCCAGGCCGCCGTCCCCTCGATTCCCTTCGCGCGGCCCAGATGCATCGTCAGCGTCGCGCGCCCGGGCTCAAACGCGATGCGCGCGCCACCTTGCTCGGCCGTCGAAAACGTGAAGGTCCCGGACACGCTGCTGCCGCTTCGCGTAAACGCGCCCTTCCACGAAAGCGCCCCCAACGTTCCTGTGCGCTCCCACGCCGTTTCCTCTCCCTCCGGCAGAACTTCGATCTCGTCGAGCGCGCGCAATACCGATTCCTCAATCGACGGGTCCCGGGGCGAAGGCGCGCCGCCGCCGCGATCGTCCAGCCACAGAAACGTGACGTCGAGTTCCCTCCCGGGGAGCATCGAGATCAGCCTTTCCCCCTCCTGCCTCATCCGATCCTGTCCGTTGACCGTGTAGGCGGTCGGACGCGCGGGAGCGTGGTCGGTTTCCACGGAGAGAAGCGTCCGCCCGTTTTCGCGCGCGCAGCCGGTCACCCGTTGCGTCCCCGCGCGGGTCCACAAGAAGCGCTCCACCGTCGAGCCGCGACGCACGGTGGTCTCGCTGCGGAACTGCGCTGAAAACAGCACGCCTTCGCCGGCGCCCGTCGAATACCGCAGGGGATCCGCGGAAGCGGCGATGCCGGCCAGGGCGAGGACGAAAAGCGGTCTCACGCCCGGGATGATAGCAACGTCCGCCCCGAACGACGACCGCGCCGGGAGGGCCGGTGTCGTACACTGGCCGCCATGCGACGCTTCTCTGGCGCCCTCGCGTTCCTGCTGCTCGTCACTCCGGTCTTCGCGGATACCGCAGGGGAGCTCGCCCGCCGGACTCGCGACTTCGCTTCCCGCGGATGGGGAACCCGGGGCCACCTTCGGGTTTCTGACGCCGCAGAGGCGGAGGAGTTTCTGGCGTCGCTCGAGGCACGCTTCGAGGGCAAGGAACTCGCGCCGGCGGATCTTCTCGACCTCCGTCTCATGCGTCACCGCCTCCAGGGGCTTCACGAAGAATGGCGCGTACTCGACCTCAAGCACCGGGACGTGCGCTCGTGGCTGCCGGAGGCCGGCGAAATCCCCTCCTCGATGGAGGACCCCGAAAGGCGCCGGGTGGCCGTGCCTGAGTTTCTCATGAAGCTCGAGGACTCCTGCGCCAACGCGCGCAAGGCTCTCGAGAACATCGACCGCGAGGACGCACGCGTCAACGAGGACCGGCTGGACCAGCTCCTCAAGGCCATGGACGCACAAAAAACAAAATTTGGTGCGCAGGCGATCAAAGTCAAGACACCGAAAATGGAAGAACTCCGCCGCTTCCTTTCGGACCGGAAGAAAAACGGCCCCGAGCGCTCCGCTTCACGCGCCCGGGACCTCCGCTGGCTCGAGTACACGGGGTACTTCCGCTGGGAAGTCGGAATTGACGATGGGCCCGAGGAAATCCTGCAGCTCGGGAAGCGGCTGTACCGGAGGACGGAGGAAGAACTCGCGGCGGTCGCGAAACAAATCAACCCCTCGCGCACCTGGCGTGAGATTGCGGACGACCTGCGCCTCGACCACCCGGAGGCGGATCAGCTGCTCGAAGTCTGCCGCACCGAAATGGAGCGGGCGATCGCCTTCGTGAGGAAAAAGGGGTTCGTGACGCTGCCTGAGTGGGCGACGCACGTCCGCGCCGACTGGGGCGGCCCGGACGACCGCACACCGTACGGACACTACAACCCGTGCGACCCCTCGGACCCCGAGCTGAACGGGGTGTACGTCGTTACCCCGGTCACGCGCCTCAGGGGAGAAGAACGGGAGCAGGTCCTCCGCGGGAACAACCGCGCCTGGATCCGCGTCGTGTCGCTTCACGAGGCCATTCCCGGCCACCACCTGCAATTCGCGATCGCCGCCCGTCGCACGCGGGAGATCCCGAAGATGTTCTACAACCCCGCCTACGTAGAGGGCTGGGGGCTGTACTGCGAGGAACTGATGTTCCGGCACGGCTACTACAACGACCGCACCCGCCTCTCCCAGCTCAAGATGCGGCTCTGGCGCTGCGCGCGGATCATGATCGACGTCGGGTGCAATTTCGGCGGCATGACGAAGGAGGAAGGCATCCGCCTGCTCGTCGACGGGGTCGGCATCGAGCGCCCGAGCGCCACAATGGAAGTCGACCGCTACCTCGCTTCCCCCGGGTACTACTCCGGCTACATCGTGGGACGCGACCGCTTCGAGCGCCTGCTGGCCTCCGAACGGTCCCGCCTCGGCGCGAAATTCGACGAGCGCCGGTTTCACGACCGGCTGCTGTCGTTCGGGCCGATCCCTTTCAGCGCGCTGGAAGAAGCGATGTCGCAGCGGTAGTGCCGCGAGCAGCCCCGGATTCCGATTCCTTCTCATCGCACGAAACCGCATTTATCATTCCCCCATGCCCAAAATTGAAACGCTGGAGCACCTGGTAGATTCGGCGTATTACCCGCGCGACGACAGGCAACTCGCGGCGGCGCGGACGGCGATTGAGAAAGGGCTGTCGAAAAAGCTCCGCTCGAAGAAGATCCCGCCGCGCGTGAAGACGGATGCGCGCTGGCTGGCGAGCGTTCTCCTGGAAAAACGGTGGCGGAAGAAGAAGGGCGTGGACGCGATCGTCGCTGCCGGCCTGCTCTACCTGCTGAACGGGAAGGACTCGATCCCCGACAAGCTTCCCTACACCGGCTACTTCGACGACTCGCTCGTGCTCGAAGTGGTGATTCGCTCGATCCAGGTCGGCGTGGCGAAGTAACGCCGGAATGAAGGCCATCGCCTTCCAAAGGCACGGCGGCCCTGAAGTCCTCGAGGCGATGGACCTCCCCGACCCGTCGCCGGGGCAAGGCGAAGTGCGCGTCGCGATTCGCGCCGCGGCGCTCAACCATCTCGACATCTGGGTGCGCAACGGGCTCGGCGCCGTGATCCCGATGCCCCACGTCGGCGGCTCGGACGGCGCTGGCGTCGTGGACGCGGTCGGCCCCGGCGTGGAGTCAGTCGCCCCCGGCGATCCCGTGATGATCTCCCCCGGGCTCTCCTGCGGCGCCTGCCCCGAGTGCCTCTCAAGTCGCGAGTCGCGATGCCCGGCCTTCCGAATCGTCGGGTTCCAGACCCAGGGCACCTACGCGACTCACTGCGTCGTCCCGGCCCGTAACTGCCTCCCGATCCCCCCGGGCCTCCCCTTCCCCGAGGCCGCAGCCATTCCGCTCACCTTCCTCACCGCATACCACATGCTCTTCACGCGTGGCCAGCTCCGCCCCGGCGAAACCGTCCACGTCCCCGGCTGCGCCAGCGGCGTCGGCACGGCCGCCATCCAGCTCGCCGCCGCCGCGGGCGCCCGCGTCATCGCCGCGGGAGGCGGCTCGGAAAAGGTCGCGCTCGCGAAAAGGCTCGGGGCCTGGGAAGCGCTGGACAGCTCTTCAAATAAAAACATCGGCGACGAAGTCCGCCGCCTCACTGCCGGCCGCGGCGCCGACCTCGTCGTCGATCACCTCGGCGGCGACTACACCCCCTCCGCCGCCGCCCTCTGCGCCCGCGGCGGACGCGTCGTCGTCTGCGGCGCCACCGCGGGCCCCCAGTTCACCCTGCCGCTTCGCGCCCTCTACGTCCCCGAAATCTCCATTCTTGGCGCCTACATGGGCTCGCGCTGGGAACTCGTCGAGGCCCTTCGGCTCGTCGCGCACGGCAGGGCCCGCCCCGTCATCGACCGCACTTTCCCCCTCGCACGGGCAGCCGACGCCCAGCGCCGCATGGAGACCCGCCAGAACCTCGGCAAGATCGTCCTCGTCCCATGATGCCGATCCCCCCGGTCCCCCCACGCCCCGACGGCCCCCGCAAAGCCTCACTTCACATGCGCAAGGGCGAGCAGATCTTCCGCGTCGCCACCACAGACTGGGCCGAGAATAACGGAGGGTTCCTCTGCTGGCGCGTCGTCGCCAAGAAGCGCCTCGACGGCCGGGTCGAAGCGATGCACTTCATCGCGCGCAGGGACGCCGCCGACCTCCTCTCCGCCCACGTGGTCCTGCCGGAGGCCAAGTTCGGCGATTTCCTCGCGAAGATCGAAGAAGCGATCCAGCAGTTCGCGCCGGGACTGAAGATGCGCTCGGGTGACCTGTCGGAATTCGACCAGGTCGAGTTCGGGACCTACTTCATCCACGACCCGGAGGCGGAGGCGAGGCTGCGGCAAAAAGGGTTGCTGCCGCCGACGAAGGAATGACGTTCCCGCCAATGCCCCGACCGCAGGGCGCGCCGTTCACGCAGGACGTCGCTTCGCATCCCGAATAAAAAGGGGCCGCTCGAAGTGAGCGGCCCCTGGACAGGCAGGAGGACGGAGGTAGGCCTACGACGCGCGGAAGAAGCGGCTGCAACCGGCAAGGACGATGAGCAACCCGGCCGCTGCGAGGGCAAGCGCGAGGGTTTCGGAGAATCCCGAAGTTGCGACTCGGGCGAGGGCGCTGGAACCGATGGAGGCAGAAGCGACTGCGCCCACGGCGTGATAAGTCCGGGACGCCGCCTGACCGGCTGCGGCGCTTTCCAGCGTCGAGGACCGCCAGCGCTGAAGGGCGACGACGGGCGCCGCTGATTCCGAGCCCCAGGCGGCGGTGGCAATCCAGCAACGGCGACCGTGGTGAGTTGAGCCGCCCCTGACGCCGAACTCGAAGTCATCTCCAATCCGGAACGACTGCGGCAGGCTGAAAGGCCCGGTGAGTCCGCCAAGATCTGTGAATTGAATCCGCCAGTAATACACGGTATTCCGAAGCAGGGAAACGTTGATGGTCAGGTCAAGGCAGCGGGCGTCGGTAACGACGGACGGGCTGATCCCGACGGGACCCGAGTCAAAATCGAGCGACAGGAAGAGCGGGTCGATGGAAACCTGGAATCGAAGCCCGACCGCGTTGTCGGGGGCCACATTGGCGTCGCGGTAAACGGCGCTGAAATTCGGCTGCTGATCGATCACCGGATTAACGAACCCCGGGTCGCCGGTTTGGGCAGAGTCGAAAGACTCGTTCACGAAGAGCGAGTCGGGCGCGAGCGGAGCCAGGTTGACCTCGACGTTGAACGGAATTGTGGCGGTGAATCCCGCGGAATTCCCGGTCCCGTCTAGAGATCGGACCCTCCAGGTGTAGCTGCCTGCGGGCAGCGGCTGGAGCAGGGTTGAGACGCCAACAGGGATGGTCAGCGGAAGGCCGGGCGGCAGGATGGGGACGATGTTGACCTCGTAAGAGACCGTGCCCGGGCCGCACGGACCGGTGTCCGTGGAGTCCGTCCAGTCGAAAAGCACGGGGGAAACCACCGTGGAGGCAGCTGCGGGAATAATCTGCGAAGGGGTCGTTGGAGCCGCCGCGTCCGCGACCGGGCAGATGATGTTGATGTTGTCAACGAACCAGCCTGAGCAGGACGTTTCGAATCCGGCAGCCGCGTCGAGCTCAACACGGAAGCGGAGGCGGAAGGTCAGTGCGCCGAGGGTGCTGATGTTGAAAGTATGAACGTGATCGTTGTTCCAGTTACCGGGCATTCCTGCCACGAACGGAAACCCACCACAACTTTCTTCCGCATCAACGCCATCGGAATACGTCAACTGCACCGACTTGAGCACGACGCCGCCAGCATCAAGCCACTCCACAAACCTGCGGTGCGCGTTGGGTTTGGCGCACGAATCCATCTCGTAAAAGTCCTGAATCGTCATCGTCACGCCCGCAAGCGAAGTCAGCGTGATCAACGGGCCCGTGGCGGAATTGCCCGTACTGGTGGCGGTGCCATAGTCCATGTCGACGCCGTTATTGAAGTTCAGCGCATTGGCGCCTGCAAATACAGTCGGCTGAGGCACCGGGCTGCCAAGTCCGCCGCAGGAAAAGAGGCCAAAGCTCGTGGCCGGAGCGCCGTCCACCGCCCACGCACATCCTCCCACCGCCGGGTCGAAGGTCCATCCAACCGCACCGGTTTCAAACCCCTCGAAGTAAATCGTGGACTGGGCCGCGCAAGGAGCCGAGATTGCCAACGTCAGCAAGAATGCGATCTTCCAACTTGTCATGCTGGTTCCCCTCATCGCGATTGAAGTCGACTGAATCATGCCCCGAGTCATGGCCTCCCCCGCCCCGGCCGACTCGAACCGCAGGATTCTAGAGTTGTCAGGCTCAGGTTCAAGCGAAATCTTACGCCCGTGACAACGTCCGATACGTTCGTGCACTTTTGAATCTTCCGCGAATCCGCGCAGGCGGGATATCTACCGTTCCTTGCCATTTCTGCTAAAACTTCCGCCGTGGCCACCCCCTGTCCCCCGCCCGAGTCTTTCAAGGAGCCGCTCCCATTCCCCATCCACTGGGTCTCCGACCCGGAGTCCGGAGAGCGCCTCCGCGAACGAGTCCTCGCACGGCAGGAGCCCTGGGGGCTCGACATCGAGACGACCCTGACCGGGCAGCACCATTGCGAGGTCGCCCTGATCCAGATCTCGGACGGGAAAGAAGCCTGGCTCATCGACTCTCTGGCGTTTGAGTTCAAGCCCATCATCGAGGCGCTCTACGCGTCTCCGCTTCATGTCCTCGTCGTCCACGGCGGGATCGGCGACCTGGCGGTCCTGAAGCGCGTCATCGGGATCGTCGCCGAAAACGTCTTCGACACGCTGGTGGCAGCGCAGGTCCTGGCGTTCCCGAGTCCGAACCTTCGCGAACTCGCCAGGGAGTGCCTGATGGTGCACATGACTAAGGGCAGCCAGCAGTCGAACTGGCGCGCAAGGCCGCTCTCACCCGGCCAGTTCAAATACGGCGCCCTGGATGCGTGGGTGCTGCCGGGAATCGCCCGCGTCCTCGCCGCGCGCGTCGCTGCGGCCGGAAGGACCGACGCGGTGCGCGACGGGATCAAGGCCATGCTGGAAGCGGTGAAAGCTTACGAGCCGCCAAACGGGCATCCCTTCGAAGTGGGATTCGCGCGGCGGAATCGCGACAAAAAAACCCGGGCGCGCCTGCGCGTGCTCCTGGACTGGCGGACGGAAATGGCCAACAAGGGGCACATCGCCCTTCTCATGAGCGTCGGCAACCGGATGCTCGGGACAATCGCCGAAAAGAATCCCGCCACCGAACACGAGCTTCGAGCGGCCGGGTGGCCGCCATCGCTTCTCCGCCGGTACGGCGATAAAGTCCTCAAACTCCTCTCCGCTTCCGACGCCGTTTGACACGCTTCCGTTCGACCTGTAGGATTCCGCGCCGTTCCGGGGCGGCTAGTTCAGCTGGCTAGAACGCCTGCTCGACACGCAGGAGGTCAGAGGTTCGAATCCTCTGCCGCCCATCCGGAGATGAAATCAGGGTGGAAAGACGGGTTCAGGTACGGCGGCAGGGCGCGGAAGTGGTTCTAACTGAGCGGTTTCCTGCGCCCCGCCGCCGCCCCGCACCCGTCCTTCCACCCTGATTTCATCTCCCCATGCTAAAAAGTGCCCGGCGTGCGTGTTCCGCGGCAAAGTCCCCATAGGTTCGCCTCAATGGCAATCTGCACATATTCCTTGCAATGTAATCGCAATTGCATTTAATCGCCGCCCCATTGATCGCCTATTAGGCGCCCAATCACTCTCAAGGAGGCATGATGGCGGCGAACGTGCTCGATTTCGACAAGGTCAAGGAGTTCCTCGGCAAGCATCTGACAAACATCTCCGAAGCCTCAAAGGTGAAGTTTCGCGAGATCCAGAAGGCCGTGAAAAGTGAATTCGGCCAGGGGCTCTTCATGCCGAAGCTATCAGAATTGATCAAGTCAGTCCGTCCGGATCTCTCGAAGCCGGCGCGCAAGAAGGCAAAGCGGGGGCGGAAAGCCGGGAAGCGCGGGCCGGGACGGCCGCCGGGCGTGCGGCGCGCTTCGGGGTCGGGCACGTTCCTCGTGAAGCTGGGGCGCAAGCTGTCGCTGGCGAAGTCGAAGGACCGGGTGCAGGCGATCATCGACAAGATGGTGGCGGGCGGTCAGAGCCTCGGAAGGCTGAAAGTGTTCGCGCTGTCCCGGGTCGGTGTTTCGACGCGAGTCACGATCGAGTAAGCGGAGCAAATCGAAGCGGGGTCCCGGTCATTCGGGGCCCCGTTTTTGTTGGCAGGCACGTGCGGGGCGACTCGCAACCTTGACGCTTCGATTTCCCCCCGCTATCCTCCCGCCTCCTTCGGCGCTCCCGGACGGGCCCGTAGCTCAATTGGGAGAGCGCTAGAATCGCACTCTAGAGGTTGGCGGTTCGATCCCGCTCGGGTCCATTCAGGTGCGCCGAAGGGGGATGGATCGTTCGGCGGGCCCCGGTCGATTCGTACCCTCGGCCCCTGGCCCGGCACGGTTTTCTTGCGATTCTGACGGATGAAAGGAATTGACTCCGGGCTGTCGCGCGGGGTACAAAAGTTCTTCCTATCCCCGGGAGATCCCAAGGTATGTGGATCGTCAAGAACGTCCTGCGCGGCTCGATCATGATCGAAGACCTCAAGGTCAAGATCCCCGCCAAGGACTATTTCGACCTCGACAAAATCGGCCGGGAACGGGCCGAGCAGTCCCGCCAGCTCAAGCTGGCGATGGAGGAAGGGTACCTCCAGAACGTGAAGAAATCCGAGCCCGGCTCCAACGAAGCGGTGCTGGTGAAGGAAGAGACGCGGAGCGAGATCAAGACTCGGATCGAGGAACTCCGCCAGGTCATCCTGAAGTCGCCCGACAAGGACACGGTGATCAAGGCGCTCAACGAGCTCCGGACCGTGCTCGCGGGCTCGAAGGACGTCGAGCAGATCCGCTCCGATTTCGACGACCTGAAAAAGATGATCCAGACGATGGACGGCGACAACGGCTGGCTCAAGAAGGAATTCGACAAGCTCCGCGCGACCTTCTTCGACAAGGAGAAGGACGAAAAGACCCTGATGAAGCGGGAAGTTCTGGAGCTGCGCAAGGCGGTGCTCGACGAGCGCCAGCGGTCCCAGGTCGTCCTCACCCAGTTCAACGAGTTCCGTGACACGCTTCTCAAGGAGTTCAAAGGCCTTCTCAGCGGCATGATCGCCGCAGGCCCGAGAATGTCGATGGGCGAAGGCGGAGACAGCGGGGCAGCGGAACGGGTGCGCCTCACCGAAGTTGAAATCAAGGCGCGCCTCAAGCTGCTCGAGTCCAAGGAAAACGAACTCACGGCAAACTTCGAGAAGATCGGCAAGGAAACCCAGGGCACGGGCGACGCTGGCGGAATGGCCGACCTGCTCGGCGGAATCGACTAACTCACAAGGGGCCTCGCGGGGCGGCACGGCCGCTTCGCCGGGCACATTGATCACCATCTGGTAGAAAGGGGCACGGGAATGTGCGCTAAGGGAGTTGACATCGGGACGTGCTTCCTCGTGGGAGCGGAGCTCAAGGACGGCAAGGAAGTCTTCACGATGGAACGTGACGCGTTCTTCTCGATGCCCAACGAGGACTTCGCGGAAGACATGCTCACGAAGGCGGGCGCCTTCTACATCATCAAGGGCGAGCAGATCTACGTCGTCGGCGAAGACGCTCTCAAGTTCTCGATGGTGACAGGAAACCAGAAGGACTATCGCCGCCCGATGGCCAAGGGCGTGTTGAACCCCGGCGAAGAAGAGGCCATCAGCATGATGGAAGTTCTTCTCGAAGCCGTGGTGGGCAAGCCGAGTTACCCGGGCGAAGTCATCTGCGCGACGATGCCCGCGAACCCGGTCGATGCGGACTTTGACGTGACCTTCCACCGCATGGTTCTCGAGCGGTTCCTCAAGAAGCTCGGGTACGACGTCAAGTGCATCAACGAAGCGATGTGCATCATCTACAGCGAAAACCCGACCGTGACGATCAACAACGAGGTGCTGCCCTTCACGGGCATCGCGATCTCGTGGGGCGCGGGCATGGTGAACCTCGCGGCGTCCTGGCGCGCGAAGAAGCTTCTCGAGTTCAGCTGCGGCCGTTCGGGCGACTGGATCGACCGGCAGGTTGCGAAGGTGAGGAGCGTGCCGGTGTCGAAGGTGCAGAGCCACAAGGAGAAGTACCTGAACTTCGACCGCATCGACCCGACGGACCAGATCATGGTCGCGCTCGAGATTTACTACGAGGACCTGATCCGCTACGTCATCACCAGCATCGGCCAGCAGTTGAAGGCGGCCAATGCGACGATCGACGAGCCGGTCGAGATCGTGATCGCGGGCGGCACGAGCAAGCCCCCGGGGTTCGTGGACCGGTTCAAGTCCGTTCTTCGCGAACTCGGCCTGCCGATTCCGGTGAAGGGCGTGCGTCATGCGAAGGACCCGCTGAAGGCGGTTGCGGCGGGCGCTCTGATTGCGGCGATTTCGGAAGAGAAGAAGCGCAAGGCGAATGCAGCGGCGGGCGGCGACGCTCCTGCGGCGGCGCCGGCGGCTGGCAAGAAGGGCGGAGTGCCGCTGATCAGCTAGTTTGGATACGAGTTATCGGAGCCGGGGGCGAGAAATCGTCCCCGGCTTTTTTTGTAATCGTGCGGAGGCTGGCGAAGGCTGGCATAGGCTGCGGACGCTGGCGGAGGCTAACGACCATTGGAGCGAAGCCACCCCAGCGATAATGGCGGGCGGGCCGAGCACGGGCCCACAACGGCTCAGCGCAGCGCGTTGTTGCAACTAAGCCTCCGCCAGCCTCTGCCAGCGTTCGCCAGCCTTCGCCAGCCTCCGTACAATGCGGGCAGATGCGCCGCCGAATCATCGCCTCTCTTTCCGTGATCCTGGCTCTCGCCCTCCTCGCCTTCCTCGCTTCCCGCCTCGACTGGCCCGCAACCCGGGCGGTGCTCACGCGCAGCGGCCCCGCCGGCCTCGCCGCGTTCGCCGCATGGTCCTTCCTCACCCTCCTTCTCCAGGCCACCGGATGGCACTGCCTGCTCCGCTCCCGGGGATGGCCGATTCCCTTCCACGCCACGCTCACTTCGTTCCTCATGGGCAACTCCCTCGCCTACCTCGCCCCCTCGATGTACCTCGGCGGCGAACCTCTCCGCATCTGGCACATCAGCCGCCGCTTCGGCCTCCCGTCGCGCGAAGTCGCCGCGACCGTCATCTCGAACAAGTTCGCGGAGTTCGCCGGGTTCATGGTGG
This sequence comes from Planctomycetota bacterium, assembly GCA_038060895.1. Lineage (GTDB taxonomy): Bacteria > Planctomycetota > MHYJ01 > WSZJ01 > WSZJ01 > WSZJ01. Next base: position 156,596 of record JBBTCT010000007.1, read on the forward strand.
CGGTCCTCGTCTGCACCGCGACCATGGTGTGGCGCTTCGACCTGTCGTCATCCTTGAAGTGGGGAGCGACGACGGTGGCGGCTGGCCTGCTGGTGGCGTTCGTCGTCGTGCTTGCCGCGTTCGTCGGCCGCTGGCCGCTGGCATCCGGGATGCTGCGAATCCTCGGAAAGCGCGGGGAACGCGTGCGCCGGTGGGCGGAAGACACGGAAGGCCAGGTCCAGGAGACCTTCCGTCACCACGGCGGCGCGTTCGGAGCGGCAATCCTCCTGACCGGCGGACCTCTCGCGATGGTCGTGCTCAAGCCGCTCATCTTCTTTCACTTCACGGGCCACCAGACGAGCTTTCCTGACCTCGCACTCATCTTCGTCATGACCCAGATCGTCCTCGCCTTCCACGTCACGCCCGGTGGCCTGGGTGTCTTCGAAGGGGGCGTGATCTGGACGTTTTCGCTGATCGGCATCAGCGCGCCGGAAGCCGCGGCCTACGCGGCGACGCAGCGGCTGACGGACGCGGTCATTGTCGGGCTCGGAGTCGCGCTCGCGGCCAGGGAAGGCGCGACCGGCTTTTTCAGGGGCAGGCAACCCGCCGAAGAAAAGCCGGCCTAGATTCCCTTCCCGATGTAGGCCTTCCGCGTGGCGATCAAGGCTGCGACTCCGAGAACGAAGACCGGGATGATCACGATCCCGATCCACGCTCCCCAGAGGGGCGGCGCCGTTTCGAGCGAACCCTGGAAGAAGGCCGGAACCGGTTCCATGAGCCGGAGAGAGGCGGCGCGGACGAATTTCGACATCACCCAGAGGTTAACGGGAGTTCGGCCGACAAAAACTTCGAAGATGACGCCGTAGACCATCGCGAGGATGTAGGGACGGTTGAAGACGACGCCGATGGAGAAAAAGAAGGTCGCGTACTGCAGGACACCGAGAGCCGTTGCGAGAAGCGCAGTGCCGAGGTCGCGCGGAAGCGCCGTGTGGCGCCGGCTCGGCATTTCCTTTTTGACCTCGTTGAATTTCTGAATCTGCCCTGCTCCGGGCGGCGCGGACTCGACGCCGCCCGGCGGGCGGTTTTCACCCGGTTTGCGCGCGGCATCGCCGGTCCTCGCCGGGGGAGTCGGCTCATACGTCGTGACCGTGTAAGGTTTCACCTGGGCCAGCGCCATCGGCCACGCCACGAGCACCGGCACCTCCGCGAGAATCATCAGAGGAATCAGCATCCCCAGCCACTTCCCTGCCACGATCAGCGGGCGTGGCGTCGGGCGTGCGAAGAGGTACAGGACGGTCCCGTCCTCGACGTCCGACGAAAATGCGGGGATGGCGCCGAGGAGGGCGATGAACAGGATCGCGCCCTGCAGGTAGATCTGGTCGAAGAGCTGGAGGAAGGGGTGGACCATCGCGCCCTTCTCGAGGAAGACGAAAATCGAAAGAAGGCCGGGGAAGGCCGCGCCCGAGAGCAGGATGACCCACTTGCGCGGCCCTGTCAGGAACTGGCGCGCGGAGATCCGCGCGGCCCAGAGGAGGCCACCGAGAGGGTTCAGTGCCGACGCGGGGGGCGCTGGCGGCGCGGCGGGCACGGCGATGGGGGCCGGGTAGCTGCTCATTAATGTTCCGTGAGGTAGCGAAAAACGGCGTCGAGGTTGTCGTCGGGGCTGCGGAGCTCCTCGACGGGGATGCCGGACTCGAGAACGAGTTGAGGAAGGCGGCCGTAGAACTCTTCGGGCTTCGGCGTGCGGACCGTGACCGCGCCGTCGCCGATGGACATTTCCGAGACGTCCTTGTCGCGCGCCAGGAGCGCCGCGAGATCGCGGGCGCGCGGCGTGCGCATCTCGATCGAATGCGGGTGGCGGTCGATCATGCCGCGGATCTCGTGGACGTTGCCCGCCGCCATCACGCGGCCCTTGTGCATCATCACGATGTTGGGCGTCATCGCCTCTACCTCGTGCAGGACGTGGCTCGAGATGATCACGGATCGCCCCTCGCGTCCCACTTCCTTGACCAGGTCGATGATGTCCCGCCGGATCAGCGGGTCCGCGCCATTCAGCGGCTCGTCGAGCACCAGCAGTTCCGGGTCGTGCGCCAGCGCCTGCGCGAGCTTCAGTCGCTGCCGCATTCCTTTCGAATAACCATAAATCTTCCGGTCCGCGAACTCGGCGCCCTTCACCCGGTCCAGCGCGGCACCTGCGCGGCGCCGGCGTTCCGAAGCGCCCAGGCCGTGGATTCCCAGAAGCGCTTCCACGAACTCGCGCCCGGTCATGAATTCGAAGAAGTTGTCGTGGTCGGGGCAGTAGCCGACGCGGCGGAAGAGCGAAGGGTCGCCGAAGGCGTGGGCGCCGAAGACGAGGGCGGCGCCGCGCGAGGGGGGCATGGAGCCGGTCACGAGGCGAAGCATGGTGGTTTTGCCGGCGCCATTGGGCCCGAGGAGGCCGACGACCCCCGGATTCACGGCGAGGGTGACGTCGCGAAGAGCGACGACCTGGCCGTACCAGCGGGTCACGCCGCGGAAATCGAGGAGAAGGCCGCTCATGAGCGCCGCTCCGCGTTGGCGATGCGCCAGATGACGATCGAGAGGCCGATAATGAAGACTCCGGCAAGGATGCCCGCGGAATACCAGGCGCTGTACGGCGTCTCAAGCGACTGCTTCATCGCTTCGTCCATCCCATCCAGTTTCATCTGGGTCGGCGCCGCGGGCAGGATTTCCTTCGCAACGCGGAAGACGTTGCTCGAGATCGAGAGGAGGTAGCCCCACTTGAGCTTCGCGGCGGCGGAGAGAATCGAGGAGACCGACTCGAGGACGAGGTAGAGGACCACCCACCCGGTGCCGGCGAGAAAGGTCCGCTTCGTGCAGGAGCTGAACGCCATCACCACGGCGATTCCCGGCAGGGCTGCGATCGGGGCGCAGGCCATGAGGCCGAGGAAGAGTTTGCACGAGTAGGCCGTGGTCGCGAGGTCGCCGAGGCTGTACAGCCCGAGTCCGGCGGCGAGCATCGGGGCGAGAAGGAGAGGAAGGAAGAGGAACACGGCTGCGGTCATCGCCTTGCCGAGCACGTAATCGGTGCGATGAATCGACTTCGAGAAATACATCAGCAGCGCGTTGTGCTTGACGTCGTTGGCGATCAGGCCGCTTCCGACGACGGGCATGATGAGGAGAAAGGTCCATGTCATGGAGCTGCTGAGGGCGGCGCTGACCACGAAGGCGGGGTCAGAGAGGGCGGGCATCATCATGCCGATGAAGGCGTTGGGAAGGGAGAAGAGCATGGCGATGCCGCCGCAGATGAGCAGGGCGACGGGGCTGCGGCGCCAGGTGTTGATGACGCCGGTCCAGGTGATGGCGAGGAAGCGGAAAGGCCGGGGCTGGAGGGTCCCGGTCCACGGCTGGTAGGTCTGGTCGAAGAGGCCGCTCATTTATCGGCGGCCTCGATGAGACCGGCGAAGACGTCCTCCAGGTTTTTCTCGGCGGGCGCCATGTGGCGGACCTGGGTGCCGGTGGAAGCGGCGGCGCGGAGGACGGGCTGGGTTTCCTTGAGATCGGAGAGGGGGATGAGGAGGCGGTCCGTCTCCATGGTGTCGCGTGGGGCCATTCCCAGGGAGCGGAGAGCTTCGCGGAAACGGATTCCATCGCCGCGGAAGCGGATCTCGAGGGCCTTCTCGGCGTTACCGACGATGTCGCGGATCGGGCCGGAGGCGACGAGGCGGCCGCGGTGGAGGACGATGAGCTCGTCGCAGACGGTCTCGACGTCGTGGAGGATGTGGCTGGAGAGAACGACGTTGATGCCCTTCTTCCGGGAGATCTCGCGGATGAGGGCGAGCATCTCGTCGCGGCCTCGCGGATCGAGGCCGTTGGTGGGTTCGTCGAGAAAAAGCAGCCTGGGGTGGTGGACGAGGGCTTGCGCAAGCTTGACGCGCTGCAGCATGCCCGTCGAATAGGTGTCGATGTCGCGATAACGCGCTTCGCCGAGGTCGAGCGCGTGAAGGACGTCGTGCGAACGGGCGAGCGCGTCTCCTGCGGACATCCCGACGAGCCGGCCGGCGAACGCGACGTACTGGACGGCGTTCATGCGCGGAATCATGCAGTCGCTTTCGGGCATGAAGCCGGTGATCTGGCGGATGCGCAGGGCCTGGCTGCGGGAGTCGAGACCGAGGGCGGAAGCGCGGCCGGAGGTAGGGTCGATGAGTCCGAGGAGGATTTTGATCAGGGTGGACTTGCCGGAGCCGTTAGGGCCGAGGAGGCCGATGGCGCGCGCCCTGGGCGGCTGCACGAGATCCTCTCCGCCGACCAGGCCGGCGACGTGGGGAGATTCCGCTGCCGCGACGGAGAGAGAAACGCTCTGCAGCGCCTGGACGCGGCCGTAGGTTTTGACGAGGGAATCGACGGCGAGGAGGGATTCGGGCATGGAGTGGTGGCGTACCGTATCCGAGGTTGGGGATGGAGCAAAGAGGTAGAGGGGTGGGCGAAGCTTTAGGGGAAAAACGGCCACGGCAAATCCGAATTCCAACCCCAACCCCAAATCCCAAAGAGCCCCGTTTCAAAGACGTTATGGGGTTGGAGTTGGGGTTGGGATTTGGAGTTGCCCTGGACGTTTTTCCGCCTACATTTCCTCGGGCGCCTCGATCCCGAGCAGCGCCAACCCGCTCCGAAGCACCTGCCTCGCGCTCGCGATGAGCAGGATCCTCGCGGCGGTCAGCGCCGCGTCGTCCGAGATGATCCGCTGCTGTTTCCAGAAGCGGTTGACCTCGCCCGACAAATCAATGAGGAAACGGCTCACGATCGACGGCTCATACCGGGTTGCCGCATCCAGAACGATCTGCGGGTAACGCCCGATCTGGCGCGCAACTCCCTTGTCGTCGTCAGTCGCGAGCAGCCTGAAATCCACGTCTCCGCTGACGGGCTTTCCGTACTTCCGCAGCGCGCTCGACAGCCGCGCAAACGTGTACTGCAGGTATGGCCCCGTCTCCCCCTTGAACGCCATCGTCTCGGGGTCGAAATCCAGCATCTGCTTCAGGTTGAAATCGATGTCCTTCGAGCGCGTCCGCGACAGGTCGTTGTAGATCACGGCGCCGATGCCGACCGCGAGCGCGATCCGCGCCTTCTTCGCGTCGTCCCACTCCCGGGTGGCGATGATCTCGTTCACGCGGTCGATCGCCGACTGCAGCACGTCCTGCAGGAGCACGATCGTCCCCTTGCGCGTCGCCATCTTCTCCCGCTGCCCCTCGGCGTTAACGATGCGCATCAGCCCGAAGTCGACGTGTACGGGTTCCGCGTCCAGGCCCAGAAGCGACGCGACTTTGAACAGCTGTTTAAAGTGAAGCTTCTGGTCAGCGGCGACGACGTAGATGATTTTCTTCGCGCCGTAGTGCCGGCGCCGGTACAGGATCGCCGCGAGGTCGCGCGTCCCGTAAAGCGAAGCGTCGTCCGCCTTCCTCAGCAGGAAGGGCTCCTTGATTCCGTGCGCGGTCAGGTCCACGACGTAGGCGCCCTCGCTCTGCGACGTCAGGTTCTTCGCCTCGAGCTCCTTGATCGCGGCGTCCATCTTGTCCACGTAGTCCGATTCGCCGCTCCAGGAGTCGAAGTCGACGCCGAGAAGCGCGTACACGCGCTTGAACTCCGTGAGCGAAATGTCGCGGAAGTGCTGCCAGAGCGACTTCGCCTCGGCGTCGCCCGTCTCGAGCTTCCGGAACCAGTCGCGCGCCTCCTGCTGGTACGCGGGGTCCAGTTTCGATGCCTCCGTGTACTTCACCAGCAGGTCCTTCAGGAACTCGACGCCCTTCAGTTTCAGCTCGGCCTCGTCGCCCCACTTTTTCCACGCCGAGATCAGCTTCCCGAAATTCGTCCCCCAGTCGCCGAGGTGATTGACGCCGATGACCTTGTACCCGCACGCCTGCCACAGCCGGCGGATCCCGTTCCCGATGACCGTGCTCCGCAGATGCGCGATCCCGAGCGGCTTCGCAATATTCGGGCTCGAGAAGTCGATCACCACCGATTCGCCCTTCCCCGTCTCGTTCCGCCCGTACGCCTCCCCCGCCGCATGCGCCGCGACGAGCACAGACTTCGCCAGCGCCCCCGGGTCCGCGAAAAAATTCACGTAAGGCCCCTTCGTCTCGACCTTGAGGATCGAAGCGGGCCTGGCGACCTTCGCCGCGACCTGCGTCGCCACGGCGGGCGGCGCCGCATTGCCGAAGCGGTCCCGGATCGTGAAGCACGGGAACGCGAAATCGCCCATGGCGGAGTCGGGCGGCGATTCCAGGAGCTTTTCGGCCTCCGCGGCGGAGAGGCCGGGGACGGCAGCGGCGATGGAAGCGGCGACTTCGGAGCGGATTTCGTTCATGGGGGCGCAAAGGTAATGAAAGAGCAGAGCTTTCGCCAGCGTCTGCCAGTCCACCCTGAGCGAGCGAAGCGAGTCGAAGGGCCTCGCCTCAGTCCCGCACGCGCTCCGTCTTGCGCATTCTTACCGTCGCCAGCCGCTTCCCCCATCGGCGCAGCGCCTGCGGGATGAACGTGCGCGTGGGGCGTTCCTCCTCCGGGCCGGCTGCGTTCTTGTGATTCGTGCAGTGGAGCGTGCGCCAGAGGCCGAGGCGGTCGACGAGCTCGACCTTTTCGGGGCTGAGGTTCGTCATCTTCAGGAAGTTGTCCATCTTGAGGTCGCTGCGCCAGCCGACGCGCCAGAAGAGCGGGGCGAGAGCGAGCTCGACGTCGTTGATGAAGACGTTTGGAGCCATGAAGTGATTTACGAAGACGAGGCGGCCGCCGCGGCGGCAGACGCGCTTCATTTCCTGGACGACCGCCCGCGGGTCCGGGACGGTGGTGATGAAATACGCGGCGAGGACGGCGTCGAAGGAGTCGTCGGGAAAGTCGAGTTTGGTCGCGTCCATCTTCATGAGACGGACGTGGTTCCATTCGGCCTTCTGCTTGCGGATCTTGGCCTCGTCGAGCATGCCCTGCGAGAGGTCGATGCCGGTGAAATGAACGCTGTCCGGGAAGAGCGGAATGCACGCCCCGGTGCCGACGCCGACTTCCAGGATGCGCTCGCCGGGGCGGGAGGCGATGGCTGCGACGGCGCGGCGTCGGCCTTCGGCGAAGAAGCGCTCGAAGACGAAGTCGTACACGCCGGCGTAGAAATTGTAAACGGACTCGATGTAGGCGGTGCCTACCATGAAACCCCCGGTTGAGCCGTGAGGGGCCATTTTGCCGTTTTTGCAGCGCCTACCGCAACGAACAATTTCGGCAAATCAGCGCCTTGGCCGGGGCGGCCGGGTGGTCTGGGACCGGTAGGTCGCGATGACCCGGTCGAGGATCTCGTCGATCCCGACAGTGGGCTTGTACCCGATGAACTTCTCGGCTTTTTCGATCGACGGCACGCGGCGCATCATGTCTTCGAATCCTTCCTCGTACGCCTTCTCGTAGGTGATGTGCTCGATCTTCGCATTGCCGCCGGTCTTTGCGACGACCTTCGCCGCGAGATCATTGATGGAGATCTCTTCGGTGGCGCCCAGGTTGAACACTTGCCCCTCCGCTTTCTCGCACGCTAGCAAGTCCGCCATGCCGCGGACGACGTCGCCGACCCAGCCGAAACAGCGCGTCTGCTTGCCGTCGCCGTAGACCGAAATCGGGCCGCCGGCGAGGCCCTGTTCGATGAAGCGCGGGATGACCATGCCGTAGCGGCCGGTCTGGCGGGGGCCGACGGTGTTGAAGAGGCGTGCGATGACGACGGGGAGTTTCTTTTCCTTCGCGTAGGCCAGGGCGAGGAACTCGTCGACGGCCTTGGAAGCGGCGTAGGACCAGCGCGACTTGGTGGTAGCGCCGAAGACGAGGTCGTCGTCCTCCTTGAACGGCACTTTGGTGGACTTGCCGTAGACCTCGCTGGTGGAGGCGACGAAGATCGGCTTGAGTTTCTTCGCGGCGGCCTTGAGGACTAGTTCGGTGCCGCCGATGTTGGTTTCGATCGTGCGCGTCGGGCTCTCGATGATAAGGCGGACTCCCACGGCGGCGGCCAGGTGGAAGATCGCGTCGGCGTTGTCGACCATTTCGGCGAGCAGCGGGACGTTGAAAATCGTCTCGATTGCGTAGCTGAACTTCGGGTTGGACTTGAACGCCTCTATGTTGGCCATGGCGCCGGTCGAAAGGTCATCGATCACGGCGACGCGGTCGCCGCGCGAAAGGAGGTGCTCGGCGAGGTGGCTGCCGATGAAACCTGCGCCGCCTGTGATGAGAACCTTCATTTGAGAGCTCCAGTGCAAGGACAAATCCCACCTCCAAATCCCAAGGAGCCGTTTTGGAGTTGGGGTTGGAGTTGGGATTTATTGAGCATTTGCCTACCGCGCAGAACTCGTCTTCGCCTTCCGCACATTCACCAGCCCCTTGTGGTAATCCTGCACCGCCTGCACCTCCGGGGCCCGCCTCTTCACCGCCGCAATCCCGTTCACCGCCATCTGCGCACCCTGGATCGTCGTGATGACCGTCACGCCGTGCCCCACCGCCGCCGCGCGAATCTTCGCTTCGTCCGTCTTCGGCCCCTTGCCACTCGGCGTGTTGATGATGAGAGCCAGCTCGCCGTTGATCACGAGGTCGAGCGGGTTCGGACGGCCTTCCTTCAGCTTCGGGACTTCCTTCACGTGCACCCCGTTGCGCTGGAGCACGCGAGCCGTGCCGCTCGTCGCAAGGATCTCAAAACCGAGCATTTCCAGCCGCTGAGCGATGAAAACCACGTCCCGCTTGTCCGAATCCTTCACGCTGATGAAGACCTTCCCCTTCGTGGGCAGGAAGTGCGACGCCGCTTCCTGCGCCTTCATGTAGGCGATGCCGAGCTCGCGGTCCATCCCCATGACCTCGCCGGTCGACTTCATTTCGGGCCCGAGGATGATGTCCACCCCCGCAAACCTCGAGAACGGAAAGACCGACTCCTTCACCGAGAAGTGGTCGGGCGTGATCTCCTCGGTGAATCCCAGCTCCTTCAGCGTCTTCCCCACCATGATCTTCGCCGCCAGCTTCGCCAGCGGCACCCCGATCGCCTTCGACACGAACGGCGCCGTCCGCGACGCCCGCGGATTCACCTCGAGCACGTAGATCGTCTCGTTCTTCACCGCGAACTGCGCGTTCATCAGCCCCTTCACCTGCAGCTCCAGCGCCATTTTCTTCGTGTCCGACTTGATCCGGTCGATCTGCGCGTCGCTCAGCGAGAACGGCGGCAGCGTCATCGTCGCGTCGCCGCTGTGCACGCCGGCCATCTCGATGTGCTCGAGAAGGCCGCCGACGACCACGTCCTTCCCGTCGCAGATCGCGTCGACGTCCACTTCGATCGCTTCCTCGATGAACTTGTCCACCAGGATGGGATGGTCGGGTGAAGCGGCGATGGCGTGGCCGACGAAGTGTTCGAGTTCTTCGTCGTCGTAGACGATTTTCATCGCGCGGCCGCCGAGGACGAAGGAGGGGCGGACGAGGACGGGAAAGCCGAGCTCGGCCGCGACCTTCTTCGCGTCGGCGAAGTTGAGGGCCGTCCCGCCCGGGGGCTGGGTGAGGCCGAGCTTTTCGATCATGGCGTTGAAGAGCTTCCGGTCCTCGGCGCGGTCGATCGATTCAGGCGAGGTGCCGATGATGGGGACGCCCGCCTTTTTCAGCGCGGTCGCCAGGTTGAGCGGCGTCTGGCCGCCGAACTGGACGATGACGCCGACGGGCTTGACGCGGTCGCAGATGTTGAGGACGTCCTCTTCCGTCAGCGGCTCGAAGAAGAGCATGTCGCTGGTGTCGTAGTCGGTGGACACGGTCTCGGGGTTCGAATTCACCATGACGGTCTCGAAGCCGAGCTCGCGCAGCGCGAACGCCGCGTGGACGCAGCAATAGTCGAATTCGATGCCCTGCCCGATCCGGTTGGGGCCGCCGCCCAGGATGACGATCCGCGGTTTTTCGGAAATTCGCGCTTCGTCCTCTGTTTCGTACGTCGAGTAGTAGTACGGCGTCGTGGCGGCGAACTCGGCGGCGCACGTGTCGACCAGCCCGTACGTCGGCAGCACTTTCCGCTTCCTGCGTTCCGCACGCACCTCGTGCTGCGTCGTTCGCCACATGCTCGCCAGCTGGACGTCGCTGAACCCCTGGCGCTTCGCCTCGCGCAGGACGTCCGTCGGAACGTCTGCGATCGCCGTGTAGCCGCGCAGGCGGGCTTCCGCGTCCACGAGGTCCTTCATATTCTCGAGGAACCACGGGTCGATCTTCGTGAGCCCGTAGATCTCGTCCACCGACATCCCGAGCTTCATGGCGTCGCGGATGGCGAAGAGCCGCTCGGCATTCGGGACGACGAGGAGTTCGCGGACTTTGTCCGGATCCGGCCGTTCGCCGCGCGCCCAGAGGTCCTTGCGGTCGCTTCCGAGGCCGAAGCGCTGGATTTCGAGGGAGCGGACGGCTTTCTGGAGGGCTTCCTTGAAGGTGCGGCCGATGGACATCGCTTCGCCGACGGACTTCATCGCGATGCCGAGCGTCGGGTCGGCCTCCGGGAACTTCTCGAAGGCCCAGCGCGGGATTTTCACGACGCAGTAGTCGATAGCAGGCTCGAAGCAGGCCGGGGTTTTCTTCGTGATGTCGTTGGGCAGCTCGTCGAGAGTGTAGCCGACGGCGAGCTTGGCGGCGATTTTAGCGATCGGGAAGCCGGTGGCCTTGGAAGCGAGGGCGGACGACCGCGACACGCGGGGGTTCATCTCGATGACGACCATGCGCCCGGTTTTCGGGTGCGTTGCGAACTGGATGTTGCAGCCGCCGGTTTCGACGCCGATTTCCTGCATCAGACGGATGGCGGCGTCGCGCATGCGCTGATACTCGGAATCGGTCAGCGTCTGGATAGGCGCCACGGTGATCGAGTCGCCCGTGTGCACGCCCATCGGGTCGAAGTTTTCGATCGTGCAGACTATGACCGTGTTGCCGGCCTTGTCCCGCATCATCTCGAGCTCGAATTCCTTCCAGCCCGCGATGCTCTCCTCGACCAGCACCTCGCCGATCATCGAAAGCGAAAGCCCGCGCCGGGCGATCGCTTCGAATTCTTCCTTGTTGTAGGCGATGCCGCCGCCCGTGCCGCCCAGCGTGAACGACGGCCGCACGACTGCGGGCAAGCCGACGTCGTCCAGCGCCTTGATCGCGTCCTCCAGGGTGTGCACGTGGTGGGACCTCGGGCTTTCGAGGCCGACGCGGTCGACGCACTCCTTGAAGAGCCGCCGGTCCTCCGCCTTGCGGATCACCTTCTCGTCGGCGCCGAGCATCACGATCCCGAGCCGCTTCAGCACCCCCGACTCGCTCAGCTTCACGCCGATGTTCAGCGCGGTCTGCCCGCCCAGCGTCGGCAGGATCGCGTCGGGGCGCTCCTTTTCGAGCACCTTCGTCACGAACTCCACTGTGACCGGCTCGATGTACACCCGGTCCGCCGTCTCCGGGTCCGTCATGATGGTCGCCGGGTTCGAATTCACGAGAACGACCGAATACCCCTCTTCGCGCAGCGCCTTGCAGGCCTGCGTTCCCGAATAATCGAATTCGCAGGCCTGCCCGATCACGATCGGGCCGCTTCCGATGAGGCAGATCTTCTTGATGTCGCGCCTGGCGGGCATTCGGTCTCCTGTCGAAGGCTCACCCGCCTTCGCCCTTCGGGCTTCGGCGGGTTGAGCCCGGTTTCGCGCTTCGCGCTCTCCGGGCTCAAAAAAAGCCCCGCCATTGCGGGGCTGGGGGGTCTTCCCTATGTGTCGTGGGGGTGGGTCACTCGTTCGCGCCTAAACCTTTCAGAATCTACGGAAGCGGCGCCGTTTCGGCAAGCAATGCTGCCGTCGGTCCGGCGTCAACCACGCATCATTTTCCGCGTTCGACCTTGAGCCCCTGGATCACCTTGTCGTCCGGAAACGCCGCCTTTGCGATTCGCAGAAGCGCCGGCCGGGCACCATCGCAGTCTTCCTTCCTGGGCTCCGGCTTGGCGTCGCCATCCGGGATCCGGGTGATCATCACTTCGTCGCACGAGAAGCAGACGAGGATCTCAATGGTTCCGCTCTTCTTGCTTTGGATCCGGAAAGCGAGGCCCGGTTCAAAGGTGCAGCCTTTGACTGAGCGGAAGCTGTAGGTGCCTTCATCCAGGAGAGATCCCTTAAGGTCCATGTCGAGATCGGCAATGTCCTCGTCGGAACGGCCGAGAACGTCCTGGTCTTCGATCCTGGGGCCGGTGATGTGGTGTTCTTCCTTCGGCTTGATGCGAAAAATCTCAACCAGGTCGAAGTCCTGGATGATCCCGACGATCCCATCGCCCAGGAACTCCTTCACTTTCTTCGACGGCCCCAGTTTCGCGGCCTCCATGCGCCCCAGATCGCCGTCGTCGGGAAACGCCTCCCGGCAAAGGACGAACCACGGCCCCGACTTCTCTTCGAAGTCCCCGAGCGCCCGGATCGGCTCCGCAGCCTTCGGCGGGAATGAAGTCACTTGAACCTGGTCGCAGTGGAAGCAGATGAGCACATCGACATGCTCCTTTCCTTTCCAGACCCGGAACGCGTCGTGAGGCACGAACGCGCACTCCAGGTCGTTCGGCTCCGTTTCCTCGTGCTTCAGCTGCGACAGAATCCGCTTCGCGAACGCCGCATCTTTTTCGGGGCCCGTCTTGACGACGGGATACCCGTCCACCACGTTCGCGCCGACCGTCTCGTCCCGCTCCGAATGCGTCCGGAACGTCTCGACCCGGTCGGCTCCCTCGAGAATCCCAAGGGCATGCTTGCCAACCTCTCCCATGAACGCATCGTCGGCGCACGCCGCAAGGCCCATCGAGGCGACCAGGATCAGGGTCTTCACTTGTCCTCCCTCTTGTCCTTCAACCCCTGGATCTCCTTGTCGTCCGGAAACGCTTCCTTGCACAGCTTCACCAGCGCCGCACGCGCGGCATCAAAGTCCTCGTGCGAGACCTTGCGCTCCTTCTCCCCGGGCGGAATCGTCGAGATTTCCAGCTCGTCGCAGTGGAAGCAGAGCACGACGTCTACCCAGTCCTTCTCACGCCAGAGGCGGAAGCCGACTCCCGGCTCGAACTTGCATTTCTTCGCCTTCTCCCAGTCGTACGTCTTCTCGTCGAACACGATGGCCGCGAGCTTCAGCCCGAATTCCCGGGTCTGCTCTTTCCCGGTCGAAATGATCGGGTACCCGCCGCACTCCTTCCCCATCGGCTCCGTCGGCTTCTCCGGGAACACGCGGAACACTTCGACCTTCATCACTCCCGCGATGATCCCCACCGGCCGCTCGCCGCCCAGCCAGGCCTTCACTTTGTCCGAAGGGCCCTTCTTTTCTTCTTCCGCCCAGGTCGCCGCGGCAGCGCCGAACAGGAGCGCGGCCGCAACCGCCAGCTTCATCGTCTTCACGGTTTCCGTCCCTCGATTCGGTTTCGGAGGAGCATTCTATGCCACGGCGCCTATGAGTCGTACCCCGACTCCCCATCCATCCACCGATCCGGGTCGTCTTCGCCTTTCGGTTTCACATGCCGGTCCCCCCACGAGGGTCTCTTGATGTCCACCGGCGTCACGAGGTGCGCGGGCAGTTCCTGCAGGAAGCGGCTCGCGTGCTGCCGGACGCCGGGGATCTGGCCTTCGCGCGCATAGAGCGGCAGACAGAGCTCGAGGTGCCGCCGCGCTCGCGTCACCGCGACATAGAACAGCCGCCGCTCTTCTTCTTCGCTTCCCTCCCCCAGCGCGCGCGAATCCGGGAAGCGCCCGTCCACGAGCCACGGAAGGAAGACTGCCTGCCATTCGAGGCCTTTGGCCTGGTGAATGGTCGAGAGCACCACGCGCCGCTCGGGAGGAGCCTGGGCGCCTTCGCCCTCGGCGACGTTGGAGAGAAGCGCGAGTTCCGACAGGAACTGCGTCGTCGTCGGGAATCGCCCGGCGTACGAGGCGAGGGTCTCGAGGTCCATGATGCGGGACTGGGCGTTTTCGTAAGTGTCGAAGAGGTGCCCGCGGTAGCCGCCGGAGATCACGGCCTCCAGCTGCGCCGCCGGTTTGTCCCTGAACGCCATGACGGACTGCATCGTCCGCGCGAGGTCCTCGAGCCCGGCGGCGGCGGCCTTCGGCATCGGGAGTTTTTTTTTCGCGAGGTCGCCGAGGGGGTCTTTCGAATTGGCGACCGCTGCCCACACTTTCGCCGCCGTCACTTTCCCGACCTTCGGCAGCAGCCGAAGCGCGCGCTTCCACGCCAGCTCGTCCCGCGGGTTCGCGGCCATGCGCAGGTAGGACGTGGCGTCCTTGATGTGGGCCTGTTCGAAGAAGCGCATGCCGGAGCGGACTTCGAAGGGGATGCCGCGTTGCGAGAGTTCCATCTGGAGTTCCATGGAGTGGTAGTGCGAGCGGTAGAGGATCGCGATCTGGTCGAGGTCGATGCCCTCTTCTTCGAGGTCCCCGATTCGCTGCACGATGTACGCGGCCTGCTCCTCGGCGCGCTCGAGGGCGACGAGCCGCGGGCGGGGGCCGGGAGGCTGCTGCGACACGAGGTGCTTCTCGAACTGGTCGCGGTTGTGCGCGATCGACGCATTCGCGAGCTCGAGGATCTCGGGACTCGAGCGGTAGTTGATCTCCAGCTTGTACGTCCTCGCGTCCGGGTACCGCTCCGGGAACTTCATGATGTTCGCGAAATTCGCGCCGCGGAACGAGTAGATCGACTGGGCGTCGTCGCCGACGACCATGAGGTTGCGGTGCGCGAAGGCCAGGTGGTCGACGATCTTCGCCTGCAGGATGTTCGTGTCCTGGTACTCGTCCACGAGGACGTAGGCGAAGCGCCGCCGGAATTCGTCGCGGACCTCCTCGTTTTCGTCCATCGCCTGCAGCCAGAGCGTCAGGAGGTCGTCGAAGTCGGCGACGCCGAGGTCTTTTTTTCGCGCGGCGTACGATCCCTGGATCGCCACCAGGTGCTGCATCAGGTCGAAGTGCATCGGGTAACGCCGCTGGACCACCGCTTCCAGCGTCTCCCGCGTGTTCGCCGCCATCGAGATCATGTCGAGAACGAGGCCAGCCTTGGGGAAGCGCTTCGCCTCGAGATCGACGCTCGGCTCCATGACTTCGCCCAGCAGGTCCTCCGCGTCGTCGCGGTCCAGGATCGTGAAGTCGCGCGGCATCCCGACCGCCGCCGCGTGCCGGCGAAGGGCGAGGTGCCCGGCGTGGTGAAATGTCCCGCCGACGGCGCTGCACGCGCCTCCCAGCAGGAGTTCGACCCGCGCCAGCATTTCCTTCGCCGCCTTGTTCGTGAACGTGAGGAGCAGGATCGCCCCCGGCGGCACGCCGCTCTCGACCAGCCGCGCCACCCGGAACGTCAGCGTCCTCGTCTTGCCGCTTCCCGCCCCCGCGATGACCAGCAGCGGGCCGCTTCCCGCCATGACGACCTCAAGCTGCTGCGGATTCAGCTCGCGCGCGTAATCGATGCGCGGCGCTCCGCCCGCGGGACGCAGCTCGTACTCCTCCCGCGGGCCGTCCGTCATGCGGTCCTATTTCTTCTCGGCGGCCTTCTTGGCTGCCGCGATCTTCGTGCCGGAAGCGAGCCTCCAGCGGCGCTGAAGGCGCTTCAACCTCTTGCGCTCGGCGCGTAGGTTGGTGTCCTTGTCGCGGTCCTTCGACTTCGCCTTGAGCTCGACAACGGTCTTCTTCTGGGCGACGACGTCCTTCTTGACTTCCTCTGCATTGACCTTGGCCATGGACTCTCCTGGGGGTAAGGGGGGAAGAAGTTACCAAGTGAGCGCGCGGGAAGCAAGGGTCCACAGGCGTGCGGCGACGGCCGCCGGCGGATTGGCCATGCGCATTTCAGGTCCCGTGCAGCAGGCTTCGGAAGGCCCGTCGCTGCACGCTTGGGGACCCTTGCCTCCCGCGCGCTCAGCCGCTACATTCCGGCCCCCGAACCCGGAGATTCCGCGTGCCGCAGCCCCTTCTCGTCGACATTTCCCGGATTGATTTCTCGAAGGTCGAGATCGGGATCGAGCAGATTCGAATGGTGAATGCTCACCGCCACGAATTTGAAATGCTCGACGGCATCTACCACCTGAACGCGAAGGACCGCTCGGCGGTCGGGTTCAAGAAGACGTCCATGAACGACTTCTGGGTGCGAGGTCACATTCCCGGGCGGCCCCTGATGCCCGGGGTCCTGATTGCAGAGAGCGCCGGGCAGCTTTGCTCGTACGTCTACAGGACGGTCATCAATACGACCCCGGGCGTCTTTCTCGGGTTCGCGGGTCTGAACAACGTCAAGTTCCGCGGGACGGTGCCCCCAGGCGAGACGCTCATCCTGATCGCGAAAGCCAGGGAAGAGCGCCACAGGCGGATTGTGTGCGACACGCAGGCCCTGGCTGGCGACAAGGTTGTGTTCGAAGGGGAAGTCGTGGGGATGCCTTTTTAGCCGCGGGCGAGCGGGCGGGCGGGCAAGCGGGCGAACGACAAAACGACAATCCGGAACGGCACTGTAGTTTTTTCTCGCCCGCCTGACCGCTCGCCCGCCTGCCCGCCCCCGGTTAGGATGCCTGCTTCTCAAGCCAAGTACCCCCGAGGTTCACGCATGAAGTTCACCAAGATGCACGGCATCGCCAACGACTACGTCGTCCTCAACGGGGTGAAAGACCACGTCCGCAATCCCGGCAAGTCGGCGAAGGAACTCTGTGACCGGCGCTTCGGAATCGGCGCGGACGGATTGCTGCTCGTGCTTCCGGGAAACGGAGCGGACTTCCGGATGAGGATGTTCAATCCGGACGGAAGCGAAGCGGAGATGTGCGGGAACGGGATCCGGTGTTTCGGTAAGTACGTGTTCGACCATGGGTTGACCGGAAAGAAGCGGATCACGGTGTCGACGCTCGGGGGGACCAAAACGCTCGATTTCGCCGTGAGCGGCGGGGCGGTGAAGTCCGTGAAGGTGGACATGGGCGAGCCGAAACTCGAGCGGCCGGAGATCCCGATGGTCGGGAAAGGCCGCGCGGTCAACCAGCTGATCAAGGTCGCCGGCCGGACGTTTCGCTTCACGAGCGTCTCGATGGGCAACCCGCACTGCGTGATCTTCGTGCCGCGCGTGAAGGACTTCCCCGTCGCCGAAATCGGCCCGCAGATCGAGTGGTGCAAGTGGTGGCCGAAGAAGGTGAACGTGGAATTCGTCGAGGTCGTGTCCCGCAAGGAAGTCCGCCAGCGGACGTGGGAGCGAGGCGCCGGGGAGACGTGGGGATGCGGGACGGGAGCGGCGGCGGTGTGCGTGGCGGGGGTGCTGACGGGACGGACGGAGCGGAAAATCCTGAATCACCTGCTCGGGGGAGATTTGACGCTGGAGTGGGGGAAGAACGGGCATGTGTTCAAGACGGGGCCGGCCGTGGAAGTTTTTGAAGGGGTGGTGCCCTAAGGGGAAAAAGGGCAACAACGAAACGAAAAGCGAAAAACGAAAAGGTAAAAACGAAAATTGACCGGCCCGCAGAAGAAGAGCCTCGCTTCGGCGGGCCGTTTTCTTTTCGTTTTTCGTTTTTACTTTTTCGTTTTTCGTTTCGTTGCTGCCCTTTCCCCCCTACTTCTTCGGCCCCAGCTTCGCAACCAGCCACCCCCCCTTCTGCTTGTTCGTCATCTCCTTCAGTATGGCCACCGCCTTCTTGCTTCCCACCCTTCCGTTCGAAAGGTCGTACATCACCGCCCTCGCCTTGTGCGCTCGGTAAATCGACGCGAAGGAATCCAGCACCACCTCCGTCGGCCCGGCAAGCCGGCGCGCGAGCTGCTTGAGCCTTCCCTCGGGCGCTTCGGGCTTCTCGTCGTTCAGCCTCCGCTCCTGCTCCTCCTCCGCCGGGGCCTTCACTTTTGACAGCGTCTCGTTGATCACGCGCCGCGTGCCGAAGTCCAGGCTCGGGTTCTCCTCGAGGAACTGCTCGCAACGGCGTCGGACCAGGTCCTTCTCGTAGTCCTCGAAGACCCCGCACTCCTTGAGGTACTGCGTCCCCTTGTCCTGCTGCCCGGTGTCCCGCGAGCACACCCGGTCCACCGCACGCTCGATGTCGCCGGCGCGCACCCAGCGCTCCGCAAAGTCGAGCCCCGTTCCCTTGATGTTCTGCACGCCCAGGATGTGCACGCGCGTGTTCGGGGGACACAGCGAGGCAACGTGCCGGATCAGGTCCGCACCCTTGATGTAGTAGTTCTGCACGGTGTGGATCGAGGACAGGAACCACCCCCGGTACCACACCCGGTGCGCTTCGAGCCAGGCATGAAGACCGCCCGACTGGATCGCGGCCTGAAGCGCCGCCTTGTGCATCGAGAGGGACACGAACCCGTTTGACGCCTCCGTGATGAAGCGCACTTCCTCGTCGGACGGGGTGATTCCCGGGGCGGCCTGCGAGAGCGCGGCCCGGGTGAGCGCATCGGCGTCGAGCGGGCAGGCCTCGAGCGCCGGGAGCATCTGTTCTTCGGGCACGGAGAGGACGTCTCCGCAGCGCCACGCGAGTTCCTCCGTGGTGCGCGAGAGGAAACGGAGGTTGGCGAGATCTCGGGCGAGGACGTTCTCGAGGTAGGTCGCGTGCTCGGCCCGGTCGGCCGGGAGCTCGAGCCGGGCGAGGCGGGCGCTGAGCGCTTCCTCGATGTAGCCGTTCAGGCCGTTGAGGTTGGAGCCGATGAGGACGAATTTATGGCCGGCGAGGTCGTCGACGACGATGGAAGCGAAGACTTTCGAGCGGGGGACGCGATCGGCGCGGTTGTTGACGACCATGACGGTCCAGTCGCGGCGGTCGCCGTTGGGGTTGTCGAGCTTGAGGCGGCGCCAGTTGTTCATGGTGCCGGCGCGTTCGTTGGCGGAGCAGCCGTTGGAGAAGCGCAGGCGGCGGCCGCCGGCGATGTGGACTTCTGGGTAGGTCTTGAGGACGCCGAGGTCGGGGACGACGTGGTCGGCGATTTCCTTGATGAGGAAGCCGTCGTCGATGCCCATTTCGTGGCCGAGCTGGAACGCGAGCATGAGGTTCTTGGGGTGGACGTTGTAGGGGAAGCGCTCGAGGACGTCGGGGGTGAGGAGGTCGGCGAGCTCGGTCGCGGGTTCGATGAGGCGCGAGCCGCGCTTCCGCGCGAACTCGCGGAGGACCGGCTGGAAATTTCCCTCGGTGTGGATGACGGTGGCGCCGATGCCGATGAAGTTGGAAATGGCTTCGGAGACTTCGAACCCGGACGGTCCCTGGATGTCTTCGTGGTCGGGGTAGGTGTTGGTGATCGTTGAGATGTCGTCGGTCATCCACGACTGCTGCAGGATGCGCACGTAGTCGGCCTGAAGCGCCATGCATTCCCAGAGCATGACGTCGGCTTCCATGTTGGCGGCGACCTGGAGGACGGCGGTCTGCTCCCAGATCGTGGCCTTGTCGTGAGGGCGGAAGAGGTAGAACTCGCGCGACTCCTCGTAGTCGTGGGCGGTCACGAACATGGCTTCGCATCCGGTCGATTTGGAAAGCAACCGGTAGCCGAGTGCGTTGAACAGTGCGGCCTTCTTGCGTTCGGTCCCGGACTTTCCTCGCGTCCCCCAGCCGCCGACGACGAGGGGGATTTTCATCCGGGCGCGCCGCGCGCGGAACTGCCGCCAGGAAAAGAAGAAAGCGATCCACGCCACGACGAGGAGGACGAGGAAGGCGAGCTGCAGGAGGTTGTTGCCGGCGGGGCTGAACCAGAGTTCGCTCCAGTCGCGCCAGGATTCGAGGAAGCGGTCGAGGAGGTTCATGTGAGGAACTCGCCTCCCTCCGAACCCGGCGGCGGGGGTGGCGGTATGACAAAGTCGTCGCCTTTCCCCTCTCCCTTTCCCTTTCCCTCTTCGTCTTCTTCCCCCGCCGGCGGCAGAATCGGCAGCTCCCCCGTCAATTCATCCAGCGGATCCCGCACCGGCGGCGTCGCCGCAGGCACGTCGTCCCACGAGTCGAGCGCCGAAGCGACTTCGTCCACCGCACTTTTGCGCTCCAGCGGAGGAAGCACCAGCGGCTCTTCGGCAAGTTCCGCCGGGATTTCCGCAGTGGGGGCCGGAAGAGCCATCAGGTCATCCAGAGGATCGCGCGCGGGTGCTTCAGGAGGCGGCGCCGACAGTTCATCCAGCGGATCGCTGGGCGGAGCCTCCTGCGCCAGTCCCTCCGCCGTGAATTCCTGCGCCACGGGTCCCTCGGACTCGGCGCGATACGCCGGCGGCGCTTCGTCCCCCTCCGGCGGCGGCGGCGAAAACCCTTCGATCCCCGCCCCTTCCCCGCCCGCCGCGAACGGGTCGGGCTCCGGCGGGACCACCGGGAAATCAGGGACCGGCCCTTCCGCCACTGGCGCGGCCTCCGAGATAGGGGCCGCGTATGTGAAATACGGCGCGGCCAGCGACAGCTCCAGCGGAGGGTTCGGGCGGAATTCGACCTTGAAGCCCATCGCGCGCAGCTTCTCGATGTACGCATTCGGCGGCGCTTCCGGATTTCCATAGCGGGCCTGTTCCCGGAGAGCCGCGAGCGCAGCGTAGCTCTTCGCCATCCGCCATCGCAGCTTCCATCGCGACTTGCGTCCCGCCGGCGGCTCAATGGTGACGATTCCCTCGCTCGAATAGACCTGGCAGGGGCCGAACTCCAGGGAATCGAGGAAGTCGTCGGGCAGGGGGAGGAAGCGCCGCCACCCGCCCTCGGCGCCCATCTGGATCGGCTCGCCTGGAACTTTCGTCGGCGATTCTTCCGCAAGTCCCCACGCGTGGGCGCGGATCGTCCCCTCGTAGCGCCGCCCGCGGACGTGCGAAATCGCCTGCCGTTTGTCGGGCGCGGGATTCAGCGTCTCGTGAATCCAGCGCCACAGCCGCCAGCGCTTCTGGTGCCCCACCGTCACGCGCCAGCCCTTCCCGCGCCGAAGGGCATACAACCCGTAGTGTTTTCGCGAAAGCCAGGCGAGGAAGCGCCCGAGGACTTCGTCGGTAACCGCGGGATCGTCGCCGGCGAGGTCGACCTGGTCTTCGCGGTTGCTTTCGTTCAGCAGGGGGACGACCTGGTCGCGGAACGCGGCGAATCCTGGAAGAGCGGCGACGCGGACGCGCTCGAGGAGGTCCTCGAGCTGGCCGCGAACGGGGAGCGACCACCCCTTGGCGACGGCCTTCTCGAGCAGTTCGAGCGCGAACTGTTCGGCGACTTTCGAGTCGAGCTGGCCGAACCCGACGAGCTGCTCGAGGACGATGCCGGCGTGCTTCATGGCGACGGCCAGCGGCAGACCCTCCGTTTCCCGCTCGAAGAACAGGCGCCATTCCTGAAGCGCAATGTCGGCGCCGCGAGGAAGCATGGCCCACCGGGCGAGCACGAGGTTGACGGCGGCGCGGACCTCGGGGACCGGATCCCATTCCTCGCGCATCAGGACATGTTCGCGGAGGACGGGCCACGCGTTTTCCGGGTCGCGGTTGCCGAGCGCAAGGATGGCACCCTGCCGGACGTGCGGGCTCGGGTCCGGTCCCATCATGGCGGACTGGATGAGCTCCATCGAGCCGGCTTCGTCGAGAACTTCGTGGGCCTTTTCGACGAGGAAGCGGCGGACGAAGATGTCGTCCTTGATCTTCGGGTCGGGCGAGCGGAGGCGCTGGCGTGCGAGTCGAATGGCGTCCTGCGGGCTCGCGAGCAGCCAGGCGTAAAGCGCGCCGCACTGCACCCAGACGTCCGCCCACGGATTCTGCGCCCGGACCGCGAGCGCATGCAGGATCGCGGGGTCGATCACGACTCCCTTCTTCGGATTCTTGTGAGCCTTCAGGATCGCCACGACCGCGTCGATCCACTCGCGCTCGAGATGAATAGGAAGCCGCTGCGCGATCTCGCGCTGGAAAATGTCCGTGAATCCCGTCCGCTCCATGACGTCGGCCGCCGTCCGGCCCCGGTCCGGGCCGCACCGCGCCAGCGCGCGCGCCGACAGGAAGACGAGCGTCTGCTGGAAGCGCCTCGCCCCGCGCTGCGCCCTCCGCGCGATCTCCAGGATCGCTTCCCAGTCCATGAAACGCTTGAACGCCGCCTGGTCGCCCCGGATCTGCGCGGGGGTGCGCCGAAGAAAGCGACAGGTGTCGAGATAGATCGCTTCCCGATCGATGTGGGACGACGCGAAGCGGAGCGCGGCTTCCTGGATGCCGAGATGAGACTCGATCTCCTGCACCCGGTTTTCTGCGAGGTCGATGCATTTGACGGATCCCGCCACCAGCGCGAGATACGGGTCGCGCTTCTGGAACGCTTCGAGCCTCGGAACGATATTGCGCACGGCTTTTGTCGCGCGGGCCAGGTGTTTCGTCATGAGCTTGCGCATGATCGGCGGCACGGGGCGCAGGACTTCCTCGAGGACGGCGTCGAGCGCCGGGCCGCTGATGGTCCGGGTATCGGGCCCTTTCGGGACGACCTTGGTTACGGTCGCCATGGGGACCGCGCCTGCTGGTAGTCGCCGAAGCGGACCGACTCGGGATCGACGTGGTCGAGGCGGTCTCCGGAGCGGCCGCCGAAGCGGAAGATCAGGGTGAAGTGGGCCTCGCGCCCGTGGGTATCGGGAGACCAGCGGAATCCGGCTTGCGCGGACATCCATGTGCCGGGGCCGAGCCAGCGTTCGTAAGCGGTGGTGATTCCGATGCCCCTCTCGGAAGCGCGACGCGAGCGGAAGGCGTCGTCGATGCGGATGACGCGATCGAGCTCGAGCTCGACGAAAAAGTTCTCGTAATGCGCGCCGGCCGTCACGCCGTAGGTGTAGCGGTCGGGCTCCCACGGCTTGAGAGTCGGCTCGGACCTTGTCGCAGCCTGCATGTCCACGTACACATTTTGCCACGGGATGGCGCGCAGACGGCCCTCGAACTGGAGCCAGCGATCGTGGTCCGTGCGGTAGCTCGTGTAGACCAGCGGGTGCTCGGGACGGCGGACGATGCCGCTGTCCTTGAGCGAGGACCACCAGTAGTTGAAGTGGCCCGCGGCGAAGAAGATCCACTGTTCGTGAAGCTGAAGCCGCCATCGCAGGCGGATGTCGGATTCCCAGGAGTAGCCGTAGTAGCCGCCGAGATTTTGCCCCGCATAGTCGAGGTCGATCCGGTAATCGAGGTCGGGGACGTCGAGAAAGTAATGGTGAAAGCGGATCTGCGCGCCGTGAACAGGTGAGAACCCGCTCTCCTTGAGAGCGTACGCCGTCAGCCGCGTGTAGATCGGCGTCTCGAACGCCTTCCAGTGAACGCGTACCCCGCTGCGGATCTCGTTGCGCTCGGAGTCCTCGTTGTACGCCAGGCTTCCCGCATTCCGCAGGAATCCCTCCACGTAGGTCTCCACCATCCCCGGATACTCCACCAGCCGCCACGACTCCCGCCTCCCGGGCGCCGGGGCAGGAAGCACGTCCGGCGCGGGGGGCGCTTCCGCCTCCCCGGCGATTTCTCCCTGAGGCGGCTGAAGCGGGACCATCCGGGCGAGCGCCGCACCGTCCACCGACCGGACCGAGAGCCGCACGAATGCTTCGCGCTCGAGTTCAAAGTCCGCGAACGCCGCGCCGGCCCGGGGGACGCCCTGCAGAAGCGTCCGCTGGATCGTGGCGGGTTCGGCCGTCCATTGCCCCGGGTCGTCGGTCGCGGCGAGGTCCGTCGCATCCCAGGTTTCCATGCGCGCCAGCGTCGGCCCGCGCACTTCGAACGACCTCTTCCCCGCCGGCGCCCGATACAGCAGCCCGTTGCGTTCGGGCCGCACCGGCTTCAGGCCGTCCGGCGTCTCGACGAGCAGCCGGGCGCGCGCGCGCACGCGGGCGAGCGGCCGGTCCGCGGCGACGCGGATCGAGACGAGCGATTCCTTCGTGGAGCCGGCCGGAAGCGTCAGCCTCTTCCCGGATTCGAGCGGCCCGGCGGAAACGACGGCGCCGTCCCGCTCGAGCTGGTAGGCGATGGCAGCGCCGGCGACGTCGCAGGCGGCGACGAGCTCGACGTGAAGCGACGCTTCGGCATCGGACCGGTGATGCCACTCGACGAAGTCCTCGTTGTCGAAGAGGACGGTGGCGGTTTCCCCGGGGAAGGGGAAAAAGAGGGCGTTGGAGACGGCGATGGCGGGGTCGTCGGGGAGGTCCTGGGAGATGCGGACTCGGCGGAATTCCGGGAGGTCGGCGGACAGGTCCACGCCGGTCCAGCGGGTGAGGATGCGCGCGAGGTCGTGGTTCGACTGCCAGTGAGGATTGCCGAGGCCGTCGGCGTGGGACTTGAGGTAGAGGTCGAGCGCGCGTACGACCCACTCGGGTTCGGAACCGGGAACGCGGGTCAGGACGGCAAAGAGCAGGTCGTCGCCGAGGGCGGTGAGGGCCTCGGTGTATTCGGCGCGGCCGAAGCGCGGCGACGCGCCCGCCTTGCGGGCGGCGTCGAGCCGGCGCTTGAGATCGGCGACGAGGGGCGACTTCGGATCCGGCGCGAACGCCGGAAAGTCGAGCGGCGGAGGGAATGGAACGCCGGCGGGGCGGGCGCCGGCGCGAGCATCCCAGGCCATCCAGACGGGGCCGGCCAGGCGGCGGACGGAGAGAAATCCGGCGCCGCTGACCAGCCGGATCTTCACGCGCGACTGCCCGGCCGGCGCGATCACGCGCCACGCGTCCACCTTGCCGGGCGCGGCCCACGGAAGGCGTTCGCACGTGACATTCGCCGCGGGCAGGCTCGCCAGCACGTCGTGCGTCGGAATCCCGGGAAGCCCCTCGACCACGATCCGCGCCGGCGGCGCGTCGCGGCGCGCGATCCCGCCCTCCACCGCGTGCGCCGAACGCCAGTTGAACTCGTACACCTCGGGGCCGGGAAGCGCGAGCGACAGTTCGGCCCCCTCGGTCATCCACGTCGCCTCCCACGCGCCGTACCGGCCGGAAATGCGCACGACAGGCGGCGTCGCCAGCACTTCGTCACTGCGCAGGTCCCGCGCGCGCTCGAGCGGCGCCAGCACGCCGCGCGGCGGCGGCCAGTCCGCCGTGCCGGCATACGGAATCACGAGCCGTGCTTCCAGCGCCCAATCGGCGAAGCGCGCCCCGCGGCCGAACAGGTAGCGGGAGGCGGAAAGAATGGCTTCGCTCTCGCAGCGCTCTGCAATCCTGGCGAGCGCGGGGCCGACTTCGGTGGCGGGATCGAGCCTGCGAAGCCGCAGGAGATCGGTCATGACGGCCATGAGCGGGTCCGCGGGCTCGCCCGCCGGCGCCGGCTCGTCGATCGCCACCGCGACGAGCCGCTCGAGATCGGTCGAGGCGTCCTCCGGCTCGAGCCGCGCCTGCCGGAACCACGCGCGCGCGGCCGCGAGGTCGTCCGTACCCAGCGACGCGACCGAAGCGAGAAGGAAGAGTTCCCGCGACCGGCCGCCGGCGCGGATGATGGTCTCGACGCGCGCGCGCAGCTCCAGATCGTCGCCCGCGCGGAACGCGACGACCGCGAGCGCGAGCGAAACGCGGTCGCGGTCGAGCGAGTTTTCCGGGAAGAGCGCTTCGGCTTCCTCGAGGTCGAGCACCGACTGCGACCGGCCGAGCCGGAACATGAGGCGGGCGCGGGCTTCCAGCGCGGCGGCCCGCGCTCCCGCGTCCGGCGCTTCCGCAATCGCGATCGTGGCCACCGCGGTCTCCTGGGCTTCCTTGACGTCCCCCGTGACCCCTTCAGGAGGATCCCACAATCCCGAAGGCGGCGCGCGCCGGTCCGAGCCTTCGGCGCGCCGGATCAGCAGCTCCGCGGGCGTCGAGCCGATGGCGAGTTCCGAGACCGTCGCATACGCCTCCCATGCGCGGTGCGCCTCGATCCGCACGAGCGCTGGCCCCGACGAAACGAGCACGATTCCGGTCACCGCCGGCCCCGGCGAGTACGACTCAACCGGCGGCCCCGCCGCCGAATCCCGATCGCCCGTCTCGCCTTCCGCCTTCGAAATCCAGAGCAGCCGCCGCCCGGGAAGCTCCTCGGGCCCGACGTACACCGTAAACGGCGCATCCACGTCCGCGGTCGCGCGGTCGCCGCGCGAAGCGACGCCGAAGCGGTACCGGATGATCCCGGCGCGCTGAAAGTTTTCGCCGCGAAAGGTCACGGCCGGCGTGCTTCCGGGGGGGGCCATGAGCGGAAACAGGTCACTCACGACGCCCCATCGCTCGGTCACGTCACCAGTCCGTTTGACCGCATCGGGCACGTCCTCGAAGCGCGCGTCCATCCGGCGTTCCCGCGAGGCCGCGCCGAACACGACGTTGTTGCCGCGCCACAGAAACACGCGCCAGGGATGTTCCACGGGCCGCGCAGCCAGCGCTTCGCCGGGGATCGCGTCGGCGAGCGCGAGCAGACCGAGGTTGTGGGCGTCGCGGAAACGGATTCTGCCGAAGCCTCGCGCGGGATCGGCGGCCCGTCCGACCTCCAGAGTGACGGGCGACAGCCAGTCTGCGGCGGGCAGGATCTGGAGAAACCCTTCGCCGGTCGCGACCGCCTGGAAGTCCTCGGCGCGCGCCACGTACCAGGGCCCGGATCCCGACGCCGACCGCGCGTTGAGCCAGGCCGACAAGGCGTCGCCTCGAAGCGCTCTCTCTCCGTACTGTGCGACGAGCGGCAGGATCCACCGCCGCCCGCCGACGGTCGCGCCGATCGTGCCGAGCTCGGCCCATGTGCCGAAGACCTCCCGGATCGACCGCGCTTCGACGTCGCGCAGAAACCTCCGCAGCACGCGCGGCTCCGCGGACGTCGGCCACGCGCGCATCCGCTCCAGCGGCCGCCGCCCGATGCACCACGCCGCGAGCGCATCGACGAAATCCTCCGGCTCTGCCGGCGGGTCGTCGAAGATCCACTGCGCCACGATCGCCGCCATGCCGTCTCGCCGCGTGTCGAGCGCGTACCTGAGAAGCGTGAGCCGCGCTTCGGCAACGAGGTCGCCGTGCAGCTCCGTCAGCAGGCGCACGAGACGCGGCGCCGCATCGTCGGCCGCGGAAGCGTCGCCGGTGAGGAGCGCAATGTGCAACTGCCGCCACAGAAACCACCCGTGCCATTCTTCGACCTCTTCGCACCCGCGCAACGCGGAGAGCGCTTCACTCCACTCCCCCCGCAGTTCGTGCGCGACGGCGGCCGCAGCCGCGGCGCGAGCACCGGTCCCCGCATCTGATTGGGGAAGCGATTTGAACGGCGACCGGTGCTCCGCCTGGTCGATCGACTTCAGCTCCTGGATCATCGTGTACACCGGCCGAAGCGACCGCATGCGCACTTTCCACGTCCCGGGCGGCACGTTCACGCGCAGCTCGCGCGGCGACGAGACGAGCCAGCGCTCCGGCGGCTTCCCGCTCGCCAGAAAGTCCTCCCCGTCCCAGATGCGCGACGTCTGCTCGACGTCCGCCCCAGGCCAGCCGCGCAGCCGCCACGTCGCTTCCCCGACCGACACCGTGACATCCAGGCTCCCGAGATCCTCCGCCGCCTTGACGGCGACCGTGGACCGCGCGATCACGCGCAGCACGCACGGACCGTCCACCTCGCCATCTCGCAATTCCCCGCGCAGCCAGGGGCGGCCGAGCGAATCCTTGAAGCGAGGCTGCTCTCCCTCGTCCCACTCCGAAGTCAGCGCATGCCCAGAGATCGGCGCTCGCGACTGAAGATCAGAAGCGCACCAGCCGACGCTTCGCAGTTGCCGTTCCCGTGAGGAATCCTCCGCCGGCTCCCAGGGCAGCAGCATCCGCTGCGCGCGCAGAAAGCGTCCGACGTCGCGGCCGGGAAGCGTCGCGGGGTCCACCGGCGCGGGCCACGTGTCCCCCGCCTCGTCGGCCTGCCGGACCGCCCGCTCGAGACGTTCCCACGACTCGTCCTGCGTCACGCGCTCGTACCCGTCCAGCGAGAACCGGTAGATCGCGACGCTTTTCGCGACGCACCGCACCCCGATCCAGTCCGCATCCTGCCCCGGCGCCAGCTCGGCGCGCGCTTCGCCCGCGCGTTCGCGCCACGGCAGCCGTTCCGCGAGCAGCGAAGCGCGCGGAGGCGGCATGCCGACATGATCCGGCCGCGGCCCCACGTCGAGCGACCCGCGCGTGACGGCATACATCTCAAGCGCCGATCCCGGTGGCTGCTGGTTTTCCGCAGGCACGACCCGGAAACTCTCGAACAGCCGCGCTTCCGCAAACCACCACTCCCCCGGCGTCAGCTCGACGATCCCGTCGTCGGCGTCTCTTCCGCGAAGTGGTTCCGTCCGTGCGTCCGGCGCCGGGCGCCACACCCACCCATCCACCAGCCGCTGCCAGCGCTCCGAATGCCCATCCGGCGCCGGAGGCGGATCGGCGGCGGCCAACGCGGCAAGCGCCGCAAGCGCCGTGACGGTCTTCCACATTCCGCGTGAGACAGGACCGCGCTTTCGCGGAGCCCCCGCGCGGTTTTCTACTCCGGTTGCGATGACGAGATTCTAGCAGCAGGTTCATCAAGCGGGAGGCGCGTATCCGCGAGCAACGACTCTCTTGAGGCGGGGCACGTCCTGGGCCCTGACCAAGCACTCTCCCCCCGCTTTTTCCAGACCGCGGCTGGGTGAAGAATTTGTCATTTGGGTAGACGTTCGTATTGTCCCCTTCGTGACTGCGGTAGATCGCTATAGTGAAGGTCTCTTCCGAAACCCTTTCCTCCTAGCTGCCCATCCGATCCAGTAGAGAACAAGTCGAATGTTTCCGAACGCTCGTCAAGCCGATAGGAATAGGCCCGGTTCCAGCCATCGACTGGAATATTCAAAATGTAGCCCCCTTCCAGCCAGTTGGATGCGTCAGCAGGCGCTGTGTTGAGTTCATTGAGTTCGCGCGGAAACCGACCGCAATCAGCTTTGAATTCTAGTATTGCGTCGCCAAGTACTGCCAGGCGAAGAAGCGTGGATTCGGCTCGAACTGCCTCCCTAGTGCTTCGATTCCAAGAGACCAGAAGGAAACCCGAGAGAGAGAGCAAGAGAGCCGTACCCGCCGCCAGCAGCAGCATTGAAATGCGTTGAAGCTTCACGCGGATCCTTTCAATTGCCTTGCGCTTGGAAAATCTGCACTCGCGCTTCAACGCCCGCTCATTCCTGGCGCTTCAAAGGGTCTCGAATGAAGCAGGACCCAACTTGACCGAAATCACGTGTTCGCCTTGGACAAGTTCAACTCTGACGGAAAAGATTAGAAGGCTTCGCCGCGCGCCGACGGCGCTTTGTTCACGACCATCGTCGTTTTGTCTTCGTCAAGGCCTCGAAGTTCATTTTACCCGCGGAACGTCGTGCTTGCCCAACTCTTCACCAGTGATCAAGCTCTGCAACCGCAGCAGATGTCAAAGGTTATGGTGTATTTCGACCATGCCGGAGGTCGCCCCGGAGACCCGATTCCAGGAGCGGTGACTTTTGGAGCAAGGCCTCCCACCGTTTCGGCGGGCACCGCGGGAGCAATCTCGCGAGCGTCTACCAAACTGACTCGAGTCGGCACGCAATTCCCTCGCTGGCACGGCGGCAAAGCTGAGCAAATCCCCTTCGCTCTTTCCTTGGCCCAAGCCTCCAGCAGGGCCATGACGACTGGAATGACCTTTGACTGCTCGGCCGCGTCCAGCGGTGTCGTTCCGAATTCGATTCCTATTTCAATGACGGGTTCAGGCAAGGTCGCCGGGAGCGGCCAAGGCCAGCCGGTGGGTTTGTTGATGTGCGCAATTTTGCGCGTCAATTTAGCAGTCTCGCAATGCGACATCGATGGGAAAAACGCGTTCGTTGTCCTTCTCATTCGAGCGCAGACATTGCAGTTCGTTCCCAAGGGCCACGAAACAATGACGCCCGGAATGCCAGGGAACCCAGGAGGATTTGTCGTGGGTGACAGGTCGGATGGATCGATCCAGTCCAAGGGCAGAGCCGGACCGATTGGAGGCGCTTCTGGTGGCGGCGGCCATGGACCGGACGGAGGATTCCACAGCCTTCCTCCTGACGGCGGCGGGTCTCTCCAATCCGGCGGAACCGGCCCGAACGGATCTTCCGGAAATGGCTTGATGGCATCGTCGGGAAGCAAGACCTCGGCCGCAATTTCCGTCCGCGCGATCGCTGATTGTGAGCCCAGTTGATCAAGTGTGACTGGGCGCGCGAGCATTGCCCTAGCGATGAGCGACTGCTCTACATCCTGGAAAAGACTACTTTGCGAAGACATTTTAAGCTCCTGTGTTTCGATTCAGGGACTGCCACGAAAGGCTATTTGCAAGAACGCATCCTCACGCACCAGTCGAGCACCGTGTTCCACAAGCTGGCGAACCTGGCCGCCTGAACTTCAGGCGACCGAAGGCCCTCTTCGATCGGGACGTTTCCGTCAACCTGCGGTCCTCCTACTCCTGTGGCTGCGACAAAGTCGGAAGTGGCCTTGTAGTGGTCGAGCCTGTTCGCCACGCGCCATTCTCGGTTCAGGTAGAGGAAGGCCTCGCTCGGCAGGAACCTCCGATGCGTCGGATCCTGAAACGCCCAGTTCGACCTCAGCGCCGGGACAATGACGGTCACGAGCCCGCCCGGCTTGAGGATGCGCCAGCACTCGTCGAAGAACGCGAAGAAGAGGTCGCGGTCGCCGGTGGAGGCGGGGACGTCGCGGTAGTCCCCCTCGGGCGAGACGTAGACCATCGGGATGTGCTCGACGAAGTGCGAGCAGTGCAGTTCGTCAATGGAGCTGTCGGCCCAAGGCCAGGGGAACTTCATCAAGTTCACCCTGTGCTTCGCGTCCGCAAACATGTCCACGCCCTCGAAGCCCTCGCGGCAGGATTGACCGCAGGCGAGATCGAGTTTGAGTTCGCGGGCGGGAGAGAGGACGACTTCCGGCGAGGAGGAGTCCGGTCCTTGGGCGGCCGATGGGTGCGTTTCATGGAGTGAGACGAGGGCATTTTCGCTCATGGCAAGGCGCTCCTTTATCCGCAGAAGAAACGGGCAACGAGGGAGAAGATGGCCGGGTTGCCGCCCGACTCGACGGCCACGAAACGGACCTGGGCGAAGCTGTTCCCCGTGATGGCGGCGGAAGCGCTGTACCCGACCGCGGTGATCTGCAGCGCCGACCCTGCGTTTGACCAGTTGAGGCCGTTGTTGCTGACCTGGGCCTGGACGGCGGTCTGGAGCGAAGCGCCGAAGATCACGATGGCGACGAAGTCGAAGGCGTTCGCACCGTGGGTCGGAATGGGAGGCGAAACCACGGTCCCGCTTGCCGCCAGGGCGAGCGGGTCCCAGACGGGTTCCGTGAACTGCGCGCCGCTGCCGCAGGGGGTCGCGGCGGAGGCGGATTCCGCCGCTGGGGCGGGCGAGCCTTCGCAAGAGCAACCGTTTCCGCTCATGACTTGCCTTCCTTTCTCTCGCTTGAGGAATTGCCGGCGGGGTCCGCGGCTTCGATCAGGAGCAGTTCGGCGATGACGAGGCGCGCCTTCTCCAGCCAGAGGCGGGCGCGCAGCAAGGGATACCGCGTCGCGACTTCGCCGGACGAGCAGTATCCGGGACAGGTGCCTTGCCACGACGCGATCTCGGACCAGTCCGAGCCATCGCCGGAGCCTTGGAGAGCCACATGGAGCGTCCCGCGGGCGAGGTTCAGGATGATCATCTCCACGCGTACGGGGCCATCGCCCTTGCGGCGGATCGGCCTGGAGAAGCAGTCTCCGTCCTTGAACGCGAATCTGTGCCGCTGCATCAGTACACGATTCCTGTTCCCGGGTCGATGTGCCCGACCTTCACGCGGAAATCGACGGCGAGGCGCTTTCCCGGCTCGCGGGCCTCCTCGCAAAAGTAGCGGTCGATACCTGCGGGGTGACGCATCGTCATACGCTCAGCCTCAGAAATTCGCGCTCTTCGGCGACGGTGCTCTTGCCTGCGCGGATCTTTGCGCGCAGCTCTTCGGTGCGCGAAATCTCGAGCGCCGCTGCGGGCTCCGGCGCCGAGAGCTTGCGGCCGTCCTTCGACATCCGGCACCCGAAGCCGCCGTCTTTCCTGGCGACGACGGCGAAGCAGTCCGGGTGGCGCTTCTCCACGGCCGCGAGGCAGTCTTCGGGGGACAACGCGTCCGAGTAGGCGGCTACGCACAGGCCGTCGGAAAGCCGGCAGATGAGCTTGGTTGTGATCATGCGATCTTGCCCGGGGTTCCCCCGGATCCTTTCCGGATCGTGAGGGCGGATCCGCTGGAGGACGACTGGGCGAACTGGAGCTGCATGTTTCCCGCGTTGCTCGAGTTGAGGACCCAGAGCAGGACGTGCACCAGGCCGGGGTCG
Source organism: Planctomycetota bacterium (assembly GCA_038060895.1). Lineage (GTDB taxonomy): Bacteria > Planctomycetota > MHYJ01 > WSZJ01 > WSZJ01 > WSZJ01. Next base: position 188,699 of record JBBTCT010000007.1, read on the forward strand.
TCTCCCCCGAAGTTCGTGTCCCAGTCGAGCGCGCCGCCGCTGGACGTCGTGCGCCGGACGTTCGAGGACAGGCCGACCGAGCGGGACTCTGCGATCGCCAGGAGGTTCATCGTCGCGCCGCTGGGGACCGTGACCGCGATCTTGATTCCCGTACTCTTGAGCGCCGCCCCGATGTCGAGGTCGAACATCCAGAGCCACTCCTCGTTGGCCGCGATCGACTTCACCATGTCCGTCACGTTGGTCAGCGTCGTGCTCGAAGTGATGCTCTGGTCCGCCGTCATCCGCACGGGGACCGGCGCGGACCCTGCCGTCCCGCCGACGATGCTGCTCCCGCTCCGCTTCAGGAATTCGCCATCCGCGACCGCCCCCATCGCCAGCGTCGTCGGACCGCCCGTCTCCCGAAGACGCTTCACGATCGCTTCGAGGATGTCCGTCGAGAGAAAGGCGTCCGAGCCGCCGGAGACGTGGGTGCTCTCGTGGGGGAGGACGCCCTGAGATTGGTCTCGAAGCGTCGGCATTAGCCTTCCTCCAGGACGTCGAGGCCGCCGATGGTCCACGTCGGCGCGGTGGTCGCGGCCCAGGTGTAGATGAGAATCGAGCCGGTCTGTCCGATGGCGACGCCATCGTGAAGGTCGGGATTCAGGACGAGGCCGGAGTAGACGGGCTGCTTCCACTGATAGAGGTAACGGACGGTCGAAGGCGAGCTCGCGACCAGGTTGTACCGGAAACTGAATCCTGCGGCGTAGTCGCTGTCGGCCATGGTCGCCTGCGGCGTGATCTCCGTGCCGCCCGAGGAGTAGCGGTTCGCGGGGTCGATCGCGAGGAGGATGTTGATGACGCCGCCCGCGGGCGTCCCGTCCTGGCAGAGCGTGAAGTTCGAGAGGATCACGCGGCGGCCGTTGGAGTTCGCCTGATTGATGAGGAAGGTGGGAGTCGTCGCGACGAATGACGTCTGACCCGTGATCGTCGTCCCCGGCGTCTGGTGCGAGATCGCGAAGCGCCGGCCGCCGAGGCACGAGGAATACGCATTCGCGCGGTCCTGGTAGCGGACGGGGTCGAACAGGTAAGTCAGCGGAATGTCGGCCATGGATGCCTCGATGAATTTTGAGAATCGACGGCGCTCTCCGGGACGCCGCAAACAAAACATCGGCGATCGGGAGAGGGCCGCCCCTGCGGACCCTTCTCGTCTTGCCCGTCGTGGCCTCTCCCCGCATGCCTGGCTCCGCCCTGAGCAAGCGAAGCGAGTCGAAGGGATTTGCGCGGTTTACTGGTGTGAAATATTACAACCAGCGTAGATGATTATCGTCCCGGAGCCTGCGCTCACGCTGTAGCGGTACCGGATCAGCGCGAAGCCGACGCCGGTCGATTTCGTCGGGGCGCTGTAGCCGAGAACGAGGCCGGAATTTGCAGTGACGACGGACCAGTTGGCGCCGTCATTACTTCCTTGCACTTCAATTGTATAACTTGTCGCGCCGCCCAGGTTGAAGCAGACAGCATCGACCTGGACTGCATTTCCGCCACCCATGTTCAGGGCTTGGGAAAAATTGTCCGTTCCGTTCGTGACCGCCAAACGCGCGGCCATCACCGTGTAGCCCATGATTTTCTCCGAATGAGTGTTAGTTTCTCCAGTGGTGAAGCGAGGCCGCGAGGACGCCCTCGCCACCTGCCGTGTCGCTTGCTTCGTAGAACAGCCGTACGAATCGGAACCCGATACCGCGGACCTTTGTCGTCGCGTAGCCGATCGTCGTCTTGCGGAACTGTGCCGCGTCCGACCAGCAGACCGCGTCGTTGCTCACTTGAACGCGGAAGGAGATCGATCTGAGCGTCAGGTTGGCGACGAGGATATCGACGCGCACCGCGTTGCTTCCCTCGACGCTCACGGCCATCGAGGCCGTGACCTCGCCTTCGCCCAGACCCAGGTCCGCCGCGACTCGCACCGTTCCCGGAACGAAGGGGGGCGTCGGAGCTTCCAGATCGGCTCCGATCGCGTCGATGCGGACAGCATCCTCCGGCGGAGCTTCCGCCGATTCGCCGCTGCATCCTTGACCCCTCGCACATCCGTCACAGCAAGGCATTCGCGCGCCTCCTCAAGGGCCCCGAGCGGCGGAGAACGCTGAAGAGGCGTTTCCACCCGGACGCGTACCAACTCTTCCTCGACGCGTCGTCGCCGGCCAGCAGAGCCCTGAGCTGGGACTCGAGCCGGAGGAAGGCGGGCTCGGAGCACGCGGAGGGAGAAACAGCGCGGCGATCGGCCACGCGCTCCGAGATAAACCGGAGCGCGGCGAGCGCAAACTCGGGTCCACGGATCACCTCCCGGAGCATGAACCGCTGGCTGATCGTGATCCGCTTTCGCTCCCCTCGCGAACGGCGGGGCGATCCAATTTCGGAAGCGCCGTCGATTTGGCGCCTGATTTCGTGGGCCCTGACCTGAAGCCCGTGATCGTGTCGATCCATGCAGGGCCAACATTGCAACCGGAGTGCCGGGATGGAGCCTGTGCCAAACAAGTCCGCAAGTCCTGACGCAGAAACGATTTCTTCACTCCCGATCAAAAACCTCGTTTCGCCTGGAGAAAGCAGATTTCACACCGCGAGCTTTCTGCGCTTTCTCATTCTTCAACATCAGGTGGAAAACATGACCCCGCGAAATGGCTCTCAGGCTTTCCCTGGATTCTCCTCAGGCCCTGCTACTTCGCTTCCGCGCCGAGGCCGGCGCGTCCTGCCCGCACGGGGGATCAACCCGTATTTCTTGAACCGCTCCAGGGCCGCCTGCCGCGTGATGCAGAAAATCTCCGCCACCCCGTTCGTCGTGCCGTCCGACCTGCGCACCGCGTCCAGAAAGACAGCCCGTTCCTCCACCTGTCGGGGATCGCCGGCGCCGGTGCCGGTCTCCTTCTCCCAGCGGGGAACGAGCGCGCGCAGCGCGTTGAACGAAATCGGGCCGGGCATGCAGGACAGGACGGCGAACTTCAGGAACGCGAAGAGCTCACGGACGTTTCCGGGCCAGGGCATGGAAATCAGGTACGCCTCCGCTTCCGGCTCGATCGATGGCGTGAAATTGGCGGGAAGACCTGTCGCTGTCGCGGCGCCAAGAAGGAAATGTGCGATCAGGAGGGGAATATCCTCGCGGCGCTCGCGAAGGGGCAGAACATGGATTGGGAACTGCATCAGCCTATAGAGAAGGTCTTCGCGGAACTGGCCCGCCGCCCGCATCGCACCCAGATCGCGCCGGGTTGCGACGACGATGCGCGCGCGGACGGGCACCGGGGTCGTGCCTCCGACCCGGCAGAGCTCCCGCTTCTCGAGGACCGAGAGCAGTTTCGACTGCAGTTCGAGCGGCACGTCCCCAATTTCGTCGAGAAGCAGAGTTCCCTTTCCGGCGGCTTCGAAACTCCCCGCGTGCACGGCGCCGGCGCCCGAGTAGCCGCCCTTTTCGTGACCGAAGAGTTCGTTTTCGATCAGGTTGGGGTTGAACTTGCTCAGGTCCACCGCGACGAACGGTTCCTTCGCACGCGCGGAATTCGCGTGGATCGCCTCTGCCACGCGTTCCTTGCCGGTCCCCGTCTCGCCGGTGATGACGACGATGGCCTCCGTCGGGGCAACTTTCAGGATCTGTCCGACGAGCGCCTGCCGTCCCGCGCTCTTCCCGAGAATTCCAGGGCAGAGATCTCCTGCTTTCACGACATCGGCCTGGGTGTGGATCGGCGGGAAGACCGCCTTGTGAAGAACGCGGACCAGGTTCCCGTCTCGAATCTCCGTCGTGGCGGCCCAGGCGCGGGGCAACGCTTCCTGGACGCATTGATGCAAGACCTGAAAAAGCGCTTCCAGAACGACCAGCCGGCGCCCGGTCAGTTTTCGCGCATTCGGGCCGCGGGCGATCCCGAGGACGGCGACCGTTTTCCCGGACCACTCGAACGGGTAAAGAGAAATGCCCTGAGTTCCGGCCAGGACCGCCCGCTGCTCATCCGATGCATCTTTGGGAGGAGGAGAGACGTCCGGCGAAGTGAAGGCACAACCGAAGCGAAAGACCGCCTGGATACGGTCGCCCGAAACGACGTTTCCCCCGGGGAATTTCGGATGTCTCACCGTCCTCGGCGCCACCAGGGGAATCGCCAGGGGACGATGAACAAATGTGGCCGAGTGGGCCACGGTGGCCGCGACGATTCGGTTGAGCGTTTCCTCGACCGTCTGCCAACGGAGGGCGGAGTCGTGGGTCAGGCTCGAGTCCTGGAGGCGTCGTAGGCGATCGATCGCGGATTCGTGGTCAGGCCGCATGGGATTCACCGTGGCGGCGACCAGCGAACGACCTCCCCGGAACCAGGGGGGGGGGCACCACGTCATTTGATCTAATTGTATTGATGTGTCGCCTCCAGAAACCCCGTTTTCCGGACAGCCACTCTACAGCAACTGATCTCGTGATTCTCTCACGATCGACACTCAGAAGACGAGCGGCTTCCCCTCGCGAACAGCAATTACAAGCCGGCGGACCTCGTCGTCGCCGCCAACGTAAACAAGACGAGCCAACCGGCCGAGACGGCCGACGCGGATGTGGGGATTTGCCGCCACGATCCGGGAGAAGTCCGCGGCATCAGCTTGTCCCTGGGCTTCATCAGGTCGATCACCGCTTCGTTGGTCGCCGGATCGATCATCCTCGTCACGACTTCGAGGACGCGAACCGTGAGCGATGGAAGGGTTTCGCGAATCGCGCGCACCGCCTTTCGGTGACTCCTGGGCGCGACGACGACGTCCACATCGACGGCGGCTCGCGGTTTTCTCGTCCAGCCTCCGAGGGCGTGTGCGCCTGCGAGGACGAATCCCACCGCGGCTTCGTTAAGAACTTCGAGGACTTTCCGGAGCCGGACCATGTGTTTCACCTGCCAGCTCGATAGGGCGGCGGACGTCAGGATCCTGCGAGCGTGCTGAAAGAGGTTCAACGAGGGAGTAGCTCCATGAACCCTTCGCTTCCGCACCCTGGCCGGCATAGCTGTGGCACGCCCTCGACGCACTATTTCTTCCTCACTTCGTCCACATCCGACAGCGCCCCGCCCTCCATGGCCATCCGGTACAGGTGCACCGCGTCGCCTTTCACCACTCCCCCGCGCAATTTCCCGCGCAGCAGCTTCGCCCCCGCGAACCGGTCGAGCTCCCACGCCATGCGGAACACCGGGATCCACGCGGCGCCGTCGGCGCCCGTGCGGACGGAGTCGTTCCCCGCGCTCGGGCTCACCCAGTGGCGCTCGCGCGCGACCGGGAGCCACTGCTCCTGGCCGTCCTTCTCGAAGAGCCCTTCCCACTCGAACGTCCACGCGCCCCACTCGGGGATGCGGCGGCGTGAAGCGAGGAGTTCGAGGACGAGCTGCTCGCCTTCCTTCGGTGCCGCCGCTTCAATGAAGATTTCCCCGTCGCGTGGCGCCTGCCACACGGCGCTGATCGTGCGGTCGCCGTCGGCGGGGAGATCGACGGTGCGGACCTGCCAGCGGCCGCAGCGGTAGGCGGGGACGTCGCGGCCAGGACGGACGATGACGGTGTGGGCGCCGGCGGTGAGCGACGGGACGGAGAGTTCACCGCGGGTACGGAAGAGCGTTTCGCTGAGCACGAGCCTCCCATCGACGGTGACCTCGACGGTCGCGGCGCGCGCACCCTCGATCGCGACGTCCTCGAACGCGAGCCGGACGGAACCGAATTTCGCGCGCCCCATCGCGTCGCCCACGACGCAGGGCATCTCCTGGCCGAGCGGAAGCGGGCGCCAGAGCGGGCCGGGTTTGAGCCCTGGTTTGCGCCACGACGCGGCGCGGGAGAGCTCGATCTGCTCGGTCGCGCCCAGAAGCGTCAGGTCCACCGGCACGAGAGGGAGTTCGGGAAGTTCCCTTGAAGCGCCCTCCGAGTATTCCCACGGGGTGCTCCAGGTGGCGCGCGTCGGCCAGAGGTAATCGGGGCGGGGCTCCTCATCCCACAACCCTGTCGCCCTGCGCGTCCGCGTCAGGAACGCCGTGTACGGGAAGTCGTCGAGCGAGCCGACGGTGTGCAGCGCGACGTGCGCCGCCGGACCCGCCTTGCGCTCCCACGCAATCCAGAACCCGTCGCTCCACGCTCTCACCGCCGCGTCGCTTCCCCCCTCGGGAATCGCAAGCTCGATCGAACGCGACGTCCAGAGCACCGCGCGCGGCCGGTCGGCGTCGAACGTCCGCGGGTCGCGCGTCCACTTCAGCGCAATCCTCGCGCTCGTCCGGCCGCCCGGGCCGCCGACGCTCGCTTCGAGGAACTCCGACGGCGGCGTCGCCGCTTCGTCGGGGGCTTCCCACATGAGGCGGAAGCGCGCGAGTTCGGCGTTGAGCCCCGGATTGCGGTACGTGTCGTCGATGGCAGGGACCATGCGCCGCCAGTCGTCGCGCGCTTCGGTGACGGACAGGGGAAGGGGTTTCGGTGCGCCGAAGCGTTCGAGGGTGACGAGGATGGGGCCGGGACCGGCGGAGAGGACGCGCGCGCGGAGGGCGACGCAGTCGGAGGGGATGGCGACGGTCCAGTGGTCGAGCAGTGGTTCGAGCTGGAGGCGGGACGGTCCGCGGCCGGGGACGATCGCTTCGAAGATGAGGTCGCGCGACGGGTCGCGTCCCGGGGTTTCGATGCCGAGGCGTTTTCCGCCGAGTCCCTCGGTGCGCCACGTCCACGTGGTGCCGCTGACGATCGCGCGGCCGCCGAGGCGCGAGACGCCCACCGAGAGCCAGGCGCCGCCGGAGTGCGGGCGGACGCGGACGATGTAGTCGCCGGCCGGGAGGTCGGGGCCGAAATGCACTCGCGTCTGGAGCGTGCTTCCGGTGAGCTGCGGGCTCGCGTCCACGAACGTCACGCGCTCGCCGGGGGCGTCCGCGCCGACGATCCGCCGCCGCGGTTCCGTGCGCGCGCCGGTCCAGGCGCGGCGGCGCACGGCCCACGAAGGCGCTTCGATGTCGATGTCAAGCGGCGAGGGCGATTCGCCCTCGAACTGCGCGTTCAGCGACACCCAGGTCTCGACGCCGTCATGGGCGACTTCGAACTCGGCGGGGATGACCGGAAGCGCGCGCCAGGCTCGGCGCAGGAGCTGCGCGAATCGCGGGTCGGGGTTTTCGTCGCCCTGCACGGGGCGGTTGATGAACTCCGTTCCTTCGGGCCACGGTCCTTCGACCCACGGGAGGCGCGAGTAGGTGCCGTCCGGGTTTTTCACAAGCAGGTCTGCCGGGTCCGGCAAGCCGGGCTCGTAGAGAATCGGCACCGGCGGCTCGTCCATCTTCAGCGGCCGGTACGCCGACTCCGGCCACGGCGCATTCCACGGGAACAGCCGGTTCCGCGAAATCGCCCCGCGCGGCCGCGCCGGCCAGAGCGCCAGCGCGCTCCCCGCGTGCCGCCGCGGCATCGCCGCTTCACGGTCCCATAGCGCATCCGCCCCCGTTGCCCCCCGCAACGGCGCCTGCACAGCGGGACTCGGCAGGTCGATCACGATCGCAGCCCCCGCCGCCCGCAGGTCGCCCTCGTTCGACGGCCGCAGGTAGTGCCACACCTTCGTGTCGTCCGGCGGCTCCGGCTCGACGAAGCACAGCGTCCGGTCGGGCGTCTCTTCGGGCACGAGAACCAGCGGACGCATCTGCGGAAGCGTGTGCGACGGCAGGACCAGGGCCGGAGATTCCGCGCGGACTTCCATTACGAGCGCTTCGTCGGGGATCTCGATGAAGAGCTGCCCGGCGCCGGTGATCGTCCACGGCTCGCGCGGCTCTTCGGGCGGCAGCTCCTTCCCGCCCGGCGCCGCCGGCGGAAGACCTTCGAGCCGCGCGCTCCATCCTTCGGGCACGCGTTCGAGATCCGACGGGGTCAGCGGGATTTCGATGCGTTCGTCCGCGATCGCCAACCGTCCTGCCCCCACGATCCGGTAGCGCAAGGTCACGCTCGCAGGCGGCGGTTCGCCCACGCGAGACATCCCCCGCACCCGCAACTTCACCGTCGCCCCGGCTGCGGCGGCGCCTGCAGACCAGTCGAAGCGCAGCACGTCAGATCCCGTCGCCCCCGCAGGTCCTTCCGTCGGCGCCGTGCCGAGCCGTCCCGCAACCCCGAATCCTGCGCCGGCCGCGCGAAGCGGTGCGACCTGGTCGAGCGGCCCGATCAGCCACGCGACCGCTGCGCCCGAGGCGGGCGCCACCCAGAGTTCGGGCGTCCCGTCCCCCGGAATGAAGGCCATCCGCACTTCGGCCTGGCCACCGGCGGTCTTGCGCACCACGAGAGTCACCGGCGGCTCGAGTTTCTCGCGCCACACGGACTTCCCCGCCACCAGCCGCACGCGCGCCGATTCCGGCAGCCGCCCCGGCACGCGCTTTTCGATCTCCACGTCTCCCGGCCCGCACGTGTCCACCCGCAGCTCGTATTCGCCGGCGTGGTCCACGACGAACGCCAGCGGTTTCGATGGCCCCAGCCGCAGCCCTGGCGTCCGCTCCGGTCCTTCTTCGTCCCCCTCCACCGGCGCGTCCACGTCCCCGGGCTGCACGTCGCGCCGGAACAGTTTCACGTCCTTCAGGTCCTTCCCGCTCTCGGCCGCGGCCGCAACCGTCACCCACTTCCACCCGGTCAACCGGTCGATGACTTCCTGGGGAGCGATCGTGCTGGGAAGCGCGGTGCGGGCCTCGAGCCGGTTCTCACGAGCTTCCAGCAATGCCGATTCCTGGTGGCGTGCGCCGGGCTGGAGCAGGGTCCGGGTATAGAAGCGTACGAACGTGGGGAGGGATTTCGGCTCGACGAGGGTGAACGCGAGCCGGACGGTGTCCGGCGGGAAGTCCTCGCGGCGGAGCGTCAGGTTGCGCGGCCCTGCGAGGGTGAGTCCGCCCGGCATCAGGTAGCGCTCCATCGAATCGGCGCCGACCGGCACGACCTTTTCCGAAATCGGACGGCGCCATCCTGAGATCGCCAGGATTTTCCCATGCTTGTCGAACCACTCGAGCTTCAGCTGCACGTCGGTGCGCGGCTCGATGTTCTGGACGACGAGGGAGGCGATCAGCCTGTCGGAAACATCGTCTACCGAAATGAAGAGCCGGTCGCCGGCGGCCATTTCATAGAAGAGACGGCGGCCGAGGAGCTCGGCTTCCTGCTTGGCGACGGCCTTTTCGCGGATGTAGAGCTGAATCACGGCGGCGGAGCCGCCCGTGAAAATGGCCATGGCCAGGGCGGCGAAGCCCATGCCCCTCAGGGACAACTTCCGGCGGACGACGGGGCGGGCGTCGAATCTCATTTCCGCCTCCCGACCAGGAAGAACCGCCTCAGCCTCAGCAGCTCGTCGATCGTCTCAGCCCTCCCCGACGCCCCGAGCTCCTGCCCGCGCACCACCGTCGCCGACAGGTTCACGATCGCCGCCTCGGACCCGTCCGGCGACGCGAACGCGATGATCGGCGCTTCCGCGTTCGCGTCCACGATCAGCAGGTCCCGCCACCCGGCTTGACGCGCTGCGTCAATCCCGGCGGCGAGCTCCGCCAGATTCCCGGAACGCGCGTAGGAAGCCACGCCTTCCAGCGCGGCCTGGAGCGTTTCCGGCATGTCCGGAACCGGCTCCAGCTTCGATTCGCGCCACCAGGTGACCACCGACGTGCCGCCGTCGGCGCTTCCCAGCTGCCTCAACGCCGCGATCGCGGCCGGGTCGTCCTTGGGACCGCGCAGGGCGCGGCGGACGTCCGGGTCGGCCCAGAGGCCGGAGATGCCTTCGTACCGGAGGAAGCGCCGGTAGCGGGACTGGAGGGGAGCGCCGATGTCGTAGCCGCCGGCCTCGTCGGGAGCCTGGACGCGGATCGCCCAGCCGAGAGTGGAGAAGATGCGAAGCCACGGTGACGTAGCCGCGGCCGCGGATTCCCTCGTCGGAAGAATGACATCCGGCGGCACCAGCACGCCGTCGTTCCCGTCCTCCGGCATGCTGCGGCCGCGGACCTGCAGGACGTCCGGCGGATCCGTCCCTGCGACGCTCGCGCGCTCGACGAGGACCTGGTGGGCGATATGAAAGAGACTCATCCGGTCCAGCTGTTTGGCGACGTCCGGCGAGAGGATTCCGGAGTCGGAGGCGCCGAGCCCAGCGATCGTCAGGGCGCGGCACTTCCCGCCCAGGTAGACCTGAGTCCCGAGCCTGTGAGAGTTCGGGTACTTGCGCGGGCTCGGCACTTCGACGTGCAGTTCCTTCCAGTCTCCGAGGCCGAGGACAACGGCGCCGTCGAGCTCCAGGTCGCCCGCGCGGTTGCGCAGGACGAGAAAGCGCCGGTCGCCGCCGGGCTCGACGATGTAGTCCATCTCGAGGCCGAGCACGCGCGCGAGAAAATTCACGGGGGACAGTTCGGTGGGCCCGATCGGGTGCGTCCGGGAGGCTTCCTGTGCCGCGACGAGGAGGCGCGCGAGTCCCGCCTTGAGGACGATGAGCCGCGCCTTCGTCCACTGCGTTGGCGACACGGTGAGCCCGGGCTTGCGCGCCTGCATCCCGTCCATGTAGGGCCCGAGGTAGCGCTCCAGCGGCGCCATCGCTTCCCCGACCTGGGCTGTGTCGGGCACGAGTGCGACGAGGAGGTTGGAAGCGGCGGTGAGGTCGAGACGCAGGCGTTCGTATCCGCCCCGGGCGTGGGCCGCGATCCACCGGTGCCGTGGCGCTTCGATCCGCGCCGGCGCATGGACGTCGAGCGAAGGGACGACGCGGCGGAGGTCGGCGACGGAGAGGGTGTCGTCCGGAAGCGACCCGTGGACGTCCAGCGAGGCGATGCCGGGGGGACTTCCCTCGATCTCGATGGCGGGTCGCAGCGGCATGGAGCGGAGCGCCCAGGCGGTGAGGGAGTCGAAGCGCGGCGTGGCGGCAAGCTCTTCGGCGCGGGACCAGTTGTTGAGGACGATGACGGAGGGCTGGAGGGACTTGGAGAGGGCGGAGACGGCGAGGAAGGTGGGGAGAGGTTCGCCGCCGGGGGCGGTGAGGAGCATGGTGCGCGTGCCTGTGGTGGTGAGGCGGATGAAGACAGTTTCGAGGTCGGAGTCTTCGGGGGACTTGGGACCGATGAGGGCGTAGGGGGTGGCGCCGGCGGGGGTGATGAAACGAACGGAGGCGTCGGCGCCGGACAGTTCTGCGGCGGCGGCGCGGGCGCATTCCTCGGGGGGGGAGCCGCGGCGGAGTTCGTCGAGGACGCGGTCGGCCGCCTGGGCCATGCGGCGGCGCGTGACGACGGCCTGCTCGATCTGCTGGATGTCTCCGAGGCCGGGAGAGAGGCGCTCCAGGACGGCGAACTCGATGGGGATGTCCTCCGCCACGGGGATGGCGCCCTGCCCGCCACCGAACGTCCGGGTCTCGATCCAGCGCGAAGCGGAAGCGAGAGTGAAGGAGACGACGGTGCCGAGGAGAAACGTGGCGGCGGAGACGTAGAGCGTGGGCCAGAGGGTCGTGCGCGAGGACTTGTTCCAGAGCTTGATGGCCAGAAGGGACGACAGGATGTAACCGAAGCCGAGAAAGTCGGTGGCGTTCCACTGGGGGACGGCCAGGTAGAGAATCCAGCCGATCACGATCTTGAGAAACACGCAGACGGCGAAGCAGAACGTGACGAGCCGCGGTCCGGCCCAGGTGATGCGGTTGAGTCCGGGAAGCCTCACCAGGTGGCGGCCGACCCAGACGACCAGGAGAACTTCCGCGAGCGTGCCGAGAAGCCGCGTGGGCTGGAGGAGGGAGATTGCGATCAGGGGAGGAAGAAGAATGCCGCCGAAATCCCACCCTTCGAGCAGGTTCATGCGCGCGGCCAGGAGGCAGCCGCAGATGATCATGATCTGGAGCTTCGCCGACTGCGCGAAGTCGATCGAGCTGTCCTCGTAAACGGCGCCCAGCTGGGCCAGGTTGTAGTTCGTGAGCGGCACGAGCACGCCATAGATCACGGCCAGCACGCCCAGCGTGCAGCCGCCGATCTGCATCAGCCCTTTCACCATTCCCGGCTTCCACATCAGATTCGAAGCGAGCGGCACGACGACGAGCCCGATCGCGCCGAAGTCGCGGATGCGCGCGAGCACGTCCGTCCGGCCCGGGAAAAAGATCCGCGCCGCCTGCGGCAGCAGGAATTCCTCCACGGCAAGGCGCACCACGAGCGCGACCAGCACGACCATGAAAAATCGTTCTCGGCCGAATAGCGGTGTGTGCGTCCGGAACTTCCACGCGCTGTTCGAGATGACCTTGACGATGACGGTCGTGATCACGGCTTCGCCCACGATCGTGAGCGCGGACATCGGGTAGATGACGAAGATCGGCGCGAGGTAGCCAGGGACGACCAGGCCGGAGAAGACCCAGCCGTAGCGCTCGAACAGGAGGGTGGTGATGAAGACTCCGACGCAGACGGAGATGACGAGGGAGTGCTGGAGACCGTTGGGGGAGAAGAGAGGGATCATTGGGGTGCGAAAGGAGGAAGGGCAATGTCGAAATTATTAATATCGAATATCTAATATCCAATATCCAATTGAAGGACACGGCTGTCGTTTCCGTGCCTTTCATTGGATATCAGATATTCGATATTAATAATTTCGATATTGATCCGTTCCCCTCGCCCTCCTTTCTCCCTAAGGCAGTTGTCCCGGCACCGGCGCCGGCATCCCGCTCCCGCCCGCATCCGACTCCCGCGCCCCTTCCGGCGCCCCGCTCGAGTCCTCCAGCCGGTTCGAGACCTTCGCGAACGCCATCCGCACCGACGTCCCCACCGCCTCGTCGAACTCCGTCGTCATCTGCCCCCCCGCCGCCTCCACGATCTTCTGAAGCCCGTCCGCCGCGGCGTACTTCATCGTCGTCCCGGTCGGAAGCGTGTTCCGCATCCGCGAGATCGCGACCATCGGCGACCACCCCGGGTCGTTGATCTTCACCGAAATCTCCGCCCCTTCGTCCAGCGCCCCGATCGTCACCGTCGAACCCCGCGGGCTCGACGACAGCGCCTGCTCGATGACCTGCATCAGCGCCTGCCGCAACGCGTTCGGTCGCGCCGTGCAGAACGGAACCACGGTCTGCCCGTCGTACGCAAAAATGATCCCGAGCTGCTCCGCCATTCCCGCGGCGGCCGCCATCGCCCGTTTCGCCTCCGACACCAGGTCCGTCGGCGTCAGTTCGTCGGCGATCTTGTCCGCGCTGATCCCCGCCAGCATCGCCATCCGCCGGAAACGGTCCGAAATCCCCATCGCCTGGCTCCGAATCATCTCCAGGTCCGGCTTCACCGACTCGTCGTTCGTCACGTCCGCCACTTCCTCCGCCGACTGCGCGATCACCGTCACCGCGTTGCGCACGTCATGCACGAAATGTTCCAGCAGCTCGCTCTTCAGCCTCTCCGCCTCGTACAGGTCGCTCACCTCCGTCACCACCAGCGCGACCACGTCCGAGACCCCCTTCGCTCCCCCGCCCTTCTCGTCCCCTCCTCCCAGGTCCAGCTTGATCAGGTTCGACATGTAATGCCGCACCGGGTGCCGCTGCACGCTCGCATACAGCGTCCACCTCGCTTCGCTCCGGATCGTCTGCGCAATCCCGTGCCAGACCTGCGCGTCGTTCTGGTTCGAGATCGTCCGCAGGAATGCGATCAGCGGGTCGTCGAAGTCCACGGCAAGCTCCTCAGCCATCTTCTGGAAGCGCTTGTTGTAGACCAGCGGCCGGCCGACGAGGTCGCAGACGAGAACACCCTCGGTCAGGCGGTCCAGGAAGCCGAGCAGGAACGTTCGCTCGATCTCGGTCTGGTCCACGGTCTTGCGGAGCACCGCCAGCTGGCTCTCCGGGTTCACGATCCCCTCGACCGTCGGGACTTCAGCCTGTGCGGCGGCCGGACCAAGACTGCCTAGCGGAACGATGGCGCGCCCGACGAACGCCCGGTTCTCCTGCCACCATCCCTGCGGGTCCCCCTTGGGCACCATCACCAGCCACGTGGACCGCCCGGCACGCTTCGCGATGTTCTCAACCACGACGGGAGGGCCGACGTCGGGAGGGCGATAGAAGAGCGGCCGGTCGCTCGACGCGAGCGCGGCGGCGACCACGCCCTTGGCACCCGCGGGAAACCAGTCCCACAGGTCCGTGCGGTCCTCGCGCGTCGAAAGCGCCGTGAGCGGGCGCGCCGGGTCGTCGCTGACAACCGCGGTCGCTTCGAGGTCGAGAAGAGCCCGGAAGGCCGCGACGTCGCGTTCGTCCGACGCCGGACGCGTCAGGATTGGATTCAGGACGCGGCTGCGGCCGAGCCGGACGAGGAGTTCTGCCATCCCGCGGCGGAGGAGGCGGTGGCGCTCGGCGAGCCCGAACAGGTACCCCGCGAGAAGCGTCGGCACGACCGGGACCATCGGCACGAACCACAGCGGCTGCACCCGCAGAAACCAGAGTCCCGCGAGCGCAGCGGCGGCGACGACGACCAGCGCCACCAGCCCTCGCACGGGCGACATCGTCGAAGCACCGAACCACGCCAGCAGGAACCCGACCGCGGCGAGCGCTCCCGCGAGCCATCCAGGCGACTCGCTCGACCACCGCCCCCGCTTCAATCCGTCTGCGACCTGCGCCACCGCCCGCTCCTCCGGCAACAACTCCCCTTCGCCGGACCAGACGTCGCGCGTCGAGTCTTCCGGCGCCGCGACCCAGATGCCGCCGCGCCACGACGGAAGCGAGAGGTCGCGGTCGAGGATTCGCCAGAGCGAGATGCGCTGCTCGTCGCCGACGCGCCCGGTCAGCCAGTGCCGCACGCTGCCCGCGCCCGACAGTTCGCTCGGCGCCAGCTTCCCGAGCAGGGTCGCGCGGCCTTCGCCGTCCGTGAGCGCGGAACGGCGCCACGTGCCATCCGCGTCCGGCCGCAGGTCGAGCAGCCCCTCTTCGTACGTCTCCGAAGCAGGCCGTCCCTGCGCCGGGAAGAACGGCAGGATGGTTGCCGGCGCTTCGCGGAACGGGTCCGGGCGGCGCCGCGACGGCACGATGACGCGCACGCCTCCGCTGCCGCCTTCCCGCAGCGTCGCAGCCAGAGGACCTCGCGCGCGATCGTCCAGCACCACGACAGCCGCGACGGCCTCTTCACGAGCCCGGTCCAGAATCGCCCGCCAGGTCGCGGGGTCGGTTGCGTCATGGCCCTTCGTGGCCGAAGCGCCATCCACGAACACGACCCAGGTCCTGACAGTGGGCTCGTTCGACTGCGACGCGCGCCAGATCCGGTCGCCGAGGGGCTCTTCGAGGAATGCCAGCCACCCCATCCCCCACGCGATGCCCATTGAGACCCCCCAGATCGTCGCGAGCGTCGCGGCCTGCGAAGTCGGAAGGAAGCGCAGGATTCGGACGGCGGCGCGGAGGAAGCGCATGGGTTACCCGGCGCCCCCGGGGCGTCCGAAGACATCGCTCGAGTCGGATCGTTCAGGGGGAGGGATCGTCGATGAGCCGAGGACGGATTCCATCGTGAGAACGAGTTCCTTGATTCCGAAGGGCTTGACGAGGAAAGCGGCGGCGCCGAGGGAGAAGGCCATTTCCTTGTCCTTCTGGCTGTCCCGCGCCGAGCCGATGATGACGGGGATCGAAGCGAGATCCTGTGAGGATTTGACCGCGCGGAGAACCTGGAACCCGTCCATGCCGGGCATGAGGAGATCGAGGACGACGACTCTCGGCATGATTCTGCGGATCTTGCGCAAGGCATCGAAGGGGTCGCCGATCGCCTCCACGGTCCACCCGCGACGCTCGAGGCCCCGCTTGACGACGCCGAGGAGATTGACTTCGTCATCCACGTAGCAGACGAGGTGTTGGGGCGGCTTATTGACGAGCTCGTCGGGCAAGGAGGAATCTCCGGGGAGGCGACGGAAGGAGCACCCGCCGGGGCGCGCTGGCGCGGCGCGCTACCGGCGGCGGGTTTCTGGAATGCCGTAACCCGTGGCAGGGATTGTATTTCGCGGCGCTCTGGAATGCCAGCTGAGAACGTGAGCAACGGTCGCCCTGCGGCGCACGACGTCGGCCCATCCGGCGCTCTAGAAAGGCGGAGATGAGGAACAGCGCGTGTCGTGGCGCGCCGGACGGGCCAACGCCGCACGCCTCCGGGCGACCATTGCTCACGTTCTCAAGCCTAGCCGAACGCGGGTCCCACGTTCGGGTCATCTCGCTCGAGCCGCTCGAGTTTGGCGCGAACTTCCCCTTCACGCTCGTCGGGCGGCCCCTCGAGGTACGTGTTGTACGCGAGCCGTGCCCCAACCGCGTCGCCCATGGCCACCAGGGCGTCGCCGAGATCGCACCAGGCCTGCTGGGCGTGCACGCCCCGCGGCCGGACCTCGAGGTATTTCTCCAGCCCGTTTTTCGCCGTCGAGAGGTCGTTTCGCTTCGCCGCCGCCTGCGCCAGGTCCCACGCGACGTCGGCGTTGTTCGGGTCCATCGACGACGCTTCCGCAAGCTCCTGCTGGGCCGCATCCAGCTGGCCGACGTCAAACAGAGTGATCCCCAGGTTATGGCGGTAAAGCGCGCTTCCAGGCTCAATCTTCGTCGCCGCACGGTACGCCGTCAGCGCTTCTTCCAGATTGCCCATGGCGCGATGAATGTTCCCCAGGGCATTGTGGCCCTTCGCGTACCCCCCGTTGATGCCGGTTGCGAGGCGCGCGGCCCCGAGGGCGGACTCGAGGTCCCCGGCCCTTTCGAGGGTCAAGGCGAGG
Source organism: Planctomycetota bacterium (assembly GCA_038060895.1). Lineage (GTDB taxonomy): Bacteria > Planctomycetota > MHYJ01 > WSZJ01 > WSZJ01 > WSZJ01. The sequence goes on from JBBTCT010000007.1 coordinate 205,328, forward strand.
TAGACGGCAGCCCGGAACTGCTCGGGATTCTCCTCGAGCGCCTTGCGGAAAAGCGCCGCAGCCTCCTTGTCCTGGCGCTTCTTGTACGCGGCGACGCCGTCTTCGTAGTTGCTCACGCGTGGATCCCGGGAATGGAACTTATTGTTTGTATTTCGTCAGGGGGGTGCCGCGAGGTTGAGAGCATAACGCCCCGGGGGAAGAAATGGCAATGGCCGTGAGCGCGCCCGCAAGGGCCCGCTTCAAACCCCCCCACTTCTCCACATCGCCGCAAACAGGGTCAACCCCAGGAATCCCGCCGTCATCGCACCGAGCACCCCCACCATCTGGGACAGCGCCACCCCATGCCAGGCCGGTCCCACCGGCGTAATCAGAAGCATCGCGCTTCCGATGAGCACTCCCGCCATCACCAGCCCCGTCGCAACCCGGTTCGACGACCGATTCCCGTCCCGAACCAGCCGCTCCTGGTCCCGAAGGTGAGCCGCCACCTCGAACTCACCTTTGCGCAATTGCGTCAGGATCCGGCTGACTTCGCCCGGAAGAGTCCTCAGGAGCGCGCCGTAGTCTTCGACGGCGTGGCGGAGTTCCCTGCCGATCACCTTGAAGCGGGCCAGGCGCTCGAGGTAGGTTTTGACGATGAAGGGGCGGATTTCGGCGATGAGGTCGAGGGAGGGGTCGAGCTGGCGGGCAATCCCTTCGGCGGTAGCGAGTGCCTTGCCGAGGAGGTGGACGTCGGGGGGGACGCGGATCTGGTGGCGCGCGAGTGTCTCGTACAGCTCCGCGAAGAATTTACCCATGTCGACGCGCCCGAGCGGTATTTCGGCATACCGCTCGATCAGGTCCTGCGCGTCCAGGCGCAGCCGGCGCATGTCGACGTCGTCGCCCAGGATCCCCATGTGCCGGAACGTGCGCACGACCTTCTCCGGGTCCTTCCCCACGACCCCCGCCATGAAGCTGAGAAGCTCGTCGAGACGTTCTTCGTCCAGCGCCCCGACCAGTCCGTAATCCACGAGGCAGAGCTTGTCGCCGGGAAGCACGAAGAAGTTGCCGGGATGGGGGTCGCCGTGGAAGAAGCCGTGCTTGAAGATCTGCATGAGGACGTAGTTCACGCCGCTGCGCGCCAGCTTCGGCAGGTCATGTCCCGCCTTCCGCAGCTCCTCGAGGTTCGTGATCTTGATCCCCTCGATGAACTCGACCGTCAGCAATTTCTTGGTGCAGAGTTCCGGGAACACCTGGGGCACCACGAAGCGCTCGTCTCCGCCGAAGTTGCGCGCGAACTTCTGGATGTTGAACGCCTCGCGCGTGAAGTCGATCTCGCGCGTGATCGACCGCGCAAACTCCGCCACCACCGCCTTCGGGTGGTAGGGGCGCGACTCCGGCAGATTCTCCTCGAGCAGGTGCGCCAGCTTTCCCATGATGTCGATGTCCGTCTTGATCATCCGCTCCAGGCCCGGGCGCCGTACTTTCACGACGACCTTGTGCCCGGACTTCAGCGTCGCCCGGTGCACCTGGGCAATCGACCCGGCGGCGAGGGGTTCGCGCTCAAAGTGTGCGAAGACCTCCCCGACTTTCTGCTTCAACTCCGCCTCGACTTCCTCCAGCGCCGCCGCGGCCCCGAACGGAGGCACCCGGTCCTCCAGCCGCCGCAGTTCCGTCACGAGCGAAAGCGGCACAAGATCAGGCCGCGTCGCCATGATCTGCCCGAGCTTCACGAACGTCGGCCCCATCTCCTCCATCGCCATCCGGATCCGCTCTTCCGTCGTGTGCCCCTCGTCCGGGCGGTAGCGGTTGAACGTGACGACCTTGAGGAGCATCCGCGAAACACCCTCGAGCCCGAGACGCGCGAGCACGTCGGCGAACCCGTGACGCGTGAGGACGCCGAGAATGTGGCGCCCGCGGCCGAGGTTGCGGAGGGTCTGGGGGAGTCTTGTGAGGGAACCGAGGTCCATGGAAGAGAGGCTATTGGTGCAGACGGGGGCGGGAGGCGCAAGGGGTAAAGGCGAAAGAAACTCCAACTCCAACCCCAACTCCAAATCACGACTTGGCGGAGCCGCAACCCATGACAGCGGAGGCTCCGCCTGCTGTTGACGAATGCTGGCGCGGTGAGTTGCCCATTGCTGGTTGTCAGGGAGTTTGGGGTTGGGAGTTCCGGAAGTTGCGTTCCGAGTTCGGAGTTCCGGGTTCCGCGTGGGGTTGGGAGTTCAGCGTTTCGCGTTGGCGGGAGCGGTGAGCGCCGGTCAGCGTTGGCTGCGGCGCCGACACGAAACACCAAACCCGGAACCCCACACGGAACCCGGAACACGGAACTCGGAACACAACTTCCGGAACTCGAAACTCCGAACCCACCGACAACTCCAGACTCCGGTCTCCCCGTGCGGCTGAGCGGCAACCGATGAGCGCGAGGTTTCCGGGACACATAGGTGCCCGCCGCACACATGTTCAAGACAAGGGCTCCAAAACGACGCGACCAAACTACAGCTGTTTTGGAGTTGGGGTTGGAGTTGGGATTTGGGATTTGTCGTTCAGGGGCCGCCGCGAAATCTCAACTTCCAGTTCCTTCACCCGCGCGCTCAGCTCCTCAACCTTCTTCGCCAGAGCTTCCACTTCAATCCTCCGGCATAACCCCGCCCTCTCAAACACTTTCCCGAACGCCCCCTCCGCCTCTTCCCTCGCCTTCTTCGTCGCCGCCACCGCGTCCTCGACCAGCTGGCGCGCCTCCGGACCCCCCTGCGCACCAAGGCGCCGAAGGTCTTCTTCGCTCGTAAAAATCAGCTCCATCAGGTCGGAGAGATCCATCAGGTGGTCCTCGTCACAATCGCCCGCCGAACGACGTCGCTCATCTTCAAAACCCCCACCGGCTTCCCCTGCTTCAGCACGATCGCCGCATTCCGCCCGAGCCGCGACAGCGTCATCGTCGCTTCAAGAAGGCTCGTCTCCTCCTGAAGCGTCGGGACGCCGGGGTCGATGCAGTTCACGACGGCGAGGTCGCCGTGGTGCTTGAGGAAGTCCTCGAAGGGCGCCTGCGTGGAGAGGACGGCGGGCGAACCGGCGTAGGAGAGGTACGTGTGGATGCCCTTTCGGACGACGGCTCTCGGGGTCAGGCCGCCGACCCAGTTTCCCGCGTCGTCGACGACCGGCACGACGTCAGCGCCGCTCGCAACCAGGACGTCGAGCCCCTCCTTGAGAGTCGATTTGGCGCGGATCGCCCCCGGGTGCGGCCCCATGATGTCCCTCACGAACGTCGCTTCCCGGACGCGCACGCCGGTCCCGTCGATGTAGTCCCAGATTTCTTCGGCGGAGGTCGCGGTCGCGACCTCTTCGACGTGGTTGAGGTTCTTGAAGAGCGTGGAGAAGGCTGCGAGAGTCTGGAGGTAGGTCGCGGAATGGGTCTTCGGAATGACGAAGAGAACGACGACCTTCGCAATGCCGTCGGGGCCCGGGCCGAAGGCGACGCCCTTGGAATGCGTCCCGAGGACGACCCAGACGCGGCCGACGCGGTCGGTGCGGGCGTGGGGGAATGCGACACCGTGACCCATCGTGAAGCCGCCGAACTTCTCGCGGGCGGAGACGGCGGCCATCACGTCGGCCTCGATGTCCTGCTGCGCGACGGCGGAGAGGCGCTTGACCATCTCGCGAAGGGCGGGCTCCTTCTCGGAGGAGGCGAGGGGGCAGGAGATGAGCTTGGGGGAGAGGAGGGAGCTCAGGCGCATGTTGGGGAGGGTAATCCTGGAAAGCGGGGGGGGAAGGGAAAGACCACGGCAAATCCCAAGTTCCGACTCCAACTCGAAATCCCAAAACGGCGCTTTCGAACCATGGCTGTTTTGGAGTTGGGATTTGGGATTTGCCCTGGCATTTTTGTTCGCCGCTAGGTGAGGATGTCCCGCTTCACGAAGATCCCGTACGCCGCGCCAAGAAACACCACGCCGCTCAACAGCGGAACCATCCACGTCCTCTGGATCTCCTCGTCCTCCCACTTCCGGTCCGAATACCCCTCCGCCCGGTGCTTGGCAACCGTGAGCCCGTACTCGAGAGAGTGGCTGAAGACGTACTTGCCGGCCTGCCGGTCGACGGTGGCGAAGCCGTAGAGGGCGATCGCCAGGAACATGGCAAGGCCTACCGCCGCGCCGGTGTTGTCGAAGATCGAGCTGATGAGCAGGCCGAAGAAGCCGGAGGCGAGAAGCGGGAGAATCGAAAGCGTCATCGCGAGGCGGAAGTCGGCGGCGAGAACTTCCTTGGCGCGGTTCGGGTCGGAGAGGACTTCCTCCCCCATGAGCGTGTAGCGGCCCTCGTTGAGCGGCGACAGGTAGCTCCCGTCGCGCCAGAACCCGTGAACGAGGTGGAGCATGAGGTAGCTCAGGAGGGCGGTGGCGATGAAAAGCACGATCACGACGACGGCGATGACCAGCGCCTTCGAAATAAAAACATCGGTACGCGTGACGGGCCGCACGAGGATCATCCGGTACGTCCCCTGCGACGCCTCCCCCGACAGGCTCAGGCTCGCGATCACCACCGCGAAAACCGAGACGAGACGAAGCGCCCACAGGCACGACGTCTCCAGGTACTCGAACCCGTTGCGGATCCGCGGATCCGCCACCGCTTCCCCCTGCACGTCCAGCCCCCTCACCATCACCAGGAGAATGGACGCCACGATCGGGAACAGGACGACATAGGGAAGCTTCTGGCGGAACAGTTTCGCCATCTCGAAACGGACCAGCCGGCCCACGCGGGACATCATGCGTGCCTCTTTCGCCCGGTCTCGGCCAGGAAGATTTCCTCGAGGGTCTCGCGCCCCGGCGTCAGCTCCCAGATCTTGCACCCTGCCGCGTGCAACGCCGCGGCGATGTCGACCAGCGCCTCGGGTCCGCACTTGAGCCTGAATGCGCGATCCTGCATGCCGACCACGTGGACCTTCCGGAGGGCGAAAACTTTCTCCGCTTCCTCGAACGGCTCCGCCCGGACCCGGGCGAGAGCCTTGGCATGCTCGAGCATTCTCCGGACATTGTCCTGCACGCGCAGTTTTCCGTGGTGAACGATCGCGACGCGGTTGCAGGTCAGCTCGATTTCATGGAGGAGGTGGGAAGAGATGAGGAAGGTCACGCCGAAGTCGCGGTTCAGGCGCTGGATGAGCTGGCGGATGTCGATGATTCCCTGGGGGTCCAGTCCGTTGGTCGGCTCGTCGAGGATGATGAGCTCGGGTTTCGTGAGAAGGGCCTGGGCGAGCCCGAGGCGCTGTCGCATTCCCTGCGAATAGCCGCGCACACGGTCGCCGCCGCGGTCCTCCAGGCCGACGAGCGCGAGGCACTCATCCACGCGCGCGCTGTCGGTGCCGCCGGAGAGGCCGTAGAGCAGCTCGAGATTTTTTTTCCCGGTCAGGTACGGATAGAACTGCGGGATCTCCACCATCGCGCCGATCCGGTTGAGCACGGCCAGCGAGTTCTCGCGCACGTCCTCCCCGAAGGCCAGGACGCGACCGGACGTCGGCGCAATCAGGCGGACAATCATCCGGATCGTCGTCGTCTTCCCCGCGCCATTCAGGCCGAGAAGGCCGTAGATGTCGCCGCGCCGAACTTCGAGGTTGAGGTCGTCCACGGCGGTCAGGGCGCCGAAGCGCTTCGTCAGCCCCTCCGTGCGAAGCACGACCTCCTTGAGGGCCGTGTCGGGCGATGCGGGGTGAAGAGCGGCGGATTCCATGGACGGCAGTTTGGAGCCGGAAGTCGGGAGAGGCAACATCAACTACCCGCGGGCCTTCTTCACGAAGCGACTCGCCCGGGCGGCGTCAACGGGTGCGTCGGGAACGCCTCCCTCCTTGATCGCGGTCCCGACGATCACTCCGTCGCATTTCTTCAGCGTCGCCCGGATCGTCGCTTCCGTCACGCCACTCCCCGCAAACACCGGGGCCCCGCCGCGCGCCGCCTCGTCGTAGTCCTTCGGGTCCGCGGCGTAACCCGTGGCGCTGCCCGTCACGACGATCACGTCGGCGAGGCCGCGATGGACGGCGTCGGAGGCTTCTTCGTGAAGCGGCCTCGGCGCGAGGGGGGCGGAGTGCTTCACGCCGACGTCGGCGAGGATGCCGCATTCGGGGCAGAGCCGGGCGCGGAGGCGGCACGTTTCGGCGGCGCGCCCCTCGATGATGCCCTGGTCGGTGAGCTGGGCGCCGACGTGGACGTTGACCCTGATGAAGCGCGCGCCGGTTGAGGCGCAGACGGCGAGGCCGGCGTGGGCGTCGTTGCGGAGGGCGTTGACGCCGACGGGGATGCTCACGGCGCGCAGGACTTCGCTGACGCAGCGCGTCAATGCGGCAACGGTCTCGGGGGGCAGGTCTGCCTTGAAAAACGGGAAATCGCCGTAGTTCTCAACGATGAGCGCGTCGAGCCCGCCGGCCTCGATCGCCCGCGCGTCGATCAGCGCGCGCTTGAGCACCGCCGTCATGGACGTGTGCCGCGGAGCGCCGGGAAGCGGCAGGAGGTGAACCATGCCGACCAGCGGCTTCGGATGGCGGAAGAGACGTTCGAGGGTGCTCATGCGCGAGAGTCTAGTGCGCTGCCGCACAAACCCGAAACACGAAACTAGGGACGGAACCCGGAACGCGGAACCCGGAACGCGGAACCCGGAACGCGGAACTCAACTTCCGGAACCGGAAACTCTAAACCGTCCTGGGCCCCGCCCCTGTGTACACCGCCGCAGGCCGGTACAGCTTGTGGTCGTCCCACAACTCCAGCATGTGCGCGCCCCATCCGAACACCCGCGCCATGGCAAACAGCGTCGTGAAAAACTCCGGCGGAATGCCCAGCGCCGCAAAGACAGCCCCCTTGTAGAACTCGACGTTCGCGCGGATCCGCTTCCCCTGCTCCGCGAATCGCTTCTCCGCGTGCTCGTCGACGGCGATCAGCGTCTCGACGACTTTCTCCTGCCCTTTCAGCCTCGCCAGTTCGAGCGCCATCGGCTTGAGGATGACGGCGCGCGGGTCGACAACTTTGTACTCGCGGTGGCCGAGCCCCATGATCTTCTCCTTCGCCGCAAGCTGCTCGTCCACCCAGGCCGGCGCCTTCGCCGGGTCTCCGATCGAAAGCGCCATCCGGTACGCGGCTTCGTCCGCGCCTCCATGAAGCGGCCCGTAGAGCGCCCCGACGCAGGCCGAGAGAGCCATGGACAGCGGACAGAGCGTCGAAGCAACGGTGCGCCCCGTGAACGTCGAGGCATTGAATCCGTGCTCCATCTGCAGGATCTGCGTCGCGTCGAGCGTCGCGACCTCCGCCGGGTGCGGCGCTTCCCCGCGCAGCATCCGCAGGAAGTCGGCATGGATCGGAAGCGAGGGATCGGGGGCGAGGGGCGTGCGGCCGGCGCGGAGGCGGGCGAGCGCGGCGACCGTCGTGGGCAGCTTTGCGGCGATCGCGAGCAGCCCCTCGCGCTGCGCGGCGCGGTTTTCCAGCCTGGGGGCAGACTTTGCGGAGGCGTCGTCGAGCAGGGGCAGGACGACCTGGAGCGCGGTCATCGGGTGAGTCTCTCGCGGGAGGCGCGAGAGAACGTCTGCTGCCGCGGGCGGCAGCGCGCGCGGCTGGGCCAGGGATCGTTCAAACTCCCGTCGGGAGTCGGGGGTCGGGAGCTCGCCGTCGAGGACGAGGCAGGCGACGTCGAGGAACGAGCAGTGACTGACCAGGTCGGCAATCGAGTAGCCGCGGTAGCGAAGTTCGCCGCGTTCGCCGTCGATGTCCGAGATGGAAGTGGTGTCCGCCGGGACGCCGGCGAGGCCTTTGGGCAGGGTCATGGCTGAGGCTCCGGGTGGATGGGTGGCTGGAAGGACGTTACGCCAGCGCGGCGCTGTTTTGAAATTGATTCTATTGACGATTCAATCAGTTTTGCTAATAGTCCGTCATCGACTCCCATTCCCTCGCGCTCTTCAAGGCCGTCGTCGATCACCACGGCTTCGCCCGCGCCGCCGAGGCGACATGGCTGACCCAGTCCGCGGTCTCGCAGTCGATCCGCCGCCTGGAGACCGAGCTCGGTGCACCGCTTCTCACGCGCTCCCGCCCGCCCGCCACCACGCCCGCCGGAGCCCGGCTGTACCGCCACGCCGCCGACGTGCTAGGCCGCGACGCGGTCGTGCGCCGGGAGATCGATGAAATCCGCAAGGGCGGCTCCGGCGTCCTCACGCTGGGCGCTTCGCAGGCGCTCTCGCGCGAAGTGCTCCCCCGCCTGGTCCGCGCCTTTGCCCGGCGCCGCCCGCTGGCCGCGCTCCATTTCGAAACCCACCCGTCGCGCGAACTCATCCGCCTCGTCGCCGACGGGCGCTTCGAGCTCGGCCTCGGTCCGTTCCAGAAATCCATGCCGGGATTCGCCCGGGTTCCGCTGGGCCGCCAGCGCGTCATCCTCTACGTCGGCCGCGGCTCCCCCGCCCATCGCGACCTGCGCCGCGAAGGCGAGCCCTCCCTTCACCGCATCCCCCTCGTCACTTCACACCTCGACGCCCCCGGCACGCGCCCCGGCGGCGGGCGCCTGCGCGATCACTTTCGAACGGTCTGGGAGGTCCACTCCCTCGACCTGCGCCTCGAGATCGTCCGCGCCGGACTCGCCGTCGGCTACCTCCCTGAATCGAGCGTCCGCGCCGCGGGCCACAAGCGCGACTTCGTCGCCGTCAACTGGCTCGACTTCGGCGTCATCGAGCGGGAATTCGGGTTCTTCAGGATGGAGAAGCGCCCGCTGACGGAGCTGGCCGCGGAGTGGCTCGCTATCACGAAGCGCCCGTGAAGTGTGCAGAAGACCTCGTTTCGGCGACAATCGCAGCTTCGACACAACTCCCTGGAGAGCGCCATGGCCGAAATTGCGAAGTTGCCGGATCCCGTCGTCGTCGTGAAGGCACCGAAGACCGGGCTGCGCCTGGACATTGAGGCCGGGAAGCACCGTCTGGTGGCGGACGAGTTGCCGGCCATCGGAGGCACCGATACCGGACCGTCACCCTACCAGCTGCTCCTGTCGGCGCTCGGCGCGTGCACGGCGATGACGCTTCGGGTGTATTCCGAGCGCAAGAAGTGGCCGCTGGAGGAGGTCGAGGTGAGGTTGACGCAGTCGAAGGTGATCCTCGACCCGGCGGACCCGAAGAGCGGGCAGGCCGACAGGATCGTTCGCGAGATCCGTCTGACCGGGCCGTTGGACGACGAAATGCGGACGCGGCTGATGGAAGTGGCGAACAAGTGCCCGGTGCACAAGACGCTGTCGGTGGGCGCGAAGATCGAAACGAAGCCGCTCTGATGAAGTGGTCCTTCCGGATCGCCCGGATCGCGGGGATTGACGTGCGGATTCATGCGACGTTTTTCCTGCTGCTCGTGTGGATCGCATACATGTCCTGGTCCGAGCGGAAGTCGCTGGCCGAGACCGGCGACGTGGCGCTGTTCACAGGCGTCACGTTTCTGATCATCGTCCTGCACGAGTTCGGGCATGCGCTCACGGCGCGAGCATTCGGGATCCGGACGCGCGACATCACGCTGCTGCCGATCGGCGGGCTCGCGCGGCTGGAGCGGATGCCGGACAAGCCGTGGCAGGAGTTCCTGGTGGCGATCGCCGGACCGGCCGTGAACGTGGCGATCTGCGCCGCGGCGTTCGCGGCGCTGGCCGCCACCGGCCGGACGAGCAGCCTCTTCAATGGCGATCCGTTTCGCTCCGGATGGCTCGTCTGGCTTGTCTGGTCCAACGCCTTCCTGGCCGGCTTCAATATGCTGCCCGCCTTCCCGATGGACGGCGGCCGCGTCCTCCGCGCCCTCCTGGCGATGCAGTTCGATCACGCCTTCGCGACCGCGATCGCCGCCCGGCTCGGGCAGGCCGTCGCGCTTTTCTTCGTGATCCTCGGCCTCGCCACGTCCCCGATGTTCGCGCTCATCGGCCTCTTCGTCTGGATCGGCGCAGGCGAAGAAAACAGACAGGTCCAGTTCCGTGCGGCCCTCGCAGGCATCCCGGTTGCCCAGGCGATGGCCACGGAAATCCGGACCCTCGCTCCTTCCGACCCCCTCGAGAAGGCCGCCCTTTACCTGACCCGCACCACCCAGACCGAATTCCCCGTGGTCGACGGCGACCGCGTCGTCGGCCTCCTCACGCGCCCCGCGCTTCTAAAGGTGATCGGAAGCGGCGGCCCCGCGGCGCAGGTTCTTACCGCGATGTCCACCGACTTCGCCGTGCTCTCCCCAACCGACGCGCTCGACCACGCCTTCGTCACCCTGCAGTCGTCCTCCATTCACGCCGCCGCCGTCGTCCACGAGGGAAAACTCGTCGGGCTCCTCACCCTCGAGGAAATCGGAGAGCTTGCGGCCCTGCTGGATGCCCTGAAGCGTGGCCACCAGCCGCCGCGGACGTAAGATCCCGGAGTGGAACTCTTCCGCCTCATCGACCTCTTCGGCGTCTCCGTCTTCGCCGTCTCCGGCGCGCTCAAGGCGCGCGAGAAGCAGCTCGATCCGGTCGGGTTCGTGACGCTCGGGGTCGTGACGGCGACGGGGGGCGGCGTGATGCGCGACGCAATCCTGGGGCGGGTGCCGCCGTTCGTGTTCCAGGACTCGTGGATCCTCGGCGTCGCGATCGCCGTGTCGCTCGCGGCATTTTTCGTGAAGCTGCCCGCGAGGGGGCTCGAGTATTTCGACGCGATCGGGCTCGGCTTCTACACGGCGATGGGAGCGCAACTTGCCGCGGACAAGGGCCTTCCCGCGGTACCCGCGATTCTCGTCGGCGTCACCGCAGCCTGCGGCGGCGGCGTCATCCGCGAGGTGCTGGTGAACGACCTGCCGTTCATTTTCCGCGGCACCCTGTACGCGACCGCCAGCATCGCCGGGGCGGCTGCACTTCTCGCCGCGCGCCGTTTCGGCGCCCCCACGCCCCTGGCGCTCAGCCTCGGCTTCGCCGTCACCGCGGGAATCCGCACGCTCGCCATCCGCAAGCACCTCTCGCTTCCCACCCCCTCCGAGTAACAGGAGCCCCATGAAAACCAAGCCCGCCCGATGGGTCTGCGTCGGAAGCGCCGACAAGCTGAAGCACAAGCCGCTTCAGCAGATCCTCGCCGGCAAAGTTCCGATCGCCCTCTCGTGCCGCGACGGTCAATTCGGCGCGATATCCGGCGTCTGCACGCACGCCGGCGGGCCGCTCGGGGACGGACACCTCGACAAGTCGGGATACGTGGTCTGTCCGTGGCACAACTGGGACTTCGAGTGCCAGACCGGAATGGCCCGCCCGGGATTCAAGGACACGGTGCCGGGCCACGACGTCAAGATCGAGGGAGGCGACGTGTGGGTGAACATTGAGCCGGCGACGAAGCGAGTGAAGTCGGCGCACAAGCCGCACGCGCTGACCCGCGCCATCTGCCGCGAGCCGGGGCCGCTTCGCGTCGCGGGGATCTCGACGACCGCGATGAACGCGGATCACCCTCGTTTTTCGACCTCCGAGAATCTGCTGGTGGCGGCGCTGGACCACGCGAAATCGAAGGGAGCGGAGTCGAAGCTGCTCAGGATGAACGACCTCAAGGTCCGCGCGTGCGAGGGGTACTACTCGAAGGCCGCCGGCGCCTGCACGTGGCCGTGCACGATTACTCAGCAGGACGACAAGGACGAAATGACGGAGATCTACGAGGCGCTCGTCTTCTGGGCCGACGTCGTTCTCGTCTCGACGTCCATCCGCTGGGGCGCTCCTTCGTCCCTCTATTTCAAGATGGTCGAGCGCCTGAACTGCGTGCAGAACCAGGTCACGCTCAACGACAAGGTGCTCATCCGCAACAAGACGGCCGCCTTCCTCATCACCGGCGGCCAGGACAACGTCCAGGCCGTCGCCGGCCAGATGATGATGTTCTTCGGCGAGATCGGCTTCACGTTCCCGCAGTTCCCGTTCGTCGCGCACTCGCGCGGATGGACCGCCGAGGACATGGAAAACAACGTCGCGTACGTGAAAGAGGATGAAGGGCTTCGGGACGGAGCCCGGGCGCTGACGGACCGGTGCCTGGCGATGGCGAAAGGGCTCATCTCGTGCGGTGAAGTTGCGGCAAAGATCCCGCGGGGCGGGCGGAAGGCTTGCCGCACGAAATAGCCAAGGCTGGTTCGCGGTGCCCTACTTCAGGGCCCGCCACGCCGGGCCGAGCATCCGCCACCCCGAGCCGTCGTAGAAGAACATGTGGAACTTCATCCCGGAGTCTTCCCCGGGTGCGACGAATTCCACCTCGTAGAACTTGACCCCGGGCCGCAATACCTGCTCCGCGAGCTTCTTCGCGCCTCCCGGGAACTCCTTGAACGGCACGCTGCCGTTCGCGTACGCGGCGATTTCCTCGGTCGTCGCGCCGTGGGCCTGGATCTCCGTCCGGTCCGCGCCGCCCCGCTTGAACAACCCGGCGACCTGCGCGTCGTCCGTGGGTATCGACTCACTCTGCTTGACGCACTCGTCGATAAACCCGGCCGGCGCATCGTCCTTCACGGCCTTCGACAAGGCCGCCTTGCCGGGCAGGATGCCGCGGATCAGCGCCGCCGCCTTCTTGTGATCCCCGCCCTCCGAGCTCTTCATGATCGTGTCCAGCAGCCCCTTGAGGTTGTCGGCGCTGTCGTTCTGCGCGTACAGCGACGGCGTCGAGCTTTCCCCGCTGCCGGATGATCCTCCGCCCGACGAGCTGCTGCCCGACGAACCGCCGCTTCCTGAATCCCCGGACTTTCCACACCCCGCCAGGCTCACGAGCGCGCAAAGGAACAGCAGGGTCGACGTGCGGATCATGCGGGCCTCCCTTGAGTGGTTGTCGTCATCATGGACACGCCGAACCTCATTCCGCCAGCGACCCCATCGGATCCCACGCGGGCAGCACGATCGGCTCGAGGCCGAGCGCCCTCTGGAGGTTCTTCGGCAGCGCGCTCTTGCGCGCGGCAATCTCGAACATGTGCTCGTCGAACCAGTTGTCGTTCATCACGAAGTACCCCTTGCGGCCGCATTTCTCCTCGCCCCAGCTGTTCTCCACGCGCCACCGGCGAGGCTTGCCGTTCTCGACGTCGACGCCCGTGAAGAGCATCGCGTGATTCATCGCCGTCTGGTGATAGAGCAGCCGGTCGGCCTTGCTCATGGTGAACTCGGTGTCGTACAGGGCGTCGTAGCGGAAGAGCTGTTTGTCCCAGATCCCCAGGTCGCGCTTCAACATCTTGCCGCAGTCGCACCCCATCCAGACCGGCTCGCCCTTCATGATCGTCTTCATCGCGATCTCCTTCATCAGGCCGATCTCGATGTTGAGGTACTTCACGATGCCGCCCTCGAGGACGTTTCCGAGGTGCTCGACCGTGAACGTCCGGTTGAACGGGCTCGCCGGGCGCGGGTCGTGGACGAGGCAGACGTACTCGTCGACGGGCAGCGTGATGTACTTCTTCGCAAACTGCTGCGGCGTGATCGCGCCGTCGCGATGGATCTTTTTCTTGCGGTCGTTCCACTGCCAGTTGAAGCGCGCCGGCGGCGTTCCGAGGTGGATGCAGAGGATCCGATGAACGGTTTTCAGAATCTCGCGCTTCGACTGCCGCAGCGACTGGGTGGATGAGCCGCCCGCGCTGAGATCGCGCAGGGTCCGGGCGCCTTCGCGCAATTTCGTAACGAGCATGCTGTTCATGCGGCCCGAATTTGAAGAGCTCTCGGTCTCGGGCATCACGGCTTTCGGCACGACGCCGTACTTCTGCACGATGTTGACGAACATGTTCCACTGCCCGCCGTCTCCGAGCACCGTGTCCATCAGGCACGCGACGTTGCGGTCGTCCACGCCCAGGTGCGCCGTCTCGATGACTTTTTCGAGGAAGTAGTTCGCCCGCTCCAGCTTGTCCCAGAAAAACGTGTAGTTCTGGCTGAATTCGAACGAGTCGAGCTTCATCTTTTTCATGGCGCCGACGCGGAACAGGTTCAGCCCGGCGAACATCCAGCAGCGCCCTGAATTCTTCTGGGCGGTGACGGACCACTCGTCGAGCCAGTGCGAGAACGTGAAGTCGGTGCCGGTCACCACGGCGCGGTTCAGCGCGATGTCGTCGGCGGCTGTCTGGGTCACGGCGTTCAGGGCGACCTGGTAGGCGGGATTGGCGTCGAAGGCCATCTGCAGTTCGGCGGCGGCCTGGGCCGTCAGCTCGGCGGGAGAAGCGGCGCCTGCGCGGGAAGCCGGAGGGTCGGACTGGCGGCGCAGGGCGTTGCCGTTGGACCTGGTTTTCCTGCCGGACGCGGTCGCTTGCAGCATGGGAGAGTCCCTCGGGTAGGGTCCAGGAAAGTCCCGCGCGGCCGATCCTCGGCCCGCGGGGGTGCGGACGATTCGAGAACGGCCATCTTATCCCTGCACCACCCCGGGGACAATCACCTCCGCCGTCCCGACGCGACACCGGGACCGGGAGTCGAGTTATCATGCCGGCCATGACCACCCATCGACTCGCACGCTTGTTCCTCATTCTCATGGCAACGCTCTCTTCAGCCCCTGCCCGCGCCCAGGAGGCGCCCGACCGTGAGCAGCTCGAGCTGCAGGTGAAGCAACTCGCCGACGAGGATCCCGCGAAGCGCGATCAGGCGGAATCGGCCCTCGAGAAGGCGGGGGACCTTGCGGAAGCTCCTCTCCGGGCCGCCCTGGCGGGTGAAGCGGGTCGCGGCGCGGAGGCGACAGCCCGGGCGAAGCGGCTGCTCGCCCGGATCGATGCGCGGAGGCGTTCCCGAAAACTCGCCGCGAGGTGGGGCACTCGCTGGTTCAAGATTGGCAAGGGCGAGGAAACGATCGGCGTGCTTCGCCTTGAAACCCGGATCGAGAATGAAGAGATCGTCTGCGATGACACTTACGAGTACTTCGGCAATCCTGGAAACCGCGTCGTCACGCGCCTCGCGGGCGACGGCACGATGGCTTTCAGGTCCTTCGAGGTGACGGAGGGGGACGACAAGGAGGCGAAGGTCACGAAGTTCGACGCGAAACTCCACGGGGCGGACGCCATGGCGGGGGGATTCGCGGCCATGCGCTTTGCCGCCATGCTTCCCATGGAAGCCGGGTTCGAGCACGCCGCGCCGTTTATCAGCCCCTGGAGCTCTTCCCTGAAAATTTCGTCGACGATCACGTGCGTCGGGGAACGCGACGGCGCCATCCTGTTCCGCAGCACGACGCAATCGGCCGAATTCACAGGCACGACAGAATTCAGGATGGACGCGGACGGCGTGATGCTGTCCTACCGGTCCTTGCCGACTCCCGACGGAGAGGAATCAGCACGGGGGGAGCCCTGCACGGAAAAAGAAGCCGCCGCCGCGCGGGCTGCGGCCGAGAAGTAGGGACCTGGGCCGCGGCCCTTCACCAGGCGCCGGATGAAGCGGCTGTCGTCCACCCCCTCGCCGCGATCTCCTCTCTAGCACCAGAGAACGGCTCACAGCCCGCGCTTCAATCCCCCTCGCTATCCTCGAACGGCCGCACTCGCGCCTTCAGGCACGCTTCGCGCATCGCATTGTCCAGGTAAGAGAGAGAAGCCCTGTCGTGCAGGGCTCGAAGAATCCGCGCGCCCCGGATTCCCTCCCCGCGCCGATCGCCGATTTCGCGATGGATGGAGAGGGCCCGCTCCCAGGTCCGTTCCGCCTCCTCGTGGCGCCCCGTCTGCAGGTACACATTTGCCAGGTTGCTCAGGACGGATGCTTCGATTCCGACGGACTGACGATCAGGGCCGCGCGAAGCAGACGATCTCGTGCTTCTCGCGGTAGCTGGTCCAGAAGTCCTTGCCGTCGAACGCGAGACCGCGCGCCGGGAAGGGGATGCGCGCCAGGTCCGTCGTCGCTCCCGTCACGGGGTCGATGCGCGTGAGCAGGTATTCGTTCGACTCCTCGACGTCCGTGGAGACGACGTGGATCACGCCGTCCACAATCACCTGCCCGCAGATCTGGTGGGGCACGTCGTACGAGCGGAGGATCGTCCCGTCGGCCGCGAGCGCGAGGACCCGCTGCCGGTGCCACTGGTTGAGGTGGAGGTTCTTCCCGTCCCACCCGAGCTGCGAGCCTGAAGAAGCGGGGCACGTGATGGCGAACGCCGGGTCGAACCCGGTCGCCGGGACGAATCTCCGGATGCTCCGGTCGTCGTCCTCGCCCTGGCCGCAGACGAGCCGCAGCTCCGGGCCGATGCACGTCAGCCCCCACGGCTTCCCCGGCGTCGGCCAGTCGCGCCGCACGGACCACGTCGCGCGATCGATCTCGTAGAGGCGCTCCGTCCCGAGCGAGCCCATCCAGAGCGTCGGGCCGTCGAAGACGATGCACTGGGGTCGCGGGGCGGGGGAAGCGAGGCGGCGGAGTTCGGTGATCTGGTTCATGATCGCCATGGTACTCGGACGGTTAACCAGCCTCGGACGAGTGACTATTCCGCGACAAGCGCGTATAGATGCGGATTGCTATTGAAGTGGCGTTCGAACTGAGAAACTAGCGTGGCGTCGTCAGGCACGAGGTAACCGTACTCATCAAGGGCGGCGTCTCCCGATCCGGGAGACTTTCCGCTGGCGAAACAGGCCCGATTCCACACGGCACTCGCCTCAGTTAGCTCCAGGACGACCTCCTCGCTGCTGCAGCGTCCCCCCTACAGCTTCCTCAACTCCTCGCTCATCACCCCGAGGCATTCCTTCAACTCCGGCACCGTGCAGTCCGCCATGTGCGCGACGCGGAAAGCGTCCTGTTTCAACTTGCCGTAGCCTTCGCTGATGATGAAGCCGCGGTCGGCGACCTTCTTGACCCACTTCACGATGTCGACTTTCTTCGTGTTGGCGGCGCAGGTCAGCGTCACGGACTCGAAGCCCTTGGGGGCGAACTTCTCGAAGCCGTGCTCGGCGATCCAGTTCCAGCAAGTGTCGCGGAGGTCCATGTGCCTCTTGAAGCGCGCGTCGAGGCCTTCCTTGAAGAACTTGTCGAGCTGGTGCTTGAGGCCGTAGATGAGAGAGACGTTGGGCGTGCAGGGGGTCATGTTCTTCTCGGCGAACGACTTCATCTCGACGAAATCGAAGTAGTAGCCGCGGTCGGGGAGCTGCTTGGCGCGGTCCATGGCTTTCTGCGAACAGGTGCAGATCGTGAGACCGGGCGGAAGGCCGAACGCCTTCTGCGTCCCGGCGAGGATGACGTCAATGCCGAGGCGGTCGACGTCGATCTTCACGCCGGCCATCGAGCTCACCGCGTCGACGACAAAGACGACGTCGGGGTACTTCTTCATCATGTCGGCGATTTCCTCGATCGGGTTCATCGTCCCGGTCGAAGTTTCGTTGTGCACGAGCAGCACGCAGTCGTACTCCCCCGTCTTCAGATGCTTCTCGATCGTCTCCGCGCGAACCGCCTGGCCCCACTCGACCTGCGCCTTGGCCGTCTTCTTCCCGTTCTGGACTGCGATCTGGTACCAGCGGTCGCTGAACGCCCCCAGCATCCCGACCACGGCGCCCTTCTTCGCGCAGTTCCGGGCGGCCGCTTCCATCGCGCCGGTGGAACTGCACGTGAAGAGGAACACGTCGTTCTTCGTGGCGAGCATCTGTTTGAGCGGTGGGATGCACGAGCCGTGGAGCTCGGCGTATTCGGCGACGCGGTGCCCGATCATCGGCGTCGCACAGGCATGAAGGGTGTCCGGCGCGACTTCGACGGGGCCGGGGATGAAGAGCTTCTTGTGTGCCATGGTGGCCTACCTCGCGAAGGAGACGCGGTTCATGATAAATCCCGTGAGGAGCTTCGGGTAGAAGTCCGTGGACTTCTGCGGCATGCGCTCCCCTTTTTCGCTGATCACCTTGACTTCGGAGAGTCTGGTCGGATTCAGGAGGAAGGCGGCCTGGGCTTTGGGAAGCGCGGCCCAGACTTCGTCGGCGTGGCGCGCGTAGGAGACGTGCTGCTCCTTCTCGACCATTTCGGGCGTGATGCCGAGCGCGCGGTCGAGGAGCAGCGAGTGCAGGATCGCGACGTCGAGCTTCTTCCACTCGGGAGCGCGCTTCTCCTTGATCTCGGTCTCCGCCAGGTTCTCGTCCTTGAGCGTGAGGAGCCACAGCCCGCCCGCGGGGGTCGCGAAGCCAAAGCAGTGCTTCACCTGCCCCTCGATGCGCAGGTCCTCGACGAGCTCGCGGCGCTGGGCGTCGGACGCGGGGCCGTAGTCCTTCGCGTCGAAGTGCGGCGCTATTTTCTTGAGGAAGTCCTTCGCGTCGAAGTGGGCCAGGCCGCTGACGAGCCGGTGCGTCGGGAAGATCACCATTCCGGGATCTTCCATGTTGATGAACGTCATCATGCGGCGGTCGTACGTCTCTTCGCCGTCGCACTTGAGCCCCTGCTTCGCGCATTCCGCGCGGTACTGGAGCGCGACTTCGTACCGGTGATGCCCGTCCGCGATGAAGATGTCGCGCTTCGCGAGATCCGCCTGCACCGCCGCGATCGCCTTCGGGTCGGTCACGCGCCACGCGCGGTGCACTTCGCCGTAGTCGTCCTTCGCCTCGAGCGTCGGCGGCCCCTTTGTAAATGGGTCCAGCGCCGCGTTCGCCGCGTTCTTCGGGTCGCTGTACAGCATGAAAATGTGCCCTTCCGTCAGCCCGCGCGTCGCGTTCATCAGCGCGAAGCGGTCCTTCCTCGGCGCCGCGAGCGTCTTCTCGTGCGCGTGCACCCCGCCCTTGCCGAATTCCGCCAGCTCGCCAATCGCGACGAACCCCTTGCGCGTCCGCGTCTCGCCGTTGAACTGGAACACCTGGTGCGAGATCCACACCGCCGGTTCGTTCTCGCGCACGATCGTCCCGTCCGCAAGCCACGCCTCCAGCGTCTTCCCCGCCTCGGCGTACTTGTCCTTCCCCGCCTCGTCCTTCGTCTTCGCGATCCGCACGATGTGCTTCGGGTGCCGCGCGTAGTACTCCGACCGCTTCGCGTCGTTGATCTTGTCGTACGGCTGGCTCACCACGCTGTCGAGCGAGCCGACCTTGGCGACGTCAAAGTGCAGGGCTCGGAACGGGAAGACGCGGGGCATCGGGGCTCCGGGGGATCTCGAGGAGGGGTGATTGTGTCGAAGGGGGCGGGGGTGTCAATGCGCGGATGAACCGCCCCGGCAGATCCGTGTCACTTCCACCGTCCCCCCGTTCGCCAGCCATCGGTCAACGGCATTCCCTCGCCCAGCGCGCCGAGCGGGTCGGGATCAATGCCTGAAGTGCCGCATCCCCGTGATCACCATCGGCACCCCGGCCTTCTTCGCGACCTCGATCACGACGTCGTCCCGCATCGATCCGCCCGGCTGGATGACGCTGGTCACGCCGGCCTGAAGCGCGAGCTCCAGCGCATCGGGGAACGGGAAGAAGGCATCGCTCGCACAAGCCGCGCCCTTCGCGCGATCTCCGGCCTTCCAGCACGCGATGCGCGCGCTGTCCACTCGAGACATCTGCCCGGCGCCGACGCCGACGACCATGCGGTCCTTTGCGAAGACGATGGCGTTGGACTTCACGTGCTTGCAGACGGTCCAGGCGAACTCAAGGTCGGCCCACTGGGCGTCGGTCGGCTTGCCGCACGGGTACTGGACTTCCGGTGACATAAGCGCGTCGTCCTTGGTCTGGAGGAGCGCGCCGCCGGTCACGGGACGGACGTCCACTCGCACCTGCCCGCCCGACTTCGTGATGTCCCCCGTCTCCATCAGCCGCACGTTCTTGCCCCACTTGGCGCCGGTCTGAAGCTGCTTCAGCGCGTCCGGCGCGAAGCTCGGCGCGACGATTGCCTCGAAGAACTGGTTCGGCGCGGTCATCGCCTTCGCCGCGGCCATGTCCACCGGGCGGTTGCACGCGACAATCCCGCCGAACGCGCTCACGGAATCGCCCTGCACGGCCTTGCCGAAGGCATCTTCAAGTGAAGCGCCCATCGCGCAGCCGCAGGGATTGTTGTGCTTGATGACGGCGACGGCGGGGGCGTCGGTGAATTCCCGGACGAGCTCGAGGGCGGCGTCGCAGTCGAGGATGTTGTTGAAGGAGAGTTCCTTGCCTGAAAGCTGGCGGGCGACACCGATGCCGGACTTCGCCGATGGGTCCCGGTAGAACGCGGCCTTCTGGTGCGGGTTTTCGCCGTACCTCAGGTCCTCAACCTTGGTCCACGACGCGGCTAGCGTCTTCGGGAAGGTTTCGGCGCCGTCCTGCCGGGCGAGCCAGGCCGAGATCGCCGCGTCGTACGCCGCCGTGCGCGAGAACGCCTCCTTCGCGAGGCGGAAGCGCATGTCCCGGGGCACTTCCCCGCCCGATTTCTTCATCGCCTCGGCCACTTCGGCATACTGCGCGGGGCTCGTCACGACGGCGACGTGCTCCCAGTTTTTCGACGCCGAACGGATCATCGCGGGGCCGCCGATGTCGATGTTCTCGATCGCGTCTTCGAGGGTGACGCCGGACTTCGCGACCGTTTCTTCGAAGCGGTACAGGTTGACGCACACGAGGTCGATGGTCCCGAATCTCTGTGCGGCCATCTGCTCGACGTGCTTCGGGTCGTCGCGCCGGGCGAGGATACCGCCGTGGACCTTGGGATGCAGGGTCTTGACGCGTCCGCCCAGGATCTCGGGCTGGCCGGTGTAGTCGGCAATCTCGACGACCTTGATGCCGCCGTCGGCCAGCACCTTCGCGGTGCCGCCGGTCGAGAGAAGCTCGACGCCCAGGGACACCAGCGTCTTCGCGAAATCGAGAAGGCCGGACTTGTCGGTGACGCTGAGGATCGCGCGCTGAACTTTTGCCATCGGTGCCATTCCTTTCCTGCTCCCGCGTTGCGACGGAGCGCGCGGATTGAAATTCACCGCGGCGATTTCGGGAAAGGAAATGCGGAAGGCGTCCCTTCTAATCCACGCGGAACGTCACTTCCCCCTCGATCTTCGTCTTCTCCTTGTCCCCGCGCTTGATGGTCAGGACCATCACGTACTCCCCCTTCTTCAGCATCGCCTTCACCGTCGCGACTTTCTTCTCCCCGCCGATCGACGCGTCCTGGATCTTTCCTTCATCGTCCGAAACGAATTCGCCGTCCTTCGAGGAGCCGTGGGACAGCTTCGCCTGGGCGCCTGCGACGTCCGTCACGCGCACCTCGTCCGGCTTCGCGTCCTTGTCCACCACAATCTGGAACACCTCGATGTCCAGCGCCGCTTCCGATCCGCCCTTGACGGTCCCTTTCACGGCACGGACCACGATCTTGTAGTCTCCGACCATCTTTCCGCAGGTCAGCCGGTCCTTTTCGCAGTAGGGACACGACTTCTCGGTATCCGCCGTCTGGGTCCAGTTGTCCTTCGCGCACGGGCACCAGTACACCGTTACCTGGTCCGTGCCCAGGATCTCGCGGTTGTCGGGTTTGACTTTTTCGTCGGCCGAGGTGGGAAGGGTTGCCGCCAGGGCGGCAACGGCCAGGGCGAAGCGCAGGAAATGGCGGGGCATGGAAGGCTCCTTGCGAAGTGAAGGTTCCTGATTCTACCGTTTCTCGGTCAGCATGGACTCCAACGCCGCTTCAGCGACGTAAATTTCGTCGTTCTGGGCCATCGACAGAAGATTGATCCGTCTCTCGCGCGAGCGGTTGCGGCCGATGGCGTCGGCGGCGCGATAACGCACCAGCATGGAAGGGTCTTTCAGGACGTATTCGCCGAGGGCCATGAAGGCGTCGTGGGAGCCGGCCGCTCCCAGGGCGTCCATGGCGAGTGCCCGGACTCCGGTTTCCGGGTGGGTGGCCGCGACTTTCAGGTCCGGGAGGGCCTTGGCGGCTGCGGCATCGAGCTCGTACCAGCGGGCGGTGTTCAGAGTCGCACCCTTGCGAATCGACTCGAACTCCTCGGCTTGCTGGCGGAGTTGTCTCTGCAGTTCTCCTTCGGCGGTCGCGACCTTGAACACTGTTCCGGCCAGCATTGCGAAGCCCGCAAACGCAAGCGCGCCTGCCGCACGCCGTAGTCCCCGGCCGCGCAGAAAGACGACGCCCGCGGCGACCCAGAGACCGTAGCTGCCGAGGAGCACGGCCGGACCGAGGAATACGACTAGCGAATTAGCCAGTCTCGCCACGTCGCGCAGGGAATGGCGGCGGTCGGCGCGCGCGTTGGCGGCGTTCAGGGCGGCGTTGAAGATGTTCACGCGCGCGTCGCCGCTCTTTGCAAGCGCCTCGGCCTGCATGAACTGGCCGCTCGACGCTTCCGGAAATATTTTCTCGAGTTCCCCGCGCGACATCGCCATGAATTCCAGCGACCGCATCGGGTCCGACGCCTTCAGCTCCCGGGCCGCCTCGAGGACCCACGGGCCGCCGTCCTCGTTGTAGACGAGCAGGGTATAGCCCCGGCCGCGCGCGAGTTTCAGGAAGTCTTCCTTGTTCTGCGCCATGGCGCCCGCGAACCGGTATTCGGTCACCGGAAATCCGCGGGGGATCGGCCCGGCAAACAGCAGCGTATTGCGCGTGTTCAGCTCCGGCGGACGGAGCGCGAATGAGGAAAGCGCCGTGTGGCGATAGTAAAACGTGGCGAGCGTCTCGCCGGCCCTCGTCCCGTAGAGCGCGCGGTCGCGGATGCCGCGGTAGACGTCGCTTCCGCTCAGCAATGTCGCGGGGACCCCGGCCGAAAGGACCACGGCGGCCACGCCGATCGCCCAGCGCTTGCCGTGCGCGGGGGCGCGGCCGCTGGCGAGTAGAGCGCGAAATCCGGCGTAGACGGCCCACGCGGTGAGCGGAGCGAGTACGCCGGCCACGAGCCCCGGCACCGCGACGCCCGGCGAGACAAGCGCCATCGGGAAAACGATGCACGCGGTGAGCAGCGCGGGAAGATTCCAGCGCGACACGCCGGGGAGCAGTTCTCCCAGCGCAAACACGAGGCAGAGCGGAATCGCCACGAAAAACGCCAGCGCCGCCGCGGGTATGAACGCCGCCTGCGCCACCGGCGCCTCACGAACCCGCGCCGCCGTCGGTGCCCGCGAAGTCTCCAACCGTTCCTCGAAGAGCGCCTGCTTCTTCTCCCACTCCAGTTTCGCGTCGCGACACAGCGGCACCGTGAAAATGAACAGCACGGCAGTCGCCAGCACCCAGGCGAGCACCCCGCTCACCGCCGCCCGCGCCAGCGCCGTGAGCCCGGACCCGGGGATGCCCTTCCCCTGCAAGTCGTCAAGACGGGCTTCCAGGAAGCGTCGGCTTGCGGGCGACGGGCCGAACGCCGTGGCGTCCCAGGTCCCCTTTCCTTCCGCCCAACGCGCCATGATTTCGTGTTTCCGCACGTCGGGGTGGAACGCACCGGCCGCGCCCCGCCGGAACACCAGTGGCGACGGCTCTTCGTAGCCCAGCCGAAGCGCCGACTCGCGGGCTGCTTTCTCCCAGGCGTCACGGTCGGGCGCGGGCTCTTCGCGAATGGCCTTCAAGGTTCTATTGGCGGTGGCTGAGAATCATGTACAGGATGAATGCGACGATCCCGCCGACCACGGCGAGAACCGCGATGAGGACCACCAGCTTGTCGTACTTTCCGACCGGGTGCTCCCCCTTCACGATCTGCCCCGTGAACCCGTTCACGAGCAGGCGGTAGTTTTTCCCCTCGTAGGTGTACTGCCAGATCCAGAGGGGAAGGTGCACGAGGTGCGTCCCGTCGATCGAGATCTGCGTATCGCAGTCGGTCAGCGTCGAGACGCGGCCGTCGGCGATGGCGCGGTTGTAGCGCACCAGCTGTCCGCGCGCTTCTTCTTCGGCCTGCTGCTGATTGATCTGGCCGTTCTTGATCGACATCTTCTCGGGAATCTCCTTCACGTTGAACTTCGTCGCGCCCTGCAGAAGGTTGACGCCCGTTGAGTTTTCGTTTCCCAGCCCGAAGCTCAGGAAGAATCCGCCCCAGTCCGCGGCCGTCTTGAGCGCGCCGGGATTGAGCGCATCGATCCCGAACCACTCCTCCCCGCGCCGCGCGTACACCGACCAGTTGTGGGTGTTCTCAAAATTCCCGCTCGCCGGTTCCCAGTACGTCTCCGTCCGCGAGTTCTTCCCGAACCCGACGGTGCGCGTCCTCCGGTTCTGGCCGCTCCACTGCGTGAAGCTGCGGCAGGCGACGACCCAGAACGGGAGAACGATCCCGTCGCGCCCCTGGAACGCCGCGCGCTCGGGGAGATCCTTGGGCTTGAAGAAGCCCTCGCCCATCCACTTCTTGATCGTGGCGGTCATCACGTTTTCGTCGGCCTTGGGAACGAGGCAGAAGTGCTTTTCCACGGCGACGATGTTTCCCATGCCGGCAAGCATGACGGTCGAACCGCAGTACCCGCAGGTGAGAGTCGCCTCGCCGGAGAGGTAGTCGACGGGGGCGCCGCAGGATTTGCATTGGAGTTGCTGGCGGACGGCATCGGTCACGTGGGGAATCTCCAAACGGTAGGCGGCGGATTGTACTGCAGGATTTGGAGAGTGGAACCCAACGCTGGCGGGCCGGGCCGCCCCCGGGAAAACAACCGGGGCCGGCTCATGAGCCGGCCCCGGATTTCGTTTCGCTTCCCTGCGGCCTACTGGAACTTGAACGTCCTCTGGTTGTCTCTCCACCACTTCTTCCACTCGTTCCAGTCCTCGCCGTAGTCCTCCCCCGTGAGCTTGTTGAGCGAACGCTTGCATTCTTCGCGCAGGCCGCCGCCGCCGCCGGGGCCGCGCCCTCCCTTTCCCTTGAACTTGAACGGGAGGTCGATGAGGAAGTCGATCACGTCCTTGTGCTTCATGTTGCCGAGCGCGCGGATGCGCGCCCTGCTGACGTCCTGGGACGCCACGTCGAGGATGCTGTCCTCGGCCGGGCCCACGGCACGCAGGTCGCCGGTCTCGCCGATCGCGTCCCACGCCTTGATCACGAGCTTGTTGTTCGCTTCCGTCTTGATCCACGCCAGCACCACCGGCAGGCCGTTTTTCGCGTCGAGCTGGAGAATCGGGGCAATCACCATGTCCTTGAGCTTCACGCTCGGATCCTTGAGCGCCAGCGTCAGCGGTTTCACGACCTTCGGGTCCTTCGAGTCGATCAGCCTCTGCGCCGCGTCGCACTTGTCCTGCTCGACACTTCCTTTCATCGCCGCCTCATACGAAGCGATGTCTCGCTCCAGCTTCTTCGCGGGATCGATGTTCTGCCCTGCCGCGAACTTGTCCACCGCGCCGTTCATCGCCGTCGCCAGTTCAGCGGTGTCGAGGAAGCCGCAGCGGCCGAGTTCCGCACCTTCGAGATCGACGAAGATGAAGCCCGGGACGACCTGCGGCTTGAACTTGTCCCAGACCTCGGCAACGTCCTTCCCTGCGGCCACGCAGACGAACTTCTTCGCGGGCGCCGCGCACGCCGGGTCGGTGAACTGGGGGAATTTCAGGTTCAACTCGCGCGGCGGCGTCGCCGTGTCGTGCACGAAAATCAGAAGCGGCCGCTGGCGTTCTTTCGACTTCGACTTCGCGTCCGCGTACGTCGCCTCCCACATGAACTTCCGGCTCGCCAGCTCTTCGTCCCAGGAAGCGCGGATGCCCGCGAGGAAGTCGAGCATCTTGTCGGGGTTCGCTTCCGGAATCTCGCCGCGGGGGACCATCCGGAACTCTTTCCCCTCCGGGCTGATGACACGCAGTTGCGGCATGTCGTCGATCTTCCACCGGTAATGGCAACTCGCGGCTTCGTTGGCCTCGAGCTTGACGGCGGACCAGTTTTCGAGCTCGGTCTGGACCGCAATGTTAGGCCATACTTTTTCGTTCAGCCCCTTGCAGACGTGGCACGTCGGGCTCCAGATGTAGACAAGCATGAGCTTGTTCTTGGCCTTCGACTCCTTTTCGCCCTCCTCCAGGTTGGTGCCGAAGTCGGCACGAGCGGCGGAAGCGGCGGCGAGAAGGGCGGTGACGGTCAGAAGGCGACGCATGCGGATCTCCCTTGGTGGACGCAGTGAGGGCGTGTCGGTATAACCCAGCAGATCTACGAAAGTTGTGTCGGTGCGAAAGGAAAAAAGCGGGAAAGGACCGGCTTCCCTTTCGTAACTCCGGGATTTACGCAAGTTGACTTCGAACAACATCTTACGTCTCAACGCTCGGGGTACAGCTCTTCCGCGACTTCCAAAAGGACGTCGCAACAGCTCCTAACATTACACGAACTTCGTTATTCAAGCGCCCCGCCTTGACCCTTCACCTCCCGCAACCGTCTGACTCTCCGGACGAACTCCTCGCGGGGCGCGCCCAGGGCGGCGACCGGATCGCGTTCGAAGCGCTGGTCCTCCGCTACCTCGGGCCTGCCCGGGCTTTCTGCTCCAAGCTCCTGAGAGATCCGGTCCTGGCGGAAGACGCGTGCCAGGAAGGATTCCTCAAAGCGTGGCGCGGATTGCCGGGATTTCGCGGGGAAGCGAAGTTCAGGACGTGGTTGTGGCGGATCCTCGTCAACACTGCCAATGATCTGCGAAAGCCGAAGCCCGAATCGATCGGCGATCGCGAGTTTGAAGCGGTGCCGGAGCGGGACGTGGCCGCGGAAGACGCCGTCGCCCGCGCAGTGACGGCTCTTCCGGATCGACAACGCGAAGTCCTTCTGATGAGGGCGGAGTTGGGACTGGACCTGGAGGAGATCGCTGCGGCGCTGGGGATCACGTACGACGCGGCCAAGGCGAACCTGAGCCTGGCCCGGAAAAAGCTGAAGGAGTTGCTGGCATGACGTGCGAAGAATTCCTGGAACTCTGGGACCGCGGCGACCGCTCGCCCGAAGTCGCGGCGCACGTCGCCTCGTGCCCCGAGTGCCGCTCGGTCCTCGCCGTCGATGGCCGCGTCCGCAGCTGGCAGCCCGCGATGCCGATGCCGACCGAAACCCAGTTCCTTGAATCGTTGCGCTCGAAACTCGAAGGACGCCCTGCCCCACGACTCCGCGGTCCCCGTCCATCCGCGTCCGGCCCCGGGACCTGGCTCCGCTTCGCCGCCGCTGCAGTTCTCCTGGCAGCCATGGGGGCCGCGTTTCTCCTCGGGCGCGCAAGCCGGCCGCCGGAGAAAGCCGCCCCCCGGCCGATCGCCGACGCGCCCCGACCGGCACCTGTTCCGCAACCTGTCGAATCGCCGGCCGGAACGGGCGAGATCAAACCCAAGCCGCTTCCCGACCCCAAAGCGGAATTCCGCGAACGCCTCATGGCGGCGGCGGCCGGCGCGGGACGGGACGCATTCCTGCTCCAGGTAAAAGGCGGAATGGACCGCGCCCGGTGGATCGCCGCGTTCCGGTCGAGCGACGAGAAAGAGCGCGGCGCGGCGGTCACGATCGCGACGATCCTGAAAGACGCCGCGCTCGCTCCCGACCTGGCCGCAGCGGCCGCGCGCGGAGACCAGTCCGCAATCAAGGCCCTCGGCGAAATCGGCGGACCCGAGTCCGTCGCAGTCCTCGCTTCCCTCGCCGGAGTTCCCTCCCGGCGCGCTTCGGTAGAGGAAGCGCTGGCGGCGACGGGACGGCCGGAGGCAGGGGAAGCGCTGGCGGCGATCGGGGCCTGGGACAACGAAGCTGCCTGGCGGCGGCTCGGCGAAACGGCCGCCCCTGCGATCGTTTCGCGCCTGAAATCGAGTGGCGGAACCAGGTATTCGGCGATCCGGGCCGCGGAGTGGGCGCGGGCCAAGGGCGCCGTGCCCGAACTGACGAAGCTGCTCGCGAAGCGGGAGACCGCACCTGCCGCTGCGCGCGCGCTTTCGGCGATCGGCGGCTGGAAGGCAGCAGGAGCGCTCGCCGCCGTGGCGGATGACTTCGACACGGAGATGATCGAGCTGCTGAAAAAAACGGAGGGCGGGCGCGCGGCTGTGGAACGCCGGCTCCTCGACGTCCGGGTGAGCGCGACGGACCGGACGCGCGCGGCTCGGACGCTCGTGGCTATGGGCGACCACGCCGCCGAGGCCGCTCTCATGGACGCGCTCGACAGCCCGGAGATACGCGCTGAAGCCGCGCGCGCGCTCGGCGACTTCAAGTGCGAAGCCGCCGTTGCGGACCTCGTCAGCATCCTCGACGAACGGCGCTGCCGCGACGCGGCGGCGGAGGCGCTGGCGAAAATCGGAAGCGTCAAGGCGATCCCCGCACTCATCGCGGCATCCCGCGACCGCTCCTTCTATGAAGAGGCGACGCGCGCGATCGCGACGATCGGATCGCCTGAAGCCGTCCCTCACCTGATCTCCGCGCTGAAAGACCGGGACCTGTCCTCATTGGCCACCACGGCTCTCGGCGCCATCAAGGATGCCCGCGCCATCCTGCCCCTCATCGGCGCTCTCGAGGGCCCGAACGCCGGCGAAGCCTTCAAGGCGCTTCAGTCGATCACCGGCGAAAAACTGCCCTCGCGCCAGGACGCTTGGGTGCGCTGGTGGAAGGCGCGCTCGAAAAATGGACGGACGTTTGACCTTCAGTGCTTCTGAACGGTCTGACCTGCTGACCGGGAAATCGCCAAAACAATCGCCGGCTTCCGGGGGGAACCGGCACAGGGAGAATCACAATGAAGCGTTGTCTCGTGGTATTTCTTGCCTGCGCGGCCGCGGCCCGCGCACAGGAGGAGCCCGAACGCATCAGCCGCGCCTACGACATCCGCTTCCTGACCCAGGAAGTGGAGAATTTCAAGGGCCCCGCGGTCGGGCTGGACGAAGTCGCCGGCGGCGACGGAGCGTACGGGAGTGAAGACGAGAATGGCCCGGCTCCCGTCACAGGCGAGTTCCTCGTCGCGGCCATCACGACGAACTTCGACGAGGACTCCTGGAGCGACGAGCGCAACACGCTCCAGTACGACAGCGGCGTTCTCTACGTCACGCAGACGAAGGAAAACCACGAGAAGATCCAGAAGTACATCGACATGCTCCGGCGGCGTTTCTCGCGCCGCATCATCGTTGAGGCCGAAGTGCTGCTGCTCGCGCCGGAGGCGTTCGCGGCATCGGGCGCCCTTCCCGGCCTCCTCACCGCGGAGCAGGACAAGGCTCTTCACGACGCCGCCGCCGATCCGGCCCGCGGCCGCCTGCTGACGCTTCTTCGCGCCGTGGCGATGAACGGCCAGCGCGTTTTTGCGGCGGACCTCAGCGAGAAATCGTATGTGCGGGATTACGACGTGGAGATCGCGCAGGACCAGGCGATCGCGGACCCGTGCCAGGGGAACCTGGTGACGGGAGCGGTGCTCGACGTGCGCCCGATCCTGGCCAACGACCTGGGAACGGTGCTCATGGACACGAGGTTCAAGCTCGCGCGTCCGCGGGGCATTGCCCCCTTTGACCCGGCGACCGCCACGCTGGGCACGCTGGAGCTTCCCTCGCACGACGTTCTCCGCACGAGGACGACGCTCTCGATCCCTCTGGGCCGCTCCGTGCTGCTGTGCGCAGGGCCCATCGCGGGCGAGAAGGACTGGCTCGGCGCAGTCCTCCTCAGGCCGACCCTGACAGGCCAGTCCGGGACGGACGAAACCGCCTCGACCGAGAAGCGGCAGATGAGGATGTTTGACGTGTCGAGCCTGACGGCGGGAGTGAAGGACTTCCCGGGGCCGTCGCTCGAAATGAGCGGCGGATACGACGGCGCCGACCCGTCCACGTCCTTCTCGCCGCCCCAGGACGAAGGCTCGTCCCTGTCGCCGGAACAGCTCATCGAGGCCATCCAGGACAACGTTGCGCCGGAAAGCTGGAAGAACGCCCGCAACCGGCTCTCGATCATGGGAGACCAGATCGTCGTCGTGCAGTCCCCCGCCGTGCTCGAGGAGATCGCGAAATTCATCGCCGTCGCCGCGCCGGCCCGCAACAGGATCATCGGCGTCGAGACGGTCTTCGTCGCCATGGACGACGCCGCCTGGAACGCCCGGCGCGCTTCCCTGTCGGGAGCCAGCCCCGCGGAGGAAGGCCTCAAGGACCTCCTCGCCGCAGCGCTCAAGGGAGGCGGCACCCGCATCCTCACCAGCGCCCGCGGCGTCTGCATGAGCGACCAGCGCTTCCATGTCTGGGCCGGTGGCGAATTCGCCTACGTGCAGGATTACGACGTCGAGATCGCCGAAAAAGCCGCCGCTTCCGATCCCGTCATCGGGCTCCTCACGACCGGCTGCGTCCTCGATATCCGACCGACCCTCGCGGGGGACGGGAAGCGGCTGCACCTGGAGCTCAGGCCGGCTTACAACGCTTCGCCAGGCCCCGAGACCTTCGACCCGAAGGCTGTGAACATCGGAAAGCTTCACAAAATCCGGGCGTCGATCTTCGCAGTCCAGGCGCAGATGTACGTGACGGACGGGGCATGGGCCCTGGCCGGCGTGGCGACCAGCGGCGCGGGCGGAAAGCGCGAGACGCTGGCTATGGTCGTCCGGGCTCGCTCGATGGAGGTGAAATAACATGAAACGCACACTTACGTTCTTCCTGGCCGTGGCCTGCACTGCGGCGGCGGAAGAGAAGTCGTTGATGCACATGTACAACGTCAGCGCGCTCACCGTGAAGATCACGAACTTCCGCGGGCGCGAGCTGGGATTCGGAGGGCTCTCGGACGGTTCCGACATGGGCGCGATAGGGATCGGAACTTCCGGCGGCGAGGAGGAAGGCACGGCGATCCCCGGCGAGGACCTGAAGCTGCTGATCTCGCAGAACGTCGCCGTGGGAACGTGGGATTCGCCGCCGCATTCGATCGAGTACTACAACGGCTCGCTGATCGTGGTCCACACGCCGGCCGTGCACGAACTGGTGAAGAAGTTCCTGGAGGTCCTGCGCAGCCGGGCCTACAAGACGGTCATCATCGAAGCGGACGTGGTGGAACTGGCGCCGGGCGTCCTGGAAACGGCGGCAGGGACGGTGCTCACGGAAGAACAGCTGAAAGCCGTGGATGCCGCCGCCTCGGACCCGGCCAGGGGACGCCGGCTCGCGACGCTGCGCGCCTGCGGCCTCAACACGCAGCGCTTCAATGCGAGCGCCCGCGGCCAGGAGTCGCACGTGCGTGATTACGACATTGAGATCGCGCAGCATGCGGCGATTGCCGACCCCGTGATCGGAATCGCCGAGACGGGGTACACCCTGGACGTCCTTCCGACCGTCTCCCTGGACGAATCGCTGATCCTCCTCACCGCACGGTTCTCATGCGGCGAGTCGGTCGCCATGCGGGAATTCCAGCCCGGGGGAACTTACCTCGGGACGATCGAACAGCCGGACCAGGCTGCCGCCCGGACACGGACGACGCTGGTCATCCCCGCAGGCAAGTCCGCCGTCCTGTCCTCCGCCGGGTACAGCGGAACCGCCAAGGGCTGGGCCCAGGTCGTGATTCTCCGGGCGTCCATCGCCGGCGAGGCCTCGCTTCCGTTCCCCGCCGCCGCCAAGCCCGTGCAGTGCCGGTTGCTCGACACACGTGCGATCCTCACCCGCGCTCCTGATTTTCCGGGCCCGCGCCTGGGCGGAATCCACGTCGGCGAAGGCAGCAGCGGCCCGACGACGACGTTCGTGCCGCCGGAATCCGAAACCGGCGTGCTGGTCACGCCCGAACAGCTGGAAACGATGATCAAGCAGAACGTCACCGCCGGCGCCTGGCTCGAGCGGGAAGGCGAGGTCGCCATCGCCCTCACCGGGAACCAGCAGCTCATCGTCTGTCACGAGGCGGTAGTCCTCGCCCAGGTCGAAGCCCTCCTGGGCCGCCTCATGGCCTCCCGCTCCCGCATCGTGTCCGTCGATTCCTGGGTCGTCGCTCTCGACCCGACCGCCTGGCGCGAACGGCGCACGGCGCTTTCGGGGGAGATTGCGGAAGCGGCGTGGGCGGAGCTGCTGGACGCGGCGGCGAAAGGCAACGGCGCGCGTGTCGTCGGCCGCGCGAGCGCCGCGGGCCTGAACGGCACCCGCTTCCACACGGCCCGCGGGGTCATGCACTCGCTGGTCATGGATCACGATGTCGAGATTGCGGAGTCAGCCAGCTCTCTCGACCCGGTGGGCGGCGTCGTCGCCGAAGGGATCTCGCTGGACGTCACGCCCGCCTCGGTGGGCGACAGCGGCCAGATCCAGCTCGACCTCCGGCCGACCGTCGTCATCGGAGGCGAGCCGAAGGAGTTTCTTCTCAAGGACAAGCTCGGCAAAGTGCAGGGAACTTCGCTGGCGGATTTTGGCGTCCGCACCCAGATGCTCGTGGACGCCGGCAAGCCGGCGCTCGTCGGGATCGGGTCGCGGGAAGACGGCGGAAAGTCGGAAGTCCTGCTGATGTTCGTGAAAGCGACGATCATCGACGTGAAGTGACGGCCGAAGACGAGTTCACGGGGGCCGCGGAAGCGCGGCCCCCGTTTTTTTGTCTTTTGCAGAAAGTTAGCCTGGAATAACTTTGTCCGCTGCGCTGTTATGATTCCTGTCCGTCGTGGCCCTTCGCCTCGCCCTGAGGACTCCCTCACGGCAAGCCGGGCGGCCGTGACCATCCGACGTTCACCCGCCCGACCTGGAGGCCATCATGATCCGCATCCGCCGCTCGGAAGACCGCGGCCACGCCGACCACGGCTGGCTCGACGCACGCCACACCTTTTCTTTCGCCGATTACTACGACGAAGACCACATGAGCTTCCGCGCCCTCCGCGTCATCAACGAGGACAAGGTCGCCCCCGGCGCCGGCTTCCCCACCCACCCGCACCGGGACATGGAAATCCTCACCTGGCCCCTCGAGGGCGCCATCGCCCACAAGGACTCCACCGGCGGCAACGGCGTCATCCGCCCCGGCGAAATGCAGCACATGTCCGCGGGAAGCGGCGTCCGTCATTCCGAGTACAACGCTTCCGACAAGGAAGCGCTGCACCTGCTCCAGATCTGGCTCGTGCCGGAGACGAAGGGAATCACTCCGTCCTACGAGCAGAAGGCATTTCCGGGAAGAGGGCTCGTCCTCGCCGCGTCGCGGGATGCTCGTGAAGGATCGCTCAAGATCCACCAGGACGCCGAGGTGTGGGTCGCGAGGCTGAAGAAGGGCGAGGAGACGACGCTAGCACTGAAGCCGGGACGCTACGCCTGGGTCCAGGCCGCGAAAGGCGAGATTGCCGTGAACGGCGAAAAGCTCGCTCAGGGCGACGGCGCCGCGGTGTCGGACGAGAAAGAATTACTGCTCAAGGGCGGGAGCGAGTGCGAGGCCATCGTGTTCGATCTGAAATGAAGAGCCGGCTCCGCCGACGCTGAAAGGCGCAGAAACGACTCGCTGAAAAGCGCTGTCAGGCCAGGACCAACAGCGCCCTTCTGCGGGCTGTTTCAGCGCGTTTCAGCGTCCCGGCTTTTTTCACTTCAGCTCCTTCGCCGCCGCCTTCCCACCCTCTGTCTCCGCCGCCCACTTCGCAACCTCGGCGTAGACCTGAAGCCTCCGCTCCCGCTCATCCAGTCGCGCCGCGATCGCCACCCCGATCTCCGCAGCGCGCTCTTGCAACCGCGAGCCCTTGCCGCTCCACTTCAGACAGAGGGAGCACGCCTTCCACGCGTCTTCCCAGTTCTTGAGGCGATACCGCGCAATGGCAAGGTTGAAAGCCGTGTCGGCGCCTGGCTCGTTTTCGAGCGCCCAGGCCAGGTGTCTTTCGGCGAGCCCGGGTTCGTCGAGGTCGAGCAGAACGGAACCCAATTCGGCGCGCACCTCGGCCGTCCCGTCGCCTGCTTCAACCGCCGCCTCCAGCACCCGGCGCGCGCCCGCGGAGTCACCGGAATGACGACGGGCAACCGCCTCCTCCAGCGCCGTCCCCGATGGTTCGCCGGAACTTGCAGGAAGGGCGGCCACCGCCAGAACCGCAAGGATGAGTCCCTTCATGGGCCGGCTCCTTTGACGCCCTGCGTCAACACGGTTAGAGTCCGCCCCCATTATGCGCGAAGATACCCTCCAGCAGTTTTGTGAAAAGCTGTCCGCGAAGACGCCGACGCCCGGTGGGGGCTCAGTCGCCGCGCTCTCCGGGGCGCTCGCCTGTTCCCTCGGGTCGATGGTCGCGCGGTTCTCCAAAGACGACGCCACCGCGCAGAAATGGGACAAGCAGCGGGACCGCTTCCTCGACCTGATCCTCGAGGATTCGCAGGCGTACGACGGGGTGTCGGCGGTGTTCAAGCTCGCGAAGGACGACCCTGCGCGGCCGGGGCGGATGCAGGAGGCCCTTTTGAAGGCCGCCGCGCCGCCGGCCGAGGGGCTGCGGCTGATCACGGCATTCATCGCGGAGCTGGCGGAGTTCGCGCCGAAGGCCAAGGGGTCGGTCGCGAGCGACCTCGCAGTGTCGGCGTACGAGTCGGAGGCGGCGGCGCGCGGGTTCATGCTGAACGTCCGTGCGAACACGTCGATGCTGAAGGACAAAGCGGTGGCGGCGCCGCTCGAAGCGGAGGGCGCCAGGAATCTTGAAGCGCTTCTCGCCGGGACAAAACGTGTTCGCGAGGTGGTGAATGGGTAGCAGCGACCTCGAGATCAGCCGGAGCGCGAAGCTGGAGCCGATCGGGAAGCTTGCGGAGAAATTCGGTTTCCGCGAGGAGGAAGTCGAGCCGTACGGGCGGACGAAGGCGAAGATCCGGCTGGAATCGGAAAAGCGCCTCGGGCCGCCGAAGGCGAAAATGGTCGTCGTCACGGCGATCACGCCGACGCCGCTGGGCGAAGGCAAGACCGTCACGACCGTCGGGCTTGGGCAGGCTCTTCGGCACATCGGTGTGAACGCCTGGACGTGCATCCGGCAGCCGTCCGCGGGGCCGGTGTTCGGGATCAAGGGCGGCGCGGCGGGGGGCGGGCGCTCGCAGGTCGTGCCGATGGAGGACATCAATCTCCACCTGACGGGCGACATCCATGCGGTCGCCATCGCGCACAACCTGCTGTCGGCGTTCGTGGATAACCACCTGAACCAC
The DNA here is from genome assembly GCA_038060895.1 of Planctomycetota bacterium. GTDB lineage: Bacteria > Planctomycetota > MHYJ01 > WSZJ01 > WSZJ01 > WSZJ01. The sequence goes on from JBBTCT010000007.1 coordinate 239,984, forward strand.
GGGAACGCGCTCAAGATCGACCCGGACAGCATCCTCTGGGGGCGCGTCGTGGACGTGAACGACCGCGCACTGCGGAAGGTGCTCGTCGGGCTCTCGGAGGACTGCGGGCCAATCCGCCACTCGCGCTTCGACATCGCCGTTGCGAGCGAAGTCATGGCGGTCCTCGCGCTGGCGTCGTCGCCCAGGGACCTGCGCGACCGCCTGGCACGGATGATCGTCGGGTACCGCGAGGGGGACAACGGCAAGCCGGTCCCGGCGACCGCGGGCGATCTCAAGTGCGCCGGCGCGATGGCCGCGCTCCTGCGCGAGGCCCTGCGCCCGAACCTCATGCAGAACATGGAAGGCGGCCCGGCGTTCGTCCACTGCGGTCCCTTCGGCAACATCGCTCACGGCAACTCGTCCATCGTCGCAGACCGCATCGCAGCGCGCCTGGGCGACGTCGTCGTGACGGAAGCGGGATTCGGGAGCGACCTTGGGTTCGAGAAGTTCATCCACGTGAAGACGGCGGCGGGCGGCATCCCCGCGAACGCCGCCGTCGTCGTCTGCACCTGCCGGGCCCTCAAGGCTCACTCGGGTCTCTTCAAGGTGAAGCCCGGCGTCCCGCTCGACCCGCTTCTCGCCAACGAAAACCTCGACGCGCTCGAAAAGGGCATCGCGAATCTCGGTCACCACATTCGAAATGTTGCGGGGTTCGGCATCCCCGCCGTCGTCGCCATCAACCGCTTCCCCGGCGATTCGGATCGCGAAATCGAGCGCATCCGGAAGTACGCGCTCGCCAACGGCGCCACCGACGCGGTGGAGTCGCAGGTGCATGCGAAGGGCGGACCGGGAGGCGCCGAGCTTGCGAAAGCGGTGATGAAAGCGGCCGGAGAAGGCCGGACGGCGAAGCCGCACTTTGCGCCCGACGCAACGGTAGAGGAGAAGATCCGGGCTGTTGCCGCGAAAGTTTACCGCGCGAAGGACGTCGCATTCGCGCCGGCGGCGCGGGCGACACTGAAGAAACTCGCGAAGGACGGGCTGGACCGCCTCGCAGTCTGCATGGCCAAAACGCACCTCTCGACGTCCCACGACCCTGAACTGAAAGGCGCGCCGGAGGGATTCACGCTGCCGGTCCGGGAAATCCGGATCAGCGCGGGAGCGGGATTCGTCGTGCCGCTCTGCGGCGACGTCACCACGATGCCGGGATTGCCGTCCCGCCCCGCCGGGGAACGCATCGACATCGACGACGACGGGAATGTCACGGGGCTCGCGTGAGCGCGCTTCTCCTCGACGGCCATGTCTTCGCCGGCGAAATCCTCGCGAAGGTCAAGATCGACGCGAAGGCGCTTCGGGACTCCGGCCGCCCCGCCCACCTTGCCGCGCTCATCGTGGGTCATGCCGGAGCCAGCGAGGTCTACCTCCGGAACCAGAAGAAGGCGTGTGCGGAAGCGGACGTCGACTTCGAGCTGCACCAGCTTGCGGAGACGGTGACGGAACCGGAGGCGATCACCGAACTGGGCCGGCTGAATGCCGACCCGAAGGTCACGGGGATCATCCTGCACCAGCCACTCCCGCCCCACATCGACGAGCGACGGATGCGGGAAGCGCTGGACCCTGCGAAGGACGTGGAGTCGATGACGCCCGCCAATTTCGGGCGGCTGGTGATGGGGCAATTCACGATTGCGCCGTCAACGGCGTCTGCGGCGCTTGAGATGGCGCGGCGCGCGCGGCCGGACATGACGGGGCTGGAATGCGTCATCATCGGCCATTCTGAAATCGTCGGGAAGCCGCTGGCGCTTCTCCTTCTTCAGTCCGCACGCAACTCCCCCACCGTCACGACCTGCCACATCGCGACGCGCGACCTGCGGCTTCACACGTTGCGCGCGGACCTGCTCTTCGTCGCCGCGGGCGTGCCGGGCCTGGTCAAACGCGACATGGTGAAGCCGGGTGCGACGGTGATCGACATCGGGATCAACCGTGTGAAAGGTGCGGACGGGAAGACGCGGACGGTCGGAGATGTGGAGCCGGGAGTCGCCGATGTCGCGGCGCACCTTTCTCCCGTGCCCGGCGGCGTCGGGCCTATCACAGTCGCCGTGCTCCTGCGCAATAGCGTTCAGCTCGCGCAGCGCAGCAACCCCACGCGCTGAGCGCGCGGGAAAATAAAAGCGGGGCCAGGCTTTTCAGCCCGGCCCCGCGTCAATCGACTGGAAGGACTACTTCGCGTTCTTCTTCGAACGCCGGCGTACGAGCATCCAGAAGCCCAGCAGCAGGGGCGCTTCCATGCCCGTCAAACCGCACCGCTTGTGCTTGCTTCCGCCGCTGCTTTCGTTGAAGCCGGCGCCGTTGTCGTTATAGATGGTGCCGCCGCCACCGCCGCCGCCGCCACCGCCGCCGCCGGGAGGGCCACCCGAGCCCGTACCGGACTGGCATGTGATGTAAACAGGGAAGCTGCTGGGCGAAACCGTCGTGGTGAAGACCAGGATGCCGTCAATGCCGTAGTTGTTGATGGTTCCAGTGCCGCCCGGGGGGCCCAGGTTGCAGAAGACGACTTCCGAATCATCGTTGTCCACGGCGACGCCGTAGTGGACGGGCTCGGTGTCGAGGGCTGGAGTCGGGTCTGCGAAATACAGGAACGACTTGTCAGAAACCGTGGGCGATCCGGCAGGTGTGATCGAAGCGAAGACTTTGACTCCGATCGGGCCGTCCGTGGCAGGGGGCGGAACGCTCTGGTCCTGATCGGACACGTAACTCACGGTCGAGAACTTCGCGCAGTCGATCCCGACCGGGTACCAGAAGGGAGCGATCAGCGGCCCCAGCGGCGTGGCGGGATCAATGTTCGGCGGCACGACGCCAGCTTCCACGGCCAGCGTTGTCGCATCAGCCAGCGTGTTGATGACCATGACGAAGCCGGGGGACGGCGGGGGCATGGCTCCCGGGATGTCCGGCTCGCCGTTGTTGGAAACGTAACAACGCGCGCCGCCCGAATCGTACGGAAGCGTACTGGGGCTGAACGTCAGGTAATGGCAATGATTGAACTCGGCCGAAGGAAGTTCCGTCACCGACAGCGTCGAGACGTAATCTCCGGCCACATCGATCGTGAATCCGTTCACCTGGCTGAGGTTGACGGGCGTCGGCCCGATGAACCCTTCGTTGTGCGAAGCAAAGTAAACCTTGGATGAATCCGGGGCAACGTCGATGCCCCACGGACGGACCACCCACGAAAGCACGCCTACAAACGGCGGCGTCACGATGGTTCCGAATTCGCCGGCGAGGTCGCCCGATCCCGGGACGACGTCGGTCGTCAGCTTGTCCCCAGGGTTCGTAACCGGGGCAAAGCTATAGGTCAGGGTCGCTGCCGGAAGAGGAGTGATCTGCCGAGCGATGCGGATCGAGGAAGGCGTGGCGCCGCTGGGCAGACACGACACGTAGATGCGCGCTCCGGACGGGTGGAACTTGGGGAAGATGGCCCCCGGCGAGTCCCCCGCGATCGACGAATCCCGCATGTCGATCGTCTGGATGACCGAGTTATAGGTCGGGCTGCCCGGGAGGATGTCCACGATGACGCAGAACGGGGCGTCACAGTAGGCAAGAATCGGACCTTCGCTGCTCGAGAAGACCAGCGAATCGATCCCGTAGGGCGCGCCGAACCCGTAGGTCGCGGAAACGCGCGGATCGACCGGAATCGTCACGATCGGCCCGATGACACCGGTGGCCGAGTCATAACTGAAAACTCCGGGAGTCAATCCCTGCTGCGTAAACCAGAAAATGTCCGCCTTGCTGGACCCCGCGGTCAGTGCGAGAGCCAGAAGCGTCAGAACGCTACGAATCCTCACTTCCCCTCCTTTCGCCCACCTCTGGGCAGATTAACCCTTTACAGGCTGTAAAGGGCAGGGCTTTGAAACCCTCTTTACCGAGCGTTTCCGGTCAGGATGATGATCTAAAGCAAGCCTCGTACCGCTCGGATTGGTGGCGGATTCTACAGGAAAAGGCAGGGAGTCAAGACGAAAATGACCCTACAATTGGACGCGTGAATCGAAGGGTCGTTACAGGGATGTTCATGGCGCTGGCCGCATGTTCCTGCGGCGGACCGCAACGCCGTGCGGACACTGGCCCCGAGCCGGGCCACACCAGGCTGACCGCGTTCGGCGATGTTTGTGAAGACCCTTGCCCCGTCCAGGGAGGGATCCTCTTCGCCCGCCGCGCGCCTGGACGCACATTTCAAATCTGGGTTCTTCCGGATTCGGGGCCGGCACCACACGAAGAGCTGATCAGCGACGATGACTTGCGTGCGCCTGCAGCGTCCGCCGAAGGTCTTCTGGCATTTGCGGCAAACAAAGGAGGAACCTGGGATATCTTCACGACCACTCCCGGGGCGCCGACAATTGCCGGAACCGACGCCGACGAGACCGGCCCGACCTGGGCGCCTGACGGCAAGCGGCTCGCCTGGGCGGCCTTCGATAGACGCGCCGCAGAATGGCGCCTCCGGATCGGGGACGGATCAGGAGAGGCGCGTGAGCTGGGAGCCGGGTTCGCGCCCGCGTGGCATCCGACCGAGGACCGGATCGCCTGCCAGAGAACCCGGCACGGCGACCGCCTCTGGAGCGTCGTGATCATCGATGTCGCCTCAGGCCGCGCAACGGAACCGTGGCCTGAACCGGGCCGCGGCGCAATCACGCCGTCCTGGTCGCGCGACGGCCAATGGATCTTCTTCGCGGCCCGCATCGAATCCCCGGAGCAGGACGAACCGCAGTTCGACGGTCTCTGGGCCGTCTCCGCGGATGGAGCGAAGCGCGTGCGCCTGACCGCAGCGAATGTTGAATCGTTCAGCCCGCGCGAAACGTCCGACGGCCGAATCGTTTACTGCAGACGAGAAGGAACTGCGGTCGAGCTCTGGTCCTTCAAGTCGCCGCTCGCTCGCGCAGAACAACCGAAGTAACCGAAGCAGTTGCCTTTCGCGGCCGAAGCGCCGACCGGGGTGCTCTTTTTGTGTGGATCTTGATTTCTCACGAGGGGCGCGGCCGTTCGTGCCCCTCGTGAGAAATCAAGAGCCACACAAAAAGAGGACCCCGGTCGGCGCTTCGGCCGAACCGGGGTCCATTCGGAGAGGGGCGAGTTTGAGGGCCGAAGCGGGCGCCGTCCTGCGTCATTCCCGGTTTCCCGCGCGTCACCGGCCACGCATTACATATCGGCGCCTAAACCGGTCGGCCTGAGGCAATTCCATCATTCTGGCCGATGTTTTTTTTGACAGTCGCGTCGCCGTTCGCCAACTTCCCCGCTACCCCGTTCGCACCACCCGCGCGCTGTCCTCTTCCGACGATGCCCCCGCCCGCAGCGCAGCCACCGCTTCCCCGAACATTCCCCTCAGCTTTCCGAGGATCGCCAGCGCCTCTTCGGCCGGCGCCGCCGTCCCGTCGAGGTTGGCCGCCACGAGGCGTCGGTAGACGAACATGTAGAGGCCCGCGAGATTGCGGCGAAGCGCCGGGTCGAGGCCGGGGTCAAGCGCCGCGGACAGTTCGAGCGCGATGGCCTGGGCGCGAAGGTAGAGGGGCGAGGCGCCCGGACGGTCTCCCGCGGCGGTTTTCTCGCGCGCCTGGGTGGCGAAGCGGATGGCGCCGTCGAGAAGCATGAGCAGCAGCTTTTCCTTGGGAGCGGTGAGGACCTGGGTTTCGAGATAACGCCTCGCTTCGTTCACCGCGAACCTCCCGAACGCATGGACTGGAGAAGCGGGGCCAGGGACGCGTTGAGGAGCGCCAGGGTCGCGTTGTTCTGAGAGAGGAATTCCTCGAGCGCGGCGAACCGGCGGGTGAGACGGTCGACAGTGTCCTGGACGCGCTTCTCGGCGGTCTCGATGTCCTCGCGCAGGCTCTCGATCGTGCTCTCGATCCCGGTCGTCTTGCGGGAAATCAGCCCGTCAGGTGAAGTTGCGAGAGTGTCGAGCCCCTCCACCGCCCTGCGCGCGGCCCCGGGGTCGCGCGTGAGATCCACGGGGGCGCCTGTCAGAAGGGGCGCGCCGTCAACCGCCTGTTGGAGGCCAAGCTGCGCCGCGGCGGGCGACCCGCCGAGCGGTTCGAGGCGGAAGGAGGCTGCGCCGGCCGTCGCGTCGGAGAGCTGGATCGAACGGCCGTCGGGGGAAATCGATGCCAGGAGGGAGCCGGTGTTTTCAGCGTCGGTGTTGATGCGGTCCAGAAGCTGCGAGACGGACTTGACGCCAGCGAGCGAGACGGAGACCGAGGTGCCGTCGTGAAGGGTGACCTTGAAATCGTCGCCGCTTGAATTGCGGGAGACGCCCAGGCCGTTGCGGAAGTCCGCGAGCTTCGTATCGAGCGCGAGCGTGCGGCCGGCGCTGAAGAAGTCGCGGACCTGGTCGGGAGTCGAGGCGAGCGCCGCGTCGAGCTTCGTTTCATTCACGGAAAAGCGGCCGTCCTGCCCGAGTTCGAGGCCGAGCGTCGCGAAATCACGGATGCTCCCCGAAGGAAGCCCCGTCACGGGTCGATTGAACAGGTCGTAGAGCGCGCGGTCGGCGGCGCGGAGCGTGGGGTCTCCGAAGAGGGGGCCCGCGGAATTGGTCGCCGTGTCGAAGGAGCCAAGCTGGTCGATGAGGTCGGCGGCCGCGTTGAACGCGGACGCCAGGTCTTTGACGGCTTCCTTGACGGCTGAGGTGTCGGCATTCACGGCGACGCTGACCGGCCCGCCAGGGCCGCGGAGGTCGAGCGTCAGCCCGGGAGCGGCGCCCGTGACGGTATTCCCCGGGGACTGGATGAGCGCGGTGCTGGAACCGCTTCCGGTCAGCACTTGCGCGTCCTGGCCCGCGGCGAGGAGGCCCATCGTGAGGCTGCCGACGTTGGTATCGACGACGACGCGGCCGCGGGAACCAGGCTGTGTGGAAATGAGGGAGAGGCGGAAAGGCGTGCCCAGGGAGCCGTCCGAGACGGCGGCGGCGCTGATGGGGATGCCGAGGGCGTTGAGGCGGGTGACGACGGCGTTGAGGGAGTCGCCGGAGGAAATGGCGGCGCGGATCTCGAAGGTGCCGTCGAGCGTCCCGGGGGACGAGAGCGGAGCGACGCCGAGGAGGCGCAGGTCGCGCGCGGTCCGTCCGCCCGCGACCTCGTCGACGCGGATCGCCCCGGCGCCGGCCGCCTGCGACAGGAGGATTCCGTCACCGGCGTCGTCGATGCGGGCGCGGAGGGAGGAGCCCACCGAAGAAGCGGCGGCGTTGATCTCGTCGACGACGTCGAACACGGTGTCGTCGTCGGACTGCGAAAGATCCACCGTGAAGGAAGTGCCGGTGCGATCCGTGACTCGAATCTTCCCGGCCATGACGCCGCTCCCGGCATTGAGCGCGGCAAGCGGCGTGTTGTCGGTGAGAAGCGCGGGATCCGTGTCGGCGCCCGGGATCCGCGCGGGATCCGAGCCGAGGCGGAACGCGTCGCCGGCGAGGGCGCCGGCGGCGAGGGGATCGCCGGAGAGAGTGAGGTTCCCCGTCGAGGCATCGAAGGCGGTCACGGTGAAGGAAGTCCCCGCCGCCGCGCCGGTCGTGAACGTGAGCGACTGGTTGACGAAGGTCGAGGAGTCCATGCCCGTCAGGTCGGCCGAAGACACCGAAGTCGCGGTCACGGAGCCGGCCGTCGAAGCGCTCACGAGCCCGAGATCCCGCGCGGTCGTCGAACCCGCTTCGGAAACCGCCAGCGACCCCGCGCCTCCCGCGAGATCGAGGAGCACGAGGCCGTTGCCCTCGGTGTTGAAGCGCGCTTCGAAAAGGCCCGTTCCCGCGCGGTTGATTTCCGCGACGACGGCGTTGACGGTTTCGCGGGACCGGAAAGCCCCTGCGCCGCCGACTGCGGCGACGGGGGCAGTGAACGTCACGTCGAACGCTCCGCCGCCGGCGGCAGTAGTGCTCTCGACCACCGCATACTCGTTGACGGCGCCGTCGGAGAGGCGGAGGACCATGCCGGCGCGGATATCGGCGCCTCCGGCGATCGTGAGCGTGTCGGCGGAGACGACGCCCGTGACGGCAGTGCGGTAACGTCCGGAGAGGTCGACGGAGGTCGAGCCGCCGGCCGTGTCTCCGATGGAGATTGAACCGCCGGTGACTCCCTGGATGTCGGTCGCCGCGGGAACGGACCCGTCCGGATAACAGAGGGAGGAGCCGCCGTTGAGCGTCCGGGCAAGCAGCCCGTTGAGATCGCCGATGAGGCGCGCACCGGCGAGGAAATTGCGCCCGGCGCCCGCCGACGGATCGCCCGCGAGTTCGCTCGAAACGAGAAGTCCCAGGTCGAGAGCGGCGTTCGAGCCGGCAGCCGCCGTGACCGTGAGGTTCCCCGCGCCCCCTGCCGTGTCGGTCAGCTGGATCGCGTTCCCTTCGGCGTTGAGCGCCGCCGTCACCGCGCCGCCGGTCGCCGCCGTGATCGCCGCCATCACATCGCCGACCGTCGCCGCGCCCGCGATTTCCACCGCATACGCAGTTCCGTCCGTCGAGGTCACCGTGAAATCCGTCCCCGCCTTCTGGCGAACGCCGGCGCCGTCGTTGAGAAGTGCCAGCTTCGTCGCCGCCGTGACGTGATTCACGTTTGCGCCGAAGCGCGTTTCGCCGGCCGCGAGCGTTCCGGTCAGCCCCAGGTCCGAGGCCGTGGAGTCCCCTGCACCGTCCAGCACTTCCAGCGACCCGGTCCCACCGTACGCCAGGACAACGCGATCGCCCTCGACGCGGGCCGTCACCGGCATCCCCGCCGCATTCAAGCCGTCCACCACATCCTGCACGCCCGCTGCCGCCCGAAGATCCACCGACGCCGTCGTCGTCGTCGCCCCCACGGTCTGACGGAGGAGGACCATTCCCCGGTCCACCCCGGCGCCGGCATTCAGGGAATCCAGCGGCGTGTTCCGCGACAGCCCCTGCCCTCCCAGCTCGATCGAAATCTCCCCCGAGACCCCGAGCGCCGCAGTCGCACTCGCAAACCCACCGCTCCTCAACTGCTGCGCCTGCGCGAGCCGCTTCACCTCGAACAGGTACGACCCGGAAACGCCCCCGTTCGAAGTCGCCAGGAGCACCATTTCGTTGGAGCTGGACGCCGATGTGCGGCCGAAAAGCGAAGAATCGGCGAGAGGAGAAGCAGCCGTCTGAACGCCGAGCAGGGCGCTGGCGAGGTCCATGTAGGCCGCCTGCTTCGCGGTCTGGGTCGTGACGCGGTTCTCTAGCGTCTGGACGGAGCGTCGCTGAAGAGACGTCAGCGCGTCGATGACCGCGCCGAGGTCCAGTCCGCTGGACGCTCCGCTGAAGCTGAGGCCGGTCACGCTCGCCATCTAGGCCACCTCGTCAAAGAGGATGCCGATCGACCGCTCCAGTGCGGCGCGGAAGTCAAGCAACTGCTCCGGCGGCACGGTCTTGAGCACCTTGTTGGTGCTCGGGTCCAGCACGCGCACGTAGAACTCCCCGCTCGCCTCGTGGATCCCGAACCGCAGGTCGACGGACTGGCGCGCGGCCCGCGCGTTGGCCTGCTCTATCGCGGCCTTGATCCCTTCCGCCACTCCCGGCGTCGGCTTCGGCTCAGGCGCGGGCGGCTCCCGCGGGGTCGCCGGCGGCCGTGCAAACAAAACCCCCGTCAGCTCGCCAAACGTCGTCGGCTGCGGGGCCTGCGACCTGATGGAAAAGTTTTCAGTCATGGCTCTCTTCCTTACGAGTTCTTTTCAGCCGGAAGAGGCGGCCCGCCCGGATCTGCGGGCCGCCCTTCCGGTGGATTTACTGCAGCAGCGTCAGCACGGTCTGCGGAATCAGGTTGGCGCTTCCGAGGACCGAGATGCCGGCCTGGAAGAGGACCTGGGTCCGTGTGAACTCTGCGGTTTCGGCAGCGAAGTCGAGGTCACGGATGCTGCTTTCGGCCGCGGTGATGTTCTCGATGGAGACCTCGAGGTTGTTGAGATTAGGCTCGAGGTTGAAGGACTGGAGTGCGCCGAGGAACCCGCGGAGGCCGGTGATCTGGCTCACCGCCGCGTCGATGATCTTGAGCGCGTTGGCGGGGTTCTTGGTGAGGTCGTTGGCTCCTCCGGTCGTCAGCGACGACAGGAAGCCGCCCTCGGTCACCGCAGAACCTGCGGCCGCGGTGCCCAGAACGTCGGAGCGGGTGTCAAAACCGAGCTTGGAAGAGCTGATGTCCCGGATCCCGAGGGCGATCCGGTCGGTGGGCGAAGCAGTCTCGTTCACCTGGAACTCGACGCCGGAATTGGCAATCGTGAGGAACGTCGCGATGGGGCCGACGAGCGTCGCCGGAGTAATGTCGACGTCCGCGCTGAGATTGCCGGTGTTGATGGAGAAGTGCAGGCCCTTGCCGACGAACGACTGGCCGTCGACGAGAAGCACGCCGTCAACGCCCGCAGTGCCGGTGTTGGACCCGGCTGCCAGGCCGCCGACCACGCCGGACAGCACTTCGATGTTGATGAACTGTTCCGATCCGAAGCCTTCGCTGGCAGCGGTGCCGGGCACGCTCATGTACACGCCAGTTTCCTGCGCGACGGCGTCGATGGCATCCTCGACGTCCGCTGCGGCAGTTGCGCCGGCAAACGTGATCTCACGGCTGCCCAGTTCCCCCGTCACGCGAATCGTCGCGGCTCCAACCGTCGCGCCGACGCCCGCCACCGTCCGCTGCGTCCCGTCGACCGTATAGCTGGCCGCAAACGTCCGGGACGTCGTGCCCGGCGCAAACGCCACGCGCCGGAGATCCAGGTTCTGGATCGCCGCCGACTGCGCCGTGACGTCGTAGCCTTTCGAACCGTTCAGAAGCGACCCATCCGCAAAGCGGGTCGTCTGGGAAATCCGGTTGATTGCCGAAATCGCCTGGTCCACGCTGGCCTGTTCCGCCGCCACCTGGTCGGGGCTGGAAGCGCCGGTGTTGAGAGCAAAAATCGCGCTCTGCCGGATGTCGTTGAGCAAGTCGCTGGCCTGCTGAAGCGCGGCGTCCGCCGTGCCGATCATGTTCGTCGCGTTCTGCGTGTTCTCAGACGCCTGCCTCAGGCCGGAGAGCTGGCCGCGAAGCTGTTCCGAGATGACGAGTCCGGACGGGTCGTCGGAAGCGCGGTTGATGCGGAGGCCGGTCGAAAGCCTCTCGAGGGACGTCTGCTGGGCCTGGTCGGTCTGGCGCAGGTTCTTCAGCGCGCGGATCGCGGCCAGGTTCGTATTGATACGAAGCGTCATTGTTCATCCTCCGTGATGTGTTGAATCCGGGGCATCCATGCCCGCGGGGGTTGCCGGAAAAGCGGTCCGGGCGGCCGGGACGGCGGTGAAGGCACCTCCTCCTTTAAGGGGATCTGGCCGGAGGGTACCAAATCCCCTGGGGGGTGGTGGAAGCGCGATTTTTCGGCGTCCCCGGAATTCATGGTTTGGGGCCTGGCGCCGGCGGGGGCGCAGGGCCGTTCTTTTGCTTCTTCTTGAAAAGTTCCGCGGCCGCCGCGACATCCTTTGAGTCCGCGGCCGCAATGTTCGCATCACGAAGCGCCAGCCACACTTCCTTGCGGTGGACCGGTACGCTGGGCGGGGCGGCGATCCCGAGCTTCACTTTGTCGCCCTTGACCTCGAGCACGGTCACCTCGATCCCGTCCCCGATGATGATCGCCTCATCCTTGCCGCGAGTCAGGACTAGCATGGCGCGGCCGCCCCGAAGACCGGGACGCGCGTAAACGCGACCGGCTTCGCAAGGACGAGCTGGCGGGCAAGCATGGTGCCGGGGTTGAAGATGAGCGGGCCAAGAAGGTTGGCGGTCGTGAGTTTCGGGTCGGAGGGAACGGTCAGGATCGCGAGGACGAAGCCCTTCGCGACGTCTGCGAGCCCGATCGGCGCGAGATCTTCCGCCTTTACGACGACCGTGTAATCCGGCGCGAAGAGCAGAGGGTCGCACGTGACCAGCGCCAGTTCGGGCTTGTCCGCGGACTGGAGCCACTGGAACGGAGCGCCGCCGGGGTCGGGGAGGAGGACGAAGCGGGAGGCCCCCGGGAATCCGGGGAGGCCCGAGGGGAAGGTGTAGACGTCGGCTTCCGCAATGGGGATGGGACCGAAACGGCGTGTGGGGAGGGTTGGCATGGGGTGAATTTAATTGGTGGAACGACAAATCCCAACTCCAACCCCAACTTCAAATTCAACGCTGGCTCGACCGCTGCCGCCCGCCGCGGTGCCCTGTTGGGATTTGGGTTCATTCGCTCTTCCGTTCACGCGATCACCCTAAGAAATCGAACAGCGTCGTCTGCAGCATCTTCGCCGCGCTCGCCAGACTCGCTTCCAGCACAATCTGCTCCTGTGTCAGCCGCACCGCCGCTTCCGCAAAATCGACGTCTTCCGTCGCGCTGAGCAGTCCCTGGAACGTGACGGTCTCGTCCTCGAGCCGGTTCCGCGTGAGCTCGAGGCGGCGGGCGCGGGCGCCGGCTTCGGCACGGCCGTTGAGAACGGTCGTGCGCGCGGCCGCAAGGCGGTCGGCGGCTGCGGCGATGCGCTGTGAGTCGTTCGAGACCAACGCGTCGCGCAGCTCGATGAGAGCCGCAAATGCAGAAGCGTCGCGGAGGCCGGTGGCGCTGAGAGGGTCGCCCGTGAGCGTCAGCACCGGGTCGACGCCGGCCGGATTCACGACGGTTTTCTCGATTCCGAGCATCTGAGCCGCGAACGAACTTCCCACGGCTGCGACGCTGAAATTACTGCCGCCGTCCGCCCCGCGGTCGTCGATGAAGAGCGCGCCGGTGGCCTCGTCGGTGTAGGCGAGCACGGGAGAACCGAGGGAGACATTGCCTGCGGCCGTGTTGATGCGGTCAATGACGGCCGCGATGGTCGTGGCTCCGTCGAGGTCGACGTCGAACGTCGCGCCGGTTTTCGTCGTGAAGCGCAGGTCGGGCCCCGCCGAGGTCAGGACGCCGCTTCCCGCATTCAGCTGCGAAGTCTCTTTGCGTCGAAGGGAGTCGAGCCACCCGAGGGTGGAAGCGGTTTCGCCGCCGCCCGTGTTGGTGACGCGCAGGTCGCCGCCGGAGAGGAGCTGGCGGAGCGCGAGGGAGCGCCCGTCCGCCGCGATTTCGACAGAGGCCTGCACCCCGGCGCCGCGGACGAGGTTGGTGAGATCCTCGACGGTGAACGCGGAGGCGAGGGAAACGGTGCCGCCAAGCTGGCCGTTTGAAATTGCCAGGCCCGTTTTGTCGAGGCCGAGGCCGCCGCGGAACTGGGCGAGCTGCGTTCCCTGGGAAATCACGGGATCGAGGTCGCTTCCGGTCACGACCAGAGGCGAGCCCGCAGACGCGGTGAGGATCCCGAGCTGCGCGGCCGTGTTGCCACCGCCTTCTTCGGAGACGACGATCGTTCCGGCCGCGGTGTGCGTCAGCTCAAGACCGTTGCCGGCAGCATTCAGTCCGGCGGTGACCGGAAGGGCTGCCGTCCCGAAGGCGTTGTTGAACGCGTCAAGGACGTCGCCGACATCCTTTGCTCCCGAGAGGTCCACGACTACGGACGGGCCGCCGACGCCGTCCTGGACGCGCAGGCTGCCCAGGTTCACGCCGAGGCCGCCGCGGAGCTGGCCGAGTTGCGTCGAAGCCGCGCGGATTTCGAAGGTGTCGCCCGCGGCGAAAGCCGCGCCGAACGGCGTGCCGAACGTGAGCGTGCCCGTCGCGGAATCGAAGTCGGTGATCTGCCGCACGGCGCCCGCGTTCGCGCCGGTCAGGACGCGAAGCTCGAGCGAATTGTAGGCGTTGTCCCCGTCGCCGGTCAGAGCGGCCGTGACGATCGTCCCGGGGCCTGAAGCGGCCGTCGCGGCGCCGGCCTTGCCTCCGCGCGTCACCGTCGGGTCGAGGTCGAGGCGGATGTCGTACCCTTCCCCGCCCGCGAACGCCGAAGGAAATGCCGACGCGAACGTAAACGTCCCGGTCGCGCTGGAGAACGCGGTGATCCGCCTCGCGAGCCCCGCGTTCGGTCCCGTGCGGACGACGAGGTCGTAACCGACGTAGGCGTCGGTGCCATGGCCGATGAAGCTGGAATCCGTCAGAGTCGCGGCTCCCGTCGCCGCCGTCGAACTCCCCGTCGCCTGCGCTTCAAGAAGCGCCGTGGCGCCCAGCGCATTCGTCGCCGCAATGTTGTCGGGAGCCACGAGCGCGTCGCCGAACGACCTCAGGATCGCCGAAAGATCCCCCGTGAATGCGACGCCGCCCGCCGCCGTCGCAAACGGCGGCGCCTTTGAAGCGCCCCCGAAGACGGGCCGGCCCTCAAACTGCGCATTCGCCAGCGACAGCAGCTGGTTGATCATCTCTCCGACTTCCGTCGCCGCTCCCAGCCGCGTCGCTGCCGTCGCGGTCCCCGTCGCTTCCCCCAGCGCGATCGAGCGCGCGGAATCCAGGAGGTCCGAGACTCCGCCCAGCGACGCGTCCGCGTAGCCGAGCCGGGCGAAAGCATCATTCGAGTTCTTCACGTACGCTGCGTTGCGGTCGATGCGGCCCCGGTAGCCGAGGGCCAGCGAAGTGCCGACGGGGTCAATGGACGGGCGCACGAGCCGCTTCCCCGTCGAAAGCTGCTCCTGGACCAGCAGCAACGCCAGCTGCGACCGGTTCAGCCCGCGAAGGATCGTGTCCCGCGTGAGCGAGTTGGTCGACCTGGCAGCGATCGGATCGATAGCCATGCGTGCCTCTAGAGCTGGTTGATCAGCGTGTCCAGCAACGTATCGACCGTCGCAATGAATCTCGCCGCCGCCTGGTACGCCCTCTGGTGCGTCAGCAGATTCACCGCCTCCTCGTCGAGATTCACCCCGCTCAGCCGCTCGCGCTCCGCCTCGAGCTGCGCTTCCAGGAACGACTGGCTCTCCGCGCGGTCCGCCGCCTCTGCGCTCCTCGTGCCGAGAGCGCTCTCAAGCCCACGGTAGAAGTCCTCGACGGAAGCGGTCCCCGCGAGCAGCGACTTTGCGTTGCGGATGGCGGCGAGCGCCTGGGCGGCGCCGTTGTCATTCGTGGCGTTGCTGAAACCCGCCGAGAGGCGCGCGGGGTCGGAGGCCAGCTGTGAATCGACCGCAATGGTGAGGGCGTCGCGACCCGAGAAGAACGAGTTCAGGCCGACAGAAGCGAGGAAGCCGCTGGTGTCGCTGGCAAAATTGAAGCGCGACGACGGAGAATTCGCCGTGATCTGGAGGCGTCCGTCGGCCGTGACGGTTGCCGTGACCATCGAGCCGGCTTCCGCGTTGATTTCGGCGGCGACGGAGGCCAGGGTCGAATCGCTGGGAAGCGGGAGGCTCTTGTCGAGATCGACCTCAATGTTGAAGGTCGTGACGCTTCCAGTCGATTCGTCGGTCACGCGCAGGTCGAACGAGCCGTCGGTGACGGGAAACGGAAGGGCGGTGACGTCGAACGCATCGCCGGCGGCGAAGGGCGCGTCGAACGGGCGATCCAGGAGGAGCGTGCCGCTGGTGCCGTCGAAATCCAGGACACGGCGTCGCTGGCCGGCGTTGGCGCCGGTGCGGGCCACGAGGTCGAGGCCGTTGAAAGTGTCGTCCGGGTACCCCGCGAGATCGGTGGCACGCACGGTCGTCCCGGCCGGGGTCCCGGTCACGGTCCCGGCAGTCGAGAGCGGAACGCCCGATGGCGTCGCATGGTTCGAGATGAGCGACGAAAACCGGACGAGACCGGTTCCCGAGCTCTGCACCCTGTTCACTTCGTAGATCACCGCGCGCGCCAGGTCGTTCAGGTCGTCGAGAAAAGCGGGGATGTCCTTCCGGATCGAGTCGAGCAGCCCGGCCAGTTCTCCCCCGCCCGGCGCCAGCTTCGTCCCCGTCGCCGCGAACGCAGGCACGTCCACGCGCGACCCGCGGTCCGTCTCCGCCGTCGTCGTCAACGTCGCGCTCGTCCCTTCAAGCACCAGGAACTCGCTCCCCGCCAGCACGTTTACCGCCCCCGTGCTGGTCTCCACCGTCCGGATCGACACTTTCTGCGCCAGTTCGCGCAGCAACTCCCCGCGCCGGTCGCGAAGGTCGTTGGCCGCGTTCGGCGCCGCGCCGCCAGCTTCCGACGCCACGATGTCCCTGTTCAGCCGCGAGATCTCGCCAGTCAGCCGGTTGACTTCGTCCACCCCCGCACGCACCTGCTGGTTCAACGACTCCCGGTCCGCCACGATGTTCGTCGCGACAAGCCGGAACGCATCCGCCAGCGCCGCACCCTGCTCAATCATGCTCCCCCGCGCCGCCGCATCCGCCGGCCGCGCCGCCAGCGTCTCCGCCGCGACGAAAAATCCGTCCAGCGACGACGAGAGGCCCTGACCTGAGATGTCGTTGAAAAGCGCCTCCAGCCTGGCAAAAGTCCCGCTCCTCGCCGAGGCCGCACCGAGCTGCGACGTCGAATCCCGCAGCCGTCCTTCAAGCGACGTGTCGATGATGCGCCGCACGGAACCCGCCGCGACGCCGCGGCCGAGAAATGCGTTGCCGAATCGCTGCCCCTCGATCGCCGCCAGGTCCACCCTCTGTCGCGAATACCCCGGCGTCGTCGCGTTGGCGATGTTGTGGCCCGTAGTCTGCACCGCCGCCTGCTGCGCAGTCAGCGCGGTCAGGCCCAGGTTCAGGTTGGTGAAGAGGCTCATGCGGGTTTCCTAAGCGACGCTGTCGACAATGTTCACGCGGGAGGACGACGGCGGCGGCGCTTCCGCCCCGCGTCGCGTGTAGGCCGCGGCGTCGATCTCGACGCCGGTGAGAACGAGAAGCGTCTCGCGTACGTGCGCGAGCGACTGCTCCGCCAGCGCCCGATTGAGGTCGTTGGCGCGCGCGACATCGACGATCAGTTTCTGGAGCCGGTCGCGAAGCGGCATGAACCTCGGGTCGCGATCTGCAATCTGCCGGAGCGTCGCGCCGGGAGCGAGTCCAGTCACGCGTCCCGCCTCGGCCGCGGCCCGGCGGCGCATCGCGTCGGCCTCGCCCAGTCTCGAGAGCATCGCCTCCTCCTGTGCGACGATCCGGTCCACGTCCGCCGTCTTCAGCGACACCAGCGCGTCGCGTTTCTGCGCCAGAAGAGCGAGCAGTTCGCCGTAGAGCCGGGATTCGTTCTCGAGCGCCGTGATCAATGTGTTCATCGTGGGTCTCCGTTTATCCCCTCGTATCCAGGCGGGAGCCGAGCTGCTTCTCGATCATCCTTGCGATCCCGAGTCCGCCGCCCTCCGCCATACGCTCCGCCAGCAGGTCGTCCTGCATGCCGCGGAACACCCTCTCGCCGCTTCCGCCGTGAAAGCGCGCCCCCTCGTGCACGCTCTTCCGCATCGTTCGCAGCATCAGCCCGTGAAAGAATCCTTCGAACGCGACGGCGGCCCTGTGAAGCGCCGGGGCGGTCGCGTTCTTCGTGGTCACGCCGCTGGTGGACGACAGTTCCACGTTCACCTCACGATGAGCTTGGCTTTGAGCGCGCCGGCGCCGTGCAGCAGCTTGATCAGGTCGATCACGTCGCCCGCGGTCTCCTGCGTCGGAGAGAGCGTGTCGAGAACTTCGTTGAGAAGCACCGGGCCATCCGGCTGCGCCGGGCGGCCCGTCCTCGGGTCCGCCCTGCCCGGCACCTCGACCACGATCCGGCCTTTCTGCACGCGGCACGGAAGGACGCGCACCTTGCCGGTGATCGCGTACGTTTTTTCGCGCTCGTTGATCACGACGGTCGCCTCCGGCTCTTCCTGCGACCCGATTTCGACCGTCATGCCGAGGACTTCCCCGACGAACTGCACGGCGTCACCGCGTCCTTCGGCCCCGCGCTTCTGCGTCGCCACCTTCACGCGGATGTGACCGGCGTCCATCGACTGGGCGAGGTCGCCGTCGGTGTTGTAAAGCGCGGGAAAGCGCTTGTTGATGGCATCGGCGACGCGGGAAGCGACGTTGAAGTCGGGCTGGTTGAGCTTGAACACGACCCAGCCCGAGTCGAGCGCCTTGAGAAAGATGTCCTGGGGAGCGAGGCGCTGGACGATGGCGCCGCCGGGGATCGTGCCGACGGTCGCCGTGGCGACGTCCGCGCCCAGGACGAGCGCTCCGCGCGCGATCGCGTAGACGGTCGGGTCCTTGGAGTGAGGCTTCGGGCCGTAGAGAAAGGTCTGTGTCAGCGCGCCGCCCTTGAGGTTCTTGCAGTCGTTGAGCGCGCTGATGAGGACGTCGATTTCGGTGCCGACCGCCTGGAAGGCTTCAAGGCGGGCGGCGACGGCAACGACGGCCACGTTGCGCGCGTTGATCTCGCGGTCGCTGACGACGACTCCGTCGCGGTTTTCCATGAATGAACGGAGGCGGGTTCTCACCGAGTCGGGCGTGTCACCCGTGCCGGCCAGGCCGGTCACGAGCCCGATCCCCTCGATTTCGTTCACGTCCGCGCCGCTCACGCCCGCAAGATCCTTCACCCGGACGCGGTCCTGCGCGCCCAATGGCAACGTGCCCAGGGCAATGGCGGCGAAGGCGATCGTCGCCCCACCCAGCACCCGGCTCATCTCACGACCTCGAATCCGCATTTTTTAGCCTCCGCAAGCCTCGGCCAGCCTTCGCCAGCCTCCGCCAGCCTCGTCGTTCAGAACGGCCACAACACCTCAATCAGCCACGAAAACAACCCGCGCTTCCGCGCGTCGTTGACTTCCCCGTCGCCCGTGCGCCGGATCTTCACGTCGGCCACCTTGTCGGTCCCGATCGTGCGGTTCACGCTGATGTCCAGCGGCGTGATTTCGCCGGTCACCGTCATCGTCACGGTCTCGTCGTTGATCTGCACTTCCTTGCGCGCCGCGATGACCAGGTTCCCGTTGTCGAGCACTTCGATGACCTTCGCCGCAACCGTGAACACGATCTTGTTCGACCCGTTCGTCGCGCCCTTGTTGTCGCGCTCGTAGTCGGCGCGGCCGTCGATCTTCAGGTCCTCGCCCACGCTCGCCTTCAGATCCGGCAGCCCGGAGCCCTTTCCCGTCATGTGCACGAAGTCGGTCAGCGCAGCAACCAGCTGCGTCTCCTTGTCGATCTTCGTGTCGGCCTTCGCCGTCGCGAGCGAGCTCTCGTTCACCGTGATCTTCACGATGTCGTTCACCTTCCACGTCGGCTTCTCAGGCGCGTACGGACTCGCCGTCTCGTCCCCCAGCAGGCCGTCCGCCGCCACCGGCACCGCGATCGCCAGCGTCGCCAGCATCGATTTCCAGTTCATTTCCCCTCCTCCACAGCGTCCCCGGCTCCCGGCCCGGTGACGCGGATGCGGAACTCCTTCTTCGAATCCGGATTCTTCGCGCGGATCACGTCCCCCGCACGCCCGTCCTCCATCGCCACCGCCGTCCGCCGCGCCGCCGCCCGACCACCCCCGCTCGTCACGACAACCTCGTCGCCACGCAGCACCAGCGGGCCGGCCCGAAGCGCTTCCGCCACGATCGCCCCGTTCTCCGCAACGTCCGAGGCCATCACGCGGCCGATCACGTCCATCTCTTCCGCAAACGAGCCCGTTTCCCCCGCAGGCACGTCCGCGATCGCCACGTCCGTCGAAACCACGCGGTGCCCCGCGCGAAGGGCCCGCCGCGCCACCACGCCGCGCCGCGTCCCGCGCACCGACGCGCGCGCCACCCACACAGCGCTGTCCGCTTCGCCGATGTTCACGAAGATCCTGAAGCGCGCCTCGCCGAGCCACCAGGCGTCGGCCGGTTTCACCGCCACGATTTCGACATGCGCAAAGTTCACGCCCTCGGGAGCGTCGAGTTCGAGCACCTGCGCGGTGACCACGGCGCCCGGAAGCGCCTTCCGGGCCGCTTCCGCGATCGCCCGGCCCGTGATTTCGCGGAATCCGTCGAGGCCGGGACGCGGATCGGCGTCCGCACCGCGGACGAGGCACGCGCCGAAGACCGAGACCGCGCGCAGGGAAATTCCCGCCTTGCGCAGTTCAAGCCGCACGTCTTCCGCCGTCACCGCGCGCGTCTCGCCCTTCGCGGGCGCCCGGCCGAACCAGACCTGGGGAAGCGATTCCCCGCGCACGTCCGCCACGTCGGCGAGCGCGACGTACCCCGAGGCCACGCACGTCTCCGGCTTCAGCGCGACGGTCGTCGCCGCGGCTGCGGGAGAGGCGAGGGCAAGCAGGATGGGGAGGAAGCGCTTCATTTATCTCCGGAGGTTCGCGAGCCGCTGCAGCATTTCGTCGGCCGTCTGGATCGTGCTCGAGTTGAGTTCGAACGCGCGCTGCGTCTTGATCATGTCGGTCAGTTCGCGGACGCTTTCGACGTTCGAAGCCTCGAGGAAACCCTGCTGGATGATGGCGCGCCCGTTTTCGCCGGGGTTGCCGACCTCGGGGGAGCCGGACCCGGGGGTTTCGAGGAAGAGGTTTTCGCCGATGGCCAGGAGTCCTTCGGGATTGGGGAAGCGGGCGATTTCGATCTGCCCGATATCGACGGGAGTGGTCGGGTTGGCGGGGTCGAATCCCTGGACGAGGCCGCTCTGGGAAATCGTGATTCGTGTGACTTCGGCGGGCACGCGCAGCGCGGGCTCGAAGAACAGCCCCTGGTTGTTGACGAGGTTGCCGTCGCGGTCGCGATGGATGGTTCCGTCGCGGGTGTATCCGATGGTGGTGCCGTCGATCTGCCGGACCTGGAAGAAGCCGTCGCCGTCGAGGGCGACGTCGAGTTCGCGGTCGGTCGCCGTCATCGGGCCCTGCGTGAACATCCGGTCGGTGCCGACGAGCTTGACGCCGTGCCCCATCTGGATCCCGGAGGGCAGCTGGCTGCCCGAAGCCGAGCCGGTCCCGACGCGGCGCACGTGCTGGTAGAAGAGATCGTGGAAGTTCGCGCGCATCCGCTTGAAGCCGGTGGTGTTGACATTCGCGAGGTTGTTCGCGACGACGTCGATCTCGGCCTGCATGGCGGTCATGCCGGTAGAAGCGGTGCTGAGGGCGCGGATGGACATCGGTTCTCCCTTAGTAGCGTTCAATCCTGGAAGGTCGTATCCGCGGCCGTTTCCGCGACATCGGGCCCTTATCCGCGTATTCCTTTTTTCGTTTTTCGAAAAACAACAAAGGAATACGCGGATAACAGCCCGATGCCGCGGAAACAGCCGCGGATAAGGCCCTACGCCTGCAATCTCCCGACGTCATTCGCGGCCCTTCCCATCATTTCGTCCTGCATCCTCAACGCCTCGGCGTTCATCTCGTAAGCCCTCATCGCCGCGATCATCGCGGTCATCTCGCGCACCGGTTCGACGCTCGCCTGCTCCAGCGCCCCCGGCACGACCTCGACCGCCGTCGCCGCGCGCGGCCCCGCGCCGCCGGCGTCGCGGAACAGGGCGTCGCCGATCTTTTCCAGGCGCGACTCGTCGTCGAAGGCCACCACGGCAATCGAGGCGATCACGCCGTCGGGCGTGACGAATTCCCCGCGGCCGTTCACTTCGACGCGCGACAGGCCCGCCAGCGAAATCGGTCCGCCTCCGGTGGAGAGGACTTCGCCGCGGCCGTCCGAAGTGCCGAGCCGGCCGTCCGCATTGACCCGGAAGTCGCCGGCCCTCGTGTAAACCGTCCGCCCGTCCCGCCTCACCGCGAACCACCCCTCGCCCTGGAGCGCGAGATCGAGGGGTCTCCCGGTGACTTCGGCGGGCCCGGCTTCCCGGTCCCACGCCGTGCGATCAAGCGCCAGACCCGGAACGCTTCGTCCCGGCACGTCCGCAGCTCCCGAGCGCAGGAGCCGCTGACGGAACGAGACGAAGTCCTTGCGGAAGCCGGCCGTGCGGACGTTCGCGAGGTTGTTCGCGATGACGTCGGCGCGGGCGTCCTCGGCAAGCATGCCTGCGGCGGGGATGAACAGGCTGTTGCTCATGTCATTTCCTTAACTGGTGCTTCGACTTGCGATGCTCGCCCAGGACGACCCGGGCTACTCCCGGGTCAGAAGAGCCAGGCGGTTGCGGCGTGGAGGGCATGTTTCATGCGCTGGAGGAGGGTTCTGTGCTCGAGGGTTTCGTGCGTATCCGCCACGGCTTCCCCGTACCCCGCGTCGTCAGCGATCTCGACGGCGCGCTCGATTTCGTCGAGGACCGCGTCGAGGTCGTAGGAGAGGTCGAGGGTTTCGGTGCGCATAGAGAAGCGGGATCCGGGATCGCAAGGCGTGTGCCGTCACCCAGCGCTATTCACTAAGTCATTGATTCATATACACTTACGGACATTCGAAATAAAAACATCGGTTTTGCCGGCGCGCGATTCCGGCGAGATTCGCCGGCAGTTTCCGCCGCGGCGACGGATTCCGCGCGTCGTCCCTTAACCTAAACCTGCTCGTTTTGCTTCGAAGGACAACGACAGGTAAAGGTGAAGGGAGAGGTAAAGGTTAAGGGGACCCGCCAGGCCGGGCTCTGGCGAACCTCCACTCCCCCGCTTAAACTCTCGCCCCGTGGAGGAAAAGCAGCCCGGCGTCGTCGCGCGATGGCTCGTCAAAAGCGAAAAGCTCTTCCGGACCGACATGGTCTACGTCTTCCGGAGCAGCTTCTGGATGGGCATCTCGCAGGCCGTTGCCTCCGCGTCCACCTTTCTCCTCGCCATCGCCCTCACCTTCGTGCTCCCGATCGAGTCGTACGGCAGCTACAAAATGATCTTCACGGTGATGGGGGTCCTGCAGGCCTTCTCCCTGACCCAGATCTCCGTCGCCGTCACACGCGCCGCGGCCCGTGGTGAGGATCGCGCCCTCCTGACCGGCTTTCGCTCCAACCTCATCTGGGGCCTCCCCAAGCTGATCCTCGCCGCGCCAGTCTGCGCCTGGTGCACGACGCATGGACACCGGGACATCGCCTGGGGAATCGCGTTCGCCGTCCCAGGAGCTCTCCTCGTCCAGGGCATCGAACTTTACGGTCCCTTCCTCGTCGGGAAAAAAGAGTTCAAGCTGGGAAGCCGCCTCGCGGTCATTCAAACCCTCGTCGCATCCGCGTTGATCGCTGCTTCCCTGTTCTTCACCCGCAACGTCGTGGTCATCGTCGCCGTTTACTTCGGCGCCAATGTCCTGACCCACATCCCGATCTATGCCTGGGTCGTCCGCGCCTTCCGCGTGCGGGAAAGCACCTCCGACGGCGCGGCCGCCGTGAACTACGGCTGGCACCTCTCCCTCATGCGCGTCCTCGGGACCATCACGTTCCAGCTGGACAATTTCCTCGTCGGGACCCTCCTGGGCAACTCTTCCCTCGCGGTCTACTCCGTCGCCAAAGCTCCGCCGCAGCAGCTCAGGATCCTGGGAAAGAATTTGAGCGCCATTTCACTGCCCAAGCTGGCCGAAAGAACTCCGGAAGACCTGAAGCGCCTCGTGCCACGCAAAGCGCTCGTGGTTCTCGTGTTTTCCATCGGCCTCATCGCGGCGTACGTGCTGGGGGCGCCGTACCTCTACAAGTGGTTCTTCCCCAAGTACCTGGATTCCGTCACGTATTCGCGCTGGTACTCGCTGCTGATCCTCAGCTTCCCCCTGGTCCTGTTCCAGAACAGCCTCATCGCCCACCGGGAGACCCGGGCCCAGTACGTCATCGAGACCGCCATCCCCATCTTCAAGACCATTCTCTACATTTTCCTGATCCCGAGATTCCGGCTCGCGGGCGTCGTCGGCTGCCTGCTCGTGACGGAAGTCCTTCACATCGTGCTCGTGCTGATCTTCTTTGCCCGCATGAAGCCCTCGCCGAAACCCGAGGTTCTCCCGGAAGTCCTCCCCGCGACGGAGAGTTCCCTATGAGGATCTTCGTGGACCTCGGAGCTTATCGCGGCGACACGCTCGAACTCGCGATGCTCACCTGCCCGCCGTTCGACCGGTATTACGCGTTCGAGCCGTGCGAAGCGAGCTTCCGGGCGATGGAGAAGGCGTTCAAGGGCCGCAAGGAAGTCGAGTGCATCCATGCGGCGGCGGGCCCGTCGGAAGGGACGACAAAGCTCTTCCACCATCAGGACTCCGTGGGGTGGTTCCGGCGACTGTTTGCGAACGAGAACGCCGAGGAAGGGCACTCGACGATGGCCGCGAAATCGAACGTCGACACGCGGTCGTTCGAGACGGTTCCGGTCGTGGACATGGCGAAGTTCCTTCGGGAACACGCAAGGCCCGAAGACGAGGTCGTCCTGAAGGTCGATATTGAAGGAGGCGAGTACGACCTCCTCGAAAAGCTGCTCGCCGACGGGGCCATCGATCTCGTGGACAAACTCTATTGCGAGTGGCACCGCCACAAGATGCCGGTCGCCGAGGGGCGGCATGAGGCCCTTCTCGATCGACTCGCGAAGTCCGGCCACTTGCTCACCGGCGACAACGCAAGAGACGAATTCCACCAGGTCGCGCGGCGCGACATGCTGCTCACGGTCGTCGTGGCCACGTTCAACCGGTCGGCGGTGCTGAAGCAGCTTCTGGATCACCTCGCGAGGCAGACCGACAGGAACTTCGAAGTGGTCGTCGCGATCGACGGCTCCACCGACGACACCGAAGCGATGCTTGCGGACTACAGGAAGGGCTCTCCTTTCGAACTGCGGTGGCTCAACACCGGCAAGACGAACGAATACGGCCTCGCGGAAGCGCGCAACCTCGGCATCAAGGACGCCCGCGGCCGCGCTGTCGTCATCCTGGACGACGACAGCTTTCCCGAGCCGGAATTCGTCGCGGAGCACAAGAAGTCGGTGACGCCGAAGACGCTCACCGGCGGCATGCGCAAGGCCATCGAGGCCGACGACAAGCTGCGCTTCAAGATGCAGGAATACCTCGAGGTCTACGGCGACTGCAGGCCGCAGCGCTTCCGCCCGTTCAAGAAATACGTCGCCAACAAGTACGTCGTCGAGAACAACACGTGCATGTTGAAGGAGGACTGGCTTGCCTCGGGGCTCTTCGACGAGTCGATCAGGAAGTACGGCGGCATCGGACAGGAATTCAACCGGCGGCTGATCGGCCTGGACTACCGCTACCAGTTCAATCCGCGTGCGGGCATCGTCCACCACACGGAATTCAGCCAGAACCAGCAGTACGACAGGATCACGGGCGACGAGATATGGAAGTCGCCGGTCGGCGCGGTGAACGTGAGCTCGGCGCGGGGATTCCTGAAGAAGTACCTGCCGCCGGTTTACTGGGTCCTGAAGTGGATCAAGAACTCTGTGGAGTACCGATCCTGGCGAAGGTGATTGCTCCGCCGGCCCGCAATCGACCGGGCTAGGACACCTTCGCGCCGCCGCCCATTTCCTTGGCCACGGGCGAATCGCTCTCTTTGCCACCCGGTGCAGGCGAGTCGCTCGACTTGCCGCCCGCTGCCGGCAAATCGCTGCCCCGCTGAGGCGGGCGGGCTTCAGGCGCCGGCACACTGACGCCCGGGTTTGCCGGATCCGAAGGCCGGCGGCCGCCGCCCGCCTGGCGGGAACCGTTGCCCTGCCGGCCGCCGCGCGCGTTCTGGGATTCGTGGACCGGCACCTCCGACTTGGGCCGCGTCGGCGGCGCTTCGGGGCTGGACCCTCCCGCAAACGGGGTCGGGAAAATATCGGTCTTCGGCCTCGAGCTCCGCGGAACTCCGCGCCCGCCACGAGGGTCGGGCGGAGCAGCAACCGGCGGCGTGCTGCCGGGCTGCGGGACCTGCGACTGGCCCTTGACCTGACCGAAAATCATCCGGCCCGCGCTCGTCTGGATCACGCTGGTGACGCTGATCGGGACCGTCTCGCCGATCCTCTGGTAGCCGCCCTCGATGACGACCATCGTGCCGTCGTCGAGGTAGCCCACTCCCTGCCCGTGGCTGTCCCCGGGCTTCTGCACTTTCACCTCGAGCGACTCGCCCGGCAGGATCACCGGCCGCATCGCCACCGCGAGATCGTTCAGGTTCAGGACCTCGACTCCCTGGAGCTGCGCGATCTTGTTCAGGTTGAAATCGTTCGTGACCACGCGCGCGTCGAGGAATTTCGCCAGCGCCACCAGCTTTGCGTCCACCCCCTCCGCGTTCGGCGGCGTCCCCTCGTAGATCTCGATCACCGCCCCCTTGGAATTCTGGATCTTGTTCAGCACGTCCAGCCCCCGCCGCCCGCGGTTGCGCTTCAGCCGGTCCTGCGAATCCGCGACCTGCTGGAGTTCGTTCAGGACGAAGCGGGGCAGGATGATCTTGCTGGCGATGAGGCGCATGTCCATGACGTCGGCGATGCGGCCGTCGATGATGACGCTGGTGTCGAGGAGGAGCGGCTTCGGGCCCTTCTCTTCCTTCTTCAGCTCGACGAACGGGATCACGAACTTGAAATCGTCTTTCGACTGCAGGATGCCGACGACGGCGAAGTAGACGAAGATCGCCAGCGAGCAGTACTGGACCCATTCCTTGAACCAGGGCTCGCCCTCGTTGAATACGGGGAGGAGGAAGAGGGTTGTGGTGAAGATGTACGAAGCGATGAAGCCGAAGACTACGCCGAAGACGACCGTGGAAAGGAGGGCCACGAAGCGGCGGGTGAAAGCGACTTCGACCATGATGAAGATCGAACCGAAGAGAAGCCCGGCGAGGGATCCCCACCACCAGGGGGCGGAGCCGCCGGAAGCGAGTTCGTCCGAATGCTCCCAGAAACGGAGCGTGAGGCTCCGGCCGATCATGGCCAGAACGAGAGCGAAGGCGATTCGGAGGCCCCAGATCATTGAGGGACAAGGGTAACACGGGGCGTGCCGCTGGAAAAGTACGCTGCGCTGAGCTCGCGGGATGCGGGTGCCTGGCTGGTATTGAGGAGTACTTTGGGCAGGCGGTGCTCTGCGCCGGGAAAATGCAACTTCAACGTTTCAAATCTCCCCGCACCGCCGGTCGTGCACAAGACCGACCCTTCCACGTTGACAAGCCCCTTTCCCCCGCTATCATGCCCCGTCCCATTGGAGAAACCGTCATGCCCCAGATGTGCTCGCTGTGCGGACGCAAGCCCCATATCGGAAACATGATCGTCCAGCGCGGCAAAGCGAAGCGCGACGGCGGCGTCGGGAAGAAGACCACGGGCGTCACGCGGCGGTTTTTCCGCCCGAACCTCCAGCGCGTTCGCGCGCTGATCAAGGGGGAGACGTGCCGGGTCTGGGTGTGCACCCGCTGCATCCGCGCGGGCAAGGTCGTCAAGCCGATGAAGAAGTGGAAAGTGACGGTCTAGGCCATCCGCCCGTTCCGATTTCCAGAGAAGCCCGCGAATTCGCGGGCTTCTTTTTTTGCCGCTCCACCCGTCTCATTCCTTCGCTTTTAATCCACTTCCGGACAAACTAAGATAGAGGGTCCCGTTTCGCAGGAAATTCCGGAGCGTTCATGCCCGACCTGAAGGACATCATTCTCGGCAACATCGCGGTCGAGCGCGGGCTCGTCGAGAGACCGGCGCTGCTTGAGCTGCAGAAACAGCAGCGCGACACGGGGTTGCCGCTGGGGCAGGTGATGCTGCGCGCGGGGCTGGTGAACGGGCCGAAGCTGATTGAGTTGATGAAGCTGGTGAGCGTGACGATCGAGCATCTCGATGGCGGGCTGGAGGTTGGAGCAGACTCCGTGGAGGCTCCTGGCCCGCCCGGGCTGCTGGTGGGCGCCGCGAACGAGCCGTCCAGGGCGCCGCGCGACCGCAATGAGATCCCGGTAGTGCCCGCTGTTGGCGGTACTTCCCAACCGCAGCGCCCCCAGGCTCCCAGGACAGGTGCGATACCGGCGGCGGCCTCAGGATCGCCAGGGGGAGCACGCGGGGGGAATCCGACGCCGAAGCCGATGCCTTCTCCGGGACTCGCCGACGACGGTGTCGGCACGAAAACTCCCGCCCCCGTTCCCTCCCCTTTCGAGCAGACGCCCCGGCCGGTACCGCCTTCCGCCAAGCCACGCACCGGTCGCTTTGATGCGGGGCGTGCCATCGGGGGAAATCCGGCCTCGGCCGCGGGGTACAAGCCGAAGACCGAAGCGTTCGATTTCGGCAAAGTCGATGCCAGCAAGCCCAGGGATTTTGCCGCCGGCGGCGCGCCATCCGCGCAAAAACCGAAGTCCGGCAAGTTCGAAAACGCCCCTGCGAAACCGCCTACCAATCGCTTCGACGCCGCTCGCGCCGGGGGTCGGACGCCCTCCGAGGCATTCCGCGTGGAGTTGGCCGAGCGGGACAAGAAGAGCGACGTGCCCCAGGTGCAGGGTGCGTTCGGGCAGTCGGTGACGCAGGAAGGCGCGAAGAAGAAAGACAACACGCGCCTGTACACGCCGGTGGACATCCCGAAGGCCACGCCCGCCGGAAAACTGCCCCCCGAGCCCTCCGCTCCCGGCGATTCCTCGATGCCGAAGGATGACCGGATCTCGGTTCCTCCGGGCGCCCGTGAGCAGGTCGCGGGAATGAAAGAGGGCGACTCGACGCTGTCTGGACGACTCCCCGCAGGGATCGACGCCGATTCAAAGCCGCTCGCCTCCCCGCTCGACGATGTGAGCATCATGCCGCCGGGCGCCCCGGCGTTTGAGATGCCGCCGGGAGGCGCCGCGGCCAGCGCGCCGAAAGGCCGGCCAAGCCAGGCGCCGGCGCCGGTGGGAAGGCCCAGCCGGGCGCCTCTGGCCGGAGCTCGCCCGAGCCGCGCTCCAGGCTCCGGCCCCATTCCGACCGCGGCCGCCGAAGGCGCTCACCGCATGGCCAAGCCCGACGACTCCGGCTTCATCGCCGCCAGCAACCTCCCGGACTTCGAAGTCCGCGCTTCGGATCAGCCCGGCGGCAAGCCCGTCGTCCTCAAGAACCCGAAAGCTCCAGAGCCTCCAAAGAAGGAAACAAGGAAACTCGGCGCAGGCAAAGGCCCGCTCAGGACCGGATTGAAAAGTACGGGCGCTTCCCCGAGCGGTTCGAACCTCGCAACGGCCGAAAAGACAAAGGAAGGGGCCGAGGAACCGAAGAAGCGGTCCAGGCGGCTGCTGGCCTACCTGCTGGTGGTGCTCGCGCTGATTCTCGGGGCCGCCGGCACGCTCTTTTACATCCAGAAACTCAAGATCGACGACTTCAAGCACCTCAAGGACGGCTTCCGTGATATTCCGGACACGCTGAAGGACAAGGAGTACTGGAAGCGGCTGTTCATTCCAGACTCGCGTCACGTATGACGCACTCCCTCGCGATCTTTTCGGGGCTCGGTCCCGTCGAGTTCGTGGCGCTCGTGATTCTCGGGATTCTGCTCTACGGCAAGAACCTCCCGACCGTGGCGCGGACGCTGGGCCGGACGATCGGCGAATTCAAGCGACAGATGCGCGAGGTCGAGGACTCTGTGCGGCGCCAGGCGTTCCAGGAAGAGTTGAAGCAGGCGCGGGAGGTCGAGGAGCGCAAGGACCGGGAAAAGCGGGAGCGCGAGGAAAAGGAGCGCGCTGCGGCGCCGGCGGTCGAGGCAGCTCCGGCGCAGCTGCCGCCGGCATCGGAAAGCGGAGCCGTCCCTCCGGTTGCGGGACAGGCGGGCCCGCCGGCTCCGATGCCGAAGGGCTGACCTCCAGGGGCTCAGGTCCGTAGCCAGTTCTCGAGCAGATGCATCCCCGCGTCGGTCATGTACGACTCCGGATGAAATTGCCAGCCTTCGAGTCCTTCGCGCCGGATCCCCATGACGACCCCGTCGTCGCTCCACGCCGTGCGCTGAAATCCGCGCGGCATTCGCGTGACCGCCAACGAATGGTAGCGCGCCGCGGGGAACGGCGAGGGGATGCCGCGGAATGGTCCGGTCCCGTCATGACGCACCGGCGAGGTCCGCCCGTGCACAGGTCGCGGCGCGCGCCCGACTCGTCCGCCGAACGCTGCCGCGATCGCCTGGTGTCCGAGGCAGACACCTAGCAGCGGACGCTTCCCCGCCGCTGCCCGTGCGATCGAAACTGAGGCGCCGGCCTCGCGCGGCCCGCACGGCCCGGGGGAGAGGACGATCCGGTCGCGGCGAAGCGCGGCCCGCGGCGTGGCGCGATCGCTCCGCACGACTTCGACGCGCGCGCCGAGCACGGAGAGCGCCTGAAACAGATTCCAGGCGAAGGAGTCGAAGTTATCGACGAGGTAGAGGGTGGGGTTCATGGGGGTGGGAGAACGGCAGGGGATGGGGGACGACGGGATTGGGATGGGGAGGGATCGGGATCGGGATGGGGCAGCGAAGCACTTGCCCAGGTCTTCAACCCCATCCCGATCCCAATCCCAATCCCCCCCTATCCCAATCCCGTCGTCCCCCATCCCCTGCCGTTCTTCTACCGCGGCGTCCCCTTTCCTTCGAGCGCCTGCCTCCTCAATCTCGACAGCCAGTAGGGCGTCTCCCTCCCCATGCTCAACGCTTCGGCACGCTTGTATCCCGAAAGCGCTTCCGCGTCCTTCCCCGCGAGTTCCGCGGCGACGGCGGCGTAGAACTCCGTGAGCGCGGGCGCCGTCGGGAGGATGGCGACGGCGATGGCGAGTTCCTGTTTCGTAGCTTTCCCGATCACGAAGCGTGAGGCCTCGCGAAGCGTGGGGTCGGTGTCGGCGCCCGCGACCTGACGGAAATCCTCGCGCGCCGCGGCCTTGTCTCCTCGCGCGAGGTTCAGGAAGGCACGCTCGTAACCGAAAATCCCCGCCGCACGCGGACGGCTTTTCGCTGCATCCGCCAGCACCGCCGCGGCGCCCTCCAGGTCGCCCTTCGACTGAAGCGTGCGCGACAGCTGCTGCGTCGCGGGCACGCTGTACATTTCGTTGTCCCAGCCGACGAGCGTCCGGTAGATGTCGCACGCCCGGTCGAGCGCGCCGCCCAGCCTCAGGATGTCGGCCTTGAGCGACAGCAGCAGCCCGCGCGTTCCGACTTCCCCTTCGCCCGATGCCTCCTCAATCCACAGGTCCACCAGCGACACGGCCTCCAGCGTCCTCCCACCGGCCGCCATCGACCGCACCTGCATCTCCCTCGCACGCCGCTTCAGGTCCTCCATCTCCGCCGAAGTCCCGTAACGACGCGCCGCCTCCGCCAGCGCATCGCCGTCCGGCACCTTCTTCGCCACGCGCGCGTCCCGCTGGCACTTCAGCATCTCCGCCGCCAGCGCCACGCACTCCCCCGCTACGCGCTCGGCGTCCGCGTGCATCCCGCGCCTGTAGAAGGCCTCCAGCAGGTGCCGGTAAAGCCGGGCGCAGTGGGCGTCCGGCCGGTCGGGGCATTTGGCCGTTTCGCGCAACACCGCCGCGGCAAGAGACGCCGGGTCAATGTCGTCGCCGCTCTCGAACTGGAAGAAGCGGAGAATGCTCTGGGCCCGCTCGGGGTCCGGAGGAGCCGGAAAGACGTCGTTGGCGTTCGGGTTGCGGGCGGCGACGACGCTGGACGCCGGGAGAACGTCCGAGTAACGGTCGGCGTCGTCGAGCTGGGCGACGGCGACCGCGAGGGCCTGCCGCGCGCCCCACTCGGAGGCAGGCGCGCGCGCGCCGCGCAGGAACCGGGCGAGACCGTCCGCCGCTTCCCGCCAGAGCGTCGCTTCGCCCGTGATCACCGCCAGCTGCTCGTCGCAGAGCGCCGCCTTGTAGACCGCTTCCCAGTCCAGGTCGATCGAGGGATTGTCCTGGATCCAGAAGCGGTACTGGTCGCGTGCGGCCTCGTAGGCCTGGGCTTCGAAGAGACGGTCTCCGACGCCGACGCTGCGGCGGTAAGCGGTGGATTCGCTCTCGAGGGTGAGGCCGCCGAGGCGGGCGGCGCCGCCGGAGACGGTCAGGGCGATCTGGCGGTTGTCGCGGCGGAAACCGGGTTCGGGGTCGAAGATCCTGGCGATGGGACTGCCGCCCGCTCCGGCCTTGACGACCAGTCCGTCGACGCGGCGCTCGATGAGGATGGGCATCCAGCGTCGATCGGCCTTGACCGTTCCCCGGTCGGTTTTCCGTCCGGCCTCGCTCTGGCGTTCGGCGTTGATGACGAGGGAGGAGCCGGAGCGCGAAATCCGGACGCGATACCCCTCGGAAGGGCGGCCGGGATTGCCGAACAGGGTCAGGGTGATGTCCCCCGGATGGCCCCGGTCCGTGAGCAGGTTGAAGAAAACGCGCAGCGAGCCGTCGTGCGCGCCGGAGGCGACCATCGTGCGGCGCGCCACGCCCGTGACGCTCCACGCCTCCTCCGCGTTCTCCGTCGACAGCGCCCAGCCGTCGCCCGACCACTCGACCTCGCGCGCCTCGTAGAACGGAACGTCGGGCCGGCGCTGGACCACGGGCGGCGGCACAGGATCGTTGCGCCGGGGCCGCGAATCGCGCCCGAGCCGGAGGATGCCGAAAAGCGTGACTGCCGCCGCGAATCCCACGCAGGCCGCGGCGATGAGTCCGCGATGGCGCCGGGCCTTGCGAAGAGCCTTGGAGATCGGGCCGGAGCCGCGGGCGAGGACGCCTTCGCCGCTCTTGAAGCGCCGGAGTTCGTCGGCGAGTTCGCGGGCGCTCTGGTAACGCCGGAGCGGGTCCTTGTCGAGGCACTTCAGACAGACGGGATCGAGGTCCGTGGGTACCTGCTTGTTCACCGTCGACGGCGGGATCGGGTCCTCGTTGACGACCTTGATGATCGTGTCGATGTCGTTCTCGCCGACGAGGGGCGGCCGCCCGCTCAGGCATTCATACAGCACCGCGCCCAGCGAGTAGACGTCGCTTCGCGCATCCACCTGCCGCATGTCGCCGCGCGCCTGTTCGGGTGGCATGTAGTACGGCGTTCCCATCGCGGTCCCGCTCTTGGTGAGGTCGCCGCTGTTTTTCCCCGCCTTCGCGAGCCCGAAGTCCGTGACCTTCGCGCGCCACTCCGTGTCCACGAGGATGTTCGCGGGCTTCAGGTCGCGGTGCACGATGCCTTCTCGGTGGGCGTGCTCGACGGCGTCGGCGACCTGTGTCATGAGATCGACCGCGCGCGCCGGCGTCATCTCGCGCGCATGCACCAGCGCCGAAAGCGGCTGGCCGACGACGTATTCCATCACGAGGTAGTTGCGCCCCTCGTGAACCCCCATGTCGTAAATCGGCACGATCGCCGGATGCCGCAGCCGCGCCGTGGACTGCGCTTCACGAAGGAAGCGTTCAATCGTTTCGAGCGACGCATGCTTGCCTTCGAGCAGCACCTTCACGGCGACCAGGCGATTGAGCTTGGTGTCGCGAGCCCGGTAAACCACGCCCATCCCGCCGCGGGCGATTTCGCCCAGGACGTCGTAATGGCCGATTCGCGAAATTTGCGGGAAGTGCAGGTCACTGGGGACGACGACATCGCCGGGTCCAAGGGCGACGGTCTTGGCGCCGGCATCGACAGCCGGAAGGGTGCGCGGTGTCGGGGTGTCTTGCGACTGAACGATGGCGCCTGGGCCGTAGGCCTGCGGAATCAGGGTTGCACGGCTGTCGTCGTCGAAGACCATGGTCCCGCACTTCGGGCACGACGACGAGACGGAGTTTCCCCCGTCGAACGTCGTTTCGCAGCGGTAACACCGCCGTGTGCCGGCCATCGCATCATCCCCTGTTTGCAGACCATCTCTGATGTATTACGACCCAATGAAGGGTTCGTTGGTCAAGATCGCATGCAAATATCGTACGGAAGGGCAATTACGGCAGATTTATCGAGTTTGCGGGGGAGGGAGCAGGACCGAGGAAGAAAGTTGTCCCGCGATAGGGGGACGAAATGGGACACACGTGGACAATCCGGGACCCGGCCTTACTCCGTCTGCCCGCCCGGTTCCTCGGGCTGCGGAGGCTGGGGAAGAGGCGCCTCTGGATCCAGCCTCTCCTCGCCACTCAGCTCGCGCTCAATTGCGATGTACTCCGGTTCGCCGCGAATCGCGTCCAGGTCTCCGTCCTTCTTCATCCACTGCACATTCCGGAAACTCGCCCCCACCGCGCGTTTCAGCGAATGGCACGCTTCTTTCTTCTTCCCCATCCGCGAATATGCACACGCCAGGTTGTAGTACGTCGTCCCCTGCATCCGGCCCCCGTTCGAGCCGATCGCCGCGTTGTACATCTCAATCGCCTTCTCGAACTGGTCCGTCCGCGAATACAGCTCCGCGAGATACGTCTGCCCCATTCCGCCCGGATCCAGCCCCGCCTTCAGTTGCACCTCCATTTTCGCGGCCGGCTCCTTCTGCCCGAGCCGCCACAACGATCCCGTCGCCGCACGCGCGAGATCACCGCTCCCGTCCGCCAGCCTCAGCAGATCAGGGACCCCTTCCGTGTATCCGACGTCCGCCATCGCGTCGATCGCCATGATCCTGAAGCGGCCCATCGGCGTGTTGTCCCGCTGGAAATCGAATCCGTCGGCCGACATTTTCGCAAGCATGGGGCCGATGTCGGGCCCGAGCGATCTCAGCTTCGCGAACTGTCCCGGGTAAAAGCCCGAGCTTCCGTCCGACATAACCTCGAGCTCGAAGGCCGCCTCGATTTCCGTCTGGGTCATCTCGGAGAGCAGTTCCTGGATGTCCGGGGCCACCGTTGCGTCCGCGTCGCGCGCCGCTTCCAGCGCCGGCCGTACCGTCCTTCCCAGCCGCATGAAGGCATCGCGCACCTGCCCGCGGATCGTGGGGTCCGCGTGGCTGATGAGGGGGAGAAGCGGCTGGATGCTCTCTGCAGTGCCCAGGCGGCTGAGAATTTCAACGGCGGCGCGCTGCACCCGGGCGTCGGCATCGGTGAGAAGTTCCGAAACGCGCTTTGTGATGGAAGGGCCGACCTTGATGAGCGCCTCAGCGGCCGCTTCGCGCTCGCGGAGGTACTTGCTGCGAAGTTGCGCGATATGTTCTTCGACCGGGAGTTCGGGGTCGGCGAAGGCGGAGAGCGTCGCGAAGCATGCAAGCGCGACGGCTGCGAAACGGCGCATGTCGAGTTCCTCTGTTTAAGGTCGCCGGACCGCACCGGCGTGAAGACGCGTTAATTGTATACCGCGGCGATGAGGAAACTGTTGGGTTGGTTGAAATTTGAGGGCGAGGGCGCGGGCCGGCAGGCGGGCGGGCAGGCGGGCGGGCAGGCGGGCGGGCACGCGGGCGGGCACGCGGGCGGCTATCCCGGGGAGCTAGGCGGGCAGCGGGTGGCGGAGCAGGGTGCCCTCCAACGACACGCCCCCCACGTCGGCGTAGAGTTGTCCCTCGGTGTGGGACAGGGCGA
>JBBTCT010000008.1:0-69421 GCA_038060895.1 Planctomycetota bacterium
GGCAGGCGGGCCAGCGGGCGGGCGGGCCAGCGGGCAGGCGGGCCAGCGGGCGGGCTAACTGCAAAACGACGCCTGATTCTCGGTGGGTGGCCTTTGCCCGCTCGCCCGCTCGCCCGCTCGCCCGCTGGCCCTTCCGCCCCCGTGCCTGCTCGCAACTGTCGTGATATTCTCCCCCCCTCTCCCACTCCACAAGGATCCTGCCCATGCGCTTTGCCCTCGCCGCCGCCCTCCTGGCACTTCCGCTCGCCGCCCGCGCCCAGGCTCCCGAAACGCTCGATGAAAAGGCGTGCATGGAAGTCGTGAAGAAAATCGAAGCCGCCGTTGCAGCAGCCGACGGGGAGGCTTTCGACGAGGTGCTCGGCCTCCGCGTCATCCTGGAGAAGATCGTCAAGGACCTGGAGACGGAGGACAAGAACAAGAAGGACTTCATCGAGGGCGTGATGTCCGCGTCCCTGGGCACCCAGATCACCGACCAGCTCACCGCGGGAGGCACGATCAAGTTCCTTCGCCTCCACGTCGTGGACGGCCGCACCCGCGCCCTTTTCCGGATGCTCAACCCCAACGGCGGCGTGAACTACCACGACTGGATCCTCGTGAAGGACGGCGACGGCGCCAGGACCGAGGACCTTTACATCTACCTCATGGGCGAGTCGCTCGCGCGGACCTTCAAGCGCGAATTCCTGAAGGGCATCGCGGTCATGAGCAAGGCGCCCGGGAATCTCAAGGGCTGGGAGAAGGACTTCCTGGACGCCCAGCCGAAAGTGGCCGAGATGCAGGCCGCGGTCAAGGACGGCGACTCGAAGAAGGCGCTCAAGATCTACAACGATCTGCCCCAGACCGTGAGAGAAGACAAGCTCACCATGATCCAGCGTGTCTCCATCGCGCTCGAGGTCGGGGACGCGGAGTACACCGCGGCCCTCGCCGACTGGGAGAAACTCTTCCCCGGCGACCCCAGCATGGACCTCATGCAGATCGACGCCTTCGCGATGAAGGGCGAATTCGAGAAGTCCGCTGACGTCGTCGCACGGCTGGCGAAAACGATCGGGGGCGACCCGTTTCTCGACGGCATGCGCGCCGGACTTTTCCTGCAAGCCGGGAAACTCGACGAAGCGACCGCCAGCGCGGAGAAAGCAGCGAAAGAGGAGAAGGGACTGGCCCTTCCGCACTTCGTCCTGCTGCAGGTCTCGCTGAAGAAGAAGGATCACGCCGCGACGGTGCGCGAGCTGACGGTGCTCGAGAAGGAGTGCGGCGTGCCGATTCTCGATTTCGAGGCCGAGGAGGGCTTCGAATCCTTCGTGGAGTCGGAGGAGTACAAGAAATGGAAGGAAGGGCGGAAGTAGGTCGGCGTCCCATGAAGACCGGGTCACTGTCCGCGGCCATCCCCTGTGCGGCGGCGGGGATTCACGCGGCGGCGGCGTTCGCGATGCTGCTCGTCATCAGCCCTGCGGCGGACCCGGGGATTCCTCTTCCTGCGCGAATCGACTGGTTCGTGGGGCACCGCGAGCTCTGGCAGGCCAGTTGGATCTGCTGGATGCTCGGGGCGCTGAGCCTGATCGCCTTTTACGGGTGGTGGGGAACTCGGACCGCTTCCAGGAGGGTCACCGGCATCGCCGTCGTGACCGCGGTTCTCGGCGCCTGCTTCGACCTGACGTGGGAAGCGCGGCTCGTGGCGGCGAATCGGGATAACGTGGTCGAAGTGCTTCGCGGCGCCGGGTTCTGGACCACGGTTTTCGCGAACGGTTTCTACTGCATCGCCGGCGTCATCCTCACGGTTGTCACTCCCGGACTTCCCTGGTGGCTTCGCGCCTGGACCTGGGCTATCTGGATTGTCGGCTTCGGCATGTCGGCCGCCGGCGCGGTGCAGTGGATGCCCGGCATCAAGATCACGACGGGGGTCATCACGGTCCTCCTCGTCCCGTGGTTCGTGGTCCTGGGCCGCTTCCTTAAGACGAGCACCGCTCCCGCATGAATCCGATCATCCGGCCCGCAACGGAGGCCGACATCCCTGGCATCGCGCGCGTCCACGTGGACACCTGGCGCACGGCGTACCGCGGGATCGTCGACGCGGGCTACTTGGAGTCGCTGTCCTACGAGGATTTCGAGAAGCGCCGCCGCGAGCGACTTGCAACTGCAGGGACAAGGACGTTCGTGGGGGAAGTCGGCGGGGAAGTCGTGGCGTTCGCGACGGCGGGGCCGAACCGCGAGCTCGACGGGAAGCACGACGCGGAGCTCTATGCGATCTACGTACGGAACGCGTATGCCAGGCGCGGCATCGGGCGCGCGCTCGTCGCCGCCGTCGCCGGGTGGCTCGCCGCGGAGAAACGGCGGGCCATGATCCTGTGGGTGCTGCGCGACAACGCTCCTTCGAAGCGCTTTTACGAATCTCTCGGAGGCGCTCCCGCCGGCGAAAAGGAGGTCCGGTTCGGCACACAGGACCTGCCCCACGCCGCCTACGGGTGGCCCGACGTGGCCTCCCTCGCCTCCCGACTTTCCACCTGAAGCGTTGCCCTTTCCGGTTTCCCCGCGCAAAATGTCCGCGCTTCCATTTTCCAGATCACTTTTCCGGGGGGATTTCATGATCAACGCCGCCGTGCTCGAGGCCGTCAACGAGCAGATCAACAACGAGCTCGTTTCGTCCTACATCTACCTGGCGATGTCCGCGCACTGCGACGCGCAGCATTTTCACGGCTTCTCGAAGTGGCTCCGCATCCAGAGCACGGAGGAATACGGCCACGCGATGAAGCTCCTCGAGTTCCTGCAGAACCGTGGCGGCGGCGTGAAGCTGAATGCGATTCCCGAGCCGAAGATGAAATTCAAGACGATGCAGGAGGTGTTCGAGGCCGCGCTGAAGCAGGAGCAGGAGGTGTCGCGGCGGATCGACGCGCTCTACGAGCTGGCGCAGAAGGAGAAGGCGTTCTCGCTCATGGTGGAGCTGCAGTGGTTCCTGACGGAGCAGGTCGAGGAAGAGAAGTCTGCGCGCGACATCTGCGCGAAGTTCCAGCTCATCCGGAACGACCCGCTTGCCTTGCTGGAGATCGACCGCGAGCTTGGTTCGCGCGGGCCTGAAGCAAAATAGTCCGTTCCGCTGGCCTGTCCCGGCCGTTCCTCACGAGGAGCGGCCGGCTTTATTTCCCGGGCGCGATGTATTTCCCGAACTCCTCCATGTCCGCGTACTTGTTCTCCCACGTCGTGTACATCACTCCCTCACAGCCTCCGGCGACCTTCGCCGCGTCGAGCCATTTGAAAATCTGTTTCGGCGCGCCGTCGTAGTACCCCGCGATGAGGGTCTTGTGACCCCGGTCCGCGAAGAACTTGAGGGATTCGGCGCGCTTGTCGAAGTACCAGCACGCGACGATGACGTCCTTGTCGAGGCCTTCCCAGGAGCCCTTGAGGTCGCCCTTCACGAGGTAGTAGCCTGCGCGCGCGTTGTGGTTCGGGTCGAACATGTCGCTCCAGACGAAGATGCGGGCGTCCGGGGCGACCTCGCGGACGATCTTCGTGCAGGCCTTCACGTTGTCGGCCAGGATCGCGCCGGCGTCGAGTTTGCGCTTCACGCACGCGTCGTCCCAGCCCATCACGCGGATCTCGTCGTGGGACATGAAGTAGGCTTTCGCGCCGAAGGCGGCGTGGACGCGCTTCATCTGGTCGCGCAGGAGATCCAGCGTCTTTTGCTCGGAAGGGCAGACCATGACCTGGCCGTCGTGCACCGTGATGGCGTGGAAGTACGAGACGC
Source organism: Planctomycetota bacterium (assembly GCA_038060895.1). Classification (GTDB taxonomy): domain Bacteria; phylum Planctomycetota; class MHYJ01; order WSZJ01; family WSZJ01; genus WSZJ01. Next base: position 3,734 of record JBBTCT010000008.1, read on the forward strand.
GGAGGCGCGCGCCGTCCTTGAGCGCCGTTTTCAAGACCGGAGGCTCGTGCCAGACCTCGTACCCGCCTCGCCACGGAACGGTGCCCATTTTCGGGTCGGCCAGCGCTTCGAAGTCCTTCCCCTCGACGAGCGGGAGGCCGCCGTCCTCGGTGACGATGAGCGGCGCGCCGTCGCGGCGGACGAGATTCACTGGGCCCGATTCCTCGATCCTCGCGTCGTCCCACCAGAGCGAGCCTGAGTCCGCCCCCCAGGCCCCGAGGTAGACGCCGACTTCGGCCGCTTCGAGCGAGTTGAAAACGACATGGTGCTCCGTCCAGTCCTGCGTCTCCTTCGCGCCGAGGTTCGCGTGGTTGAGGGACCTCTCGCCTGCCAGCACCGCGACGCGCGGCTCGCCGCGGAAGTCCTTCGTCTTCACGCGCACCGAGATGTGGTACTGGCGCCAGGGCGCCACCTTGACCTTCTGCACGATGCGCGCGTTCCGTTCCTTCGGGTCCTTCATGAGCGCTGCGCCGCCGTCCGCGACCACCGTCTCGTCCTTCCAGTCCCACTTCGCCAGGTCCGCCATGTCCCCGCCGCGCAGTTCGACCGCCGGGTCTGCCACCACGCGCGCCTCGCCGTTCTTCACGACGAAGAGCGCGTCGCGCACGGGAAGCCCCTCCGCCAGGTCCGGGTCCCGCGACAGCAGACCTTCCGAGTAACCGATCGGAAACACCGCCGGCACAATCTCCAGCTTCAGCCCCGCCGCCACGCGCTTCAGACGGTCCACGTTCGAGAAGTACCGCTTGTCCATGTCCTCAAGCCGCGAGAATTTCGAGTCCGAAAGCAGGACTCCCGTGTACCCGGCCATCGAGGCACGCCGGAAGAGCGCCTCGACCTCGTCCAGGTTCTTGTCCACCCACAGGTTGCGCGAAACGTAAATCCAGCGGTCGCGAAGCGGCTCTTCGGCGGCGGCGGCGCCGGCCAGCACGAACAGCAGGGCAAATCGGAGTAGCATGACTTCAGGTTGCGCCCCCCGCGGCGCGCGTTCAAGGGGAAACGGATGCGGACGATTCTTGCGGTGCTGCTCGCCCTTCCGGTCCTCGCCGGCGAGAATCTCCTGGAGAACGGCGACCTTGCCGAGTGGAAGGATGGGTTGCCCGCCGGATGGACTACGGAAAAGGGCGCGGGCGCGCCCTCGGGGAAGGAATCGGAGATCGTAAAGGGTGAGGATGGCGGAGTGCAGCTGGGCGGGGATGCCTCGACCGCGGTCTGGCGGTCCGTTTCGCAGGACGTCGCGGCGAGGGGAGGGGCGTATTACCGCCTGACGTATGAAGCGCGCGCGACCGGGCTCAAAGTCGAGCGCGGGCAGTTCGACAACGCGTGGGTCGGGCTTGCGGCCATGACAGACGAGGGGAAGACAGCCACCCGCATCTTCGACACGATGACGTCAGAAGACTGGACCGCGTTCGAGATCCTGCTGCCCCGCGCAGCGACCGCAAAACTGAGAGTTACGGCGTTCCTGTCGAAGACCGGGCGCATGGAAGCGCGCCGGTTCGTCCTCGAGGAGATGAAGCCCGCGGACAGCGGGGACGTGCTGCTCCGGCAGGTCGGGCGCTACTACAGTTATTTCGATCTCAAGAAGCTCGACTGGCCGGCGATGGTGAAGCGGCATCGGGGGAAACTTGAAGGCGCGGCGGACGCGGAGGCGTTTGCGATCGCGGTCCGCGATTTCCTCGCCGAGCTGAAGGATCCTCACGTCCACTTCTTCAAGCCCGACGGATCGAGGGTCGAGACTTTTGAGCGGACGTGGGAGCGGAACTACGACTACAAATGGGTTGGGAAGCAGGTCAAGAGTCCAGTCCAGATCGGCAAGATTGCGTTCGCCGGGACGACCGGGGACGGTTTCGGCGTCGTCGCGATCGGCTCGCTGGTGCTTGACGACGCGACGGCGGCAAAGATCGTCGCCGAGATCGACGCGAGGCTGGACGCGCCGGGGTTCATAGTGGATCTGCGGGGGAATTCAGGAGGCGCGGAGAAGCGCGGGATGGAATTCGCGTCGATCTTCGCGGACCAGGAGCGCGTCTACGCGCTGTCGAGTTACAGGGATGGCCCGAAGCCGGCAGACCTGACCCCGCCGTTCGAGCGCCGCATCGCGCCGCGGAAAGGGAAGACGTTTACGAAGCCCGTCGTCGTGCTGATCGGGCCTGGATGCATTTCGAGCGGCGAGGGATTCGTGAAGGCAATGAAGTGCCTGCCGCATGTCACGCTCGTGGGACTTGCAACCGCAGGAGCGAGCGGCAACCCGGCGCCGATCGAGCTCCCGAACGGGGTCACAGTCTGGTTCTCGCGGTGGGTGGACATGCTCCCGGACGGGATTTCGACGGAAGGGAAGGGGATTGCGCCGGATGTGGAGGTGAAGCAGGAGGGCGCGGGGGATGCTGCGTTCCTGAAGGCGGTCGAGATTCTGAAGGAGAAGACGAAGAAGTAGCGAGGTCCTGGCGAAAATGACTTCGAATAAAGTCTTACGCGGATAAAGGCTGATCTTGCGGAAACGGCCGCGGATACGGACTTCAAAGCGGGCGTGCGATTACTTCTTCGGGGCTTCTTCCTTTTCCCTCGCACTCGCCAGCACATCCAGCCGCTCCGTCCGGACGTCCCGGGCGACACGCAGGTCGTCGCCAATCTCCAGCCACCCGTCCATGTTCGCGACGCACGCGGGCCACTCGACGAAATCCTGGATGTTCGGGTCGCCCGTCTTCACGAACTGCGCCCACGCGTCACACAGTTTCCGCGCGAGCATGTGGTCGGTCTGGTCGTGGCCGACCGGACCGACCATGTTCCCGAACGTGTAGGCGGTTTCCGCGCCGTGGTAGGCGCCGATCTTGCGCTTCTCCGCTCCAGGTGAGACTCGCGAGAAGAAATAGAGGTACACCTTGCGCCCGCGCTCGGCATGCGCGCGGGCGACGAAGCGTACGGGCTCCACGGCGAGGGCGTCGGAGTAGAGTTCCACGACCATGGCGGGGACGTCGTCCCGGAGATTCGGCGCGAAGGCCTTCCAGATCGGCTCCGGGTCGCCCGGAAACTCCCGCTTCACCCAGTCGTTGTACTGCCAGACGTCCACCACGCCCTTCGGCACGCCGAAGATCGACCCGTCGTTTGCGTTGGCGCCGCAGATGATCGGCATATCGGCCTGCTGCCCGTTGCGCCACATTGTCCAGGGGTCGTCGGGGATGAGCACTCCGTCGATCACGGGACCCCACTGCTCGCCGACGCCGAATGGGCCTTCGGCAGTCTGGGCGCCCTCGAAAAGCTCCTCGATCGACCTCGACCGAAGCGCCTCGAGCGGCTTGTCGGCGCCGCACTTGAGCCGCGAGAGGAGAAACTCCCCCTGGTCTTCGCCGGAATCCAGCGAGCCGCGCGGCTCACGCAGCTTGCGCCGGATCCACCGCGGCCCCGCGCCCTGCAGGATCGCGCGCTGAAACAGGCCCTTCGCCTTTGGACAGACCATGAGCGCCGCGATGCATGCCGCGCCTCCCGACTGCCCCGCGACCGTGACCTTGCCCGGATCGCCGCCGAATTTCGCGATGTTGCGCTTTACCCACTCCAGCGCCGCGATCTGGTCCATCAGCCCGTAATTCCCCGACACGCCGTCCGCGGATTCTTTCGACAGCTCCGGGTGAGCCAGCCACCCGAGCACGCCGAGGCGGTAGTTGAACGAGACTACGACGACTTTCCTCTTCGCCAGGAATTCGCCTTCGTAGATCGGTTCCGAAGAAGCGCCCCTTGCGAATCCGCCGCAGGAGCCGTGGATCCAGACGAACACGGGGAGCTTGTCGGTCACGCGCTTCGCCGGCGACCAGACGTTGATGCGAAGGCAATCCTCGGCCTTGTTCTGGACGTCCGGAGGGAGGGCGAGCGCGGACGGCGGCTGGTGGCAGGCGGGGCCGAAGTCGGTGCAGTTCATCAGGCCCTGCCAGGGGGCGACGAGCTGTGGCGGTTTCCAGCGAAGCGGCCCGACCGGGGGCGCGGCGTAAGGGATGCCCTTCCACGCGGTGACGCCGCCCATGGGCGATTCCTCGCCACCGCCGATCTTGCCGCCGTCGACGATGATCGGCTCGGCGATTTTCGGGCCGGGTTCGTCCTGGGCGAGGGCGAGGGTGGAGAGGAAGGCGAAGGGGAGCGAGAGGAGCCGCTTGAACATGGGCTTATGGTAACTGTTCGGTCAGGGTCATCCCGCGCCGCTCTATCTCAGGTCGACCACGCCCGTGAACCACATCTCCGGGTCTTTCCTCCGGCCGATCGTGTCCAGCATCACCGCGAGCGACGGCTTCACCGTCCCGTTGAACAGTTCCTTTCCCTCACCATCCACTACGACCACCGGCTGGTCGAACTTCACCATCTTGTCGTTCACGAAGATCGACAGATTCGCCGCGTTCCCGCGCACCGTGAATTTGTTCCCTTCGCGCTCGACGTCGAACTTTCCGCCGCCGGCACTGCTGCGGATCCAGTAGAAGTCAGTCTTGTAGCTGCGCGACGGCTCCCAAAGGACGCGCTTCGGCAACGGATCGCGCTTCTTCGCGAACACGTACTTCCAGATCTCCTGGCAGCCTTCCTTGGGGAGACCGTGGCCGATGTCGGTGTACTTCTTGAACACGAAGTCGAACGCGCCGTAGTCCTTCTTCAGACCCTCAAGCACCTCGGCCGCGCGGATCGAACTGTCGGGGCGCACCTGCTTGTCGTCGGTCGAGTTGAAGAACCAGAAGGGCATGTTCTTGAGGTTCGGGAGGATGCCGCTGGCAATGATCAGCTTGCCGTCGCCGTCCTTGCCGCCGACGAAAATGCCGCCGGCCATCGCCGCGCCCGCGGCGAACAGGTCCGCGTGGCGCGGGCCGATCGACCAGGTGCCGTAGCCGCCCATGGAATGGCCGGCGATGTAGACGCGGTTCGTATCGACGGCGTACGTGCGCTTGAGGTCATCGAGGATGGCGAGGACGTACTGCTCTTCGCGTTCCGTGTTCCACGCCGAGTCCGTCTTCTCGATCACCGTCGGCCAGACGTGCGTCATGCCGGGAGCGGGCGCGCCCAGAAGCGACCGGATCTGTCCGCTGTCGCCGACCCCCGCGCCGCCGCCGTGGAGGATGATGCAGACCCCGGCCGGCTGCCCCTTCTTCGCGCCCGAGGCCACCTGGATCTCGAATTCCCCGGCGTGATCCGGGTCCGTGCACGTCACCTTCGGCTTTTCAGCCAGCCGCGGGCCGGCCTTCGTCCACTGAAACGCCTTCGACGCGAGCTTTCCCATGTCGGTCTTCGAAGGGTGGTCGATCGCCCGCATCCGCTCCACCGCTGTTTCGCGGTCCGCGTCCGTCTTCCCCTCGAAGTACGCCTTGATCGCCGCCTCCGCCTCCTTCGACTCCGCGGCGGTCAGCGCCTCCGCCGGCTTTGCGGCCTGGGCGAATGCGAGGGCCGGGAAAAAGAGGATTGCGAGGGCGAGGGATAGGCGTCTCATGCGCCGAGAGCATAACGGGAATCGATGGTGAAAAAAAAGGGCGGAAACGCTGGAAGCGCTTCTACCCTGGATAACTCTCGATTCGACTCGCCCTGCTCGGCCTTCGCGGAGCCCCTTCGATTCGCTTCGCTCGCTCAGTGCGGAGCCAGGCTTTAATCCAGCTGCAGCATCGGCCTGATCGTCTGCCATTCCTTTTCGGTGCGGGCGCGGAGCATGTAGGTCTTGTCGCCGATCTCGCCTCGTTCCATCACGGTCCAGCCGAGGCTGCGGAGGGCGACGAGTGCGGAATCCTGCTCGGCGGGGGTGCCGCGCCGGAGGGTTTCCAGAAGGACCTCGTCGGCTCCGGGAGGCAGCGAACGGCACTGGTCCTCCCATTTCCGCCGGAACTGGGAACCGTTGGGCGGAATGGGCTGGAGGAGGAACGTCTGGATCTTGGCGACGATGCTGTCTGGGACGGGGTGCAGGTTTCTCATTCGTAGTATCTCCTGCCCTGTATAACGGCATTTGGGCGGGTGAACATTCCCCCAACATCGCGAATTAAGGAGCTTAAGGGAAGAAAAAAAACACCGGCGGGGGGTGCCCTCAGTATGGAAAGTGCTTCAGGACAATGAGTTACTTCATTCCGGTAAGGATCTTCAGTTTCCCTTTAGGGACCTGCAGGATCAAAGCGTAGCTCGCCGTCGTCCACCCCGGACCGAGTTCCCGGTCCGTATTGTTGTGCATCGCCACCGATTCCTCCGTCGGCCGCGCGCTGAACGTCCCATCGGGACGGCGCGCGGCGAGAATCTCGAGGCGGAAGATCCCGATGAATTCCTTCCAGTGCGCCGGACCGAGGTGCATGCAGGCAAACGCGGCGCTCGTGTAGTGCTGAATCGGCGAGACATGCCCGTTCGGCAGGTCTTCCATCGTGCGCTTGAAGTAGGATCCCATCTTGGCGTAGAAGGGGTGCGCCTGCATTCCCAGGAGGCCGAAGGCCCAGGCGCCCAGCGCCGTCCGCCCGGGGTCGCCGTTCCCCTGCTGCCCAGGATTCGCGCTGTAGCCGATCCCGCCGTCGCCGCCCGACGTCGAAATCATGTACGCCACGCCCTTGTCGATGACTTCCTGCGAGGGCTTGAAACCGACCTTCCGAAGCGCCCCCAGCGCCGCGAGCTCGAAATTCCCCACGATCTGCAACTCCAGGTACTTCAGCGCGTTCGGGCCGCCCGGGCCATGCGCCCACCCGCCCGACGCCTCCTGGTTCTTCTCGATCGTCTGCATGATCTCCGTCAGCCGCTGCTCGAGCTCCGGCGTCGGCTCCAGGCGGTAGATCTCGCACAGGAACAGGCACCCGTACGCGAGCGACCAGTTCGTCTGGTTCCAGTTCGCGCCGCCCCGCGGCCGCTCCACGCCGCCGAAGTCGTCTTCCTTCCCGCACTTTTCGGTGACCCACTTCGCCGCCCGCGCCAGGTTGTCCGCAAACGGCCCTTCCTTCGTCGTGCTCCCGTTCGCGATGAACGCCAGCCCCGCCAGGCTCGATACCGCCACCTTCCCGTTCTGCCCGCCAATCCCGATCGGGAACGCCCCGTCCGCGTCCTGCAACCCCGTCAGGATCTTCAGCGAATCCTCGATCAGCTTCTCGCACCGTCCGCACCCCGTCGGGCAGTTCGCCGCGTGCGGCCCGAGCGCCGGCAGCTTCAACTTCAGAATCTGCGCCTTCCCCTCCCGGATCACCGTCAGCGTCGTCTCCGCCTTCTTCGTCGACGACACCGCTTCCATCGCCGCCACCAGCTGGTACACCGCCAGCATGTGCTTCGTCGTCAGGAACTGCCCGCCGACGGAGACGATCAGGTCGTTCGCCTGGAGACCCGCCTCAATGGCAGGCCCGCCCTCGAGCACCTTCGTCACCTTGATCGCGACGGCCCCTCGCGGCAGCTTGAGCTCTTCGTCTGGCTTTTTGATCGGGAGCCCCTCGGCGCCGAGCACGCCCAGGTTGAACGCATCCGTGCCTTCTTGCCTGGGCATCTGGGCGAAAGCGGGGATCACGAGAAGGGCGAGGACGAACAGGGCTGCTGCGAAGCGCATGAGACCTCCGGCGAGGGGTGAGCATGGTAATACGGGGAAGGTGTCTCGCGTGCTGGCTGTCGCGCGTGCCAAGTCAGGCCAGATGAATTTCGAGAGGCTTCCGAATCCGGCTCGCGCCCAGAATGTGAAAGCCGATCACATGTCCCTGACGATCCACCTTTTCCATCACCTGGTCGTGCGAGGTCTCCCGGAAGTAGCCATGCTTCTTCTCGAAGATGACCTCGAGGAAGTCGGCCTTTCTGTCAAACCAGATTTGAACTCGCGGCTTCTTGTGCATGGTTGCTGCCTCACTGCTGCGTGAATCTACCTCTTTGCTTCGAAGAAGGGACGGCAGACTCGTCGGACTGACTCTTCCTCCCGGTCGTCGAGAAACCGGATGTCGACGTGCTGATCATCGCGAAACAGGGTCTGGAATGGAGCCTGCAGCGCTGTTAACACACGCTTCCGGTTCTTCGGGCAAGCGACGCAAAGCGAAATGTGTTCCGTGATTTCAGCTCCGTAGACTACTCGCGCGAGGAACGCACTTTGAACTTCTGGGTATTGAGCAAAGATCGCTATCCACAAATCTTTGATTTCGTTTTCAGTTTTTCCTCCAGCGTGCTCTCCCTTGAAGAGAACCTCTCCGGGATCGATTTGTCCGGGAAGCATATTGCCCCTGATCCATCTGAACAGGCTCACGCAGACCTCCCGTCCCGGGTCACTTCAACCTTAAGTCGATTGGCTCGGCTGCCTTACCTGCATCGAATCGCACGACTCGAAGCAATGCGACTCCACCACTCGGCGACCCAGTGAGCGTGAACTCGTCCTTCGCGTCGCCACGAGTCACCGTGACGACAAGCTTGCCGCCCTTGATCTCGCGCTTAACTTCGGCGGCGGAGTCGGTCGCGGCACGCGGCGAGAGCACGGTCAGGCCGACCCACCGTCTCCCCCTCACCGTCGCGCGCAGCATGTCGTGCTCGCCGAAGTTGCCGGAAGGGAAGCGCGCCGTCGTGAACGCCGGCGCCTCCTTGTCGAACAGGCACGGGACGATGTCGAGCGCAGCGTCGCCGGACTGGTGCGTGGCGCGGTCCTTCGCGCAGTCGAACCGCGAGTCGGCATTGCCGTGCAGCAGCCAGGTGTACTCGTGGTCCTTCGCGTCCTTCACGAATGCGTCCGCGACGACGACGTACGGGTCCGGGCCGGTCAGGACAAGGAAGCAGCGCGTGGCCACGGCCATCGGGTTGTATCCCCGGTCCGCGAACGCTCCCGTCAGGTCGGCCTGCGCCCAGACGAGCGTTTTGCGCTCCTCCCACTGCACGAGCTTCCCTTCGGTGACCTTCCCGCCGCCCGTGATCACCTCGCCCTTGCCGTCCACCAGCACGAGGTTGTGCCCGATCGACTGGTGAGGCGTTCCTTCCTTGTCGACGTTCGAATACCCGGTGTCCGCCGCGAGGCAGCGGCCCTTCGCGTAGATCAGGAAATGACCGATGTCCGACTGCCCGTGCGTCCCGGGGATGCGCTTCCCGCACTCGAACGCCGCGAGAAAATCGTCCTTCTCCCATCCGGTGCGCACCGTCAGCGTGCCGCGGCCCTTCGTGCACGCCACCTTCTTCTCCGGCGGCGTCCCGCCTGCCCGCCCGTCTTCCCACAGCACCGCGAACGCCCACGTGTGGCCGCCGCTTCCGGCGAAGCGGTCCATGACGTTCGTCCACATCCAGCGCGAGAGCGGGCTTTCGTGACGCGCTGCGTCATAAAGGAAGAGGGTGCCTCCCCACCCGTGGTAGTTACCGTCGGTGTCGTTGATCGGGAGCATCCGGCCGCGGCCGGGCGTGAGTTCGTTGGTGAGCTGAGCGAGGACTTTCCCGAGGAATCCTTCCATCGCGTCGCCGGCGCCGAAGCGTGCGCAGCAGTCGGAGAAAGGGAGGATGCGGAAGAGGCCGAAGGGGCCGTACATCGTTCCCTCGTAACAGGCGCCGTCGGGGTCGAAGCTGGAAGCGATGTACGACTTCATTTTCGCGTGGGCCATCCCGGCCCACGCGGGCGCGTCGGGGTTTTCGTGCCAGAGCGCGACCGCCGCGAGGCCGACTCCTCCCATCGACGCCATCGAATGGTTGTTCGCGTCGGTCGTCGCTTCCCACGACTTCTTGCCCACGAATCCGTCGTAGTTGTGCTTTGCGCGGCGCTCGACGGTCGCGCGGAGTTTCGTCCGCGCCTGGGGCGTGAGCAGGTCCCACGTCCAGTCGAGCACGACAGCCATGCCTTCGAAAAACTCCCCGCTCGACATGAAGTCGTTATCCGCGATGTCCTTCTCCAGAGGTGCGGGGTCCCATGCCTCGAAGAAATCGGAAAGAGCTTTCGCCGCCGCTTCGTCCTTCCCGACGAGCGCATGAAGCGCCACGCATTCCAGCCCCTCCGTCATCGTGAACCGCTGCGACTGCCCCGGTTGGCCGCCGAACGCGCGTTTCGGGTCCAGCTCGCTTCGCCGCACCATTTCCGACCGGCTCACGACGTGCTGCCAGAGTTCCTTCCAGGGCTCGCCTGCGATGTTCGCGCGGACTTTGTCGAGGTCGGCCGCGGTGATCCCGATGCGCGGGTGAGACTTCGGAACCGTGAGCTTGAGCGGGGCCGGGGCCTGCGCGGAGGCAATCAGCGAGCCGAACAGGAGGAGGGCCGTGGTCCGCATGTCCCGAAGCATAACTCGCTTCCGTTCCCGCTGGCGCGGCTGCGCCCCATTCGATAGCGTCCACGGCTCAAACAATCAGGGAGTTGCCCATGCGCCCGCTCGCCATCGCCCTCTTCCTCGCCTCCGTGGCTCTTGCCGAGGACCCCGCGCCGGTGAAGTCCGACCCGGCCGCCGAAGAGCTGCTCAAGAAAGTCGAGGAGAAGATCGGGAAGGCGAAGACCGTGAGCATCCGCGCTTCTCTGACGTTCATGATGGGCCGCTTCGCGCACAAATTTGAAATTGAACTCGACTTCAAGGAGGGCAACCGCGCGCGGATAATGCTGGCGAGCAGGGACAAGGGCACCGCCGGCGCCGCCTGCGACGGAAAAGTCGTGCGGAGGAAGACCCCCCAGGGCGACACGACGGCGGATGCCGCAGCGGATTTCGCTGCAAAAGGCAGGGAGATGTCGCTTCGCATCCCGATGATCGAGCTCTCGGCGCACTTTGAAGGCAAGGAACCGCAGGCGACCCCTGCTTACTCCGAGTTCGCGTTTCTTCCCGACGAGAAGATCGGCGAGCGCGCGGTCCGGGTTGTGACGTTCGCGTCAACGCGCGACTCGAGGCGCAAGGACGTCCGGGTGTGGATCGACGAGAAGTCGCTGGAAGTCCTGAAGCGCGAAATCGTCGAGAAGAAGCAAGCTGCGGAGGAGCGCGAGACTCTGACGTTCGGCTCCATGGCGTACGACGCGGACCTCCCGGATTCGACGTTCGAGTCGGTCGTGCCGAAGGCGGAGGACAAGAAGTAGGAGCGGTTTCGTTCAACGACGGAGGATTGCATGAAGTCTCTTTTCGCGTTCGTCCTCGTCACGTCGATCGCTTGCGCCGAGGACGCAGCTCCCGCCCCGCCGGACCCGGCCGCCGAGGCGCTCGTCAAGAAGGTGGAGGCCAGGGTCGCTTCCGCGAAGACGGTCTCGATCAAACTCACGATGGAGGTCGCCGCCGGCGACGAGAAACAGGCGTTCGAGGTCGCGATCGACCTGAAGGAAGGAAATCGGGCCCGGCTCGCCGTCGACGGCAAGGGGCCCGACGGGAAGACCGCATTCTCGATGCTGGCGGTCTGCGACGGTAAGACCGTCCGGCGGACGGACCCGGACGGCTACGACGACGAGGCTGCGGAATCGAACCTGGCCGCGAAAGTTCGCGAGCTGGCAATCCGCGCGCCACTGAAGGACCTCTCGAAGACGATGGGCGGCAGTGCTTCGAAAACGCCCGTGACCTACTCGGACTTCAAGTTCGCGCCCGACGAGAAGGTCGGCGACCGCGCGGCGCGCGTCGTCACCTACTCCGCTTCGCGCGGCTCCGTCCGCCTCGCGATGAAGCTGTGGATCGACGCGGAGAAGCTCGCGCTTCTCAAGCGCGAGACGGTGGAGACGAAGAAAGGCGTCGAGACCTCCCGCGTGACGGACGCGTTCAGCGCGATGACGTGCGACGGGGAACTTGCCGACGACGTGTTTGCGCTGCCGTCAGTGAAGGACGGCGACCGGAAGGAAGAGAAGTAAGACGGTTTCGAACGACGCCTGGAGGGTGCCGATGAAGTCCACCACCGAATACCTCACGTTCAACATCCCTGCCCGCATGGACTTCCTCAACATTACGCCGCAGGTCGAGCAGATCGTCGCGAAGTCGGGCGTGAAGGAAGGTCTCTGCCTCGTCAACGCGATGCATATCACCGCGAGTGTCTTTATCAACGACGACGAGAAGGGCCTCCACGCCGACTACAAGCGCTGGCTCGAACAGCTCGCGCCCTTCGACCCGTCGCCGGAGCGCTACGCGCACAACCGCACCGGCGAGGACAACGCTGACGCGCACCACAAGCGGCAGATCATGGGGCGCGAAGTCGTGTGCGCGATCACGAAGGGAAAGCTGGACTTCGGGCCGTGGGAACAGATCTTCTACGGGGAGTTTGACGGGAAGCGTGCGAAGCGCGTGCTGGTCAAAGTCATCGGGGAGTAACTATGCCCATCCTTTCGCGGCTAATGCTCAAGACACACAAGCTCGAGGAGCTCCGGGATTTCTACGAATGCCTCGGGTTCGACTTCGAGGAAGAGCAAAAGGGGAAGGCGCCGCCGTACTACGCAGCGGAGGCGGGCGAAGCGAGGCTGGAGATTCACCCTCTTTCCGAGGGCATCGTCGCGGACGCGACGACGCGGCTGGGCTTCGCTGTGCCGGACGTTGTCGTGTGTGTCAGCGCCGCGCGGAATTCGAGCGGCCGGGTCGAGAACAAGCCGAATAGCGGGCCCGACGGCCTGCGGGCGCTACTCCGAGACCCGGATGGGCGTGTCGTCGAGCTGTCTCAGGGTTAGAATCGCGTAATGAGACTTGCGCCAAAGGCAAAGCAGCGGCCGATGAAGTCGGTTTCGGCGTGCATCCCCGCCTCACTTCTGGTGTTGCTGGACCGGGCAGCGCGGGCAAGAGGTGTTTCGAGATCGCAATTCGCCCGCGACTGCGTTGCGAAAAGCCTGCGCCGAGTGCGGCGTCCCTGAAGGTGCCCAGGTGAACTTCAGCATCGTAGAGGGCCGCCATTGTGTCTCAAGGGTCACTGGGCCAACGCACAACTTCCTCGGGCTTCGCCTGAGCAAGCTGCTTACGGAACGCGTGACAGTCCTGAAACTTCCGCCGGTCAGAAAGGGTGGAGACGGGCGTCTGGACGAGGCTCAACTCCAGGCTGCCGTCATTGCGGGTGTTGAAATTGCGAATCGGGAATGCGGGACGGAGTGGCATGTCACCGAGATTGCCTACATTGCGGACGACACTCCCGTGTATTCCCAGTACGAACTATGCGCGAGGGCCGTGATCAAGCAACTCGCGGCCGGTAAATTCTCCGGTTCCGGGCAGCATTCGCCTTAATGAAAATTGGTGGGGCTACCACCCCCTCCCGTCCGCCTGCCTGAACTCCGTCCCATCCACGGCGATGACGGCAGCGCCAGTCCCGGCTTCATTCCGCGCTTCGACCGTGAACGTCTTCGACTCGCCCGAGTCCGTGGTGCAGGTGAGCTGGTCGCCGCTGAGCTTCCAGGAGCCGGAGATGTCCGTCTGACTGCTGCCGTTGTGGAAGACGCCGTGGGAGGTGCCCTCGGAGTGGTAGTGGTAGCGGCCGCCGGCATCGAAGGTGATGCGCTGTTCGTTGGAGTTGCCGACCATTGCCGTGCCGGAGCCGAAGGCGCGGACCCAGGTGGTGCACAGGCGGGCGGCGTCGATGGCGGCCGCGGCGGGGCGCCGGAAAGAGCCGAGGATCGCTTCGAGGTCGGGCTGGCGGCGCTTCAGCGCTTCGGGCGTCGCGACCGCGACCAGCGAGCCCACGTACGAACCCGTGAACGCCCAGCAGCGGATGTCGACGGCGCGGCCGTCTAGGAGCGTCGCGCTCCAGCTCCACGCGCGGCCGTCGAGCGCCCCGATCTTCACGGACTTCGCTTCGCCGGAACGGCGCACGGGGACCTGCAGCATCTGCATGAGCGAGTTGTCGAGGTACGCCTCGAGCGCGGGCGTGTTCAGGTCCTTGAGCGCCGGCGCGCCGAGGAAGGCGTAGACCTCGTCGATCGACGAAGGGTTCGCGCCGGGCGGGTCGATCATCGTCGCGTCGCCGCGCTGTTGAACGGTCCAGCCGCCAGGGACCTCGGCGACGACGCCGGCGAAGCGGCACTCCTGGCCGCCGGAGATGGATTTCCAGGGCTGGGAGGAGGAAGAGCCGCCTGGGGAGGATGCGGAAGAGGAATCGTTCCTACCGCAGCCGGCGAGGAGAGCGGAAAGGATAAGGAGCGTGGTGAGCCGCATCACAAACTCCGATTCAAGGGTCGGGGAATCTTAGTCGTATCCGCGGCCGTTTCCGCGTCATTCGCTTTCATCCGCGAATTCCTTTTTGAAAAAATGAATACGCGGATAAAGGCGAATTTCGCGGAAACGGCCGCGGATGCGGTGCGGGGACGAAGGCCATTCTGCGACTCGCTGCTAGACTTCGCTCATGGCTTCTTCCCTTCCCCGCTCCTCCGGCATCCTCCTCGCCGTCACCTCGCTTCCGTCACGTTTCGGCGTGGGCGACCTCGGCCCTGCGGCGCGCGCGTGGATCGACGCCCTCGCTTCGGCCGGTCAGACGTGGTGGCAGGTGCTCCCCGTGGGGCCATTCGGGGCGGGCGACTCGCCCTACGCTTCCTATTCGACCTTCGCCGGCGAAGAGCTGTTGATCTCGCCGGAGGATCTCGTGGCGGAAGGGCTGCTCGAGGCTTCGGATCTCGAGGACGCAACTTTCTCCGACAGTCAGGCCGACTACGACGCGGTGCGGCCGGCGCGCGAGAGGCTGCTCCGGCGCGCGAACGAGAAGTTCAGGACGGCCTCGCCCCGGTTTCAGGACGACTTCGAGCGCTTCTGGAACGACGAATCCTCGTGGCTGGACGACTGGGCCCTGTATGCGGCGCTGAAAGGAGCGGCGAACGGCACGGCGTGGATGGCGTGGCCGGATGGAATCCGGAAACGCGACGCGGGGGCCCTGGAGCGGACGCGCAACTCCATGAGGCGGGCGATCGGGGACGCGGCGTTCCGGCAGTTCCTGTGGCACCGTCAGTGGACGGAGCTGCGCCGGTACGCGGCCCAGCGCGGCGTGCGGATCCTCGGCGACCTGCCGATTTTCGTCGCGATGGACTCGTGCGACGCGTGGTCGTCACCGGACGTGTTCCTGCTCGACGCGGACCGAAAGCCCTCGGTGGTCGCCGGCGTGCCGCCGGACTACTTCGCGAAGGACGGGCAGCTCTGGGGAAATCCGCTGTACGACTGGGAAGCGCTTCGCCGGGACGGCTACGCCTGGTGGGTCCGCCGCGCGAAACACGCGGCGCGGCTGTTCGACCTGACGCGCATCGATCACTTTCGCGGCTTCCAGGATGCGTGGCACGTGCCGGCGGGCGCAAAGACGGCGAAGGAGGGGAAGTGGGTCCCTGGCCCGGGAGCGGCGTTCTTTGACGCAGTGCGTCAATCGATGGGCGGGCTGCCCTTCCTCGCCGAGGACCTCGGGATCATCACGCAGTCCGTCCGCGACCTGCGCGAGAAGGTCGGGCTTCCCGGGATGCGAGTCCTCCAGTTCGCGTTCGACGGCGACCCGCGGAACCCCTTCCTCCCCGAAAACTACGATTCCAACACCGCGGTCTACACCGGGACGCACGACAACGACACGACGACGGGTTGGTGGGAAGCGCTGCCGGAAGCGGACCGCCACCGCGTCCGCACGCATCTCGGCTTCGACGGTCATGACGTCGCGTGGAAATTCATTCGGGTGGCGTGGTCGAGCCGCGCCGCGCTGGCGATTGCGCCGCTTCAGGACGTCCTGATCCTCGGGTCGGACGCGCGGATGAACATCCCCGGGCTTGCCCGCGGGAACTGGCGGTGGAGGTTCACGGAACGCCACCCGCTGCAGGAGCGACTGGAAGGCCTCCGTGGCCTGACGAGCGAATCGGGAAGGCTTGCGAAGCGGTGAAGGACGGTAAGGTTTCTACTTCGGCGCCACGAACCTGAACCACTTTCCCGGTCCCGCCAGCCGCGACGAAATCGCGTAGCGCGCCGTCGGCCGCGCTTCGTTAGGCGAAAACAGACCGTACACAACGCCTCGGGTCGTGTCGGCGGCGGCGAGGTGGCCGCAGGAGCCGGCGTCGTACTCGCGGAGGATCTTCCCGGTGGACTCCTGGACGAAGAGGACCTTCCGGTCGCGCGTGAAGAGGACGATGGAGCGGTCCGCGGGGAGGAAGGCGGCGGAGAAGTGGCGGGGGAAGGTGGCGGCGACGGCGAGTTCGGCGACGGAGCCGCGGGCGACGCGGAAGAGGCGGCCGTCGGCGTTGAGGGCGAAGCGGGCGTCGGGGGAAAAGGCGAGGGGCTCGAGGTTGCGTTTGCCGCCAGAGACGGGAGCCCAGGACCAGATGCTGCCGTCGGTGGCGATCGTGCCTTGAGCGGAGAAAAAACGGCTGCGGTCGGGGGTGGCGTGCAGCAGGCCGCGGACGTCTTTCCACCACAGGGTCGTCGTCTGCGTGGGGACAGTTACGAGCGCGGCGCCGCCGGGGAAGGAGGCGAGGAAGGCGTCGTCGGAGACGGCCGCGACATCGAGGACGTCCTGCTCGAGCGTGAACGACCGGGCGACGCGCAGGCCGACGAGGTCCACGACGTGCGCGGACCGGCCGCGCGCGACAAAGGCGATTTTTCCCGAGGGTGCGAGGGACCAGGAAGCGGCGTCCGGCAACGCGCCCGGGGTTGGTGCCGGGAACGTGATTTCAGCGTAGGCGCGGATGGACATGGATCCGGTCGCAATCGCGAGGATTCGGGCGCTTCCGGCGTCGAATACCGTGAGGGTCTGGCCGTCCGCGGAGACGATGGCGGGGCCGGCGTAAGTGGAGCCGGGATCGAGGTTCTTCGCCCCGAGGTCCTCGGGGAGGCGGAGTGCGGCCATGGCGGCCGGCGTCGCGGCATTCGTCGTGGCCGGATCGTCCGTCCCGGGAACGACGGGCGGCAGGTCGCCGTTGATCAGCCCGCCCTCCTTCGTGCCGGTGATCGTGAGGGAGCGGACCTTTGCGACCGGGACTTCGACGCGCCCGACGGAGGTCATGAGCGGCCACGACTTCTGCGCAGGCGTGCCGGTGAACTCCGAAGCGTCCCTGGCGCGGATAGTGAGGCGGCCGTCCGCGATGGTAATCGACTCGATGTTCCGCAGGTGCACTCCGATCGTCCCGAACGTTCCCTCGTACCGCACCCGCTCGATCAGGATCGTCCCGCGCAGTTCCGTCCCGTCCGTCAAGGCGATCGCGACGGTCCAGGTGTCGGCGTAAGCGGTGGCCGCGAGGGCCGAGAGCGCGAGGGAGGTGAGGAAGCGCTTCATTTTTTCTCCAGCGGCCAGGCGACGAGATCGCCGGCGACAGGCGCGGGGCGGAGGGCGCCGCCGTCGCGCGGAGGGAGAGCCGCGAGGTCGCAGCGCAGGGCGTAGAGGACCTTGCGGAAGGGGTCGAGGGCGAGGAGGGGGAAGACGCCGCCGGGCTGGAGGGACTTGCCGGCCGTCAGGGAGGAGAGAGCGAATGTTTTTATTTCGCCCGCCGCCGTTGAGAAGAAGACAGTGTCGCACCCCGGGGCCGCGGCCGCGGCGATCCAGGGGTCGGCCTGCGCGCGCCACTCGAGATCCCGGTCCTTCGTCGCGCTGAGGCGCATCACCGCGCCCGTTGAGCCGAATAGCATCTTCCCGTCCGGCGACAGCAGGACGTCTCCCTCCAGCCGCTGCTCGCCGTTATAACGCGAATCGAAAATGTGGTACGCCTCGCCGGCGATCTGCGGCGCGGCGTCGGTGAGCAGGTAGCAGCACCCGTAGTCGCCCGGCGTGACGCCGAGGGAGCCCACGTAGAACCTCGCCTGGTCGGGGTGCACCCGCACGAACCCGGCACCAGGAAATCCTTTCGCTTCAGCGGGCGCGCCGCCGCGCGCCGCGTCAAACATGAGGCAGCGCAGATCTCCCGACCAGCAGGTGATGGCGACGAGGCCGGAATTCGAAGCCGCGATGTCGAGCGGGTCGCCCTCAAAGTCCACTTCGGACACGAGCTTCAAGGTTCCCGCCTCGATCACTGTCAGCCGTCCCCTCCACCGCGCTCCCTTTCCTTCCACGTCCCTCACCGCCGCGCGCGACGCCACGTACACGCGATCCCCCTTCGCGCTCACCGCCATCGCCGCGCAGCCGGGCGGCACCGCGGTTTCGGCCTCGACTGAAAGGTCCGCGGCCTTCAGGCGGAGCACGCGGCCGTCCGAGAGGTCCAGCGCAAACATCGTCGCCCCGTCGGCGGATATCCACAGGTCGGAGACCGCGGCGCGCAGCGGCAGGCGCGCGGACTCCCGCAGTTCGGCGGGGAACGGCATCGCCGACCCGGGCGCCGGCGAGGGCGGGAGCGGCTCGGGACGCAGCGCGGACGGGGAAGAGCTTCCGCCGACGGTCGCTTCTCCTCCTCCTAGCTCGACCGCGAAGATTCTCGACTCGGCCAGCACCACGACTTTCGAGCCGTCCGGGTGCGCCAGGAACTGCCTCACTTCTCCGGCCGCCAGCCTGAATTCCTTTTCCCGGCCGCCCTTTCCCCCGAACACGATCAGCTGGGTCTCGGAGTTCTGCGCGTAGATGCGCCCCGAGCTCTTGTCGAACGCAACCGCGCGAGGCGTCGCGCCCGCCTCAATGGTGAGGATCGGCATCAGCAGGTCCGAAACACGGTAGATGTACGTGGCGCTGCGAACTCCCTGCGGGTGGTCGGATACCGGATAGTTCCCCCCGGACGACGGGAGGCAGACGTACTTCGAGTCCGAGCTGATCTCCAGCCGCTGCGGCCCCTGGCCGATGCGCGGGCCCATTTCGACATAGGTGAGGTCGGCGCCTTCCACCTTGAAGCGGTGCAGGCATTCGAAGCCGACGCAAAAGAGATAGAGGCCGTCGGGAGTCAGCGTCGGGAAATCGAACCCGGCGAGCGAGACGCCTTCCTTGTGTTTACGGATCGCGCCGCCCTGGTCGGCGATGACCTTCCGGTCCGAGTACGACTTCACGATCGCGCCGGACTTCAAGTCGATCGCGTCCAGCACTGAGCGCTCCCTCTGGAAGAATGCGAAGGAGGAAGCGGGGGAGCTGGCAAAGCGGAGCGCGGTCCCGACGCTGAATTTCAGCTTTGGCTCCAGCGTCTGCGGGTCGAGCAGCCACGCCTGCTTGACGGAGGGAAGCAGGACCAGCACGCCTTCCTTCGTCAGTCCCGCCCAGGCGCACGTTTCCCGCGTCGCGAGACGCTTCACGTCCTCAAGCCCGGGCCAGGAGATGCGGTGGACGACGCCGGACTGCTCGACGGCGTACATGTTGGAGCCGTCCGGCGACCAGAAGAGGCACGGGAGCGTCGATTTCGCCTCGAGGACGATCTCGGTTGCGACGGCGTCCACGAGCGACTTGCGTGCCCCGGCGAGATTGCGCTTCTCGACGTCCAGCTGCGTGCCGCCCTCCTTCGGCGTGGGGGGCTTGTCTCCGCCGATCCAGTCATCGCCGGGCTTCACGGGGTCCGGCGGTTTCGCGGCGGGCTTGCTTCCCGTGAAGCGCGCGAGAAACTCGCCCGGCGGGTAGTACGTCCCCGTCCCGGTGGATCCGGTGCGCTTCAGCTGGTACAGGAACTCCACGTCCTTCTTCGGATCTCCCGAGAGAGTGATTTCTCCCCGCGCGAATCCCTGTGCGACGGTGAGGGAAAACGGACGGGGGTCGGGTCCGATCGGCGCATACGTCCCGTTCTTCGGGGGTTCGACGCGGGAAGCGCGGTCCTTCTGGACGAAGGAGACGGACACACCCTGCGTTTTCCCGAGCGGGTCGATGAGGGTCACGGTGACTTCGAGTTTCAACGTTCCGGCGGCGTTGGAGAGTTCCTTGAATCCCACCGCCGAAATTCGTCCGAGGAGCATGAGGTCCAGCTCGCGCGGCGGGATCGCGAAGCCGATCCCCGTCCCTCTGACTTTCGCGACCGTCACGCCGACGAAGGCGCCGGAAGCGTCGACCACCGGGCCGCCGCTGTTGCCCGGGTTGATGTCGCCGTCGATCTGGATGAACGCGACCTCGCCGTCGTCGCCGGTGGGGAGGCTCGACACGGAGCCGCGCCCGACGGTGATCGCGGGGTGCTTGTCGGAGGTCGCCAGCAGTTCCCCGAACGGGAAGCCGAGGATGAACACCGGCGTCGTCTCGCGCACCTTGGCCTTCACGGAGACCGAGAGTGGTTTCGGCAGCTTGGCTTTGAAGACGCGAAGGATCGCCAGGTCCCTCTCCGGGTCCTCGCCGATCGGCTCCGCGTCCGCCACCCACTCATCCCTTGACCCGCTCAGAAAAACCACCGTGACCCGCCGCTTTTCTCCCTCCGGCACCGCGATCACGTGCGCGTTCGTCGCGATGTACCCGGCGTCACCTTCCTTCATGAAAAGAAATCCGGTCCCCGTGGACTGAATCTTGTCCGTGACCGTCTTCACAAAAACGGTCGCGTCCTTCAATTCTTTGAGCTTGGCCTCGGAGAGCGCGTTCTGCGCGGCGGCGACGGAGGCGCAGGTGAGAAAGATCGCGGCGAGGAGGGGGCGGCGCATGATGGGTTTCAGAAGTGGCGACCGGTTGGGTGCGGGCGGAAAGAGAGTATAGCGAAGGGGGGCTACTTCTTCCCTTCGCCTTCCCCCTCCTCAAATCCCGCCTCGCCCGGCACGCTTGACCCCTCCAGCCCGATTTTCATCGCGCTCTTCCAGTGCTCCGCAGGCTTCCCGGCGGCCGCTGCGATGTCCCATTCGAGCGTCAGGTCTCCCTTAAGGTCGAAGGCCACGACGCGCCCGTCTTCCAGGCTCCACCAGACGTCGCCCTTGAGCGTCCACGCGATCTTCTGCTCGGGCTGCTTCTCGCCCGGCTTCGTGGTCCCCTTCGCTGCGAAATCGACCTCGATCCGCGCGCACTTCCGTCCCTTTACTGGCGCGACCTCCACCAGCTTGCAGTCGAGCGACGCCTCCTCGACCGTCCGTCCCCGGGCTGAGGCCCACGCCTTTACGGCGATTCCATCCGCCTTCCAGGTGTCGCCCGCCGCGACCTGTCCCGGAGGCGCCAGCGGGACATCCCATTCGTCGTCCAGGGTCTCCGACGCCAGGTCCTTCGGTTCGACGTTTTTCTCGGGACTCGTCGCCTGCGTCTTCCCTCCCTTGCGCTCGAGCGTCAGCACGCGTCCCGCCAGCGAACTCGTCTTCTCTTCCTTCTTCCCGGCCGCGGGCACCTCGAAGACCGACTCCTTGCGCTCGTAGCGGCGCTTCGCTTTCAGCGCCCGCCCGTCCTTCGCCTCGAGAATCTCCTCGGCCAGTTCTTCGAAGCCCGACATCCGGCATTCGAAGTCCGTGGAAGCGCCGCCCGATTCCCGCGTGATCGTCCCCTTGCCGCGGGTGTTCATTGTGCGCGTGATCTTCGCCCCTGGTTTGATCCCGGGACGGATTTCGACGGAAGCGGGCTCTTCGGCGCGCGAGAGGGAAGCAGCGATGAGAAGAGCGGAGACGAGCGCGGCGCGCGGCATGGCTGAAGTGTAATCGCGCGGCTGCAAAAAAACGCGGAGGCGTTGTTCGCCTCCGCGTCGTGAAATCCTGCTCGGGTTACTTCATCCCGCCTTCTTCTTCCTCCTCCTCTTCCTCCTCGCCTTCCTCCTCTTCCTCGCTACCGCCCGGCTGGGGCTTCGCGCTGAAGTCGGCTTCGCCCATCTTGCTGTCGCCCACCATTTTCAGGTTGATCGTCAGCTTCATCTTCTGCCCGTTCGGCATCTCGCCGCTCGACTTCAGCTTTCCCTCGAGCTCCATCCCGAGCGAACGACCGGCCGTCAGCCCGAACCAGACGGGGCCTTCCACCGACAGCGTGATCTTCATGGTCTGGCCGTTTTCGGTGCGCGTTCCCTTGGTCGTGACCTTCACGTGAATCTTCGCGCACTTCTGGCCGAACTTTTCCTCGAGCGACTCCAGCTTGCAGGCGACCGAGGCATCCGTGATCTCCTCGCCCTCGTCGCCGCCGAACGCCAGCTTCGCCTTCTCCGGGTCCGCATCCCACGAGTCCCCGACGTTGACCGGCTTGCCCGGGACCATCGCCGCGTCGATCTCGATCCCCATCTTCTCCTTCTTGAGCTCTTCGGCGGCGTCCTCGCCCGCGCCTTCAAACGTGGCTTCGCGCTTGCCATCCTTGAGGGTCACGGTCAGCAGCTTGCCGAGCAGGACGCTGTCCTTGGATTCGTCGTGCCCGACATCCGGAATCTGGAACGAGCTGTACTTCTTGATGTAGAGCCGCTTCACCTTCGTCGGCGAGCCGTCCTTCACTTCCAGGAATTCCTCCGCTTCGATGCTCGTCTCGCTCATCTTGCAGTCGAGCTCCTGCTCCTGCTCGCCCATCTTGATCGAGAGCTTTCCCTTGCCGCCGAACTCCGTCGTCCGCGTGATCTTGTCGCCCTGCTTCAGCCCGAGCTTGATCTCAACGGGATCGGCGAGGGCGGGAAGCGCGAGGGCCGCGCAGAGGGCGGTGATGACCGAAAGACGCATGGTGCCTCCTGAGAAGAGTGAAAGGTCGTGTGGATGGGGGGGGGAATGTAAGGGACAGCCGGGTGGCAATCAATGTGAGAAAGAGATACGGGCGGGGGCAGCGGGCGTGAGGGCGCGATTACTTTCGCGGGCGACGCTGCCGGATGAAGGCCACCTGCTCTTCTCCCTTCTCGGAATCAAAATTCCCGACCCACTCCATATCGAGCAGGACCCCGGCCTTCTTGTCGAAAAACAGGTCTCCCCACATCCGGAGGGACCGGCCGTCTTCCAGGGTCGCTTCGAGCCCGCTCCGGATCCGCCAGCACTCGAGCCCGTCGCGGTTCACGTCAGGCTCGAGTTTCGACATCAGCCGCGCGGCAGTGGCGGGGGCGCGCGCGAGAAACGAAGCGATCGCTACGGCTTCCGGGTAGGTCGCTTCCCATTCCGAAAAGTGGTGAACGGGGCGGTCGGGAAGAGCGCCGTAGAAAGGGTCGGGCCAGGAGGTGGGCGCGGTGGTGAAGGGCTGGCCGTTGGGTTCGAGGCGGGCGCCGTGGGAGTCGAGGAGAACGACCGAGGAGAGGGCGGTGGGGCGAGGCGGCCCGGAGGCGTCCATTTCGAAGGAAACGTAAGTGCGGCGTATGCCCGTCGGCTTGCCGGCGGCGACGTTCATGATCTCGTCGAGGTGGCTTGCGGACCAGCGGCGCGCTTCGTTCTCGTAGCCGTGAGTGAGCGTCTCGTTGACGGCGAATTTCATCCCGGGTTTTTCGCGTGTGCGGAGCGAGATGTCGCCCTTTTGCCGGAAGCCCTCGAGCACGAAGAAGGCGGTGAAGCAGAGCCCTGCGGTGGCGAGGAAGAAGACGCCGATGGTGAGGATGCGGCGCATGCGGTAAGGGAAGGATACGAGGGGGCGGGGGGGCGAAGGCAAGAACGGCTTCATATGAAATATATAATATGAAATATCGAATATGGATGGCGGGCCCGCGGAATGAAGCGCCCCGAGGGGGCCGCGAATTCGGCCGGGAGACAGCCTTCATTGACGCCCTGCTCCCCCTTTGGTCCACTTCCCGCCCCATGGCTGAAGACCTCGTCGCGGACCTCAAGGTCCTGATCGTCACCCGCCTCAAAATGGAGATCGACCCCGCGTCGATCGACTCCGCCGCTTCGCTCTTCGGCGAAGGGCTCGGCCTCGATTCGATCGACGCGCTGGAACTCGTCGTCGGGATCGAGCGCCA
The DNA here is from genome assembly GCA_038060895.1 of Planctomycetota bacterium. GTDB lineage: Bacteria > Planctomycetota > MHYJ01 > WSZJ01 > WSZJ01 > WSZJ01. The sequence goes on from JBBTCT010000008.1 coordinate 27,237, forward strand.
GTACGGCATCCGCATCGCCGACGCCGAGATGGGAAAGAAGGCGTTCGGGAGCGTGAACGCGCTGGCGGCCTTCATTTCCGAGAAGCGCCTCGCGAAGTAGGCAGGCGGTAGAATGCCGGCCCATGCGCATCGACGACCCTTCTTCCTGGATTCCGCACCGGCCTCCGATTCTGACCGTGGACGCCGTGGAGGTCGATGAGCCCGGCGTGAAGGGACGCGGGATGCGGCGGTTCGCGGCGGGGGATCCCTGGCTGGCGGGGCATTTTCCTGGAAACCCGGTGGTCCCCGGCGTCGCGATGATCGAGGGCGCCGCCCAGACGGCGGCGATCGTGCTGCTCGCGGCGCGCGGAAAAGGCGGCGGCGGGTTCCTCGCCGACGTGTCGAAGTTCCGCTTCAAGGCCCCCGTGATCCCTCCTGCGGACGTCGTGTTCGAAATCACCGTCGCCGGCGTCTTCGGCGCCCTGTGCAAGGTGTCGGTCCGCGTTCTCTCGCGCGGCGTTCTCGCGGCGGAGGGAGAGCTCGTCCTTTCGGCGAGTCCGCAATGAGTCGTGAGCGCTGGCAGGGTCGCTCGCCGCTCGAGGCGTTTCCGGTCTCGATCGGCCTGCTCGGCGCGTGCGCGATTCTCTTCGTGGCGACCGACTTCGTTTACCCGGGCGAACGCGGCGACGCGATCAAGCACTGGGGAATGAACATGCAGGCCGGCTTCTCCGAGGGAGAGTTCTGGCGCCCGGTCACCGCGATGTTTCTTCATGCCGACGTGCTCCACGTTCTCCTGAACATGTACGCGCTCCTGCAGCTCTGCCCGGCCCTGGAGCGCACGATCGGCTCCGCCCGGTTCTCCGCCATTTACTTCGGCGGCGGCATCGCAGGTTCGCTCGCCAGCCTCGCGATTGAGCCGGCAAGCCTCGGCGCCTCGGGCGCCATCTGCGGAATCATGGCCACCTTCGTCCGCTTCGAACGCGTGCGCCTCGGGTCGTTTCGGGCCGTTCTTCGCGACCCCATCGGCAGCCAGTTCCTGGTCTGGCTCCTCATCACCATCGCATTCGGCTTCAGTGTCGCCCGCATCTCGAACGCCGGACATATCGGCGGCATGATCGGCGGCTGGGCAGTCTCCGCGGCGGTCGTTCCAGCCCTCTCGGGCCAGGACCGCGGCCGGCTCTCCGTCCGCCCTTCCTGGATCAGGTCCGCCCTCGTGCTCGCCGGCCTGGCCGCCCTCGCCGTCGCCGACGCCCGCCCCGTCTGGAGCGCCGATTACTGCGCCCGCGCCGCGGCGCGCGCATCAGAGAGGGGCGAACGGATCCGCGCTCTTGAACTCATCGGCGCCGCCCGGCGCGCGCCGCTTGCCCGGGACAAAGGGCTCTACTTCGCCCTGGGCGCCGCCGAGCAGGACGCCGGGCGGGAAGAAGTTGCGGAAGCGTTCTATTCGCTCGCGGAGGACTCGGGCTACCGGGGAGAGGAACTCGGACACAACCAGGCGATCCTGATCGAGGGGCGCGGCGACGAGAAGGCGCTTCTCGCGCACCTTAGAAAATGGAAAGGGCGCGGAGGGCTGGACCAGTGGGAAGAGCGGCGCCTGCAACTCGAGGCGATGGAGGCGCGCGGTGAGCTCAAGCGCTGACGTCGAGCGGCAGATCCGGCGCTTCAGGCGCCTCACCACCCTCGTGGGCTGGATGCCGCGCTGGCTCGCGCGCGCGTTTTCGCCGGTGCGGACGCGCTGGACGATCACGTTCGGGTCTTTCGGGAAGGTGCGCAAGATCCTGGAGAAGAACCTCGAGCCCGTGATGCCGCCGGGAACGGATCTCGCGGCGGCGGCCGACCGCCTGCTCATGAACTACGGAATGTTCATGATGGACTACTTCCGGATCCCGCGCATGACGAAGGAGTGGATCCCGAAGATGTTCCACCCGATGCGCGGGATCGAAAGGGTGGGCGAGGCCCTGAAGGCGGGCAAGGGCGTGATCATCGCGACGGCACACCTCGGCTGCTGGGAGCTGGGAGGCATTGCGATCCGGCTGCAGGGCATGCCGGTGACTGTCGTGAGCGTGCCGGATCCGACGAACGACGCGCTCAACCAGTGGCGCGACTCCGTCCGGCGTTCGTTCGGGATCGACGTGGTCACGATCGCGCCGGGACAGATGTCGCCGCTCGACCTCATGCGTGCGCTCGAGGCGAACCGCGTCGTCTGCATGCTGACCGATCGCAATTTCGTGGAAGCGGACCCGGTCGAACTCGATTTCTTCGGCAGGCGCGTCCGGTTCCCGAGAGGACCGGCTCTTCTCTCCCTCACCACCGGCGCGCCGATCCTGCCGTCGTTCGTCACCCTCGGGCCAGGGGGCCGCTACTACGCGGACGTCGGGGAGCCCGTGCGCGTGCCGGAGGGCGGGACGAAGATGGAGAGGATCGAGGCGACGATGCAGGCGCTGGTGAAGGTGCTCGAGTCGAAGATCCGTGAGAACGCCGAGCAGTGGTACATCTTCGACCCGTACTGGGAGAAGAGCGAGCCGATGAGCAACATTGCGCGAAAGCTCGCCGGACTTGAGGGTGGCGTCAGCCCCCTGAAGTAAGGAGTGGGGAGTTTTGAGTGGTGAGTAGGACGGAGTGTGGAGTGAGCATCAACCAAGGGTGAGGCCGGGCAAATCGGACCCGACTTTCGAGCGAGATTCCACGTTTCATAGGACATGCACAGCGCGTTATAGTGCCGGACCGTCCGCAGCACGGCTTCCTCTCCCATCCGGAGCCCTCCATGCGTCCATTCCCGCTCGCCTGTCTCGCCCTGTCTCTCGCCGCCCTCATCGCGGGATGTGCGTCCGAATCGGATAAGAAGCCCGCGGATTCCGGCGGCGGCGGGACGACCGCGGCTACCGACAAGCCCGCGGACAAACCCGCGGACAAACCGGCTGAACCGCCCGCGGAAAAGGTGAAGACCGTCTCCCTCGGTGACGAAGAAGCCGCTCTCCGGCAGATGCTAGCCGGAGACTTCGACGCCGAAATGAAGTCCTACGAGGCGCTCATGGCCACGAACGCCGCTTCGCCGATGTGCGACTACTACTGGTCGCGCTACATGGAAGCCGCGGACTTCGCGGACGACGACGTGACCGAGGAAATCGTCCGGGCGACGGACCGGCTGCTGCCCAAGGGGCTGCACCCGCTGGCGGAAGCGCACGCGCGGAACTACCGGATGCTGGTGTCGCGCGGGAAAGGAAAGATCGCGGACGCGGAGAAGGAAGCGGTCGAGCTGGGATACGTGCGCGACTGGTTCCTCTGCGGCCCGTTTGACAACGAGTCGGAGACCGGGTTCAAGAACGCGTACGGGCCCGAGAAGGACTTCGGCCTCGACAAGGAGTACGAAGGGAAGCACGGGAAGAACCGCTGGTTCCGCTCGGGGGCGCGCGCGAGTTTCGGAGAAGTGGACCTGGCGCAGCTGTTCCGGCTTGCGAGCGATGTCTGCGCCTACGCGGTGGCGTACGTGAAGAGCGACGCGACGAAGCCCGTGGCTCTTCGGCTGGGGAGCGATGGAGCGACGAAGATCTGGGTGAACGGGAAGCCCGCGATGGCCTCCGACAGCTACCGGCAGGCGGGATTCGACCAGGATGCAGCGGGGGCAGTGCTGGAGAAGGGCTGGAACGTGATTCTCGTGAAGGTCTGCCAGAAGGGCGGCGGCGAGGACACGAAGAACCTCGAGGACCTGTCGTGGGAATTCGGCCTTCGCCTGACGGAGCCGGACGGGCGGAAGCTGGCCGGGTGGGAAAGCGAAGGGGATCTTGCGAAGGCGAAGGGGCTGAAGATCTCTGAGCCGTCGGGCGTCGAGGCGGCGAAGGTCGAGACTGGATCCGAGGGCGTTCTGCTCGAGAACGTGAAGGCGAAGAGCGACGACGCGGCATCGCGGGCGCGGCTGGCGTTCCTGAAAATGCACCGGCACGAGCTCGACGAAAACGACCGCGGCGTGCGGGACGTGCTGCGCGAAGCCGTCAAGATCGCGGACGGCGAACCCGTCTTCTGGCTCTGGCTGGGCATGGCGGAAGATGCCAAGAACCGCCAGCTCCCGGCGCTCCACAAGGCCCTCGATCTTTCGCCCGGCTCCCCCCTCATCCTCTGCAAGGACGGCGAGCTCCACGCGGGGCAGATCGACGAGAAGGCCGAGGCGCGCTTCAAGGAGGCCCTCGCGTCGCGCAAGGGGATCGTCATGGCGCGGATGGACCTCGCGCAGCTCTACGCGCGGAGGGGCGGCGTGTGGGTGAACGAGGCGAAGAAAATCTACCAGGGGATCATCAAGGACTTCCCGAACCACGGGATCGCGAAGGCGGACCTGGCGCGGATGTCGAACGAAGCGCCGGTGGAGCAGACGAAGTTCCTCGAGGAGCGGCTTGCGGGCTGGGGGCTGGACTTCGCGGTGCGCGGGCAGCTCATCGGCGTCTACCGGCGGACGGGGCAGTTTGAGAAGGCCATCGCGCTCTGCGACGCCCGCCTCGCGATGCAGCCCTTCGACGTGAACGCGCACATGCTCGCCGCCGTGATTTACGAATCCCAGGGGCAGTGGGACAAGGCGACGGCGCGCTACCAGGCGGCGCTCGCGATTTCGCCCGAGAACATCAGCGTCATGATCGCGGCCGCGAACTGCGCGATCTCGGCGGAGAAGAACGAGGAGGCGGTGAAGTGGCTCGGCGACGCGCTCGCCGTCCGGCCGAACCAGCCCGACGTGACGAAGCGGCTGCGCTCGCTCAAGCCGAAGGAGAAGGAGTTCTGGCGCGGGTACGAAGTCGAGCTGAAGCCCTACATCGATGCGGCGAAGGCGGCGAAGAAGCAGGGCGACGAGTCGGCGACCTACGTCTTCAAGCACGACGCCGTCTTCGTGAACGAGAACGGGACCTGCAATTACTTCACGCAACAGGTCGTCAAGCTGCACGACGACAAGGCCGCCAACGAGTTCCGCTTCGCCTCCGCCATCGGCGGGCACTTCGACACGTTCAGCGGCGGGCGCGCGGAATTCAGGACGGCGCGGCTCATCCGCCCGGACGGGACCGAGGTCGAGGGCGAGCGCCGCGAAGGACAGTGGGGCTGCCGCTTCGCCAACCCGAACGCCGGCGACGTCATCGTGCTCGAGTTCCAGATGGAGGAGAGCGGCGAGCCCCGCTACAAGGGGTACTTCGGGCTGCTCCTGCCTCTTCAGCCGGAATTCCAGCCGGTGGCGAACGCGAAGATCACGCTGGTGCACCCGGAGACGAAACCGATCTATCACGAAGCGGTGCGGTTCAACTCGAAGCCGGAGATCAGGCAGGTCGACAAGACGCTGATCACGACGTGGGAAATCGCGAATATCGGCTACATCCAGGACGAGCCGGCGATGCCCGCGTTCTACGAGACGGTGCCGTACCTGCACTTCTCGACCTTCAAGACCTGGCAGGACGTCGGCGAGTGGTTCAGCGGGCTGGTGAAGGACCGGTTTGAAGCGTCGGAAGAGATGAAGACGGAGGTGAAGAAGGCGGTTGCCGGCGCGAAGACGAAGATGGAGAAGATCGAGGCGCTGTACCAGCTGATGGTGAGCCGGACGCGGTACGAGGCGCTCGGGCTCGAGAACCACGCGTACCTGCCGTTCAAGGCGAGCGAGACGTTTGAGCGGCACTACGGCGACTGCAAGGACACGGCGACGCTCTTCGTGACGATGATGCGCGAGGCGGGGGAGGAAGCGAACATGGTCCTCATCCGCACGAACCAGGGCGGTGCGATCGCGACGGGGCTGCCGTCGATGAAGGTGTTCGACCACTGCATCGCGTGGGTGCCGGACGCGGGGAACGGGAAGGGGATGTTCGTGGACGGGACGGCGCGGTACTACTCGGTGAAGGATCTGCCGTCGATGGACCAGGGGGCGCTCGTCTTCATCGTGCGGCAGGACGACAAGGCTGCCGCGCAGATCAGCGAGTGGCTTCCGCCGGAGATGAACGCCCGCCAGCGCGTGATCACGGTGACGATCAAGGAGGACGGGAGCGCGACGGTGGTCGAGAAGGGGACCGTGACCGGGATGGACGCCGGCCAGATGCGGAGCCGCTTCCAGGAGGGGGCGAAGCGCGAGAAGGAGTGGGAGAACTGGTACAACCGCGTGTTCGACTCCGTGAAGGTCGACAAGCTCTCGTTCAACGACCTGTCGAACTACAACCTGCCGGTCGAGTACACGGCGGAGTACAGCGTGCCGCACTTTGCGCGCAAGGAAGGGCGCGGCGTGGTGATCCGGCCGTCCCTGTTCCCCTCGAAGATGCTCGAGAACTACGGGCAGCTTTCGGAGCGCCAGCACGACCTCCTGCTCGAGTTCCCGCGGACGCGCAGCGAGAAGGTGATCTTCGAGTTGCCCGCCGGCTGGAAGGCGCGCAGCCTGCCCGCGGCCGTCGACCGCGACACGCCCCTCGGCGCGTTCCACCTGAAGGCGAAGGCGGAGGGGAACCGGATCGAGGTCGAGAGCGGGATGACGCTGAAGGCGCCGCGGATCCCGAAGGGGGACTACAAGGCGTGGAGAGATTTTGCCGGCGAGGTCGACCGGGCGCAGGAGGATGAGATCGTGATCGAGCCGGAGAAGTAGGTTGAAGGTCAGAGGTCGAAGGTCGAAGGTTCGCCCGGGACACCAACGTGGAGATTCCATGAACAGGCTTCGTGTTTTCGCCCTGCTGCTCCTGACGGCCCTCTCGATCTCTGCCGATGATTCCGTCTTCTGGCTCGACAAGGAATCTGCCGAAGCGGCGACCGCGAAGCTGACGAGCATTCCCGAAGCCAAGCGCACCTGCGCGGACCAGGTGAAGCTCGGCTGGGCGATCCTCCTCTACCAGAACGACGCCGACCGGGCGCTCGTGGAGTTCAAGCGCGCAACGGAGCTGGACCCGAAGTCCGGCGACGCGTGGGAAGGCGTGCACACGGCGTCGCTCGCACGGATGCAGAATGACGTCGGCGCCGAGGCCGTGAAGAACATCGCTCTTGCAGAACCCGACTCCGCCCGCGTCGAAGCCCTCTTCCGCGTCGGCCGCGTCCAGCAGAGCCTCTTCAACCAGTGGGCAGTCCCGAAGCGGATCGAGTTCGCGAAGGAACTGCTCGGGAAAACGAAGAACGTCTTCACGCAGTTCGCGCTTCACCAGTGGCTGGAGGGTCTTTACGAGACGCAGGTGCGCACGGACCTCGCATTCGAGGAGTGGAAGGCTCAGGGCCACGTCGCGAAGTGGCAGTCGATCGGGTTCTTCGGCCCGGGCGGGGCGGCTTGCTGGGACGACGCGCTTCCGCCGGAGAGCGAATTCAAACCGGTTGCGGAGTACACGGTCGGGATGGGGAAGGCGGCGTGGGCGGCGGTGGAGCATGGTGTCGGCGACACGGACGGCGTTACGGCGGTGCGGACGTTCACAAGCCGCGGGACGTGCTTCTTCATGCACGCGGCGCTGACGTGCCCGGAAGAGCGCGAAGCGTGGATCCGTGTGGTGACGTCGATGAGCTCGAAGGTGTGGCTGAACGGCGTGCTGGTTGGCGTGAACGACCTCGTGAGGCACGAGGGATCGAACGAGAAATGGTTCGGCGTGACGCTGTCAAAGGGCGCAAACGTTCTGCTCGTGAAGTACGTCGCGCCTGGATTCCAGTACGCGCACGAGCTGACGCTTCATCATGCCGACGGCCGCGCGATGACGGACGTCGAGAGCGCGATCGTCGAGAAGGACCCGGCCGTGAAGCCGAACGGCCGCGAGGCGCGCGGCGGGCAGGTCGCCGGAGACTGCTACGCGACGCTCGTCCCCAAGGCGAAGGACCTCGCGGCGTGCACCCTTCGGGAAGCGGTGCTCGTGACGCAGCTGTACCAGGTCGCGGGGCTCTCGCAGGAAGCCGAGGACGTCTGCCAGCGCGCGTTCGACAAGGCCGCGCTCTCGGCGTACGTGCAGTTCTTCCGCGGCGCTTTCGTGGCCGAATACGAATTCCTGCCTCCGTCCCGCCGCGCGAACATCGCGCGCACGCACCAGGAGCGCGCCGTCGCGCTCGACCCGCGCTTCGTCCCCTCGCTCCTCTCGCTCGCGCGCGAAAAGGCCGAGAAAGAAACCGAGAAGGCGGTCGATCTCCTCCAGCAGGTCCTTTCCGCCAACCCGGACTGTCCCGAGGGCTGGTCCGCGCTCGCGCAGATCCAGGCAAACCGCGGCTGGCGCGCGGAGCAGATCAAGGCCCTCAAGAAGGCCGCCGAGTGCGGCGCTGGCGACTACGGCAACACCGCCGCCGTCGCGCGCGAACACGCCGCCGAGCTGAACTACGACGCGGCGTTCGAGGTCATCGCCGCGATCAAGAAGGCCAACGGGTTCGTGGCCTACTGGGAAGAGATCGAGCTGCTCGGGCAGGCCGGCAGGACTGACGAACAGATGGCGGCGCTCGAGGCCTACCGCAAGTGCTACCCGCGCAACGACAACGTCGTCCAGCTCATCGCCGCGCTCCGCGAACGCCAGGGGAAGGTCGAGGAGGCCGAAGCGCTTCTCAAGGAAGCCGTTGCCATGAATCCCCGCAACGGCGGAACGCTCCAGCGTCTTCTCAAGTTCTACATAGACCACAATCTTCTCGAAAAGGCGCGTGCCCTTCTGGCCGAGGTCATGAAATCCCCCGCGCGACTCAACGCCTACGACGAGGCCTCGCGCCGCTACATGGCGTTCCTCGCCGGCGAGGGCGACGACTGGACGAAGCCGTGGGACATGGATGTCGTAAAGCTCGTGAAGGAAGCTCCGTCCCCGGACAAGTTCGGGAAGACGCTCCACACCGCGACGCTTTTCGAACAGCGCCTCGTCCGCGTCATCGGCGCCGACTTCAAGTGGATCGAAGAGGACGAGCACCGCGTCATCATGATCCTGTCGAAGGAAGGCGGCGAGCAGTACGGCCAGCTTCCGCTGGGCCGCGGGGATTGGGAACACTTTCGCATCCGCGAGCTCCGCGTCTTCACCCCCGACGGCCGCATCCTCGAGGCCGACAGCGCGCAGGACCGCGGCGGGATCCGCATGCCCGAGCTCGAGCGCGGCGCCGTGCTCGAGTTCCGCACATCGACCGCGCGCGGCCCGATCGGCGTCGACCAGCCGGCCTTCGCCGTCGAAACGCCCGCGCCGTTCCGGCACTTCAATGAGCCCGTCCTCCGCAGCCGCTATGTCGTCGTGATGCCCAAGGGCGCGCCCGTCCGGCTCGTTGCGCCGCGCATGGAAGAAGCGAAGGTCACGGAGACGCCGGAAACGACGACGCACGAGTGGGATTTCCGCGACCTCGCGGAGATCGAGGAAGAACTGAGCATGGCGCCTGAAGACGAGTGGCTCCCGACGGTGCGCTTCCTGTCGGGCAAATCGACGATGGAGCCGGTCATTGAGAATTTCCGCTCGCAGGCGATGGGGCTGCCCGTGACGCTCGACGTCGTGGCGAAGGCCGCGGAGCTGACGAAGGGGTGCGCGGACAAGGAAGCGAAGGTGCGGGCGATCTTCAAGTACGTCGTGAGCGAGATCAAGGCCGGCCAGAACCGGATCCCGAGCCACACGCTCGCGGAGAAGGAAGGCCAGGCGGACGACCTCTTCATGGCCCTTCTCCGCGCCTGCGACATTCCGTTCGGGGTCGCGTTCGCGCGCGGTCCGAAGCCGATGTGGAAGGAGTACGACCCCGAGCTCGGCCAGCCCCCCTACGGCACGCCGGTATTCCTCGTCCACCTCGACAAGCGCGACATCTGGCTCTGGCCGTCCCGCTGGAACAGCTGGGGCGCCCTGCCGAACAACGTTTACGGCGGCGACGCGATGGTCGTCGAGGGCCGCAACGTGTACTTCCGCAACATGCCTTCGGTGCCGCTGGAGGAAAAGGTGATCTCCGTCCGCCTCCACGCGAAGATCGACCAAGAAGCGATGGCCGACGTCGGCGGCGCGCTCGTCTTCTCGCAGGGGATCGCCGGCATGGTCCGCAACCAGCTGGAGCAGGTCGTCGACCCCGCGCAGCTCCGCACGATCGTCCAGCAGCGCGCGAACATGTTCTTCAAGGGCGTCACCGTCACGAAGACCGAGGTGAACGCGTTCGACCTCGACCAGTCCGAGCTCGCCATCTCGTTCGAAGGAACCTGCAAGGGCTTCGCGCAGCGCAAGGCCGACTCCGACAGGATCACGTTCCGCGGCTGCTCCCCTCCGCTCAACCTCTCGCAGCAGCTCGTCCGCGAAAGCGACCGCAAGCTCCCGATGCGCGCCTACTGGGCCCAGCAGGTCACAACCTGCGGAACGATGGTCATCGAGCTTCCCGAGTACGCCGAGATCAAGGTCCCCGACAGCGTCGCGCTCGCGACCGAGTTCGGGACGTACAACCTCACGTACCGGTTGGACGGAAGAACACTCAGTGTCGAGCGCCGCGCCGAGTTCAACCAGATGGACATCGATCCGTCACGGTGGGCGGCGTTTGGTGATCTGTGTAAGGCGATCGACGATGCGGAGAAGAGGCAGGTGGTTCTGAAGGTGAAGGGGAAGTAAGAGTTGCGCATCTTCCAACCGGTCAAGCCGTCGGCGGAGGATTTGGCGCGCGCAAGCAAGTTGGCTGTTTTGACCGCCTGCCCTCGACGGTATTGCTGGTGGTGGAAGACCTTGGGATTCGATTGGGATATCCCGGTTGAAGAAGGGTGCCAGTTCCTGAAGGTCTCCAAGCCAGCCGGCTGGAGTTCTACTGACGTCCCGTGCTCACGGTGCGTATCTAACTCGGGGATCGACCACTACGAACCGCGGGAGCCTCATCTGATCGAGGACGGGTTCCATGAGAATCGGTTCTGTGGCCCTACGCATCGCATCCGGGATGATGAACGTCCGCCAATTGCCTGAACCGGGAGCGGTGACTGCCTTACCTAGCCAGCTTCGACGAATTTCCCGACCGGAACCTTCACGACGGGACCGCTCCGACGGCGCATGAGCAACGCGGCCTGCCGGAGCACCGAAGCGTGGTAGTACTTCGCTTTGCAGCGGTTGCAAACCCCGATCGGGGCCTGCTCGAGCGCAACGAACCCGATCTTGCCAACCCGGATCAGTTCGCGCGGCAGGACTACGCAGTCGACGCGGCCGCCGTCGCAGTACTCGCAGGGGTGGCTGTACATCCCGTCAGGCTTCCGCGATTTCATACACAGTGATTATAACTTGCTGCGATGTGCCTTCCCCACCCGCATCCACTGCGGGCTGTGCGCTCGGCCCGGGTACCGATGATGAAAAGGGGGGGGACAAATTGCCCCCACCCCTCGGTGCCCCTGCCACTCGGGACGGCAGAACCCCCACTGCGAAGAAGGAGGGCTTCGCGGTAAATTTTGTCGTAAGAAGTGTCTCGCCGAGCGGGGTACGGCAGGCGCGAAGGCGGCATTCAGCGGTGGGGAGGGATCGGCCTGGTTTTCTCGTGGTACTGGCACGGCGCTTGGTCGACGTTTTCCAGGTCGACATGGATGACTTGAAGCGCGAAATCTTACGCGTCTGAGGTTTGCGTCGTGAATCGGACCGCCTTCTAGAACACCCCGGCCGTTCCCAGCTGCATCCATTTCGCGCTATGCGCCCCGCCCAGCCGCCCCTTCGCATCCACGCCGATGATCCCGCATTCGACGCCGTGCTTAAGCGCGTACTTCGCGGTCGCATCGAGCGCAGCCTGGCAAGGCAGCCGCTTCATGAGATCGACCGCGTGCCGGCCGAGGCACAGGCGCATCACGCCCTCGCCGTGGCCGGTCATTGAGATCGCACCGTACCGGTTGGCGCACGTCCCGGCTCCCGGAATCGGCGAGTCGCCCACGCGCCCGGGGAGCTTCATCCAGATGCCGCCGGTACTGGTCGCAACCGCGAACCGGCCCTTTGCATCCATCGCGCACGCGCCGACCGTGTCGAACAGGCCGTAGGCCTTCTGCCACTTCGAGATCCTCTTCCAGAAGCGGAAATCGGGGCCGGTCTTTCCGCGGCGAAGTTCTTCCTTGAGCTGGTTCCAGACGGTGACGCGCTCGGGGGTGCGGGGGTCGTAGTCGGGGTGGCCCATGATGCGGGCGAAGCGCGTGGCGCCTTTGCCGACGAGGAGGTGGTGGTCGGTCTTTTCCATGACGGCGCGGGCGATGGCGATGGGGTACTGGGTGCGGCGGAGGCCGGCGACGGCGCCGATGCGGCCATCGTCGGTCATGAGGCAGGCGTCGAGTTCGCAGTCGCCTTCCATGGTGAGGACGGCGCCGGTGGCGGCGTCGAAGATCGGGTGGTCTTCGAGGACGTTGACGGCGAGTTCGACCATGTCGACGGCGCTTCGGCCGCGCATCCCGGCCTGCGCCGCGCGGTCGAGCACGGACTGGCGCTCGCCGGTTGGGCCTGTGGGGCCGCGGCCGGCGCCGCCGTGGACGATGATCGACTTGGTGGAGCTCATCTGGTTTGAGTTTTGAGTCTTGAGTATTGAGTAGGAAGGAGTGCGGAGTTGGGAGGGAGCAGGGTCATGACTGGTTGGTGGGCATCCATTCGGCGTTTCTTGAAGACCCGGGACGGCCTCTCTTGTCGACGCCGATCAGGCCGGCTTCGACACCCTCCCGGCGCGCGAACGCGGTCGCGCGGTCGAGGGCTTTCTGGCAGGGGAGGGACTTCATCAGGTCGCAGGCGAATTTTGCGAGGCCCAGGCGGAGGATTCCTTCGCCGAATCCGGTTGCCGAAACAGCGCCGTATTCGCAGGCGTAGGTGCCGCCTCCCAGGACCGGCGAGTCGCCTACTCGCCCGGGCAGCTTGAGCCAGATCCCGCCCGTGGACGTCGCGACCGCCAGGCGGCCCTTTGCGTCGCACGCGACGGCGCCAACCGTCGAACGGTGGCCTCGCTCATCACGTGAGAGGTAGCGCTCGAGCCATGACCGCGTCCGCTTCCAGTAGCGATCCTCCGAGGCTTCACCGCCGTCACGAAGCCTCGCGATCAGCTCCTTCCAGCGCTTGCGCCGCGCGGTCGTCCGGGGGTCGTATACGGGGAAGCCGGCGTGGCGCGCGAATTTCGTCGCGCCTTCGCCGACGAGGAGGTGGTGGTCGGTCTCTTCCATGACGGCGCGAGCGACGGAGATGGGGTGGCGGACGCCCGTGATGCCGCCGACCGCGCCGGCCTCCAGCTCGCTGGTCATCACGGCCGCGTCCATTTCGACCTGGCCCTCAAGCGTCAGCACGCTGCCGGTGCCCGCGTTGAAGAACGGGCTGTCCTCGAGGAAGCGCGCCGCGCGCTCGACCATGTCGATGGCGTTCTTGCCGCGCAGGCCCTCGGAAACGGCGCGCGCGAGCGCTTCGTCGCGGCCCTCGGGGAGAACTGCCGGACGCCGGCCGCAACCGCCGTGGACTAGAAGTGTTTTCCTGGGTGTGGGCATGGTGCGACGGGGAAGGGTAACTGGTGGGGGGCGGGGTGTCATCGGAGCGAAGGGGTAGGGCAAATGCAACGACAACTCCAAATCCCAACTCCAACCCCAACTTCCAAAGAGGACCGGCTCCTGGAGGATGTCATCTTGGGGTTTGAGTTGGGGTTGGGATTTGGAGTTGTCTTTCCGCGCTTGTGCGAAGTGCTTGTCCCAGTGGGAGTTCCGTCCTTTTCAGCGCGAGGGCAAGGGCGGGGCGAGGGCAATGGAAACGGCAAAGAACGCTCCAAACACGGCGAATCCTGTGATAGGCTGGCCCTCCCACTTCAGGAGGTTCCATGGCCGACAACAGCCAATACGAAAATATTGCGCGCGCGATCGAGAAGGGTACGCGCGTCGCGACGCTGGAAGAGCTGAAGGCGAAGGGGCAGAGCTCTTTCAAGGTCATCAACGCCGCCAAGATCATGGAGTTGATCAAGGAGGCGGTGGACATGGCGGTCGACTCGATGGCGGGGTCGAAGCTGGCGGGTGAGAAGGAGAAGTTGCAGGCGCTGGCGAAGAAGGAATTCGACGACCTGTTGAAGCGGTACCAGGACACGCAGAAGGGCAAAGGCGAAATCGAGAGCCAGGCCCAGAAGATGCAGGCGGAGATCGACGAGGTTGCGAGGCTGCTGGCGGGCGGCGGCGGCGACGCGGCGAAGATGGGGCTCGCCGGAATTTCCGGGCAGATTGCCCAGCTGGTGCAGAAGCTGCAGGCGTCGGAGAAGGCGCGCATTGACGGCGGCGTGCAGCAGCGCAAGACCGAGGAAGCCCTCGAGCAGATGAAGCAGAAGTACGCGGCGATGGAGCAGGAGAGGTCGGCCGCGATGGAGACCGGGCAGGGCGTGGCGCGCGCGGTGGACGCGGCCTATAGCAAGATCGACGCCGGCCTCGGCCAGAAGGCGCGCGAGATGGGTCTCGCCATGGGCCCCGAGCCGCGGACGCCCGAGGAGAAGATGGAGCGCCTCGCGCAGATCGCCAACGCGGCGGTGGCCGGGATCGAGAAGGAGAGGGCTGAGAAGGCAGAAATGAAGCGCCAGCTGGCCGACCTGGTCGTGAAGTTCCAGATGGCGGAGCGCGAGCTCGCGCAGCTCCGGCAGGAGCTCTCGACGACGCAATCAAAGGGAAAGCTGCTCGAAGCCGAGCTGTCCGCAACGTCGGGGAACAAGTCCAGCGTCGAGCGTGAGCTCTCGCAGGCGCGGCAGTCGCTGGCGCAGACGGAGGCGAAGAAGTCCGCCGCCGAGAAGGAGCTAGGCGAGCTGCAGGAATTCAAGAAGAAGCTCGAGGAGAAGGTCGACGAGCAGGGCTCGCAGTACGCCGAGGTGCACCAGATGATGGCGCGCATCGGCCAGCGCGCGGACGACCTGATCCGGGAGGTCGAAAGCGGCCGCCTCAAGCACCTGAAGCCCGAGGAAAAGAAAATCATCATCGACGCGATGACCGCGATCAACGCGGACCTGAAAAAACTGCAGGACGAGCGCGCCTTCCTCGAGAAGAAGCTCTTCTACATGAGCATGACGATCGACAGCCTCGAAGCGGAGCTGCTGGCCGCGAAGGGCCTGACGCCCTCGGTCGGCGGAAGCGCCCACTTGAAGGACGACGGGCTGGTGGTCACGTTCGACGAGGCCGGAGTGCTGGCGTTGTAGGTTGTTCCGGGAAATCCCAGGAACCGCCCGGCGCCGCGAGGTCCGGGCGGTTTTTTTTCGGCGAGGGAGAATGTCCGAGCATTCGGTGATCCTCATGACCGCACCCGACGCGGCCTGCGCGGACCGCATCGCGCGGGCGCTCGTGGAGGAGCGCCTGGCCGCATGTGTCAACGTGTTGCCCGAAATGCAGAGCATTTATCGCTGGGAAGGGAAACTGGAAGAGTCGCGCGAAGTCCTCCTCATCGCGAAGACCCGCTCCGTGCTCTTCCAGAAGCTCGAAGCCCGCGTCCGCTCCCTCCATCCCTACCAGGTGCCGGAAATCATCGCATGGCCTCTCACCGACGGCTCCCGTCCGTATCTCTCGTGGCTGGACGCTTCCGTCCTCCCCGCATGACACGAACCATTCCCACGCTTTGCCTCGTGCTCATCGCCCCGGCGCTCGCCGCGGCTGAGGCCGCTTCCGAGTCCGTTTTCTTCGACGAAGAGAGCGATGTCACGGCGCTGGTGGAAAAGGGGGACGCGGCGCTCAAGAAAGGCGATTGGGAAGGCGCGCTCGACGCGTGGCAGAAGGTGCTGGGAGACTTCCCGGGCGCGGTTCTGCCGGCGGCGGACGGCCTCTGGCTTCCTGCGACGGTCGCCTGCTCGCGCCGGATCGCGGCGTTGCCTCCCGCGGCGATCGCCGCGTACCGCGACCGTTACGAAACGCAGGCATCGCAGAAGATGGCGCTCGGGACGGTGGAGGGGCTGCGCGCGGCCGCGGAGCAGTTCTTCTGCACGGACTCGGGCGGCGTCGCGATGGAACGGCTGGGTGCGATGCACGCCGACGCCGGAGCGATCGAGCTCGCGATGCGGTGCTGGGAACAGGTCGCCGAGCGGCATCCGGCGAAAAAAGCGACGCCGGCGACGCTTGCGCGCCTGGGTCTGATCTACGTGCGGCTGGGCTTCCCGGACAAGGCGAAGGCGCTCGTTGAGAAACACGGGACGCTCAAGGTGAAGCTGAAGGGGGTCGAGACCACGATCGCGGTGGCGCTGAACAACGCGATGGCCGCGCCGCCGCCGGCGCCGCGCACGGCCGTCATTCTTCCCGACCTGACGTTTGCGCCGATTCCCGATTCCGCGCTGGAGCCGCGAAGCGTGAAGTGGCGGCTCGAGCTCGGACAGCCCGTCGAGGAGCGGCCGCGGCCCGGCGTCTGGATCCGCCGCGGAGGCAGCAGCGGCGCCCTGCAGACCTACCCATCGACCGCGGACGGAAAACTCTTCGTCAACCTCGGCCGCAGCCTGATCGCCCTCGACAGCGCGACCGGGGAATTCCAGTGGCAGCTGGGCGGCCCGCGCGGCGACGCCGTGGTCGGACAGCCCTTCAAGCTTTCCGCCGATTTCTTCCAGCACGTCACCCCGGATTTCTGGGTGCATCGCTGGTACGCGGTGATCTCGGACGGGGTGCTCTACGCGAACCTCACGACGACGGGGAAGTGGTGCCACCTGAAGGCGGTGCGCGTGGACAACAGCCGCGCCATCTGGTCCAACCCCGACGCCGGCTCCGTTCCCGACTTCGACCTCTCCGGTCCGCCGCTTCCGTGGCGCGATCACGTCTACGTCGGTGGCGTCCCGCGTGACGATGCCAAGCGCGGGGAGGTCTGGCTGTTCGCGTTCGACCGGCGGACGGGGATGCTGGAATGGAAGACGTTCATCGCCGGGTACCAGCAGCAGGGGAACCGGTTCGGAGGCGGGATGCCGATGCCCGTGTTCGCGCCGGTCGTCGCGGCGAGCGGGAGCTATGTCTACGTCTGCACGAACAACGGAGCGCTGGCCTGCGTCGGCCATACGGGGAGCATCGTGTGGGCGACGAAATACCCGAAGCCCACGAACTACAACCCGTGGGGGTGGATGGAGCAGGCAGAAGAGGACACCTGGGACCTGAGCCCGATCTTCGCGATCGGCCGCGACCTCGTGTTCCTGCCCGCCGACGGGACGCATTGCTGCCGGCTGGACGCCATCACGGGGCGCGGGTTCAAGGCGCCTGCCGACCCAGACGAGCCAATCGAGAACCCACTCCGCGCGATGAAGGTCGTGGCTCGCGAGGGCTGCCGCCACCTGATCGCCGTGGATGGGGAGAACGCAACGCTGGTGGGTGCGGAGGGGAAAATCTACGACCTCCGGGGAAGCGGGATCGTGAAGTTCGACGGCAAGGCCGCGTTCTCGCAGATCCCGTCCCAGTATTGCGGAAGGGCCCTGGTCACGAAGGAATCAGTCCTGGTCCCCGTCCGCGGGAAAAGCACTTCCCGCCTGCTGGTTTTCGACCGGAAGTTCGGCGCCAGCCGCGAGATTCCGTGGCCTGCCGAGGGCGCCCCCGGCACACTGATGATCGCCGGCAAGCTGCTTCTCTCGATCTCGCCGCGCGAAATCGTCGCGCTTTCCGACGAGCCGCCCAAAGACGGCGAAAAGAAGCCCGGCGAGGACGACGACAAACCGGAAGATCCCGATCCTCCGCAGGACCCTGACGACCCCAAATGACTCCGACCAATCGAGGCTCAAAGACCATGCGTCACTTCATTGCCATTGCCGTACTCCTCTCCGTCGCCGCTTCAACATCGGCCGCCGAGGACCGCAACACGATCACCGTTCGAGGGAAAGGATCGGTGCGCGTGCGTCCGGACAAGCTGATTCTCGTGCTGGGAGCCAGCGGGAAGGCGGAGAAGGCGTCGGACGCGGTGGCGAAGCTGGGAAAGAAACGCACCGAGATCGGCGAGGCGATCAAGCAGGCGCTTGCGGGGAAGCAGGGGCTGGACGCGAAGGTGAAGGATTCGGGGATGACGTTTGGTGGAGCGGCTGACGAGATGGCCCAGATCCGGATGCTGGGCGGACAGCAGCCGGAGGCCGCGGGAGAGATGACGGTGACGACCGAGCTCGAGATCACCGTCGCCGGCATCGACAAAATGACGGACGAAGATCTCGCGGGGATCATCAGTTCCCTGGTCGACAAGACCACGGACGCGGGCGCCGAGATGAAGCCGCCCGGGAACCGCTACAACCCGTTCATGGGCGGCGGCTCCGGCAACCAGGGGGTTTTCTTCGGGTTCTCCGACTACGAGGCACAGGTCGAGAAGGCGTGGGACGAAGCGGCGAAGAAGGCGAAGGAGCGCGCGGAGGCGATTGCAAAGAGACTGGGCCTGAGCGTCGGTGAGGCGGTGCGCGTGAAGGACACGACGAGCGAAGGGCCGTCGGCAACGAAGGCTTTGAACCCCTACGCGGCGATGATGGGGCTGGGAGGGGACGACGACGGGCCGAAGATCAAATCGAGCGGGGAGATGGAGATGTCGGTGGAGATGGAAGTGGAGTTCGAGCTGAAGAAGAAGTAGGAACCGGCCGCTACATCCGGGAAATCCCGGCGACGATCCAGCGATCCCCCTTTTTGCGGAGCGAAACCAGGAGCTGCGCCTTCCGCTTCTTGCCGTCGGCGTCCTTGTATTCGTATTCGTAGGTCGCGGACGGATTGTTTCCGCCTTCGTATCCGTCCTTCTCAAGGAGCTCGAGAGAGACGGTCGGATTGGAATCGAGGTACTCGTCCAGCTTGGCGATCGCCTGGTCGCGCGAATACGAGCCGCTGTCGTCGAGGTTGAGCGAGACCTTGGTGTCCTTGTCGAGATGCGCCCCGATTGCCTTTGCGTTGCCGGAAGACCAGGCTGAGGCCACGGACTCGAAGACGGCGATCGCCGCTTTGTCCGGAGCATCGGCGGCGACGGGGAGCGCGAAGGCAATCAGGAGAAGGGTGATCAGGGACTTCATGGATGGCCTCAACTCTGGCAGGTTCGCGTGTGGCGCGTTCTGCCCATGGGAACAGAACGCAAAACAGGTGCCTTGGCTGGATTCTATAACACCTTGCTGCTCAATAAGTTGCGATTCTCTGGAATTGTGACCTCGTCCTCTTCCGGGGACAAACGGCCTTCTCCAGGGACATCCGGCCCCTCACTTCATCCCGTACTTCTCGATTTTCTTGTAGAAATTGCTCCGCGGCATATCCAGCGCTTCCGCCGTTTTCGAAACGTTCCCGTCATTGGCCCGGAGGCGGGATTCGAGGAAGAGCCGCTCGCTCATCTCCTTGAACTCCTCGTAGGTGCGGCAGCTGAGGAACGGTGTCATCGGGTCCGTGTCGGCAACCGCGGCCGCGGCCGCCGCGGCCATCTGCCTGGTGCCCCCCATCGCCCTGGCGACGTCCGTCTCGCTGATCACGTCCTTGTCCGCCAGGATGGCCATCCGTTCCACCACGTTCTTCAATTCCCTCACGTTCCCCGGCCACGCGTGCCCCGCCAGCCGCGCTTCGGCGCTTCCGTCGAGCCTCCTCGCCGGCAGCCCGCTCGCCGCGCAGAAGTCCGCGAGGAATCCCCGGCCCAGCACCGCCACGTCGGCCCTGCGGTCGCGCAAGGGCGGCACCCGAACGGGAAAGACGTTCAAACGGTAGTACAGATCCTCGCGAAACTCGCCCTTCGCGATCATCCCGGGCAGGTCGCGGTTCGTGGCGGCGACGACGCGCGTGTCGATCGCCAGCGTCTTCTGTCCGCCGAGACGCCGCACCTGCCGCTCTTCCAGGACGCGCAGAACCTTCGCCTGCGCCTGGAGAGGCATGTCGCCGATTTCGTCGAGGAAGAGCGTCCCGCCTTTTGCCTGCTCGAATTTCCCGGGCATCGACTTGTTGGCGCCGGTGAATGCGCCGGGTTCGTACCCGAACAGCTCGCTCTCGATGAGCGTTTCAGGCAGCGCCGCGCAGTTCACGTCCACGAACGGCCCGTCCGCGCGCGCGGACTGTTCGTGAATCAGTCGCGCGACCAGCTCCTTTCCCGACCCGTTCTCGCCGAGGATGAGCACCCGTGCTTCCGTCGCAGCGACTTTCGCAATCATCGCGCGCACTTCTTTCATTCCTTCGCTCTCGCCGAGCATCCGCGTTCGCGAAGCGACGCGCGTCCGCAGCACCCGGTTTTCCGTTGCGAGGCGTCCGTGCACCGCCGCGTTGCGCACCGCGAGGAGCAGCCGGTCGCGGTCGAACGGCTTCTGGATGAAGTCGAGTGCGCCCCGCCGCGTGGCGTCGAGCGCGTCGTCGATCGTCCCGTGGCCGCTCATCATGACGACCGGGATATCGATTCCACGGTCCTTGAGAGCGTTGAGCAGCTCTTTCCCGTCCATCCCCGGCATTTTCAGGTCGATCAGCGCGAGATCGAACGTATCGCCCTCCAGCTTCTCCAGGGCTTCCTTTCCGTTCGAAGCGCCGGCGGACTCGTGCTTCTCGCTCAAGAGCGTCTGCGCGACCGTCTTTCGGATCGCGTCTTCATCGTCCACGATCAGGATGCGGGCCATCCGCTTATTGTGCCGCGCTTCCCCGCGGGTGCGACCGGAAAACTCACCTTCACACCTTCGCGGCCTCGATCACCATCCGCTCCCCGCGTTCCTCAAATCGCCCCTCCCGCCAGTCACCGAAGATCGCAAAGAGCTCGAAGCCCGCGGCGCGGAGTTCCTGTTCCAGCGAGCGCCTCCCCAGGGCAGCAAGCCGCCGCGTCGCCTCTGCAACCGGCTTTCCCGCCTGGTACCACTCCGACTTCACTTCCACGGTTCCCCCCTCGCGACGGATGGTCTCGAAGCGCGACCAGCGCTTCCCGCTCGAAGTGATCTCCCCCGCGAGCTTTCGTGGCGCGGCGGCCGCTGCGCGGGGGGAATGGTTCTCCAGGTCGAGGACCACGCATCCGTCGGTGTCGAGAGACTCGCGCGCGCAGGAGAGGCAGCGCGCCCGGTCATCCGCGGACAGCAGGGCCTGGAACGAGCCGTAGAGCGAAAAGACCGCGCCGATTCCGCGCGCCGCGAACCTGCGCAGGTCCCCCCTCATGAGCGGCACGCCGGGAGCATTGCGGCGCGCCCGGTCCAGCATGGCTGCGGATGGCTCGAGACCGACGTACCAGACGGCCTGCCGTCTGAGAAGCGCCGCCAGGCGGCCCGTTCCGCAACCGAGCTCCAGCACTTTCCCGCGCGCGCGCGTCCCCCAGTAACGGAGGTCGTCGTCATGCAGAGCGCGCTCGGCGTCGAGCAACTCCACGGCCAGCGCCTCGCCCTCCATGCTCACGCCCTGTCGAGCTGCAGGGAGTCCCACGCGCGCACGGCCCAGTCGAGCTGTCCTTCGGCGTCGTACGTGAAGGAAACGAGGGCGAGGCGGTGGCGGGAAGCGGTGAGGGTGGTCAGGGTCCACTGCGCGTGGCCGTCCTCGACCTCGCGTGTCAGGTAACCGCGGGCGTAGCGACCGTCGCTCCGGACTTCCCACTCTTCTTCGGGCTTCCGCCCCGGCGCGTAGATTTCGTTCACCGTGCGGTCCGGCTCGCGGAACTTGGAAGCGTAGAGCGCGATCCAGACGGTGCGGTGGCCTGCCGAGAGGCAAAGGTCCCCGTTTTCGACGCGGCGCTGGAAGCCGGCGCCGACGTCGATGGAACACTGGCGTGTGATGCGCTCGACGGGCACGTTGAAATCTTATCGAGAATCCCGGGGAAACGAAAGGGGGGCCCGGCCGATTCGCCGGGCCCCCCCGGAGTCGAAGAGGGCGCCCCCCGAATGATCCGGAGGGGGAAGGCTCCGGAGGGGAAGATTCCGGAGGACGCCCCAGTCATCTCGCGCGTGCGGCCGAGGGAGCGAACCATGTGTCACTCCCTCGGCTTCGACCGTAAGACACTGAGACTCGCCCCTCGGGCTGACTCAGGCAAAGCCGGTTCAGGCACGGTTATGGTGTGCCTCCCCGGCCTAGAAGTCGATCTGAGCCCTGAAGATGAACATGTCAACGCCGTCCTCACGCGTTCCAGCGAGCACCAGCGACTCGGTGTGCGCTTCGCTCCGGTACTGCTCGTGAACGTACGCAACCGAGACCCGCGTGTGCATATTCGGGTACCAGTTCACTCCGATGGCGTACTCGTAAACCTCCTTCGCCGACGTGTCCCTGTTGAGAACCCCGTCGTCGAAGATGTCCCGGTCGAACCAGAGCTTGCTGAACCGGGCCGCGATTTCGATCGCTCCGACGCCTCCGCCGAACAACGGCTTGTTGGGACGGATGCGATCCCAGGTCTTCATTTCGCCGGTGAGGAGGACCGAAGCGCTGACGTAGTAGCTGTGAATGTTGGTGCGATTGTGATCTCCGGCGTTCAGGTCCGTGAAACGGTCGCTCGTGCGGAGCCACTCGGCCTTGAACGACGCCGGGCCGAAGAGCCACGCCAGCTCGGCCTGCAGCCGGTAACGGTTCTCGTCGAACTTGAACGAGGCCCCTGCACTGCCACGGTTCGCGAACGTCGTCGCCGTCATCGGGTCGCTGAAGGTGTAAGGAAGGACACCCGCCGCGACGTCGCGCCGGCCGGCGCTGCCGGAGACGGCGATGTGGAGATTCTTGATGAAGTCACTCTCCATCGTCGCGAACGGCCGGAGGTAGGCGCGCGCGATGATGTCCTTGTCGCTGTTCTCATCCGGGCCGTTGCGGCCGTTTCCGTTCGCCAGCATGATCTGGTAGCCAACGATTTTCTCGAAGGGCTCACCGAAGAGCATCAGGCCGACCTCGCGCGCCGGCACCAGCCGGTTTAGAACGCTGCGCTCCGGAAGGTCGATGAAGCGGGTCGTCGTCAGCTCTTCGAGGGACATGGGCGCCTTGAACTGGCCGATGTGAAGCTTGGCGAAGTAAAAGCGCTCGAAACCCACGATGCCGTCGTCAAGGGCGACGCTGGAGCCCGTCGTGTTCAGCTGAACCTTGAAAGCGAAGTCCTTCCAGAGCTTGCCGCTCATCTCCAGCTTGACCTGCCGGAACGCAAACGTATCGACCTTCTGGCGCTCGTTCATGTTGCTGAAAAGGCGGGCGTGCCAGATGACCCGGCCGCCGATATGGCCCGAGAAGTTCCCGTCCTTGGACTTGAACTTGAAACCTTCATTGAAAAACACGTCGATCGCTTTCGATGCTGCCTCCGCCGCGGGCGACCCGGGCGCAGGCGCCTCCCCCTCATCTTCTTCCTTAAGCTTCAACTTCTCCTCGAGCGCTTTCACCCGCTCTTCCATCGTCTCTGCACCGGCGAAGCCGGCGAGGATCGCGAAGAGCCCCAGCGTTCTGGACAGACGCTTCATCTTGCCTCCTGAGAAAGGGAACCCCGTTGGTGTCATGGCGCGGAAGGGTAGGAGGAGGAAGTTCAGGGTCCACAAACGCTTCTTTAAGAAGCGGTAAAGAATGCAGGCCGGTGCCGCGGGTTTGTCCGGGACTTCACGGGGGCTTTACGCGGCTCAAACGAGTGTTTCCGATAATTCGGGGGAGAGGGGGGGGCTCCGGCGAACACTTTCGGAGGCGAGCCATGATGGGACTCACGATCCGGACGGCGATTTTCGACGGCGGGCTTGCGTGCATTTCGTTGGATGGCGATCTCGACGGCCGGACTTCCGCAGCCCTGGAGAAAGTGGTTCTCGACGTGCTCGAACTCGGTCCGGTGCGACTGGCGTTCGACCTCGAGCGGCTGGTGCTGATGACGAGCGCCGGCGCAGGAGTCTTTGTCGGAGCTCTCGTCATGGCGCAGGAGCAGGGCGGGGCGCTGGCGCTTGTCCGGCCGGCCCCCTGTGTACAGCAGGTGATCGACGTGCTGGGCCTGGGCGCAATCCTTCCGGTGGCCGACAGCCTGACGGCCGCCGCCGCAAGGATCGAGTCCCTCTGCGGGCGCTCCCGGCGAGAGGTTGCCGGTACCGCGTAAACGCGTTGTTACGCTCCCGCCCGCTTGGCGAGCCCGCGGGTATGTCGCACGATCTCGCCTGTGACCAGGTAGATGGTGTCCTCTGCGATGTTCGTGGCCAGGTCGGCGATCCGCTCGAGTTCGCGGCCGATTCGATAGAGCTTGAGAGCCGCATCCACATGGGTCGGTCCCTGGCACATCGTGCGGCGCGCCTCCTCCGTGATTTCGGCGTCGAGCTTGTCGATGACGAGATCGGCCGCCAGGACGGAGCGGGCCTCCTCGACGTCCTGCCGCCGGAGCGCGCGGATCCCGCGCGAAATCGCCTCCGTCACGCGGGCCGCCATCTCGCCGGCCTGGGGCGGAAGCGCGAAGGCGCGGTCCTCGAGAAGCGACAGCGTCAGGCGGGCCACATTGTTCCCGTGGTCCGCAATCCGCTCGAGGTCGTTGTTCACCTTGAGAACCGTGGTCAGGTACCGCAGGTCGCGAGCCACCGGCGCGTAGAGCGCAATCATCTTCAGGCACTCTTCCTCGATCCGTACTTCCGCCCGGTCGACGTCCCGGTCCATCTGCGACGCGCGGCGCGCCCGCTCGGCGTCGCCCGTGACCAGCGCGTGCACGCCGTCCTCGACGCAGCGCATCACCAGGTCCTCCTGGCGCGACAGGGCATCATTCAAGGCTTCAATTGCCTGTGCGAAGTGTCTGGACATCGTCGTGCGTCTCCTCTCAGGAAAGGCGTTGGGTCCTTCGATTGCGATTGGCCACAAACCTGGAGTTGGCAGTGGGTTGGAGGTCGTGGGTAGGAACAACCGCTTCCGGGTCTCGTTCCTGCCCCCTACCTCCTACCCCCTACCCACTGACTACCCGAACTTGCCCGAGACGTAGTCCTCCGTCTCGCGGCGCTTCGGCCGCTGGAAGATCTCCTCCGTCGGCCCCTCCTCGACGATGTCGCCCAGGAGGAAGAACGCGGTTCGGTCGCTGCAGCGCGCGGCCTGCTGCATGTTGTGCGTGACGATGACGATCGTGTACTGCTGGCGAAGCTCGCGGATCGTCTCTTCGATCTTGGCCGTCGAGATCGGGTCGAGGGCGCTGGCGGGCTCGTCCATCAGGATGATTTCAGGGTCGTTGGCGAGCGTGCGGGCGATGCAGAGGCGCTGCTGCTGTCCGCCGGACATGTCGATGGCGGATCGGTCGAGCCGGTCTTTCGCTTCGGTCCACATGTCCGCCTGCCGGAGCGCGCGCTCCAGGATGCGCTCGAGGGCGTCCTTGTCGCGAAGTCCCGCCATGCGAGGCCCGAAGGTGACGTTTTCGCGGATCGACATGGGAAACGGGTTCGACTTCTGGAAGACCATACCGACTTTTTTCCGCAAGGCCTCGATAGAGACGCGCGGGTCCGAGATGTCTTCGCCGTCGATGAGGATGCGGCCCTGCATGCGGAAGCTCTGGATGACGTCGTTCATGCGGTTCAGGCAGCGCAGGAGAGTGGACTTGCCGCATCCGGAAGGGCCGATGAACGCGGTGACCTGGCGCGCGGGAATGGCGAGACTGATGTCTTTGAGGGCGTGCTGATCCCCGTACCAGGCATCGAGGTTGTGGATTGCAATCGCGGTGGTTTCCGTAGCCATGATCACAGCGCGGAACCCTGGAAACGCTTTCGGAGCCGGTTTCGGACGATGATGGCGACGAGATTGAGGCCGAGGACGAGGAAGAGGAGGACCATGGTGCTGGCGTAGGTCATGGGCTTGGCGGCCTCGACGTTGGGGGACTGCATGGAGACGTCGTAGATGTGGAACCCGAGGTGCGTGAACTTGCGGTCGAGGTGGAAGAACGGGAACGCGGAGTCGACGAGGGGCTGTGGGGCCAGCTTGACGGCGGCTCCGAGGACCATGAGCGGGGCGACCTCGCCCGCGCCGCGGCCGACGGCGAGGATCATGCCGGTGAGGATGCCGGGAAGCGCCTGGGGGAGGACGACGTTGCGAATGGTCTGCCAGCGCGTGGCGCCGAGGGCGAGGGCCCCGTCGCGATAGGCCTGCGGGACCGAGCGGAAGCCCTCGGTCGCGGCAACGATGACGACCGGGACTGTAAGCAGCGCCAGAGTAAGGGAGCCCCAGAGGATGCCGCCCGTTCCGAATGTCGGGTGACCCGTGCCCGGGAAAAACGACCGGTCAACGCCCGCGCCGATCGTGTAGACGAATAGTCCCAGGCCGAAGATGCCGAAGACGATCGAAGGCACGCCCGCGAGGTTGGCCATGGCGAGACGCACCGCGCGAAGAAGCCAGCCCTCGCGGGCGTACTCGTTCAGGTACATCGCGGCCACGACTCCCAGGGGGACCGCGGCGATCGTCATGACGATGACCAGAAAAAGCGTCCCCATGATGACGGGAAAGATGCCGCCCTCCGAGTTGGATTCGCGCGGATCCGTCGTCAGAAACGCCCACGCGCCCGAAAGGTAGTGTCCGATCTTCGAGAAGAACCCCATGCGGTTCGGTTGCCAGGCCCGCACGATGGAAATCGCGGAAATCGTCGCGGTCGATCCGTCCGCCTGGCGCCAGTCGATGGTGATGGCTTTACCGGCTTCTTCGAGAGACTTCCGCTTTTTTTCCAGAGAAGAAAGCAGCGCTGAGTCGCGAGCGCTGTTCATCTGGTCGCGCACCCCCTCGAGTTCCGCGAGCAGCGAAGAGCCGCGGGAGAGCGCTTCGTCGAGCGAAGCGGCGCCGTGAACTCCCGCGAAGTACCCGTAGAGCCGACCGTACTCCACGCGGTCCAGCGTCCACGCGTCCCCTGGTGTCGATTCCGATGCGACTTCAGGGTCGTCGATCCAGACGAAATCGTTCACGCCTGCGGTTTCGCGACGGCCGGAGTAAATCAGCCGGCGCTTCACCCCCGACGACTTCCCGGGCTCACGTCGCTCGCTGCGATCGCGGACTTCGCCGAGAATGACCGAGCCGTCCTTGCGACGGACCTCGACGGCGCTGGACGGCCAGAACTGGGCGAACCCCTCGACGAGCGTGATTCCGAGGATGAAAACGAGCATCACCGCCACGACGACCAGGCCTGCAGCCGTGGACCAGATCCAGCCCCGGCCCTGCGAGCGCCCGTCATGCCGGTAGACCGACTCCGGCGAGGGAGACGATTCCGCGGGTGCAGGCGGCGGATTCATCGGAGGCTCTTCGGGAGCGCGCTCCTTTGCAGGCGGCCGGATCGCTTCTTCGAGCACGCTAGATCCGCCCATATTTTCTCCTGAGCCGGTTCCCGACGATTTCGGCGACGGTGTTGAGGGAAGCGGTGAATGCGAAGAGGAGGAGGCCGGTGAGGAAGAGGACGCGGTAGAGGGAGCCGTTGACGGGGGCCTCCGGGATTTCGATGGCCATGGCGGCGGAGAGGGTGCGCATGCCGTTCCAGGGGGCGGGGTCGAGGATGGGGGTATTGCCGGCGGCCATGACGACGATCATGGTTTCTCCCGCGGCGCGTCCCAGGCCGAGGATGATGGCGGCGAAGAGGCCGGAGGCGGCGGCGGGGAGGATGACGTGGCGGACGGTCTGCCACCGGGTGGCGCCGAGGGCCAGGGCGGCGCTGGTCATGGTGGCGGGAACGTTGGAGATGGCATCTTCGGCGATCGTGAATATGACGGGGATGACGGCGAAACCGAGAGCGATGCCGACGAGGAAGCCGTTACGGATGTCGTAGTGGACGTTGAGGGTGTCGAAGAGCCACTGGCGGAGGTCGCCGCCGAAGAAGGCGCGCTCGACGGGGGAGCCGAGTGTGGCGGCCAGCAAAGCGGTCAGGAGGAGGACGGCGACGACGCCGGCCAGCTCGATGCCGACCACGGGGTGGCGGTCCGGGCGGCGCGGAATGCGGCCGGTGACGAAGACGCCGCCCGCGAAGACGAGAGGGAGGAGAAGGCCGCCGACAAGGATGACGCAGAGGGCGCGTTCCACGACGGGCGCGAGCCAGAGGGCGGCGATCATGCCGACGACGACGCTGGGAATGCCGGCCATGAGCTCGATCGAGGGCTTTACCCAGGCGCGCAGTCCCGGCGGACCAAAGCGCGCGACGTAGATGGCCGCGGCCAGGGCGATCGGGACCGAGAAAATGAGCGCGTAGAGGGTGCCCTTGAGAGTCCCGGCGAAGAGGGGCCACAGCGAGTACTTGGGTTCTGAGTCCTGCGTGCCGGAACTGGACTGCCACACGAATTCCTTCCCGGCATAGCTCTCGTACCAGACGGGGGACAGCAGGGCGCTTGCGGAGACGTCGGGGTGGGGATTGCGAAGCACCCACGAGCGGAGGCCGTCGGTCCACCCGGCAATCTCTTCTCCGGTTTCCCCGAACGCGACGCGCGCCACCGGCTGGGCGGCGTCCGGGGGTATCGTGAGACAGAGCTGCTCCGTCGTCGCGTAGAAGACGGCGATGCCGCCCGCAGCGTCGCCGATGGCGAAGCACTTGTTGCGGGAACTCACCGCGATCGTTCGCGCCGCGGCGGCAAGGCGCTTGAACGTGCGCGCCGGGACCATCTTGTTGCCACCGGGGCCGATCTTCACCGCGCCGTTCTTGGCGATGTTCTTGCCGTGGTCCCGGTCGATCACCACGACGCTTCCGCCCGCCGGGACCGCGTCGCCCAGCACCACGACCTCGGCGGGGCCCGAATTCGTCAGGGTGACATGCCGGGCCCTCATCCAGCCGGAGACGTCGCCGCGTTCGTCGGCGGCGATGAGCGTTTCATCGCCGATGAGGTACGCGAGGACCGTCCGCGGGGCGGGACCCGCGGGGAGCGTCTGCACCTTCCGGGGCTCGGAGACGTCGTCGACGTCCCAGATATCGACTTCGCCCGACTGCCGAGCGACCGCCAGGATTTTCCCCGTACTTGAAATCGCGACGGCGCGGGCGTCCGTGGTTTCCAGGGGTGTTTCGGCCGTACCGGCCAGCCCCGCGGGCCCGCACACGGTGACGCCACCGTCGCGGAGGATCGCGATCCGCGCATGCCCTTCATCGTCTCGCGTCGCGGAAATCTCGCAGGGCGCCGGTGCGGAAAGGGTCTGCTCGTCGAGAAGCGAGACGCCGATGTTGCCGTCCCGCTTCTTCTCAACGCGGACGAGCGCCAGGCGCCCGTCGGCGTACAGGATAGCGGTGGCCCGCGAAGTGCCCGCCTGGGCCGCGGCCACCGGCTTGCCCTTCTCGTATCCAGGGACGACGAGCGGCGCCGGACGACCGTCTTCTCCCGCCTTCCAGGTGCCCTCCCGGGTGACCCACCAGGGCTTTCCGACGCCCTCGATGTAGTCCAACGCCAGGCATCCACCCTGGTCGGCGATGTTCAAAGCCGGCTTTGCTGCCGCCGGCAGGAAAAGTGGAATTGAAACCGAGATGAGGAAGACGAGGATTCCAAGCACGCACGCCACGATCAGCATTCCCCCTCCGGGGATTACCTTCGCGGCAATCCGGTCAATGAAGACCGCCTTCAGATTGGGCTGGTGGGCCATGGGCGCAAAAGGCGCGGGGGCCGGGACAGTGTCCCGGCCCCCTGGATCGCCTACTTTGCGTTCAGCTTCTCCAGCTCCTTGGTCACCATCCCCGGAGTCATCGGCATGTACCCGTCCTTGATCACGATCTCCTGCCCTTCCTTCGACAGCAGGAACCTCACGAACTCGCCCACGACCGGGTCAGCACCCTTCCCGGAAGCGACATCGACGTAAACCATGAGGAAGCGTGCCAGCGGGTACTTTCCCGACAGCGCGTTCTCGTAGGTCGGCTTGAAGATCTTCGCCTGGAATGTCTTCGCGAGCGGAATCGCGCGGACGCCCGGCGTGAGGTAGCCGATCCCGCCGTAGCCGATCCCGTAGAGGTCCTCGGCAACTCCCTGCACCACGGCCGCCGTACCGGGCTGCTCCTTCACGGTGTTCTTGAAGTCGCCCTTGTAGAGGGCGTGCTCCTTGAAGAATCCGTACGTGCCGCTCGCGCTGTTACGGCCGTAGATGCTGATCGGCTTGTTTTCCCACTCTCCCGCCAGGCCCAGGTCGCCCCACTTTGAGATGTCGATGTGGTGGCCGCCCTTACGCGTCTTCGAGAAGATCGCGTCGATGAGCTCGAAGGTCAGATTCTGAAGCGGGTTGTCCTTGTGGACGAAGACCGCAAGGGCGTCGATCGCCACGTTCACGCCGGTCGGCTTGTAGCCCCACTTGCTTGCGACCGTGTCCATCTCCTCGGGCTTCATCGCACGGCTCATCGGGCCGACGTTCGCGGTCCGGCTGGCCAGGGCCGGGGGGGCGGTCGCCGAACCCTTGGCTTCAACCGTTACGTTCACCTCCGGGTAAACCTTCTTGAACCCCTCGCCCCAGAGCGTGTCCAGGTTCGCGCAGGAGTCCGACCCGATGATGTTGATGTTCCCCTTGATCCCATCGACCTTCGCGTACTCCTTGATCCCCGGATCCACCGTCAGCGCGGTGTCGGCCACGACCGCCACCGTGAGGGCCGCCGAGCCGATCAGGGACGCCAGCCAGAAACGACCGTTGAAGTTCATTCAAGGCTCCTTTCCTCGTGTTTGTGCGGGGAAAGGTAGATCGGCGCGTTAAAGGAAGGATGAGCCGCCTGTTAAGGTCCGGCTAATTCGAGTTGCCGGGAGCCTGCCGGGAGAAGCGTGTTCCGCAAGCTGTTCCCCGCGCCGCCCCGAGCCTAGACTTCCCGCATGTCTTCTTCCTGGCAGGACCATCTCCGTGCACGGACGGTTTCCGCCGCGCAGGCTGTCGCCTGCGTGAAGCGCGGCTCGCGCGTTTTCGTGGGATCGGGGTGTGCGGAGCCGGTTCCGCTGGTTGAGGCGCTGGCGGCGCGGCCCGACGTCGAGGACGTCGAAGTGCTGCACATCATGACGGTGGGCCATGCTCCCTACGCAAAAGCGGGGCAGACGAGGCGCTTCCGCGCGAACGCCTTCTTCATCGGCTCGAACGTCCGCGACGCGGTCGCCCAGGGGACGGCGGACTTCACGCCCATTTTCCTGTCGGAGATTCCGGGGCTGTTCCGGTCGCGGCGAATCCCGCTGGACGTCGCGCTGGTCTGCACGACGCCGCCCGACCGGCACGGGTTCGTTTCGCTGGGAGTGTCGGTGGACGTGGTGAAGTCTGCGGTGGAGAGTGCGGACGTCGTCGTCGCCGAGCTGAACCCGACGATGCCGAGGACGCACGGCGCGAGTTTCGTGCACGTTGAGGACATCGATTTCTTCGTCCAGGGCACGGCGCCCATCCTGGAGCGGCCGATGGAAGCGCCCGACAAGGTGTCGCTCGCGATCGGGGCGTTCTGCGCGAGCCTGATCGACCATGGTGCGACGATCCAGATGGGAATCGGCGGCATCCCGAACGCGGTCCTTGAGAATCTCGGCAACAAGATCGACCTCGGCGTACACACGGAGATGCTCGCAGACGGCGCAATCCCGCTGATCGAGGCCGGCGTCATCAACGGCCGCCGAAAAACTCTTCATCCACGCAAGGCCGTGACGTCCTTCTGCATGGGCTCGCGCCGCCTCTACGACTTCGTTGACGACAATCCCTTCTTCGAGTTCCTGCCGAACGAATTCGTCAACGACCCTTTCGTCATCGCGAAGAACGACCGCATGGTCTCGATCAACTCCGCGCTCCAGATCGACCTCACCGGCCAGGTCTGCGCGGACTCCATCGGGACCCGCTTCTACTCCGGCATCGGCGGCCAGGTGGATTTCATCCGCGGCGCCGCCCGGTCGGCCGGAGGGCGCAGCATCATCGCCATCGAGTCCACGGCGAAGCAGGGGACTCTGTCGCGGATCGTCCCCGTGCTGGCGGAGGGAGCGGGCGTCGTCACGACGCGCGGCGACGTCCATACCGTCGTGACGGAGTACGGCATTGCGGAATTGAAGGGACGCACGGTGCGCGAACGTGCGCTGTCCCTGATCAGTGTTTCGCATCCGGACTTCCGCGGGGAACTGCTCGCGGCGGCAAAGAAGCGCCACATCGTTGCGGTCGACCAGGTGCCGTGGCCTGAGAAGGGCCGGCCGTACCCGGTCGAGCTGGAAGCACGGGAATCGTTTGGCGGCGCGGAGGTGTTCTTCAGGCCTCTCCGCCCCGACGACGAGCGGCTCCTGCGCGCGTTCTTCTACTCGCACTCGCCCGAGACGGTGTACCAGCGCTACGGCGCTTCGCTCAAGTCGCTCACCCCTCAGCAGATCCAGGACCAGTGCGCACTCGATTATGACTCCGAGATGGCGATCGCCGGCTTCGTCCGTGACGGCGAGGGTGAGCGCCTCATCGCCCTCGGCCGCTACGAACTCGAAAGGTCTTCCGGATTCGCCGACCTCAACTTCGCCGTCTCCGAGGACTTCCAGGGCCGCGGCGTCGGCACCTGGCTCTTCAAGCGCCTTGCGCGCGTCGCCCGCGAACGCGGCATCGGCGGCTTCACGGGAGTCGTGCTCGCCGGAAACGCGCGGATGATGGGGATCTTCCACAAGAGCGGCGAACCAGTGGAGTCGAGGCTCGAGGACGGAAGGTACCGCGTAGTCGTCCGGTTCGGGGGTCACCCAACAGGAGATCGCGTTCATGCAACCATCGTTTCGGGGAGCCCGTGACGTCCTTTCAGTAACGTTTCTCCTTCTGCTGATAACCGGCTCCGCCTCCGCCCAGCTTGTCACGGAAAACGCCGGCACCGTTTCTCCCGAGACGCCGCTCGCCCGGCTCGTCATCAATGCGGCGCAGTGGCGGCACGTGGACGAGTTCTCGGCGGTCGGAGAGTTTCACTACGGATTCCACCCCCGCTTCGAGGGCTCCGTGTCCGTTCCGTTCATCTACCGGTACTTCGAGATCGGCAATAACGATGACGAAGAGATCGCAGGCTTCGGAGACGTCGCACTGAAGGGCAAGGTCGTGGTGCACAAGGAGGACGGCGTCATGACCTCCATGCGGACCGCGGTGCTGGCGGGGATCGAATTCCCGACGGGGAAGTGGGATGACCGGATCGGCGACGCAACGGAACCTTACGCGCGTAAGTTGCAACTCGGAAGCGGCACGTTCGATTTTACGCTCGGCCTGGCGTTCACCTACATCAACGACCGGCATCGCATCGCCATCGACGCGCTCGGCCGGGCGAGCACCTCACGGGACAACGTGAGCCCGGGTCCCGTGCTCCGGGTCGACCTGGCGTACTGGTTCCGGCTGTTCCCGGCAGTTTTCGAGCCGGGAGAATCGGGGATGGAGCTCCGGCTCGTCGTGGATGCCTGGTACCTCCACCGGTACCACACGCGCGGGGAAAAGCTGGACGACAGCGGCGACCAGGTCTGGCTGGCGCCCGGACTGCAGTTTTACGCGACGAACTGGCTGCTTCTTGAAGGGAACGCAGCGTACGCGCTGATGGACACGACGGACGACGAGTATGGCCGCGCGCGCTGGAGCGCTTTCGTGGCGGTCAAGATCCTGTTCTGAGCCCTGCGGCCACTCTTTAGGATGCACCCATGCGATACCTGCCCTGGTTCATCCTCACCCTCGCTGGCTGCGCCGTGGCGCCGCCTGCCGGACCTGCGCCCACCGAGGGCATTCTCAGCGTCATCGTAGACATCTCCGGAATGGAGTGAAGCCCCTGAGTCAAGAGCGTCACGGACGCTCTGGGACGCCTGGATGGCGTCGAAAACGTCTCTGTCGATCTGCAGAACGGCAAGGCGACCTTGCGTCCCCGGCTCTCTGCCCGGATCCAGGCCGGCGAAGTTTTCGAGGCACTCAGCCACGCGGGATATCGCGGTGACGCGGTGACATTCGAAGTCACGGGCGAGGTGAAGCGTTCCGCTTCCGCGGGCTTCATTCTTCCGGGCGACACCGAGCCGTGGTTGTCGCTGCCTGAGCCCGCACCGCCGGACGGGCCTGCGCGGCTCAAGGTGCGGATTCTGCCCGACGGAAAGGTCGAACTTCTCGACGGTTTGTAAAGGCTAGGCGGGGAATCGAGTCGAGTAGGCCGCGCGAGCCTCGGCCATGAAGGCCTGGAGCGTCAGCAGCTTCAGAATGCCGCCCCTGGCCCGCACGGCGCCCGACGCAGCCGCCTGCGCGACGGGCAGTCGCCCCGAGAGGATTTCGTGCGCCGCCGCGCAAGTCAGCGTGAGCTCAACCGCCGGCTCCGGATGCTCTTCCGCCGATACCGAAAACGGGTCGAGCGACAGGTCCATCACGACGAATGAAACCGGCGCAAGCAGCCGGAACTGCAGCACGGCGCCGGACTTCTTCGCCGCCGCGCACGCTTCCGGGCTCGTCCGCATTCCCTCGAACAGCGCGATGAACTCCGCGCTCACTTGCGCGCCCGCCGGGGGCGCGTGCCGCGCGGCGAGTCTTCCACCAGGACGCCTTTCGACTCGAGCTCGCTGCGGAGGCGGTCGGACTCGTCCCAGTTCTTGGAAGCGCGCGCCGCGGCGCGGGCCTCGAGGAGTTTCTGTTCCGCGGCGCTGAAGACGTCCGGCGGCGCGCTGCCGATGTTGAACACCGTGTCGAGCTTGTCGAACGCGTCGCGCACGTACGCCGCTGCCTGAGGGTTCGGGTCGAGCCGGTTGATCTCGCGGGCGAGCATGAAGAGCGCGGCTGTCGCTTCGGAGACGTTGAGGTCGTCGTCCATGCCCTTCTCGAAATCCTTCCGCGCCTTCTCGACGATCGGCTTCACCATTTCCAGCGTCGCCGCGCCGTGCGCGTCGGAGAGGCGCCGGCGGAACTCGATCAGCTTGTCCACCGAGCCCTGCGCGACCTGCATGCTTTCCCAGCTGAAGTTCATCTGCTGGCGGTAGTGCGAGGTCGCGAGCCCCCAGCGGAGCGCGGAGGCCGAGACCCCGTGCTTGAAGACGTCCTCGACGGTGTAGAAATTCCCCTTCGACTTCGACATTTTTTCGCCGTCAACGAGCAGGAAGCGGGCGTGCATCCACATCTTGCAGAAGAGTTTGCCGTTGGCGGCCTCGCTCTGCGCGATTTCGCATTCGTGGTGCGGGAAGATGTTGTCCTCGCCGCCGGTGTGGATGTCGAGCGTCTCGCCGAGGTATTTCATGGACATGGCGGAGCACTCGATGTGCCAGCCGGGGAACCCTTTCCCCCACGGCGAGTCCCACTGCATGACGTGCTTGGGGTCGTGCTTCCAGAGAGCGAAGTCGCGAGGGTCTTTCTTGTCGGGGTGGGGCTCGATGCGCGCGCCGGCTTCGAGGTCCTCGGTGACGTTGCCGCTGAGCTTCCCGTAGTTCGGGAACGTCGCGACCGAGAAGTACACGTTGTGCCCGACGACGTACGCATTTCCCTTCTCGATGAGCTTCTCGATGATCGCGATCATCTCAGGGATGTGATCGGTCGCCTTGGGGTGCGCTAGCGCGTCCGCAAAGCCGAGCTGCTTGCGCAGGTCGAGGAAGATCCCCCCGTAGTGTGCTGCGATCTGCCAGGGGTCTTTCTTCTCTTTCAGCGCCTGCAGCTCCATCTTGTCCTCGCCCTCGTCCGCATCGTGCGTGATGTGCCCGACGTCGGTGATGTTCATCACCTGCCGGACGTCGAACCCGCGGTAGTCGAGGTAGCGGCGCAGCACGTCCGCGAACACGAACGACCGGAAATTCCCGATGTGCGGGTACGAGTACACCGTCGGCCCGCAGTTGTACATGCGGACCACGCCCTTCTCTTGCGGCGCAAAGTCTTCCTTCTTCTTCGTCAGCGAGTTGTAGAACTGAATGGCCAAGGGTTTCTCCGGGGGTTCATCGTTCTTCGCGAACGGGCGGTTCGGGCAAAACGTAACCGAAAGAGTGGTCGAATTGAAGGAAGGGCCGCTGGTCGGCGTGCGCGCGCCCTATTTCTTCCGCCTGGCTTTCGGCGCCGTGGTTTCTTCAAGGACCACCAGCACCTGCGCCGCGATCGCCTCGCCCTGGCCAATCGCGCCCAGTCCTTCCATCGTCTTCGCCTTCACGCACGCACGGTCCTTCGTGATGCCGAGGAGGGAAGCGAGGGCGGCCGCGAGCTCCGGCTTGCGTTTCCCGAGTTTCGGCAACTCCAGAAACACGGTTGAATCAACCTGCGTGGGCTTGAGCCCTTTCGCCGCGACGAGCGCAAGCGCCTTCGCCACGAACACTTTCCCGGCCGTACCCTTCCATTTCGGGTCGTTGTCCGGAAAATGATCCCCGATGTCGCCGAGGGCCGCGGCACCCAGGAGGGCGTCCACGAGCGCGTGAAGCAGGACGTCGCCGTCGGAATGCCCCGACGGTCCGCGCGGGTGGTCGAACGTCAGGCCGCCGAGAACGAAAGGGCGACCGGGGACGAGGCGGTGGATGTCGAAGCCGAGGCCGTGGCGCATGGGCGCCCACGTTATCGGCGCTGGGCGCGAAGCGCTACTTGCCGTTAACGGTCACGGTGCCTTCCGGCGCTTTCGCGGTGCCCGGCTTTCCCTTTTGTCTCGCGTTCCCGGCGATGGCGACCATCTTCTCAGCCACTTTGCCGGCGATCTCGACCGAGGCGCCGTCCGGATTCCGGTCGTCGCCGTTGGCACCGATGAGGACGAGGAGCTTCCCGTCGATTGAAAAAGCAGCGATGACTCCGCGCGTCGGCCGGTGCTTGGAAATCTCCTCGATTGCGGCCTTGCGTTTTTCCGCGTCTTCCCAGGCTACGTTTAATTTTTCCACAGAATCCGCCACCGCCTCAACGTCGTTCTTGGGGATCAGGTCGTCGTCCCCGCCCCGCAGGAGCACGGTGGAGCCTTTCGGAGGAGTCGCCACAGCCACCGTGTAGCCATCCCGGGCGCCCTTGCCGCCAACCACGAAAATCAGTTTGCCGTCCGAGCTGGCGATCGCAAGGGCGCCGCCAGCGGGAGCGCTCGCGGCGCTGAATTCGTCGGAAATCGCTTTCAATTCGTCGGACATCTTGTCAGTGCCGCCGCCGTCCAGATGCAACTTCGCGACCCTCGCGGAGGCCTTGTCGGCCGCCTCCTGCCGCAGGTCGGGTTTGTCCTCGGCGCGGGGAGACAGCGAGAGAACGAGGGAGAGCGGCAAGATCGCAAAGTGACGCATGGAATCATCCGGAATGGAGTGGCCTGAGATTAGTGGAACGCCGCCCCGAGCTTCAAGGCGCAGTTTTCGCCCCTGCTCCTGCATAATCCCCTCGTGCGTCCTGAAGATCTCGAGGAAGCGGCGCGACTGATGCGCGAGGGGAAGGCGACGCCCGAAGAAGTGGCGCGCACGCTGCTGTCCGGCTCGAAAGAGGCGTTTGAGAAGACAAGGGCAGCCGGCGATCCGGTGACGGGCGAACCCGTGGCTGCCCCGCCGAAGTCTTTCGGGAAGTACGAGATCCTCGGCGAGATCGCGCGCGGCGGCATGGGAGTCGTGTACCGGGCGCGCGAGGCGAAACTGAACCGCGTCGTCGCGCTCAAAGTTCTCCTCGCGGGAGAGGGCGCGTCGGAGGAACAGATCCAGCGCTTCACAGGCGAGGCGCGCGCCGCGGCGGCGCTGCAGCACCCCGGGATCGTCCAGATCTTCGACGTCGGCGAAGAGCGCGGGGTTCACTACTTCGCGATGGAGTACGTCGAAGGAATCGCGCTGGATCGTCTGCTCAAGCGCGACGGGCCGCTTCCGCCGATGCAGGCGCTGCGCGTGGTGCGGGAAGTCGCGAGGGCGCTTCAGTTCGCGCACGACAAGGGGATCATTCACCGGGACATCAAGCCCGGGAACATCCTGATGGCGAGCATGCCTGAGACGTCCAGCGCGCTGGAGCGGTCGGCTGACGCATTTGTGTCGCTCGAGCGGGTGAAGCTCTCCGATTTCGGGCTGGCGAAGGACCTGTCGGCGGAGAGTTCGCTCACGATTTCCGGCAACCTGCTCGGGACGCCGGGGTATATGTCCCCGGAACAGGCGGCGGGGAGGACTTCGGAAACGGATGCGCGAAGCGACGTTTTCTCGCTCGGTGCGGTGGCGTACCACGCGCTGACCGGCGAGATGCCTTTCGGCGGCGCGACGATCGCCGATGTCCTCACGAACATCCGCACGACCGACCCGCGGCCGATGCGGACGCTTCGCGCCGGGCTGCACCGCGACGTCGAGATCATCGTCGGCAAGGCGCTCGCGCGCGAAAAAGAGCGCCGGTACCAGTCGGCCGGCGAGCTTGCCGACGACATCGACCGGTATCTGCGTGGTGAAGCGATCCGCGCGGCCCCTCCGTCCATCGTCTACCGGGTGACGCGGTTCGCGCAGCGCCATCGGGCGGCAGTGTTCGCGGCCTGCGTCTGCCTGATTACCGTCGCGTCGGCCGGCGGCGGCACGGTCTGGCGCTCCGTCGCCGCGCGGCGGGATCGCGTCGAAAAAGCCCGCCACCACTCGGCCGAGGCCCTCCGCCTCTCGCGGGAGGGCCGCTTCGACGAATCCTACGTGGCGCTCGGCCTCGCGGAAGCGCTGGACCCGGGCCTGCCGGAGACCGTCCGCACGCGCGCGGAAATCCGCTTCGCCAACGCCTCGGCGCAGGTGGAGGGAATGGCGCGGCAGGGGAACTGGGAAGGGGCGAAGGCCGTACTGGCGGCGTTTGCGGATGCACGCGGCAACCCGGAATTCGCGGCGCTGGCGCGGCGCGTGGCAGGCACGGCGACGCTGGAAGTGCAGGCGGCGGCGGGCGCGGTGGAGGTGGATCTCGGGGCCTGCGTTCCCGGGGTGGTCTGGGACGAAGAGACGTTTCCTGCGATCGACGCGGCGCGCGCGGCGGGATTGTGCGCGCCGCTGGGCCCGGCCCCGATTGCCCGTCGCGACATCGTCTTTGGGGACCACATGGTCGTGCTGAGCGCAGGCGGCCGGGCGGTGCGTGTCATTTTCGTGCGCGCCGCCCGGAACGCCGAAGTGACGCTGGAGCACCGCGTTCGCGTTTTCGTGGCGGAGTCTGGCGCCACGGAGCCGGTCGTCCCCGATCTTTCCCTTGCGCGCCCGGGAAACACGCTGGAATTCGGGAACGGTACCTGGTCGCTTCCGAAAATCACCGTTCCCGGCCTGCTCATCCGCTCCTCGTCCGGGGCAGGCGCGACCTTCGTTCCTCCCGCTGACGGCAAGGGTGCGGCGTTTCGGGCCGTCGAGGCGCACGGGATCAGCGTCAGGGGAGTGGCGATCGCCGTGCGGCCGGGGAAGGGCGACCGGGGATTTCACTTCACGCGCACCTTCCGCCCGTCCATCTCCCGCGCCCACATCCGCGGTAATGGCGTCCACCTGGACGAGTGTGAAGACTGGCTCGCGCGCGACCTGGACATCGAGG
This sequence comes from Planctomycetota bacterium, assembly GCA_038060895.1. Lineage (GTDB taxonomy): Bacteria > Planctomycetota > MHYJ01 > WSZJ01 > WSZJ01 > WSZJ01. Next base: position 66,172 of record JBBTCT010000008.1, read on the forward strand.
TCGCCGCAGGCCCGTCACTGGACGCCGGCTCCTCGCCGCGTGGCCTGGCCCTCCGGGTCTCCGCACGCGGCGGCGGCTGGACCGTGTTCCAGATTGCCGCCCCCGACTGCCGCGTCGTCCTTTGCCGCGCGGCGGAAGGACAACGCTGCGGATTTCACTCGCAATCGGACGGGACGCGCTTCGAGGCCTGCGAGGTCCGCGACTGCTCCGAGGTCGGAATCGCCGTCGAAAACGGCAGCGGCCAGGTTGTGCGCGACTGCCTCGTCCTGCGCTGCGGAACCGCACAGAAAATCGGCACTTCCGGCGCGATTATCTCCGCCGAGGCCAGGGATGCCGAGGTCGTTCACAACACCGTCGTAGCCGGCAAGACTTCCGGCTTGTATGTGCTCAACGGAAGCGGCCGCTTCGACGACAACATCGTTACCGGCATCCGCCCCGGCCTCGCCTTCCGCTGGTTCTGCTGGGGCGGCTCGATCGACCGTGCGCTCGTCTGGGATTGCGACAATTTCGCCGGGGTCGTGCAGAACAGGTGCGTCACGCTCGCGGAACTGCGCGAGGGGCAGAAGTCGGGGCTCATCGAGTTCAAGCACATCTTCAAGGAAGCGCTGGAAGCGGATCCGCGCTTCATAAACCCGGCCAAAGAGGATTATCGACCCGGCGAAGGAAGTCCGGCGCAGGGCTCCGCTACCGACGGCGACGACCTCGGCGTGCGATGGACCCTGGTTGATGCGCTTCGCAAGAAGGACGACCGGGCCCTCGTGCTCCGCGAAAACGCCGCGTGGCACGCGGGGTTGGCATTACAGAGCGCCTCGAAAAATCCTGACAGCTCCAGGGCCGAGTTGGCCAGGGCGAAAGCGCTCGCGGCGGATGCGCCGGGGATCGCCGAAGCGGAGCGGGCGCTGGCCCGGTAGGGCTCTCAGAACCCGACGTTGAGCTGCAGTCCGCCGATGAGGGCTCTTCGCATCCGCGTGTGGAACGCATCGTTGGAAGCGAGCCACTGCGAATTGAGAAGCGTTCCCGCGAAGATCGAGAACGAGGCGTGCTCCGAGAAATCGAACTTCACGCGGAAATCGAGTTCGTGGCCGATCCTGAGGCCGGGGTCGCGGCGGCCGGGGCCGGCGGCGCGGGTGGGTTCGCGGTAGAAGCGGAACCAGGCGTAGAGGAACTCGAAGTGGAGGTCGTCGGGGTTGAAGATCCTGGCGGTGGCGGTGGCGCGGAGGCGTGCGGAGAGGTAGTTCGAGTCGATATCGAGCCCGTAGAGCGCGCTTTCGACGACGAGGGCCTCGTTGATGTTCTCGTAGGAGACGAAGTCGCGGTTGGTGTGGTCGTTCGCGTCGCCGCGGTCGCCGGAAAGGAGCCAGACCGAGCCCTCGAGAGTGGGCTTGAGCGGGAGCGGGAGCGGCACCCTTGCGCCGGCGCGGCCGGCGAACGCGCGATGGTGGACGCCGTGGGCGGGCGTGTCGGCGTAGTGTCCCCACTGACCGTACAGTTCCAGGTAGAGGTCGAGGTTCTCCGGCGACATCGGCGAGAAGTCGAGCCCGATCCCGGCCGTCCAGATCTGCGAACCGGTTCGGTCGTTTTCGATCCCCGCGAGCAGCAGGTTCACGAGCGAAGGCCGGTCCTCGGTGATCGGGATGAGGAAATCGGCATTCACGCCGTAAAAGCGCTCGTCGGCGTGCCGAACTCCGCCTTCGAGCGTCGTGAAGTAGAACGCGTCGACGAACAGCAGCGACTTCTGCCCGACGTTCCACGTCAGCCGCGCTCCGCCGGCATCCGCGCGGTCGCGAAAAATTCCGGCCGTCGCCGGCGTCGTGCCGGAAGGGGGCGCCATGCCGTACAGGCTTCCGGACGTGACGGACTCCGCGACCGGCGACACCAGCGCGAACTCGCTTTCCTGCAGATCCACGAAGAACGAATCCCCCGGCCCGCGAAGCGACAGCGCGAAATCCTGCAGCCCGATCTTCACCGAAAGCTGGTTCCAGAAGAGGTTGTCGACGCGGATGTAGGCCTGCTCAAGAAGCGCTTCGAAGTCGTCCGCGCGCCCGGGAATGACCCGGTTGGCGTCCGTCCCCCACGTATCGCTGTCGAACATGTTCGAGCGAAGTCGCGCATTCTCCAACTCGATCACCACCTCCGTGGACTTCGGCAGGCGCGCTTCAGCCCGGATCGTGAAGCGGGGAGCCAGGAACGCCTCCGAGTCCCGGTGGTTGTCGCGGTCGAGGATGCGGGTGATGGCGTGGCTGCGATAGGCCCCCGAGAGCTCGGCGTCGAGGAAGAAGTCGATGCGAAGGCGATCGGCCGCCTCCTTCGTCTTCTCGGGAGTCTGGCCGCACGCGGAGGAGGCGCACAGCACCGCCAGCGCGAATGAAGAGAGGAACTTGAGGGCGACGGGGGGCCTTTGCACGCGGGAGGGGGCGGTTTCGAGAACCTAGAACGTAACGCCAACCTCAAAAGTCCACATCCACATCATCCTCTTGTCCGTCCGGAACCCGAGGTCATCGACGCTGTTCCGGCGCGTGCCGAAGTGGTCCGCGTCCCACAGGATCCCGAATCCCGTCCCGAACGTGACGAGCTCGGACTGGTGCCAGCGCACTTTGACGTCGCATTCGTGCCCGAGCGTTTTCCACGAGTCGGCGCCGCCGATGCCGAAATTCACGGTCTTCAGGCACCGGTTGTACGCGTACGTGAGCCCGACTTCGAAGTCCGCGGGCGACAGCAGGCTCAGCCTCACGCCGCCGCCGACGCGCAGCGAAGCGTAATTGGAGTCGACGTCGAGGCCGAGGACATCGTCCTCGAGAATCATCAGCTCGTTGTTCCCCTCCATGCTGATGAAGTCCCGGTTCTTGCGCTTCCGCGGAGACGTCCCGGTCCCGTCGGCGATCGCGTTCTCCCCGTTGTCGCCGCTCAGGACGCGGCCGCTCACCGAGAAGAACGGCGTGAAGGGCTTTGCGTCCTTCGCTTCGAGGCTGACTTCCGGCCGGTAATACAGGCCGAGGATCCCCGCCCATCCGACCTGGCGCTCCACGTCCTCGTCCGCGCCGGAATCGAACTCGCCGAACTGGCCGACCTGCCCGTACGCCTCCAGGTGGAAAGTGAAGTCCTTCACGCGTACGCCCGCGCCGCCGCCGTACGTGAACACCCGGTACCGGTTGCCGTGGTTGGAGAACATGGACGCGATGAGGACGAGGTTGGACGGCTTGTCCTTGTCGAGGAAGTTCATGTCGAAGCGTGCGCCGTAGAGGAGTTGGTC
>JBBTCT010000009.1:0-36954 GCA_038060895.1 Planctomycetota bacterium
CAGAGTGTCAAGGGATTATCCCGGCCAGACCGCTAATGGCGCCGCCAGATGAACACCCACGGACATCCGGTACCCGCTCTTCCTGCGAACGCCCCAGAGTTCATGGAAGCTGGGCGGTCGAATCTCGAGGGTTCGCACCGAAGCGCAACTGCGCGATGAGGCCGAGAACCTTCGCCGGGCGTTCGGTTGGGATTGTCCGGTGCTCGCACGGGAGTGGGTCGATCTGCGAGAGGTCGGTTCCAGCGTCTACGGGCCGGTGCCGTTCGAGATTCGGGTCTGGGTCGTGGATGGCCTGCCCATCGCGTGGTCCTTCCACTACCTCAACGTCGTTAGCAAGCCGGAAGGATTTCCGCCGGGACCAGAGGATCTCCGCACTCTGTCGAAAATCGCGGCGTCCGTCGCGCCTGCCTTCAGGTCGCGCTTCATTGTTGTTGATGTCGCGAAACGGAAAAAGGGCGGGTGGGTCATGATCGAGGCGGGGCCGGGTAGTTGCGCGGGGACGGGGCACGAAGGTGTATTCCGGCATGTCTGCTCGAGGCTTCGCGGGGAGAAGGGTGGATTCAGTGGGGACGATGTCGGCGGACCGCTGACCTAGTGACCGCATCGGGCAAGGCGGCCGAACGACACCACTTTTCTCGGGAGCAAGACATGGCGACGCAGAGCCGCCGGATATTCGTCACGGACGGCGCGAGTCACTTCCAAGTCTGCAGCCTGACCCAAAACAAGAACGACGGCAGCATCTATCTGTCGGCGCCGGACTTCGCGAGCGTTCAGTGGTGGCTGCCCGCGGTCGGTTCGGATGGGAAGCCCGCGCTGCGAGAAGTGAAGTCGCCGTGGGACGGAAAACTAAGCCTTCACGGGTCAGGCCAAACGCACGTTCGTCCGTTTTCCGGCGAAGGCGACGCGCGCCTTGTGGTGCAGGGTAGGGCTCTCAAGGACGAAAGGAATCAGACGCTGGGCGTCCGACACATGTGCACGATCATGTGGTCAAAGCCAACGCACCTTCCTACGTCACCAGCATTTTCACGAGCCAGCGACTACTCAGTGTCCATCAAGAGCCTGGCTCCGTACGTTTTCGTGTTCTGGGCGATTCCGGCGACGAAGAAGCTCCAAGTCACGGTGAACTTCGGGTTCCATGTCGACGACCTGACTGGATTGCCGCCGGAAGGGGGTTTTGGTGGATTTGGCCTTGCTCTGCATGCCGTGGTCTGGTTCGCGTATCGGACGAAACACATGGAGCGCTGGCCCGCCGGTCCCTTGGTTTCCTATTTTGACGGCTACTTCGTGCCGGTCTTCATTGGGACTTCCGTCGGCAACGCGCGTCTGGAGCTCAGGAAACCTGAGTTCACGCTCGACGAGTCGAAGTTGCTCATCAACGTGCCGCGTCCAGAGGATGGACGCGCGTGAAGCGACGATCGGTCCTCCTTACAGATCGTTCCAGACATTCGAACAACCTTGCTCATGTAGGCCCTGCTTGGGGTGCGGCCCATTGCGGAAGTGAAGAATTCAGCGCGTAAGAGCGCCCCACCCGTCGCTCGCTCGACCGCTGCGCCGTACGCCGCTGCTAGTTCCCGCATCCGGCTGGGCCGAGGTGGGCGCCCACTTCTTGACCTATGTACCGGCTCAAAGTGCGCGTAATCCCAACTCAGGTAGTGCTTTACGCGAGATTCCGGCACGCGGACAAAGAATCGAAGCCCGACCGCCAGCCCCGCCCTCGAGTTCGGATTTGAGTACCGCTCGGGGAGCTATGCTGGACCGATGGCGCAGAGATGGTTCCGACGTGGTTAACAGGACCGCCCGGCGTGAAAAGCGTCGGGTGTTTTTATTTGTGGGCGGGGTCGGGACTTGCGGCGATCCGGGTTTCGGACACGCGATTCTGAGGCCTTGCAGGGATTTGCAACCGTTCTTCCGGCGGCCGATGGGATCAGAAACCGCGGTAAAGCAGCAAGTCGTAGAGAGTCTTGATGCCGCCCGACAAGTAAAACGGCACGGCGATGAGGGCCGAGAGGCGGAAGACGACGGCCCGCGAGCGTTGGAGTCCGATGGGCGTCGGGACATCCCGCCGCGAGATGAAGCAGGAGGACCGTCGCGAGTCCGCCGTAGGCAAACACCCCGGGAGCTTCACGAAACGTAGGCCCCGTTCGGCTTGCCGCGCTTCACCATCTCCTGGCAATAGCCATAGATCGCGTCGTACATGGGAAACTCCGCGGCGAGCATGGCGTGATCGTCTTTCAGGCCGACGTGCCGGAATCCCTCGGCGATGGCGTTCAGCCCTGCCGCCTCGGGCTGATTCCAGAGCGTGTTGTCGGTGTCCGCGCCGTTGACGATCTTCGCCATGAGGACGAGCGCCGGATCTTTCGTGAGATTCCACTTCTTCACGATTGCGTCGAACGAACACTCTTTGCCGCGATGCCCCAGCTCGTCGCCCTTGCAGTCGTACGATGTCGCTCCTTCTCTCTTCGCAACTTCCGCGACCTCGTCCACCGGCACGAAGAGAAACTCGGCCTTCGGGTCCACGAACTTCCGGATGAGCCACGGGCAGGCGACACGGTCCACCTTCACCTTCTCTCTCGTGATCCACTTCATTTCGGTCTCCTTTTCGAAGGCGCACCCCCGCCGAGTTCGGCGTAGAGGGCGTCATAGATGCGGGCGCCTTCGCGAAGCGCAGACTTGTCGTTTCGCGAGGTCTTGCGGATGCCACGGCAGAGCGCGTCGAGCCCGACCGAGATCGGCTCGACCTGGGCTTCCTGCACGGTGTCCGCCTCATCCACGATCCGTGCGATCCGCTCCAGCGCGGCGTTGCTGCCCAGGCGATAGGCCTTCACGATCGCGTGGAAGCTGCAGTGTCCCCGATGGTGCGACAGCCGGGCTTTCGGGATGTCGAACGGTTCCGCGCCCTTCGGCAGAGGGGTCTGGCCTTGGGGAACGAAGAGGAATTCCGCCTTCGGGTCGATGAACCGCCTGATGAGCCAGGCGCAGGCCATCCGATCCACGCCGACGTTCTGCCACGTAACCCACCTCATTTGTGGTGTTCTCCCTTGGTGGAGAGGAGACGGCGGCGCACCTGGGACGCCAGGCCGTCGCCGAAGTGATCGTTCGCCTGGGCCTCCCGGAACCGACGCGAGAGTGACGAGAGCCCCGGCTTCGGTTTCCTGAGGGCAACAAGAATCTCCCGATAAATCTTCTCGACGGGCTCGCGGAATCGCTTCAGGAGCGCCGCGTCCTGCCGGGACGTAAGGGATCGAGCCTGCCAGAGCGCAGCCTGGCCGCCCATTTCGTCAATTTCCGAGGCGAGCCACTGGAACTTCTCGCGGTTCCGCTCAGTTGCGGGAAGAAGCCAGACCGCGTCCTGTACCGCGTGGGCGGCAAGGCCCCGCAATTTGCGCCAGACGTAGACGCGCGTCGCGGACGGCTCTCTCGGAATCGAGTAGCTGAGGAGGAGCCAGTCGCGGCCGGACGAATCTTCTTGCTTCATGCGCCCCGTGGTATGAGGATCGAGTAACCTTGGTTACAAGGTAGTCGACCCCCGGACGAAGTGCAAACGAAATGGGAATCCCTTCATGACCAGAATTGCCGCCGTACTCGCCCTCCTCGCCCTCGCCTGCAGCGCAGGCGCCGAGGAGCCGAGGCTCGATACCGCGAAAATCTAGGAAGTCACAGGCCTCAAGGGAGCGATGAACGACGCGGAGGGGGTATTCAAGGTGACCTCTCCACGGACCGACGTGAAAGTCACCGTGGACGGCTCGGTCATGCGTCCCTTCATGGGACTGACGTCCTGGGAAGCCTCCCAGAAGGGCAGGAAGGCCGAGGCCATGGTGATGGGCGACCTCGTGCTCTTCCAGGACGAAGTGAACCCCGTCATGAGCGCCCTCTTCGACGCCGGTCTGACGGTGACCGCCCTTCACAATCACTTCTTCTACGCCGAGCCGGCCGTCTATTTCATGCACATCGGCGGTTTTGTACGGTTGGGCGTAGCGCCGCGGCGCTACTTGCGTCTTCTCCCGGCTATCTCCCAATCTGCTGAAGCATGTCCCGCGCCTTGTTCCTTTCGCTCTCGAACCGCGCGGGCCAGTCCGTCGAAACAGCTTTCTCGAGGACTTCCCGCGCCTCGGCCTTCTTGCCCCACGAAATCAGTGCCTGCGCCAGCCCCAGATAGCCGCCCGGCTCGCGTGAACGGATGCGGATGACGTGGCGCCACTGAAGAGCTTCCTCGGCCCAGCGGCTCTGCGCGCGGCGGACGTCGGCGAGGGCCTGATGGGACTCGGACTCCTGCGGCATCATTTCGACGAGGTTCGTGAAGGCGCGTTCGGCGTTGGCCGGCTGGTTCATCTCGGTCCATCGTTTGCCGAGGTCCTTGTACAACTCGACGTTGTGGCCGGTCAGTTTCGCGGATTCGAGGAGCTGCGCGGTGGCGCGGTCGCGGGCGCCCATGCGGTCCCAGGCGTCGATGAGCAGGCGGTGGGTCTCGACGTCGTTGGGCTGGACTTCAACGGCCTGCTGGAGTTGCGTTGCGGCTTGCTCGTATCTTGACTTCTCGAAGTACACCTGCCCGAGCGCCTTGCGCACGATCGGGTTCTCCAGACCGGTTTCTTTGATAACCGCATCGAGCCGCTTCACGTAGGCGTCCAGGTCCTTGGCCTCGCGCAGGACCTGGCTGAGCCGGGCCAGCTCGTCCTGCCTCCCGTGGACGTGCCTGCCCCAGCTCAGGATCGCTCCGGCCGCGGAGTCCACCGCCTTGTCGGTCTCGCCCAGGCCGCTCCAGGCGCCCGCTTCGTTGCGGTAGTACACGCTCAGGACTCCGTCGCCGACTCCGCGGTTGGGGGCGGTCTTGACGTGAAGGGCGATGGCCTCGTCGTAGTAGCCGATGCACTGCTTGAAGAGACAGGTCTCGAGGCAGATGCCGCCGAGCGTGGCCATGACGTTCTCGGTCCAGCGAGCGTCCTTGTGAAAGTGCGTGTCTGCCTGGGCCAGGGTTTGGAGCAGAAGCGCCTCGTTCTTCGTCTTGAAGTACGCGCGCATCAGGAGGACGCGGTAGGCCAGCGCGTCCGGGGCCTTCGCGATCATCGGGATGAGGATCGGGATGGCTTCCGCGTCGCGGTTCTGCTGCTGCAGGAATTCGCACAGCTTGTACTGGCCGTTGAGCCCGAGGAGCTGACGGCGATGGGCCGAGAGCAGCGCTTCGATCGCATCCGCGTACTGCCGCAGGTCGTGGTAGAGGTAATCCGCGATGTACAGAACACGGGCTTCGGACCGCTCGTACTGGGCGAGGACTTCGTGTGCGGCCTTCGAGAAATCCGGCTGCTTCTCCGACCAGAATTCGCCGGATCCGATGGAATACATGCTCCGGTTCCGGGCGGACATCGAGCGCAGGTCTTCCTTGAGTTCCCGGAGAACGAGGGTGAGCAACCGCGCGGAGAGCTGAGCCGGAAGCGACTTCGCTTCAACCCGGTAGCGGGAAGCGAGGTGCCCGAGGTTGCTCCAGAAGCCCTGGTGCTGGAGCCGCAGCCAGCCCGGCTCGGTTTCCGCGCGGACGACCAGGAATTCGAGGGCGCTGAGGGCGCTCACGATTTCGCGGAGCCGTTCGGCCACGGTGCTGATGATCCCCTGGGAATTGCGGTAGTTGTACCGGTTCAGCATCGGCGGCAGGAGCTCGAAGGCGAAGCGGCTCACGTCCGCGCCGACGCCCGGGTACTTGAGGTCGTGGTGGACGTTGTGCCAGGTGTTGGCGAGGGTGCTGACCAGGTTGGAGAGGTGGTTTTCGTTCGAGTTGGACTGCATCTCCTCCACGATCGCCTTGAACATGGCGGCGTAGAGACCCGGACCCTTGCCGAGAGAGACCTCGGCGCGGCGAGCCAGGGCGGACTGGTAAACGAGGAAGAGGGACTGCTTCAACCAGAGCGCCTGCTGTTCGTTCGGCTTGCCGGCGAGCTCGTCCAGCCAGACTTTCTCCGCGGCCCTGAAATCACCGAGCACCTGCAGCCAGGAAGAGTAAGTGCCCAGTTGGGGATTGGCGCTCTGAGGCAGCTGGCCCTTGTTCGCCGCCCGGTGCTCGCCGAGGGCGCCTCCCAGCGTGACGATCGCCGCCTGCTGCCGGCCGTTCGCCCACTGGGCCGTGGCCATGTGCCCGCCGATCGCGAAGCGAACCTCGCTTCCGGCCGGCGCGCCGCCGTAGAGGACTCCGAGCTCGCGCAGCTGCTCTTCCGCCAGCGCCGCGGGTTTCATGCCGCCCCTGTTGGCGAGGAACTCCGCCATCATGACCGGTTCGCCGTCCGCCCAGCTCAGCTTGAAGGCTTCCTTCAGCGCGGCCAGCGCCGCATCCGCGTGCGGTCCGACGCCGTGGGTCTGTTCCGCGGCGCGGTGCTCCACCATGAACTCCAGCAGTCGGAGCGCCCGGCGGTTGACGTCGTGATTCGACCGTCCGTGCTGCGCCTGCAGATGTTTTTCCAGGCGGTCCAGCGTCGCTTCTTCCTGGATCGAATCGGTGACCGACTTCAGCGCGTTCAGCAACGGGTAGATCTGCTGCGAGGACTGGCCGATCACCGCCTCCGGGATGCACTCGAGAAGGCGGAAATCGCGCGTCGACTGGTAGAACGACTGCAGAGTCCACGCGTAATTGGCCGGGTACGACGCCTTGCGAAACAGCGCGATGAACGCCAGCGGCACTTCCGCATCCATCTCCGACGGCACGTCGGGGCCCGAGCGCTGGTAGCGGTACGACTCCGATTGCAACCAGTTGCTGATCTCCCACTCATTGCGCGCCTGCCACGACAGGATCCGCGCCTCGCGCGACTTGTCCCGCGAGTCCAGCACGGTGTACCAGTCGGACAGTGTCTTGAGCTCCTCGGCGTCGAGCTCGCCCAGCTTGCGAAGTTCCTCGAACACCGTCACCGCGTCCTGCACTCTTCCGCGCTCCGCTTCGACCGTGGCGAGATCCTTCCCCCAACGGAGCTTTGCGAATTCGCGCTTCTCGCCATACCACTCTTTCAGCGCCGCCTCGAGGTCGTCGCCGCGGTCCAGCGCGGTCAGCAGCTCGAACTTCGCGCCACGCCACTCGATCAGCTCGTTGTTGCCGGCAATCGCCTCGTTCATCGTCGCCAGGATGGCCGAAACGGCCGGCGCCCCCGGCTCGCCCGCCGCGCGCACCGCGAGCCACGACAACGTCGACACACAGCGCTCCGCCAGGATGCGCTCGGCCAGCGTCACGTCATCGGTCTTCTTCTTCGCCGTCGCTTCCATCACGGAAGCGAGCAGCGCACGGACTTCGGTCTCGAGCGGCTTGATGTCCCCGCCCAGTTTCACCTGCTGGTACACGCGTTCCATCGCGAGCCAGGGCCGAAGCGTCTCCAGGCCGGCGCTCTTCTCCAGGTCCGCCAGCGTGCCGACCGTCAGCCCGCGGGCTTCCTTCAGCGCTTTCTGCCGCGCTTCCTTGACCTTCCGGCGCGGCAGTTCGTTCACGCCGGGAAGCGCCGCGACCGTCGCGTCGGCGCGGGCCGCGGTCATCCAGTCCACGAGGAGGTGCAGGCCGACCACGCGGATGGCGAGAATGACTTCCTCCGGCTTCGTCTCACCGGGCGCCGCCGTCAGGCGCGGCAGCAGAGTCAGCAGTTCGGCCTGGATCTCGGCCTTCCACGGCTCGGCCAGGAGGGCGCTGAACAGATTCTCCAGCGCCGCCGCCGTCTCCGCAGGGGTCTTCGCATCCTGCAGCGTTTTGCGGAGGCACTTGAGCCGAAGTTCGCCGCGCCCGTACCCGAGGACGACCTGCGCAAGGACCTGCTTGTCCTGCGCCGCCGCTTCGACGAGCCAGCGTTCGTACACGGCGTCGAGGATCTTCTGCCAGCCCGCTTCGCCTTCGTCCGTGACGAATCCGTACGGCTTCAGCCACGCGACGAACTCGGCGACCTTCGCGGCGGGAAGACTGGCGGTCTGCGTCTTGAGGCGCCCGTACAGGGTGTTGCGGACGGCGCGCGCTTCGTCGGTGGCCAGGAAACTTCCCCCCTGGAGGATCTGGCCCGTGAGGTAAGACAGGGTCTTGTGGTCGGCGAAGTAGAGCGCCGTTTCGGCCAGCGCGGCGGACATTCGTTCGTCGAAGCGGTTGTTCCACAGGTTGTAACCCTGTCCCATCGCGTGACGGATGGCCGCGGAGACGCGGACGATCTCCCCGGGCGAAAGCTTCTCCTTCCGGAACGACACCAGCCATTCTTCGATCCGCTTCGAGGCCTGGGGTTCCCGGTCCAGCATGATGAGCGCCGAGAGGAACATGTCCCAGGACTGCTGGGGGACCTTGCCCGGATGGGCCTGGTCCCAGCCCTCGACGTAAGACACGAACGCGTCCAACCGGTAGGAATTGAAGAGGATCCACCCTCCGGTCTGGCGCAGCTGGTCGATTTCGTAGTCCTGCCACGGGCCGTTCTTCGATTCGGCCTGCGCGAGGAACGCCAGCGCGGCGTCCACTTCGCCGCGGCCCGACAGGGTGTTGGCGACCGCGTTCTGCAGGTCCACCTGGAACGGGTATTTCTCCGCCAGGGTCCTCTGGGCCGCGAAGAACTGCTCGGCCTGTCCCATGTTCTGCAGCGCGTAGAGCCACTGGCGGTCCCACGGCAGCAGCGGCTCGAAAATCTCCTTCTGCCGCTCGCAGACCGGCTTCAGGGTCTCGAGAAGCGCCATCGTTTCATTCCCCGCGTTCAACGAATTCGCGTAGTTGATCACGTGCCAGGCCGCCGAGAAGTCGGCGTCGCGGGGAGTCGCGGCGAGGGCGGCGATCGCTTCCTGTAGAAGCGCCTTGAGTTCTTCGTTCTGGCGGCTCTGCTGCAGGAGAGCGAGCCGGATCGGCGTGAGCCCCGCTTTGCCCTTCAGCCGTTCGGCAAAGGCCTGCATCGCCGGCTTCGCGTCGTCCCAGTTCTGCCGCGCGGAGGCCCAGCCCAGCACGGCCCAGATGTCTTCGATCGTCGCCTTGCCGTCCTTGAAGGCCTGTTTCGCGTCCTCCAGCTTCTCCGGCGCCTTGCCGAGGAGGATGGCGTCGTTCTTTCGTTCAAGGACCTTCGCCACCGCGGCGTCGAGATCCGCCCTGGCCAGTTCCTGGACTTCGATCCGGAGGGTGGACGTCTCCTTGCCCGCCTTGTCCTTCGTCACGATCTTCGCGGGCCACCAGGCGCCGCCCACTTCGACGAGGTCGCTGAAAAGTGTGGTTGAGACCACCTCGTTGTCCACGACGCCGCGCACTTCGAGGACCGCCGATTTCGCGGGATCCAGGATCACGACCGTCTGCGCCGCCGGCTGCGCGGGCCAGGTGAAGACCAGCGAGATCCGGCCGTCCGCCAGCGTCTCCATCGCGACGCTGGCCCCGGCATACGCCGCAAACGTGTCAAAGAAGTACCAGCCGAACGGCGCTTCCCAGCTCGCCGCGTCCCCGTCCTCCGGCTTCCTCGTCCGGCCGAGCAACCAGGCCGCCGAGAGAACTCCGCGCTCCTCCGCCGTCAGCCACTGGACCTGGTAGTCGAGGCCCGCGAGATGCGTCGTGATCGTGAGCCACGTCGCCGCGGAGATCCAGTCCTCGTGCGTCCCGTACTCGTGCTTGCGCCCGCGCGAATCCACACCCGAGGACTTCAGGGTGAAGTGAAGTCCTTTCGCGGACGCCGCGATCCACGCCCGGCGATCCATCTTCCGCACGAGATCGAGAACCTCCTTCGACCACGCCGGTTCGGCCATCTTCCCGCGCGGCCCGGGGACGGCAGGGAAGAGCGCGTTGAGGTAGTCATAGGGTCCACCGCGATCGCCTCTCCGGCCGGCGAAGGCGCTTCGCTCCCCGGCGTACACGCCGCCGACGCGCGCGTCTTTCCCGCCGCGGGCTCTCAGGCCGTAGAACTTGCCCCCCTGGGCGTTTTCTCTTCTGGGGGAATACTCGTCGTAGTCCGCTTTCAGTTCCGACGATTTCTTCGCCTTCTCCTCGACCGGGCTCGCAGACGGGCTGGGTCCGTACACCTCGTTGTCCTCCTCGCCCATGGGCTCGTCCCTGCCGTCCGGTTCCGCTTCGCTTCCCGGCGCGTTCTTGTCGTCGTTCGAGACGAGGCTCTCCTCGCTCTCGATGAGCCCCCTGCGCTCGAAAACATCCCTGGTGCGGTCCTTGTACCCGCCGCCCGCCCCCAGGTAATCGTAGACGCCTCCTTCATAGGCCAGTTCCAGCTGGGGCCCCGCCAGCAGCGAGTGCGTCTGGTCCCTGTCCATCTCCGCCAGTCTCGCCATGACCGAGTCGCGGATCCGCTTGCGCCACGACTTCGCCACGAGCATCTGCTTGCGCACGAGGTCGAAGTTCGCGTTGTCGCGCCCCTCCGCGAAGAACTCTTCGCCGTCCCGCATCCGGAACGTCTTTTTCACCTGGAAGCGCTCGCGGTCGGCGTCGCTCTCGAGCACGAGGAACGACGTGTAGGGCGTGATGATCTGGTAGTCCTCGGAGAGGGCGATGATCCGCTCCTTGACCTGCGCCGTTGATCCTTGCGCCAGCAGGTAGTCGAGGTGATGGCGCGCCCAGAGCCGCGGGATGAACGAGTTACCTGCCTCCGCCGCGGGGAGCTCCACGTCCGCGGAATACTCTACGGCCTTGCCGTCCGACATTCCGGAAATCGTCACGCTTCCACGCGCCGCGCCGCCCGCCGGGTTGTAGCGGCCGATCACGATCTGCTGCGAGCCGGCGGGGAGATTTGGAAGCGGATCGGGGTAGACGGCCGCCGCGGCCATATTGTTGAAGCGGACTCTCAGGTTTTTGACGGCCGGCGTGGTGATTTCGCGAAGCAGTTGGAACGCGGTCTGCGCCGGATCCGTGCCTCCTCCGATTTCGCGCACCGAGCCTCCGCCCAGCGACGCCATCGCCCGGAGCACGACGCTTTCGTAGGAGCTCCCGGGCGCCACCGCATGAAAGGTGCCCGCGCCGGCGTACATCTTCTGCAGCCGCTGGCTGAACGCCACCGGGTCGGCATCGCCCGACGTGGGAAGCCCGTCGCCCACGAACACGACGTGCCCGTCCGCCGGCACCCGGCGAATGACCTCCGCAAACGTCCCGTCGAGATCCGACCAGCCCAGCGGTGCGCGCTTCTCCAGGAACGCCAGCGCCGTTGCGCGGTTTACCTCCGTGTTTTCGGCGAACTCCATGAAGGCCCAGCGCGTTTCCACGTCGCTCGTCACCAGGTTGAAGCGGTCCTTGTTCCCGAGCGAGCCTAGCAGGGCTTCAAGGAAGGCGATCTGGGTGTCGCGCTGCGGCCCCATCATCGATCCTGACGTGTCGGCCACGACCAGCAGGTTGAGCGGCTTGCCGTCCGTCAGAAGCGGGCGGTTTTCCTTCTCGCCCGCGCCCGGCGCGCCCACCAGAAGCATGAAGTAGCCGTCGTCGCCGCGGCGGTGCGGAATCAGGGTGATCCTCTTGTCCGTCGGCTTCGTGCCGATGCGGAGTTCAAAGTCGCGCGTCGGCGTGTGCTCCTCTTCGTCGAATTCCACGCTCGCGGAGTGCTCTTCGCGGCGGATCCTGCAGGCATGCGAAGGCGATTCGATGGACGCCAGCGCCTCCGCCGAGTGGATCTTCACTTCGATCTTGAGCTGGCTCAGCGGATGCAGCCGCAGCATCTCGCTCTGCAGCGCATAGTTGTAGCGATACGTGTTCCCGACTTTCGGCAGCACCTGGGTGTACGTGATCCGGATGCGCTTCTCGGCGCCGATCGGGTAAACGCGCGCCTTGAAGATGTTTCCGCCGGTCCATTCCAGCAGCCCCGGATCGCGCTTCTCGCGGAGGATCGTCTCGTAGATCTCCCGCGCGCGCTCCTTCTCAACGATCTCGCCGTGCACGTACTCGTTCCCGATCCACATTCCGAATCCGGAGATCGAGGCGTCCTGCGGAAGCGGGAAGTAGAACACACCCTCGAGGACGCTGGACGTGTGATTGACGAACGATTCCTCAATGTCCGTGCGCGCGATCTGGTCGCGGATATCCACGATCACCTTGTGGTAGCCCATCGTGAGCGGGACGTTGCGGCCGTCGACGTTAGCCAGGAGCGATCCGAGCGCTTCGGTCGAGGCGTTGTTCTTGTAGCCGGTGAGCCAGCGCGGATCCGCTTCGAGGAACGCGATCTTTTCGTCCCGGGCGCGGACGACCTTTCGCCCGGTCGCGGACAGAGTGGCGCCTGCAGGACCCTGCACCGCCACCGTGACCTTCTCCGGCGCCGCGATCTCCACTTCGCCCCGGTCCACCTTCAGCGTCCCGCCGTCCGTCAGCTCGACCAGCGTGTCCGGACCCAGCGTGTAGACCGCACCATTTTTCATCTTCAGCTGAAGAGCATTCGCCCCCCGCGTTCCGGTCTTCACCCAGTCGCCGGCCATCAGCAGCATGTTTTCTTCCGCGACGGCCCAGCGATCGCCCGTCACCGGCTTGAGCACTCCGTTCCCTTCGCGATCGACAACTTTCCCGAGCGACGAATCCGCGGAAAGGGGCTCCCGGTCGTCTCCCACCGAATGGAGTGCGAGGCCGATCACCAGGGCCAGGACGGTCAGAAGGAGGGAGCCGAGGAGGCACCGGCGTCGGGACAGGAGCGAAGGAATCAGGGTCAAGGGGCACCTTCAGAGTGAGGTTGCGGGAGGGACGTCGTCGGGACAGAGTCCGTCACCGTGGTTGGACGTCCAACAGGGTGCGGATGTTCCCGCAATTCCGGGAGGAGGCAATCATCTGCTCACGCCCCGGCGCCGTCCGTGCGCGATCGGGGAGGTCGTCCGCATTGCGGAAGCGAGGATTGACGGTCCCCTGGCGTTACTTCTTCTGCCAGTCCTGGATCACGGCCCAGGCGGCCTCGTCCGTTCCCTTGCCTGCGCTGTCGCCGCCGGTGTTGCACGTGACGAGAACCGCGAACCCCTTCTCCGGCGCGAGCCAGGTCACGCAGAACCACATGGTGTTCGACCCGTTGTGAGTCAGGACGCGCCCGGTGTCGCCATCCTTGTCGCCCTTGGCCCAGGGGCGGGTCGAAACGCTCCAGCCCATCGCGTAACCGTCGGCGGGGGGCGTGTGGAGTTTTTTCCACGAGTCGGGCTTGAGGAACGGCTTTCCGTCCGCTCCTTTCACCAGGCTGCCGCGCGCTCCGCTCAAGTGCGCCGCGAGGAAGCGGCTCCAGTCGGCGAGCGACATGTGGACGATCCCCGCGGGGCCGATGGCAACGGGGTTGTCGGCGCCGGGACCGGGCCCGACCGGAATTCCCTTTGCGTCGTGACCGCAAGGCTGGTCGGCCTTGTCGCCCTTCTTACCCGGTGCGCCGAAGCCGGCATTCAGAATGCCAAGGGGCTTGAAGACCTGGTGCTGGATGAGTTCTTCCCAGCCGAGATCCGCCGCGGATTCCGCAACGTGGCCGGCGATGGCGAAATTTGCATTGGAATAGAGGAACTTCGTGCCCGGCTCGTATTCCGGCGGATGTTTCAGTACACCCTCGAGCAGCAAGTGGCGCGCTTCACGCGGCGTCCCCTTGTGACTCCAGCAGTTCCCCCATAGGCCGTCCCGGTCGAGATTCGCGGGTGCGCCGCCGCGGTTCGACAGGAGTTGCTCGAGCGTGACGGGAGCCCAGCCGGGATCCATCGGCGGCTTCAGTTTCGGGAACGCTTCCGCCAGCGACGTCGTCCACTTCAGCTTTCCCTGTTCCTCAAGCCGCGCGACGAGCGTCGCCGTCATGGATTTCGTGCAGGAGCCCAGGTGCCAGAGGTCGTCGGCCGTCACGGGTTCTTCCTTCCCCGCGCGGCGCGTCCCGGTCGCCCCGATCGCCTGCACGCCGTCCGTGGTGACGACGCATGCCGCGAGAGCCGGAAACTTGTTCTTCGCCCGGATCGGTTCGAGGAGATCGTTGAGGGAGCGAGGAGCGGGCGGTTCGGCGCGCGAAGAGAGCGCGAAGCAGACGGAAAACACGAAGGAGTTCCGTGCGCGTGAAAAGCTCATGGATTCCGTCCTCGTAGAGTGTGGTGCCGGAACTCCGCCGTACTGGCGAGACGGATTGTACGGAGATTGCCCCGGATGGACTTCGTCCGGTTCCCGGTATTCTGCACGCCATGATTCCGCGAATTGTCGAAGAGAGTCCGGAAGCGCTGGAGCAGTATGCGACGGTTCCCATTCGATTCCTGGTCCGTGCCCGACACGTCGTGGCATCTCCGGAGGCGGGTAGCGGCACGGAAGAACCGGTGAATCCGCCCTACGAATACGACTACGATCTCCTCGACCACCCGAAGTGCTGGCGGCAATGGGATCTGGGGACCTGGGGCTTCCTGGCCGCATTCGACGGCGCGACCCGCGTCGGCGGCGCGGCCATCGCCTTTCGAACGCCGGATCTCGGCCTGCTCGAAGGACGGCCGGATCTCGCGTGTCTCTGGGACATCCGCGTGCGGCCCGAGCATCGTGGCCACGGGATCGGGACGCTCCTTTTCCAGGCGGCGAAATCATGGGCGCTGAATCGCGGCGCGCGGGAAATGAAGATCGAGACCCAGGACATCAACGTTCCGGCCTGCCGGTTTTACATGAGGCAGGGGTGTCGCCTCACGGCCGCGAATCCAGGCGTGTATGAGCGTCATCCGCACCAGGTGCAGCTCTTCTGGACCACGCCCCTGGCCTGAAAGGCGCTACTTCGCTCCCGGGTCCGCCCACCAGGTGAGCCGGTACGCCGCCGCCTTCGCCGCCGGGCTGCCCGCGATCTTCGAAATCCGCTCACACTCCGCCTTCGCCGCCGCCGCGTCCTTCAACTCCTGGTCGCGGGCCGCGAAGAACTCGTCGCGCCGCTTCATCTCCTCCGCGTGCGACGTCGCGTGCGCCTCCAGCTTCTTCGCGTACGATTTCGCCTGCTCGGGGAAGGCCTCTGCGATCGAGCGCATCCGGATCAGCGCTTCCGGGTCCGCCGTCTTGCGCTTCGCCGCATCCGCGACCGCGACGTCGAGTTGCCGCAGCTCCGAAACGGCCCACGCTTCCGCCTTCTTGCGCGCGTCGGTGACCCTGGACTTCAGCTTCGGCTCCGAAATCGCAGCCAGCGCTTCGAGTCCCTCCTTCCATTTCCCGCGACGCATCATCGACCCCGCGGCGCCGATGTCGTCGGCATCGAACGGTCCAGGGCAGTCGCGCGGCGAAGCGAAGACCATCATCGACTCGCGGATGATCGAGTGGCACTGCGGATTGACCTGGTGTTCCATCCCGGGAATCTCGTGATACTGCACGGGGATTCCCCAGCGCCAGAGCGCGTTCGCCCACTGCCGCGTGTCCTTCACAACGTTGACCACGCCCATCACCGCGGTTTCTTTTTCGCCGACCATCCCGATGTGCGGGACGTCGGGGAACGCGGCGCGATCCGAAGTGAACGCCGTGCCGCTGCTGAAGAAGAGCGCGCGGAACGGGAATTTCGCCGGGTCTTGCTTCCACAGGTGCATCGAGTACATCCCGCAGTAACCGCCCCCCATCGAAAATCCCTGGCAGTACACCTGGTCCCGGTCGATCGGGTGCTCCTTCAGCACTTTCTCGCGCATCCAGTCGAACGCCTGCCAGCAGACGTCCTGGGGCCAGCACTCGCTGTTGAACTTCGTGTCCTTCTGGTACTGAACGCCGACAACGAACACCGGGAATTCCTTCGTCGACACGCGCGACAGGTTCCGGTGACGGTTTTCGCCCTTGTCGCCATTGCCGTGCAGGACGAAAAGAAGGGGCACCCTGCGCCCGGCCGCGACACCGTCCGGCACGAAGAGGTACGCGTTCATGCCCTTGGCGCCCTCGCCCTCGACGGGAAACGTCGAGAACTTCCCCATCCCCGCGCCATCTTCCTTCCCCGCGGCGCCGCCGAGGGCGGTCTGAAGAGGCAGATCGCCCCCGAATGCGACGGAAGCGACGGCAACAAGGGCGGCGCAAAGAAGCGATTTAGGCGGCATCGGGGCGGAGTCTCCCTGGATTTCCGATTCAAACACGGGGAGGCCGCGAGAGTTGCGCCGAAACGCTACTACTTCACTTCCTGCTTCTTCAACTCCGCTTTCCATGTCATGCGCGCCGAAGTGCTGCCCGGGCCCCAGCCGATGGAAGCGTCACACTCCGCCTCGAACTTCGCCAGGCACCGGTTCTTCCGGTCGAACCAGGCTTCGCCCTTCTTGACGCCTCTACGGACGGCGGCCCATGCAATGGCGTTGGGATCGCTCGTCGTGGCGCCGGACACGTCTTTCACGGGAATGGACGAAGCTCGTTCGGGGGTATCAAAGGAAAGCTTGGAGCACGCACGACCGTCCTTCGTCTCGTTGCGATCGAAGGAGACTTCGAGGGATTCCTCCTCGATGAAGCGGATCGTGCGAGGCGTCTTCTTTTTCGAAGGCGGGACGGCGCCGAAAATGAGCTCGAGCCAGACTCGCGGCGTCGTCGGGTCGTGCATGTCGAGGGCCGCGGCCTCGACGTGCTCCTTGGCGGTATTGGGCGTCGGAGCGCGGTCCGGAGTGCCGGCATTCTCCGCCGAGAGGACGCGGCCCGCGGGAGCCACGGTTGCGGTGAACTTCAGTGTGAGGAGGGACTCGTAGCGCTTGAACCCGAGAAACTCCGACGTCTTCGATTTCCCGGAATCCCAGGAGACCTTCGAGAATGTCGTGTTCTCGACCTTGACCGCCGGGAAGGTCCCCTCGATCTTCGCGTTTCCCTTCTCGTCGATGGAGAGCACCTCAAGCCGCAGCGTGACGTATTCCTCCTGGCGCTGCTTCCTCGACTTCGGGATCCCGTTCGCGCCCACTGGGGCCGCGAGGTTCCATTCGAGAATCGTTTCGGCCTCGTAGGTGTAGATCGTGCCCTTGCGGAATTCCCAGGTGACATCCTCGGCGAGTGCCTGGGCAGGAAGAGCCAGCAGCAACAGGAAGCGTTTCATGAGTTACCGGGGCGAAATGGGTTCGGGGCCGCTTCGAAACGCGCGCGTTCTGCCGCCGCCCGCTTCCGAAATGCGCTGCATGAATCCGCGCGTTTCCTTGTCGCGATCGACGTACACGCCGTCCACGATCGCGTTCTCGAAGACGTGGAGCAGGCGCGCCCGGTGAACGGACATCACGTCGTCATTCGAAGGAACGTCGGCGATCACGATGACGTGCGGGCGCTGGTCACGGCGCAGATTGAGCATCGCCGCGACCGTGAGTGCCTGGTCCGAAGCGGAGCCCGTGAAGGCGTTCCCCCCCGTGGCCTTCTGCCCCTGGAACCACTTCCACGCCTTGTCGGCATCCCACGACAGGTAGTGCTGCCGAGTGAGCCACTGGTTGTCGAAGTCCCGGTAGAGCACGAACCCGACGCGCACGTCCCCGTCGGCTGGCGCGCGCAAGATCTCCGACTGCACCTGGCAGTTCACCATCGGCCACTCCGCGCACATGGAAAACGTCGAGTCGATGATGAAGAGAAGATCGAGAGATCCCTCCGGCGAAGTGACTTCCTCCGGGGGAAGCGGGCGCGAGGGCGGCCGCTCTTCGGGTAGCGCCTCCGACCCACCGCCCGCCGGGGGCTTCGGCGGAATCGCCGGCGGAGGAGGCGGAACCGCCGCGCGTTCCTTCGCGGCCCGCAACGCGCGCGCGGCGAGACGCTTCACGATCGGACGCTTGTCTTTCACGGCGCCCTCCAGCGCCGCGATCGCGGCGGCGCCGCCGAGCCTTCCGAGCGCGAGCGCCGCTTCGGCAGCGACATCCACGTCCTCATCGGCGAGCGCCCGTGCGAGCGGCGCGACGGCGTCCTTTGAGCCCGCGTCGCCAAGCGCGGTCGCGCACGCGGCCCGGACTTCCCACTCCTTGTCCTTGAGCGCGGCTATGAGCTCGGTTACGGCGAGCGGGGAAGCGACGCGGCCGAGCGCGGTCGCGCCCATGGTGCGATAGAGCAGCTCGGCGAGTTCGTTGTAGGGCCGGTCGATCCCGAGGCCGGTCTCGGTCGTCGCCCGGTACGAACCGTAGCGCAGCACCTTGACGAACGCCTTCTCGGCCTCTTCGTCTCCCGTCTTCCTCACCAGGTCCGCGGCCGCCTTACGAATCGTCGGCGGCACCCCGCAGATCGCGAGCCGCGCCGCGCACATCGAGGCCGCGCGGTTCTCGCGCTTGAGCAGTGCTTCCGCGGCGCGCAGCCGCACCGTGGGGAAACCGTCGTTGTCGGCGATCTGGATCAGGTCGTCGTCCGCGATCGGGGAGAGAATGACTTCCAGCATTTTCACGGCCGCCTCGCGTGCGACTTCATCTCTCGTGTCGTACTTCGCGTGAGCGGCCACGAGCGCTTTCCGAAGATCCGGGTCCATTTCTTCCGCCAGGCCGTCTTTCGGAAGAGGCTTCAGAGCCGCAGGGAGGTTGGCGTCGGCGGTAGCAATCAGGGCGGTGAGCAGAATGGTGGCGAAGGGGCGCACGGGAGATGAGTTCGCAACGGCCGTGCCGAATCCCCCGGAACGGCCCAACTCCTTGCTCCAGCGTGGATTATGGAATTGACGGTCTGCGACGGCTTGCCCCTCGCAGGCTCCCGTGCATAGACTGGATGTCAGTTTTTTTTGCACGGATGTCCGAACACTCGCCTGCCGGCCACTTCAGGATCCAATCAACTTCGGAGCAGGATCAGCGGTTTTCAATTCGACGGCCGTGTGGCACGCTGGAGGAATGAAGCGCCTCGTCGTGATCGTGATCATTCTCGCACTCGGCGGCACGGCCGGGTGGTACTACTGGAGGAAGAAGGAGTCCGCAGCCACTCAGTACCGCATGGGAAAGGTCGAAAGGGGCGATGTGCTCGTCTCGGTCACTTCCACCGGCACGATCCAGCCTCTCACCCAGGTTCAGGTCGGCACCCAGGTCAGCGGCACGATCCAGAGCCTCGGCGCGGACTGGAACTCCGTCGTCACGACCAAGGTCGTTCTCGCCCAGCTCGACCCGGCGCTTTACCAGGCCCGTGTCGACCAGGACCGCGCGAACCTGGCGCGAAGCGAGGCGGACGTCGAGCGCGTGCAGGCGGCGCTGACGCAGGCGGAGGCGGACCTCAAGCGGACCAAGGACCTGTTCGAGCAGAAGATGATCCCGCCGAGTGACCTGGACGCCGCCGTGGCAACGCGCGACGGGCTCGTCGCGCAGATGAAAGTGGCGCGCGCGGCCGTCGAGCAGAGCCGCGCCACTCTGCGCGTCTCCGAAGTCAACCTTGCCTACACCACGATCAAGTCCCCCGTTGACGGAATCGTCGTCTCCCGCAACGTCGATGTCGGCCAAACGGTCGCCGCCTCTCTTTCGGCGCCCACCCTTTTCGTGATCGCCGCTTCCCTGAAACGCATCCAGGTGCAGGCGAGCGTCGCGGAAGCGGACATCGGTCGCGTTTTCAAGGATCAGGTCGCGACGTTCACCGTTGATGCGTACCGCGAGAAGCGCTTCAAGGCCGCCGTCACGCAGGTCCGCCTGCAGCCGACGACGGTGCAGAACGTCGTGACGTACACCGTGATCCTGGAAGCGGACAACCTCGAGGAGAAGCTGCTGCCGGGTATGACCGCGAACGTGACCTTTGAGGTGGAGCGTGCGGCGGGGGTGCTGAAAGTGCCGAACGGGGCGCTGCGGTTTGTGCCGGAAGGGGCCCAGGAAGCTGCGGCGGGGAAGCGCGAAGGCGGGCGCGAGTCCCGCGGGCGCGTCTGGGTGCAGGGCCCGGCGGGGCCCGTCGCCGTTGCCGTGGAAACCGGAGCGACGGACGGGTCGTTCACGGCATTGAAGGGGGGAGACGTCAAGGAGGGGCAGGAGATCATCGTCGGGACGCTCAGTTCGACCAAAGACCCCGCGATGAACAACCCGTTCGCTCCGGCGGGCGGTGGGCGAGGCGGCGGGGGCGGCGGACGCGGTCCCCGCTGACGAAATGACCGCTTCCCTCATCGACATCGAGAACGTCACGAAGGTCTATCACCTCGGTGAAGTGGACATCGTGCCGCTTCGGGGAGTGTCCCTGCACATCGACGCCGGGGAGTCCATCGCGATCATGGGAGCATCGGGGTCGGGGAAGACGACGCTGATGAACATCATCGGGTGCATGGACCGGCCGAGCGAAGGGACGTACCGGCTCGACGGGCAGGACATTTCGCGCGTGAACGCGGACGAGCGCGCGGGACTGCGCAACGCGAAGTTCGGCTTTGTGTTCCAGTCGTTCAACCTGCTTTCGCGGACGTCGGCGCTGGAAAACGTGGAGCTGCCGCTCCTTTACCGGCCGGGCGTTTCGTCGAAGGAGCGGCGCCGGCGAGCTCTCGCGGCGCTCGACCGCGTCGGGCTGTCGGACCGCCTCAATCACCATCCGAGCCAGCTGTCGGGCGGGCAGCAGCAGCGGGTCGCGATTGCCCGCGCGCTGGTCACGGACCCCGCCGTAGTCCTGGCGGACGAGCCGACCGGCAACCTGGACAGCACTTCCGAGCGCGACATCCTCGCCATGTTCGCGGAACTCAACGCCGCCGGGATCACCGTGGTCCTCGTCACGCACAACCCCGAGATCGGCAAGCACGCAAACCGCGTGATCCGCATTCGCGA
This sequence comes from Planctomycetota bacterium, assembly GCA_038060895.1. Taxonomy (GTDB): domain Bacteria; phylum Planctomycetota; class MHYJ01; order WSZJ01; family WSZJ01; genus WSZJ01. The sequence goes on from JBBTCT010000009.1 coordinate 20,506, forward strand.
CGGCCGGATCGTGGAGGAACCATGACGATCCTGCGCACCTTGACGCTCGCCGTGCGGTCGCTCCTTCGCAACAAGGTGCGCACCGCCCTCACGATGCTGGGAATCGTGATCGGGATCGCGTCCGTGATCGCCATGGTCGCGATGGGACAGGGCGCTTCATCCATGATCCAGGACCAGATCGCCACCATGGGCCGCAACATCCTCATGGTCTGGCCCGGCGCGGCCTCCTCGGGCGGCTTTTCCTACGGAGGCGGGTCTTCCACAACCCTGACCGTCGAGGATGGAGAGGCCATCGTTCGCGAGGTCGGAAGCGTCCGGGCCATCGCGCCGGTCATCCGCGCGCGCTCGCAGATCATGTACGGAGGGCAGAACTGGGTTCCACAGAGCATGATGGGAACTTCGCCCTCGTTCACGGACGTGCGCGATTGGGACGTGCAGGACGGCAGTTTCTTCACCGACGCCGACGTCTCCTCGTCGAACAAGGTCTGCGTGATCGGCCAGACCATCGCCGAGACGCTCTTCAAGGACGAATCCCCCCTCCAGAAAACCATCCGCATCAAAAACATGCCGTTCACCGTCGTCGGCGTGCTCGACCGGAAGGGCACAAGCGCGATGGGGCAGGACCAGGACGACGTCGTGCTCGCGCCGTGGACGACCGTGAAAAAGACCCTTCAGGGCTCCGCATTCAGCAACGTGGATCAGCTCCTCGTCAGCGCCCACGAAAGCGTGGAGCTGGCGTCGACGGACATCACGGCGCTCCTGCGCCAGCGCCATCGCCTCGCGGAGCGCGAGGACATCGACTTCCGGATCCTCACCATGAACGAAATGGCCACGGCGGCGACGCAGTCCTCACAGGTCATGACCATTCTTCTGGCCGTCATCGCCTCGATCTCGCTTCTCGTCGGCGGCATCGGGATCATGAATATCATGCTCGTCAGCGTCGTCGAGCGGACGCGCGAGATCGGCCTGCGCATGGCCGTCGGCGCCCGCGGCCGCGACATCCTGATGCAGTTCCTCTCGGAAGCGATCGCCATTTCCGTGACCGCGGGGGTCATCGGGATGGCGCTGGGCGTCGGGGCAGCGCTTGCGATTTCGGAAATCCTGAAGTGGCCGACGCAGATCTCCGCGGGATCGATCGGCGTCGCCTTCGGGTTCTCGTGCGCGGTGGGCGTCTTCTTCGGGTTCTACCCGGCGCTGCGAGCGGCGCGGATGGACCCGATCGAAGCTCTTCGACACGAATAGGCGCGCGAGAAAATCCTGCGGGTCGGTCGGAGTCGACCCGAAAACGACCCCCCCACGAGTCACCGGTTCAAGGCCGACGCAGCCCGACTCGCGGGATTTTTCTCGCGCGCCGTTACGACTGCGAGGCATCACGGGATATCATCGCCGCCCTCATGCCCTTCGATTTCAAGCCTCTCGACATCCCCGGACTAGTCCTTGTTCGGCCTCGCGTCTTTGGCGACGCCCGAGGGTCCTTCATGGAGTCGTGGCGGCGTGACGAATTCGAGCGCGCCGGCATCCTTGCGGACTTCATCCAGGACAACGTCGCGGTCAGCACGCAGCGCGGCGTGCTGCGCGGCCTGCACTTCCAGCGCGATCCGCAGGCCCAGGCGAAGCTCGTTCGCTGCGCGCACGGCAGGATCTTTGATGTTGCCGTCGATTTGCGGCCGGGGTCGCCGACGCGCGGGAAGCACGCCGCAGTCGAACTGAGCGCGGAATCTCCGACGCTGCTTTTCGTGCCGCGCGGGTTCGCCCACGGGTACGTGACGCTGACCGCGGAGGCTGTCGTGGAGTACAAGGTGGACGCGCCCTATGCGCCTGCCGCAGAAGGCGGTCTGGCGTGGAACGACCCGGCGCTGGCCATTGCGTGGCCGGTCAAGGAGCCTCTTCTGAGCGACCGTGACCGCGCCTGGCCTGCCCTCTTGATTTAGGGATACAAGTGGTGGGTCTGTAAGGAGTTATGAATTGAGTAGCGGCCTTCCGGTTTTGCCAGAACTCCGGGCGCGATGCAGGGTTTAGACCTTGTCCAACCGAAACTCACCCCGCCACCCATCGAGGGATTCTGACATGCGCCGATTTGCAATCGCCTTCCTCGCCCTCTTCGTCGCTCTCGCCCCAACCCTCGCCTTCGCCGAAGACGGTCGCGGTCCCGGCAGGCCCCGCGCCGCAGGCGGGGATCACAAGAAGGGCGACAAGCCCGACAGCAAGCCCGGCGACAAGGCCGGACGGCGCGAAAAAGCGCGCGACCACATGAAGCGCCATAAGAAGGGGCGCAAAGGCGTGCGCCGCCATCACCGTCGCCACCATCGCCGCCATCAGCATCACCAGCGCCGCCAGGGTGGCCGCGGCTCGAAGTAGATTTCAACCGTTTACCCGAAGGCCCGGCCAACCGCCGGGCTTTTTTTCGTTCGGAGACAACATGCCCCTTCGCCGCTCCATCTTTGCCCTCTTACTCGCTGCTTCCGCTGCGCTCGCCGACGAGGCTGCATGGGAAAAATTCGCCGGGGAGGGCGCGAAATTCCTCGAGGAAGGGAAGTATGCGGACGCCGAGGGCCGCCTTCGCGCCGCGCTTTCCGAGGCGGAGCAATTCGGCGACTCGGACGAACGCCTTGCGACGACCCTGACCGACCTCGCCGAGGCACTTCGCGGACGCCGAAAGCTCGCGGACGCGGAGCCCTACTGCAAGCGCGCCCTCGCCGTGATCGAGAAAGCGCTCGGCGCTGACGACCCCGGCGTCGCCGGCCCGGTCGCAGACCTCGCGGACCTTTACCGCGACCTCGACAGGCCGGCACAGGCCGAACCGCTCTATCGCCGCGTGCTCACGCTCGTGGAAGCAGAGTCGGGCGCCGCTTCCCTCGATGCCGCCGACGCGGACGCCGACCTCGGGGGGATCCTCATGGCGCTGAAGAAATTCGACGAGGCCAGGACGTTCTTCGACAAGGCTCTGAAGATCCGCCAGGAGACGAAGGGGGCGGATGCGCTGGATCTTTCCGACAGCGAAAGCGATCTCGGAGACCTGCTGGCCGCTCAGGGAAAGGACGCGGACGCCGAGCCGCACTATCGCAAAGCGCTCGACCTGCTGCGGAAGGCGAAGAGCGCCGGGGCCGCGGACCTGGCGGACGCGCAGGCCGACCTGGCCGAGACACTCGCGAAGATCGGGAAGCCGGAGGAAGCCGAGAGTCTCTGGAAAGGCGCCGCGGACGGGTATGCGAAAGGCGGGGAGGAACTGCTCGACGAACTCGCCGATGCGCTGGAAGGACGTGCCGCGGCGCTGCGCGCCGTGAAGAAGGACGAAGAGGCTGCCAGGGTGGACCTCGAAGCGGCGGAAGCGCGGAAGAAGGCGGAATCCGTGGCGCGCTGAGCGCGCTTACTTCCGGAGCTTCTCCGGAACGTCTTTCTCCGCGGCGGCGGACACATTGCTTCCCTGGCCCAGCGTTGCGTGCGACAGGGTCCCGTCCTCCAGAACCCAGGCCGTCAGCATTCCTTCGACCTTGACGGATGCCGCCTTGATGCGCCCCTGGGGCGCGTCCGTGAATTCAGGCTCGCCCATGCGGATTTTCGTCGTTGCCGGCTCCTGCTCCGTCGTGTCCCACACGACGATCTCGGGTTCGTGAGGCGGGTCCGCGGCGATCGCGGCGGCGAAGCGGATGATGGTCCAGTCGGTCCACGGCAAGCCCGCGCCCGGCAGCTCGTCCTTCTTTCCCTTCTCCTCGATCACGCACACGCCTTCCCTGAACTCGGCCTTCACCTCGTTTTTCGTTTCGCCGTCGCCAAGCGTGGAAACGATCGCTCGCGGCGAAAAATCCCGGTCCGTTTCGACCGTCTGGCTCAACTTCACCTCGTCCATGAACACGGTCTCGACCAGCGTCCACCCGCCCTCGCGGTGCCGGGCCTCGAGCTTGACCCACGCAACCGATCCTTTGCGCTCCCACTTGAACCAGGAGACTCCGGCCCCGATGGCTTTCGCGGCGCGACGGTCGAACTCGAGCTTCCTCAGAAGCGATTTCCCCTGTCGGCCGAGGGGCGTATCGCCCGCGGATGCGAGTTTCTCCAGCGCCGGCCTGGCTGCATCCCCCGCGTCCCTCAATCCTTCCCGAGCCGCAAGCCGCACATCCGGGTCTTCGTCGCGCAGGTCTTCAATCAGCTCTTCCACCGTCTTGCCCGGCGGAGACGCAACCGCCGCGGACCGGAGGGAGGCCGCGGCGGCGAGAAGGGCGATGAAGACGGCGGAGGGGAAGCGTCGCACGGCGCTATTTCGGAGTTTCCCCGCCGGGGGGCGGCTTCTGGAACGTCTTTTCGTTTTCCTTCCACCACAAGTCCCAGCCCTTGCCGTTGGGCATGTGAGTCCCGGTGATCAGGTCGAGGCTCTCCTCAACCTGTTTCTCGAGGGCGTTTTTGCGCGGGACATCTTTCGCCGGTATGCGCGGGTTCTCGAACTCCTTGTAAAGCTTGATCAGGTCCGGGATCGCGTCGCGGTGCCCCATCAATCCCAGCGCGATGATCGCCTCCCGCTGAAGGTCGAGGCTGAATTTCGTTTCCTTCATGATCTGCCTGAGCTTCGCCACCTGCTTCACGTCCTTCGATCGCCCCAGGATGCCGATCATGGACCGCGCATACTTGAGCTTGTCGACGTTCTTGTCGAACAGCTTGGCCGCCTCGGCGGCGACCTCGGGAGAACGCTGGCCTTTCGCAACTTCAATGGCCAGATCCCGCACGCTGTCCTCGACCGTCGGCTGAATCCAGGGAATGACGGCGAGCGCAACCAGCTTGTGCTTGGTCGAAGAGATCGCCGTGAGCGCCCTCATCTGCTCCTCGGGATTTCCCTTCTTCATGTCCGCATTGAATTTCTGGAGCAGCACCTTGATGCGATCGGCTTCCTTCTTCGCAGCCTCCGCGGCGGCAACCTCCGCGTCCACCGTTCCGGCCTCCGGTTCTGCAGGGGGCGGTGCGACAGGATCGTCCGGCGGCGGCTCGGCCGGCGGAGGCGGTTCTTTCGGAGGCTCCTTCGGCGGTTCCTTCGGGGGCTCCGGCGGAGGTTCCTTCGGCTCTCCGCCGCCGAGTTCGTCGTCCCCCTTGGTGGTCCCGGAAGACGGAGTTTCCGGCGGCTTCTCTTCGGCTCCCAGCTCGTCCGGCGGCTTCTGCGGAGGAGTCCCCCCGCCAGCCGGCTCTTTCTCGCCGCCACCCAGCTCGTCGTCACCCGGCTCGCACCAGGCCGCCTGGCCGGACAAAAGCGCCAGGACGAGCCCGCTCGTCACACACCCCAGTCGCCACGCGTTCATCGCAGGCCTCCTACTTCCCGCCCGATCCATCGTCCGGGGGCGGAGTTTTCTTTTCTTTCTGGAACGTCTCCGCGTTCTTGATCCACCACTGCCGGTACTGCGAGCCAAGCTTGTTGTCCTGCCCCGTGATCTTCTTGAGAGCGTCGATCACGGCGCTGTTCAGGTCCGCCCGCCTCTGTTTCATCTTCGCATCGTTCGGACCGGCCTTGTCCTGCTCTTCCAGCTCCGAAATCAGCGGCGAAATCGCATCGCGATGCCCGATCTTTCCCAGCTGCTCCGCCGCGATCTTGCCCAGCCCGACCCGCCCGTCCCTTTTGTCCCGCACCATGTCCACCAGCTCGTCAATCGCCTTCCAGCACTTCGTCTCGCCGTAAATCGTCACCAGTCTCTGCACGTACGTCAGATTCGTCCGGTTCTGGTCGATCATCTTCTTCACGCCGTAATACGTCTCGTCGAAGGGCTGCTTCTTCAGCACTTCGAGCGCCGCATTGATGGTCGAGTCCCCATACTGGAGGCCAGCCTTGATCTGACGCGGATTCAGGTACGGGATGACCGCCTGCGCGATCAGCGGGTGCTGGACGCCACCACCGCCTCCGACGCATTCGCCGATCGCCGACGCCCGCTCCTGGTCCGTCTTCGCGGCTTCCATCCGCTTCTTCAAGGTGTCGGCCTTCTCCTTCGCCGTCGCCTCCACCAGCCTCAACCGCAATTCCTCCTCGGTCGGCGGCTTCACCGGCGGATCGTCCGGCGGTGGCTCCGGCGGCGGCTCCGCAGGCGGCGGATCCTTCGGCGGATCGGCCGGGGGAGCGTCCTGCGAAAAGGTCGGAAGCGCAATCAAGCCAGCCAGCACCAAGGCCGTCAGAATTCTCATGTTCGTTCCTCCGCCCCCTAGAGTTTGCCTGCCGCAGCCGGCTCAGCACGGAACGCCTCGATCAACTGCGCGAGGCGCTCCTTCATGTCCGGACGCGGCACGATCTGGTCGATGAATCCATGCTCCAGCAGGAATTCTGAACGCTGGAACCCGTCCGGCAATTCCTGCTTGATGGTTTGCTTGATCACCCGCGGGCCCGTGAAACCGATCAGCGCCTTGGGTTCCGCGATGATGACGTCGCCCAGCGAAGCGAAGCTCGCCATGACGCCGGCCATCGTCGGGTTCGTCAGCACGGAAATGAACAGCCCGCCGGCCTCGTGCAACCTCGCGATGGCCGCCGATGTCTTCGCCATCTGCATGAGCGAAAGCGCTCCTTCGTACATCCGCGCGCCGCCCCCCGACCCCGAAACGATGATCAGCGGCAGGCAGTGATCCTTAGCGTACTCCGCCGCCCTCGCAATCGTTTCTCCCACAACGCTTCCCATCGAGCCCATGATGAAGCGGCTGTCGGTCACGACGATCGTCGCCGGCTTGCCGAGAATGTCCCCGGTCCCCGCGACCACGGCGTCCTTAAGTCCCGTCCGCGCTTGCTCTTCCCGCACCTTGTCCACATACGCCGACTCGGCCTTGAACTGGAGCGGGTCAGCCGGCGACAGGTTGTTCCAGCGCGCGACAAACGTCTCGTCGTCTACCAGGATCGCGATCCGCTGGTCGCTCGTCAGCGTGAAGTGAAAGTTGCACTCCGGGCAGACGCGGTATTTCTCCTCGACCACCCGCTTGTAGACCGTGGCGCCGCAGTCCTCGCAGCGCATCCACAAGCCGTCGGGGATCAGTTTCTTCCGGCGCGAAATGAAGCGCCTCAACCCGTCGAACGCCATGCGGCTCTCCCGGAATGGAAGTCAGGTCCATTTTAAGGGCGAATCGCTCAAGCTTCCATGTAGAAATGCGCAAGGAGACACTTCTCAACCCACGCGTCCCGCTTCGACGTCGCCTCCGCCACCATCCCGCCCACATGGATACGCCCCACGGGAAGGGGTTTCCGCAGTCCCTCCGAGGCCACGAGGACCGCTTCCGCGCCTGCCCGCTCAACCAGGCGCCAGACGGCAAATCTGCCGCCAGCCGTGATCCTGACGGGAATGGGGGTCCCCAGCGTCGGGACGAGCATGGCGAGCCCGGAGGCGAACTCCAGCGGCTCGGCGACGGGTTCCGCGACGCCCGTGACAATGGCAGTCTTGAGTGGCGGGGCCTCACCGGCGAATCCCGCAGGCGTCGTCCGAATCGGCAGCGACCGCTCGCGCCGCGCCCTCATTTTGCCGTCCAGCATTCGCAGCGCTTCGTCCCGCTCCGCGGGTCGGAGCCCGTCAAGGTGCATCTCGAACTGCAGGAGCGCCACGGAGTCCGCGTGCAGCCGCCCGGCCTGCATCGCGACCTCGCCCGCCGTGATTTCGCCGTCCCCTGGCCGGGTGAAAGGGCTCCAGAAGTAGCCGCCGGCGTCGTACGTTTGCGCGAACTCCGCCAGCGAGTCGATTTTCTGCAGCTTCTTCATCGCGCGCAGTATAAGTCCTCCATGCGGCGCATCGTCGTCCTGGGCGCGGGCGGGTATTTCGGCGGGGCTGCCGCGGACCTGCTGCGCCGGCGCGGGGTGGCGCTCGAGACGGCGGCAAGGGGACGCGGCGCAGCGCTGCGCGTCGACGCCGAAGATCCGCGCTCGATCCGCGAGGCGCTTCGCGATGGCGACGTCGTCCTCGACGCCGCCGGGCCGTTCCAGCGGCGCACCGCGACGCTCCTGGAAGCGGCCATCGAGCGGCGATTCGACGTCGTCGACCTGTCCGACAGCCTTTCGTACGCGAGGATGGCGCTTGCGATGTCGCCCCGGTTCGAGCAGGCCGGGATCCGAGTGGTGACCGCCTGCAGCTCCGCGAGCGCCGTGAGCGCGGCCCTCGTCCGCGCCAGCGGCGTTCGCGATCCGGTTGCGGCGCGGGTCTTCCTCGCGGCCGCTTCCCGCCGAAGCGCCCGCTACGGTACTTCGGCTTCGGCGCTCGAGTCCGTGGGACGGGAGATCGAGGTCTGGCGCGAGGGTCGTCGATCGGCCGCACGGGGGTGGGGCGAACCTCGCGTCTTTGAATTTCCGCCCCCGGTCGGACGGACCACGGCGCGGCTGGTCGAGTTTCCGGACGCGCTGTTCCTTCCCCGGGCGTTTCCCACCCTTCAGCGCGTGGAGTCCCGCGCGGCGACCCGGATCCGCGGCCTCGATGTTTTTCTTTCGGCCGCCGCCCGCATCCCCGGCCTGCCGTCCCTCATTCGCGCCGCCCTCTCGCCCGCCGCCGTCGCTGTTCTTCGCCCCCTGGGCCGCGACGGCGGTGGACTGGGCGTCGAAGTCGAAGGCGGAAACGGGGAAGTGCGACTCGCCTCGCTGGCCGGCGCCGAGGGGGCGCATTTCATCGCCGTCGCCCCCGCCGCAATCGCCGTCCGGCGCCTGGCGGAAGAAACCGTTCGGTCGCGGGGACTCGTGCCGACCGTCGACGCCGCGCCCGACGCGGAATTGTTCGAATGGCTCCGCGGCCTCGGTGTGAGTCTCCATCGTCCGTAGCGAACCGTTCGTCCCGTTCAGCAATTTCGCCGGGACGAATCAGCGGATTCAACGCTTCTTCGACCAAGCAGCCTCGGCTACCGTCGCGACATGAGCACCCCGATGCCCTGGAACCTGTCCTCTCCCTGTTCCCGCCTGAACTACCTCCTCTGGGGCGGCGCTCTCGGCTTTCTCAAGTTCAACCTCGATCGCTTCCTGGTCGTCCGGTCGGGAAACTCCCGCTGGTCTCCTCTCTATTATTTTGAACAGTCGGACTTCTTCGGGGTTTTCGCCACCGCCCGGGACTACCGCCAGTCGGTTCTTCTCCTGGTTCTCTGCGCGCTCCCGTTCGTATGGCTGGGCATCTCCCTCACCGTCCGCCGCCTGAAGTCCGCAGGCCTTACCCCGGGGCTCGCCCTTCTCTTCTTCGTCCCTCTCGTCAACATCCTCTTCTTCATCGTCCTTTGCCTCCTCCCCGACCGGACCGAATCCGCACCCTGCAGTCCGCCTGCTGAGTCGTGGCTCCGCCGCTTCATGCCCGAGACTCCTTTCTACGCCGCCGTCATGTCCGCCCTCCTCCTCGCCCCCCTCGGCGTCGCCCTCGCCGTCTTCTCCACCCACTGGCTCAAGGACTACGGCGCCGGCCTCTTCGTCGGCCTCCCGTTCGCCCTCGGCTTCCTCTCCGTCCTCCTCTACGGCGCCGCAGGCCCCCGCGGCTTCGCCTCGTGCTTCCTCGTCGCCGCCTCCGTCACCGCCGTCGTGGGCGGAGCGCTCGTCGCCTTCGCGGTCGAAGGAATCATCTGCGTCCTCATGGCCGCCCCGATCGGGATGTTTCTTTCCTTCATGGGCGCCGCATTCGGATGGACCATCCATCGCGCCTACTGGCTCGCCCGCTCCTCCGATGCGCTGGCCCTCGCGCTCCTCGCCGCCGTGCCGGCGTTGATGGGAAGCGAAGCGGCGTTCCGACCGGTCCCGCCGTTGTTCGAAGTGACGACCGCCGAGGAGATCGACGCTCCGCCCGGAGTCGTCTGGCGCCATGTCGTCTGTTTCTCGGAAATTCCACCGGGCGACGACTGGGTCTTCCGCATCGGGATCGCTTCGCCGCGCCGCGCCATTGTTTCGGGAAGCGGCCCAGGGGCCGTCCGCCATTGCGAGTTCACGACGGGCGCATTCGTCGAGCCGATCACAATCTGGGATGAACCCAACGTGCTGCAGTTCGACGTCGTGAGCCAACCGCCACCGATGGAAGAGTGGTCACCGTGGAACGAAGTTCATCCCCCTCACCTGGACGACTTCCTGCGGTCGAAAGGGGGCCGCTTCCGCCTCGTGCCCCTCGATGGCGGCCGCCGGACGCGGCTGGAGGGGACGACCTGGTACGAGCACAGCATCTGGCCGTCGGCGTACTGGCGGATCTACAGCGACGCGCTGATTCACCGGATTCATCGGCGGGTGTTGCGACACATTAAGGGTGAGGCTGAGGTGCGGTGACCTGATCAGCAAGCCTGCATCTGCTGCCCTGGGTGCGCGAGAGTTACGACACCGCGTCGCCCTATTGCCAGAAAACGCCATCGGCCGTGAGGACCTCGATTACTTGATCGCTTCCCTCAGCGCCCGCACGGCCGCCCCCGCATCAGGCTCGCGAAACACCGCCGTCCCTGCGACAAACGCATCAGCGCCTGCCCCGGCGCACCTCCCGATCGTCGCAGGCGAAATCCCGCCGTCCATCTCGACGTGCGCGCTTCCGCAGAACCCGCGGATCTCCTTCACTTTCGGCACGACTTCTTCCAGGAACTTTTGCCCGCCGAATCCGGGCCAGACGGACATGACGAGGAAGAGGTCTACCTCGCCCGAGAGAAAGCTGACGACCGAGGCTGGCGTGTCGGGGTTGAGGGCGACCCCGGCAGCCTTTCCGAGTCCCCGGATCGTGGCGACGATTTCACGGGCCATGGCGAGGCCGTGGGGGGGAAGAGGACGCGGAAGGGCCCATCCGCGCTCCTTCTTCTGGCGACCAGCGGGCGGGACGCAGGCCTCGATGTGGAAGATGATCCGGTCGGCGCCGGCCTTGGCGAAGGACTCGGCATAGAAGAGCGGGTCCTCGATCATGAGGTGAGTATCGAGGAAGAGTTTCGTCACGCGGCGCGAGGCCTCGACGACCGGGACGCCGAAGGAGATGTTCGGGACGAAGTGGCCGTCCATGACGTCGAGGTGGAGCCAGTCGGCGCCGGCGGACTCGGCCTTCCGGATTTCGTCGCCGATGCGGGTGAAGTCGGCCGCGAGAAGTGACGGGGCGATGATCGGTGCGGTGGGCATTCAGGCGGGGCTCAGAGCCGCGACTCCGGGCAGGTCGATTCCCTCCAGGAATTCGAGGGACGCCCCGCCGCCGGTGCTGACGTGCGTCATCTTTCCCTCGAGCCCGAAATCGGTCACCGCGGCGGCCGTGTCTCCACCGCCGATCACCGTCGTCGCCTTCAGGCCCGCGAGGCATTCGGCCAGCGCCTTCGTCCCCTTCGCGAACGCGGGCATCTCAAACACCCCGACCGGACCGTTCCAGACGATCGTGGCCGCCTTCTTCAGCACTTCGACGTAAGTGCCGATCGTCGCAGGCCCGATATCAAGCGCCATGCGGTCATCGGGGATCGAGGAAACGATGCTCGCGGGCGAATCCGCCTTGAACTCTGCCGCCACCACGTGGTCCGCCGGGAGGAGAATCTTCGGCGACGTCAGTCTTCGCGCGACCTCCAGAGTTTCCACCTCAAAGATGCTCTTGCCGATGGGTTGTCCCTTCGCCTTCAGGAACGTGTACGCCATCCCGCCCCCGATGAGGATCTGGTCACAGACCTTCGACAGGTTCTCGATCACCTTGATCTTGTCGCTCACCTTCGCGCCGCCCAGGATCGCCACGAAAGGCCGCTTCGGGTTATCCAGCAATCCACCGAGCGCGCGCAGTTCCTTCTCCATGAGCGGCCCCGCGGCGGATTTCAGGAGTTTCGTCACGCCGACCGTCGAGGCGTGCGCGCGGTGCGAAGAGCCGAAAGCGTCGTTGACGAAGACATCGCCCATCCGCGCGAGCTTTGCCGCGAAGGCGTCGTCGTTTTTTTCTTCCTCGGCGTAAAAGCGGACGTTTTCGAGAAGCGCGACTTCCCCGGATTGAAGCGAGTTCACGACTTTCTCGGCTTCGGGGCCGACGCAGTCAGTCACGAAGACAACCGGTCGTTCGAGCAGTTCCGCGAGCCGCCGGGCCGCCGGCGCGAGCGTGTACTTCGGATCTTTCTTCCCCTTGGGCCGGCCGAGGTGGGAACAGAGGACCAGTTTCCCCCCGCGACGCAGGACGTCGACGATGGCCGGCAGGGAAGCGCGGATGCGGGTGTCGTCGGTGATCTGGCCGGCGTCGTCCTGGGGGACGTTGAAGTCCACGCGCATCAGGACGCGCTTCGAAGAAACGTCCAGCGAGGAAAGCGTGAGTTTTTTCACGGGCTGCCGGTGCGCTACTTCAGTTTCGCAGCGTAGGCGATCAAATCCACCACCCGGCTCGAATACCCCCACTCGTTGTCGTACCAGCCGACGACCTTTACCAGGTTGTCGCCGATCACCGTCGTGAGCTTGCTGTCGAAGATGCAGGAGTGGCTGTTGCCGATGATGTCGCTCGAGACGATTTCGTCCGTCGTGTACTCGAGAATTCCCTTCATTCCTTCGGAGGCCTTCCTGAAAGCGGCGTTGACTTCGTCCGTGGTCGTCTTTTTCTTCAGTTTCGCCGTCAGGTCCACCACGGATCCGTCCGGCACGGGAACGCGAAGCGCGATGCCGTGCATTTTGCCTTTCAGGGAGGGAATGACCTCGTGGATCGCTTTCGCTGCGCCCGTCGAGGTCGGGATAATGTTCACCGCGGCGGCGCGGGCGCGGCGCAGGTCCTTGTGCACCTGGTCGGCGGTCTTCTGGTCGTTGGTGTAGGCATGGACGGTCGTCATCAGCCCGTGCTCGATCCCGAACGCCTCTTCCAGGACCTTTGCGATCGGGCCGAGGCAGTTCGTTGTGCAGCTCGCGTTCGAGAGCACCTTGTGCTCGGCTTTGAGAGCCGTCTCGTTGACGCCCATGACGACGGTGCAGTCCACGGAATCCTTTGAGGGCGCCGTGAGAATCACTTTCTTCGCCCCGGCCGTGAGGTGCCGGGCGCACTCTTCGCGGCTCGTGAAGAACCCCGTGGATTCAATCGCGAACTCGACGTTCATCGCGCCCCAGGGAAGCTTCGCCGGGTCCTTCTCGGCGAGCACCTTGATTTCCTTTCCGTCCACCAGGATCGCGCCCTCTTTCGCCTCGACATTTCCCTCATACTTCCCGAACACCGAGTCGTACTTGAGCAGGTGAGCGAGTGTTTTCGAGTCCGTCAAGTCGTTGATCGCGACGACGTCGAACTCGCCTTTCCTGGCGGCGAGGGCGCGGAACACGAGGCGGCCGATGCGGCCGAAACCGTTGATGCCGAGGCGGATGGCCATGAGGGATCTCCTTTTGGAAGGGCGGGCGGGGAGGCAAAAGTAGTGACGGGGAGTGGGGCTGTCAAGGAAGCCGGGGAAGGCGAAAGACAAATCCCAAATCCCAACTCCAACCCCAACTCCAAATTTCGCCTTGGGGTTGGAGTTGGGATTTGGGATCTGTCGTGGCAGTTTTCCCCGCCACCTTCCTCCCGTATGATTCCTCCCGCCATGCCGACCCCCGACCCCCGTGAACGCCGCATCGTCACCATCCTCTTCTCCGACCTCTCGGGCTTCACCACCCTCTCCGAATCCATGGACCCCGAGGACGTCGCCGATACCGTCGATGCGCTCTTCCGCAGATTCCGCTCCGCCATCGAGGCCGAGGGCGGCACTATCGACAAATTCATAGGCGACGCCGTCATGGCCGTCTTCGGCGCCCCCGCTTCACACCCGGACGACCCCGCTCGCGCCATCCGCGCCGGGCTGGCCATGCAGCGCGAGCTCACCGCTTTCAATGCCGAACGCAACATCTCCCTTCGCATGCGCATCGGCGTCAATTCCGGCGACGTCCTCTGGGGCGGCGTCGGCGGCGACCGCGCCACGGCCATGGGCGATGCTGTAACGGTGGCGCAGAAACTCGAAGGGGCCGCGCGGCCGGGAAGCGTCCTTGTCTCCGGGGCGACACGGGACGCGGCGGGAAAGGGGTTCCGTTTCGAGGCGTGCGATTCGGTTTCGGTGAAGGGGCGACCGGAGGCGGTCGAAGTGTTCGAAGCGTCGGTCGTCTAGTTTCGCGAACTTCAGGCCCCGTCGCGCGATCAAGATCCATGGACATCCGCTTCCTCCCCGAGACCGATCTCGAGCGCGCTGTCTGCGCGGATCCCGAGTGGCAGGCCGGCGCGGCCTGGGGGACGCCGCGGCCGGGGCATCCGGAGGGAAGTGTCGCGGCGCACGTGGCGGACGTGCTCTCGAATGTCGAGAAGGTCGCGACATCACCCGGGGAGCGCGCGAAGCTCCGCTTGATTGCGATTCTCCACGATGCCTGCAAGCACAGGGTCGACGAGTCGCGCAACCGCACGGGCGACAACAACCACGCGGTTCTCGCGCGTCGCCTCGCGGAGCGGTTCACCGCCGACCTTGAGATTCTCGAGGTGATCGAGCTGCACGACGAGGCCTACAACTCCTGGCGCCTGTTCACGCGCGGCCGGGTTCCGCGCGCCGAGGAGCGCATCCGCATTCTGGTGGAGCGCCTCGGCCCCTCGCTGCCGCTCTACCTGAGATTCTTTCGCGCCGACAACGGGGTGCCCGGGAAGGATCCGTCGCCGACGGAATGGTTCGAATCGAGGATTCCGCCGGCTTCCTGCAGCAGCTAGACTCGCCGCTGTGATTCCTCTCCTCGACGCGCCGGTCATCCCTCCGAAATCCCGCCAGGCCGCGGCGCCTGCCACGACCGAGGCCGTCGCGGTGGTGTGCGCGTACAACGAGGCGGCGCACATCGAGGCCGTGGTTCGCGGCGCTTCGAAACACGTGCCGGTGGTCGTCGTGGACGACGGCTCGCGCGACGAAACCGCGGAAATTGCCAGCCGGACGGGCGCCTGGGTGTTGCGCAAGCCAAAGAATGCAGGGAAGGGCGCGGCGCTCGTGACAGGGTTCCGGTGGGCGGTGCGAAACGGTTACAAGGCGGTGGTCTGCCTCGATGGCGACGGGCAGCACGACACGGAAGAGATCCCGAAGTTCCTCGACCTGTGGCGACTCGGGCACCAGGCCGTGTTTGGAAACCGCATGCAGGACGTCACGACCATGCCTGCCGTCCGGCTGGCCGTAAACCGGCTGATGGGAACCACGGTCAGCACGCTGGCCGGCTATCGCATCGCCGATCCCCAGTGCGGTTTCCGCCTCTACAGCGCGGGGTGCCTGAGATCCCTGCGCGTGAAAACGGTTCGCTACGATGCGGAAGCGGAAATTGCAGTACAGGTGGCCCGCGCGGGTTACAAAGTCGTCTCGATTCCCGTCCGCACCATCTACCAGGCCGCCATCAAGTCGAAAATCCGCCCGCTGATCGATACGATCCGGTTCTTGCGCATCGTTGTGTACTACTCCATGGTCCGCCACCCGGACTGGAAAGGAACTCCGCCGGTATGATCCGCCTCGCGTCAGTCCCGGCGCTTCCGGACTCCCCGTCCTACCCCGACGCCGGCCTCGACGGCATCGAGGCAATGGCGGGTCCCGACAATCGCGCCCACGCGCCGGCCGGAACGGTCGGGTTGCGGTTGACGCTTCCACTGTGCTGGCGCGAAGCCTGGCTGGGGCTGCCGGAAGCGGCGCAGCTGATGACCCGGGTGCCGACACGCGACGAGATGGTGGAGCACCTGGCGGCGGGGATCGACGAAGCCCGGCGTTTGCGCGTGAAGTACGTCGCGATCCGCGCTTCGCACGGCACGCCGGAAGGGATCCTGACGGGGCGGCACGGATACACCGATTACGACGTGCTGATGGCGCTGGCGGAATGGTTGTTTCTGGCGATGGGGGAGCGCGACCAGGGGTTCGAGGTGCTGTTCGAGAACACATGGCACGCGGGGTTGAGGTGGAACGAGCCGAAGCTGGCGCAGCAGCTGCTCGACAAGATCCGGCATCCGCGGGTGGCGTTCTCGCTAGACGTCGGGGCGTGGCTGCTGGTGAGCGGCGGGACGCAGACGGAAACGGCGGATCTGCGCCGGCTGAAGAACTTCGCGAAGACGCTTGGGCCGATCGCCCAGAGATTCCGCGCGCTCGTGATGCGCCGTCCGGCGAATGCGCCCGTCGCGAGCGACCTGGTGAAAAAGGTGAGGGCGACCGAAGACCCCTCTGAAAAGCTGAAGATCGCGGCGCAGTATGACGCCGCGGTGGACGCGCACCAGCCGTGGGTGAGCGCGCAGTTGAAGGAACTCGTGGAGATCGTGCAGCCGGCTTACGTGATTCACCGGTTGAAGGGGGAAGGGGCGAAGTGGGCGGAGATGGTGAGGAGGCAGGACGGGCTGGTGACGTAACGGGATTCCTTGCGGAGTTCCCGGGGGATCTCAAAACCCGCCGGTCCGCCGGGACGCTTCACCCGGACAAATACAACTTGTGTCTCTTGGTCACCCCCCTAAAATGTCGCCCGCACTCCGGGGCGTAGCTCAGCCTGGCTAGAGCGCTTGGTTCGGGACCAAGAGGCCGCTGGTTCGAATCCAGTCGCCCCGATTTGAAGTCGTGAAGCCAGAAAGCCCGGGTGGCCTCGGCGGACCT
>JBBTCT010000009.1:36964-48071 GCA_038060895.1 Planctomycetota bacterium
CAGGCCTCAACGACTGGCACCGCACGGGTTATGGCGGACCTTGCCCGCCGATTGCCACCCGGGCTTTCTGGCTTCACGACTTCAAATCGGTGAAAACTGCCCGGCCGACGTTATTGGGGGCGATGCTGGCGCCAGCCTCCCTCGCCGATGAGTTTGACGAAGACGCACTCTCCGGCGTTGGACTTCTCGAAACCGCCGGGCGTGCGCGTCACGACGATCAGGTCCTGCCGCCCCGGGCCGCCGATGGGAATGACCATCCGGCCGCCCACCGCGAGTTGGGCAGAAAGCGCGGGAGGAATTTCGGGCGACGATGCCGATACGGCGATGCGGTCGAAGGGCGCCTGCCCGGGCCAGCCCAGGGTGCCGTCGTCCACCTTGAAGCGGATATTCGTGTAGCCGAGCGCGTCGAGCCGCGCGCGCGCGGTTTTCGCGAGCGGCGCGATGCGCTCCACCGTGAGGACTTCGCGGGCCAGTTCGGCGAGAAGTGCCGTCTGGTATCCGGAGCCCGTCCCGATTTCGAGCACCCGGTCGCCGGGCTGCGCGTCCAGGCGCTCCAGCGTCAGCGCGACGATATACGGCTGCGAAATCGTCTGGTCGTGGTCGAGGGGAAGCGGGTGGTCGATATGAGCGCGATCGACGTCTACTTCACGCACGAACAGGTGGCGAGGAACTTTCAGGAACGCGTCGAGAATCCGCTCGCTCCGGATGCCGCGGGAGGCGATCTGCGTGGCGACCATTTCGCGCCGGAGGTCGGCGAAGTCGGGCATGTGATGGTTACGTCGTCCCCACGCGAGCGGCCCCTGCCTTTTCGATCCGGTACACGCACCGCCGCGCGCCCTCCATCATGTGCTCGGTCCTCTCCACCCGAACTCCCTTCCCGAGCACGGTCCGGAACAGGTCGAGCTCTCCCCCGCAGATTCGCTGGCAGGACTTCGCGGCGTCGCAGATCGGACAGTGATTCTCGATCAGGGTGAATGACTCGTCGGAGTCCCGCGTCATCTCGGCCATGTACCCTTCTTCCTTGCGCACCGCTACCAGCGCAGCAATCCGGCGCTCCAGCGGCGCACGCCGGCCAGGCAACCGGCGGCGGTAGACGAGGGCCTGCTGCTCGAGCCGTTTGCGGATCAGGCGCTCCAGCCCCGGCTCGCCAAACGCCGATCGAACCGCGTCCAGCAGGCCGACGATCAGCTCGGCGTGGGAATCGGGAAAACGGGCGGAAGCGACCGTCGTGAGAAACCAGTGGCGGGCGGGGCGGCCCACAGGCGCGGGCCGGTCCTCCCACTGGACCATGCCTCCGCTCTCCAGCTCATAAAGGTGCTGCCGCACGGCCATCGGCGTCACGCCGAGCCGGCGAGCAACCCCCGCCGCCGTCTGAGGTCCCTTCGTCTTCAGGTAGAAAAGAATCTTGTCGCGCGCTGAAGCGCTGCTTTCGGGTTTCACGACTGCGATTATAGCGATTGCGCGTCGTAAGCGAGAGGGGATCGGGACATGCCCTTGCCATGCGCGCTGCCGCCAGATTCAATGAATCAAGATGCGTGCCGCCGCTCTCCTCATGCTCGCCGCGCTGTTCCCTTTCTCCCTCGCAGGTTGCTCCTGCGACCTCGAGGAAGCCGGTGAACTCGCGACCCGCGCCCGTTCGGAACAGGACGCGGGCCGTTCGGCGGAAGCTCTTCGGGCCCTGGCGAGAGCCGGGGATTGCGTCCGGGGAGATGCCGTGGACGACCCGCGTGCGACCTACCTGCTCGCCGCCATTTACTTCAACTTCCACCTCCTGGGCGCGCCTTCGGCGTTCCCGGCGGGAGATCCTGAATTCCAGTGGGCGCTGGACGATCTCCAGGAGAGAAAGGAGCGCGACTTCCTCGCTCTGGCGTTCCGCGACATGCTGACGCTGGAAGAGAAGACGTTCACGCTCGAGGACGTTCCGCCCTGGGCCACGGTCGATCGGCTCCTGATCTCGGCGGACGAATTGAGGACACGCGCAGAGGCGCTTCTTGCAGGCCTCGCATCCGACACGTTTGAGGACGTTCCGTCCGAGTTCGCCTCCGCGCAGATGCGCCTGGCGGTGCTGGACATGTCGCGCGGTTTCTGTGTTCAGGCGTGGCGGCGCGCGCTGGATGCGGGCCAGTCGGTCGAGCCGGCGCGCACGCGGCTGACGGGGATCTATCGGTCGTCGGCGGAAGCCTGGGACCGGGTCGCGAAGGCGGCCGCGAGGGATGCGGCGCGCAAGGCGGCGCAGGAAGAGAGCGACCGGTTTCGCGGGCTGGCGGAGAGGTCGGCGATCGTCATCACGCCGGAGGACCTGAATCACCCCGTCGAGCGGGAGATGCTCAAGCTTCTTGCGAAGGAGCATCTGCAGCACGGTCGCGGCTCCGCGAACCAGGGATTCGACGAAAAGCTGGCCGGCAACCGTGCCCGCGCCGCCGCGACTCTTCGGCGATCCCTCGCTCACTTCGTGCTCGCGCTCTCCATCGGCGTCCCGGACGAGGGGGACCGCCGCGGCGCCCTCGGTTACCTTCATGACCTGATGCTCGCCCTGCGGGAACTCGAACGATGACGGATGAGGACGGAACACTGCCCGCCCCGGCTGTTCTGCGCCGCGCGATTCTCCTGGCGCTCGCCCTCGGCGCATGCGCCGCCGTTTTCGGCTTCGTCCACCTGGCACGCCGACTGGCCGACGCCCGCGCGAGCGGGGCCAGATTGGCCGGACGGCTCGAGCTGGCCGAGCGGGGGCAGGCCGCGACGGAAGCAATTCGCGGCGACCTCGAGTCGGCCCTCGTCACCTGGCAGGACGACGAGGCCGGACACGCCTGGCTTTCGCACTGCGCATTTCCCGTCGATGCGACGCCGGCCGGCGGAGCGGCCCTTCCCGCAAACGGCCGCTCAACCCTCCTTCTTCTCGCCCGGCCTCAACGGTTCGCGGATCCTTCCGGAACCGCGCAGGGCATGATCATGACCGTCCGACTCGTCGCCTGGTACCCGGCCGAGTCGCCGGACGCTCCCGCCTTGCTCTCCTGGGAGTCCGAGCCGCTGGCGTCGGCCGACTGGCTCGCCACGCTTCTGGAAGAAGACCGGAGAACCGCGGTCGAGACCCTGGTCGAAGGGGGCGTCCGACTGGCCTGGTCGTCCGCAGCGGCGAGCCCGCGAACTCTCGACACGATCTCCGGCGACGTCGCGGTCGATGAAGCGCTGCGGGTAACGATCCGCGGAACCGTACGGCGCTGGTGCGGAGACGCGCCCGGAGCGCCGGTCCTCGCTCGCGGCCTGGGACACCCGGCCTTTTATGTCGAGTTCTCGGGCCCGCCCGGGTCGAGGCGAGGCGAGATCCACCTCACCATGGAGCTGCTCCTTCCCGGCCAGGAAGGAATTCTGCGCCGGGAGTCCGTCGCCGTCGCCTCCGGCTTGAAGGGCTAATCGCCCTTCAGGTTCATCAGCAACTCCGCGTTCGTCCGGTACTTCTTCATCTTCTGCTGCAGCAACTCGATCACGTCCCCCGGGTCCCGGATGTCTGCCACGAATTTCCGAAGCCACAGAACCCGCTTGAATTCGTCCGGGTCCATGATCAGCTCGTCCTTCCTCGTCCCGCTCTTGTTCAGATCGAGTGCGGGGAAAATGCGGCGGTTGCCGGCGCCGCGGTCGAGGTAGAGCTCCATGTTCCCCGTGCCCTTGAACTCCTCGAAAATCACCTCGTCCATCTTGCTCCCCGTGTCCACAAGGCACGTCGCCAGGATCGTCAGGCTCCCGCCGTTCTCGATCTGCCGCGCGCTGCCGAAAAACATCTTCGGCTTCATGAGCGCATCGACGTCCATCCCGCCGCTCATGATCTTGCCGCTCAGCCCCGCGAGGTTGTTGAACGCCCGGCCCATCCGCGTGATCGAATCCACCAGCAACACCACATCCTTGCCGTATTCGACCAGCCGCCTTGCCTTCTCCAGCACCATGTCCGTCACCTGCGCGTGCCGCTGCGGCGCTTCGTCAAACGTCGAGGCCACGACTTCGCCCCTGATGAAGCGCTTCATGTTGGTGACTTCCTCGGGCCGCTCGTCGATCAGCAGCACCATCACCATGACCTCCGGGTGATTGACCTCGATCGCGTGCGCGATGTTCGCCAGCAGGATCGTCTTCCCGACCCGCGGAGGCGCGACGATCAGGCCGCGCTGCCCCTTGCCGATCGGCGAGAAGAGATTGACGATGCGCGAAGAAATTTCGTCCGGGTCGTGCTCGAGGAACAGGCGCTTGTGCGGGTGAAGGGGAGTGAGGTCCTCGAACGCTTTCCTCTTCAGCGCCTTCTCGGGCATTTCGAAATTGACGGAGTCGATCTTTAGAAGCGCGAAGTACTTTTCTCCCTCTCGCGGCGGACGGATCTGGCCGACGATCGTGTCGCCCTGCTTGATCCCCATGCGCCGGATGATCCCGGGCGGGATGTAGACGTCGTCCGGGGACGGCGTGTACGAGTACGCCGCGCTTCGCACGAACCCGTATCCGTCCGGCATCGCGTCCAGCACGCCCTGGCAGATCGTCAAGCCGTTGAGTCGCGTGTGCTCCTTCACGATCCGGTAAATGGTGTCCTGCCGCGTCGCCCCCAGCGTGTCCGAGGCCCCCAGCGACCTCGCGAGCTTCACCAGGTCCGCCTGCCGGTACGCCTGGATCTTGTGCAGAAAGAGGTCCGGCGGCGGCGGAGGCGGAAGAGCCGCCGGCTCGGCGGCGGCGGGTGGTCCGTCCGGTACGCGGTCGGGCACGGGTTTCGGTGAATCCTGCGGGTTGGCCAGCGGCTCGGGCATGACGTCCTTTCCTGTGGAGTGTCTCAAGGTGTCGGTCGAGTTGTCACACGCGACCGTGGCTCAAATGCCCCCGGGCGCGGGCGGAGCTTTCTTCCGGCGCGCTTCAGCGCGCCGACTGCCTCATCACGGCTTCAACTTGTTTTTCCAGGTTCTCAACCGGCCCGCTGTTCTCGATCACGGCGTCCGATTCGGCTCGCTTCCGTTCCGGAGACCACTGCAGTCTTTCTCGCCGATCCAGCTCCCCATCCGCCCATCCCCTCTGCCGAGCCCGCTCCCGTCTTGCCGCTTCGGGCGCTTCTACGAAGACGACCTTGTGGACCGTTCCTTTCATTCCCGCTTCAAGCAGAAGCGGCGCATCGATCACGACGACGCCCCTGTAGCCCGCGTCCTGCCAGTTTCCAACGATGCTCGCGATTTCCCGGGACACGAGCGGGTGCATGATTGAGTTCAGTTTCCTGGCGCCCTCTGCGGTGGCAAACGCTTCGCGGGCCAGTTTCGCGTGGTCGATCCGTCCGCTTGTCTCGACGTCTCCAAAGGCGGCCACCAGGTCGCGGCAGGCTTCGGGGAGGTCGAGAAGGGACTTGGCGAGGGAATCGGCATCGATGACGCGCGCGCCGTGGCGCTGGAACGCGTTGGCGACGGTGGACTTGCCGCTGGCGATGCCTCCTACCAGGCCGATGAGGTACGGGCGATCGGTCAAGGGGCGCTGAGTGTGGAGAGAAGTGGGGAAGTGCGGGAGAGAGGAGGAATTGAGGTGGCAGTGTAGTGCGGATCAGGCGTGGGAGTCAAGTTGGAAGGGTTCGAGCGGCGAGCGGCCCAGGTCGGCTCGCAGCGTCATTTGACTTGATCCTCGATCCGTCGCTGGCTATCCTCTTCCCTCAAGAACGACCGGGGGGTCGTCTTTCTTCGTCACGGAGGGTATCGATGCGCTCCAGGCCCATCGCCATCGCCCTCTTCGTCGTCGCTTCCCTCGCCAGCGCCGAGCCACCCAGGTCAGCCCGACCCGAAACGGGCGGCGTCGTATGCGACTCGTTCACGGCGTCGTTGGTGAACAAGCGCTGGAATTCAACGGAGGAAGTGGGGAAGGCAGAGGATTGGAACCGGCCGTTTCAGCAGAAGAAGTAGCCGGAATAGATCGCGGTGTTCAACGCGCTGATGGCGGCGCGGCCGGACGACAGAGAAGCACAGCAGGTGAAAGTGACGCTCAAGAAGCCGGGGGTGAAGCTTGAGGAGCCCGCGAAAAAGTAGGGTGGAACGCGTTCAAGGCCAAGGCGTTAGGTTTTGACACGGCGGTTCCGAACCCTATAATCGCGACCCTCAACATTGGAGGTTGCCGCATGTCCAGAGCAAGTCGGGGCATCAGCATCATTTGGGTGATCCTCACCGTGGCGCTCGCGCTCGGTGCGTCGGTCACGGCGTTCCTCCAGTACCTGGAGGTCCAGACCCACAAGGAATGGAAAAAGCGGGCGGAGACCGAAGCCGCGGCGTTCGAGAAAGAGCGCCGCGAAGTCGGGTTCCGCGACATCCAGGAGGTCTGCCTCCTGTTCGGCTTCAAGTTCGAACAGGAGTCGGACATCGAGAAGACCCTGGGCGCGATGAAGGATCGCCACGAGGCGAAGAAGACGCAGTACGCCCTCCCCGGCAAGGCGATGGCGATGTGGGAAATCATCCACGCCGCGGAGATCAACTACGAGATCGCCGCGCATCGCAGCGTCACTGCCAAGCAGTTCAAGTCCGAATCGGAATCGGCGATGAAGTCGAGCCAGGAAGTCCTGAGCAACTACGCGCGCCTGAAGGACGAGGAAATCAACGAGCTCCAGGCGAACCTGACGAAGGTAACGGACGTGCAGACGGAAGACGTCCGCCGCTACGAGCTTCGCAAGAGCACGCTCGAGGCCGAAGTGACCAAGCTCACCCAGGCGAAAACGGACCTCACGAAGGCCCAGAACGCCGAGACGCTCGACCTGAACAATAAGGTCAACTCGGTGGATACGGCGCTACGCGAGCTGGTGAAGCAGGAGGCGATCTTTCACGACCTGACCGAAATGCAGGGGCGGATCGTGGACCCGCACCAGGACGAGAAGTACGCCTTCATCAACCTCGGCGCGCGCGACCGTCTGGTGCGCGGGCTGAAGCTGGTCGTCTTCGTCCGCGAGCCCGGCGGCAACGTCCGGTGGAAGGGCGAAGTCGAGGTGAAGGACATCTTTGCCGAGTCGGCGAAAGTTTCGATCACGGAGACCGTGGATCGCTTCGATCCGATCATCGAGGGCGATGTGGTCTTCAATCCGCTCTTCAGCCCGAGCCGCCCGCGCAAGGTTGCCTTCGTCGGCGAATTCGCGAAGACGAAGTACAGCAAGGAACAGGCGGCGAACCGGATCCGCAACATCGGCTCGATCGTGCAGGACGCCGTGACGGACGAGACCGATTTCGTCATCGTCGGCGAGTCGTACCAGTCCGACCCGAACTTCGAGAAGGCGCAGCTCCTTTCCGCGCCGTGGCGCCCGCACTTTGAAATCTTCCGGTTCCTGGGTGACTAAGGAGACATAGCGATGCAGAAAGATACGAGCGGACTCGTCGCGATCATCCTCAGCGCCCTCGTCTTTGTCGGAACGGGCGTCTGGTGGTACTTCAGCTACGACGAGGTGATGAACGAGCAGACCGGCCTGAAGAAGCAGCTTAAGGAGGCCCGCGAAGCGCGCAACCAGGCCGAGGAGAAGCTCGACAAGATGACGCGCCAGGGCGACCAGCTCGCCGATCTGGTTGGCATGAATGCGACCATCGACGGACGGCCGAGCGTCAAGGCCATGATCGAGCACCTGAACCTCTGGGCGGTGCGCCTGGGCACGACCCCGTGCAAGACCAAGTACGGCAGCTGGATGCAGGATCCCGATTCGCTCGAGATCAAGGTGGGGGGCTCCGCGGAAGCGGGCGGCCGCGATCTCTGCTACCTGAAGGATTCGCGCGCTTCCGCTGAAACCCGCATGGCCAACGAGACCGCCGACGTCCAGCAGTACCTCGTCGCCGAGCTCGAGAACATGACCGCGGCTCTTCTTGCCGAAGCCCAGACATGGGAGAACGAGGCCGTCCGCGCGATCACGACGCACAACGAGAACGTGGGAGACGGGAAAAGCCAGGGCAAGCTGGGCACGCTGATCGAGGAAAAGACGCGCCGCATCAAGGAGCTGCGCGAGGCCATCCGCAACATCGAGGAGCAGATTGCCTCGAACCAGAAGAACAGCGAGCAGGCGATTGCTGATCTTGAAAAGGACGTTCGCACGAAGCTCGACGACCTGGACCAGATGAAGGCGAAGCAGGAAAAGGTCGTGGCCGACAAGCGGGCGAGGATCCAGGAGCTCCAGGACCGCGTGTTCGCGATTTCGACGAAGCGGCAGCTGGCGCGCGAGAGCACGGAAGCCGACGGGATGGTCATCAACTCGATTCCGAACGAGCTGACGGCCTGGATCGACATCGGCCGCAAGGACGCACTTCTCAAGGGGACGATCTTCGAAGTGTTCGCCATGAACAAGGGCGGGCGCAAGGAGAACAAGGGCAAGGCGGTCGTCATCTCGGTGAACGAGGACTACGCCGTGATTTCGCTTCTGCGCGACGGAATCGTGCAGATGTTGGACGGCACGGTCTACGAGGGCAAGGTGGTCGAGAAGGGCAACGTGGTCGAGATCACCGAGCGGAACGGCAACAAGCTCATGATTCCTGCCGACCGCGTGAAGCGGCTCGACTACTACCAGGATTTCGGCCGGATCGAGAAGGGCGACTATGTTGCCAACGAGGTCTTTGACCGCAAGAAGTCAAAGACGTTCGTATTTGGCGGCAAGCTGCGCGGGCGGTACACGAACGAGCAGATGACGCACCTGATCGAGGAGTTCGGAGGCGAGGTTGACGCGGAAGTCCAGAGCGAGACGACGTATCTCGTGGTCGGCGCGGACTTCGAAAAGGACCCGAACTTCGACAAGGCGAAGAACCTGGCGGTCAAGATCATCCGGGAGGCGGATCTGTACGAAATGCTTGGTGTCTCAAGGTAAGTTGAGTGAAGGACGACAAGCCCCCGGCGATGAGCCGGGGGTTTTTTCGTACACAGGGGGTAGGAGGTAGGGGGTAGGAAGGGCCGGAATCATCCCGTCTTCGCGCCCCGACGGCTCCCTGAATGCCCTACCAACTACCAACTACCCCCTACCCACTCCCCCGAAGGGGGGTAGACTTCTCTGATGGCACTTGCAGAGCACGACACGGAGCGCGACCTCGAAGGCCACCGCATGACGTTTGGTGAGCACCTGGAGGAACTGCGGCAGCGGCTCATCTACTCCTGCATCGGCGTCCTGCTTGCGGCGGGCATCTGCTTCTTCTGGCAGCAGGAGCTCATGTGGGCGGTGACATGGCCGCACCGCTCGGCGCAGGAGTCGCTCGGCAACCCCCCGGAACTCGTTGTGCTCGACTACGCCGACCGGTTCATGATTCCCATGAAGGTCGCGCTCATCTTCGGCCTCGCGCTCTCAGCGCCCGTGATCCTCTGGCAGCTGTGGAAGTTCATCGCGGCGGGGCTGCACCCGAACGAGAAGAAGTACGCGCTCATCTGCGGACCGGCGTCCCTGCTGCTCTTCTTTGCGGGCGCCGCCTTCGGGTACATCGTCCTCATCCCGGTGACGCTCAAGTTCCTCGGCTCGTTCGCGGCCGACTGGAACATGTTCCAGGAGCAGATCGCGCTCGACAAGTACCTCGACATGTTCTTCGCGCTGACCGTCGCGGCCGGCGCGATTTTCGAAATCCCCCTCATCATGACGTTTCTCTCATTCGTGGGCATCGTCCCCCCGAAGACTTTTGCATCGTGGCGCAAAATGGAAATCCTCGTCGCGGCCATCCTGGGCGCCATCCTGACGCCGGGTGGCGACCTGGTCTCGATGGCATCGCTCGCCCTTCCCATCGTGATCCTCTACGAAGTGGGGATTCTCGCGGGCCGGCTGGTTTACAGGGAGCCGGCGGAAGCGGCAGCCTAGTGGAACATCAAGCTCGTTTCAGGAGGCCATGAAGGCGTGCCTGGTGCCGGGTGCGACTTTTTACGCGAGGCACGGGGAACTTCCCGGAAAAGCAAACTTCCACCATCAACCCTGACGCTCCACGAGCCCATTCGCAGTTGTTCATTTCGCAAGCCCTACCCCGCGGCTATCATCCGCCCCCTTCTCCAACCTGGAATCCCTTCATGCCCCGCCTGGCCCTCGTCGGAACTCCACAGACCGGCAAGACCACGCTCTTCTGTGCCCTCACCGGCACCGACTACGCCAACGCCGTCGTCCAGGCGGGCGCCGGCGGCGGCAAAGCGCGGATCGGTGTGGCGAAGATCCACGACGCGCGGCTCGACAAGCTCTCCGCGTGGCACAAGCCGAAAAAGCACACGCCCGCCGTCGTCGAATTCGCGGACACCGCTTCCCTCGTCCTGACCCCTGAAGGCCGGGACAAAAACAACCAGCTCCTGGCTTCCTTCCGGAACGAGACGGACGGCCTCGTCCTAGTGGTCGCGGCCTGGAGAGGCGACGACCCCTCGGCGCTGCGGACCGAGGCGGAAATCAAGGCGGAGGTCGACCAGCTCGCGACGGAGTTCGTTTTCGCGGACATGGCGATTGCGGAGTCGCGGATCGAGAAGCTGAAGGTGCAGGTGACGAAGCCGACGCCGACGCAGGAGAAGGACAAGAAGGAACTCGAAGTGCTGAAGGTTCTGTACGCGGCGTTCGGCGACGGGAAACCGGCTTCGGCCGTGGCGCTGAAAGGGGAGGACGCGAAGCTGGTGCGCGGATTCCGCTTCCTGTCCGAAAAGCCGACCATGGTGGCGCTGAACGTACCGGAGACGGCGCTGGGCAAGTCCTTCGCAGTGCCGGGGTACGCGGTTGTCCCGGTTTGCGCGAAGCTCGAGCTCGAGCTCCTCGGCATGGAGCCCGCCGAGCGCGACGCTTTCATGGGGGACTACGGCCTGAAGAAACTGGCGACGCCGGAGCTGATCCTCTGCGCCTTCCGTTCTCTCGGCCTGCAGTATTTCTTCACGGCCGGGGACGACGAGTGCCGCGCCTGGATCATCCGCAAGGGCGACGACGCAGTGGAGTCGGCCTCCAAAATCCACAGCGACCTGGCGCGCGGCTTCGTGGCGGCCGAGGTGGTGTCGTTCGCGGACTGGGAGGCGGCGAACGGGGACATGAAGCTGGTGAAGTCGCGGGCGCGGCTGCGGCAGGAGGGGAAGGCGTACGTTGTCGCCGACGGGGACATCATTAATATCAAGTCCGGCGTCTGAGTTCGGTTGGGTGAAGCGGCCTTCGGCGCTAGTCGCG
>JBBTCT010000009.1:48081-499876 GCA_038060895.1 Planctomycetota bacterium
GCCGGCGGCGGGCCGGCCCGCGCGACGACGGGTAGAGATGGAAGCAACGCTTGCGCCGTGCGAGCCAGCCTGGCGACTCGCGCCTTCGGCCGCTTCACCCACCCGAACTCAGACGCCGTATTTGCCGGATTTCAAGCGGGGCTTGTGACCGCGTGAGAGTGAGGCTCGTTCCGGCGGGGTTATCATCAGGGAATGAACGGTGCCATTCCCGAAGAGCCACCTGCTGCGCCGGAGCACCGGCGTTCCGTGGAGGCGGAGGCGGCCCTGGTGCGCGCCCGCAAGAGGCGACGGATCGCTTTGCTGGTCCCTCCGGCGGCGCTTCTCGCCATCCTTCTCATCGGTGAAATCGTCGCGCGCGTTTCCGGCGCGCGGGCCGTCTCAGGAGTGGTGTCCGCGGGAAATCGCGGCTGGGGGCCGGAGCCAGGGACACGCGACTATGAAGGAGTGCCGGCGACGGTGACGGAGTTCGGTACCCGGGGGGGCGAAGAGAAGCCGGGCGGCGTGCTGGTGGTCGGGGACGAAACGGTGTTCGGAGCGGGGCTGCGCGACGAGGAGACGATCGGGGCGGCATTGGCGCGGGAGATGAAGGTTCACGTGGTGCTCGCCGCGTGCGAAGGATATGGGCTGCAGCAGGAAACGCTGTGGATCGGCGAGGCCGCGCCCCGGGTGACGCCAACCGTCGTTGTCGTCGTGTTCGCGTTCGACGATCCGCGGCCCTTCGCCGCGACGATATTCACGTCGCTTCGCTTCCGCCTCCAGTCGTTTTCGGCCCTGGCCGCGTCCGCATTTCCAGGGTCGCGCACCGCCACGCGTGCGGAACTTCCCGGCCTCTACGACCCGGAGGAAGTTCCGTGGCGGCTTTTCCAGCAGACTGTTCGTGAACTCGGTAACTGGTCGAAGAAATCGAAAACTCCCGTGCTCCTGGCGATCTGGCCGTTCTCGGAGAAGGACGACGAGGGACTCCAGGAGTATTTCCAGCAGGTGCGCGGGGAAGCGAAGATGAACGGGATCCTTGTGAGGAACGTGCGGGAGGACCTGGGGGAAGGGATCGGGGCCCTGCGGGATGCAGGAGGCCGGTGGAACGCGGAGGCGATGAGACGGGCGGCGCGGGGAATCGCGCAGGAACTGCGGGAGTAAGAATTCTCGCCGTTTTTTGCACCTCTTCTTCGTGCCCCCACCGCCCCTTCGAATACCATGTTCCCCCTATGAGCAAGGCCGTCCTCGCCTACACCGGTGCGCTTGACAATCTGATCTGTATTCATTGGCTGCGCACGGTCAAGAACATAAAGGTCGTCACGTTCTCGGGGAATTTCGGCCAGCCGGAGTACCTCGAGGAAGTCGGCGAGCGCGCGCTCGAGACCGGCGCCATCTCCGCCCACATCGCCGACATGCGCGAACGCTTCCTCCACGACTTCTGCTTCCAGGCCCTCCGCGCAGGCGCGAAATACGAATCCGGGTACGTCCTGTCGTCGGCGCTCTCGCGTCCGCCGCTGGCGCAGGAGCTCGTGAGAATCGCGCGGGAAGAAGGGTGCGAGTTCGTCGCCCACGGTTGCCGCGGGATCGGGAACGACCAGGTCCGCCTCGAGAGCTACCTCCACACCCTGGCGCCCGACCTCAAGATCGTCGCGCCGCTCTTCGAACTCGGACTGAAGACGCCCGAGGACGACGAGGCGTACGCGAAGCGCTGGAACCTGCCGCGCGCGACCAACCGCCAGATGCGCTATAACGTGGACCAGAACCTGTGGGGCGTGGCTCTTCAGCTCGGCCCGCGGGCCGACCTCTGGGTGGAGCCGCCCGACGACACGTACATCATGACGCGCAGGATTTCGGACGCGCCGGACAAGCCGACGTACGTGGAGATCGGGTTCGAAGCGGGGCTGCCCGTGACGATCGACGGGGAGCGGACGGGGACGATGGACATGGTGGAGACGATGAACCGGTTGGGCGCGCAGTACGCGGTCGGCCGGCTGGACGTGATCGAGGACCGGATCAGCGGGCTGAAGGCGCGGGAGATCTACGAGGCGCCGGCCGCGCACCTGCTTCACCAGGCGCACACGGCGCTCGAAGAGCTGACGCTCGACAAGGACGTTTTCCAGTTCCGCGACGTGACGGCGAGGCGGTATGCGGACCTGGTGTATCGCGGGAAGTGGTTTACGCCGTTCCGCGAGGCGCTCGATGCGTGGTTCGACGTGATCGAGCGGAACGTGACGGGGACGGTGAAGCTGAAACTGATGGGCGGGACGTCGCTGGTCGTCGGCCGCCAGTCGCCGCACTCCCTGTACAAGAGCGAGATGCTTTCGTACGACGGCGACGTAGAGCGCACGACGAGGCGGAAGCGCTCGCTGGAGAGTGAGCACGGGTCGAAGCCGCCGAGCACGCGGCGGGATTGACGCGGTGATCGCCCCGGTCGCCCACATCGTCTGCAGCGGCGATGAACTGACGCTCGGCCGCGTCGCGAACACGAACGCCGCGTGGCTGTCGCGGAGGCTGACGGATCTCGGGTTCGACGTCGCGCGGCACGTTACGGTCCCGGATCACTTTCTGCCGCTGGTGCGCGAAATCCGTCTCGCCGCGCGCGCTGCCGATCTCGTGATCCTGTCCGGCGGGCTGGGCCCGACGGTGGACGACCTGACGCGCGAAGCGGCCGCAAAGGCGGCGGGGAAGCGGCTGCTGCGTTCGGCGGCGGCGTTACGTGGCATTCGCGCATTTTTCGCAAGGCGGCGGCGGCCGATGGCGCCGAACAACGAGCGGCAGGCCGATTTCCCGCAAGGCGCCGCCCTGGTCCGGAATCCTGTGGGCACGGCCCCGGGGTTCGCCATGAAGCTCGCCCGCGCTTTCGTGGTCGCACTTCCCGGCGTTCCCGTCGAGTTGCGGGCGATGTTCGACGGCGAAGTCGTGCCTCTGTTTAGGAGGCAATTCCCGCGCCGGCCTGCGGTGGCGACGCGCGAGCTCGAGACGATCGGCCTCGCGGAAAGCGAAGTGGATCGGCGCCTTGCGGGGATCGCCTCCCCGACCGGCAACCCGCGACTGTCGCTGATGGTCCGCGATGGAATCGTCACGGCCCGCCTCGTGGCGAGAGGGCGTACGGCCGCTGACGCAAGACGCACGATCGAGGCGACGGGCAAACGGGCGCGCGGCGTCCTGGGGACGGCGCTCTTCGGCCGGGACGGCGTCGACATTTCGGACGCGGTGGCGGCCATGCTCCGGCGCGCTGGGCTGACCCTGTCTGTGGCCGAATCTTGCACGGGCGGGCTGATCGGGCACCTTCTGACAAGGGTTCCCGGGATTTCCGGGACGTTGCTCGAGGACGTTGTTACCTACTCGAACGAGTCGAAAGTGAAGAGGCTCGGGGTGAGTCGTGCGCTGATCGCGAAGAAGGGCGCCGTCTCCGCCGAGGTCTGTGCCGCTATGGCGGAGGGCTCGGCTCGCTCCACCCGGGCGGACGCCGCATTGGCGGTCACCGGCATCGCCGGCCCCGGAGGGGGCTCACCGTCGAAACCCGTCGGCCTCGTGTTCACCGCCGTCCACCTGCGCGGCCGCACTACGGTCGCCGACCTGCACCTGTCCGGCGACCGCGTCGCCATTCAGGCCCGGGCCGCACGCCTCGCCCTCGAACACCTGCGCCAGCGCCTCATGAACGAATCCTAGCGACTCGCCACTTCCGCCCCGACGTCTTGTGATCGCTCCCGCGCGCGGCTATCCTCTCTGAAACAAATGTCCACTCGCATCAGTCGCATTCCCCGCCGCTGGCAGATCGCCCCTTCTCACCCCGAGCGCGCGGAGCGACTGGCCCGCGCGCTCTCGATCTCCCCGCTGGTCGGCCAGCTTCTCATCAATCGCGGGGTGGAAGACACCGCCGCCGCTTCCATGTTCCTCCGCACGCAGCTCGACCATCTGCACGACCCGTTCCTGCTGCGCGAAATGCACAAGGCCGTCGACCGGCTCCAGCGCGCTCTTCGCGACAACGAGCAGATCCTCGTCTTCGGCGACTACGACGTTGACGGCGTGACGGGCACGACGCTCATCGTGCAGTTTTTCAGGACGCTGGGGCGGGACGTGAAGTGGTACATCCCGCACCGCGTGCAGGAGGGGTACTCGCTGTCGCGGGCGGCGATCGAGAAGTTCGCGAAGGACGGGATCAAGGTCCTGATCACGGTGGACTGCGGGACGACGAACATCGAGGAAGTGCGTCTGGCGCAGGAGCTCGGGATCGACGTGATCGTGACGGACCACCACGAGCCGATGGCGACGGTGCCGGCGGCGCTGGCGGTGCTGAATCCGAAGATGCAGGACAGCGGATACCCGTTTCTGGGCCTGTGCGGCGCGGGGATGGCGTTCAAACTGGTGTGGGCGCTGGCGAAGGGGATTCACGGCCACAACCGCATCACGGGGCCGCTCGCGAGGTTCTTCGTCGAGTCGATGGCGCTCGTTTCGCTCGGGACGATCGCGGACGTCGCGCCGCTTGTCGGGGAGAACCGCGTCTTCGCGACGTTCGGGCTCGCAGCGCTCGGCGCGTCGCAGACGCCCGGAATTCAGGCGTTGCTCCGGAGCGCCGGCCTCGAGGGGCTTCCGCTGAACGCCGGCCACGTCGGGTTCCGCATCGGCCCTCGGCTCAACGCGGGGGGGCGGATGGGAAGCGCATCGATCGGGGTCGAGCTGTTGCTTACGGATTCGCCGCACCGGGCGGAGGACATCGTGACGGACCTGGAGGCCGCGAATACGGAGCGGCAGAAAGTGGAGGCGGACATCCTGGCGCAGGCGCTTCAGATGGTGGAAGAAGAGCACGATCTCGAGAACGACCCGGTGATCGTTCTGGCGGACGACCGGTGGCATTCTGGGGTGATCGGGATCGTGGCGTCGAAGCTCGCGGAGAAGCACTACCGGCCGACGATCCTGATCGCGCTGAAGGGGGAGAAGGGCAAGGGGAGCGGTCGATCGATCCCGGCGTTCCACCTCTACGAGTCGCTGGCGACGTGCAAGGATCTCATGATGGCGTTCGGCGGCCACTCGCACGCGGCGGGGCTGGAGATCAAGCGGGAGAATGTGGCGCTTCTGCGCCGCCGCCTGAACGAGTACGCGCGCGGCGTGCTGAAGGCGGACGATCTCGTGCCGCGCCTGGGAATTGACGCGGAGATTCATCTGGAGCAGCTGTCGAGGGACGTGGTGAAGGAGGTCCAGCTGCTCGAGCCGCACGGTTACGGGAATGCGGCGCCGGTGCTTTCGACGTCCAACCTGCGAATCGCGGGAGACCCGAAAATCATCGGGAAAACGGGGGACCACATTTCGTTTTACGTCGTGCAGGGAAAGCACTCGCTGAAAGCGATCGGGTTCGGCATGGCCGATCGCTACGACGAGCTGCTCCTGAACCGGCGGCGGCCCCTGAGCATTGCGTTCGCACCGATCATCAACGAGTGGCAGGGAAGAGAATCGGTGGAGCTGCAGATCAAGGACATGCGGTTCGAGGTGGAGTAGGCGTGCCGTTCTCCATCCGCATGGGCGGCAAGGCAACGCTTCGCGCCATCGCCGAGGACGGCTCCTGTTCCGCGCCCAGGACATACAACTGGCACGCGGGAATCCGGGGTTGCCTCGTGGATACGCGCAAGGTGACGGACCTTCAGCACACCTTCATCTTCGAGCCGGAGTAACTCCGGGCGGGGTCAGGTCGACTTGCGCTTCTTTTTCGCCGCCTGCGGCTTCCTCGTTGTTTTCCTGGCCGCGGCCTTCCGGGCCGGCGCTTCGGCCCACAACACCGGGTGCTCCGGGAGGATCATCCCTTCAACGACTTCTTCCCATCCCGCCGACAGAATCAGCTCGAAGGGAGTGCCGTAGCGCAGCGGCGCGTGGAGGATTCCGGGGGAGAACAGGTC
Source organism: Planctomycetota bacterium (assembly GCA_038060895.1). GTDB lineage: Bacteria > Planctomycetota > MHYJ01 > WSZJ01 > WSZJ01 > WSZJ01. Next base: position 53,949 of record JBBTCT010000009.1, read on the forward strand.
CTCCGTCGCTCCATCGTCGAACTGGAAATTGTCGTACCAGTGCGGATCCGGATCGAACACGCCCATCGTGTACGCGTTGATTTCCGGGACGCCGTCGTACGGCCGCCAGCCCAGTTTCCACCCGCGCTTCTCGGTGTGCGTGCGAAAGACGTCGTTCTGGTGGTGAAGCGCTTCCGGATCGCGTCCGCTGATGAACGGGCGGATGTGGACGGTGAAGCCGGGCCGGTCTTCGGCGAGGGACCAGCGCACGGCGACGACCGCGCGGCCCGGGAGGAGTTCGACCTCCTGGATGACGTGGGCGTCGCCTGCGACCTTGAAACGCCAGGTGGGGCGGGGCTTCGCCGAGAACGATTGGATGCGCGCGGACTCGTCGGGTTTCGTGACTCCCGGCAGGTAACGTTGCGATGACAGATGCGACCGTCCGGCCGGGTGGTCGACCCAGGCCTCAAACCCGTTGACGAGGACGAAGGCTCGGTCGGAACCGGGACCGCGCGCAGCGAGGAGCGCCTGCTGGCGATTGTGGCGGATGCCGGAGACAGAGCCCGAGGAAGTAGCTCCGGAGGAGTTGGTAAGGGACCAGGCGGGATCGCATGTCATGCACTGCAGGGAAAGCGAAAAACGAAAAAAGAAAAACTAAAAGTCTTCACAGGAAGCGCTGCATCGACAGAACGGCCGCGTTGTAAATCGCGTGCGTCAGCATCGGCGCGAGCAGGCCCTTCGACTTCTCGTGCACAAATGCAGTGGCGAATCCCAGGACGAGAACCGGCGCGAATGAGAGCGGAGGATGGACGATGGCGAAGATCAATGCGCTGAAGGCGACCGCCGGTGCGAGCGACAGCGTGCGGCGCAGGGGCTGGAAAACCATTCCGCGGAAGAGGATTTCCTCGAAGAGCGGTGCGGCGCCGATCGCGAGAGCAGCGTAGAGCCAGTCGGCGGGGAGGCGCGCTTGCTCGATCCCCAGTTTCTGGATGAGCAGGAGATACCCGGCGGCGACGGCGGCGCAGCCGAGCCCGGCGAGAAGCGCCACGGTAAGCGAGCCGAGCGGACGGTCGGGAAAGAAGCTCGGAAGATTCCGGAGCGGGAGGCCGCTTCGCCAGAGAACGAGAACGGTCAATCCCACGGCGATGGCGCCGGCGGCGGCGTACGAGGGGAAGGCGGCGAGTTCGGGGGCGACTCCCGCCAGGGCGACGAGCAGGACCAGGATGCCGCCCTGGGTGTAGAGGAAGAGGATCGTCGCGATGAGCCCGTCGGCCGCGTCGACGAGGCGGGGAGGCGCTGCGGAAGGGTCGAGCAGTATGTCGAAGCGCGCGGAGGCTTTCTGCCACAGTCCGACCGCGAGCGCGGCGAACGCGACGAGGCTGGCGGCGCGGGCGTAGGGCGTCGGGAGCCAGAGGCCCGCCGTGAGCAGGCCACCGAGGAAAAAAATCAGGTAGATGAGATCGACGCGCAGGCGCCGGTGGATTTCCGTCACCGTCGGGTCGAACCCGAGCACTCCGATCGACGACGCGATGAGCGCGTAGACCGGCAGGCCGAGAACGATCCAGACGAGCGCCGAGACGTCCCCGGCGGAGATCCACCCGCGCCGCGCGATGACGAAGATCGCTGCGGCCAGCGACCATCCGACCGCGATCGCCGCCCAGAGCATCGCCTTCCGGAAGATGATCCCGCTCACGCGCCGCGGAAACGTATAGAGCAGCCACAGCGCGTCCTTCTCGTGAAGCAGCACTCCGGGCGCCGCCGAGAGCAGCGCGTACGCGCCGATCCCGAACGCCACCGCGCCCGACAGCAGCGGCGACCCGAGCGCGCGCTTGAGCATCCCCGGGTTCAGGATCACCTGCGACAGGCCCACGACGACGGGCAGCAGCGCGACTTGCACCAGCAGCACCTTGTCCCGGAACAGCAGCCGCAGTTCCTTCCCCAGGAGCCCGTCAAGCCTCGCCGTTTCCTGCCCGCCCGCCCGCCGGCCGGCCCGCCCGCTCGCCCTTCCCATCGCCGGCTGCACCGCTTCCAGCCCTCGCTTCGACGCCCATGCCACGGCAAACGCCGCAAACGCGGCCGCGCCGAGGGCCCACGCTGCGAGAGCCGCGACGGTGAAGGCGCCGCCGCGGGAACCGTGCATCATCCCCGCGATCAATCCGCCGGGGAGCCAGCGGGAGACGGCGCTTCCACCGCGAAGAGCGTCGTAGAGGATGGATTGCGAAGCGCCCGCGGCGGTGCCGTAGGCCATGGAACCGAGCATGAGGCCGACCTGGGCGACGACGGCGACGGCCTGCAGGTTCCGCCGGCCGCCGGGGCGGAGCAGGCGATGGGAGGCCATTTCGATGACGATCTGCGAGCAGGCGACGAGGGCGTTGACGAAGAGGGCGCCGCCGATTCCCCAGGCGAGCGACCACCAACCGGCGCCCCAGCCGAGGCCGGCGACGGTGAGAAGCGGCGCGACGCCGAACCATCCGAGCAGGTTCATGGCGATCCGCTCGGCGGCCTTGGCCGCGTAGATCGCGGTCGTCGGCACGGGAAAGCCGAGCAGCCACTCGACGTCTTCCTCGAGCCGCCCCAGGTCGCTCGTCGAGACGCCGAGCGCGTTGGCCAGAAGCATGAGCATCATGACGGCGAGCAGGAATCCCACGCCGTCGAGCACGGCGGGCGCCCGCGACCGCTCCGCCGTTTCCGCCATCTTCGTCGTCCCACGTTTCCGCGTCAGGTCGACGTACATCTCGCGCGCATTGGGGCTTAAGCTCCGCCATTCCTCCGGCGTCCTCGTCCACTCCGGCGGCGGACTGTCCGAGGCCAGCTCCGCCGCGTCCGCCCGAGGCGCCAGCACGTTCGTCATGTTCTGGATCGCGCCCCAGCCGATCGTCGTCCCGAGCTGCAGCCCGAAAAACATCAGCAGCCCTGCGCCGAGAATCGTCATCCCCTTCTTCGCCGGCCCGCCCTTTCGCGCCGGCGCGTTCTTTCCGAAGCGGATGCGCGAGAACGAGCCAAGCCGGTTGAAGAACCGGCGGAAGCGCAGCCCGAGGATGAGCCGCACGGCGCCCGGAAATGAGAGTCGGTTCAAGCGGGCGGCCCGGGCGGCAAGGCCGCCGGCGGTGAAGCAGGCTGCGGCCGGGTGACTGCGAGGAATACCTGTTCAAGCGATCCACCCGGGCAAAGCTTCTCCTTCAACTCGGCGGGCGACCCGACGGCGGCAAGCTTCCCGCGGTCGATGATCCCGACTCGATGGCAGAGCCGCTCCGCCATTTCCAGCAGGTGCGTCGAAAGCAGGATCGTCTTTCCCTCGCGCGCCGACTCCACGATCCAGTCCTGCACGTCCCGCGCCGCCCCAGGGTCCAGCCCGTTCGTGGGCTCGTCCAGGATGAACGTCTCCGGCGCATGAATCATCGCGCACGCAAGGCCCAGCTTGCGCTTCATCCCGGTCGAGTAGTTCACCGCATAGTCGTCCGCGGCGTCGGCGAGGCCGAAGCGGGCGAGCAGCGCGTCGGCACGGGACCGCGCCTCGGCGGAGGGAATTCCATGCATGTGTGCCACGAACCGCAGGATCTCGCGCCCGCGCAGGTAATCGTGAAATGTCGGGTTGTCAGGCAGGTAACCGACGTGCCGCTTCGCCTCCACCCTCTCTGCATGGCAATCCATCCCATGCAGCCGCGCTTTCCCGAACGAAGGCACCAGCATCCCCATCAGCAGCCGGATCGTCGTCGTCTTCCCCGCGCCGTTGGGCCCGAGCAGCCCGAAGATCTCGCCGCGGCCCACCTGCAGGGTGAGCGAGTCGAGGGCTCGGAAGGGACCGTAGTCTTTGGTGAGGAATTCGGTCTCGATTTCGGGCGGACTATTCATGCGTCGCAGATGGTACGCGAGAGGCAGAAACTGCGCCCGAGCTTCGAGATGACGACTTCGTAAGATGCCCGTGTGACTGCCGAGAAGGCTTACCTTTTCCGACACGCCCTCCTGAGAGACGCCGCGTACCAGCTCCAGCTCCCCGGCGACCGGGCACGGCTCCATGCGCTGGCGTTCGCTGTGATCGAAGCGCTGGCCGGCGGGCGTGCGCCCGAGCCTGCGCCGCTGGACGCGGTGGAGGAGGTTACTCTTCAGCCCCACGCCACGGTTGCCTTCGCCCAGGAACTTGCATTGCACGCGCGTCTGGCGGAGGTCGAGCGCGGCTTGAAAGTTGATCCCATCCATTCGCGGCCCCGGATCGCCTTGCAACGGCTGTACTTGCGCCGCGCCGCCGAGCACGCGGACAAACAGTTCCGGCCGGAAGTCTCGCGGCTCCTGTGGGAACGGCACGCAGCACTCGTGAAAGCAGGCGTTCCGCCTCTCGACGAGGGAGGCGAGTGATTCGCAAGATCCCAAAGCGTGTTCGCCGCATCTCGTGATCCCGTCGCTTTCGACATGTAGCATGCCCGCACTTCATCCCCGGAGCCCACATGCCAACCCGTTTCCTCCTCCTCCTTCTCCTGCAATTGCCGTTATGCGCTGACCCCGTCTCCTATCAGGTGCACCTCACCAGAGCCGGCGACAAAGCACCGCAATCCGGAATCCGCGTCCGTCTCGACGACCGCATTGCTTTCTCGGACACCACGGGAGTCGCCCTCTTCGAGTATCTCCCCGCCCCCGCGAAGATTCTCGTCGTCGATTGCCCGCGCTTCGAGCGCGTCGAAATGGAAGCGGGCGCCGGCGGGAAAACGGAGATTGCCCTGGTCCCGCTCAAACGCTGCGACGTCGTGCTTGAGTGTGTGCTGGAAGACGGGGAAGCGGTCCCCGGTGCGCGCGTTACGCTGACCCGCAGCGGCAACGCGTATGCCGTGCTGCCGCTCGAGGGCGTTTCCGGTTTCGACGGGAAGCTGCCCTTCGCGGAGCTTCCGGGCGGCGAGTGGACGGTGGATGTCGTCGCGCCGGGGTGCGATCGACTGAAGACCTCGCTGGTTCTGGCGGAGGCCAAGGGGATCGCGAAGCTGGCACTCAAGCCCTCTGCCGCTTCCGTGAAAATCGAAGGCAGCTGCGCGCCGGGCGCGACGATCGACGCGGTGCGCGCTTCGCAGGGCGAGGAGGGGCTGAAGCCGGTCGCGACTGCGACGTGCGACGGTGCGGGGAGGTTCGCGATCGAAGTGCCGGCGCGGACGCGCGGCGCGGCCACGTCGCCGCACCGGGCGCTGCTGCGCGCCCGCAAGGAAGGGCACCTCGACACGTTTTTCGCGGTCGAGTACGCGGACCTGCGCGGCCCCGTGACGATCCCGCTGGCCGCGGCGCCGGGGACGATCGACGAGAAGGAGCCGAACGCGGATGCGCAGACCGCCACGGCGGCGCCGAAAGCGGGAACGGTTCGCTTCGCGATTTCCGAGAAGGGAGACCGCGACGTTTTTGCGCTGGAGCTGACGGAAGACGGATTGCTGACGATAAGGATCGCGAAGTGCCCGCTTTCGATGACGGCGCTTCTGTTCGACGCGCGCGGGATCGAGAAAGGGCGCGTGAATCAGTACGGCGGCCAGCCGCTCGAGTGGGGGCTTCCGCTGCCGTCGGGCCGGTGGCACCTGGGCTTTGAGGCGTGGGGAGGGCAGGAGACGCGTGCGGATCGGATCGAGGCGGTGCTGACGCTTGACGCCGCGGCTGACGCGCACGAGCGGAACGAAGAAGCGGCGACGGGGGCGGCGATCGTGCCGGGGATCGAGACGTGGGGGGCGATTTTCCCGGCGAAGGACCGGGATGCGTACCGGGTGCGCGTGGATGCGGCCGGGCTGCTGAGAGTTCAGTTCGCGCCGCGACCGATCGCGCTGACGTGCACGATCCTCGACGGACGAGGACAGATCTGTGCCCTGGCCAACAACTACGGGAATCAGCCGCTCGACTTGACCGGGCACCTGCCGAAGGCCGGCGCCTACACGATTCTTGTGTCCCACTGGGGCGACTCCGAAAGCAGCATCGTGCCCTACCGCATGCGCACCGACTTCGCGCCGGCGGGCATCGAGGAAATCGCCGCGGACCTTGCGCTGCCGCTCGACACGACCGTGAGCGGATCGATCAATCCCGTGAAGGACCGCGACGCCTGGAAGATCGACATCCGCGAGTCGGGGACGCTCCGGGTCCGGGTCGCGCCGCGCGTGCTCGGCGTGACCCTCTCCGTGCTCGGCGCCGACCGGAAGCCGCTCGGGTCGGCGAACGCGTACGGCAACCAGGCCTGTGAGCTGGTCGTGTCGCTCCAGCGCCCCGGCTTCCACTTCGTCGAGGTCATGCACTGGGGAGACGCGGACGACTCGGCCCTTCCTTACATCCTCTCGAACGAATTCCACCCTAACGACTCCTGGGACGCGCGGCGCAACGAGACCGGCGCGTCGTCGTCGCGCATCTCGCTCGCGCGCACCGTCACCGGCGCGATCGCCACAGTGGGCGACCGCGACGTCTATCGCTTCCAGGTCCCGCGCAAGTCCATCCTCACTGCCGATCTCCCCGGGTACGCGCTCGGCACCACGCTTCGCCTTACCGGCCCGTCGAAAAAGGAATTCGGCCTGACCAACAACTACGGCCATCAGCCGAACCGGCTCGTCGCCCAGGTCGTCGAGCCCGGCACCCACACGATGGGCGTCGAATGCTGGGGGAACGCCGACTGGACCCCGGACCGCTACCGGCTGCGCATCCGCCTCGACCCCGAAGACCCCCTCGAGCCCAACAACGCGTACGCCGAGGCCACCCCTCTCGCGATCTCGCGCGGCCTCTCCGGCACAATTCTCCCCGTCGGCGACGTCGACGCGTACCGCGTCGACCTGCCCGAGAAGGGCATGTTCCGACTCTTCGTGACCGCAAATCCTCTCGGCCGCACCGCGCGCGTCATTGACGGGGCGGGGAAGGAAGTCCTGCTGGCGAACAACTACGGGAACCAGCCGATCGACATGAAGTGGGACAACCCGGCGCCGCAGCGCGTCTGGGTGAAGATCGAGAACTGGGGGAACTCCGAAGCCTCCCCGGTGCCGTACACCGTCTCGGTGACGCGCGAGAAAGATCCGCTGCCTCCGCGCGCGAAGCTCACCGTGTCTCCGGGAGGCAAGCCGCGCACGGCGGCGTTCACGCTGGCCGCGACGGAGGGCGAAGCAGCGTCGTTCCAGGCCGACCTGAACGGCGACGGGATTTTCGACGCTTCTACGGCGACGTTCTCGAAGACGTGGGACCGCGGCGGCCACTACGCCGTCATGGCGCGCGTCGCGGGGAGCTCGGGCGACGGCTGGACCTTCGCATGGGTCGACGCGCGCGATCCAGCTGAAGAGCCTGACATCGAGGTCGAGTTCCTGCGCCCGGCACCCGGAGAAATCCTCCTCGCAGACACGACGGTGGAGTTCGACGCGTGGGGGCGCGACGGAAGCGCCGTCAGCGGCGCCACGCTGTACCTCGGCGAGGAAATCCTGGGTCAATTCGACCGGCCGCCCTACATCGCGACGCTTCCCGTCTCGAAGATCGCGGGCAAGGCGTCGAAGCTCCGCATCCTGGCGTGGAGCGAACGAGGATGGAAGGCGGCCGCGGAGCTGGAAGTGTCGGCGCCGCCGCTCGTGAATCTCCGTCCCGAGCCGGGGGCCAGCGTGACTTCAGGCGGCGCCGTCGTCGAATGGGACACCGCCGAGGAGGGCCCTTCGGAAGTCGTTGTCGGCGGCAAAACCTTCACCGGATCCGCCGGCCGCCATCACGCCGTCGTCGTCTCCGGGCTCGAGGCCGGCGCCGCCCATACCTGGACGGCCCGCACGGGCACCCTGGCCTCCGAGCCGCGGGTCCTCAACTGCATCCGCGGGATTGAGTTCGCCGAGCGGCGGTACGAAGCGAAGATCGAGCGCGATTACGACCAGAAGGGCGTGGTGCGCGTCGTGAACCACGGCGCCGCGAAGGCTTCACTCGTCCTCCGCGTCGCTTCTGAACAGAAGGACCTCCTCGTCGGCTTCGTCGGCGAGGGCTCGCAGGACACGAAGGTCTCTCTCGAGCCCGGGGAATACCGCGACGTCGCGCTCGGCCTTTCGGCGCAGGACGCGATGCAGGAGAAGTACGTCTTCCACGTGACCCTGGAGGGGTCGTTCGGTGCGGGGATGCACTCCGACAGCGTCGAGTTCGAAGTCGCAGTCCGGATGCCGAAGGTCTCGTACGAAGTAAAGGTCTCCGAACCCGACCCCGGCACGCTCGCGCGCCGCGTCGAGATCGTCAACACCGGCGACACGATCACCGACTTCGGCGCTTCGCTCGACGAGTCATCTGGCGCCGTTCTCACGCCCGCCGTGCGCCACGCGCGGCTGGAGGCCGGGCGAACGTTGACGCTTCTCGTGTCGCCGCACCTGACGCCGGACTGGAAGGACTTTGACGCGAAGCTGTCTCTTCGCGGAGTCCACATGAAGAAAGAAACCGCGCTGTCGTTCAAGCTCCCGGCGGGGAAGCGGATTGTGCGGGCCGTCGTGGGGTCGCGGCAGGACAACACCGCCAACGACTGGATCTGCACGAACCGTCCCGACGCGACGACGGGGTTGAGCGTGCCCGCCGGACCGACGACGGGATCGCCCGTTGACCTGACGGCGCCGCCCCCACCTCCGCTGAAGCCGCCGGAACCGCCCAAGCCCGGCTCCCCGGAAAAGATCTGCGCGGACATCATCGCCATGCTGGAAAAGGCGATGAAAGAGGGCGGGTACGTGCCGGAGTGGAACCTCGATGACTTCTGGTCTGCGCTCAATTACACCGAGGCGGTCTCCAGCACGTTCAACCCGGCGCGGCGCCATGTCGGGAACCTGCACCTGGGCAAGCATCTCGATACAGAGGATGGCGGGACTGACTTCAACGGCAACGCCTTCAAACCAGTCCGCACCGGTCATGAGGTCGAACTGTACAAGGAGCTGAAGAAGTTCGTCCGCAATGGCTGGATCGGCCCCGACGGCAAGCCGCGGCCACTCGATCACGCGCAGGTCCTCGAGATGGCGCTGCGCGTGTCGAAGACCCAGAAAGGCACTTCCAACGTTCCCCTCGCGATCCTCACGTCGCACAACGTCATCCGCATCCTCGCCCGCGCCCAGCAGTGGGATGGCCCCGGGATGACCGGCGACTACGGCCATAACCAGTTCGATCCGATGTGGCCCGTCCTGCAGGACCTCCGGGGCGTGCAGTCGGTTGACGACGGACCGACGCTTGGGAACGAACTCGTCGGACTCGGGAAGACCCGCGCCCTGATGGCCGGGAAACCAGGCTCGTACGCGCTCGACCTGTTCGATGCGAAGTCGGAAAAGCCGCTCTTCGTCGGCCTTCCCGGAAGTGACGAATCTTCCTCGCTGAACGGCGGTTCCCATTACTACCTCTGGATCGGCATGCTCGGGCGCGGAGTCCTCGGGAGGGTCGCGACGATCCTCGGGGTGGTGAAGGAGCAGATCGTGAAGTGGCAGATGGGCGACGGCGAGCGGGGCGGCAAGGAAGGCGGCTACGCGAACAAGGGGCAGGACGTCGTGACTTGCGTAACCGAAGCGCTGGAACGGATGCAGAAGGAGAAGCAGAAATGAACAGGACCCTCGCGATCCTGGCGTTTGCGGCCGTCACGGCTGCAGGAGAGACCGTTGTGCTCGAGGAGGATGCGCTCCGCGGCCTTGTCGCCGCGAGACCGCCCTCGGCCATTTCCATCCTGCAGGGGACGAAGCCGGGAGACCCGGCGCGCGCGCCCGCCAACGTTGAACTCCAGGAGGCTCTCTGCAATCCGGACGCGGTCTGGAGCGTGGTGCGCCACTCGCCGGCGGAGTCGCTCACGTTCATCATGGTCAAGGGCGCCCAATCGTGGACGACCTCGTCGAGCGCGGACAAGTTCACGGTCACCGGCCCGCTTCGGGGTGATGCCGCGGACCTCGCCGTCGCCGCGGCCGGGTTCGGCGGCTCGGAAAAGGCCATCGACGCGACGGGTGAACTCCTGAACGAGGAACTCCAGCTCCTCAGGCTCGTCTCGCGGTGGAAGGACGGCGATGCGACCGCGGAAAACCTCGCGGCCCGCGCGCTCGCGCTCTGCGGCATGCCCGCCGACACGGTCGGCCTGGCCCTGCGTTCACTGCAGGATGCGGGCTGGATCGTCGCCGAGAATGCCCAGGGCGCGCGCGTCCTCAGAGCCGCGCGCCCCGAACTCGCTCAAGCTCTCACCGCTTCCGCGGACGTCGTGGAAATCAGCCGCCTGGATGCCGGTGGAAGAGCAGGGCCCGTGACATTTGCGTCGTCGGCCGCGGGCACCGTCGCCCGCGCCGCTTCGAAATTCGAAGGCCTCGCGACCCCCCGCGCCGCGGCCGCAGCGGCGCTTCTCCGAAAACTCGCGCCGCGCGCGCCTGACGCCGCCGGTGCCCGGGGCGGGGACGCGATCCGCGCGGAGATCGAGAAAGGCATCTTCCGCCTCGGGCAGGCTACCTCGACGCGGGAAGCGTTCGGCCACGGGCAGCCCGACACGTGGCGCGTCGACAAGGTGGCCGAGTACCAGGACACGACCGGCTCCGGCGCGATCGACTGGGTGAAAGTCGACGACTTCGGAACCGGGAAGTGGACGCGGTCGTACGTGCTGCTCGACGGGAAGTGGCAGGAGTCCAACATCCTGGACGTCTTCCTCGAGATCGAGTTCAAGCTCCCGTGGGACCGCTCCGCGTACCACCCGCACAACGTCGACATCCGGCTCAACGGGAAGACGATCGCGACGCTCGAGGACACGCTGCCGGAAGGCTGGTACCGCTTCCAGCTTCGCCCGCAGGACGTGCAGATTCCCAAGGGGGCCGGCGCGACCAACGAAGTCCGGCTCGTCACGACGCACCTCCGCGGCGGCCACTACGTCGTTTCAACGTCGTTCAACCTCGCGTTCCAGCTCGGCACCGTCTCGCGTTACGTCATTGCCGCGGACGAAGAAGAAGCTCACAAGATCCTCATGGAAAGCGGCAAATTCACGAGTGGTGGCGTCGATGCGGCGCTCTACTCGAACGAGTGGACGGCCTCCAGCATGCGCCCGAAGGACGGCGAGCCCGTGACGCTGCGCGGCCTCGTCCGCAACCTTGGCGGAAACCCGATCCCCGGCGGGCGCCTGGTTGTCCTCGAGGGCGGCATGGAAGTCGCTTCCCGCGATCTCCCCGCCGTCGGCGGCGCGGATCTCGCCGCGTGCGAGATCGCGGTCAAGCTCACGCCCGGGATTCATCGGCTGACGGTCACGGCCACAACCGACGGCGACCCGCGCCCGCTGAACAACGCGGTTCCGTTCGAGATCCGCTGCGGCGGCGACGACGTGAAGCCTGACCTGGCGGTGACGGCGCCTGCGGAAGGCGGGAAGGCGGCGCCCGGAGAAATCTCCGTCTCCGGCACCGCCGCCGACAATGTCGGCCTGAAGGCGATCGAAATCAGCGTGAACGGCGGCCTCTGGATTTCCGTTACTCCGGCGGCGGCCTGGGAAGCGAAAGTGACGATCGGAAAGGGGCCGCAGCGGATCCGGGTGCGGTGCGTCGACACCAGCGGGAACGCGAACGAAGTCGTGAGGGTGATCGAGGGACGGTAGTGCCGGGAACGCGGTGAGCGCCTGAATCGGCTTGCGACGAGGGGCGCGGCTCAGGTACGGTCGGTTTCATGCTCCGGCGCTCGCGGCCGAAATGGATACATCAGCGGGTTCGCCCGCTGGCGCTAGTGTTTCAAGCTGCTGCGGCAGCGCTTCTCCTTCTCGCGATCGGCTGCCAACCGGCTCGGGAAGACGCTCCGCCGCGAGGAAAGCGCCGGGAGACTTCCGGCTCGATTCGGCTGGTGGGTGAAGTTCCCCTTACACACCTGCCGGATCCGTCCACCGACACGATCGTCTGCCAATGCAGGCCGAAATTGCGCACCAGCCCGGACGACTGGACGTACCGGATCATGAAAATGGACGGCAGGGGCGAAAACGTCACGGACCTCGGCCCCGGAGAGTATCCCGCCCCGTCGCCGGACGGCCGCTCCGTCGCGTGCGTCCGCATTCGCGATTTCGACGGGGATCTGTGCGTAGTCCCGCTGGCGAACCCGGGCAAGGTTCGGGTCAGATCTCCGGAGCCCGCCGACGGCGCGGCGTCGTGGCGACCCGACGGAGTCCCGGCCTGGAGTCCCGACGGAACCCGGGTCGCGTTTCCCGTCTGGATCGAGAACTCGGAGCGAGGAATCGCGGTCCTCGACCTGCCCACCGACCGCGTCACAGTCCGAGGCGTGGGCGACGCGAGTCTCCTCATCTGGTCTGGCGACGGAAGAAGTGTTCTCTTCCGGAAGGGCGTCGAATGGGACCAGTTCGGCTGCTTCCGCGAAACCTATTACGGTCTGTTCCGAATGGACGCGGGCACGGGAGAATCAACCCGGGTCGGCGACAAGCTGTTGTGCACCTGGGCGATCGCGACCGTTCCAGACTCACCCCGGGCCCTGGTCGTTCTCACAAAGTCCGGGCAAGAACCGACTCTCTCCCTCGTCGACACCTTGTCTGGAGAGGAGACGCGCATCTCGGTCGGACTTTCAATATCCGAAGGACCGGTCTGGATCGATCCGGGAAAACGTGCGGTCCTTGCCTGTCGCGATGCCGGCGAAGCGCGGAATCTGGTTCTCGTGGAACTCGACCACGATCATGGAGTTGTTCGATCTATGGCGTGTCCGCCCGGAGCAGACAGAGCCCTGCACCTGTGCTGGCTTCCCGGCAGTTCCCGGATCCTCGGGTGGTTTCAGCGGATTGAAGCGAACCAGATTCAGGAGGACTTCCTGTCCTGCGTCGACCTGGGAGCGAAGAAAGCCGAACGAATCGGCCCGGCCCACCTGGACCTGGAGCTTCCCCAGGTCTGTCCATTGCGGCGCTAGGAAGGTCTTCCCGCCCCGGCCGTAGCTGCATTTTTCTACACCGCCCACTTCCCCCTGCTAACCTCGCGCTCCCTCAGGAACTTCCGTTCGAACCTTTTCTTCCCTTCCTTGTTCTAAGGTAGACCCATGTTCACCCTGAAACGCACGCATACCTGCGGCGCCCTCCGCGCCGCCGACGCCGGATCCACCGTCAACCTGAACGGGTGGGTGGAAGCGGTCCGGGACCACGGAAGCGTCGCCTTCCTGATCCTCCGGGACCGGTATGGCCTGACGCAGGTGGTGTTTAAGAAGGATGCGAACGAACCGCTCTTCAAGCGTGCGCAGGCGCTTCGCGCGGAATTTGTCGTCGCTGTGAAAGGGGCCGTGCGGCAGCGCGCTGCAGAGACCGTGCGCAAGGAGCAGCCCACGGGCGAGATCGAGATCGAAGCGCAGGAGATGGAAATCCTGAACGAATCGGCGGTTCCGCCCTTTGAGATCCTGGACAACCTGAATGTTTCGGACGAATTGCGCCTCAAGTACCGCTACCTCGACATGCGCCGCAAGCCGATGCAGCGCAACATGATGACGCGGCACAAGATCATCGCCGCGTTCCGCGAGTCGATGGACCAGCAGGGCTTCCTCGACCTCGACACGCCGATCCTCATCAAGAACACACCCGGCGGCGCGCGCAACTTCCTCGTGCCCTCGCGCCTCCACGAAGGCCAGTTCTTCGCCCTCGCCGAATCGCCGCAGATCTTCAAGCAGCTCTTCCAGGTCGCCGGCATGGATCGCTACTTCCAGGTCTGCAAATGCTTCCGCGACGAGGACCTGCGCGCCGACCGGCAGCCGGAGTTCACGCAGTTCGACCTCGAGATGTCGTTCGTGGACGAAGAGGACGTGCAGGCGGCCGTCGAGCACGCGGTGTCGAACGTGTTCAAGAAGGTGCTCGGCGTGGAGTTGAAGCGGCCCTTCCCGAAGATGACGTACGCCGAAGCGATGGACAAGTACGGCTCCGACAAGCCGGACATCCGGTTCGGCATGCACCTCGTGGACGTCTCCGACCTCGCGAAGGCGAGCGCGTTCCGCGTTTTTAGCGAAGCGATTGCCACGGGCGGCGTGGTGAAGGGCCTTTGCGTCGCCGGCGGCGGCACGATGAGCCGCAAGGAAATCGACGACCTGACGACCTATGTGAAGGGGAACGGCGCGAAGGGGCTGGTCTGGCTGAAGGGGGAGGCCGGGACGCTCGGCGGATCGAGCGCGAAGAACTTCAAGCCGGAGGAGCTGGCCGCGCTGCGCGAGAAGATGGGCGCGAAGGACGGCGACATGCTGTTTTTCGTCGCCGACGAGAAGGGCCGCTGCAAGGTGGCGCTCGGCGGGCTGCGCACGCATCTCGGTGCGAAGCTCAAGCTGATCAAAGAGGGCACGTGGGAACCCTTCTGGGTCGTCGAGTTCCCGATGTTCGAAGAAGGCCCCGAAGGGCGCCCGCAGGCGAAGCACCACGTGTTTACCTCACCCAAGCCCGAAGACCTCCCGCTCCTCGAATCCGAACCTCTCAAGGTGCGCGCCCGCGCCTACGACCTCGTCCTCAACGGCGTCGAACTCGGCGGCGGCTCCATCCGGATCCACCGCAAGGACGTCCAGGCGCGCATCCTCGCCGTCATCGGCCTCCAGGAGTCCGACATCCGCGAAAAGTTCGGCTTCATGCTCGACGCCTTCGACTTCGGCGCCCCGCCGCACGGCGGCATCGCCCTCGGCGTGGACCGCTTCGTCATGCTCCTCCTCGGCCTCGACACGATCCGCGACGTCATCCCGTACCCGAAGACACAAAAGGGCCAGTGCCTCATGCAGAACGCGCCGAGCGGCATCATTCCGAAGCAGCTAGACGAGCTTCACATTGCGCTGAAACCCGCGGGTCCGCCGAAGCCCGCCTTAGCGGGCGAAGGCGGATCGACGCCGGAAAAGAAAACGTAGCGCGGCGGGCCTCGCCGCCCGCTCGCGGGGAAGGAAACCAGCGCCTTCCTCCCTCGCGGATGGGCGGCGAAGCACTCGATACCCATGAGCTACCGTTCCAACGCTAAGTCAGCCCGCCACCTCTGGCTGAAGCGGAGTCGACCTGCACTGACCGCGGCGGGGCTTCCCGTGAATGTGATCGAGACCGAACGATCGTGGAATTACCTGGTGCTCCACGGCGACGATGCCTTTCAGAGCGGCTGGCTTCCCTCGTTCGTGACGAAGAAACAGGCGTCCCGACTCGTCAGCCTGATTGCCCGCTCACCGTTCCGGGACGAAGCCACCGAACTCCTGCGAGTCCTGAACGCCCGAATCCGCGAGTGACCCTTTCCCGGAGTGCCCTATGCGCCAGGTCTTCGCCTGCATCTGGCGGGCCCACGAGCCCGACGCGACCTTCAAGCAGGAAGAATTCGAGAAGCGCATCCCTCGCCTGATGTCCTGGCTCAAGGACCTCAAGGCAAAGGGGAAGCTCGTCGCCTGCGGCGGCGGCGGGTTTTCGACCCACGCCGGCGGCCTGACGCTTCTTGCGGCCGAAACTCCCGAAGAAGCGAAGATGCTTTCCGACGGCACGCCGATGAACGAGATCGGGGCCACGGAGATCTTCCTCTGGGATTGCTTCTACGCGGACCTGGTGCACAGAAAGAACGAAGAGAAGCTGAAGAGCTAGAATGGCCGGATGAAAACGCTTTCGCTGCTCCTGGCGGCTCTCCTGCTCGCGGTCCCCGCGCTCTCCCGCGAGGTCGCTTCCAGTAAACCCCGCGAAGGCCAGAAGCCCGTCAACGACGCCGTGAACGCTCTCATCACGAAAACGCGTGACGCGGCGATCGTGGAG
This sequence comes from Planctomycetota bacterium, assembly GCA_038060895.1. GTDB lineage: Bacteria > Planctomycetota > MHYJ01 > WSZJ01 > WSZJ01 > WSZJ01. The sequence goes on from JBBTCT010000009.1 coordinate 69,574, forward strand.
TCGTGGAAGAAATCGCCGGGGGACGTGGAGAAGGCTCTGGTGGCGGTCTGGAAGACGTTCACATTTCCGCTCAAGAACAAGTCGATCGCTTCGGTGGAGCTGTTGCTGGAGTCGGACAAGGGGATCGCGCCGGAATTGAATTTCGGAGACTTGACGGAAAAGGAACGCGTCGCTCACCCGGTCTACGCGGCTTCCTTCATCGTGCGAAAAAAAGGCCGCGACCTCTCCATCGGCTCGGACAAGTTCGGGCACTTTTTCGAAGAGGGGTTTTTTGTCCGGCAGGTCGCGGCAGAGGATGTCTCGCGCGGCGACGCACTGGCCGAGGGGATGTCGAAGTGGCTGGAAGGAATCGAACCGGATGCGGAGTTCGTGAAGTGGATCCACAGGAATCCGAAACTGAAGTGCTGGTGGGCGGATGAGGACGGAAGAAAGTCGTACGACCTGGTGGGCAGCTTCGCAATTCACTCGGCCGGGAAGTTCACGAAGGTTGAGAAGCGATCCAGCCCGGCCGACGTCGCGGCGAATCTCGCGGGGCGCAAGTGGTTCGACGAACTGGAGGCCATTCTGAAGAAAGCGCCGAAAGATCTCTCCGGGCTCGAGAAACTGCTCAGGGACAATCCCTTCAAGGTCGAGGAAGTCGTCAGCGAAGCCTGGGACGAGTCCCGGAACCCGAACGTCGAGACGCTCGACCGCGCGCCCACGGCGAAATAAGCTCGCCGCGATGAACGTCGCCGATGTCCGCCGGGAGATGCTCCGCCTCGCAACCCCGCACCGCCGCGCCGTGAATCTCACGTTTTTCAAATGCGGACCCGGCGAGTACGGCGAGGGCGACAAGTTCATGGGCCTGTCCGTCCCCCAGGTCCGCGAGATGCTCAAGCGCTTCCGAGATCTCCCCAACCACGGCGTCGGCATGCTCGTCGAGTCGAGGTTCCACGAAGAGCGTCTCCTGGGGCTGATGTTCATCGTTGACCGCTACCGCCGCGGCGACGACGCCGGGAAGGAACGCTGGTATCGCCAGTACCTCGCTTCCTTCCCGCACATCAACAACTGGGACCTCGTAGACGGGACCGCAGAGCACGTCGTCGGGCCGTATCTCGAGACGCGCGACAAGGCGCCTCTGTGGATGTGGGCGCGTTCCAGGCGCCTCTGGGATCGCAGGATTGCGATGCTCGCGACGTTCGCGTACATCAAGAAAAGCCGCTTCACGGAGGCGCTCCGCCTCGTCCGCATGTTCCTCCGCGACCCTGAGGACCTCATGCACAAGGCCTGCGGCTGGATGCTGCGCGAAATCGGGAAACGGGACGGCGCCGTGCTGCGCCGGTTCCTGGAGGCGCACGTCAGACGGATGCCGCGGACGATGCTGCGCTACGCGATCGAGCGGTTTCCCGAGGGAGAGCGAAAGGCCTGGCTCGCGAGATAGGCTACAATTCGCCGCCAATGCCGCGCTCGCACCTCATCGCCTACCTCGTGATCGCCGTGGCGGCCGGGTTTCTCGGCGGCGTCCTGTTCGAGCACGGCCGCAAACCTTTGCCGCCGACTCCGGAAGGGAAGGGCGGGGAGGCGACCGCTTCGCCGCTCGTGCAATCCGGCATGGTCCCTCCTCCGTCGGTCGGCCCACAGGCCAGCGCCGATAAGGCAATCGCGGAGAAACGCTGGGGCGACGCCGCGGCCGAGATCCGCGCCGTCATCGCTTCAGGAGAACAGAACTGGGACGAGGCGCTCTCGCTGATCTTCCGGGTGCTTGCCGTCGACGACATCGTCGAGTACACGCTTCGCGAGGACGCACTCGAGCCGCTCGCCGCTGACATCACGTTCCACAAGCATTCCGTTCCGACCGCGCGCGCGTTGCGCACGTTTGAGGCCGAGCTTTATCTCGAGCAGGCCTTCGCGTGGCTCGCGGAAGCGCACGAGGGGAAGTTCCTGTTCGAGGCGCTGGAAGGCGCCGATGCGGAGGAACTGCCGCGAATCCTGAGGGCGCTGGAAGGAAACGTCACGAAGGAAATACTGCCCGAGCTTGCGAAGATGACCCGCGAGGCGCAGGGGCTGGCGCTTCAGATGCAGTACCTGAAGTTGATTGTCTCGCTGGGGCCGGAGGCGGAGCCGGCCTTGAAGGACCTTGCGAAGTCCCCCGAACGGCTGCTGGCCGAAGCGGCTGCGGCGGCGCTTCAGATGGTGAAACCCCCCGCGACCGGCTTTCTCGTGCAGCAGGTTCCGGGGCGAGAGGAGCGCCCCAATGGGGCCGGGAAGCGGCTGATGGCGAATCCCGTTCATAGGGGCGACATCGTGACGCAGGTGGGCGATGTGAAGATCGACAGCGAAGCGGCGTGGGGAAGAGCGACGGCGAGGTTCGCGGGCAGGGCGATGGTGGAGGTGAAGCTGGTGCGGAAGGGTGAGGCGATGACGGTGCAGTACCCGACTCCGCTGGGGGCGCCGAAGGGGAAGTTTGTGGTGGCGGTGAAGTAACGCCGCCCCTTGCCCTTGCCCACTGCACGATGGATCCAGCGTGCGGCGGGCAAGGGCGAGGGAAACGGCCAGGACTTCCGCAAACCTCAGCCCACCCCCGAGCGTTGACACTGTCGCGAAACCCTGCTTCATTCACGCGCAACCATGGCAAAAGTCACCCTGCCTGACGGCAAGACCCGCGAATACGCGGACGGAACCACCGTCCTGCAGGTCGCGGAATCGATCGGCAAGAGACTTGCGAAGGACGCCGTGATCGGCATCGTCGACGACAAACCCGTCGACTTGTCCTTCGCCATCAAGGGCGACGTGAAGTTGAAGCTTGTCACGCGCCAGCAGCCGGAATCGCTGGATCACCTTCGCCACACGTGCGCGCACATCATGGCCCAGGCGGTTCTCCGCCTTTTCCCGAATACCAGGCTCGCCATCGGGCCACCGATCGAGGACGGGTTCTACTACGACATGGACCCGGAGAAACCGTTCGCGCCGGAAGACATCGAGAGGATCGACGCGGAGATGCAGAAGGTGGTCGCTGCCAATTTCCCCTGCGAGCGATCGGAGACCCTTCGCTCGGAGGCGATTGAGCGCTGCAAGAAGGAGAAACAGGACTACAAGGTCGAGATGCTCGGCGAGTGGACCGACGAAAAGGTCTCCTTCTACAAACAGGGCGAATTCACCGATCTCTGCCGCGGGCCGCACCTCGCTTCCACCGGCGTCGTTCCCGCCGTCAAAGTGCTGAAGGCCACCGGCGCGTACTGGCGCGGCGACGAGAAGAACAAGATGCTGCAGCGGTTGTATGGGACTGCGTGGTGGTCGAAGGAAGACCTCGACAAGTACATGTTCCGGATCGAAGAGGCCAAGAAGCGCGACCACCGCAAACTGGGGCAGGAACTGGACCTCTTCTCCATTCACAACGAGATCGGCGGCGGACTGGTGCACTGGCACCCGCGCGGGTCGATGATCCGGCACGTGATGGAGCAGGAGTGGTACGCCGATCACATCAAGCGCGGGTACCTGCTGGTGAACACCCCGCACATCGCGAGCGAAGAGATCTACAAGATCTCGGGGCACCTCGAGGCATACAAGGACCTGATGTTCGGCGCGATGCTGATCGACGAGCGGCCGTTCCGGGTGAAGCCGATGAACTGCCCCGGGCACATCATGATCTACAAGTCGAAGCTGCATTCGTACCGCGAGCTGCCGATGCGCCTGGCCGAGTTCGGCACCGTGTACCGCTTCGAGAAGTCGGGCGTGCTGCACGGGATGCTGCGAGTCCGCGGGTTCACCATCGACGACGCGCACATCTTCGTGACTCCGAAAGCCGTCGAGAAGGAGATCATCGACGTCTTCAACTTCGCGGTCGAGTGGCTCGGCAAGTTCGGGTTCAAGGATCTTGCGATTTACCTCTCGACCCGCCCGGAGAAATCCGTCGGCGCCGCCGCGGACTGGGAAAGAACCGAGGCCGCGCTTCGCAACGCGCTCGGCAATGCCGGTGTGAAGTACCAGGTGGACGAGGGCGGCGGCGCGTTCTATGGGCCGAAAATCGACATCAAGGTCCGCGATTCGCTCGGCCGCGAGTGGCAGTGCTCCACCGTCCAGTTCGACTTCAACCTGCCCAGCGAGCCGCGCTTCAATCTCTCCTTCGTCGGCGAAGACGGCAACCGCCAGCAGCCGTACATGGTCCACCGCGCGCTGATGGGCTCCGTCGAGCGCTTCTTCGGCGTCCTCACCGAGCACTACGGCGGCGCATTCCCGGTCTGGCTCTCGCCGTCGCAGGCGACCGTCATCCCGATCACCGACGCGCACATCCCGTACGCCGAATCCGTCGCCGCACAACTCCGCAACGGCGGCTTCCGCGTCGACGTCGACGCGCGCAACGAGCGCACCGGACACAAGATCCGCGAAGCCACACTCCTCAAGACTCCGTACATGCTCGTGGTCGGCGAAAAGGAAGTCGCCGCGAAGCAGGTGGCCGTTCGCGAAAGAGCGGGTAAGGACCTCGGCGTGATGGATGTCTCGCGCTTCGAGACCCTGTTGCGCGAAGACGTCGCCGCAAAGCGATGAGGTTCCGCCTTCGAACGTCTCCCTGGCCACTTCGCCTATTGATCCCCGCTCCACTTCCCGGTTAACCTCCCGCTTCCCCTAAAGCAAAGGAGACCGCACTACGAGCGTCAAACAGGAATACCGAATCAACGACCGGATCCGCGCCAAGAGGGTCCGTCTTGTGGAAGACGATGGTCAGGCCAATATCGTCACGATCGAGGAAGCGAAGAAGCTCTCGGAAGAGCGGGCTCTCGACCTCGTCGAGGTCGCGCCGGACGCGGACCCGCCCGTTTGCCGCCTGATGGACTACGGCAAGTTCAAATACGAGCAGCGGAAGAAAGAGCACGACGCGCACAAGAAGCACCATGTCCAGAAGACCAAGGAAATCCGCCTGACGCCGAAGACCGAGGAACACGACGTCCAGACGAAGATCAGGCACTCGCGCCAGTTCATCGAGCAGGGCGACAAGGTCATGGTGAACATGTTCTTCAAGGGCCGCGAGATCGTGCACCAGGAATTCGGCCGCGCCACGATGGAACAGTTCATCAAGGCGCTCGAGGACATCACCAAGGTCGAGAAGCCGCCCCGGCTCGAAGGCCACAGGTTGTCCTTGACCCTCATGCCGAAATAACGCATCTTCTGCGGCCCTTCCAGCCTCCTCGAACGATCAAGAGAGACCCATGCCCAAGCTCAAATCCAACAAGTCCGCCCGGTGGCGCTTCAAGGTGACCGGCACCGGCAAGCTCATGCGCCGCAAGTGCGGCAAGAGCCATTTGATGTCGAACAAGACGAAGAAGCAGAAGCGGAATCGCTGCCACGACCACGAGTACATCGGGACGCGGCGGTTCTACCTGAAGCGGCTGCTTCTCGCCGAAGGGAAGAAGTAAACCATGCGCGTCAAATCGAACGTCGCGCGCCATGCGCGAAACAAGAAGATCCTGAAGCGTGCCCGGGGATTCATCGGCGGTCGCGGCCGGATGCTGCGCCTGGCGAAACAGAGCGTTCTGCGCGCCGGCGTGCATTCGTACTTCGGCCGCCAGGAGCGAGCGCGCCGGATGCGGTCGCTCTGGATCCAGCGGATCGGCGCCGCCACCGTGGCGCTGGGAATGAGCTACTCGAAGTTCATCCATGCGATCAAGAAGAAGGGGATTGAGCTGGACCGGAAGAGCCTCGCGCTGCTCGCGATGGACGAACCGAAGGCGTTTGCGGGCATCGTGGCGATGGCCAAGGGGTAACGCGATCTTTGGCGATTGACACGAGGGCCGGTGAAAACCGGCCCTCTTTTTTTTGCAGGTGCTGTATCCGCGACTCTTTCCGCGGGATCAGGCTTTATCCGCGTATTCCTTTTCCTTTTTAAAGAAAAGGAATTCGCGGATAAGAGCGAATGGCGCGGAGACGGCCGCGGATACGACATTCAGGAAAGACCCGGAAAATGCCCGACCCCGACCCCACAGCCCTACAGTCCGAATTCACCGCTGCCCTTGCCGCGGCGAAGGACTCCGCGTCGGCGGAGCGCATCAAGTCCGACTGGCTCGGGCGGACCGGGAAGCTTCGCAAGTTGACCGAGGAACTCGGGAAGCTGCCCGCAGAGCAGAAGAAGTCCCGCGGCAAGGCGCTCAACGACCTGAAGCTCGCCTGTGAGTCCGCTGCCGAGGAACGCCTGAATGCGCTCGCCTCGACCGGCCCCAAAGCCGCACCCGCCGACTCGATCGACGTGACGCTTCCCGGCACACGCCCCAGGCTCGGCCGGCGCCACCCGATCTACCAGACGATGGACGAGATTCGCGAGATCTTCGCGAAACTCGGCTTCGAGGCCGCCTACGGCCCTGAAATCGAAACGGCCTACTACAACTTCGAAGCCCTGAACATCCCGCTCGACCACCCGGCCGCCGAGCCGTTCGACACCTGGTACCTCGACGACCCGGAGGTCGCCTCGCGCCCGTACCGCTTCCTCCTCCGCTCGCACACGAGCCCCGCGCAGATGCATGTCATGGAAGCGCGGAAGCCGCCGATCCGGGTGGTCGTCCCGGGAAAAGTGTTCCGGACCGATCCCGCCGACGCGAGCCACCTTCCCGTCTTCCATCAACTCGAAGGCCTCATGATCGACGAGGGCGTGACCTTCGCGGATCTCAAGGGCGTCCTCGCGATCGCCATGAAAGAGCTCTTTGGTGCAAACACCGAGACGCGCTTCCGCCCCAGCTATTTCCCGTTCACGGAACCGTCCGCGGAAGTCGACGTCTCGTGCCTGCTGTGCGCGGGCTCAGGGTGTCCCGCGTGCAAGGGGAGCGGTTGGATCGAGGTGCTGGGAAGCGGCATGGTGCACCCGAAGGTGCTGGAGTACGCGAAGATCGACCCTGAGAAGTACAGCGGGTTTGCGTTCGGGATGGGCGTTGAGCGGATCGCGATGTTGAAGCTGGGCGTGCCGGACATCCGGCACTTCATCCGGAGCCATCCGTTGTTCCTGAGGCAGTGGTGAAGTTCACGACCGACTGGCTTTCCGACTACTGCCGCACGGGACTTCCCGCGACGACCGTGGCGGAGCTGTTGACGAAGGCCGGCGTCAAAGTCGAGGGGATCGAGGAGCGCGGGGGCGAGACCGTGATCGAACTCGAGATCACTGCCAACCGTCCCGATTGCCTGAGCCTCATTGGCGTCGCGCGCGAAGTCTCGGTCGTCACCGGCAAACCGATGCTCGAGCCGGGATTCAAGCTCGAAACGACGCGTTCGTTCCGGTCACCGGACTGGATGCTCGACGTCCAGGAGCCCGAACTCTGCCCCAGGTATGTCGGGCGGATCGTGAAGGGCCTCAAGGTCGGGCCGACTCCGACGGCACTTCGCCAGCGGCTCGAGGCGATCGGCCTGCGCAGCGTGAACAACGTCGTCGACATCACGAACTACGTCCTCTACGAATGCGGGCAGCCGCTTCACGCATTCGACCTGGCAAAACTGTCCGGCAAGAGCATCCTCGTACGGAAGGGGAAGGCGGGGGAGAAGCTCAAGGCGATTGACGGGCGCGACTACGACGTGGCGGGCGCGCTTGTGATTGCAGATGCCGAGAGGCCGGTGGCGATCGCCGGAGTCATGGGCGGCCGGGAAACCGAAGTCACCGATTCGACGACGGACATCCTCCTCGAATCCGCGATCTTCGACCCCGTGATTGTCCGCCGCACGTCGCTCAAGCTCGGCCTCGCGAGCGACTCCTCGTACCGCTTCCAGCGCGGCGTCGATCCCGCGCGCGTCGATTGGGCCAGCCGCCGCGCGGTGTTCCTGATGCGGGAGCACGCGGGTGCGCGGCCCGACACGATGCACCTCGACACGAACCCGGAAGCGGCGGTGAAGCGACAGGTGCAGTTCAAGGTCGCGTCGATTGCGCGGGTGCTCGGGCGCGAGGTGGAAGCGGTGCAGGCGCGCAAGATCCTCGAAGGGCTAGGGTTCGAGATCCGCGAGGACGTCGACGGGGTCTGGCGGATTGCGATCCCGACCTGGCGCGCCGACGTTTCGCGCGATGTCGATCTCGTGGAGGAGGTCGCGCGCGTTTACGGGTACGACCGCATTCCGGCTTCCCCGCGCGTGAACATTGCGCTCGCGGCGAAGAACCCGGCCGATCTCGCGGCGGCCGCCGCCAAGGAGGCCCTTCGGGCGGCGGGACACGACGAGGTCCTCACGTTGTCCTTCACGGGCAAGACTGCCGGTGAGGCGCCCTTCCTCGCTGGTGAACCGGTCGGCGTGCTGGGCAAGACGGGGAAACGGGAAGAGCAGATGCGGCAGGGGATTGTGCCGTCGCTGCTCGATGCGATGCGCATGCACGAGGCGTACGGCGAGAAGGAAGCGGACCTGTTCGAGATTGCAAAGGTGTACGCGAAGGACGCGCGCGGATTCCACGAGCGCTCGGTCCTCGGGGTCGCTTCCTCTCGCGGGTTCGCCCCGCTGAAAGGCGTGATTGAAAACATGTTGGAGCGCCTCGGTGTGCTGGCGCAGGCGACCTTCCGTCCGGCCGAGCGAGCGCACCTGACGCCCGGCCGTGCGGCGGCCGTAGCCGTGCTGGGAAAGGAGATCGGGACGATTGGCGAGATTTCCGCCGCACTGGCGGTTGCCCACGATCTGCGGACAAGGCCTGTCGTCGCCGAACTGGACTGGGACGCGCTCGTATCGGCCGCGAAACTGACGCGCCGGTTCGGAGATTTCCCGACCCTGCCAGCCATCCAGCGAGATATTGCGGTCGTCCTCGACCGTGCCGTGGCCTGGTCCGATGTCGAGGCCGCGGTAAGAATTGCAGCCCCTGCCGGCCTGCTGGAGAGCGTGGTTTTCTTCGATCTCTATGAAGGGAAAGGAATTCCGGCGGGGAAGAAGAGTATCGCGTTCTCCATCACCCTGCGCGCCCCGGACCGGACCCTGACCTCAGAGGAAGCCGACAAAGCCGTCCAATCCGTGGTCACCTCCCTCACCCAGAAGTTCCAGGCCGTCCTCCGGGGATAGGCCTGGCTCCAGGGTCTGCCTCGGAAAAAATTGCGTTCCTGAATCATGGCGTTGAACCCCCCGGAAGGGGTGGGGTGCGCGGGGACGGGGTCCGGAGGCGGTGCGGCTCCATGCTTTCGCCCACTCCTCTCCCTGATCAGGCCGCCCCGCCTCCGGACCCCGTCCTCCGCACCCCGCCCCTTCCCGGGGGGTGAAAGCGTTTGACACTGCCTAACCCCTTCCCTAGACTCCGCGCAAGTATTCGGCCTCATCTTGTCCCAAGCGGAGGGGAGGACGCGCCTTATGAAGGAAGACACCAGCCTCGATCTTGGGGGCACGAAGCTGGGTCGTCTCCTCGTCGAAGCCAAGCTCGTGACGGAAGAGCAGCTTCGCAAGGCGACCGACTTCCAGAAGGCTGTCGGCGGCAAGCTGCCGGCGGTCATCGTCAAGCTTGGGTTCATTACCGACGACCAGGTGACGAATTTCATCGCGCGGCGGCAGAACCTGCGTATCGCCGAGCTCGACAAGGTCGTCCTGCCGGAGAACCTGATCAAACGGGTTCCGCGGGAACTGATCGAAAAGCACACGTGCATCCCGATCGCCTTCCATGACGGCCTGTTGACCCTGGCTGTGGCGGACCCGACCGACATCGAGGCGCTCGAGGAAATCCAGCTCGCCACCGACTACAAGATCGAGGTCGCGCTCGCTTCACGCGGCGCGCTCACGAAGGCGATCAACCAGTTCTTCTACGCCGAAAAGCCGGTGGAAGAAACGAAATCCAAAGAGCAGCTTCTCAAGGAGCTCGAGGACTCCCCGCTTCCCAGGGAAATCGACGAGCGGGCGTCTCGCGAGGGAGTCAGCCGTGTCCAGCTTCAGCGCGCGCTTGTCCGCCTGCTCATCGAGAAACGAATTATTTCCGAGGACGAATTGATCAAGAAAGCCAAGGAGATCGCCTAGATGCCGACCGCGACCATCGACGATCTGAGCCGCGCCGTTGCACCGGTCCTGAAAGTTGACGAGGACCGCGCCAAGGCCGTCTGCAGCGCCGTGTTCGGCGCGTGCGGCGACGCGATCAAGTCTGGAAAGGGCGTCGAGTTCCGGGATTTCATCCGCGTCGGTTTCGGCGAGGGCGCCGGGTTCGCGACTGAAGCCGAAATCCAGTCGCAGGTCGCCGCGAGGGTCGGCGTTCCGCCCGACAACGCCGGCACGATGCTTCACGGCGTGCTTCAGGCCGTTCAGAAGCTCGTACTCGCTGAAAAGGACGTCGTCGCCGACTCGTTCGGCACCTTCCGCGTCCGCAAGGAACGCGCGAAAATCACGAAGGACCCCAAGCACGGCCACAAGATGCTGGCGGGCGCGAAGCGGTTTTTCGCGTTCGACCCGGGCCCGGTCTTCGCGGGGCGCACGCCGACCGTGATGGTGGCGGAGGGGTGGGCCAAGGCGGTCCAGACGCAGCGAGTCGCAACCGTCCTCGCCGTCTTCCCCGAAAAAGACTTCTTCGTCGATTGCATCATCTACTACTTCAACAAGGCCGGCTGGAAGACGAACGTCGCCACCAACGTCGAGGAAGCCGAAAAACTGATGAACGACGGCGGCGTCTACCTGACGATCATCGACAGCGGCGTGAAGGAATTCCAGCGCCTCGCTGAAGGCGTGAAGACCAACCGCGGGACGGCTCACGTTCCGCTCGTCATCGTCTTCCCCGCGAACTCCAACCTCGACTCGCCGAAACAGTTCATGATCTGCGGCGACGCCCACGTCGTGCAACCGTTCGAGGTCAAGAAGCTCTTCAATATCTGCGACGACGAACTCGTCCGGTCGTCCGAAGAAGAAGTCATCTTCGAGCAGCAGGTGCTCTTCCAGTTCCCCACCGAGGACGGTGCGATCGAAAAGGCCAACGAATTCGGCCGGGTGCTTTTCGAGGGCAGCGGCCTCCCGGAAGAGGACCAGGTCGCCATCGCGGCGGCGTTCCGCGAGGGCATCGGCAACGCGGCGCAGCACGGGAACAAGTACCGGCGGGACAAGAAGGTCGAGATCCTGTACCTGCTCGACAAAGAGAAGATCACCTGCATGGTCAAGGACCAGGGCCAGGGATTCGATCACGAGAAGTACGTGAAGAAGGGCAAGGCGGGCGACGCTCTGAACGCGGCGCGCGAGCGGCACAAGGAAGGCAAGCTGGGCGGCCTCGGAATCATGCTGATGTTGAAGTGCTGCGACCGGCTTGAGTACAACGACGTCGGGAACGCGGTGACGCTGACGAAGTTCCTGAAAAAGGCCGGAGAGAACTAGGCGGCAGGCGGGCGGTAACCGGACGACACGGGGGCGCGCGCGAGCGCGCCTCTTTTTTTCGACGCGCAACGGGTTCAAGCAGGCGGCATCGCGATGGCGACTCCCACGGATCCCCCGGTCGTGACGGTCGAGCGCTCGTTCGAGTCGCCCGCGGACGTCGTCTGGGCGTCCCTGACCCGCCCCGAAATCCTCGCGGAGTGGTTTCGCGATGGGGCGCAGGCCGAAGTGAGGCCCGGCGGTGTCCTGCGCGACACGGCAGGCGACGCCGGCGAATTTCTCGAGGTCGAGGAGCCGCGACGGCTGGTGTTGTCCTGGAAGCGGGTCGAGGGCGATCCCGCGCGGCTGGTCTTCGAAATCGGCGCGGACGGCGCGCGGACGACGCTTAAGGTCCAGCTGTCGGCGCTTCCGAGCGAAAAGGAATGCGTCCGCCAGGCGGAGTTCTGGCACTGGGCCATCGACTCGCTCGAGTCCTTCCTCAAGTCAGGGTTCGGGATTCCGTACGAGCCCTGGCGCGAGATGCAGGCGGAGCTGCACCGGCGCGCGGCAGTGAAGTCGGCGACCGAAGCGGCGGAGGAGCGCAAGGAAGCGGGAGTCGTGCTCGCGCCGCTGGCGGAGGCGCCGGTGATGGCCTCCGCGTCGCGACCGGTGACGAAGAAGCTTCCCCCGAAGGCGCCGCCGAAATCGAAGCCGGCGGCAAAGAAGAACCCGGCAAAGCGGCCTGCGGTAAAGAAGCCGAAAGCCCGCGGCGCAAAGCGCGGGCGCCGGCCGAAGCGCTGAACCGTCGCTGACCATGTGGCCCTTCAGCCGCAAGGAACGCCCCCTCGACCGGGCCGCTTTCGCGGCCCTGTTTGAGGAGAGGCTTCGAGCAGCCGGGGAACAGAGGCCGATCGCGCGCGACATGCAGGCCTTCGCTCTGGTGGTGGGAGACGGGGCCTTGCGCATCTTCCTCGGGAACCACCTCGACGAGTACAACGCCGCCGCCAGGCCCGCCCGCGAAGCCCTCCTGGCGCGCGCGGTGCGAACCGCCGCCAGGCCGCTGGAAATTCCTCCATCGTTCGCCGCTGCGCTTCCGGCCCTGCTGCCCCGCCTGCGGATGCGTGTCTTCCACGAATTCCTCCGCCTGCGCGCCGACGCCGGCGGGCCCGCGATCCCGGAAATTCCCTTCCGCATCGTTGCGAACCACTTCGCCGCGAGCCTGGCGTACGACGGGCCCGACTCGGTTGCCGCGATCGCGGGGTCTAAGCTGGAGGAGTGGAACGTGGGGTTCGAAGCAGCCCTCGCGGCCGCGCTCGCAAACCTGGAGCGGCGAAGCGGCGGCAAGTGGGAGAAGCCGATGCGCGGCGTGCTTTGTTCGCCGTGGCACGACGATCACGACGCCGCCCGGCTGCTGCTGGTGGACCTGGTGCGCGGGCTCGGCCTGAAGGGCGACCCGGTCGCGATGATCCCGAGCCAGAACCAGCTGCTGCTGGCGGGTTCCGATGACCCGGAGGGGCTGGCGTCGATGGCCAACCTGGCCGGGAAGTCGCTTCAGAAGCCGCGCGCCATGAGCGGTGTCGCCATCCGGCTCTCCGGGCGCGAATGGGCGCCGTTCACGCCCGCGGAAGGCTCTCCCGTCGCCTGGGGGCTGCGCGCGTTCGCGCTGCACTCGTTGTCGCAGGAGTACGCGGAGCAGAAGGAACTGCTGGAGGCGCGCTTCGCGGCGAGGAAGGAGGACGTGTACGTCGCCGGGTTGATGCTGATCCGGTCGAAGGACTCGGACCGGGTTTCGACGCTGACGACGTGGACGGAGGGGGTGGAAGCGTTCTTGCCGGAGGCTGAAGCGATCGGGTTCATGAAGGTCACGGGCGTGGAGAAGGCGGAGATGCGAGGAATGGTGCCGTGGGCGCGTGCGGCGGCGGTCCTCGGGAATGCGATGAAGCCGGAGGGGTTCTACCCTGCTCGCTTTCGAGTCTGCGGATTTCCGACGGAAGGGCAATTTGAGGAGATGGGCTTGTGACGGCATGGACCGCGAGCTCGGGCGATCGGACGGTGGGGAGCGATGGGGAGAAAGCTGAGTCCGGGGTGCCGGATGTCGCGAAAGAAGTTGTGGAGGTCGTCGAAACTTGAAAAAATATGCCGGATTCCATTGTCAATACTTGACATTCAATTTAAGTCCTTATTCGAAATAGACTTAAGATGAAGCGCTGCGCCTGAAAAATCCGAACTGCTCGAGATTGCGCTTCGACCTGCCAACTTTTGACCCCCGACGTTTCCATTCGGAAACACAACCTGTAGTGGCTATTTCAGATTGATAGCCCTTCACATGGTGACGGCGCCCCACTCATGTGAATCTTCGTAAGCACTTCACGATTTTCAAGTTGCGGCCTTGACTAGCCGAAGAGGACATCGTAAAAGTGCAGCAACTGGGGAGCAGTGGGGTACAATCCCATTCAGACCCAGACAGTGGCAGGTGGGAACGGCGGGTACCACGGGGCGCGGCGATGGCTGATTCCAAAACGAGGCTAAGCGGCAACCACTCCCAGGTTGTCGACCAGAAGCATCGTGTCGTCATCCCGGCACGCTTCCGCGAAGTCCTTGGCGACCACGTCAAGGTCGGTGTCTACCCCCTCGAGGACTTCTTCGTCCTCACCGTGTGCTCCCCCGCAATCTACGCCGAGCGCATGGAGGCGCTGGAAAAGCGCGCCGAAAACGACCCGAAGCTCGACTCGGCGATCACGATTCTCGAGGGCACGACCCAGGAGCTCGACCTCGACGACCAGGGCCGCGTGACTCTCACGGCCGAACTCAAGGCCAAGGCCGGAATCGAGCGCGACGTCGTCGTCATCGGCCGCGGCAATTACCTGCAGATCTGGACGCAGGGACGCTGGGAAGACTTCCAGAAGAAAGCGTTTGAAACGCCCGGAGGGATGCGGGAGAGCATCTTCCGGCGTTCTCAATAGTCAGTTAACCAACGGGGCGCGGGCGGCGGAGAGAAGGGGTGAACTTATGTCCGAGAAGCGTGATTCTTTCGACGTGGTGAAGGACCTCCTGAATGCAAGGAACGAAGGAATGCTCGACATGAACGTGCTGCGCGATGCGCGGCCGCACGTCGAGGAAGTCGTCCGCCGTCTCGAGCGCCTGCGGGCGATCAGCCCCGCGTTCGCCGGCGTCGGCTTCGGCGAGAGTCTCTACGAACTCGTCAAAGAGCTCGGCATCGGGAAGAAGCAGTACCGCTTCCCGCTCCTGACGCGCGTCGCCGCCCTGCTGTAGTGGGGGACCACGCGCCAGTCCTGGTCGCGGAGTTCCTGGCGCTGGCCGATCCGAAACCCGGCGAAAGCTGGGTGGACGGGACGGCCGGCGCCGGGGGGCACGCCCGGGAGATCCTGGGAAGGATCGGTCCTGGCGGGCGCCTGATCGGGTTGGACCGCGATCCGGTGGCCGTGGAACTTGCCCGTTCGAGACTCGGGAGAGGCGCGAACGTGCAAATCGAGCTGGGCTCGTACGAACACGTCGAGGAGGCCGCGCAACGCCTCTGGGGAGGCGCAAAGTGCGACGGCATTCTGCTCGACCTGGGCGTCTCGAGCCTCCAGCTCGACGACCCGGCGCGCGGGTTCTCTTTCTCGCGCCCCGGGCCGCTCGACATGCGGATGGGGCCTGATTCAGAGCGGTCGGCAGCGGAGCTGGTGAACGGGGCGTCGGCGGAAGAGCTGGAACGGATCTTCCGCGAGTACGGCGAAGAACGTCAGTCGAGGCGGGCGGCGGACACGATCGTGCGCGAACGGAAGGGGAAGCCGTTCTCGGACACGGCGCGTCTGGCGGAAGTGGTGGCGGGGGCGGTCGGGGGGAAACGGGGGCGGACTCACCCGGCGACGCGCGTCTTCCAGGCGATCCGGATCGCGGTCAACCGCGAACTGGAGCGCCTGAAGGTCGCGCTCGACCGGTTGCCGGCGCTTCTCAACCCCGGCGGCCGTTTCGCCGTCATCTCCTTCCACTCGCTCGAGGACCGGATGGTGAAGGGGAAGTTCAGGGAGCTTGGGCGTCAAGGCGGGTGGCAGGTCCTGACGAAACATGTGTCGGTCGCGTCGCGCGAAGAGGAGTTGAGCAACCCGAGGAGCCGGAGCGCGAAGTTGAGGGTGATTCGTCGGGAGTAGTGGGTAGTTGGTAGTTGGTAGTGGGTAGGGACAGCCAGGAAAAGGGGAGATGACTTGAAGACTTCACGGCCCATCCTGCTGGTGGCGCTCTTTCTGCTCGTCGGGCTGCTGACGGTGTGGCAGCAGGCGGAGACGCTTCGGCTCGGGTACCGGATCCGCGATCGCGAGCAACGGCTCGCGGAGCTGGAACGCGAGCGGCGTCGATTGGAGGCCGAAGTGGGCCGGTGCAAGGCGCCCGCGACGCTGATGGACCGCGCCACGGCCCTGGGAGTAGACCTGGTCGTACCGCAAGACTGGCGAGTCCTGAAGCCAGGTCAAGCCGCGCCACTCACTTCGGAGCGAGTCGTAGACGCCAGGAATCCAGGAAGGCCCTGACAAGCCAGGCAAGACTCCCTACCCCCTACCTCCTACTCACTACCCCCTACTCACCCCTCAACACTCCCAACTCTCTCCTTTCCTTACCACCACGCCGCCGCACCCCGGAGCCCTACGGTGTTCACCCAAGGCCTGCCCGAACCAAAACCCGCGAACATGCGGGCCGGGGCCGCGCCGACCTCACGCCCGGCCGGCTGGAAGTTTGACCTGGGCTTCGCTTGCTTCGCCTGTCTCTTCCTCGCCCTCGGCCTGCGCCTCTGGGCGATCCAGGTGCGCGGCCACGACAAGGCCGTCGCCGAGCAGGAATCCCAGGCCTGGGCTCTCGAGGAAATCGAGCCCCAGCGCGGCGACATCGTCGACCGCGACGGCCGCATGCTGGCGATCTCGAAGCGCGTCCCGAGCTGCTTCGCGGACCCGAAGTACCTGGAAGATCCGGACGACGCGGCCGCAAAGCTGTCCGCGACGCTCGGACTGGACCGGGAAGCGCTTCTCAAGAAACTGAAAAGCGGCCGGCGGTTCACCTGGGTGAAGCGGCGGTGCTCGTCGGAGGAAGAGGAGGTCGTCAGGGCGATGAAACTGCGCGGCGTCGGGTTCGAGAGCGACACGCGCCGGGCGTACGTGCTCGGAAATTCGATGGGACAGGTGCTCGGGTACGTGGACATCGACGGGTTCGGGCTGGAAGGGCTGGAGCGCGAGTACCAGCAGGTCATGGCGGGGCGGGCGGGGGAGCAGTGGGTGTTGCGCGACGCAAAGCGCGACATGATCAGCAGCTTCACACGCCCGGTGAAGGACGCGCGGCCCGGGGCAACGCTCCAATTGACGATCGACGCGCGAATCCAGAACGTCGCGGAGCAGGCGCTGGCGAAGGTGATGGAGAAGCACTCGCCGGAGAGCGCGGTGGCGGTGGTGACGGACCCGCGGACGGGGGAGATCCTGGCGATTGCGGGGTACCCGAACTATGACCCGAACAACCCGGCGGCGGGGAAGCCCGAGGCGCGGCGGTGCCGGGCGGCGACGGATTTCTTCGAGCCGGGATCGACGTTCAAGGGCGTTGTGATGGCGGGGTTGCTGGAGAAGGGGCTGGTGAAGCCCGGAGAGATGATCGACTGCGCCGGCGGGTCGTGGAACTACCGGGGGCGGACGATCTCGGACGTGCACGGGCACGGCGCGATTTCCGTCGCCGACGTGCTGATCGTCAGCTCGAACGTCGGCATGGCGAAGATGGCGACGCGGATGAAGCCGACGGACCTCGAAGCCTGGATCCGCGGGTTCGGGTTCGGGAAAGTCACGGGAGCCGGGATTCCTGGCGAAACGCCCGGCGTCGTCCCGCGCGAGCACCCGTGGAAGCCCCAGACGCTCGTCAGCGCTTCCTTCGGTTATGCCGTCGGCGTGACCCCGCTCCAGCTCGCCCAGGCGTACGGGGCGATCGCCAACGGCGGAACAATCCTGCCGCCGCACCTCGTCAAGGCGGTTCTCGACGATCGCGGCGAAGAAATCGAAATGTCCCCGCTTCCCCCGGGAAATCGCTACCTCAGCACCAAAGTCAGCCGCGACATCGTGTCGATGATGATTCAGGTCGTGGAGCGCGGGACCGCGAAGTCCGCGAAGCTCGACGGCTGGCTGGTGGCGGGAAAGACGGGGACGACGAAGCTCCTCGGCAAGGACGGGAAGTACGCGGCTGGGAAATACGCTTCGAGTTTCGTCGGGTTTGCGCCGGCGGACGACCCGAGGCTGCTGGTGGTCGTGGTCGTGAAGGAGCCGCAGGGGGCGTACTACGGCGGGACGGTGGCGGCCCCGGCGGTCGGTGAAATCCTGAGGGAAGGACTGACGCTGCTGGAAGTCAGGCCCGACGCAGCGAAGGTCAAGTTGAAGCGCGAGGAGTTCGCAAGAAAGACGGCTACGGAGGGACGGCGATGAGAGTTCTCGTGGCAATCTGGGAAACGCTGGCGGAAGCGGCGGTGTTGCTTGGGGAGTGACGGCAGGGGATGGGGAACGACGGGATAGGGATGGGGCGGGATGGGGATCGGGATTGGGATGGGGCTTGAACATCGCGTTGGCCTCGGAACCGGCGCGACCTGATGGTGAAGCGGTCGGGATTCTCGACTTGCTTTGCCCGCTCGGGGTGGAGAGGAGAGGGGACTTGAAGCTTTCATCGCTGCGCAAGGCGCTTTCGGGCGCTTCGTGGTCGCTCTTCAAGGACGCCGAGGTTCTCGGCGTGACGGCCGATTCGCGCAAGGTGCGCCCGGGCTGGGTGTTCATCGCGATCCCGGGAGTGAAAGACGACGGCGCGAAGTACGCGATCTCGGCGCTCATGAACGGCGCGGTCGCGGTGGTTTCTACGAAGAAGCTGGAGCTTCCCTGCGCCGCGCCCCAGGCCATCGTCGCCGACGCGCGCGAAGCGGCGGCGCAGCTTGCGGCGGCGTTCCACGGATATCCGTCGCGCCGGCTAAAGGTCATCGGCGTCACGGGGACCAACGGCAAGACGACGACGACGCACCTCGTGCGCGCGATGCTCAACGCGGCGGGGGCGAAGTGCGGGCTGCTGGGCACGATCAGCTACCAGTTCGGGCGGCGCGACATTCCCGCCGACAACACGACGCCGGGCCCGGTCGAGCTGCAGGAGATGTTCGCGGAGATGGTCGAGATCGGAATGACGCACTGCGTCATGGAAGTTTCGTCCCACGCTCTTCACCAGGGCCGCGTCGCCGGGATCGAGTTCGCCGGATCGATCTTCACGAACCTGACGCGCGACCACCTCGACTACCACAAGACGATGGAGAACTATCGCGACGCGAAGGCGCTCCTGTTCCGGGGGCTCAAGCCCGGCGCCGCGGCCGCGGTGAACGTGGACGACCCGTACGGGACGTTCATGGCGGAAGCCTCGGCTGTGCCGGCCGCGACGTTCGGGCTCTCGCCGGCCGCGAATGTGCGCGCTGAAGTCCACTCGACGACGCTCGACGGCACGCGCTTCTTCCTCCGCGCCGCCGGATTCGAAGGCCCCGTTTCCTCGCCGCTCGTCGGCCGCCACAACGTCCAGAACGTCCTCGGCGCGATCGCCTGCCTGGAAGCGATGGGCGTTGATCCCGACGCTCTTCGCGACGGCGCCGCCGCGTGCGCTTTCGTGCGGGGCCGTCTCGAGCCCGTCCGCTGCGGCCAGCCGTACGCCGTGCTCGTCGACTACGCCCACACCGACGACGCCCTCATCAACGTCCTCACCGCGCTCCGGCCCCTCACGCCGGGGCGCCTCATCAGCGTTTTCGGCTGCGGCGGCGACCGCGACAAGGGGAAGCGCCCGATGATGGCGAAGGCCTGCGCGCGGTACGCGGACCTTGCGGTCGTGACGAGCGACAACCCGCGCACGGAGGACCCGATGCGGATCCTCGACGACATCCTCGCGGGCATGCCCGCGGACGCGCCGCGCATCGTCGAGCCGGACCGGCGCGAAGCGATCAGGAAGGCGCTTCGGGAAGCGCGGGCGGGGGACACGGTGCTGATCGCGGGGAAGGGTCACGAGACGTACCAGATATTCAGGGACGGGGTGAAGCCGTTCGACGACCGGATGGTGGCCGCGGAGTTCCTGGGCCGGCGGTTGCCGGCTCTGGCGTAAATAAAAACATCGGGGAGGCGAGAATGCTGCCCATCGAACTGTCCGAGCTCAAGACCGTCCTGAACGGAGAGTTCGTCCATGGAACCGGCGGCGGCGAAGCCACCGGCGCCCAGACCGATTCGCGCGCCGTGAAAAAAGGCGACCTCTTCTTCGCGATCCGCGGCCGCAACCAGGACGGCCATGACTTCGTGCAGGAAGCGCTCTCGAAGGGCGCTTCGGCCGTCATCGTGGACCGCGAGATCGAAAAGGTCCGCAAGGGGAATGTGCTCCGCGTCCGCGACACCGTTTCCTCCCTCGGCGATCTCGCCCGCCGCATTCGCGCGATGGCCGGCGTTCCCGTCGTCGCCGTCACGGGGTCGAACGGGAAGACCACCGCCAAGGACATGATCGCCCACGTCCTCGGGGCCGATCGCTCCGTCCTCGCTTCCCAGAAATCTTTCAACAACCAGCTCGGCCTGCCCATCACGCTTCTCGGCATCGACAAGGAAACCGACGTCGTGGTCGTGGAGTGCGGCACGAGCGCCCCGGGCGAGATCGCCTACCTGGCGGGGATCGCGCAGCCCAACGTGAGCGTCGTCACCACGGTCAGCGAAACGCACCTCGAGGGATTCGGGACGATCGACGCGATCGCGCGCGAGAAGGCCGCGCTTATCGAGAAGCTCGCGCCAAACGGCACGGCCGTCCTGAACATGGACAACGAGCACACGAAGCGGATGTCGCGCGCGACGACCGCGCGGTGCGTCACGTTTGGATTTTTCCGCGGCGCCGACGTCAAGGGCAGCGCGATCGAAGGCGGCCCCGAGGGGATCCGCTTCCTCGTCAACGACCGCGTCCCGTTCGTCCTCCCGATCTGCGGCCGCTGGATGGCGTACAACGCGCTGGCCGCGGCGTCGGTCGGCCTGACGATGGGGATGGACATGATGCAGATCGCCGAGCGGCTGATGTCGTTCCGACTTCCTCCGATGCGCATGGAGCGGATCGAGCTCGCCGGCGTGCAGTTCATCAACGACGCCTACAACGCCAACCCGCGCGCGGTGACGCTGGCGCTCGACGAGATCGAGCTCTGGGAAGCGCGGCGCCGCGTGTTCATTTTCGGCGACATGCTGGAGATGGGAAGCGAGTCGGCGAAACATCACGAGAAGGTCGGGGACCGTGTCGCGCGCACGCCGAACATCGGCGTGTTCGTCGGGATCGGGCCGGAGGCGACGCGCGCGGTGCACAAGGCGAAGACGCTGAGGCGGACGCTGGAAGCGCATGCGTTCGCGAACGCGGACGAGGCAGCGCGGGCGCTTCCCGACATTCTTCGGGAAGGGGACCTGGCGCTGCTGAAGGGGAGCCGCGGGATGAGGCTGGAGCGGGTACTGGCGGCGTTCAAGCCGCTTGAGGCGGCGGTACCGGTTTAGCGGCGAGGGCAAGGGCAAGGGCGATCGAAACAGCCAGGAGAGGGTGATGAATCGGATCGAGATGACGGATGACGAGGCGGTGGCGCGGCTGCTGCGCGTGATCGCCACGAGGCATGCGAAGAGGGCGGCGGCGAATCCGCCGGACCTGAACGACCCCGCTGTTGTTGTGCGGTGGCTCGAGGCGGCAGCGAAGTCTGCCGAAGAAGAGTTCGATCAGTTGATGGGGCTGATGCCGCCCGCGACGGAGACGCGGCGGATGATGCTCCAGAAGATGATGTCGTGAGCCGGGCTCGCGTGGGAGCGGGCCGGAGCAGGGACAAGGAAGTGTTCAACGTGAGAGGGGGCGGGTCATGGAACGGATCAATGATCGTGAAGCGGTGGCGCGGCTGGCTCGGGCGATCCTGGGGAAGGGCGAGAGGACCACGAGCGAGGATGCGGTGGTCGAGCTGCTGTTCGCGATGAGTGAGAAGGACGAAGTGGCGAAGCGTCTGCAGCGGGGCGCGTTGAAGAGCGCGTCGCGGCCGGCGAAGACGGCGTAGTTTTTCGCTTCGTTCAGCTTTACAATTTATAAGTTGTAATACATCCCGGAATCCGGGGCGCCCGCACTGCGCTCCGGCCACGGGTTCACGGCCGACCTTCGGAGAGGCCTCGTGACCGAGATCGCCACGCTTCGCGCCGGCGCCGCCGCCACGGCTGCGTTCGCCGCCTGCCTCGTCGCGGGCCCGCGCGTCATTCGCTGGCTCAAGGCGCGGAAAGTGCGCGAGGACATCACCAAGAAAGATTCGAAGCGCCTCACCGAGATTCACTCCGGGAAGAAAGACACGCCGACGATGGGCGGGCTCTTCCTGATCGGATCCGCCCTCGCGGCGACGCTCGCGCTCGCGGACCTGTGGACGCCCGCGGTGCCGGCGACGATGGTCGCGGTGGCGATCCTCTGGGGGATCGGGTACGCGGACGACTGGGTCAAGCTGCGCACGAAAAAGCACGGCCTCGCCGCGAAGCCGCGGCTCCTCATGCAGGCCGGCGTCGGATACGCGCTCGGGTTCGTGCTCTGGAAGACGGGACATTCGACGCAGCTCGCGATTCCGTTTGCGCACGCGTCATTCGATCTCGGCGCCGCCTATCCTGCGCTCGCCGCGCTCGTCATGGCCGCGACGACCAACGCCGTGAATCTCACCGACGGCCTCGACGGGCTCGCGGGCGGCTGCTTCCTCGCGGCCGGGCTTGCGTACACCGGCATCCTCTACGTCACCGGCCGCCCCGATCTCGCGGCGTCGCTCGGCCTCCCGCACGTCCCCGGCGCTTCCGAACTCGCCGTCTTCGGCGCGGCCCTGCTCGGCGCCACGCTCGGCTTCATGTGGTTCAACTGCTTCCCGGCCCAGGTCTTCATGGGCAACACGGGCTCCCTTCCCCTCGGCGGTGCGCTCGCCGCCATGGCCCTCGTCGCCAAGCAGGAACTGCTTCTTGTCGTGATCGGCGGCGTCTTCGTCATCGAAGCGCTCTCGGTCATCATCCAGGTCGTTTCGTTCAAGACGACGGGGAAGCGCGTCTTCAAGATCGCGCCGATCCACCACCACTTCCAGTTCGACGGCGTTCCAGAATCGAAGATCACGGCGCGGTTCTGGATCGCGTCGGCGATCAGCGCCCTGGCCGGCCTCGCGGCGTTGAGGGCGGGGTAAATGTCCGCTTCCCGCGGCGCCGTCGTCTTCACGGTCCTTGCGCTCTGCGCGCTCGGGACGGTGATGATCTACAGTGCGAGCGCGCCCGCGGCGGACCGGCTGACGGGCGAAGGGGACAACACGCTGGTCAAGCACCTCTTCTGGCTTGGCCTTGGCCTGTGCGCGTTCGCGGCGACTTCGGCGGTGGACGTCCGGAAATTCGAACAGGCGGCGCCATGGATCTTCGGCGGCGGTCTGCTGCTGCTCATCGCGGTGCTCATCCCCGGCATCGGATCCGAAGTCAACGGCGCGCGCCGCTGGTTCCGCGCGGGCGACCTGTCGTTCCAGCCGAGCGAACTGATGAAGATCGGCCTTCCGGTCTTTCTCGCCTGGTACCTCGGCCGCGACCCGGAGCGCGCGCGCTCGTTCAAGCGCGGCTTCCTCCCCGCAGCCGGCGCCATCGCGCTGGCCGTCGGCCTTACCGCGATCGAGCCCGACCTCGGCACCGCCGCCCTCCTCGCCATCGCCGGCAGCTGCGTCGCACTCCTCGGCGGCGTCCGCCTCGTCCACGCCGTCCCCTGCACGCTCGCCGTCCTCCCCATCGCCGCCATCGGCGCCTACTTCAAGTTCCAGCACGCCCGCGACCGCATCTTCGTCTTCCTCGACCCCGACGCCGATCCCCTCGGCCGCGGATACCAGATCAAGCAAGCGCTCATCGCGCTCGGAAGCGGCGGCACCTACGGCGCCGGCCTCGGCATGTCGCGCCAGAAATTGTTCTTCCTCCCCGAGAAACACACCGACTTCATTTTTTCCATCGTCGGCGAAGAACTCGGCCTCGTCGGCACCCTGGGCGTCATCGGAATGTTCCTCTTCCTCCTCTGGCACGGCCGCGCGATCGCCCGTCGCTGCCCGTCCGTGTTCGGCTCGCTCGCCGCAGCCGGCATGCTCGCGAGCGTCGGCTTCCAGGCCGCAATGAACATGGCGGTCGTCACCGCCTCCATGCCGACGAAGGGCATCTCTCTGCCGTTCCTGTCGTTCGGCGGCTCCGGATTATTTTTCACGCTGGCCGCGATGGGATTCGTGATCAGCGCAGGACGCGAGGAAAGTGCGGCAGCGGTTGGTGCCGATGTTGAAGCGGTCGTCGCCGGCCCGCCCGCCCGCCAGCCTGCCTGCCCGCCTGCCTTTCCCGTCCTCCACTCCCCGGAGGCCCCCCAGTGATCCTTCAGCTGTTCCACGCCCATGTTGAAAAGAAAATCCGCCGCGCCCCGGCGGTTGCGTTCGCAGGCGGCGGAACGGGCGGACATCTCTTCCCCGCGATCGCCCTCGCCGACGAAATCCGGCGCCGGACGCCCGACGCGCGCGTCACGTTCCTTTGCACCAAGCGCCCCATCGACCAGCAGATCCTCTCCCGCACCAACTTCGACCATCACGCCATGGCCGCCCCCCGCTGGGTCGGCTTCACCGGCCTCATCGGCGGTTTCGTCCCCGAGTCGTGGAGCGCCTTCCGCAACGCGTACTCCGAACTGAAATCCTTCAATCCCGACGTCGTCGTCGGCGTCGGCGGCTACGGAAGCGTCCCAACGGTCCTCGCCGCGCGCGCCCTCGGCGTCCCCGTCGTCCTCCTCGAGCAGAACGCCATCGTCGGCCGCGCCAACCAGTTCCTCGCGCGATTCGCCAAGCTGGTCTGCTGCCAGTGGAAGGAAGCCGTGAAGGTCATCCCGGGCGGCGTTTTCACCGGCAACCCGATCCGCCAGCTCGACCGCGACCCCGAAGCGCGAAAGTCGCTCGGCTTCGACCCGAAAAAACCGACGATCGGAATCCTCGGCGGCTCGCAGGGCTCCCACGCCATCAACGAGTTCTTCCGCTCCCGCGCCCACCGCCTCAAGGACTGGAACGTCGTCCACGCCACCGGCCAGGCTGACTGGGCCCAGGTCGATGGCGCCTACCGCTTCAACAACGTCTCCGCCTGGGTCACCCCGTTCTGCGACCGCATGGACCTCTTCTACGGCGCCGCCGACCTCGTCGTCTGCCGAGCCGGCGGCACGACGATCGCGGAAGCGACTGCCCTGGGCATCCCGCTCGCGCTGATCCCGCTCCCGACCAGCGCGAACGGCCACCAGAAAGCCAACGCGGAGGCCGCCGAGAAAGCGGGCGCCGCCTGGCATCTCCCGGAGTCCGCCCTCGACGACATCGCCTTCGACCGCTTCGAGCGGATGATGCGCGACCGTTCCACGCTCGCGAAGATGAGCGCATCCGGCTGGGAACTCGGCAACGCCGTCGCCGCGCAGGTGGTCCTGCGAAAAATCGAGGCCGTCCTCCAGGAGTAGCCTGCGCGGCTCTCGACTCCTTACTACTCAACACTCAATCCTCAGCACTGCATTTCCCGCCGCGCGCGGCAAATTCTCCCTCACTTTCCGCCGCGCTTCACGCCGATAAATCAGACTGCGATGAAACGCCGCAAGTCCGGTCGTATTCGTGTCGAGTGGGGCCGCTGTTCCTTGTTGCCGCGGGTCCCCGGGCCCACGGTGCAGTCGCTTAGAGGGGACACCATGGCGTCGTTCCATTTCGTCGGGATCGGCGGGATCGGGATGTCGGGCGCGGCGCGGATCCTCATGGCGCGCGGGATACCGGTGTCGGGAAGCGACATCGGTAAGAGCGAAGTGACGGAGGAGTTCGCGCTGAAGGGGGCGCGGATCTCGATCGGGCATGCAGCGGAGAATCTGCCTCCGGAAACGACGCGCGTCGTGGTGACGGCGGCCGTGGACGAGAAGAACCCCGAGATTGCGGAAGCGCGGCGTCGGAATCTGCCGATCGTGAAGTACGCGACGCTGCTGGGCGAGCTGATGCGCGACCGGTTCGGCATCGCGGTCGCGGGGTGTCACGGCAAATCGACGACGAGCGCGATGACGGCGTTCGTGCTGGATCGCGGCGGGTATGAGCCGTCCTTCGTGGTGGGCGGCGGTATCCCGGACCTGGGCGGCTCCTCGCGCGGCGGGAAGGGCGAGCCGTTCGTCGCCGAGGCCTGCGAGCACTTCCGGTCGTTCCACAACCTGTACCCGCACATTGCGGTCGTGACGAACATCGAGGAGGACCACCTCGACTACTACCGCGACATCGACGAGATCATCGGGTCGTTCGGCGTGTTCCTGTCGCACGTGCCGCCGGAAGGGCTGGTCGTGATCAACGGCGAGGACGGGAACTGCGCGCGGGCGATGAAGTCGGCGCGCTGCCGTATCGAGACGTTCGGGTTCGGGCCGGGGATGGACTGGCGAGCGGTGAACCTGCGAGTGGACGACGGGCGCTGGAAGTTTGACGCACTGCGTCATGAAGCGCTCTTCGGCTCCTTCGAGCTCGCGATCCCGGGCGAGCACAACGTGAAGAACGCGCTGGCGGCGATCGCGGTCGCCCACGCGCTGGAGATGCCCGGAAACCGCATCGCCGAAGCGCTCGCGAACTTTCACGGCGTCCAGCGCCGCATGCAGTGGCTCGTGCGCGGCCCCATTTCCGTGATGGACGACTACGCGCACCACCCGACGGAAGTCCGCGCTTCGCTGGCGGCGCTCCGCTCGATCTGTCCGGGCCGCCGCATCGTCGCGATCTTCCAGCCGCACCAGTATTCGCGCACGCGCATCTTCCGCGACGGCTTCGCGCACGCGTTTGCGGACGCCGACGAGGTCCTGATCCCGGGGATCTATGCCGCGCGCGACTCCGACGAGGACCGCCGCGCCGTCTGCGCCCAGGATCTCGCCGACGACATCCGCGCGACGGGCACCGCGGCACGCGCGTTCGCGTCGTTCGACGAATGCGTCCAGGCCCTTCGCGACATCCCCGCTCCCGCCGTCCTCCTCACCATGGGCGCGGGCGACGTCTTCAAGATCGCCGGCGCCATGTCTCTCCTGGTCCCTCAACCCGAAACCGGAAGGGTGGCCGTATGATCCTCAAGCGCGACGAGCCCCTCGCTCCCCGCACCTCGTACCGCATCGGCGGCACCGCCGAGTACTTCTTCATCCCGGAGCGGATGGAGGAAGTCCCTCAGGCGATGTCGTACTGCCGCGCAAAGGGGCTGGACCTGCGCGTGCTCGGCGGCGGCACCAACGTCCTCGTCGGCGATCGCGGCTGGCCCGCGGTCCTCTCGCTCGAGCGCTTCAAGCACACCGACGCCTTCGGTCCCTTTGCAAAGGCCGAGGCCGGCGCTTCGTTCCCCGCATTCGTAAAGAAACTCGCGGACAACTCAAGCAAGGGCGCCGAAGCGCTCTGCGGGATCCCGGGCACGGTCGGCGGCGCGCTGCTCATGAACGCGGGTGGCCACTACGGCGAAATCGGGGAGTTCGTGAAACGCGTCAAGGTCGTCGAGGCCGACGGCCGCATCGTTTCCCTCGATCGCGAGCAGTGCGGCTTCCGCTACCGCGAATCGGACCTGAAGAACCGGATCATCCTGTCGGCGGACTTCGAGTTTTCCGAAGGAGACCGCGAAGAGATCCGCACCAGGATGCGCGACATCTTCCAGAAGAAGAAAGCGTCCCAGCCGCTTCACAGCCACTCCGCCGGGTGCGTCTTCAAGAATCCTCCCGGCCTGTCAGCGGGACGCATGATCGACGAGTGTGGCTTCAAGGGCACGCGCATCGGTGGCGCGGCCGTAAGCGTCCTGCACGCGAACTTCCTGACGAACGACGACGACGCGTCAGCCTCCGACATGCTCGAACTCATTTCGAGAATCCAGGGCCAGATCAAGGAACGCCACGGCGTCGAGCTCGAGCTGGAAATCAAGGTCTGGTCGTAACTCCCGTCTCCGAACTCATTACA
This sequence comes from Planctomycetota bacterium, assembly GCA_038060895.1. Classification (GTDB taxonomy): domain Bacteria; phylum Planctomycetota; class MHYJ01; order WSZJ01; family WSZJ01; genus WSZJ01. The sequence goes on from JBBTCT010000009.1 coordinate 96,797, forward strand.
ACCAAGGGCAAACCTCATGCGCAAACCCCGCTCGCTCTTCCGCGCCCTCTCCGACCGCACTCTCCGCGTCGCCGTCCTCGCCGGCGGGCCCGGTTCTGAACGCGAAGTTTCACTGAGAAGCGGCACGGCCGCGCAGAAGGCGCTCGCGGGCGCGGGCTATCCGGCAGAACTCGTGGTCATCGACGCCGCGCTCCCCGAACCGTTCGAATACGACGCGGCCTTTCTCGCGCTCCACGGCCGCTTCGGCGAAGACGGCACGCTCCAGAAGATCCTCGAGGATCGCGGCATCCCGTACACCGGCTCGCCCGCCGACGCCTCCTTCAACGCGTTCGACAAGATCCTCAGCAAGAGCCTCTTCATCGCCCACGCCGTCCCGACTGCCGGGTTCACGACGGTGGGGAAGGGCGACGACACGTTCGCACGTAACTCCGCGGCGTCCGAGGTGGGTTTCCCGCTCGTCATCAAGCCCGCCCGCGAGGGCTCCAGCGTCGGCATCTCGATCGTCCGCGACCGCGCCGGGCTCGACGCCGCCTTCGACAACGCGTTCCGTTACGATTCACGCGTTCTCGTCGAAGAGTTCATTCAGGGTCGCGAGCTGACAGTCGGAGTTCTCGAGAACCGCGCGCTGCCGCTGATCGAGATGCGCTCGAAGCGCGAGTTCTTCGACTTCGAGGCGAAGTACGTCGACACCGGCACGCAGTACCTGATCAAGCCCGAGCTCCCCGAAATCGTCGAGCGGGCCGTCGCGCAGGCCGCCGTCGCCGCGCACCGCGCGCTCCGCTGCGAGCATTTCTCCCGCGTGGACGTGATCTATCACGAGAAGCGCGGGCCGATGGTGCTCGAGGTGAACACGCTGCCCGGGTTGACCGAGCGGTCGCTGCTGCCGAAGGCTGCGCTCGCGAGCGGTGTCGGCTATACGGAACTGTGCGAAACGATGCTGCGGATGGCGCTGAAGCGGGCGAGTCTGGCGAAGGGGAAGAAGGCGGCCAGGGGGTAGGAAACGAACGGGTGGCCCTTCTCGCAACGCCGTATCCGCGGCCGTTTCCGCAAGATCCGCATTCATCCGCGTATGCCTTTTCGGACTTTCCATTTGCCCTGAAGTTCAGGACAAAGGAATACGCGGATGAAGGCGAATGACGCGGAAACGGCCGCGGATACAGCCCCACTTGACGTGGCGAGCGCGGTAACATGATCTCCGCATGCGCCTCCTCTTCGTCTGCACCGGAAACCTCTGCCGCTCGCCGATGGCGGAGCACCTGATGAAGCGCGCCCTCGCGGTGCGGCTGAAAGTGCCGGTGGACTCACTGGCGGCGCGCGGCTGGATCATCGAGTCGTCCGGGACGAACGCGTACGACGGGATGGACATGCCGGCGGACGCGCGGATCGCGCTGGCGGAGCTGGGGATCACGGGAGCGCAGCACTCGTCGCGGATCCTGCGCGTCGCGCAGCTCATGACCACGGACTTCGCATTCGCGGCGGCGCACGAGCATTTCCAGGCGATGCTCAGGATTCATCCGGAGTCCGCGGCGAAGATTCGGCTCCTGGACCCGCAGGGGGATGTGCCAGACCCGATGGGGGAAGGCATCGACTCCTACCGGTATGCGGCGGCGCAGATCTCGGTGGCGGTGGAATCCCTGGCGAAGGAATTCACGAAGCCGCCCCCGAAGCGATAGCGCGCCCGGGATTCGTGGGTGTCGAAGGTTGACGTCCTCGTCGCCGAGCTGATGCGACGTCAGGAGAACCTTTCGGAATGCGAGTGTGTTCTCCTCGAAAATCGCAAGCCCCTCCAGTGAGAAAGCGGATTGTGCTCTTACAGAACCTTGGTCAGAAAGTGAACACTGTCATCGTCTTGAATCCGAACGGGCGAAATAAAAACCACGAGGAATTTGCGCTAACCCTGTTTCGCCTTTGGCTTAGGTGCCTTGTGAGGCATCGGCGGGGTGCTTAGAGCGCGGCGCAAAACCTCCGTAAGCTGAGACAGCTTCACGGGTTGCGCTTTCCTGTTCGCGGGCTTCTTCATGTCTCTCTCCGTATCATTCTGTACATCGTACTTAATGCAATGCTATGAAAGGGTTTATGTCACTTTGAGCTTTGATGCGTGCGCGTCAAGGGCTAACCTCAAGGCACTAAACCCCTACAGGAAGGAAAAGCGAATGCCCCCGCCAAGAATAGCTGATCGGCCTGTCTAGAGGCCGGGACAAACAAGGGGGAGGAAGCGATCCCCGCGAAAGGTGCTGCTTCCTCCCCCACTAGATCGCCAGCCCGCGTACCCCAATCGGCAGAGGGCCAGCCTTGGACGCTGCATGGTACAGGTTCGAATCCTGTCGCGGGCATGAGACAGTTGTCATTCTACAACCCGCGTCAAGAGGCGAACCCATGAACGTGACTCACTTCTTCATCTGTCGCAAGAAGCACTTCAATGACAAGCAGCAGCAGATGGACGCCTACGGAATCTACTACTGTCCTGTGGATATCACGCCAACAGGAGAAGTTCCGATCACCGTACTTGCGGCCATCGAGGTTGATCCCGGCGAGGATGGCAGGCGTCTCAAGGTTTGCATCGATTCCCCGGGCGGTGGACGCTCTTGGGTTCCACTTCAAACAATCTCGAACCTGAACCGCGAACAGCGCGTGGGCTGGTTTCATGGATCGGGGCCTTTTGTCGCGCGGGAACCCGGGGATTACATTTTCCACCTGAAGACCGATGAGGCCGGACCTGATTTGGCCCCAGCTTGTTGCCTTCGTATGAAGCAACCGGGATAAGAATGCACCCGGTTTCCAGCTTGCGAAAGTAGCCGTTATTCACCGCTGGCCCTCCGCTTTGGCTGTTCCAGCGTGAGCCTGCAACCTGGGGCCAGCTTCAGGGCCTCAACCATCCGCTCGCCGTCCGTCATCTTGCGGCGGTTGTAGCGGAACACGTATTCATCGGCGTACTTCTTGAGGTAGTCCCGCCCGACGCCGTGGTAGACGCCGACAAGCCCGGTCCTGAAGAGGCCGAAGAAGCCCTCGATGGTGTTGGTTGTGATTCCACCCGGCTTGGCGTACTGCTGAATCGAGTGATTGACCGTCTCATGCCCGCCGTACTTCCGGGCGATGGGCTTGTACATCGCGGCCTCATCGGTGTAGAGGACGGCGGACGGGTCAACCGTCGCTTTGATCACCCGGCGAATCTCATGCGAGCGGACCTTCTTGGACTTCCGCTTGATGATGCTCACCCGGAGATCGCCGTCACGCTGGATAAGCCCGACAACCGGGGTCTTGGGCTTGTACTTGACCTTCCCGTTGATGTTGCGCGGGCGTCCGCCCCAGTACATCTCATCGACCTCCACCGTCCCGGTAAGCAGCGTGCGCCCCTGCTTGAGACAGTGGCGGATGCGGTGGCAGAGGAACCAAGCCGACCTGTACGAACCCAACCCAAGGTGACGCTGTAGGCTCAAGGCAGAGATGCCCGTCTTGCTGGACATCATCATGTAGAACCCCATGATCCACACGCGCAGGGGCAAGTGGCTCTTCTCCATGATCGTGCCCACCGTGACGCAGAAGTTGCGCTTGCACGCGCTACACCGCTTCAGGCCCGCGCGGATGCCCTTGTCCGGGTTTGGCGTCAGCGACCAGATGCGCCCCTTCTTGAACTCAAAGTAGCCCTTGTTGCAGTAGGGACACTCTGGGCCTTTCGGCCACCTGATCTGTTCAAGGTACGCCCGCGCCTTGTCCTCATCTGGGAACAAGGCCTGTAGATCAAGCAGCGTAATCGAGTCAGCGGCTGGCATCTCATGCGTCATGGCTTATTCCTTGGGCTCTTCTGAAGTTGACAGTAATTCTAACGTATGAACCCCGTACCAAGGTTCGCTAAATGCATAATTCCGTGAGAAAATGCAAGTCATTAGCCCGCAGGGGCTTGCGCTGTCCTGATTTTGTCGATCCACGTTGACAGCATTACAGCAATGTCATATTATTACTGCAAGTATGACCCCACCCACCGACGACCTCACGCTCGACAGCCTCTGCGAAGACGCCACGCGCCTCCTGAAGAAACATGGCCTCCTCGACACCCAGCCCGACGGCCGCGTCAGCGACGCCCCCGACGCCCGGACGGTGCGCTACTACACCACGATGGGCCTCGTCGACCGGCCGCGCATCGTGGACAGGGAAGCTCGCTACGGCTGGCGACAGGTCCTGCAGGTCCTCGCCATCAAGGCTCTTCAGCACCAGGGCCGCCCCCTCGCCCAGATCCAGGGCCTCCTCTACGGCCGCTCCGAAGCCGAGCTCGAATCCGTTCTCCGCGGCGTCACCGAACGCCCCCAGCCGCGCCGCCCCGCCGTGAAGACCGTCACCGTCCGCGAAGTCGTCCTCGAACCCGGCCTCCGCCTCCTCGTCGAGGAGGGGTGGGCCGCTTCCGACGCCGACTCGCTCGTCGCCCGTTTCCGCGCGGCCGTCGCCGCGCTCTCCGCTTCCAATGGAGGGAGCCCGTCATGAAGCCCGCAGAGTCCGTCATCCTGTTCGACAGGCCGGGACATTCCCGCGGCGTCGGTCGCGTGGAGTGCGTCCGGGGCCGGGAAACCGTCATGCTGCCGCTCTCGGCGGTCGGCATGAAGGCGCGCGTGTCGGATCGCGTCGCGCGCGTCACCGTCACGCAGACGTTCCAGAACCCGTTCAGCGACGCCCTCGAGGCGGTCTACATTTTCCCGCTGGCCGGCGGAAGCGCCGTCAGCGACTTCGAGATGCGGGTCGGCAAGCGCGTGATCAAGGGTGCGGTCAAGGAGCGGCAGGAAGCGCGCGCGTCGTACCAGAAGGCGATGCAGGAAGGGAAGCGGGCGGCTTTGATGGAACAGGAGCGCGACGACGTGTTCACGGTGAGCTGCGGCAACATTCCGCCGGGCGAAACCGTCACGATCGTGATTCAGACGGCGGAGCGGCTTCCGTTCTTCGACGACGGCATGACGGAGCTGCGCCTGCCGGTCGTCGTCGCGCCGCGCTACATCGCGGGCACGCTGGTGGATGGCGAACCGACGGGCGACGGCGTCGAGTCCGACACCGACTCCGTCCCCGACGCTTCGCGCATCACGCCGCCGCGCCTCGCGGAGGGATTCGACCCGAAGGTCGCGCTCGGAATCGAAGTCGAGCTGCTGACTGCGGGCGAAGAGCTTCGCGACGTCGCGTGCACGCAGCACGCTACGCGCACTTCGCTCGGCCTGGAGAAGGTGGCCATCCGCCTCTCCTCCGAAGACGAGCCGCTCGACCGCGACTTCGTCCTCCGCTGGCGCGTCGCTTCCGCTTCCCTCCGCACTACCTGCCTCTCCTGGAAGGACGACAAGGGCCGGCGCTTCGCCATGCTTTCCGTCGTTCCGCCGAAGCGCGACGGCTTCCTTGGGCTCGCGCGCGACGTTGTCTTCGTGCTCGACCGGTCGGGGTCGATGGAAGGGATCAAGATGGCGAGCGCGGCGCGCAGCTGTTCGATGCTGCTCCAGACGCTCGGGCCGCGGGACCGCTTTTCGATCGTCGCGTTCGACAGCTCGACGTCGTGGATGGATCGCCAGTTCACCTGGGCGGACGACGCCGGCCTTTCGCGCGGCGACGCGTTCCTCCGCACGATTTCCGCCGACGGCGGCACCGATCTGGCCCCGGCGCTCACGGAAGCGCTGGATGTCGTGGGCCAGCGCCGGGAAACCGCGGGCCGCTCGCCGGTCGTCGTGATCCTGACGGACGGGGAGGTCGGCGACGAGTCCGGCATTCTCCGCATCCTGCAGCACAAGCTCGGCGACGCCCGCACGTTCACCATTGGCATCGACACCGCGGTGAACTCCGGCTTCCTCAAGCGGCTCGCGTCGCTCGGCGGCGGTACTTCATCGTTCGTCACTCCCGGCGGCGATCTCGAGGACGCCCTTCGCTCGGTCGGCCGCGAAATCGGCCAGCCGCTCGTCACCGATCTCTCGATCGCGGACAGCGGTCTGGAAGCGGACTCCGTCGCCCCGGCGCGCATTCCCGATCTGTTCGCCGGCCGCGCGTCCGCTGCGCACTTCGTCCCGACCAGCGCCACCACCGTCCGCGTCACCGGCCGCTTCAGCGACGGCCGCGCCTTCGACCAGACCGTTCCGATCCACGAGATCGACCAGCCCGCGCTCGCCAGCCTCTGGGCGCGCGCCCGCGTCGCCGACCTCGAGGACAACTTCCGCATTCATCCCGAAATGCAGGCCGACCTGAAATCGCAGATCGTCCGCATCGCATGCGAGCACACGCTTCTCACGCGGTTCACGGCGTTCGTCGCGGTGGACCATGCCGAGATTGCGAATCCCTCGGGCCGCGCCCGCCACGTCGTGCAGCCGGTCGAGAAGCCTGCGAAGTGGGAAATGGAGAAGGACCGCGAAGTTCTCTGCAGCCTCGTGCCGAGCGCCCCGGCCGACAAGTTCGCGCGCGAGACGATGCTCGACATGGACAACGTGTGCGAAGAAGCGCCCGTTCCTCCCGCGGCGAACCGCAACTCGTCGTCGCCTAAGAAGCCTGCGCACGGCGCCGGGGTTTTCCACCCGCAGCCGCCCGCTCCGCGTCCGGCCTCTCCGCCCGCCGGAATGATCCGCTTCGGTGCTGCCAACGTACCCCAGGGTGAGGAGGTTCCGCTCTCCGACAAGGACCGCGACGAGTTCACTGCAGCTCTCGAAGCGTTTGCCAAGGCCCTTTCAGCCGCGCGCGCCGAGTCGAAGTCCGGCCGCATCCCGCAGACCGACGTCCTCGAGGAAGCGCGCGTCGCGCTCCTCAAGACGCTCGCCGCCTCGCCGCTCGCACCGGACGTCCCGCTCCTCCAGCGCTTTCTCCGCCAGTCTTCCCTCGAGCTAGCCGCCGCCTGCCGCACCGAAGGGGCCACGGCCGCCGGTCTTCACGAGATGTTCGAGCACCATGCAAAACTCTTCGAGTCCGCCCTCAAGGAGGCCGACGCCGCCCTCGCGGGCCAGCGTGGCCGCCGCTGGTGGGCCTTCTGGGAGAAAACCGTCTGACCGTGATCCGGGAGCGACGACTCCCGCCGCGAACTCCGCGGCCGGACCAGTCGCTCCCGGTGAGCCAGAATCGTGAGTCCGGGAGCGCCATGTCCTGCTTCGTCACCGTGGGCCGGTGGGCGAAGCGGGGTCGCTCCCGGACTTATTTTGGCGCCGACCGACCATCTACTTCCCGACCGGCACAACGAATTCATCCTTCGCTTCATGCCAGTTCGGCCGTAACTCGTCACCCGGGTCCACGGGAACGAACGTGCCGCGGATTTCCGATTCGCCGACTTCGAGCATGACGAAGTGGTGCAGGCCGGCGATGAATCTGCGCGACCCGGGCTCTGCGCGGTCCGGCTCGAACGAAGTGAACTCGCCGCCCGCGCCGCCCGTGACGACACAGGTCATCGTCCGGCCCGGTGCGGCGACGTCGATACGTTCGTACGCATGCGCGTGCCCCGAAAGCAGTAGAGGCACGCGGTGGGCGAGCAGCTGTTTCTCCGAGACATCATGGCGCATCGCCGGCATCGGCGGCTCGAGCGACGCCGACGAATAGGGCGGAAAGTGAGCGCACACGATGGTCGTGAGCTTGCGCTCGTCGGCGTCCTTGAGCATCGCTTCCAGCCACTTCAGCTGCTCGCCGTCGTGCACGAGCGGATCGAAGTCGCTCTGGACGTCGTTGCCTGAGTCGAGCACGACGAGCCGGATGTTTCCCGCATCGAGGATTCTCCAGAGCCTCATGGGCTCCGGCGCCCCGGAAAACGCCGCGACGTCTTCGCGGTCAACGCCGTGATAGAGGTCGTGATTCCCGGGCACGAACAGGAACGGCACGCGGTCGACGCCGCGCAGCGGCCACGATTCCTCGAGGAAGCGATTCAGTCCCTCCGGATCGGTAGGCGGCCCCAGCGGGCGCAGGACGGTCTCGTGCCACAGTGCCGGAAAGGGAAGCAGGCTGAGCAGGCCGAACGCGGGCTTGCCGCGCTGGTATTGCGGCCAGAACGGAACCGCGTACGTCAGCGTTCCCCAGTCGGGCATGTGTCCCGCGGGGAGGCAGTCGCAGGCGTCGCCGACGAAGATCACGAGATCCGGCTTCCGCCTCCGGATCTCCTCGACGACGGCGCGCTGCGCTTCACGATTTCCCTGCGCATCGCCGTAGACTGCGATGCGGAAGGGGCGACCTTCGGGAAGCGCCGCTGGCGCGGGAACGCTCAGGCTCTTTCCGTCGATCAGCCACCGGGCGTCGGCGCGTGGATGTCCCGCAATGGAGGCGCAGCCGCAGAGGGCGGCGAGAAGGAAAGCGGGGAGGCGGCGCATGGCGGGGAGTCTAGCCCCAGGTGGCGCGGCCCCGCTACCTCTTCACCAGGTCCAGCGCCACCGCCTCCAGCTTCGCGCGGTCGCGAATGCGCTCGAGCCATCGCTGCGGAATTGCCTCCATCCCGTCGCGCGCGCCGAGAAGCGCCCCCGCCACCGCCCCGTTCGTATCGGAATCCCCGGCAGCATTGACGACGGCGAGAAGCGTCTCCTCGAGCGGCGCTTTCTGGGCGACGGCCCAGAACGCGGCTGCGGTGCAGGTGACGGTGTAGCCGATCGCGTTGCCGGCGCGGATCGGGATGTCGTCGAGCGCGCGGAGCGAAGACGAAGCGAGCGCTTCCAGGATTTCGGGCTCCGGCTTCGGAAGAGCGCGGACCGCGGCGAGCGCCGCTTCGAGCGCCGGTCCGCCGTTCAGCAGGGAAGCGACGGCGGCGGCGATCGCCAGGGCGCCCTGGATGCAGCGCGGGTCGAAGTGGGTGATGGCGGTGGCGTCGTGCGCGGCCTTCGCCAGCGCTTCGGGATTGTCGTGGAAGGCGAGACCGACAGGGGCGACGCGCATGACGCCGCCGTTGCCCGCGGCGCGACCGACGGACTGTTCCCAGACCATCCGGCCGGCGTCGAGCGGCGCGAAGCCCTTCTCGAAGAGACGGATGGCCTGCTGCGTCTGGGACCCCATGCCGCGGCCGTTGGCGCGCGCCCATTTCTGGAAGCGGTTGGCCAGGTCGCGCGGATCGGCCTTGCGGTGGCGGGCGAGGGATTCCGCGAGTTCGAATGCCTGCGCGAGGTCGTCGTCCCAGGGCCGGCGGAGTTCCGCTTCCGGGATGTCGGTGACCGGCGGAACGCGCGGCTCGAGTTCGAACTCGGCCTCGAGCCCGAGCATGTTGCCGGCGGCGAGGCCGAGTAGAGTTCCTGTTGCGCGGGAGGTCAGCGGAGGCATGTGCGCGGATTATGGCTCTGCGGAACGACAAATCCCAACCCCACCCCAAATCCCAATCCGAACAATCGGGCGCGCCCCTTGGAATTTGGAGTTGGCGTTGGGATCCGCCTTCGCCCTTCGGGCTTCGGCGGACAAGTTTTGGAGCTGTCGTTCGTTTTCTCCCGCTCTTCCACCCCTCCCGCTACAATCCCTCCCCCGCGCCCACCCCCAAGAGACACCACACCATGTTCCGCGACCGCGACACCGACACCCGCTCCTTCACTAAAGGCACCGGTCTTTTCCCGGGTGACCGCGCGCTTTCGGTGCGCGAGGCTTACGACGTGATCATGTCGCACCTGCCGCAGCCGGCGATCGAGAAGGTGCCGCTGATGCGCTCGCTCGGGCTCGTGCTCGCCGAAGACATCATCGCCGATATGGACATGCCGCCGTGGGACCGCGCTTCCATGGACGGTTACGCCGTGCGCTCGGCGGATGCCGCGGCGCCCGTCGAACTCAAGGTCGTGGACGTGATCCCGGCGGGAAAGATGAGCAAGCGGGCTCTGAAGCCGGGCGAAGCGATCCAGATCATGACGGGAGCGCCGGTGCCCGAGGGCGCGGACGCGATCGTGCCGGTCGAGAAGACGAAGGCGTCCGGCGACATCGTGCAGATCCGCGAGGCGGTAGTGGCAGGCGCGCACATCTCGAAGCGGGCGACGGACATCAAGACCGGCGAATTGCTCATCAAGAAGGGGAACGTGGTGCGCTCGCAGGAAGTCGGCCTGATGGCGAGCGTCGGGTACCACGCGCCGAAGGTCTTCCGGCGGCCGACGGTCGCGCTCCTGACGACCGGCGACGAGCTCGTCGAGGTGGACAAGAAGCCGGCCGAGGGGCAGATCCGCAATTCGAACGCCCACTCGCTCGCGGCTCAGATCGCTTCGATCGGCGTCCCGTACGCGTATCTCGGGATCGTGCCGGACGTGCGCGAAGCGCTGACGGCGAAGCTCGAGCAGGCGATGGCCGCGGCCAACGTCGTAATCCTGACCGGCGGCGTCAGCGCGGGCGAGTACGACCTCGTCGAGGACGTGATGAAGTCGAAGGGGATCGAGATCGTCTTCGAGCGCGTCGCGATCAAGCCCGGGCGGCCCATGGTGTTCGCGAAGTCGCCGGAAAAGCTGCTCTTCGGCCTCCCCGGGAATCCCGTCTCGACTTTCGTGACGTTCGAGGTCTTCCTGCGGCCTGCACTCGGGCGCATGATGGGGAACATGCTGATGGACCGCCAGGTCATCGAGGCGGAGATCTCGGCGAACTTCGGGAAGCCCCAGCCGCGCGACCAGTACTGCCCGTCGCGGCTTACCTGGATCCGCGATCACTATGTCGTCGCGCCGATCGAGTCGCACGGAAGCGCGGATCTGCGGGCGCTGTCGCAGGCGAATTCGCTGCTCCTGATTCCGAGCGGCGAAGGACCGTATCTGGCGGGGAAAAAGGTGAAGGTCCTGGCGCTGGATGAGGACCAGGGGAAGGTTTGAGCTTGGCGCCGGGACGGAAGTGCAATTTAGAATTTATAATTTAGAATTATAAATTATGAATTAGGAATGCGCAGGACCGACCACTGAATTCGCGATTCCACCTCCCTCAGGGAAAACTTGAAGCGCCACGCTCCTGAAAATGCTCCCACCGCACAACCCGCGGCCCTGCCGAGCTGGCTGCCGGCGCTTCCGATGGCCACGCCGATCCTGCTCTGGCTGGCCTACCACCCCGCCGACCAGGGATGGCTGGCTTACGTGGCGCTCGTTCCCTGGTTCTTCTACCTGATCGTCGAGACGCGCGTCCGCCGCGCCTGCGTCATGACCTTCCTCGTCTGGACCGCGTTCTTCTCCATCGGGATGAACTGGCTGCGCTACACCTCGGGCCTCGGAGGCGTCGTGATCGCGGCGGTTCTCGGGCTCGAGATGTTCGTGTTCGCCTGGCTCGTTCGCCGGTGGCTCTCGCGCCGCAACGACGCCGTCGGATGGGCGGTCCTCGGCGCCATGTTCATCGGGTGGGAATTCCTCCGCGTCTATCTCATGGGCGGCTTCCCCTGGTTCCTCCTCGGCCACACCCAGCACGCCTACGCGCCTCTCGTCCAGTGCGCCGACCTGGGCGGCGTCCCGCTCGTCGCCCTTCCCGCCGCTATCATCAACGCTCTCCTCGCCGGCCTCGCCGCGCGCCGCCTCGCCGGCCGCCCCGCCGGCAAGGATCTCGCCGTCGCCTTCAGCGCCGTCGCCGCCCTCCTCGCCGCCATGACCGGCTACGGCGTCTGGCGCCTCAAGTCCCTGCCGCGCGTCCCCGCCCTCCAGGTCGGCCTCGTCCAGGGGAACATCCCCCAGGACATCAAGGACGCCACCCGCTTCGACAACTACGACCCCATGATTCCTCTCCGGGAACACCAGCGACTATCCGAGGCGGTCGCCCCACAGGCCAACCTCATCTGCTGGGCCGAGACCATGTACCCCTTCGTCATTCAGCCCAAGTACCCCGAAAACGAAGCGGCGCTTCGAAAAATGGCCGCGCGACTCCACCGCGCCATGCTCGTCGGCGTGATCGCGCACGAAGCGGACGGCCGCGAGTTCAACACCGTGCTGCTCACCGACGCGAACGGAAAACCCGCCGGCCGTTACGACAAGCGCCACCTCGTCCTCGTCGCCGAGTTCATGCCCTTCAAGAAGATCGCCCCCTGGCTCATCAACGTCATCGAGAAGATCGTCTCCCTCAAGGGCTTCGGCAACATCGAGGCCGGCGAGCGGCTCGAGGTCATGGAAGTGAACGGCAAGCGCTTCGGCGCCCTCATCTGCTTCGACAGCATGTGGCCGGACGAAGCGAGGGCGTATGCGGAGCAGGAAGCGGATTTCCTGGTGTGCCTGTCGAACGACGGGTGGTTCAAGGAATCGGAGCAGCTGGACCAGATCCTGTGCGCGACGGCGTTCCGGTGCGTGGAGAACCGGATCGGAATGGCGCGGTGCACGAACACGGGAATCAGCGCGTTCATCGGTGCGGACGGGAGCATTACGGAATTCGTAGTGAACGGGCAGACCAAGAGCGTGAAGGGCTCGACAGTGGCCATGGTGGAAGGGCGCGCGGCCAGGACGCTCTTCACGGCCTGGGGCGACTGGGTGGGCAAGTTGTGCCTCATGCTGGCCGGCTTCCTGGGCCTCCTGGGGCCATCGCGAAAACCACCGCCCAAGCAAGGCGAAGCTCCTTCCCCCCCGGCACTCGAGAGCGAACCGGTCAACCCGACCTGAGTCGCTCCCGTTGCACTTTGAAATTGGCCGTTGCTTGAAGCTTCGCGGTTTTGAAGTTGTAAGTTCCGGGGCCGCAGGCCCCGGTAACCCCTTCCCCCACCCCGCTTTTCGCCCCCTTTTCCCTTGACTCGCCCCCCCGCACTTCTACAATTCCCCGGTCAACCCCATTTCCGGCGCCTTCTGGCGGGGGGCCGGGGGCCGAATTTCTAGAGAGGAGCCTCGATGAGCACGTTGACCAAGGTCTTTGTCGTGTTGGTCCTCATCATCTCGCTCGTGTATCTCGGCGTCAGCGCGACACTGTTCGCGCACCGCGTCGACTACAAGGCGAAGATGGAAGCAAAGAATGCCGAGCTCGAGACGGAGAGGAAGGCGCGCAAGGATGATGTCGAGAAGTTGCAGGCGGACATCGTCGTGAAGAAGGCCGAGATCCAGTCGCGCGACCAGCAGGTGCAGACGGCCAAGGGGAACGAGGAGACGGCGAAGCGCGAGTTGCAGAGCGTGAACGAAAAGTACACCAAGCTCAGCACCGACGTCACGTCCCTCGTCGCCGAGCAGCAGAAGCTGCAGTCGAACAACAACGACCTGTCGAACCGGAACGAGAACCTGAACAAGCAGCTCGCCGAAGAGAAGAAGCTTCGCGAGGATGCCCAGAGGGTTCGCGACACGGTCCAGGCTGAGTTGCTCGCCGCGAACGACCGGCTCGAGAAGGCGTACAAGGACATCGCCGAGATGGAGAAGCAGCTCGTGGACGTCAGCCGCGCGAAGAACGACATCGAGCAGCAGCTGGCCTACCTTCGCGAGCGGGTGCCGAACATCGGCGACCTCGCGGTGGAGCCGAAGATCGACGGCGTGGTGCTGGGCGTGTCCGACAAGGTCAACCTGATCCTGATCTCGGTTGGCGGCAAGGACAAGGTCCAGGTCGGCTTCAAGTTCACGGTTTACCGTGGAAGCGCGTATGTCTCCAAGCTGGTCGTCGACAAGGTCGAGGACGGCTGGGCGGCCTGCCGCGAGCTGACGGACTTCCGCAAGGACGCGATTCAGCAGGGCGACAATGTCTCCACCCGGGTGTTTGACTAAACGTCGGCCCCCTTTAACAACTACAAAGAGGAAAACCGACCATGGCTACCCCGGATGATGTGAAACCCGCCAACAACGTCTACACGTTCCTGTTGATCGTGGCGACGTGCTTCATGATCGGCGGCGTCGTGTTCAACATGATGGAGCTCAACCAGAACTACGGCCTCACGTTCGGCGGGCTTATGAGCCCCCCGGCGAAGTCAGCGGCCGCGGCTCCGGAAGCTGCGAAGTAGCTCGAAGAGGACCTCTCTTGCAACGCCAGAGCCCCCGCCGATGAGGCGGGGGCTTATTTTTTAGCCGGGCAAGGTGGCGAGTGGCGGGGAGATGACGTCGTGAAACGCGCAGGGGGAAAGGCAATTCATAATTTATAATTATGAATTATGAATTATGAATTCTGGGACCAGCGAAGGAAACGGTCGTTCCTGTAGACTTTGCCCGGGGGACGTATCGCAGGAGGTTCCGATGCGCGTCGGCTTGATCCTGATTGTGGTGGTCGCGGCGTGCTTCTGCGTTCTCGCCGCGGGCGAGGCGGTCCGCAGGTCGGACGCGCGCGAGTCCGCGGCGCGTGAAGCGGCGATCACGGCCCGTCTGGCCGCCGAATCGGAGCGCGAAGCGCTGCTCGCGGTTGCTCGAGAAGAGGCCTCGCGCGCGAGAAAAGCCTCTGATCTGCTGGAGGTAAAGCTGCTCGCCAGCCACGAAAGCGCAGCAAGCGCTCGCCGGAACTCCGACCGGCAACAGATGGAACTCCTGGTTGCGAACGACCGTTTGGAAAAGGCCTACAAGGACATCGCCGAGATGGAGAAGCAGATCGTCGACGTCAGTCGCGCGAAGAACGATCTCGAACAACAGCTCGCGGAATTGCGGCCCAGGCCCGGCATGCCGGGTCCGCTGGAACCGAAGATAGACGGCGTGGTTCTCGGCGTGTCCGAGAAGGTCAACCTGATCCTGATCTCGGTGGGTGGCAAAGACAAAGTCCAGGTCGGGTACAAGTTCACGGTCTACCGTGGAAGCGCTTATGTTTCGAAGATCATCGTCGACAGGGTCGAGGACGGGTGGGCCGCCTGCCGCGAGCTTACGGACTTCAGGAAGGAAGCGATCCGAGAGGGCGACAGCGTGTCCACGCGGGTGTTCGACTAGCCTTGCTCCCGGACTCGATTGGGGAGCGCTTCGCAGCTTTCGAGTTTCTCCCCTGAACTTCCTCCCGCGGCCGGCGTCTTATCTCCGGACCTTTCAATCACACAACGGAGATCCCCATGACGCCTGCATTTCGCCGCAACGGAATCCTTGCCGGGCTGGCTCTTTCCTCGCTTTGCGCCCTCGGGTTTGCACAACGGTCGAGCAACGAGTGGGTGCTGAGATGGCGGGCCGAATCGGAAGTCCGCGAGATGCGGGAAACCGAACTCGAAGCCGTTCAGCGCGAACGCTGTCTTGAGATGGAAGCCATGCAGAAGAGAGTCGCGCTTCTGGAGAGCGAGCTCGCGCGCGAGCGGGAGCATCGACTGGCGGCGGAAGCGTCCGCTACCGTGGCCGCGAGGCCGGCGACGGAGCTGGAGGCATCGAGGGCCGAGCTGGATCGTGCTTACGCGCGGATCGGCGAGCTGGAGCGGAGTGATGCGACCGTCGTGAAGTTCGGCAAGGACGTCACCATCATGCGCAGGACTCTGCAGCGGGCTGCGGAGGACGCGGAGGCGGAGACAGCGGCGCTGGCGACTGCCGTGACATTCCAGGAAGCCGGCGAATACGAGATTGTGATGGCGCCGGAAGCCGGCGACAGGATCCGCAGCGCCTACATTGGCACGATCGTCGAGATCACCGATTCCACGGTGCCTCTTCCGCAGAAATTCGAGGGTGGACTGAACCAGGGTGTTGACTTTGCAGAACCTGCGGCGCCGTCGGGAGAGCCGCAGTCGCTGGGCGCCGGTCTCAACCAGGGAGCGAACTACGTCGATCCCGAGGAAGCGTCCCAGGTGAAACGGCTGGGATGCAAATTCACGGAGCTCAAGAAACTCGTCGAGGAGGTCAAAGAGGTGCAGCGCACGCAGGAGAACGGGGCCGAGGTCCGCTGAATGTCGACGGGCGTCGTTTCGAACACGTAACACGCGCCGGGCTGGTAACAACCGCCCCGGCGCTTCCGCTTCATGCCGGGGGCACGCCGCTTGCATCCGTACTGCCCTTGGTCCGGGATTCCCTCTAGAATGTCAGGCCGATCGACGCCCTGCAGGCTCGCTCAGGTACGGCCGGGCTGAGCGCCCTGGAGAGATTTTCAGCCCGGCTGTGGAGAACCGAATGAAGCGCTTCCTCGCCGTGTCCCTGGTACTCGGCACTTCGACGCTCATCCTCGCCGCGTGGACGCCAGCCGCTTCGCTTCCCCCCGCGGTGATTCCCATTCCGCGCTACTTCCCGGGGCCTGCGGCCGCGGTGACGTCCGTCGAACTCGACAAGATGGAAACGGAATCAATCGCCTCGGCGCTCGCGTGGCTCGCGCGGCACCAGGAGGCGGACGGGAGCTGGAAGGCCAGCGGCGCGGCCGGTCACGGATTCGAGACGCTGTACGAAGCAGACGCGGCGAAATCCTGCGACGTCATGGCGACCGGGATTGCGCTTCTCGCCTTCATGGGCGACGGCAATTCGCTCTGGATGGGGCGCTACTCGGAGGCGGTCCGGCGCGGCTGGAACTGGCTGGTGCTGCAGCAGAAGGAGACCAAGTGCGGCAGCCTGGTGCCGCTGGCGGAAGCCGAGGCGGGCGGGTCGCTGTCCGAGAGAGAAAAGGCGGCCAAGCGCGCGCACCTGGCGCGGATGAATCACCTCTGGGGGACGGTGGCGCTTCTCGAGGCCGTTCGCTCCGCGGAATTCGACGAACGGCTGATGCCCGTGCGCGACGTCGAAAAGATCAAGCGGCACAACGAGGTATTGAAGCAGGCGGAAGCGGCCGTGAAGTTCATCACGGACGACCCGGCGACGAAGCCGGACAAGTTCGACTTCCTGAATCCCAAGACCGTGAACATGGACGAGATCGCGCTTCTCGCGGCGTGTCGCTACGTCTTCGGCAAGCAGGGAGTGGCGGGGGACAAGGAGTGGTTCGTGGGTGTGTCGGAAGCGATCACGAAGATCCAGGAAGGAATGACGGAGGCGCTCGTGCCCTACCGGTATTCGGAAGACGGCGAGTACTGGTTCGGCGGATCGATCTCCACGCCGCAGGCCATGATCGCGTTCGTGTACACCTACAACATGGGCAGCGCGAAGCAGATGGTCGCGGCGTCGCCGGCGCTTCTCGCGCATCCGCCGGCCTGGAATCCTTACTACGAAATCGGCCGTCCGTCGCGGCATCCTGAGGCGGGCGAAGGCGGGGCGAAGAAGCCGGCCCCCGCGGCGCTTCCCGAGGGGCTGAAAGACGTTGCCGGGACCTGGCGAGACGACATCGCCAACGAGGCGTCGTGGTTCTGGCAGGGAATGGCGTTCCGCTCGTTCGCGGCGATCGGCAGCGGGGAGTGGGACAAGTGGCGCGCTTCGTACGTCCCGATGGCGCGCGAGCACCAGCGCCGCAGCGGGCCGGAAGCGGGGTCGTGGGACCCGGTGGGGCCGCACGCGCGGGTTTTCGGGCGGGAGATCGCGACGGCGTGGATGACGGTGACGATGCAGTCGAAGTGCCAGCTTCAGATTTCGCGGTCGGACTGGAAGTACCTGAAGGAGGACCCGAGGTGGCGGGCGCGGAAAGAGAACCTGGATGCGGCGCCGGTGCTCTCGGTGAAGTGCCTGATCTGCGACATGGGGATCCTGTCGAACACGCCCTTCAGCAAGGGCGAAGGGAAAGAGGTCTACTATTTCTGCTCGCAGGAGCACCAGGACCAGTTCGAGATGAACCCGGAGGCGTGGCGGGACGGGAAGAAACCGGAGAACAAGGGCGAGGGGAGCGAGGGGTCTCACAAGTAAGATTGGGTGATCGAATTCAAAACGCGAGGCCCTCTGGCCTCGCGTCTTTTATTTCGGTTTGTGGCATGGGTTATGCGGTAGGGGGTGCTGGACCCCTTGCGGAGAACTCGAAATGTACCCGTTTGCCCGCTTCACGCCGGTCGCGCTGCTGCTGCTCGCCGCTCCCCTTGCGGCGCAATCGCCCTCAGAACTGGCCCGGATGGAACGGGCTTCGGTTGATTCGGCGCTTTCGTGGCTGGCGCGGCACCAGGAACTCGACGGCCGCTGGGCGGCCACCGGATCGCGCGACCACGGATTCTTTGAGCTCTACGAGCCCGATGCGGCGCAGGCTTCGGACGTGCAGACGACGGCGCTCGCGCTTCTCGCCCTTCTCGGCGACGGGAACTCGCCGTGGACGGGGCGCTACCGCGACTCTGCCGGGCGCGCCTGGGAATGGCTGAAGGGCCGGCAGGCCGCTCATGCGGGCGGCGAGCTCGTGGCGGCTCCCCCTGAAGCGGACGGCGCGACGCTGGGAGATCGCCGGCGTGCGGCGCGCCGCGCCCACGTCGCGCGGATGAACCACCTTTGGGGAACGCTCGCGCTGCTCGAGACCGCGGCGTCCGCCGAGGACGCCGGCGCGGGCGCGGATTCATCGCGCGCCGAGGCCGCCCGTCGCGTCGCCGCGGCTCTTCCTCCCGCAATTGCGGCCGTCGCGTTCATCACGGGCGACCCGGCGACGCGGCCGGAGGCGTTTGATTTCCTGGAGGAGCGCGCCGTGACGATGGACGAGCTGGCGCTCCTGGCGGCCGTGGCGTACGACTGCGCCATGCTGCACGCGGCGGCGGACCTGCCCTGGTTCCAGGGCGTCGTGGCGCGGCTCAAGGAAGTGCAGCGCGGTATGACGGGCGCCGTGGTGCCTTACCGCGCCTCCGAGGACGGCGCCTACTGGCTTCGCGGATCCGTCTCGACGCCGCAGAGCATGATCGCGTTCGTGTATCTCTTCGAGCACGGAAGCGCGATGCAGATGAGCGCGGCGGGGCCGCTGCTCGAGGCGCACCCGCCCCGGTGGAACACGCGGTACGAGATGGGCGGGCCGGCCGGGCACCCGGGTGCGGGCGACGCCTCCGCGAAGTCCGTGCTTTCCCCATCGCTGCGGGCCGTCGCCGATCCCTGTTGCGACGAGATTGCAAACGAGTACGGATGGTTCTGGGAAGGGATGGCCTTCCGTTCCTACGCGGCTCTCAATCCCGACGGCTGGCGCCGATGGCGGGCTTCGTTTGTCCCGGTCGCCTTCGAGAACCAGCGCCGGGGCGGGCCGGAGGCGGGCTCGTGGGAGGCTGGTGGGCCGCATGCGCGGGTGTTCGGGCTGGAGACGGGGACGGCGTGGATGGCGATCACTATGCAATCGCAGTGTCGGCTGAGAATGGCGCGGACGCACTGGGACGACCTGAAGCGGGACGGGCGGTGGCTGTCGATGGTGGAGAATCTTGGGAAGGGAAGCGTGGAGAAGAGGTCGTGCCTGGTGTGCGGGATGAGCGTGATGTCGAACGGGGTGTACAGCAAAGGGGGCGGGCCGGTGATCTACTACTTCTGTTCGATGGAGCACCTAGACGAGTTCGAAATGAATCCGGAAGCGTGGAGGAACGGAAAGCGGCCGGAGGGCGAGGGGAGTCACAAGTAGCAACAAAAAACGCCGCCGATTTCTCGGCGGCGTTCTGTTTACTGCGGGGTCTTACATGCACTCGTTGCCCATGCCGACGTCTTCCGAACCGGCGCCGGATTCCGAGTCCATGCCGCCTTCGGTCGCGTCGCCGCCGGAGTGATCGTCCGTGCCGGGGAGCGGCCCGTCGCCGGTGCCACCACCGTCGTAGCCCGGGGCGGGCGGGGGAGGGCAAGCGAACGTCAGGATCGGGCTGGAGAGCGCGGCGAGGGTTACGAGGGCGATGATGAAGAGTTTCATGGCTATCTCCTTGACGGCGTTGTTTGGAGGCGTGTTATTTGTTTGGTACGACGGAAGTGAGTATTGCAATCTTGGTGCCAGACCCGAGAACTTAGAAATGACGTCATAACATATGTATGTGTAATGAGTTACAATTGCGCTTCAGAATATCACCCGTTTGCGCGGCAACGCGATCGACCTCAATCCATACGCATGCCATATTATTGTGTCCCGTTTTGATGCGCGTCCATCCCTGGGCCGACAGGCTGGAGGCGCTTCGGCAACGCCCCGCGATTTTCAGAAATTCTGAGAATCGGTTCTAACCCATTCAGCGACATAATCTTGCGTCGCAGTGCCATCCGCACTTCAATTTGACATTATATACTTTATAAAGTATAAACTTAGCGACGGCCGCACGGCGGACGTCCGCTTCTGCTCGACCATCCTGATACCTTCGACTCGCTTCGCTCGCTCAGGTTGGCCGGGCAAGGCTACCGCAGGACACAGGCAATCTCGGAGAGGGGATAGCCATGATCAGTCTGATCGACCGCGTCATCGGTGTGTTCAGCACCGATATGGGCATCGACCTGGGCACCTGCAACACGCTCGTCTGCGTGCGGGGGCAAGGGATCGTCTTGAACGAGCCCAGCGTCGTCGCGGTGAAGAAGGGCACCAACCAGATCCTCATGAACGGCCAGGCCGTCGGCTCGGCCGCCAAGGACATGCTCGGAAAGTGTCCCGGAAACATCGAGGCGATCCGCCCGATGAAAGACGGCGTCATCGCCGACTTCGACATCACCGAGGCGATGATCAAGTACTTCATCCAGAAAATTCACAAGCGCAAGGGGTGGTTCCGCCCGCGCGTGATCGTGGCGCACCCGAGCGGGATCACGGGCGTCGAGAAGCGCGCGGTGCTCGCCAGCGCCGAGCGCGCCGGCGCGCGCCAGGTCTTCCTCGTCCCCGAGCCCATCGCGTCCGGCATCGGCGTCGGCCTCCCGATCCAGGAGCCGCGCGGCTCGATGATCGTGGACATCGGCGGCGGCACTTCCGAAATCGCCGTCCTGTCCCTCGGCGCGGTCGTCGCGTGCAAGTCGATCCGTGTCGCAGGCGACGAGCTGAACGATTCGATCATGAAGCACTGCAAGGAGAACTACAACCTGTACATCGGCGAGAACACGGCCGAGAAGATCAAGATCACCATCGGGTCCGTCTCGCCGCTCGAGAAGGAACTCCAGATGGAAGTCCGCGGCGGCGACGTCGTCACGCGGATGCCCCGGTGCATCATCGTGTCGAGCGCCGAGATCCGCAACGCGCTCATCGAGCCCGTGCTCAAGATCGTCAAGGCCATCAAGGAAACGCTCGAGATGCTTCCGCCCGAAATCAGCGCCGACCTCGTCGAGAGCGGGGTGACGCTCGCCGGCGGCGGCGCACTCCTGCGCGGGATCAAGACGGCCATCACCCGCGAAATCGACATTCCCGTCGTGATCGCCGAGGACCCGCTCACCGCGGTCGCCCGCGGCACGGGCGTCATCCTAGACAACCTCGACCGCCTGCGCGACAGCATCGAATCTTCCGAGGATATTGACTAACCGCACCAGGAAAACCTGAACCCCGAACCGGCCGGACTCGTTCGATTCGCCGCGCGCCTGGCGAGTCGAACGGGCCCGGCCGGTTCTCCATCCGCATGGCAACGGCGATGGCTGGAGAAAGCCGCCTGAGATGCACCGCCTGAAACTGACCTGGTCCGTCCCGATCGCCCTCGCCCTGGCGTCGGGCGTCCTCATCCTCGCACAGTCGCGGCTTCCCGCAGGGCCGCGCTACGCACCCTTCGCCATCCTCCGCCCCCTGGCGGAGTGGCGCAACGGCGGCGAAGAAGTCAACCGCCTGCGCTCCGAGAACGGAGAACTGCTCGCGGAACTGCTCAAGCAGCAGCGGAAGGCCGGCGAACTGGAAGCGCAGCTGCGACAGGTCAGCGCCTGGCGCGGCGATTCGATCGCCGACTCCCCGCGCGTCCTCCCCGCTTCCGTCATTCTCTCCGAGGATCCGTCGACCTGGCACGGCACGGTCATGATCGACAAGGGAACGCGGGACGGAGTGAAACCCGGGATGGTCGTCGCGGAAGGACCGAACATCGTCGGCCGGATCCTCGAAGCGGGCGAATCCACGGCGAGGGTGCGGCTGGTCACCGACCCGGCGTTCCGCATGAAGGTTTCCGCCGTCAAGAAAGGCGCCGGCGCCGGCGTGACGGGGATTCTTGCAGGAAGCGGCGACGGCACGTGCCGTCTCGAGTACGTCCTTGACCGGGAGCCCGTCGGCGAAGGCTGGCTCATCGTCAGCGTCGCGGATCCGGATCGCGGCTGGCCCGCCGGAAAGCTCATCGGCGAAGTCGTGAAAGGCGGCAACGGCGCCGGCGTGTACGGCGACATCGTGGTCCGCCCGCGCATGGACCCCAAGGCGCTCAGGCATGTGCTGGTGCTTGTCGGAAAGTAAGGAGTGAGGAGTAGGGAGTTGGGAGTAGGAGGCAGTTGCGAGGAGGTTGTCGAGCAGACTATTCACCCTTCTCCCGGAAGACTCGGCGGCAATTGGCGGTGACTCGTCGTTCCTACCCACGACTCACTACTCAACACTCATCACTCACGACTCCCCACAATGAACTGGCTCATCTTCATCGTCCTCGCCGTCCTCGCGACGATCGCCCAGATCGCCCTCGCTCCCCTGTTCGCCGTCGGCCGCGCCGTCCCTGACGTCGCCATCGTCGTCCTCGCCGCCGTCGCTCTTCGCACCGGCCGCAACACCGCCTGCATCGCAGGCTGGTCTCTCGGACTCCTCCGCGACCTCTCGGGCGGAAGCGGCCCCGGGCCGTTCGCGCTGATGTTCCTGATCGCCGCCCTCGTCACTGGCACCATGCGCGGCATGCTCTTCCCGTCGCGACCGCTCGGCATGGCGATCGGCTGCTTCGTCGCGGCCTGGGCGGCGCACGCGCCGTACGGGATGGTGCTGGCGGCGCGCTACGGCGTCGGCTTCTGGGACGGAGTCGGCCACTCGCTCGCCGTTGCGGCGCTCACCGCCGGGCTCGGCGCGCTCGCCGCCCGGCCCTTCGCAAGAATCCGCGGCATCGCCGGCTGGGCCCCGGAACGGGAGCTCCTCGCGTGACGAAACTGCGCGTGGTGGTCTTCAGCTTTCTCCTGCTGCTTCCGTTCGGGGCGCTGGAAGCGCGGCTTTTCTGGATGCAGGTCCTGGCCACGGAGGAATTCCGCTCGCGCGGGGACTGGACGCGGGAGTGGGTGGAAGTGGTGCCGACGCCGCGGGGGAGGATCTTCGGCCGGCACGGGGAAGTTCTGGCGGCGGAGGAGCGGTGTTTCGACGTGGACGTGATGCTGGCAGATTTTGAAATGCCTCGCGTCAAGGGTCGCGAGCCGGAGCTGGATTACATGAAGCTCGCCCGGCTCATGAGGGACGCGCTCGGGCTGACGGGGGCAGGGGCGGGATTCGACGAGCGCCAGTGCGCGGCGATGCTGCGCGAGCGGGCGTATCCGGTGCGGACCCTTCTGGGGGCCGACGGGAAGACGCTCGTGGTGCCCGACTCGGAAGCGATCGGCGCGATGCTGCGATCGGGGGGAGTCCTGCCGCGGCCGGAGCCGGCGCTCATGTACGTGAAACTCGTGAGAGCGCTCAAGGCCGCGGACCGCGCGGCTCACGCGCGGTGCAACGTGCCCGGAAAGCCGCCGGTGAGCGCGCGCGACCGGCGCAACATCATCCGGCAGGAGTGGCGCCAGCCCTACCGGCTCTGGCAGGGATTGTCGTACGACCAGATGAGCGAAATCGCAATCGATGAAGACGCCTTCCCCGGGCTTGAGATTCGCGCGCGCACGAAGCGCGTCTATCCGGCGGGACGGACATCCTGCCAGGCGGTGGGGTCCGTCGGCTTGATGGGTGAAGAGGAGTACCGGGATTTCGAAAGGGCAGGGGTGTTCCGGATCGAAGTGGGGCTCCCCCTGACGGAAGACAATCAAGCGTTCCGGAAGGAGAAAGCGGAAGCGAAGGAACCCGGTATGCGCCGCACGACCTGGCCGGATCGCGTGAATCGCGCGCTCGCCGGAAAAATCAGCGACGCCGAGTACGAACGGCTCGAGTTCCGCGGGGCCTTCTACGGCGACTGGGTCGGGAGAACGGGCATCGAACGCTGGTACGAAGACGTGCTTGGCGGCGAACGCGGATTCGAACGGCGGGCCAAGAATCTGCTGACGAAGCGCGAGTGGATCGTCGAGCGCGTGGCGCCGGTCGTCGGGAAGGACGTCACTCTCGCGCTCGACATGCCGCTTCAGAGCAAGGCCGAGGAACTGCTCGACACGCTTCCGGGCGCCCTCAAGGGCTCGATCGTCCTGATGGACATCGCCACCGGCGACGTGCTGGTCCTTGCGAGCGCGCCCGGGTACGACGCGAACTGGCTCATCCCGCCGATGGGGAAAGAGGAGCTGGACGCTCTTTACGATGCAGCCACGGCGCCGCTCCTGAATCGCCCGATCTCCGGCCGCTACCCGCTCGGCTCGATCTTCAAGACCATGACGGGCGCGGCGGGGCTTGAGTCCGGAAGGGTGACTGCGGCGGACCTGTTTCTTTGCCGCGGCCGGTACGACCCCGTCAAGTGGCCGAACAAGTTCGCATGCCATGGCAGCTGCGGAAGTCTCAGCCTGCGCGAAGCGCTGGGGCGATCGTGCAACTGCTTCTTCTTCGAAGCCGGGAATCGCGCGGGGATCGAATCCATCGCCGAAATGGCGAACCGCTTCGGCCTCGGCCGTAAATCCGGCATCGACCTTCCTGGCGAAACCGCCGGTCAGATTCCCACGCCCGCCTGGCGTCGCGCCACGGGGCGCGGAAGGTGGGGATTCGCCGATACCCTGAACGTTTCGATCGGCCAGGGCGAAATGCTCGTGACGCCCCTGCAGGCCGCGCGCCTCATGGCGGGACTGGCTTCCGGGAGACTCCCTGTGCCGCGCATGCGGCTCGATGGACCGGCGCGCTTCGAAGAGCTCAACCTCAAGCCCGAGACGCTGGCCACGATCCGGAACGGACTCGAAGCCGTGACCATGGGGGAGCATGTCGGCACCGCCTACGACAGTGGCCTCCGACTGTTCAGGGCCGCGGGCAAGACCTCGACGGCCCAGTCGGACTCGAAGCGCGTCTCCGAGGGCGGCCGGCAGAACCACGGCTGGTTCGCCGGGTACGTGCCCTTCGACAAACCGAAATACGCCTTCTGCGTGATGATCGAGGAAGGCGGGGCGGGAAGCGGCATTCCCGCGAAGACGGCGGCGCGGCTGCTCCACTCGATCTGGCCCGAGGTCGAGCTCCCGGGCGACGTGCTGAAGCCGACGGGCCCGGCGGCCAACGACGACGTGACCCCCGCGCCGCGCGACGAGACGAACGACGAGAGCGATTCCAGCGGAGAAACACAGGACGGACCCGCGCCTGACCCGCAGAGGTCTCCCCCCGGTCAGGAGCTGCCGCGATGATGCTCCCCGGCCGCCTCTTTTCTCCCTCGATCCCGATCGTTCTGCCCGTGATGCTCCTGGTCGCGGTCGGGCTGACGTCGATCTTCGAAGCGGCGCCGCCGTTCCCGAAGTTTCCGGCCGAAGGAAATTTTCAGGCGGTGCTCAAGGAAGGCGGCTATCACGCCGCTTCCACGATCGCGCTGAAGTCGTTCTTCGGGAAACAGTGCGTCGCGGCCTTCATCGGCGCCGTGCTGGCCTTCGTGGTGTCGCGCATGCGTCCGAACCGCATCCGCGCCGCCGGGTATTCGCTGTACGGGTCGTGCCTCGGCGTGCTGGCCGTGCTGTTCGTCCTGGGCCGCGTCCGCAACGGCGCCCGGTCGTGGTTTGTGCTCGGACCGGTTTCGATTCAGCCGAGCGAATTCATGAAGCTGTTCTTCGTGCTGACGCTCGCGCGCTTTCTCATGTGGCGGAAAACCCCCGACCGGATCGCGCGGCTCGCCGTGCCCGCCCTGCTTGCGCTGGTCCCTTTCGCGATCATCCTCCTGCAGCCAGATCTCGGCACCGCCTTGATTTTCCCGGCGATGTTCGTCGCGATGATGTGGGTGGCGGGGTGTCGGAAGCGGTACATGGCGATCGGCGTGGTCCTGGTTCTGATCGGGACTCCTGTTGCGTACAAGTTCGGGTTCAAGGAGTACCAGAAGAAGCGCTTCGAGGCATTCCTGAATCCGCAGGCGATGAGCCAGGATGCGGGATTCCAATTGCTGCAATCGCAGCGGGCGATCGGGTCGGGGAGGTGGGTCGGGAAGGGATTTGCGGAATCCGAGCAGGAGGGAACCGAGTCGTTTGTTCCCGAGCGTCACAACGATTTCATCTTCTCGGTCATCGGCGAAGAGTGGGGATTTCTGGGGGCCTCTGCGGTTCTGTCGCTGTTTCTCATCCTGCTTATGGCGATGGTCCATGGGGCTTTCCGGGCGCGGGATCCTTTCAGTCGACTGGTCCTGACGGGGCTGTCCGCAGGGTTTGCGACGCAGATTTTCGTCAACGTCGGCATGACCATAGGCTTGGCCCCGATCACCGGAATTACTTTGCCATTCTTGAGTTACGGAGGATCTTCCCTGGTCGCCTCACTGCTGTCCGCAGGGATAGCCTGGAACGTCGTTTCCCAGCATACGGTGACTCTCGCCGGGAAGGACTTCCAGGAAGGAGCGGGCCAAGTTCTGGATATGGGAACCGACCCCTGGCGCCGGTAGCTGCAACTCATTTGCCAGCAAGGGCTTTCGGCTATTTTCAACGGGTTCTCCACACTCCCAAAATCCTTGACATATGATTTGGACCGCGTATAATGGCGCTTCTCAAATTGCTCTAACTCGGGAGTGCGCTTAGGCTTATGTCAACGAAAGTCGCAAGGGACGCGGCTTCGGCCCGAAAGGCCACCCGCAACCTCCTCAAACAACTTCAGCGCC
The DNA here is from genome assembly GCA_038060895.1 of Planctomycetota bacterium. Classification (GTDB taxonomy): domain Bacteria; phylum Planctomycetota; class MHYJ01; order WSZJ01; family WSZJ01; genus WSZJ01. The sequence goes on from JBBTCT010000009.1 coordinate 123,153, forward strand.
GCCATAAGCCTAATCCCGTCAAGCACGGCAAGACCTCGATCGAGCACCTCATCTACGTCATTCTCGCTCAGCGCAACCCCGAACGCCGCGCCGCCGGCGCTCTTCGCGATCTCCGTTCCCAGTTCGCCGGCTGGAACGAAGTCCGCGTCTCCTCCGTTCTCGAAATCGGAGAAGTCCTCCGCGCTCACAACGTCCTCAACCCCCTCCAGAAAGCCGAACAGGTCATTCGCGCCCTCTCACGCACCTTCTCGGACGTCCACAAGTTCAAGCTCGAGGACCTCTCGCGCGACGACGCCGAAGAAACGCGCGTCTACATGGCCCGCAAACTCGGCCTCCCCGGCTATGTCGTCGCCGATTACCTCTTCAGCTCCTTCGGCTACGGCCGCATCCCCATCGACGATTCCGTCGGCCGCTTCCTCCACCGCCTCGGCTTCGTCGCCGCCAAACACGAATTCCCCAAGTTCGAAAAAACAATCAGCGAAGGCCTGACGTCCCGCGAGTGCGCCGACGCCTACCGCATCCTCGACGCCTTCGCGACCGAAACCTGCACCGAGAAAGAACCCCACTGCCCCCGCTGCCCGCTCTTCAGCCAGTGCCCCGAAGGCAAGGCACGCAAAGCGGCTGCTGAAGCGGCGAAGCTGGCGCCTCCGATCGACGAAAAGGTGAAAGCCGCCGCGGATGCCGCAGCGTTGAAGGCGGAAGAAGCGGCCGCAAAGCTGTTGTCGCAGCCGGCGAAGCCGCCGATGTCGGCGCATCCCCCGAGGCCCGGTCAACCCGGCTCAGGAAAATCCGCCTTCGGCCGGCCCGGCGCCCGCTTCGGCATCCGGCCCGCATTCCGGCCGCCACTCCCCGCGCCGGCCGTCCTTAAGCCGCCTCCCCCGAAACCGGTCGCCGCCAGGCCCAGTCCCGGCGGAAGCGCGGCGAAGCACAAGTCGAAGCGCTAGCACCGCAGGGAGCGCGAGGATTCCTTTCCGCGTCTCACCGCCGGGTATAATCTCTTCACCCGTCCCGCCGAGTCACACAGGAGGATTTCATGTCAGGCCATAGTCATTGGGCGACGATCAAGCACAAGAAGGCCGCCACCGACGCCAAGAAGGGCAAGGCGTTTTCGAAGGTCGTGAAGTTGATCATGGCGGCCGCGAAGAAGGGCGGCGGCGACCCGAAGATGAACCTCAAGCTGGCGTACGCGCTGGAAGAAGGCAAGGCCTGCAATCTTCCGAAGGACACGGTCGAGAAGGCGATCAAGAAGGGAACGGGCGAGCTCGAGGGCGTGAGCTACGAGGAAGTCACCTACGAGGGCTACGGCCCGGGAGGGATCGCGGTCATCGCGGACGCGCTCACGGACAACATTCACCGCACGGTCTCCGAGATCCGCAAGATCTTCGAGTCCAAGGGCGGCAAGATGGGCGACCGGAATTGCGTGGCGTACATGTTTGAAAAGAAAGGCCTGATCCTGATTCCCAGGGGGACGCTGAACGACGACAAGGCGATGGAACTCGGGCTCGAGATCGGCGCGGAGGACGTGCAGCCCATTGAAGACGGCTACGAGGTGACTTGCGCCGCCGGAGACTTCGGCACTGTCGTGAATGCCCTGAAAGCCAGGAAGATCGAACCTGTCTCCGCCGCCGTTCCTCGCCTCGCCAAGGACCGCATCCCGCTGGACCCGGAGAAGGCGCGGAAGGCTCTGAACCTGATGGAAGCGCTCGAAGAGCACGAGGACGTCAACGAGGTCGCGTCGAATTTTGATCTTCCGGCGGGATTCACCGAGTAACTGGCGAGGACAAGCCCATGCCCCGGATCATGCTGAAGGGCGTTGCCGGCATCGTGAAGGATGAATCCTTCCCGATCGAGCCGGGGCAGGATGTCGTGCTCGGCCGGAGCCGTTCGTGCGAGATTTCGCTGAAGTCATGCCGGGCGTATTCGCTGATGGAGCCGGAGCAGAGGGACAAGGACGAGGGGCTCCTGACTGTTTCGCGGAAGCACGTACGGATCCGCTTCATCAAGACTGACGGGATTGAAATCGAGGACCTGAGCTCGAACGGGACGTTTCTGGACGGGAAGAAGGTCGAGAAGATGACGATTACGGATCTTCCCGCGAAGTCGTGCGAGCTGCGCCTCGGCCGGCGCGAGACGTTCAAGATGGAATTTGTCGCCTGAGCGCGCGGGGGGTGAACTCGAATCGAGCTGCGTCGGCCGGGTCAGCGTTGCCTGGACGGGAGATCTTGAAGGCCGACTCCGCCCCATTCGAGTCCACCCGCCGCGCGCTCACCCTGATCCCATGACCGCGGGTCTCTTCCACGCGGACGAAGCGCGGCTTAGACTCGACCTCGCATGCCGCGTTCACCTCGAATCCTTATCACCCTCGGCGATCCCCTCGGCATCGGCCCTGAGATCGTCGCTGCCGCGAAGAAGGCGTTTCCCCACGCGACCACCGTCGGACCGGGGGCTGACATCGGGGTTGAGTGCGAGAAATTGCCGAAGCGGCGCGGGCCCTGCGCCGAGGGCGGCGCGGCGGCAATTGCGGCGCTTCGCCGGGCCGCGGAAATGTGCCTGGCGGGGGAAGCGGACGCGGTCGTGACGGCGCCGATTTCGAAGGAAGCGCTGAAGCTTGCGGGGGAGCCGTTTCCGGGGCACACAGAGTTCTTCGCAAAAGTCTGCGCCGTCAAGCGGCCGGTGATGGCGTTCTCGGCCGGCGACCTGTTCGTCAGCCTGGCGACGATTCATGTCGCGCTGAAGCGCGTCCCCCTGGCGGTGACGCGCGAGGCCGTGCTGACCGCCATCGAGCGAACGGACAAGGCGTTGCGTGAATGGTTTGGCAAGCCGCGCCCACACATCGCCGTGTGCGGCCTGAACCCGCACGCGGGCGAGAACGGGCTCTTCGGCCGCGAAGAGATCAAGGTCATCGGCCCGGCGATCGAGGAAGCCTGCAAAAAAAATATCAATGCCACCGGCCCTCACCCGGCCGATTCGCTCTTCGCAAAGCGCGATTTCGACGGCGCGGTCGCGATGTATCACGACCAGGGGCTGGTAGCCGTGAAAGCGCTCGCCTGGAAAACGGCCGTCAACCTGACGTTGGGGTTGCCCTTCGTCCGCACCTCTCCCGATCACGGGACCGCCTTCGACATAGCGGGTAAGGGCACTGCGGACGCCACGTCGATGCTGGAGGCCGTCCGTCTAGCCGATCGCATCGTGCGCAGGTCCTCAAGTTCGAGCCTCTTCTAAGCGCGCGGGGGCGGGCGACCGAAGGCGTGGAAGGGGGCTCTCGAATCGCTTCGCCCGATCGCGTCCGGAAAACCGCACATTGAAGGGAGCGAAGCGATTCGAGAGCCCCCTTCCACGCCGCAGGCCGCCCGCCCCCGCGCGCTTAGGGGACATCCATCGAAATGTCCTGCTTTTTCCCGCCGCGCACGATCGTCAGCTTGATCTTCTGTCCGGGGAGAAATTTCTGACGGATCACGGAGAGGAAATCGGTCTCCTTGTCCGGCATGGGCTGGCCGTTAAGTGCGATGATGACGTCCCCTGCCCGGAAACCGGCCATTCCCGCGGGTCCTTTGGGTCCCGCGTTCCTGACCTTGAGGCCGCCCGCGCGCAGTCCGGCGGCGCTGCGGTCGGCATCGGTCAGCGACTCCATCTGCATGCCGAGACGGAGGTCGTTGGCGGAGGTCCGCCAGGTGAAGTCCGCGGCTTTGCGCCAGTCCCCCGCGATCGCGATCGAGAGAGCCTTGCACTCTGCGCCCCTCTGGACCTGGACCTTGAGCGTGGCCTGGTCCGGGGAGTTATGAAGCACGAACTGGAAATCTGCGATCGACAGCATCGGCGCGCCGTTGATCGAGAGAATGACGTCGCCGGCCTGCGCGCCGGCCTTCGCCGCCGGAGTCCCCGCCGCGACCGAGGCGATCTTCGCGCCGTCCGCGACGTCGATCGTGATGCCGATCGCGTCCGGCATCGGGTAGACCCAGAGCAGGTTGTCCGGGATGGGCTTCTTGTCGGACATGCGAGAGCGGCGCACGCCTTTCCAGACGTGGTGGCAATGGATGCAGTTGCGCGGAATGTCCGGGTTCCGGAACTGGACTTCGATCGCGGGCATCTGCTCAGGCATCTTGCCCAGGTTCGAGGCTTTGATGTTCTTGGAAGCGAGCGAAGGACGGTTGGCCGGGTAGCCCTTGTGGATGGCGAGCGCTTTCGTCATCGCTTCCTTGAGTCCGCTCGTCGAAAAGAGCGAGTCGCCACCGTCCCGGCGCGACCCGTACCGGCCGTAGACGGTCATGTCCGCATTGATGAAGAACCCGGCCCAGGAGAGGTCGAAGTCGAAATTGAAGATCGCGGTGTCGACGCCCCGCATCTGGATGATCCGAACGAGGACGAACCCCTTGCTGAGTTCGTCGAGCCCGTCGCCGAGACGCGCCACCTGCGCGTCAAACTTGTTACAGCTGACTCAGGGCACTCACCGGAAGACGACGAGAATCGGCTTGTTCTCGCGCTTCGCCCTGGCGACGGCGGAAGGGAGGTCGTCGTAGATCCACGCGGGGTTGATTTCGGTGTTGTCGTTGATCTTGTCGCGCTTTTCGGCCGGCGTGTCGCCCGCGGGGAGACGTGAAGCGACAAGGGTGGCGAGGAGAGCTGCGAGGGCAGAGGAAGCGAAGAGTTTTGGGCGAATCATAGGCGTGCCAGAAGGACGGAGGGAGTGCCGGAGCGTTACATCGGCGACCGGCGTCCATGGAGAGCGGATGTAACTCCTTATGTATAAATGACTTGCATCACGGCAGATCGAGGGAGATCTCCGCTTTCTTGCCGCCTCGGAGAATGGCGAATTTCAATTTCTGGCCCACGAGGAACTTCTGGCGCAGAAGAGCCAGGAATTCCCTTTCGGTCGCCGGCACCGCCTGTCCGCCCACGCTCGTGAGGATGTCGCCGTCCTGGAACCCCGCTTTTTTCGCGGGGCTCTGCGGATACATCGGCTTGATCTTCAACCCGCCGTCCTTCAGCCCCGCAAGCTTCCGCTCGTCCGCAGTCAACACGTCGCTCTGGAATCCGATGCGCAAGTCGTACGCCGAGTCGCGCCAGGTGAAGTCCGTGGACCTTCGCCAGTCCCCGCAGAGGTTCGCGGTCATGGTCTTTTTCCCGGCGCCGCGCAGCACGTCGATTTTCACGTTCTCGTTGTCTCCGCAGTTCTGCAGGAAAAACTGGATGTCCGCCAGCGACACGATCGGCGTCCCGTTCAGCGCTTCAATTTCGTCCCCCGCCTCCACCCCGGCCTTGTCGGCGATCGAGTCCTTCACGACCTGGCGTACCTTCGTCCCGTCGGCAATCTCCATCTGCATTCCCCAGGAGTCGGGAAGCGGATAGAGGTAGATCAGCGTGTCGGGGAGCGCCTGCTTCGCGTTCATCATCGTGCGCCGGATCCCGCGCCAGACGTGGTGACAGTGGATGCACTTCTTCGGCAGCTCGTCCTGTTTGAACTGGTCCGCGATCGCGGGCATGGTCTCGGGAAATTTCTGCGCGTACGGCTTCCCGGTTTTCGCCCTGAGCGCGGCCTTGTTGGCGGGGTAGCCCTTGTGGACGGCGAGCGCCCTGGTCATCGCGGCCTTGAGGCCGTCCACCGACATGAGCTGGTCTGACTTGTCCCGTCCCGCATTTCGCGACCCGTAGCGCCCGTAGATCGTGAGGTCGGCATTCAGGAAGATCCCGCACCATGTGAGGTCGTAGTCGAACTGGAACACCGACGTGTCGATCCCGCGCATCTGGATGACGCGAACGCAGACGAATTCCTTCGCCAGGTCCCCGAGTCCGCTCTCAAGACGGGCCACCTGCCCGTCAAACGTCTTGCACGACGCTCACGGCACTCACCGGAACGCGGCAAGGACCGGCTTGTTTTCCTTTTTCGCCCGAGCGAGCGCCGCCGGCAGGTCGTCGTAGAGCCAGCCCGCTGCCAACTCGACCTTGTCGTTGACCTTGTCTTTCTTCTCGGCCGCAGGATCGCCTGCCGTGGTCGGCGACAGCGCCATCGCAAGGAGCACGACGGCGGAAACGATAAAGAAGAATCGGGACGGGAGCATCACGGGATCTCCTGTTCTGCAGTCGGGGGGAAGTTTGATCTTACGCCAGGCCGCGCCGATCCGGCTCGAGAGCTTCAAGGTGCGCCAGGACGCACCTTGGAAGCGCCTCGAGGTCGTACCCGCCCTCAAGCACGCTTGCAACAGGGCGCTTCAGCCGTTTCACGATTCCCGTCAGCTCCGCAAAATCCTCGATCTCGAGATTCAACCCGCCGATCGGGTCCTTCTTCCACGCGTCAAACCCGGCGGAAATCAGCACGAGCTCCGGATCGAATTTCCGACACGGGCCCTCGATCACTTCCGCGAATTCCGCCTTGAACGTCGCCGCGCTCGTGTTCCAGGGGAACGGCCGGTTGATCGTAAACCCGAGCCCGCGCCCGCTTCCCGTCTCGGCGCGCGCCCCGGTGCCGGGATAGAACGGCCACCGGTGCGTGGAAAAGTACAGCACGTCCGGGTCCTCGTAGAAAATGTCCTGCGTCCCGTTTCCGTGATGCACGTCCCAGTCCACGATCAGGACCCGCTTCGCCTGTTTTGCCGCGAGCGCGACATTGTTGAAGAGGCAGAAACCCATGGCCCGGTCGCGCGTGGCGTGGTGGCCCGGCGGCCGGATGAGCGCGGCGGCCGGCTTTCCCGCGAGTGCGGACCGCGCCGCGTCGCGGGCTGCGCCGGCGGCGAGAAGCGCTGCACGGACGGATCCTTCGGAGACGTAAGTGTCCGGGTCGAGCATCGCCGGCGCGTATTCGTCGGCGGAAGTCACCCGCCCCACATGCCCGGCCGAATGGACGGCGAGGAGCTCTTCCCAGGTCGCCGGCCGCGGATCGTCCCACTTCCATCCCTCGCGCCCCGTCCCGATCGCCTTCACCACCGACTCGAGCCGCTCCGGGCACTCCGGATGCGTGCCGGAAGCGCGGTGCGCGTTGCAGGCCGTGTGCGTGAAGAGGATCACGCGCGAAGTGTATCGCGATGGGGCGCGATCGCGGGGCGTGCGACATAATCCCCCCGATGAGAGTTCTCTGCGCGCCGAATGCCTTCAAGGGGACGCTGACGGCGCTTCAGGCGGCAAACGCGATGGCGCGGGGAGTCCGCCGGGCGGGCGCCACTCCGGTTCTGCTTCCCGTCGCCGACGGCGGGGACGGCACGGCCGCGGTGCTGGGGGGGAAGCGCGTGCGGATGGTCGCGACCGGACCGCACGGCGAACGGATGCGCGTGGAGTACCGGCGGAAGGGGAGAGACGCGATCGTCGAGGTCGCGCAGGTCGGGCTGGCGCGGACGAAGCGGCGGGACCCGTTGAATGCGACTTCGCTGGGAGTGGCGGAGATGATCGGTCACGCGGCCCGGCACGGGGCCCGCAGGGTGCTGGTCGCGCTTGGCGGATCGGCCACGGTTGACGCCGGGCTGGCGATTCTCGGCAAGATCTCCGCGCTCAGCCGTCCTCCGAAATTCATCGGGTTGTGCGACGTGCAGACTCGCTTCCTTGACGCCCCCCGCGTATTTGCGCCGCAGAAGGGAGCGACGCCCGAACAGACGCGGTGGCTGACGCGGGAGTTCCTCCGCCTGTCGCAGGCCATGGCCGGCGGGCGCCGCGCGGCACGCGTGCCAGGTTCCGGCGCGGCGGGCGGAATCGGCTGGGCCATGGTTCTCCTGGGCGGCGAGCTCAGGCTCGGCGGGGAATTCGTGCTGGAGGCTCTTCGTCTGGATGACGCACTGCGTCAAACCAGCCTGGTTCTGACCGGCGAGGGGCGCTGGGATTCCACGACGCGCGAGGGTAAGGCGCCCTGGGCGGTGATGCGGCATGCGCGAAGGGCCGGAGTCCCCTGCGTGGCGCTGTGCGGGCAGGTGATCATCCGCACTCCTGGCGTCGTGGCGGTCGCAAGATCGGCGAAGGAGGGAATGCGGCGGGCGGCTCCTCTGTTGGAAGAGGCGGCGTACCGCGTGACGCATTCGCGATTGAGCGCCGGATCCCGGTCTTGTAAGGTGACGCGATGAAGCGCAGGATGACGACGATGCTGGCGGCCGCGGTTTTCTTCGCGGGGCACCTCGCCGCATCGGCGTGCTTCGCCTCCATGACGCTTACGGCATCGCGAAAACCGAAACCGGCGCATTCATGCTGCCAGAAGCGGGCGCCGGCCCAGGCGCCCGTCCCGCAGTCGTGCTGCTGCGTCGATGGGCCCACCCTGGCGCTGGTGGACGACCAGGCTGGCGGTATTGACGCGCCGCCCGCCTTCGCGCACGAGGTGCCGATTACGGCGCCGGAGACGACGGCACTTCTCCGCTCCGCCCGCGGGCGCGAACCGCCCGATCGCGCGAGCGACGTGCCGCTTCACATCCTGCACCGGATGCTTCTGGTCTAGAGACGCCGGGTTCCCCGTGTCGCGGCCGGCATCCGTTCCGCCGGCGCGCTGGTTGAGCTGCCCGCAGAATCCCTCTCGAGGACTCACGATGAAACGCCTTATGCCGTTCGCGCTGGCCGTTCTGGGCGGGTGCGCCGGAGGGGGTGATCCGGTCCCGGGGCCTGCCCATCCTGCCGACGCGGCTGCGGCAGAAACACCGTGGTCGCCGCCGCCCGACCGGCTTGCGGGGCCCGTGGAACCGCTCGAAGGGCCGAAGGCGCCGGAGGGCGTGACCTGGAGTTGCCCGATGCATCCGGAAGTGACGAGCGACAAGGCGGGAACCTGCCCCAAGTGCGGGATGGACCTGGCGCCCGGCAAGGTCGGGGAGCACGACCACAAATGAAAACGAAACTGCTGGCGATGGCGGGGCTGGTCCTCGCCGGATGCGCGGTGCCTGAGGACGCCGGGTTCGAGGATGTCCGCAAGCCGGCCGAGGAGCGGACCGGGAAGAAAGTCCACTGGTTCCGCGGCGGACCCGAGGACGACGAAGTCCGGCGGACGCTCGAGAATCTGTTCCGGGAAGAGTTGACCCCGGAAACCGCCGTGCAGATTGCGCTCTTCAATAATCCCGGCCTCCAGGCCCAGTACGAAGATCTTGGCGTCGCGCAGGCCGACCTGGTCCAGGCGGGCATCCTGAAGAACCCGACGCTGATGGCCGGCGCTCACTTTCCGACAAGATCCGGCATCAACACAGGCCTCGAATTCGAAATCGTGCAGGAATTTCTCGACCTGCTCATGTTCCCGGCGCGGAGGGAACTGGCGTCGCACGAATTCGAGCGCGTGAAACTTCGCGTCTCCGATGACGTCGTGGACGTGGCGGCGCGCACGAAGGCGGCCTGGTTCGAGGTCGTCGCGGCCCAGCAGACCGCCGAGGTCCACCATGCGATTGCCGCCGCTGCCGAGGCCCGCGCGGACCTCGCAAAGCGCCTCAAGGACGCGGGGAATCTGAGCGAGCTGGCCGTGGCGCGGGAGACGGACGAGGCGGAGAGCGCAAAGCGGGCCTGGAGCAAGGCCGAGAACGAAGTGCTGGAAGCGCGCGAAAGGCTGACGGTTCTCCTGGGGGCGTGGGGAGCGCAGGTGTCGTGGACAGCTCCGAAGAAACTTCCCGAACTTCCCGCGGGAGAAATCCCGTTGGCCGGGCTCGAGTCGCTCGCAATCGCGCGCCGTCTCGACCTCGCCGCGGCGATTCGGGAGCGCGACGCCTCCGCCAGCCGTCTCCAGCTCGTAAAGGCCTTCCGCTGGTTCGGGACGATTGAGCTGGGAGCGGGAGTGCATCGAGAGCCCGAGCCGGAGGTCGGATGGCTGGTCGGGCCCTCCCTGGCGTTGTCGCTTCCCATCTTCGACCGCCAGCAGGCCGTCATCTTCGCGCTCGAAGCCGAACTTCGCCGGCGTGAGTCGCTCGATCGCGATCTTGCGGTCCGGATCCGCGCCGAAACGCGCACGGCCAGGAACCGGCTGGTGTCCACCCGGAGGCTGGCCGAGCACCAGCAGAAGGTCGTCATTCCGCTTCGCGAGCGAATCGTGGATCTCTCGCTGAAGGAATACAACTTCATGCTCATCGGAATTGCGGAGGTCCTGCGGGCGAGGGAAGCGGAGTACGAGGCGTACGAGGAGTCCATCGAACTCGTTCGCGATTACTGGATCGCGAGGACGGAGCTGGAGCGTGCCGTGGGCGGACGACTTCCTGAACCTGCCAGGTAACGGAGAAATCCAATGCTGACGAGACGAGAGCTTCTGATGACGGGCGGAGCCGCACTGGCGGGAGCGGGACTGCTGATGAAGGGGACGGCGCGGGCCGAGGATCCGCCGGACGCGGGCGGGTACACGCCCGTCGATACTCCGAACGGCGCAACGCTGCCCTTCACGTTGAAAGGCGGCGTGAAAGAATTCCATTTGATCGCCGAGCCGGTGGACCACGAATTTGCGCCGGGATTCAAGGCGAAGTGCTGGGGTTACAACGGCCGCACGCCCGGGCCCACGATCGAGTGCGTAGAGGGCGACAGGATCCGCATCCTGGTCGAGAACCGGCTGCCGGAAGCGACGACGATCCACTGGCACGGCGTCCTGCTTCCGAACGGGATGGACGGAGTCGGAGGCCTGAACCAGCCCTTCATCGAGCCGGGCGAAACCTGGGCATACGAATACACGCTCAAGCAGCACGGCACGCTCATGTATCACCCCCATGTCGATGAAATGACGCAGATGGCCGTGGGGATGATGGGCCTGTTGATTGTCCATCCGAAGAACCCGCCCGCCCACAAGGTGGACCGCGATTTCGCCATCATGCTTCACATGTGGGCGATCGAGCCGGGAACCTACCGCCCCGACCCGGCCGTCATGCTCGACTTCAACACGTTCACGTTCAACAGCAAGGCGTACCCGGGCACGGCGCCGCTCGTCGTGCGCACGGGACAGCGCGTCCGCATCCGTCTCGGCAATCTCAGCATGGACGAGCACCCGATCCACCTTCACGGATTCAATTTCCGCGCAACGGGGACCGACGGCGGACCCATTCCCCTCTCCGCGCAGTTCCCTGAAACCACTTCGCTCATCTCCGTCGGCGCGACGCGCGATTTCGAATTTGTCGCGGACGCTCCCGGGGACTGGATCATGCACTGTCACAAGTCGCACCACGCCATGAACGCCATGGGACATCACGTTCCCAACATGCTCGGCGTGGACCAGCGCGGACTCGAAGGCCGGATCCGCAAGCTTCTTCCCGGATACATGGCCATGGGCGAAAAGGGAATGGCCGATATGCAGGACATGACGATGCCCGGACCCGAAAACACCCTTCCGATGATGATGGGCAAAGCCCTCTACGGAAACATCGGGATGGGCGGAATGTTCACGATCGTGAAAGTCCGCGACGGGATTACGACCTGGGAGGACCCGGGCTGGTACAAGGCCCCCGAGGGGACGATGACCTGGAAGGTCAGCGAAGCGAAGAAAGAGAAGGACGGCGAACCCGGAAAGGATCACGGCGGGCACAAATAGCGCGCTCATCCGGGTTGGCAAGACGCGACCGATGCCAGAATCGCATCGGACTTGGCCGCAGTGTAGAATCGCCCATTCGCTATTCATCGAGGGAGGCTCGCATGGTCCCGTGCGCCAAAGATGTCATTCGACAGTGGTTCTACGATGTCTGGAATCGTAAAGATCCCTCCGCCATCGACCGGCTCACCACGCCGGACTGCATCATTCACGGCCTGGCCGAAGGAGGTCCCACCCCGGGAGGCGTTCCGCACTTCAAGCAGTTCCACGCGATTTTCTGCTCCACCTATCCCGACATGCTGATCACGGTCGAGGACCTGATCGAAGAGGGCGACCGCGTGGCCTGGCGGATTACCTTCCGCGGGACGCACACCGGTCATGCCCTGGGGATGCCGGCTTCCAACAGGCCCATCCTCGTCACCGCTATCGGCATATCGCGGATCGTCGACGGGCGCATCGTCGAGGCCTGGAACGAGTTCGACCGGTACGGAATGTTCCAGCAGATCAACGCCGTCCGGCCCTGAGGAACACCGGATGTCGATGGAATGGTCCTGACCGGCACTTCAGCCGGATGCCCTCCCGCGCCGAAATTGGAAGCACATGCGTCTCTTCGACTTCCTCCTCGTCACGCTCATCACGGCCACGCTCCTCGCCGTCGTCGTCGTGTTTCACAACGACGCCATGCCCTACCCCGTCGCACCTCCTGCCACTACCGCCGATGTCGCCCACACCCGGTCCTGGGCCGGAATCTGGGTGCATTCCAGCGGCGCGCCCAGAGGATCGCTCAAGTCCCTCGAAGCGGCGCACGCGGCCCGCGGCGGCGCTCCCTTTCATTTTGTGATCGGAAACGGGACGGAGTCTGCGGACGGGCAAGTCGAAGAAGGGCCCCGCTGGGCCGCGCAGCAGCCAGGGCTGAACCGCGAGGTCATCGAAATCTGCCTCATCGGGCAGATCGACCGCGAGAAGCCGACTCGGAAGCAGCAGTCCGCCCTTGAAGCGCTCTGCGCGCGGCTGTGCAAGGAGCGGCTGATCCCTTCGAGCGAGGTCTGCGCGGAAAGCGAGAAAAAGCGCGGGGTGCGGTGCCCAGGCCGGTTCTTCGACGCGGCCGGGACGCGCGCAGCCGTCGCGCACCTGCTCGCAAAGTAGAGCCGTCAGGGCGCGGGCGGATGGAAGACCGGTCCGCCGATCGCCGCGAGCTGCAGCACGAAACACGCGAGCGTGACGAAGAACAGGATCAGCGGCAGCACCGCCACCAGCTTGTTGAGCGCGTGAACTGCGTCCTCGAAGTGCCGCTGCGCGAGCTTGGCGAGCGCCTTGTCGATGCTCCCCGCCTCTTCACCGGCTCGCAGCATTTCGATGCTGAAGAGAGGCAGCACCGGCGCCAGCGTTTCGACCAGCGGCCGGTTCACGTCACCGGCCGCGGCGGCGCGCGCGCGGACGCCGGTCGGTCCACCCGCCGCATCGGCGGCAAGCTCGATTGCGCGCTTCATTGGCAAGGCCGCGTCGAGCGCGCCGGCGAGGGCGTCGCAGAAGCGGGCGCAGGCGACATCGCGGCGGATTGGACCGGCGACGGGAAGGCTCTCGGCGATGCGGCTGGAGAGGATGGCGCGGACGATGAAGAAGAGGACCCAGATTCCTGCGAGGTTATAGAGGAGCAAGGCGACCGACGCGGTCGCGAAAATCCACTGGATCACCCAGGGTGCGATCACCATGCCGTGCATGACGATCAGCGGGTAAATAAGGATGGCCCGCAGCCGCCGCTTCAGGATCAACGCCTCTCGCGCCCGGCGCGCCAATCCTTTCAGCGCCGCCTCAAGGCGCCCCGTCGTTTCCGCCGCCCGCACGGTCGCCACGTCGAGCTCCGGGATGCCGCCTGCCGCCAGGATGTCCGCGAGCGGCCGCCCGTCGGCGAGCGGGGCCAGGTCGGGCCGGCCGGCGGACGCCAGCGCCTTTGGCAATGGGAGCGCCGAGCCGACGGTGGCGGCCAGGGCCGTGTAAAAAGCGTCGAGGGGAAGCGGCATCCGTTTTGGGATGACGGGCTGTTCGTGGAATCACGGTGATTCGGTGCGGCCCGGCGGCATCAGTTTAGTAGAGGAAATGAATTCGCGGATGAAGGCGAATGTCGCGGAAAAGGCCGCGGATAAACCCCTTCGGGAGAACAGCCGTGGGCTCTCCTGTATCGGCTCGTTGCCCGCCCCGCGCGCCGCTGCTAATCTCCGCTCTTCCCGCAGCACCGGAGCCGCTCTCCTTGCCTGATCGCCGATCGTTCCAGTTCCCCAAGATGCGGACGTTTCTCCGTCGCATCCTCATCCTCGTCCTTTTCATCGTCGGCGACCCGACCCCTTACTCCCTCATCGCCGGCAGCATCCTCATCTTCCTCGGCCAGGTCCTGCACTTCGTCGCCGCGGGGACTCTCATCAAGACCGAAGTCCTCACGATCGCCGGCCCCTATCGCTGGGTTCGCAACCCCTTCTACCTCTCCAATGTTTTCACCGATGCCGGTTTCTGCGTCATCGCCTGGAACCCCTGGGTCCCGATCGCGTGGTTCATCGGGTTCTACGGGTTCGTCCTCCACCCGCGCACGAAATCTGAAGAGAAGGAACTGCTCGGCATCCACGGGCAGGCCTACCAGGACTACCTCGACAAGGTCCCGCGCTACATCCCGTCGCTCTTTCCGAAATACCCCCACGTTCGCGGCGCCTTCTCCCTCGAGGCGCTTCATCACAACCGCGAGATACCACGAAATCTCCGGCACTTCGCGTTCGCGATCCTCTTCGTCGCGAAGGACATCATGATCCGGGGGCAGGGCGGTAACCAGTGGTCCGTGAGGGGATTCCCGGCGCTCCTTCACGACGGCCTCGGCGCGTTCTGCTTCTGGACCGGCGTTTCGATGGTGCTCGCTCCGTGGCTGTTCAGGCTCTTCCGAAAGCTGTTCTTCCCGAAAGTGAAGTCCGCGGCCCCGGCCGCGGAAAAGGCCGCCCCATGACACGGCTCTGGACCTGGACCATCGTCGCTTTCTGGGCGCTCGTCATGGCGCTTCTGTTCCGCGACAAGGTTCTGCCGTCCATGCTCCAGATCTGGTACCCGACCTATCCTGAGGGACTTCAACACCTCGAGGAGGAGGATTACCAGATGGGCATTTTCCTCCAGGGCCAGAAGGGCGAAACGCGCATCGGCACGAGCCGGACGACCGTTTCGCCGTGGCAGGCGCAACGTCCGGAGGACACCGCGTTCTCGATCCAGGACGAGACCACCATCGACCTGTCGGCGCTCGGGCAGGCCATAGGCTCGGAACTCACGATCACCACGACCACGCTCCTCGATGCGCGCTATCACGTGAAGACCTATGACGTCGTCATCAGGACCGGGATCGGCAACTTCGAAATGAACGGCGTCGTGCGCGACAAGACGCACCTCGGGATCAGGATCAAAACCCCATTTCGACCCGAACCCGAGGAGCGTTCCATCGAGTTCGACAGTGCAATGGCGCTCGCAACCGGGCTGACCCCGATCCACCCGCCATCAGGCCTTCGAATCGGCAGGGAATGGACCGTTCACCGCATTGATCCGCTCTCCATTGTTTTTGGCTCGGAGCTGAAGCGCAAACCGCTGGTGGCCCGCGTCGAGCGGATGGAGGAAATCCAGGTCATGGGGGAGAAGCGCTCCGCGTTCGTCGTGTCGCTTCGCGGCGACCGCTACGAAGCTCTCGCGTGGGTCGACGAAGCCGGGAAGATCCTGCAAGAGCGCGTTCCCTTCGGTTCGGGTTGGCCGCTCCTCATGCGCCGCGAGCCCGTCTCGGGGTCCGCGAAATGATCTCCTTTGAGGGCGCGGGCCGCCGCTTCGGTTCCAAGGTCGCCGTGCACCCGCTCAACCTTTCCGTCGCGCGCGGCGAGTTTTTCGCCTTTCTCGGGCCGAACGGGGCAGGGAAGACCACCACGCTCAAGCTGGCCGCAGGGCTCCTGCGGCCTGGCGAAGGGCGGATCCTCGTCGGCGGCATCGACATCAACGTCGACCCGATCGGCGCGAAGCGCCTTCTGGCGTACGTCCCCGACCAGCCTTACCTGTACGACAAACTCTCCGGCAGGGAGTTTCTTCGCTTCGTCGCAGGGCTCTACGGGATCGATGTAGCCTCCGCGCGCCCCGACATCGAACGGTTCGTCGCCCTCTTCGACATGGCGGACTGGATCGACGAGCTGACCGAGACTTATTCGCACGGCATGAAGCAGCGCGTCGCCCTCGCCTCAACGCTGCTGCACAAGCCGAAGGTCGTCCTTCTCGACGAGCCGCTGGTCGGACTTGACCCGCAGACCGGGCGTCTGGTGAAGGGAATCCTGCGCGAGCAGGCTTCCAGCGGAACGACCATTTTCATGTCGACGCACGTGCTTTCGGTTGCGGAGCAGACGGCCGACCGCATAGGCATCCTGAATCACGGAAGGCTCGTCGCCCTCGGAACGATGGATGAATTGCGCGCGAAAGCCGGCACTCCCGAGAACCTGGAGGACATTTTCTTCCGG
Organism: Planctomycetota bacterium; assembly: GCA_038060895.1. Lineage (GTDB taxonomy): Bacteria > Planctomycetota > MHYJ01 > WSZJ01 > WSZJ01 > WSZJ01. The sequence continues at coordinate 139,104 of JBBTCT010000009.1, forward strand.
ATCGTCGAGGCGGAGGAGGCGAAGCGCAAATGACGGGCGCTCCTGCCAGCCATCCACGGTTGCTCCTCTGGCTCCGCCTGACCGATCTTCGGAACAGGCTTACGCGCGGGGATCGATCCTGGTTCAAAATCGGCGTGGTCACGGCGTTCGGTCTCGCGTTCTGGTTCGGCCTCTTCCTCCTGTTCGACGAGGCGTTCACGTTCCTGTCCGCCCAGCAGGAGTCCGCGTACGAGTTGACACGGTTCCTTCTCGCGATCTTCTTTTTCTTCCTCGGGCTGATGCTCGTGTTCTCGAACGCGATCATCTCTTGGACGTCGCTCTTCAGGTCTGCCGAGACCGCCTTTCTCATGGCGTCGCCCGTGCGCGAAGAGCACCTCTTTGGGTACAAGTTCATCGAGACGCTGTGGTTTTCCTCCTGGGCGTTTCTGTTCCTGGGCACGCCTCTGATCGTGGCATTCGGGCGGACCATGGGGCTCGGTCTCTCGTTCTATGCGGGCTCCGCCGTCCTGATCGGGATGTTCATTTTCATCCCTGCCGCGCTCGGCAACATCTCTGCGCTTCTGATTGCCCGGTACGTGTCGCGCTTTCGCCGCAGGATCCTCGTCATCGCCGGCGGAGGTCTTCTCGGGATCGCGCTTTTCCTCATCTACCAGATCCTCTCGATTCGCGGGTCGGCGTCCCCGCTTTCGCCGCAGTGGATGCGCTCCGTCCTTTCGAATCTCGAACTCGCGCAGAGCCCCCTGTGCCCCTCGTTCTGGGTTGCCGACGGGGTCTCCGCACTCGCCCTGTCTTCAAGGGCATCCGGGCTCTCCTCCGCCCCGGACCAGGCCATGTTTGCGGTTGAAGTCCGCTCCGGGCTGTCCGAGGTCGCCGCGAAAGCGCGCTGGGACGTCCTTCTCTACGGCCTCGCCATCTTCGCCAACGCCCTCTTCTTCACGCGCATCGGCTACGTCCTTTCGCGCCGATGGTTCTTCGAGTCCTGGTGCGCCGCCCAGGCGTCAGACCGCACCCGGCGCTTCCCGGAATCCCGGGCCCGCGAAGCGGCATGGAACGCGGTCTTTGTGTTCCTTCCGGCGCGGCTGCGCATTCTCGTGCTGAAGGACCTGCGCTCGTTCGTGCGCGACCCCGTGCAGTGGTCCCAGTTCCTCATCTTCTTCGGACTCCTCGCGGTCTATTTCCTCAACCTCCGCAGCTTCGCGTACCACGTCAAGATTGGGGCGTGGAAAGCGCTCATCGCCCTCCTCAACCTCTGCGCAACATCGCTCACCCTCTCGACGTTCACGACACGGTTCGTTTTCCCGCAGCTTTCGCTGGAGGGGAAGCGCTTCTGGCTGCTGGGCGTGGCGCCCACCTCGCGTTCGATGGTCGTCGCTGGAAAATTCCTGTTCTCGTTCGTCGGCTCCCTCCTGGTTTCGGAATCCCTGATTCTGACCTCTTCCGCCATGCTGCAGGTCCCGGGACCCACCATCGCGCTTCAGGCCGTCGCGACCGTGGCAATCTGCTTCGGCTTGAGCGGACTCTCGGTCGGGCTCGGCGCCGTTTTTCCGAATTTTCGCGAAGACAACCCTTCCAAGATCGTCTCCGGCTTCGGCGGGACGCTGAACCTCATCCTCTCCCTGGCGTTCGTCTCGACGATGATGGCCATCACCGCGTACTTCGGGCGAGGCATGGTGGTGGAAGGCCTGGAGGCCGCGAACTGGCGGAGCGGGCTGGCGGCCGGCGCGGGTTCACTGCTGGCCTTTTCCCTGCTCGCGGGCGGCGTCCCGCTGACGATGGGGCTGCGTTCGATCCGCCGGCTGGAACTCTAAGGCCGGCCGTGTCAAAAAAAAGCCCCGGGAGATCTTCTCTCCCGGGGCTTGAATCGCCGATGACCTAGTCCTTGAAGAACTCGTCCACCTTGTTCTGCGCCGCGCTGGAATACCCGGTGTCCATCGCCTGCTTCGGCCCGGTCTTCTTGCTCGCGTCCGTGAACACCGTCACCATCTTCTTCGTCACTTCGTTCGAGTACAGCCGCACCATTCCGACCGTCGTCTTGTCGTCGAAGATGATCGCCAGCAACGTCCGGTTTCCGACCAGCGTCAGATGGATGTTGTCCTTCTTCCCCTGGTGAAACAGCACGCTGAATTCCTCTTCGCCCAGGATGCGCGCCATTTCCTTCGTCGCCGCGAACGATCCTGCGACCAGCGCCGCAATCGTGTCGGTGTCGTACGAGGAACTGCCACCCGACTTCGTCACCAGGTGGCCGTCCTTGTCGATCAGGAGCGCGCACTTCGCCTTCGACAGCCGGAGCATTTCCTCCAGCATCTTGTCGATCTTGTCGATGTCTTCCTTGTAGAAGACAAGGCGTGAGTTTCTGAGTCTTTCGTCAGCTTCACGCATGAACCGCTCCTGTCGTCGTGGTGTGAGGGATGTCTGAACCGGATTCTATCACGCGGGGCGTGCGCTGATCTCTCAATTCGTTCCGGACAGGACGGCCGCCACCAGGCAGGCGGCCGCGAGCATCGCCGTCGTTGCGGCCACCAGGATCATGCCGAAGCACCCCTCGCTCTTGGCGGGCGCGGGCGGCGGGGGAGCGTGGGCAGGGGGAGGAGGAGCCGCGGGTCTCTGCTGCGGCGTGAATTGGGGTTGCGGCGGACGGGCAGCCGGTTGCGGCGGACGGGCCGCCGGTTGCGGTGCGCGGGCAGCGGGCTGCGCTTGAGGCGGCCGCGCCACAGGCTGGGGCGGACGCGCTGCCGGCTGAGGCTGCCCCGGACGCGGCGCGGCGGGCGCCGCACCTCCCGAAACGGGCGTTCCCATCGACGGCGTCCCACCCTTGATCAGCGGCGCCGTCGAAGCCGTCGCCGACTTCACGTAGTCCCGGTTGAGCCTCTCCAGCACCAGCTTCGAAATTCCCTTCAACGTCGCCAGCACCCCTTCACCTTTCACGGCCACCGCTTCGTACGTCGGCAGCTTCCACTTGTTCATCTTCGTGTTCAGGTCGTCCACCGACAGGGCGCCCGGCAAATCGCGCTTGTTGTACTGCAGCACGAAGGGCGTCTCGAAGGGATCCATTCCGTGGGCGATCATGTTTTCGACCAGGTTGTTGAGCGACTCCAGGTTCTCAACCATTTTGGCCGGGTTCGAGTCCGCGACGAACACGACGCCGTCCGCGCCCTGCAGAACGAGTTTGCGCGTCGAGTTGTAGTAGACCTGCCCCGGCACCGTATACAGCTGAAACTTGGTGCGCATGCCGGCGACTTCGCCGAGGTCGAGGGGGAGGAAATCGAAGAAGAGCGTCCGGTCGCCTTCGGTGGCGATCGACGTCATCTTGCCTTTCGACCCGGTGGGCGCCTTCTGGTGGACGATCTCGAGGTTCGTGGTCTTCCCCGAGAGCCCAGGGCCGTAATAGACGATCTTGCAGTTGACTTCACGTCGGGCGAAGTTGATCTGAACCATGATGAGCCGGGGTCTCCTACGCCCGAATCTGCCCCATCTGCCGAATGCGGTACGCCGCGGCGGAAATGGCGATCAGGGTCACGTCCATGTTGATTCGCTGGTCAAGGATGACGACGAGGTACGCGATTCCGATGTCGATGAACACGATCTTTCCGAAGCCCGCTTCCAGCACGAACTTGGAGAGATTCGGCTGGCCGAGCTTGTTCAGGTTCTGATTGATCGACTGAATGGCGCCGGAAGCGACGGCTGCAACCACGTCTGCGGAGAGACCGGGGCCGAGTTCAGTGGCCACGACGATCCCGTCCTGGGTGACGACCATGGAGCCTTTGACGCCGACTTCCTGGTTCAGCTCGCTGAGGATCTCGTTCATGTCGCCTCTCCGGCGGAGTTGACGCGAAGTGTAGCATGCGTTCAAGCGGGGACATCACGAAAGTCTCGAACCCTTACGCCTTCAGGACCGTGTCGATGTATGAGTTCAGGGCCGTCCGCACAACCTCGTCACGAGTCGTCTTGGTCGTCACCACGGCAATCAGGTGGCCGCCCGCCTCGACCATGTGAAGCCGCATCCCGGGCGCTTCCAGAATCCCGCGCTTGAACGAGCCGATGTCCATCCTTCGCGCCGAGTCTTCGCTTCCGGTATAGATGTTCCAGATCATCTCCGCCAGCTCCGCGCTCGATCCGCTCGCCGCGAAGCTGCCGACGACCTTTCCGCTTTCGTCCATGACCATCGCGGCTTTCGCGCCTTCGACGCGCTTGAAGTCGGCGACGTGAGAAGCGGCGAGCTGGGGGTCGAGACGGGCCGGGGCGGCCTGGCCCTTGTTGTATTCGATGGGGAAGATGTTCGCCAGGTCGCGGCATTCCTCGTTCGTGCCGCCGAGCTGGACGTTCTTGAAGAGCTCTTCGATGTCGGTGCCGAGTGGCTCCTTGCCCTGGAGCTTGTCGACGAGGCGCCGGGCTTTTTCGTCATCGGGGGCGAATCGAAGGATGTTGTTGAGCTGAGTTCCCGCGCGATCGAAGGCGCCGACTTCGGTGAACATCCGGGCGAGCATGGCGCAGGCCTTGTAGTTCATGGGATTGGCGCGCGAGGCGGACTCGAGGTGTTCGATGCACTTGAGGCCGTCCTGGGAGAGGCGGTCGGCCTGGTAGCGGACGAACCGGATGAGCCCGGTGAGGAGGTGGAGATCCTCGCTTTCGGGGAATTTCTCGAGGCCCTCGTTGGCGAGTTCGAGGGCGCGGTTGAGGTCGTTCATGTCGCGGTAGTACAGGTCGGCGAGGCGGGCGTAAGTCTCTGCTTTCGGCCGCGTCTCGATTTCCTTCTGGAGCTTGGCGAGCGTCTGCTGGTTGTGCAGCCGCATGATCTGCGCGTGGATCTCCTTGACCTTGGGCGAATCGGGAAATCGCTCGACCGCCCGGCGGACGCATTCGACGGCATTGTTGTATTCGCCGCTCTGGTAGTACTTCTCGGCGAGGGTCGAGAGCGTGGCGGGTGACGTGTTGCGCCGCGCCTCGGCCTCGAGTTTTTCGAGGTCGCGACGCTTGTTCCACGGCAGCCAGGAGAACCAACCCATGTTCAACGCTCCAGTGCGTAAACGTACTTGTCGGAAGAGCCGACGAGGATCAGCGCGCGTCCGGCGGCATCCTGTGCGAAGGCAGGGGAGCCGAAAATGGGGCCGTCGGTGGCGTGCTTCCAGCGCAGATTGCCGGACTTCTGGTCCACGGCATACAGGACCCCGTCCTCTGCGCCAAAATACACCGTTTCGTCCCCCACAAGCGGCGTTCCCCGGATGTCCTTCTTGCAGCCCAGGAACGGCGAATCCCAGGCTTCCTTCTGTTTGCCCAGGTCGATGGCGTACAGGGAACTCGCGGCGCCGAAATACGCCACGTCGCCGCTGATGCACACCCCTCCATCTATCTTCTTGTAACCACCGTACTTCCGTTCAAGTTGGCCGTCAAGACCGAGCACGTGAAGCGAGCCATCCTCCGACCCGGCAATGACCCGGTTATTCCAGGTCGCAATGACTCCTCCGACCGGTGATCCGGCGGGGTAGCTCCACTTTTCCTTCCCGTCCCTCAAATCCACCGCCCGGACCTTCCCGTCGTCCCCTCCAAACACGGCGCGGTCCTTGATGCACAGGGCCCGGCTCCTCACCGGCTTCCCGCCCGCCGCCGCAGTCCACGCCACGTCCCCCCCTGCCGTCTGAAACGCCCAGAGCTTCCCGTCATTGGAACCCACGAGAACCAGCCCGCCGTCCGGCGAAAACGAGGGCGTTCCCTTCACCGGACCCCCGGTCGGCTGCTTCCAGAACGGCTTGCCCGACTTCTCGTCCAGGCAGTACACCAGGTTGTCGTTCGCGCCGAAGAAAATCCGTCCGTCGCGCACTACGGGAGAGGATTGGATCTGGCCGGCGTTGCCTGCCGCAAACGGAGGCCACGGAGAAGCGCTCGGGTTCGAGATGTCGATCGCGTACACGTGCCGGTCCATGGCGCCGACAACCGCCTGCCCACCCTCGACGCACGGCGTCGTCTCGACCGCGCCCCCAAGGAGGTTCCGCCAGAGCCTTTCTTTCGACAACTCCACCGTCACCAGCCACGCCCCCGGGGTCAACGTCACCGGAAGATCCACAAACGTGCGCAGCCGAAGAGTCACCGCAACCGGCCCGTCCGCCGACACCTGCACCACCACGGGCGATGTCCCGAGCAGCTGCGTGCCCGCGAAAATCTGCGCCCCCGCGGGCACCGTCCGGATCTCGTACGGCATTCTCGCGGCGACCGCCTGCGGCGACTTCGGCGCCTTCTGCACCAGCTCCCTCACCAGGGAATGCGCCAGCTCTACTTTCCCGTTCTTCAGCATCTCTTCCACCTGCTTCTGCAGCTCAGACCCCTTCTGCAGAATCTCCTCCAGGCGTTTCGCAGCCGCCGCGGCTTCGTCCTGAAGTGCCTGGTTCTTGTGCGCTTTCGCCCACACCAGCACCGACTGGTAAAGCCCCAGCGCTTTCGGCATGTCCGGCGCCGGCCCTTCCGCCAGTTTCCGCGCGTCATCCATCTTCCCGCGCTGCTCCTTCTCCGCCTCCCGCTCCTTCGCGCGCTGTTCGTCCTCGTCCCTCCGGGCCTGGTCCTCCGTCGCCGCGCGAATCCGGTCGAGCTCGGAAATCTTCCCGTCGGCCTCGCCGGCGATCAGGCTCCACGAAAAGCGGTTCTTGATCTCCTTGTACTTCTCCCGAGCCTGGTCCCACTTCCGCTCCACCAGGAACGCGTCCGCCTCCGACTGGATGTCGCTCCACGCACGCCGTGCCTGGATTTCGTACCAGGCGAAAATCAGGATGACGAGGAGGACCAGCGCGCCGCCGCCCGCGACGGCCATCCGTGTGAGCTGCTTTTTCCGCGTGGCTCGCCGCTGCGAATAGATGCGTTCGATTTTGAAGCGGATGTCGGTGCGCGTGGGGAGAACCGCGAGGACCTTTCGCGCAAGGGCGTCGATGTCGGAGCTGTCCGGGGGGAGGTGGTCGATCGCCGCCGTCAAGTGCCGGGCACAGGCTTCAGCATCGCCGAGATCCTGGCAGAGGGCGGCGATTCGGAGCCGAAGATCGACGTCCGTGGGCTTCCAGAGCACGAGCGCCTCGCCAACCGCGCGCGCCGCCTGCCTGTCGCCGGAAGCGCTGAGGGCAGGGAAGACCTGCTCCCCGATTTTCACCGCTTCTCCCGAAGCTTTCAGCGTCGAGAGGATCTTGAAAATCGAGTAGGACACCTGCGCGTCCGTGGGCCGGCACTCGGAGGCCTGGCGGAAACACTGAAGCGCTTCCTGCAGTCTGCCGCGGGACTCCCAGATTCGCCCCATTTCGGCGTAGTAGACAAACGCTTCTTCGTTCAGCCCGGCCTGCCGGAGGACGAGGGCGAGTTCCTGCTGAGGGACCAGGTTTTCGTGATCGAGGTCGACGGCGCACGTGAGGATCTTGATGGCGCGGTCGCGCTGGTTCTGGGAGGAAAGTTTCTTCCCCATCGCGACAAGTTCGTCCTGCGAGACCTGGCGGACGCCCTTCTTGGTCAGCAGCTCGTACAGGGCCTTGCACGCGGCGAAGCGCGAGAGGCCCGAGTCGTCGACGACCTGGTCTACCGTTCGGCTGGCGTCGGTGAGGCGGGCGATGGATTTGAGCGAACCGTCCGTGGTGGATTGGGCGAGTTGCTGGCCCGCGGGAGTGAGGGCGAAGATGGAGTTGGCGCTTGGGATTGCCTGGTGAATGAGCGTCCACTCGTCGATGCGCCGGCTGGCCTCGAACAGAAGGGAATTGACGTCGAATTTGAGGCTCGTGACGGGCTTGTCGGCGTCCATGACTTCGGCGGACGGTGGCCCGTCGATGAACTCGAAGGAGGCTTTCTTCCAGGAGAAGAGGTCGAAGATTTCGTCCTCGATCTGCGTGCGGATGACACCCGAGATTTCCTCTTCGGAGGCAATGCCTCGTTCAACGACGATCTCGCCGAGTTTCTTGCCGGAGCCTTTCTGGGCGCCGAGGAGGTCCTTGAGCTGGTCCGGCGAAATCTTTCCGGCCTTGAGGAGCAGGTCGCCGATGCGAAGGCCTTTGCGGGAACCGAGGGAGAGAAGTGAAAGCCCCTCTTTTCCGAAGTAGATGCACTTGCGGCTTTCTCCATCGCCGACGACGAGGGTGCCCTCCTTCTGGGAATTTGAGAGGGTCTGGAAGATATCCGCGAGGCCGAGGGTGGAGAGGTCGCCTCTGAAACCGCCCACGCGGATCCCCTGATGGAGGTGAGCTGACGCGTCACGCGCCGATTGCGCGACTTTCCCTAAGTCTTGATCCTATCGGAATCTATGACTGTCGTCAAGCCCGGCCGTTGCATCCGCGAGAGGACTCTGGTAGTTTCTTTCGGCCGGGTCGTCGCCGATGAAGGGGGAACGGCGCCCGACCGGCCAGTGCGGGGTTTCAAAATCATGAGCATGTCCGACAGCCAGAGGATTCCGTACCTCGTCAGGGACGGCGTCCTGCGCATTACGGGTCAGATGAGATACCAGGACCGCGAACTGCGCCTGGCCACCATGATGCTCCTCAGTGGACCGCAGGCGTCCGTCTGCATCGATGTCAGCGGCGTTCCAAGCCTCTGCAGCCCGGAAATCCAGTTCCTCGCCAAAATGGCAGAGAGCGCGAAGGCGCGCGGGAAACAGTTGCGCGTGCGTCTGTCCAAGGCCACCCGCGACTTGTTCAGCCAGCTCGAACTCGAAGGTCTCGTGCAGCTGGAGACCGTCGAGACCCAGGTCGTCAAGCGGCCGACTCCAGGCGAAATCGCGCCTCAGCCCGCCGTCCAGGCGCCCCCCCAGGTGATCAGCCTCTTCAAGAAGAAGGAACGCTACCCGAGCCGGCCGCCGCTCCCGGGCGCAGAACCGCCTCCGCGCCGCTAAGAGCGCGCGAAAAAAACGAGCGTCATCGCGCGATCGGGCCTCGCATCCCGCCGTCGGAAAAGCTCGACGGCGGGGCGCGAGGCCCGATCACGCGCCGTCGCTCGCTTTTTTCACGCGCTCTGGGAAAACGGCCTGCTGAAACGGGGCCAGTGACCAGGTTGACAGGCCGAGGAAGCGCAGGTGGTTGTAAGCGATGACGGGCCAGGGAGCCGCACCGGTGACCTTCGGAATCGCTCGTACGTGGAATCCGTCACTTCGCCTTCGTTGCGGATTCGGCCGGTACGGATAGCATCCGCGCTTCGTGGCGATTGCGCCGCGGAGTCTGAAAATAAAAACATCGAGGCTTCCATGGACAACGGCCGTTTCGCCACCCGCTGCATCCACGCCGGACAGCGCCCCGACCCGACAACCGGCGCGATCATGACCCCCATCTACGCGACCTCGACTTACGTCCAGGAGAAGCCCGGCGTCCACAAGGGCTTCGATTACTCCCGCACCAATAACCCGACGCGCGCCGCGCTCGAGGGAAACCTCGCGGCGCTCGAGGGCGCGGCCCACGGCCTCGCGTTTGCCAGCGGTTGCGGCGCCGCCGACACCCTGCTGGGCGGCCTGCTCGCGAAGGGCGACCACGTCGTCAGCGGGAACGACGTCTACGGCGGGACCTACCGGCTCTTCAAGCGAGTCTTCGAGAAGTTCGGGATCGATTTCACGCTCGTCGATACCAGCGTCCCGGGCGCGATCGAAAAGGCCTGGCGGAAGAACACCAAGGTCCTCTGGGTCGAGACGCCCTCGAACCCTCTGCTCCGGATCACGGATCTTTCCGCGGCCTGCGGCTTCGCGAAGCGCAACGGCGCGATTTCCGTCGTCGACAACACGTTCGCGACGCCGGTCCTCCAGAACCCGCTCGAGCACGGCGCTTCGGTCGTCCTTCACTCCACGACGAAGTACCTCGGCGGCCACAGCGACACCGTCGGCGGGGCCCTTCTCATGAACGACGACAAACTCTGGGAACAGCTCAAGTACTTCCAGAACGCCATCGGCGCCACCCCCGGCCCCTTCGACTGCTGGCTCGTCCTCCGGGGCACGAAGACCCTACAGGTCCGCGTGCAGCGCCATTGCGAGAACGCGAAGCGGATCGCGGAATGGTTGTCGAAGCGAAAGGACGTCGTCGAGATTCATTACCCGGGCTTGAAGTCCGACGCCGGCCACGCCGTGGCGAAGAAGCAGATGAGCGATTTTGGCGGGATGATCTCGTTCGTGCTGAAGGGGACGCTCGAGAGGAGCGTCAAGTTCATCAGCGCAACGAAGCTGTTTGCGCTGGCGGAGTCGCTCGGGGGCGTCGAAAGCCTGATCGAGCACCCTGCATCCATGACGCACGGCTCAATTCCGCGAGAAGAGCGCCTCAAGGCCGGACTGAGTGACGGGCTCGTGCGGCTCTCGGTAGGGATCGAAGACGTCGAGGATCTGATCGGGGATCTCGAGCAGGCGCTCGCCGTAAAGTAACCGGCCAGGGGAAGCTGACGTCCATCGCGATCCTCAGATCTTTGCCTCCGTTGCAACCGTGTAGAGCAGGTCGTACCGCGTGATGATCCCGTAGCCGCCGCCGGCTTGTTTCACGAGCACCGCGGGCACTTCCTTCGTGATCGTCCCGGCGACCTGGTCGAGCGGCGTGTCGGGCATGATGACGGGGAAGGGCGGGCCCATGACCTCGCGGACGAGGAGTTTTTTCAGGTCCTTGCCCATCATCAGGAGGTCGAGCACCTTTTCCTCGGCGATCGACCCCACGACCTTCTGGTCCTCGAGGACCGGAAGCTGGCCGATTTCGGTTTCCTTCATGCGGTGAACGGCGGCGAGCATGGTTTCGTTCGGTGAAGCGCTGACCATGGCGCGGGCGCCGATCTTCTTGGTGACGATTTCGCGCGCGGTCAGCCGGACCGGCGGATCGAGGTAGCGGTTTTCGCGCATCCATTCGTCGTTGTAGACCTTGCCGAGGTTGCGCGTGCCGGTGTCGGGCAGGAGCACGACGACGACCGCTTCCTTGGGCAGCTTTTTCGCGTATTCAAGCGCAGCGTAGACGGCGCTTCCGGAAGAACCCCCGGCGAAAATTCCCTCTTCGCGCGTCAGCCGGCGGGCCGTGAGGAACGCCTCCTTGTCGGGGCACTGGATGACGTCGTCCAGCACGGAGAAGTCCATGTTGGCGGGGAAGATGTCCTCGCCGATCCCCTCGGTCTTGTAGGTGTGCGCGGTGCCGACGGTGCCGGTCTTGAAGTACTGGTAGTAGAGCGAGCCGATCGGGTCGGCGCCGACGACTTTCACGGAGGCTTTCTTTTCCTTCAGGTACTTGCCGACGCCGCTGATGGTGCCGCCCGTCCCCATCCCGGCGACGAAGACGTCGACTTTTCCGTCCGTGTCGCGCCAGATCTCGGGCCCCGTCGACTGGTAATGCGTCTTCTGGTTCTCCAGGTTTTCGTACTGGTTCGGGTAGTAACTGTTCGGGATCTCCTCCGAAAGCCGCTTCGCAACGGAGTAGTAGCTGCGCGGGTCGTCAGGTGCGACCGCAGTCGGGCACACGATCACCTCGGCGCCGAACGCCTTGAGCAGGTCGATTTTCTCGCGCGACTGCTTGTCCGTGATGGTGAAGATTGCCTTGTAGCCGCGAAGCGCGGCCGAGATCGCGAGTCCGACGCCGGTGTTCCCGCTCGTCCCCTCGATGATCGTCCCGCCGGGCTTGATCTTTCCGGTGCGTTCCGCCTCGTAGAGCATCCGGATGCCGATCCGGTCCTTGACGCTCCCTCCGGGATTCATGAACTCGCACTTGGCCAGGATCGTGCAGGGCACCCCCGCGGCCATCTTGTTCAGTTTCACCATCGGCGTGTTGCCGATCGCAGCGAGGATATTCTCGTGCCACATGGGCGGGCCTTTCGAAGGAGAGGAGGGGGATTCTAGGAAGCGCGGCCTGCCGCGTACAACTTCATCCAAGCGTTCTTGCCCAGCCCCCCATGTTCCTTTACGATTCCACCCGCATGGACCTCCGCGAACAACTCCTCAAGCTCACCGAAATCGGCATCGCCCTGTCGAGCGAGCGGAACGTCAACAGCCTGCTCGACCTGATCCTGGCGCACGCGCGCAATTTCACGTCCGCCGAGGCCGGGACTCTTTTCACGCGCGAAGGCGACAAACTCCGCTTCCAGGTGACGCAGAACGACGTGCTGTCGGAGCGGCTTGGAAGCGGCAACACGGGGCGGTTCCTGCGGGACCAGACGGTGCCGATCACGAAGACGTCGCTGTCGGGGTACACGGCGACGACCGGTGAAGTGCTGAACATCCCCGACGCCTACGCGATCCCGTCGACGGCCGAGTATCACTTCAAGGATGAATACGACCGCAAGAACAACTACCGCACCCGGTCGCTCCTTGTCGTGCCGATGAAGAAACAGAACGGCGAGGTCATCGGCGTGCTGCAGCTGATCAACGCCCGGGACGCGAAAGGGCAAATCGTGGAATTTCACGGCGACCTGGAGCGGCTCGTGCTTTCGCTCGCCTCGCAGGCTGCCGTCGCGCTGTCGAACGCGCTTCTAACGCACGATCTCAAGCAGGCGTACCTCGACACGATCATGCGGCTCGCGATCGCGGCGGAATTCCGGGACACCGACACGGCAATCCACATCCGCCGTATGAGCATGTACTCGGAGGCGATCGCCGCCGAAATGCCGGGTTTCACTCCCGAAATGGTCGAGCAGATCCTGTACGCGGCGCCGATGCACGACATCGGCAAGATCGGCGTGAGCGACCGGATCCTCCTCAAGCCCGGCAAGCTGACGGACGAGGAATTCGCCGAGATGAAAAAGCACACGACGATCGGCGCTGCCATCCTCGAAGGTGCAGAGGCGCCGGTCCTGAAGCTGTCGCACGAGATCGCTCTGGCGCACCACGAAAAGTGGGACGGAAGCGGGTATCCGTACGGGAAGAAGGCGGAGGAGATCCCGTTGACGGCCCGGATTGTGGCCGTCGCCGACGTGTTTGACGCGCTCTCCAGCATCCGTTGCTACAAGCCGCCGATGCCGTTCGAAAAATCGGTGGCAGCCATCAAGGAGGGCGCCGGCAAGCACTTCGACCCCGCCTGCGTCGCGGCGTTCGAGAAGGCTCTTCCCAGGATCACCCAGATCTATCGCGAATATTCCGACGAGACCGGCGCCAAGCACAAGTTGACGGGCGCGATGCCGATGTTGTCGCGACCGTAATGGAGGCCTGACCGCAGTGGGCGCCGCACCGAGAGTTCCCGAATGGGCCCCGTCGTACGACGAGCCGCTCTATCAGCGGTTCATCGCGGAGGCGTTGCGTGCGTGTGAGAGGCGCTGGGGGAAGGCGACGGAGACGCTGGACGGCGTGAAGGCGGGGGGGCGCGTCAGGGAACTCCGGGAGATGGCGGAGTTCTGCCGGCACATGCCGGAGAAGCTCTGGGCGCGTGCGATGGACGGGAGTTTCGCCCGGCAGGCGGAGGTGGAAGTCGCGGTGGAGGCATTCCGGAAGCGAACCGACGTAAAGGAGGTTCGGGACCGGCTTCGGGTCCGGATCGTGCCGGAGCGGTCGATCCAGGGCGAAGCGCTTGCGGCGGCGGTAGCGCGGCCGGTGGCGCCGGGCCTCGTTGCGGCGCTGCTTCTCGAAGGGAAACAGAGCGGCGAACCCGTGACCACGGAGATGGCGGACCAATGGGGGATATCCACCTCGGCGCTGTTCGAGGTGGCGAAAGACAATCACAAGCGGCGGAAGGCGAAGAAGGAGCCGGGACAGGGATTCGACGTCAGCGTGCTGATGGGGGACGACCCGGACACCGCCTCCGAGATCCTGTTTCTCGAGCACTACGTGAAAGTTGAGCCGCCTGCCGGGACCATCGTCGTCGTCCCGACGCAGCGCGCGGTGCTCTTCCATGAAGTCCACGACCGAAAGGCCGTCGATGCCCTTCAAACGGTCCTTGTCATCGGGCACCAGCTCTTCCAGAAGGGCCCGTTTCCCGTGCTTCCCCTCCTCTACTGGTGGAGGCGCCGGCGATTCGCACTGCTTCCCATTGAAGTCCAGGGGGAAACCGTTCGGTTCATGCCGCCGATCGAGTTCGTCCAGGCGCTTCAGAAAATCGGCGTCAACCTGGGCGATTAGGCCGAGTTTTCGGGCGCCTCGCCCCCAAACACCGCCCGGGCCCCCCCCGTACATCTCCCGTACCTTACCCCTACAAGGAGAGCCCGATGCTCCGCTGGAAACTCGCCGTGGTGTGCGCGGTCCTTATGGCGTTTGCGATCCCGGCAGTCGCTTTGGCTGGCGACACGGACAAGGACGAACTGCGCGCGAAGATTCTGAAGAAAGTCGAAGAGCGCCTGAAAGAAGAGAACAAGCGGGTGCTCGACGAGGTGAAGAAGATCCTCGACGAGGAGCTTGGAAAGCTGGAAGAGGCGGACGAGCCGCCGCCGAAGAAGGAACCGAAGAAGGAACCCAAGCCGGAGCCGAAGAAAGAGCCGAAGAAGGACCCGAAGCCTGCCCCGAAGGAAACGGACGAGCCGGGGTACCTGGGCGTGAGCCCGGACGACATCACGGACTCGATGCGGAAGCTGTTGAAGCTGGAAGAGGGCCAGGGAGTGCTGATTTCCGGGCTCGCGGAGAACGGGCCGGCGGCGAAGGCCGGGCTCAGGCCGAACGACATCGTGCTTGCGGTGGACGGCGAACCGGTGGGGAACGCGGAGGAACTTCGCGAGCAGGTGCAGTCGCACCATGTCGGCGAATCCGTGAAGCTGTCCGTGCTGCGCAAGAAGGAGAAGATCGACATCAAGGTGAAGCTGGTGGCGCGGGCCAGCATTGAGCCGGCGGAGCCGGAGATGGACCCGGGCGACGAAGGCGACGAATCGGATGAAGAGGACGAGCCGCCGGCGAAGAAGCCGAAGGTCGTGTTCGAGCCGCGCGCCGAGGCGCCGAAGTTCAGCGACAAGACCGCGGCGCAGCTTCGCGACGAGATCCGCAAGTTCCTCGACGAGACGCTGAAGGCCGCGAAAACGGAGAACACCGAAAAGCCGAAGACGAAGAAGATCCTGCTTCCGGGCGGCAACTTCAACATCGGCGATGAGGACGAAGAAGAAGGCGACGAGGAACCCGCCGTTCCCTCCGGCAAGGAGATGCGCGAGAAGTTCAAGCAGCTCCTGCGTGACATGCTCGAACGCATGGAAGCCGAGGACAACGGGGAGGAGGCGGAGCCCTTCAATTTCGACGAAGAGCTCAAAAAGCTGATGGAGCAGTTCAAGGGTCAGCGCTCGGAAGAGATGGAGAAGCTTAAAGAGCAGCTCCAGGAGCAGCTCGGGAAGCTGCAGGACAGTGAATTGCTTGAGAAGCTCATGGAAGGCATGAAGGGCATGGAGCTTCCGGACGCTCTGAAGCGGCTTCTTGGCGGCGCGGGAGGCGAGGATGACGAGGACCTGACGGAGCCCGAGGAAGAACCGGCGCCGAAGGAAGAACCGAAATCTGACCCGAAGAAGGGCGGCAAGGCGTGGCTCGGCGTCGGCCCGGACGAGGTTTCCGAGGAGATGCTGAAGCAGCTCAAGATCGAGTCGGGCGTGCTGGTTCGCGAAGTCGTCGCGGGCAGCCCGGCGGCCGAGGCGGGGATGAAAGAAGGCGACATCATCCTGTCGATCGACGGGCAGGACCTGGCCGGCCCCGAGGACCTGCAGGCGGCCATCGCCGCCCGCAAAGCGGGCGCGGACGCGAAGCTGCTCATTCTCCGCAAGGGAAAGACGATCGAGAAGACGGTCACCCTGGTCGCCCGCAAGAAGATCTCTTTCGACGCGAAGCCTTCGCCGTCCGTGTTCGACGCAGGCGATGATCGCGAGAAGAAGTCAAAGAAGGCCGGCAAGAAGAAGGTCGAAAAGAAGCCTGCCAGGCACGAGGAATTCCTGCCGCGTCTCGGCATGGAATTCGCAAAAAAGCAGGGCCTGCGCTTCGCCGTGCTCGACAGGAACGGCAAGGTCATCATGAGCGAGCCGATGGAGAACCTCGAAGGAATCCTGGAGATGGCCCGTAAATTCGGCTTCAAGCTTCCGGAGGGCGGAGATAGCGAGCGGCAGTACCACCTCTTCGAGTTCGGCGACGGCAAGGAAACGAAGAAGAGCGGGCAGAAACGCCAGGTGAAGAAGGGCGATCGCGAAGAATTCTCTCTCCGGGAGCGGCTGCAGCGCCACGGCGACGACGCGCGCAAGGAAATCGAGAAGGCGATGAAGCGCTTCCATGAGCGCCACGGTGACGAAAATTTCGAGTTCAAGATGCCCGCCGAATTGAAGAAGAGACTGGAGAAGCTTCACGGCGGCGACCGGGAGCACGATTTCGAATTCCGCGTCGAGAAGCCGAAGGTTCAATCGAAAAAGGAACGATCCGGGAAGAAGCCGAAGGTCGAAATGAAGCAGGAGAAGCGCTTCAAGGTCGAACTGAAAAAAGAAGGCGGGAAGAAGCCCTCGGTGAAGCTCGAGGGCGGGGCAAAGCTCGACAAGGCGACGCTGGACCGTGTCCGCAAGGAACTCGAGAAGGCGATGAAGGATGCGGGCAGGAAGAACGTCCCGGCTGAGTTGCGCGACGAGCTGAAGGAGCTGGAGAAGGAACTCGAGAAGCTGATGAAGAAACACCGCAAGAGCATGATCGCCGCTTGATGAGGGCCACCGGAGCCACTACGATGCTGACACTTGCCATTCAACGGCCGAAGATCGCAACCCAGGCACAGCGGGAGGTTCGCCGCTTGGACCGGGAAGAAGTTGCGCTGATCCAGGCGTGTCAGCAGGGCTCCGAGGAAGCGTTCCGAGGGCTGGTGGAGCGCTACCAGAGACGCACCTACTGGATCGCGTACAACATGCTGGGGAACTACGACCTCGCGGCTGACATCAGCCAGGAGGCGTTCCTGCGCGTGTACAAAGCGATCAACCGCTTCGACCTCCAGCGCAACTTCTACACGTGGCTCTACCAGATCGTGGTCAATCTCTGCATCGACCACATGCGCAAGGAAAGCGGCGGGCGCCCGGCGCGGCTGGACGACGTCGCGGAACCGCCGGACGAGGATGCGCGGCCGGCCGGGGCGGGCGTGGAGTCGCAGGAGGTGCGCGAGGCGGTCCACCGGGTGCTCGCGAAGCTGCCACACAACTACAAGACCGTGCTGGTTCTCCGGGACCTGCAGGGGATGACGTGCGAGGAAATCGCAGAGGTCGTCGGGGCGAACAACGCCACCGTGAGATGGCGCCTGCACATCGCTCGCAAGATGTTCAAGGACGCATGGGAAGCGGCCCATCCCGCGAAGGCAGAGGACTAACACCGTGGACTGCACACAGGCGAAAAAGATATTTCCCAGGCTCATGAGCGGCGAACTGCCGCAGGGCGCGGCGTCCGAGGCCGAGGAGCACCTCCTTGCCTGCGAGGAATGCTCGCGTGAATTCGAGGCTTACGAGTCGCGCTTTTTCTCGCAGTACGAGCCCGCCGGGAAGGCCGTCGCGGCGGCGGCGAAATCGCCGCTTCCGGAACTGGCTCTCGAGAAATTCTACGCGGGGCTGAAGGCGCGGCTGTCGGGGGAGTGTGCGAAGGTCGAGAGTGCGTTCGCGGCATTTGCGGGAGGCGAGCTGGACAAGGGCGCCTCCGACGGCGCGGCCTCGCACCTGCAGGCCTGCGAACCGTGCTCGAAGGCGTTCGAATCCTATGAGTCGAAAATCTTCGGGCAGTACGAAGCGGCGGGGAAGGCGCTGGCGGCGGCGCGGGCCGTGGAGCCGCCGGAGGCGGCGCTGACGGGGTTCTACCAGAAGGTGATGGCTCGGATCGTGCGCGACCGCGGCCGGTCCAGCTTCCGGCGCGCGATGGTCGGGCTGAATGCCGCTGCCGTGCTGATGATTGCGGTGTCGGTGGGCGTGCTGGTCGGACGACCCGTGAAAGACGCTCCGGCAGAAGTTGCGGGAACGAAGGAATCCGCGAAATCCGAAGAGCCGAAAGGCCTTCCTCCGCCCGTGACGCCTGACCGTGGTCTCGCCCTTCCCGCCTCGTCCGGCAGCGTCCGCCGTTTCTCGGTGGACAACGTCCGTCCCGAAACCATGTACGGCGACCCGGCGCGGCGCGCCGGCGGGCTCGAAGTCGTCCGGCCCGATGGCAACCACGGCCTGGACGAAGCCCACCCGCTCCGCGACGGCGATTCCGTGGGGTTCTAGTCCATGAAACCGTGGCGCTTCATTCTGCTCGCCCTCGCGCCCATCGCGGCGTTCCGCGCACAGGCCGACCCGCCGCCGGCCGAACCGGCCCGTGAGCGGCCGCCCGCCATCGCGCAGTGGGAAGACGGCCTGCGAACGCTCGTCGACGGCGCGCGCCCCTGGCTGGTCCAGATCGCCTGCCACTACAAGGTCGATGAACAGAAGGACGGCGGGTTTTCCTTCGCCAACGAATTCAGCGGCGTGGTTCTCTCGGTCGAGAACGGTGAAGTCTATGTCGTGACGGTCGGAAGCGCCGTTCGCGGCGCGCGCAAAGTCGAGGTCATCGCGCCCGACGGGAACGATTTCTCGGCCGAGACGGTCGGGCTCGACGAGGTCACCAATCTCGCGGTCGTCCGGTTCGACCCGGGCGATGCGAAATTCACGCCGGCGCGTTTCGGCGACTCCGACAAGGTCCGGCCAGGGAGCTTTGTCCTCGCTCTCGGAAATCCCTTCGGCCTCGAAGGCTCGGTGTCGAACGGGATCGTGAGCGGCGTGAAGCGTTCGATCGGCGGCACGATCCAGCCGATGATGGGCATGCTGCAGGTCACGGCGCCGATCAACCCCGGCGACGCGGGCGGCCTGCTCCTCGATTCCCGCGGCGACGTGATCGGCGTCCTCGCTTCGACGTTTCAGCGCGCTTCGGCCTACGACGACCTCGAAGGAGTTTTCGACAAGTTCCTTGAGGGATTCGACTGGGAGAAATTTCTCGAGAAGGTGAAGCAGAAGAAAGACGGGCAGGAACTTCTGCCGGGAGACCTGAAGAGCCTCGTCGAGAAGCTCATGAACGAGCGCAAGAAAGCGCTTCTCAAGAGCCGCCGCAACGATCTTCTCTCGGTCCAGCAGCTCGGCGCGGAAGGAATCAACTTCGCCATCCCGTCGAACCTGGTGCGCGTGATCGCTGGCCAGTTGAAGGCCAACGGCAAGGTCGAGCGCGGGTACCTCGGCATCCGCGTCATGCCGCTGGAAAATGCGCTTCGCAAGCACCTCGGGCTTCAGCCGGGCCGCGGTCTCGTGGTGACGCTGATCGAGCCGGGCTCACCTGCGGCCCAGGCGGGGCTTCAGTTGTACGACGTCATCATGGAGGTGGACGGCAAGGACGTCAGCGACGTCAGCTCCCTCGCCGAGATCATCGGCGGCAAGAAGCAGGGCGATTCCGTGATTCTGAAGGTGCGCCGTGGCCAGGAGGACAAGGACCTGTCCGCGATCCTCGGCAAAAAGTAGCCCTTCGACTCGCTGCACTCGCTCAGGGCGAACCGGGTCGATGGTGTGTGAAAACCTGAGAGTCCAACCAGTCCGGAGGATTGCGATGCGCAGGTTTCTGCTGCCGTGCGCGATGCTGATGCTCGGAGGTCTCGCCTGGGCCCTGGAGGACGACGTTGCAGGGTGGATCAAGGACCTGGCCAGTCCGGAGCAGAAGACACGCGAGGCCGCGGCGGAGAACCTCGAAAAGGCCGGCGACCGCGCTCGGGGAGCTCTGGAAGAGGCGACGAAGTCCGAGGACCCTGAAGTCGCGTCGGAGGCGGCCGACATCCTGAAGCGGATGGCGCCGGGGGCGCGAAAGGACGAGGCCCCGAAGCAGAAGCGGCGGGTGCTCGTTCCGCTTCGCTCGAGTTCGATGCGCATCATCCTGAACGGGCAGGGAGGCCAGACGTCGATCCAGGAGGACTCGAACGGTCGGGTGGTGGTGAAGGAGACGCGCGACGGCAAGACGACGGAATACGCGGCCGATTCGCGCGAGGCGTTCACGGAGAAGTACCCGGAGGTTGCGAAAAAATACGGCCTGGACAAGGACAATGGCGGACTCAGGCTCGACACCGGCAAGGACACGCCGGAAGCGGAGGAACTGGAGAAGCGCATCGAGGAGCTGCGCCGGGAAACCGAGGAACGCCTGCGCAAGCTGCGGGGCGCGAAAGATCTCGACAAGGACGAGCAGGACCTGAGGGAAGCGCTGGAAGAGCGGGAGAAGGCGGAAAAGAGCCGCGGCGTGTTCGGCGTGGAAATCGCCTCCGTGGACGAAGCCCTTCGATACCAGCTCGACATTCCCGAAGGAGGTGTGCTCGTTCAGTCCGTTGAGAAGGGCTCGCGCGCCGGGCGCCTCGGACTTCAAAAGCACGACATCCTGCTGACGCTCAACGGCAAACCGGTTTCAACGGCACCGGACATCCGGTCCGCGCTCGACGCCGAAGGACCCGCTACCGCAGAGATCATCCGCGAAGGCGACCGCCAGGCGCTTCGCGAAAAGGAGTAACGCTCCCCGCCGCATCATGTCCGCTCAAATCCGCGTCACGCTGGTCCTGGTCTTTCTCGCCGGCCTCGGCCTCGGCGCGAGCCTCTTCAAGCTCTTCGCCCAGTCGCGACCCGCGCTTCCCGAAGACGCCGCCCGCGAGAATGCGTTCTCGGAAATCGCGAAACTCGAGGGCACGCTCAAGTCGTTTCCGGCCGTCGCCGCCCTCGCTTCGGAAAGCGTGGTCAGCATCAAGACCGAGCGCACCGTGGAAGGCGGCTTCATGCGGCGGCCGGAATCTTCGCGAGGGAGCGGCTTCGTGGTGGACGAGGCGGGGTACATCCTGACGAACGACCACGTGATTGCGGATGCCACGAAGGTGCGTGTGGTGCTGCCTGGCGGGGAAGAAGTCGAGCCGAAGCTGGTGGGGACGGACCCCGCGACGGACATTGCGTTGCTGAAGGTGGAGGCGAAGGGACTGAGGCCTGCGAGGCTCGGGGACAGCGACGGAGTCGTGGTTGGGGAGTGGGTGATGGCGGTGGGGTCGCCGTACGGACTGTCGAACACGGTGACGGCGGGGATTGTGTCCGCCAAGGGCCGCAGCGGCGTGAGCGGGATCGCGTACGAGGGATACATCCAGACGGACGCGGCGGTGAACCCGGGGAACAGCGGCGGGCCGCTGGTGAATTTGCGCGGCGAGGTGATCGGGATCACGAGCGCGATCCTGTCGAAGTCCGGCGGCTACGACGGGATTTCGTTTGCGATTCCGGTGAACCGGGCGAAGGACGTGATGGAGCAGCTGAAGAAGAGCGGCGCGGTGGTGCGCGGGTACGTCGGCGCCAAGTTCGCCGACCTGAACGACGAGCTGGTCCGGTGGGTGAATGAGGCGACGACGCTCCGGGTGGCGGACGTCCCGGACATGCGGAAGAAGCTGAAGTACGGGGACACGGCGGGCGCCTTCATTTACGAGGTGATCGAGGGGGGCCCGGCCCAGCGCGCGGGGCTGCGGCTGGGGGATTTTGTGACGGAGTTCAACGGGGAGGCGGTCACCTCGGTTCCCGACCTGAAGGAACGGATCGCGAGGATTTCGCCGGGGCAGGAAGTGGAGGTGTCGTACCTGCGGGGCGGGGGGAAGCAGACGGCGCGGCTGGCGGTGGCCAGGCGGCCGACGATGGGGAGGTGATGGGGACGTCGGGGAAAATCGAGAGCCGCTTGACAGCGGTCCTGCGGGGTCGTACAATGTGAGTGAACGTTCACTCGCATTCAGGGTCTGCCCCACCTCTGCTTGCACCCCCCGCCCCCTTTCGGTTCACTTCCCCCCGTGAAACGCCGCCTCACCCACCTCGATCGCTCCGGCCGCGCCCACATGGTCGATGTCGGCGCCAAACGAGTCACCCAACGCATGGCGGTCGCCGAAGCCGTCGTCCACATGCGCCCGGAGACTCTTCGACTCGTCCTCGCCGGCGGGATCAAGAAAGGCGACGCCTTCGCCGTCTCCCGCCTCGCCGGGATCATGGCCGCCAAGCAAGTGCCGGCGATCATCCCGCTCTGCCACGCCATCTCCCTCACCTCCGTCGCCGTCGATCTCAAGCCCGAACCCCCCGGAGCCGTCCGCATCACCGCCACAGCCCGGGCCAGCGACAAGACCGGCGTTGAAATGGAGGCGCTCACTGCCGCCGCAGTCGCCGCCCTCTCGCTCTACGACATGGCCAAGGCCGTGGATCGCGAAATGACCATCGATTCGCTTCGCCTCCTCGAAAAGGCAGGAGGCCGCTCGGGGCACTTCAAGAGGAAACGGTCGTGAGCGAAGTAGCCGCGGCCGTCATTGCCCCCGTCGTTCCGGCTCCTCCGGAGCCCGCGGCCCCTCCGCCCCCGCCTCCGGCCTCCTGGCGTCGCGGCCTGGCCGGCGTGGTGGCCAGCCAGGCGATCGGCGCGTTCACCGACAACGCCTTCAAGGTTGCATGCGTCTTCCTCGTCGCGCGCGCGGTTTCCTCGAATTCCATCGCCATGCGCGCGGAAACGTTTAACGCCTTCATCGGAGTCGCTTTCCTCCTGCCGTTCGTCCTCTTCTCGGCCATCGCCGGGCCGGTGTCGGACAGGCTGGGAAAGCGGGGAATCCTGGTAGGCATGAAGATGGTGGACGCCATGCTGTTCCTGGGCTCGGTTTGGGCTTTCGGGGTGGGCACTCCGGCCGCCTACCTCACCGTCATGTTCCTCGTCGGGACCAGTCACGCCTTCAGCGGGCCGGCGAAGTACGGCATCCTGCCCCAGCTCGTTCCCGCCGAAAAACTCTCGTCCGCCAACGGGACGATCGAGCTGGCCACGTTCTCGGCGATCATCGCGGGGACGGTCGCCGGTGCGGCAGGCGTCGAGGTCTTCGGCGATCGGCCCGCGCTGCTCGGCTGGATCCTCGCCGCGGTTTCGCTCCTCGGCGCAGCGCTCGGCGCGCTCGTTCCAGACCTCCCCGCCATTTCGAAAAGCCGCTCCGCCAACGTCTTCTCAGAAATGTTCGGCCACTTCCGCACGATCGCACGCTCGCGGACCCTGCGCCTGACCGTCGCCGGCATCGCCTTCTTCTGGTTCTTCGCCGCTCTCTTCCAGATGAACGCGACCCTCTATGGCGAAAAGACCATGGATCTCGGCGCGCTCAAGTCCGGTCTCCTTCTGGCGTCCGTCGCCGTCGGCATCGGCCTCGGGGCCTTCTTCGCAGGCCTCGTCTCCGGCGGAAAAGTCGAGCTCGGCCTCGTCCCGCTCGGCTCAGTCGGGATGGGCGTCCTCGCGCTCACCCTCACCTGGGCGCACGCCAACGTCTACTTCGCCGGCGCCGCGTTCTTCGTCCTCGGCATCTCGGGCGGCTTCTTCATGGTGCCCCTCAACGCGTTGCTTCAGCAGGAAGCGCCCGACACCGGCAAGGGCGGCATGATCGCCGCCAACAACATGATCGTATTCACCGCGATGCTCGCCTCCACGCTCGGCTACTTCCTCCTTTCGCATCATTTCTCCCCGCCGATCGTCTTCCTCGTCGCCGGGATCGCCACCCTGCTCGCGACCTGCTACATCATGTGGCTGCTGCCGGAAGCGTTCGCGCGGCTGATGCTCTGGTTCATGACCCGGACCATCTACCGGCTCACCGTCATCGGCCGCGAGAACGTCCCCGACCGCGGGCCCGCGCTCCTCGTCTGCAATCACGTGTCCTACGTCGACGGATTCCTCGTCCTGGCGTCGATCCGTCGGTTCATCCGCTTCATGGTCTTCAAGGCGTTCGCCGACGCGCCGGGACTCAACCTCCTTGCGCGCGCCATGCGCATCATTCCCGTCGACGAGCACAGCGGCCCCAAGGCCCTGCTGCGGTCGCTGCAGGTCGCCTCCGAAGCGCTTCAGAACGGCGAGCTCGTCTGCATCTTCGCGGAGGGCGAAATTTCCCGGACGGGCCAGATGAACCCGTTCCGCGGCGGGATGGAGCGCATCCTCAAGCATGCGCCCGGCGTGCCGGTCATCCCGGTCAACCTCGACGGCGTGTGGGGCTCGATCTTCTCGCGCGCCGGCGGCAGGTTTCTCCTCAAGATGCCGAAGCACTTCCCCTATCCAGTCACCGTGTCGTTCGGGAAGCCGCTTCCCCACGACGCTTCGCCCGCCGTCGTGCGCCAGGCGATTCATGAACTGGGAGTGGAAGCGGCTTTCCTGCGGAAGAAGAACTGCAAGTCGCTGGGCGAACAGTTTGTGGCAACGTCGAGGGCGCAGCGCAGGAGATTTGCGGCGGCGGACCTGTCCGGGGCGAAGCTGACGCACGGGAAGCTGCTGGTGAAGGCGGCGTACCTGGCACGGGCGCTGAAGCCGCATTGGGACGGACAGGAACGGGTCGGGCTGCTGCTGCCTCCGAGCGTGGGCGGGTACGTGACGAACTGCGCGGCGTTGCTCGCGGGGAAGACGCCGGTGAACCTGAATTACACGGCAGGTGAAGAATCACTGAAGTCCTGCGTCGAGCAGTGCGGGCTGCGCAACGTGCTGACGTCGAGAGCGTTCCTGGAGAAGTTCCCGATCCGCGAGATCGCGCCATTCGTGTACCTGGAAGACATCGGGGCGCAGGCGACCGCAGGCCGGAAAGTCGCGGCGCTTCTCGCCGCGACGCTCCTCCCCGTGAAGGCGCTGATGCGCTGGGCGGGCGCGACGAGAATCCCCGACCCGGACGACGTCGCCGCGATCATTTTCTCCAGCGGATCGACGGGCGAAGCGAAAGGCGTCCAGCTCACCCATTTCAACCTCACTTCCAATCACGATTCGCTTCTCCAGATATACGCGATCGGCCCCGAGGAAGTCCTCATGGGGATCCTCCCGTTCTTCCACTCCTTCGGCTTCATGGCCACCATGACGCTTCCCGCCTGCCGCGGCGTGGGCGTCGCGCTTCATCCCAATCCGCTGGATCCCGCGGCGATCGGGCGCCTCTGCCGGCAGTTCGGAGGCTCGTTCCTTCTTGCGACGCCGACGTTCCTGCAGAACTACACGCGCCGGTGCGATCCGGGCGATTTCGGCTCGGTGAAATACGTCATCACCGGCGCCGAGAAGCTTTCCGAGCGCGTTCGCACGGGATTCAAGGAGAAATTCGGCATCGAGCCGCTCGAAGGCTATGGCTGCACCGAGTGCGCGCCGCTGGTCTCGGTCAACGGGCCCGATTTCCGCGGCCGCGGGTTCCACCAGCTCGGCCACCGCCACGGCACCATCGGCCAGGCGTCCCCCGGCATTGCCGTCCGCATCCTCGACCCCGAGACGAGCGAGCCTCTTCCGCTCGGGCGGGAAGGCATGCTCATGGTCCGCGGGCCGAACGTGATGAAGGGCTACCTCGGAAAGCCCGAAGAGACGGCCAAGGTGCTCAGGGATGGCTGGTACCGCACCGGGGACATCGCGAAGATCGACGAGGACGGGTTCATCACGATTACCGACCGGCTCAACCGCTTCTCGAAGATCGCCGGCGAAATGGTGCCCCACATCAAGATCGAGGAAGCGCTGCACCTGGCGATCGGCGCGCGCGAACAGGTGCTGATCGTGACTGCCGTGCCGGACGAAAAGAAGGGCGAACGGCTCGTGGTGCTGTACACGATCTCCGAATCGAAGGTAATGATCGAGAAGCTCGGGAGCCTCGGCCTCCCGAACCTCTGGGTGCCCCGGGAGGACCACTTCTTCAAGATCGAGGCGCTCCCGCTGCTGGGAAGCGGCAAGGCTGACCTTCGCAAAGCGCGGGACCTGGCGAAGTGGAATCTGGCGAAATCGGGGTTGATGTAGCCGGCCCTCCGGGCCGGAAAGCGCAACTTCAAAACCGCGAACTCTCAAGCAAACCACAACTTCAAACGGAGAATTTCAGGCCTGATCGCGGGCGAAGACGGGCCCTGAATTGCATTTTGAAGTTCTCTGTTTGCTTGAGAGTTCGCGGTTTTGAAGTTTCATTTTTCCGTAAAAATGCATGTCCCATTGACAGCCCCGCTTCCCAAAACCTAGACTCCCCGCCCCTTACGGAGATCCCCGATGAGCTTTACGTTCAAGCCCCACACCCGCAAGCGCAAGAACAAGAGCGGATTCCGCGCCCGGATGGCAACGCGGAGCGGCCGCAAGATCCTCGCCGCGCGCCGGAAGAAAGGCGCCTGGAAGCTGACCGTGTCCGACGAGCGGAACTGCCGCCGGCACCGCGAGCCCCTTCCGCGCAGCAGTTCGAACGCCGGCAAGACCCGCACGACGTACAACCGGCACTGGGCGAAGATCAAGCGGAAGAAGGATCGCGAGCGGCTGGAGAAGCGGCAGCACGCGCAGGGCAAGACGAAGTAAAACGAACT
This sequence comes from Planctomycetota bacterium, assembly GCA_038060895.1. GTDB lineage: Bacteria > Planctomycetota > MHYJ01 > WSZJ01 > WSZJ01 > WSZJ01. The sequence goes on from JBBTCT010000009.1 coordinate 165,237, forward strand.
GACATTTCCTTCGACTTCCCGCCGGGGTCCACCCTGAGCGAGCGGAGCGAGTCGAAGGGCCATCGAGAAGGCGGTCCCGAGGCATTGCCGACGGGCCGTCCCGAGTCGAGGAGGAACGATGAAAGACGCTTCACTTCCGGCCTTCGCGGGCGCCGACTGGACGATCAACCCGCAGCGCGGCCTATGGCGCGACTCGCGCCTCTTCATTCCAACCACGCCGGAAGAAGTCCGCGACCGCGGGTGGGACGCCGTGGACGTGGTGCTGGTGAGCGGCGACGCTTATGTGGACCATCCTGCGTTCGGGACGGCGATCGTGGCGCGATTGCTGGAGAAGGCGGGATTTCGCGTGGCGATCCTGACGCAGCCGGACTGGAAGAGCGTGGAGAGTTTCAGGATCTTTGGCAAGCCGCGGCTGTACTTCGGAGTCACGGCGGGCGTGCTGGATTCGATGGTGAACCATTACACGGGCAACCGGAAGATCCGTCGCAACGACGATTACGGACCGGGGGGCAAGGCGGGGTTCCGGCCAAATCGCGCGGTCACGGTCTATGCGAACAGAATCCGCGAGGCGTACAAGGACGCGCCGATCGTGCTGGGCGGGTGCGAGGCGTCGCTCCGGCGTTTTGCCCACTACGACTGGTGGGACGACAAGGTGCGGCGCTCGATCCTCCTCGATACGCGCGCGGACATTCTCTGCTACGGCATGGCGGACGGCACGATCGTCGAGGTGACGAAGCGCCTCGCGGAGGGCAGAAGCTGCGAGGACCTGCAGGGCGTGGCGTTTGTGACGAAAGACCTTTCGAGTATCGCGAACCCTGCGGTTCTGCATTCGTACGAGGAAGTCGCCGCGGACAAGTGGAAATACGCGCGCAGCTTCAAGGAGTACTTCGGCGAGCAGTCGCCGTGGCGCGCGCGGCCCGTCGCGCAGAAGCATGCCGAATGGTACGTCGTACAGAACCAGCCGGCGATCCCGCTCGACGAGAAGCAGATGGACGAAGTCCACGGGCTTCCCTACACGCGGCGCTGGCACCCCAAGTACGACGCGGCCGGCGGCGTGCCGGCGCTCGAAACCGTTCGATGGTCGATCACCTCGCATCGCGGCTGTTACGGCGCGTGCTCTTTCTGTGCCATCTACTTTCACCAGGGCGGGTGGATTTCGTCGAGGAGCGAAAAGAGCGTGGTCGATGAAGCGACGGCGCTGGCGGGCGACCCGAATTTCAAGGGAAGCATCAGCGACGTCGGCGGCCCGACGGCGAACATGTACAAGACCGGCTGCGACATCGAGATCAAGAAAACGTGCCGCTTCGAACACTGCCTCGCGCCGAGCGTCTGCAAGCACCTCAAGGTCGATCACAAGCCGTACATGAAGCTGCTCGAGGCTGTGCGCGCGGTCAAAAACGTCAAGCACGTCCGTGTCGCCACGGGCGTGCGCTACGACATGGCCACGATGCCCGGAAGCGAGGGCTTCATTGAGCTCCTCTGCAAACACTACGTGGGCGGCCAGCTCAAGGTCGCGCCGGAACACGCTTCGGAAAAGTCGCTGAAGGCGATGAACAAGCCGCCGATTCACAAGTACGACGAGTTTCTCAAGCGCTACCGCGAGGAAAACGCGAAGCTCGGCCGCAAGCAGTACCAGGTCCAGTACTTCATCGCGGGCCACCCCGGCACCGACATCCACGAAGCGATCAAGCTCGCCGAGTACATCCGCGACCAGGGCTTCTTCAACGAGCAGATCCAGGATTTCACGCCGACGCCGATGACCGCTTCGACCTGCATGTACCACACGGGCATCGACCCGACGAACATGAAGCCGGTCTACGTCCCGAAGACCGCCCGCGAGCGGCGATGGCACCGGGCCCTCTGCCAGTTCAGCGACCCGAAGAACTGGCACGACGTCCGCGACGCGCTCATGGCGGCCGGGCGAAGCGACCTGATCGGGCACCACGATCGCGCGCTCATTGGCCCAAGCCCCGGACAGGTGAATCGCAGGTTTCAGCGCCGTCGGGAGGAACAGCGGACATACGTTCCGCAGATCATGGCCGAGAAGGACGACGTTTTCGAATAGCAGCCGGCCAACGCGCGGCCAACCTCTTCGTAGATCAATCGTCACGAACGGCCGCTTCCTCCGTTAAACTGGGCGCACTTCTTCCGCGAAAGATCTCTTCATGAGCCTCCGCCCCCCGCCGCGTCCGCGTCCCGCCCCTCCGGAAACGGGCGTCGATGCCCTGGCGGCGTTCGACCTCGCAGTCAAGGCTGCGGAGACGATCCTCGCCGAGGCCTTGCCGAGACTCGACCGGCTGGCGCGCGATGCCGAGCAGACGCGCCAGGACCTGGAAGCGCTGCTGACGACGCTTCGGGAAACGGCGGAAGATCTTCGAAATCCCGACGGCGTGCGCAGTCCGACGCCTGAAGTCATGGATATCGAGGAAGCGGAGCCGCTCGTGACGCCCCCGCCGAGGAAGAGCGCGCCGCCCGGAGTGCGGAAAGTGGTGCCGCCGCCGGTGCCGCCTGAGGCTCTGGGGGAGACGACGGACATGGGGCCGCGCAAGACTTCGCCGCTCGAAGAGACGTCGGAAATGCCGCAGGTGCCGCCGCGGGAAGAGTGGCCGGCGGCGAAGCCGCCCGCAAAGGAAGAAGAAGCGATCCGCTTCCATTGCGAGAAGTGCGGTACGAAGCTCTCGGCGCCCGCGAAATATGTCGGCAAGGCGGCGTCCTGCAAGTGCGGCCACCGGTCGACGATCCCGCCGAAATCGACGCGCGAGCGCGGAGGGAAGTAGGACGCGTCGGGGTGGTGCGAGCTCCGCGAATTCTCCCGAGAGGTAGAATCGCCGGCATGGCAGAGGTTCCGCCCGGCCCGCTGTACTCCCACGAGGACCCGTTGTCGGCCCTCAACACCGCGATGGCGCTGAGCGGAAAGATCGAGGCGATCCACGCGGACATTATCCGGCAGGTCGACGCGGTGGATCGCATCGCCATTGCGACGTACGACGGCGCGACGGACCTGCTCAAGACGTTCGTCGCCAGCAGCGGTCCGAAAAACACGCTCGTCTACTATGACGCGAAGCTTTCGGACTCGGCATCCCTTCAGGAGATCATCCGGGTCGGCCGCCCTCGCGTCGTCAACAACCTCGACCTCTTCCGCAAGGGACAGCACGTCCATACGCAGGTGATCAAAGAACTCGGGTTCCGCTCGAGCTATACGATGCCGATGTACCAGAACGGGACTTTCTGGGGGTTCGTCTTTTTCAACTCCCTCCAGTCCGACGTCTTCACGCCCGAGCGCCTCGCGCTGCTCGACGTCTACGGCCACCTCATCGCAACACTGGTGACTGGCGAACTCCTGGCCGTCCGCGTCCTCGCCGCCGCCGTCCGGACCGCTCACGACATGGTTCATTTCAGGGATCCTGAAACGGGCGCCCACATCGACCGCATGTCGCGCTATTCACGCCTGATCGCGCGCCATCTGGCCGCTTCCGGAATCCACCGCATCGACGACCGGACGATCGAGCGCATTTTCGAATTCGCGCCGCTTCATGACCTGGGCAAGATCGGCGTTCCCGACCGCATTCTGCTGAAGCCCGGGGAACTGACCCCCGAAGAGCGCGAGCAGATGAAGCTGCACACGACGCGCGGGGCCGCGATGGTCGATTCGATTGCGCGCAATTTCGGCCTCGAGCACATCGAGGGGCTCGATCTCCTGCGCCACATCGCGGAATCCCACCACGAGACGCTGGACGGAAGCGGGTACCCGCGCGGGCTCAAGGGGGAGGAGATTCCGCTGGAGGCGCGGATTGTCGCCGTCGCCGACGTGTTTGACGCGCTGACGAGCGTGCGCCCGTACAAGGCTGCGTGGTCGAATGCCGAAGCCTTCGGGTTCCTGAGGAAACTCTCGAAAGTGAAACTGGACAGGGACTGCGTCGAAGCCCTGATCCAGAATGAGAACGAGGTGAAGGAGATCCAGCGGCAGTTCACGGACGCGGCGCCGGAGCGGGAAGGGAAGCGCGGCTGATGGACATCACCGACGACCCGGTACGGATGCGCGACCTTCTGGCCTCGGCGCGGACGATCGCCGTCGTCGGCGACTCGCCGAACCCGGCGCGCGACGCGCACCGGATCGCGGAGTACCTCATCGGCGCCGGTTACGAAGTGATCCCGGTCAACCCGCAGTACGCCGAAATTCACGGGCTGCGCTGCTATCCGACGCTTCAGTCCATCGGGCGCCCGGTCGACATCGTGGACATTTTCCGCCGCCCGGAGAACACGTCGGAGGTCATCGACGACGCGATCGCGGCGAAGGCGAAGTGCGCCTGGTTCCAGCTCGAAACGGTGGACGACGCCGCGGCGAAGCGCGCGGATGACGCGGGGCTCAGCACGGTGCGGAACGCGTGTACCATGGTCGCGCACCAGGTTCTCAGGATCCCGCGAAAGTAAGGAGTCCTCCATGAAGTGGGCGCTTCCCCTCGTAATTGTCGCGGCGGTTCTTTCCGCAGTTGCCGCGGAGCCTCTGCCGAGGCGCGACGAAGGGGACGAAAAGGAGAAGTACGACGGTCCCCTCGTCGGCGATAAGGCGCCTGCCTTTACCCTGAAACTCCTCGGGTCCGAAGAAACCCTGCGCCTCCGGGACCTTCGCGGCAAGCCAACGGTCCTCATTTTCGGGTCTTACACCTGATCACCCTTCCGCAACTCGGCCGTGGAGCTCGAGCAGATTTACCAGCGCTGGAAGAACGAGGTGAATTTCGTCGTCGTGTACCTCCGAGAGGCCCACCCGTGGCCCCGCAAAACGAAGAAGAAGGGGAAGACCATACTTCCGGAGCCGCGCACCATCGAGGAGCGCGAGAAGCACGGAGACTTCTGCACCACGGACCTGGGTCTCACCATTCCGATGGTCCTCGACGGCATGGACAACAAGGTCGGAGCGAAGTACTCAGGCTGGCCAGACCGGATCTTTGTCCTCGACGCGAAAGGGGTAATCGTCTGGAAGGCCGGCCGAGGGCCGTTCGGGTTCGTGCCGTGGAAGGCCGCGCGCGCATTCCGGAAACTGCTTGGGAAGTGGCCCGAGATGATTTAGGTGTTGGAGTTGACTCAATCCGGAGGACGAATGCACTGTCGGATCCAGGTTCGTTACGCCCGCGGCGTGGACAGGCTGCGTGTCGCGCGGAGCCTGCTGGGTCTCTGGAATGGAACCAACAGGCCCCAGCTCTGTCATGTGCCCGCGTCGGGGCGGCTCTATCCGGCGGATGAGGGCAGCCTGGCGGAGGACCTCGAGTTCGACGCGGAGCACGTCGCAGTCGTGACGCTCAAGCACCGTCGCCGCAACAAGGACACCGACAGCGTTCGACTGCGCTTTTGCGAATCCGGCCACGAGCCCGCGGCGGACGACGCGGGCGAATGCCACGTCAATTTCCATCACGAGCGGGTGGACCACTCGGAGCCCGGTTACACCCCCGCGGACCTCGTCGAGATCCTCGCCGGCCTCGTCGCCGCGGGTCCGGTTTCCGAAGCGTACTGCTTCGGCGGAGACCCGTTTGCAGTCGGCGACTTTCGCGAAGCCGCGCGGCGGGCGAAGCGGGTCGACACGGGCGCCGGTGTTTTCCGGTCCCTCTGGTGGCTGACGTTTGTACCCGAGCGACGCCTGGCGCCGACGCTCGCGGAGCTGGACCGGCTCGGGATCGAACACGCCGTTCCCCGGAGCATCCACGACCGGGGATCCATCGTTTCGCTTTCGCCGAAATACCCCGGGAATTCCCCCGGGTTCCACGAGACCATCCGCCGCATCCGGCAACTGTCACGCGAAGAGGCGATTCGATCCTGGGTTCTCGACCTGGAAACCCTGCCCGTGTTTCGCCTGGCAGGGAAAGCCCTCGAAATCCGGCCTTTCCCGGCTCTCGATCATGCCGCTCCCGGCTCCTCCGCGGGCAGCGAATCCTCAGAGGCCAACCGTCGTTTCAGCGATCTCGCCCGCTCCTTTGCGGCAGGCAGGACTTCGGAAGGCCCCGTCGCGCTCCCGGGTGGATTTCCGCAGGGACGACTGGACCTGTCGAAGCCGAGCCTGGAAGCGGTCGCTGCGTACTTCCTGCACCTGCAGACGCACCTCGACGAAGTCGGCGCTCCCCAGCTGCAGCTGACGCTTCAGGCCGCGGGCGCCTACCTCGGTGAAATAGCCCGCCTGAACGCAGCCGAAGAGTTCCACTGGAAGGAGCACGAAGACTGGACGCGGACGCACGCGACGCTCGCTTCGAGGTTGCGAGGCGCATCGGGGAAGTGCGCCGCGCTGGTGTCCGAAGTGGCGGGAGTGGCCCGGCCCATCGACCGCGTGATGGAGCTGTTCCCGGGGGTCGCCGCGATCTAGTGCCCGCCGTCCGTCTCAGGCGGCCCGACGATGGTGATGATTTCCTTCAGCGCCGAATCTCGCTTCACTGCAGTTTTCGCCTCGAGATTCAGCCTGAGCACGGGCTCCGTGTTCGACTTCCGCACATTGCACCACCAGTCGCCATACTCGATCGTGATCCCGTCGAGGCGGTCCTGTTTGCCGTCGGCGAACTTCTTCGAGATCGTCTCGATCGCGCCGTCCTTGTCCTCGACATGGAAGTTGATCTCGCCGGTCGCGAAGTACCGCTTGAGCGGCGCCGAGTGCGCGGACGCCGGGCGCGAGTCGCCCATCAGCACGTTGAGCATGTGGACGAACGCGATCATCCCGCTGTCGGCGAACCAGTGCCCCCGGAAGTAATAGTGTCCGGACAGCTCGCCGCCGAAAGGCGCGTTCAGCTTGCGCATCGTCGCCTTCATGAACGCGTGCCCGACCCGGTCGCGGATCGCGCGTCCGCCAGCCGCTTCGACTTCCTCCTTCACGACCCACGACGAACGCAGGTCGTACACGATCGCCGCGCCCTTCTCCTTCGCCAGCATCCGGCGCGCCACCATCGCCGTGATAAAATCGCTCGCGATCCGGTCGCCCTTCTCGTCCACAAACATGCACCGGTCTCCGTCGCCGTCAAACGCCGCGCCGAAGTCAGCCTTCGTCTCCCGCACCTTCGCCACCAGGTCGCGGATGTTCTCGTCCTTCAGCGGGTTGGGCTCGTGGTTGGGGAAGCGCCCGTCGGGCTGAAAGTACAGCGGGATGATCTCGAGAGGCCACGCGCCGAACACCCTGTCGAAGAACTTCCCGACCATGCCGTTCGCCGTATCCACGACGATCTTCATTTTCCGCGGCGGCACCGTCAGGAATGATCGGACGTGTTTGGTGTAGCCCTCGAAGACGTCGCTCTGCGTCGTGAACCCGCGATCCACCGATGCCCGCGGAGTCTCCGTCATCGCCAGCACCGCCCGCTCGATGTCCTTGATCCCCGCAACTTCAGACAGCGGGATTGCTTCCTCCCGGCAAAGCTTGATCCCCGTGTACTTCGGCGGGTTGTGGGAAGCGGTGACCATGGCCCCACCGCCGTACTTCCCGGTGCCCACGGCGAAGTAAATCATCGGGGTCGTGCATTGCCCGATGTCGACGACGTTCGTCCCCGCGTCGGCGATTCCCTTGATGAGCGCCCGCGACATGGAAGGAGAAGACTCGCGCGCGTCGCGGCCGACGACGATGGTCTTCGTCCGCAGGTAACCGGCCAACGCGTGGCCGACACGTTCGGCAGTTTCTTCGTGCATCTCCGTCGGGTAGATCCCGCGGATGTCGTACGCCTTGTAGATGCCCATGTGTTCCTTGCTCTTGAATCGAAGGACGTCCACGCCCGTTGCCCGGGCCATTGATCCTTGAAAATCGGAAATTGAACATCGAAAACTCCTCCGTAGCCGCCGTCAGCTACACTTTCGGAACTGCCGGACACAGGGCCGGCGAATTCCGTCATTCCTGCCGAACATCGGGTCGGCGAAACACGAGACACGTTACGGAGGTTCCCATGTCGAAATCTCTCTCTTCGCCCGCCGTCCGCACCGAACAGGTTCTTCTCATCGTGTTTGCTGACCTGACGCGCTACATGGCCGGCTCCCGCGGCACGCCCGATGCCGCCCTCGCCGACCTCATGGACGCGTATTACTGCTTCGCTGAATCGCAAGTCGCGCGCACCGGCGGCCGGCTCGTGAAGTTCATGGGCGACGCATTCCTCGCCGTCTGGCCGGAGGCCGAAGCGGCGGCCGCCGCAGGATCGCTTGCCAGTGTCAAACAAAACATCGACTCCTGGTGGGCGTCGAATGCCTGGGAGTCGCGCCTCGTCGTGAAGGCCCATCTCGGCCGCGTTGTCGCGGGCCCATTCGGAGCGGAGGGCCGGTTCGACGTTATCGGGAATGAGGTCAACATTGCGGCGACCCTGCCCGCCCGGACGATCGCGATTTCTCCGGAAGTGTTCCGGTGCCTCGGTGAGGCGGAGAGGAAGGCGTGGAAGAAGCACACGCCGCAGGTGGTTTACATTCCGGGCGAAGATCCGAGGCCATGATGCCCGGAATGGGGTGTCAAGGCTCGGCGTAGATCAGGCACTGACGGCACTCCCTCCCGCGCTGCATCATGAAAAGGGCTTCGCTGCAGCGCGGGCAACGGGAGAGTGGGCGGAACCGGGGGCGGGTCGCATCCTGGAACCACCAGTACCGAGTCGGTTCGTCGCGATTCAGCCGTCGCACGAGTTCGAGCCCAAATTCGTGAACCTCGCCCGCCGGATTCAGAAGCTGCCGGCGGGCCCAGCCTTCGTATTCACCACTGGCGAGCCATAGCCGATAGAGCGAGTCCGCGAGGCCGGACCAATGCTTCAGCCCACTCACGACGAGTCTCGCCAGGCGCAGTCGCGACATGGGCACGTCTTTCCTGCACCGAAGGCACATCAAGGGTTCGGCCGAAAGTCGACTCACGAGGACGACCCCTTGCCGTCCAGGACAGCGGCAACGCCCGGTGCGGTTTCGACGGCTGGAGTTCATCGCGCGAAAACTGCTCGAAATCCTGCCTGCTCGAAATGACGGTCCGCGGTAAGCGCTTCACCGAGCCTGCGGGCTCTCATGATTTCGAAGGAGGTGCAGTCCGTCAGTGACCATGCTTTGTCGGGACGAGAGGCATAGTGAGCGGCCCCAGCGGTCAACTGAGCTCTTGTCGCGCCCAAAACGCGAAATCGACAAAGCGATGGGATGCCTGCAAGGAACGAGGAGAACCGGTTTCTCCTCGATGGGGCAGAGAGTGCGTCGCCCACCTCGACGAGAATCCAATCGCAAGTGACGACCTTGCGGTCGAGCGCGATCGTAAACTCCTCAACAGCCTCGTGCGATTCGTCCTCAGGATTCAGAAGTGCCAGGAAGTACCAGGCATCCGCGAAACAGGAGTTCACCGCTTCGGCGTTCCGTGGATGTAGTGATCGTGATTCCGGGCGAAGTCGCGTGGAAGGCCTTTGATGACGCCGGAGAAAGAGAGAAGGTATCGCCGGAGTTTCAGGATTTCCGGGTCGATGGGGCGGCTTTTCCCGGGCGGGGCCTTACCAGCAGGAACTTCGAGTTTTCTGCCGATTCGTCGCGCCTGAACGGCATCGCGAGCTCGGCTATGGGGTGTTTTGTGGCTGCTCATGGCTATTTTTCCAGCTTCCACTTCGGCGACTGCCCGAAGAACGAGTGCGGGTTGTCCCAGACAACCTTCTGAATCTCCGACTCGCTGAACCCGTCGGACCACATCAGGTCGATGGTCTTCGGGACGGCCAGCGGATCGCTCGGGCCCCAGTCGGCAGCGCTGTTCATCAGCATGCGGTCGGTGCCGTACTTCTTGAGCACGGCGACCATGCGCGGCGGGCTCATCTTGCTGACGGGATAGATCGTGAACCCGCACGTGACCTGCCCGCACGCGAGGGACATCTCGATCGTCTCCTCGGTGTTGTGATCGATCAGGATGCGCTTCGTGGTCAGCCCCATCTTCTCGATGCACTTGATCGTGCGCTCGGTGCCCTGCGGCTTTTTCACGTGCGGCGTGTGGATCAGGATCAGCTGGTTGTGCTTCTCAGCCCAATCCATCTGCCGCTTCATGATGTCTTCTTCGGCATCCGTAATCAGGTCGAATCCGACCTCGCCGATGCCGAGGCAGTTCGGCGCATCGACGTATTTGTACATGCCGTCCACCGCCTTGCTCGCGATCGCGTTGCGGGCTTCCTTCGGGTTCACCGCAAGGAACGTGTAGTGCGCGACGCCGTACTTTTTCGCGCGCTGCGGCTCAAACGTCGTGATGTGATTGAAATAATCCCAGAACGACTCCGGGTACTGGCGGTCGCTTCCCAGCCAGAACCCGGGCTCAATCACGCACTGGACGCCGTTGGCGGACATCCGCTGATAGTCGTCGGTCGTGCGCGAGAACATGTGAACGTGCGGGTCGATGATCTTCATGCGGGTCCTTTCCCGGGGGCACTCTTCGACGTCTGCCCGACTGGACGATTTTATGCCACCCTGACGGGTTTTTCAGCATTTCCCGCCGAAGCGTTGGCCGCGCGGGCGTCCAACCCGAACTCAAGCAAAACGAGGGCCACGGCCAGCATGAGCAGCCACGGGGCGAGTTCCTTCGGCGGTGAGGGAATCGGTGCGGGGCCGGACGCGGGGCCTTCCAGGAGTGCGAGCAGGTCTGGTCGCGCTCCCGCCGTCGCATACTCGGCAGGCCAGGGACGTGAAGTGGCGGCGCGGGTGGGGCCGGCGGAGAGCGTGAACCGTCCGGCGGCGGGTTCGGGAATCCTGGCGCTGAAGCGGCTCGATCCGTGCCGCACGAGAGTCACGGCGCGGGTCGCGCCGTCGGGGAGAGTGAGTTCCGCCGTCACGGCCGCATCCTCTCCCGGCGTCAGCGGCTGCCAGTCCGCGAGCAGGTCGTCCGCCTCCACGGAGAGCGTGAGCTTTCCTCCGGGATCGGGCCTCGCGACTCGCGCCACCAGCCCCGCAATCTCAGCCCCCCAGCGCGCCGGGTCAGCGACCCATTCCGGGTCGAGAGCGCTCGCAAAAGCCGCAGCGCGTCCGCGCCCGAACGGCCGGGTGGCCGCGAGCGGGCGCCCGCCTGCGACAAAGAGCGATTCGGCACCGTCCTTGGGTTTGACGACGTTCAGTTGGCGCACGCCGGGAAGCCCTTCGCAGGGAAAATCTCCCTTTGCCGTCAGCCCCTGCTCACGGGCCAGGTCTTCCCGAAGAATCTTCGAGAGTTCGGCGAGGTTCTTCATCTTGTAGAAGTGCCCCGGGGCAATTTTCTCCAGGAGGGTGCCGTTGGCATCTGAGCCCTCCGCAATCGCCGACACTGTCGCCCCCGCAGAGCGGAGCGCATCGGCCCGCTCGATCAGCACCGCCGGATCTTCTGCGCTCTGGCCGTCGCTCACGAGCACGACATGCCGCTTTCCGCCCGAGCCGATCGCCTCGCTGGCCTTGGCCAGCGCCGGGGCGATGAGCGTCGGGCCTCCCGCGTCGAGCTGGTCGATGGCGCGGAGGAGGGAGGCCCGGTCAGAAGTGGGCGAGTGGATCCACCGTGCCTGCTCCGCGAAGGCAACGAACGCGAACGTCGTGTTCTCGCGTGCGGCGCCGACGAGCGACCGCAACGCCTCCCGCGCCTCGGCGAGTTTGCGTCGGCCCGGGGAGACCTCCTCGTTCATGGAACCGGAAGCGTCGAGAAGGACGACGAGGGTGAAATTCTCCTCGGGGACGGAAGTGACGGGGAGAGCTTCGTCGAGCGGTGTGTCGCCGAATCCGCCGGACCCGAAGCCGGCAGCGCCGCCGAGGACGAGCAGCCCGCCGCCGTTCCTCACGTAGTCCGCGAGACGAGCCATCGCGGGATCGCCCAGTTCCTCCGCGGAGATGCCATCGAGCACGACTGCGGCGTAGAGCGAGAGGTCCATCGGTCTTACGGAGGATTCCGGAGAGAAGCGCTTGTCGGCCGCCAGCGCCGCTTCAGCAGAACGCCCCGCATCCGGGGCGAGAACGAGCACCGGAAGAGTTCCGTCGAGCAGCACCGGCGCTTCGTTCCTGTCGTTCGCCGGCGCGGAGTCGCGGAAATCCAGCGCCTGGATGCGGGCTTCGAGCCACGTGAGGGCCTGCGTCGCGGCGGGCTGGGGAAACACGACGCGCGCCGGAATGCCGGCTTCGAGCCCGATGTCGCGGACGTCTCCGCCCAGGCTGACGCGCGCTTTCGTCGGGAGGGAGGCGGAAACCGTGACCACCGCATCGAAGCGCTCCCCGGCGCGAACCCGCCCCGGCGCTTCGACCCGGTCCACGCGCGCGTCCGTCCGGCGGGTGGAGCCGCACGGGACTGTCCGGACTGCGATGCCGCGCCGGCGTGCCGCGGCGGCGGCGATCGCGCCCGAGCTTCCGGCGGGAACCTCGCGTCCGTCCGAGATCACCACAACCTCGCCGTGCCTGCCGGCAGGAACAAGCGCACCGGCCAGGTCAATCCCCTCCGCCAACTTCGTTGCTTCATTTCGCGGCAGGGATCTTGACTTCGTGAGCTGAATCAGTCGTGCGGCCGGTCCCGGCGCAAGCTCAACGACCGCCCGCTCCCCGACCCACACGAGCGCCGCTTCATCCCCCGCTCCGAGGTCCTGCGCGTCCTGCTTCGCCAGCATCAGGGCTTCGCCCGGTCCTCCTACGCTGGCCGAGGCGTCAAGCACGTAGACGCGGCACCGGGGAAGCTCCCCGGGTGACCCGAACCGGGGCCCGGCCGCGGCGGCAATGACGGCGAGCGCGGCAAGCGAACGAACGACCATCCGGCGACGCAGCCAGACGACGGCGGCAAGGGCCGGGAGCGCGGCAAGCAGGAGGAGGGGGTGGTCCAGGGTCGATTCGAAATGCAAAGGGTGGGCCATGAGACGGCCCGTTGTTTATCGGCATTTCGCGCACTTCCGGCTGACTCGCCTCCCCGGGAGGCCGCGCCGGAAATCCTGAAACGCCCGCGTAATTCACGCGTCCAAGTTGGTGAGGTCCACCCCTTCTCCATTTGGTAAAATCCCCGCCCATGCGACTTGGCCTGTTCCTCTTCCTGTGCCTCCTCGCCGTCGCCGGCGGTCTCGGATGGGGTGTCTGGGAGTACCAGCAGCAGAACCCCGCCAGCGCGAAACAGATCGTCGAGGGGCTCAAGCCTCTTCCCGCGGGCCAGCTCAAGCCCGGGGATGGAGGGAAGAAGCCCCCGGATAATGGCAGCTCGTCGGCCCAGAAACCGCCGGACAACGGCACGAAACCGCCGGACCCGGTCATCAAACCGCCGGACCCGGTCGACCTGAAATCGACCGACCCGGTTCTGGTGGCCGTCGTCGAGGAGGGCGAGAAGCTGCACCGCGCAGGGAGTTTCGCGGCGGCGAAGCGCAAGTTCCTGCAGGCCCTCTCGGGGAGGCTTTCCCCGGAAGACCGCCGCAAGATCGAGACTCTCTCGCAGAACGCCGCGCTCTTCGCTGGCCTGGTCGAGCAGGTCAACGCTTCGGACATCCTTCCCGTGGACAACCGCGCGACGGTTTACCTCGAGAACGGAGGCGTAATCAACGGGGTGCTGGAGAAAGAGGGAAGCGACTTCATCGAGCTGCGCAAGGACAACGGGATCGTGGCGCGGTTTTCGTCGGTGCAGGTGAAGCGCGTGGAGAAACAGTCGAAGGAAGAAGTGCTGGCGGTGTTGAACAAGGAATTCGCGGAGAAGATGGAAGGGCTGGGGGCGAAGCCTTCCGGCGTGGACTACTACGAGCTGGCGGTGTTTTGCATCAAGAACCAGCTGGACGACAAGGTGCTGGCGCTTCTGGAAACGGCGGTGAAGCTGGACCGGAACGTGATGCAGGCGGCGACGGAGACGAAGGCGAAGATGGTCTACAACCTCTACCAGTATTTCCTGAAGAAGGGAAATGCGGACGCGGCGGAGGGGAAGCGGCGTGAGCTTGTCGCGAAGTACCCGGAGTCCCGGTATGCGCGGTTGGTGGGTGGATTGGTGGCGAAGACGAGTCCGCCGAAGGATCCCGTGAAGCCGCCGAAGGACCCGGTGAATCCGCCGAAAGACCCGGTGAAACCGCCGAGGGATCCGCAGGATCCGCCGCCCGAGGACCCGCCGGTTCCGGCCGATCCCGGCTCCGGTACGGGTTCGGGGGAACTGTCGGATCGGCCGCCGCCGAAATTCTCGAATGCGGTGGTGCAGGCTCACGTGGACAAGGGGAACAAGGCTTACGAGGAAGGGATGGTCCACCTGGAGAAGTCGTTCGACGAAAAGACTTCCGACCGTGATGCGGAGAACATGAAGGCGCTGAACTGTTTCAAGGCGGCGTGCACGAGCTACGAAGCTGCCGTCGAGATCGACGAGAACAATGCGTGGCTGAACGACCGTCTTCGCCAGGCCGGCGAGAACCGCGTCATGTGTTTCATCGCGGCCAAGAAGAGGTAACAGCCGGGCGGCGAGTGACTCCGGGGGCATCGCGGCGTACACTTCGCGCCCCATGAGAGAACTTACGCCCAAGCAGATCGTCGCCGAGCTCGACCGCTACATCGTCGGCCAGGCCACCGCCAAGAAGGCCGTGGCGATCGCCGTGCGAGACCGGTGGCGCCGGCAGCAGTTGCCTGCGGGGATGCGCGAGGACGTCATCCCGAAGAACATTCTCATGATCGGGCCGACCGGAGTCGGCAAGACGGAAATCGCGAGGCGGCTCGCCGCGCTGGTCAAGGCGCCCTTCCTCAAGGTCGAGGCGTCGCGCTATTCGGAGGTCGGGTATCACGGCCGCGACGTCGAATCGATGATCCGCGACCTGACCGAAAACGCGGTGCGGCTGGTTCGCTCGGAACTGATCGAGGACATCCGCGAGCCGGCGTCGCGCGCGACGGAAGAGAGAATCCTCGACCTGCTCGTTCCGCCGCCAGAGCGGCGGCTTGGCCTGGACGCCGCCGCGCCGCGGGAGGACCACGAGGCGGTCCGCGAGACGGCCCGGGCGAAGCTGCGCAAAGGAGAGCTCGACAACCAGAAGGTTGAAGTCGTCGTTGAGGACCGGCCGCAGGCGATGATGCAGGGGTTTGGCGCGCAGGGATTCGAGGAGTACGGGATTGATATGCACTCGATGATGGGAAGCCTCTTCCCGACGAAGCACGTCACGCGCCGGATGCCGGTCTCAGAAGCGCGCCGGGTGATGGAATCGCAGGAATTCGACAAGCTGCTCGACAAGGAAAAGGTCCTGCGCGACGCCGTCTGGCGCGCTGAAAATCTGGGCGTCATCTTCATCGACGAGATCGACAAGGTCGCGCTTCGACAGGGGCCCGCCAGCGGCCAGGACGTGTCCCGCGAAGGCGTCCAGCGCGACCTTCTGCCCGTGGTCGAAGGAACGGTTGTCCAGACCCGTTACGGACCCGTGAAATCCAACCACGTCCTCTTTATAGCCGCTGGCGCTTTCCACATGAGCAAGCCGAGCGACCTCATCCCGGAACTCCAGGGACGATTCCCGATCCGGGTCGAGCTCACGTCGCTCAACCGCGACGACTTCCTCAAAATCCTGACGGAGCCGCAGAATGCGCTTACCCGCCAGTACACGGCGCTCCTCGCGACCGAAGGCGTGAAGGTCATTTTCGAGGGCGATGCTCTCCATGAAATGGCCTCCTTCGCCGCGCAAGCCAACGAGAAGATGCAGGACATAGGCGCGCGGCGGCTGCACACCGTGATCGAAAAGGTGCTCGAGGAGATCTCTTTCGGCGCGCCGGACGAAGTGAAGGGAACCGTGAACATCGACCGGGATTACGTGAAGCGGCGGTTGAAGGGCGCGCTGGCGAACGAGGACGTCCGGAGATTTGTCTAGGCTACTTCGCCGGCAGCCATCCGAGCAGCACGGTTGCGCCCTCACGCAGTCGGAAAGCCCCGGAGCCGTCCGGCGCGCACACCCAGGTTTCGCGGTGGGACTCCCTGACGCGCGGGTCGTCGCCATTGCTCTTGACTCCGCGCTCGAACGCCACGGCCGTCCCGTCCGGCGACCAGAGCAGGCTCGCGAATGCCAGGACGCAACCTCCGTCCGCACAAACCGTGGTTCCCAGGTTAGCCGTCTTGATGCCTTCAAGGTCCCGAATGACTCCCTCCAGCATGTAACCCTTTGACAGTTTCGTGTACGCCAATCGACGGCCGTCCGGGGACCAGGTCGCGCCTCCGCACCTGCCGGCCGCGATCACCTCGCCCGCTTCGCCGGAAACCGGGCAGATCCGAAGTCCCGTTTCCTCCGCCAGGGCAAAGCGCTTTCCGTCCGCCGACCATGCGACCTGCTCCGGGCGCGTTTGCCCTGCCTTCGCGACCGTCTTCCATTCTCCCGAGCTGAACGTGAGGAGATCCACGGTGCACTCGAGCGTTGCCAGCGATTCCGAACGGACCGCGAGGAGGCGCGCGCCGTCCGGGGAAACGGAGATCTGGCTGACGTACAGGCCGTCGGTCACCTTTTTCACGGCGCCCTGCTCCCAGACGTACAGATCGCTGGACCCTTTCTTTGAGCCCACCAGGTGCGCGGTGAAGGCAAAGCGATCCGGGCCGCACCAGGCGGATTCTCCGAGAAGCGCGCGCTCGCCCTGCGCGGGCCAGACTTTCACTCGGGTTTCCGGCTTTGCGACGTCTGCGATTTCGATCGTTGTGTTGTCTTTGCCGTCTCCCGTCAGGGCAATGCGAGTCCCTGCGTCATTGAGGGAGGCGCGAGCGTGGCCCTTGAACGCGGCGATTTCAGGAAACGCAAGGTCGAGGGCGTCGTGAATGCGGACGAACGCGCGCGCCTCGGCGTCGTATCCGGAAACGATGAACCGGCCTGAAATGAACCGGGCGGCGCTGTTGCCCTGGCGGATGGCGATGGATGCCGGGGAGGCGAGCAACTTTCCCGAGGGCGCCACGACATGGAGCTTGTGGCTTTCGTCGAGGATCACAATGCGGCCTGCGCCATCAAAGCGGTCCCGCTCGGCGGTTTCGGCCAGTAGCGGTGACTGTAAGGCGACGAGCGCGAGCGAGGCGAGGAAGGGGCGCATTCGTGTCTCCGTGTGGGTTTCGCCACTATGACGAGCGAAGTGGGTCGGAAGTTCGGTGAAATCCGGTCTTTTCGGGCAGGGGAGCGCGTCAGGAGGTGCGCGCAGGCGGCGAGGCCGCGTTCTTCTCGGGCACCGGGTCCGGCCCGAATCCGCCCCAGGGGTGGCAGCGGCACAGCCGTTTCAGGCCGAGCCAGCCGCCGACGAACAGGCCGCGTTTCTGAAGCGCCTCCAGGCAGTACGCGCCGCAGGTCGGCTGAAAGCGGCAGACGTCGGGCATGATGCGCGAGAGAGTCATGCGGTAGACCCACATGCCGCCGATGCAGATCCAGCGCAGGGGTTCGAACGGCCACTCGTACCAGGGAATCTTCATCATTTCACCGCAGCCAGGTCCTTCCATTCGAGGCGCTTCGCTCCGAGCACTTTTCTCGTCGCGGGGTCGCGGGCCACGATCGCCAGGTAGACATTGGCCGTCTTCCAGTCTCCTCCGAGCGGGATATCGAATCCGGTGTTGCCGTCTTTGTCTGGCGTTGAAGGCCTGGAGAGAAAGCGGACGACTCCGTGCTCAGTGACCGTGTGACCCTTGAGCTCCCCCGCCTTGATCTCGGTGGTCAGGTTGTTCTCAGCCACCGCGACCGTCACTTCGACCGCCTGTTTCACGTCGGGCGGCAGAGTGACCCTCGCTTCAACGAACGCGTTGACCGCCCGGACTTTCCCGGAGGCCGTAATGGTCGCGGCCGCCGTGGCCTTGCCGTCGTCGTCGATTCGCTTCACGGCCTGCCCCATGTTCGACGTGTGTATCGCGCCGCTCACGACGATCATCGGCGTGTACATCCCCTTGCTCGCGAGCGGCTTCTCGTACGCCTTCTGCGCTTCCGTCATCTGTTTCGAACCGAATGGGTCCTTCCATCCGAGCCGGTCCCAGTAGTCCACGTGGTAGACGAGCGCGATTGCGTTCTCGAAGCCCTTCTCCTGCTTCGCAATTTTCCCGAGGAACTCCTCGGCGGGCGGGCAGGATTCTCACCCCTGGCTGGAGAAGAGTTCGACAAGCACGGGGGTGCCTCCGGGTTTGGGATCCTCGCCGGCGGTGAGCGTGGCGAGAAGGGGAGTGAGCGCGAGGGCGAAGATGGCGGAGAAGCGCATGCGATGAACTCCTGTTCGTGTCCGGCGTGATTGTAACCGCGACGGATCAGCGCGGGCCCAGGGGTTCAGGTCCGCCGTCCGCGGGCGCGGCCTTGCGGGCAAGCTTGACGACCGAAGCGGCGACTTCGGCGAGCGTGAGGTTGATGGTTTTCCGGGGCAGGAAGAGATAGTCCCAGCCCGGCGTCAGTTCTTCGCGGTGCAGGCGGAACGACTCCCGCAGCAATCTCTTGATTCGGTTGCGGATGGGTTTCGCCCGCACGTGCTTCCCGACGACGATGCCGAGCCGGGGAAGGCCGAGTCCGTTGGGGCGGGCGTGGAGTTGCAGGACGCCATCCCTCGCTTTGTGGGCGGAAGCGAAGGCCTGGTCGAATTCGTCGCGGCGGGTGAGGCGGAGGAGTTTGGGATAATTGTTGGGCACGCGAAGAGCATAGCGGATCCGGCCGCTCTCCAGCCAAGAGGGAAACTGCATACCTTTGCGCGCGAAGAGCGCGCGCCGTACATTCCTCGCGTCTCTTGTGAGGGACGCACGACCGTCATGGGTTCTCCCGTCGCCTACCAATGCGTGAATCACCCGGGTCGCCCTGCGATCGGGGTCTGTGTCAAGTGCCAGGCGCCGGTGTGCCCGGACTGCACGACGAAAGTCCAGGGGATCAACCATTGCCTGTCGTGCCTGCAGCTCCGCGTCAAGCCGACCGATACTTCGATCCGCCGTCCGCCCCCGTCCGTGACGCCGGCCGGAATCGCGGCGGCATTCGCCTTCTTCGTGCTCGTATTCGCCCTTCTCGGCGCCGCGTTCGTGGCGGCGGCCTGAATGGAACTGCGCAGCACCATCCCGCTTGCTCGACGCTTCGGGCCGATGGAAGTCGTGGACTCCGCCATCTGGTTCGCGCGCGACAACGCCGTGGCGTTCGTCACCACGGCAGGGGCGGGCGGACTCGCGTTCGCCCTGGCGCTCGCGACCTGTTTCAACCGCCTGGGCGCGCTGCCGCCGGGGGCCAAGGTCGAGGACCACCTCGTCGAAGTGGCGATCTGGGGCGTCCTCCTCGCCGCGCTTTTCCTTGGCCGGGGCCTCGGTCACTGGGCCGTCGTCGAACGGCTCTCCGCGTCCCTGCGAGGGGAAACTCGTACTCCTGAGGCTTGCTGGGCCGCCGCACTGAAGAACCCGGGGGCCGCGCTCTTTCTCGCCGGCGTTCCCGGCATGGCGCAGTGGGCCGGGTTCCTCGCCATCTGGCCGGGGCTGGCGTTCATGAACCGCTGGAGCGGCGCTCTTCCGGCCGCCGTCTTCGAAAAGCTCGAGCCGGCGCGCGCGCTTCGCCGCTCCCGCGACCTCATGGCCGGGTCGAACAACGCGATGGCCGTCTGGGGATTCCTTTTCGTCGCCTGGGTCATCCTCTTCGTCAACGTGCTCTTCGCAGGAGCCATGCTCCCGGACTTCCTCCGCGGGTTCTTCGGCATCAACCTCCCTCGTTTCGAGCAGGCGGTCTCGCCAGGCAACGGCCTCTTCATCGCCGTCGCCATCGTCTTCACGTGGGCTGCGTGTGACGCGCTTCGCGCCGTGGCCTTCGCGATTCTCTACCTGAACGCTCGGATCGAGCGGGAGGGCGGGGACCTGCAGTCGCGGCTGGAAGCGTTCAGGTCCGGGCGAAGAGCGGGGGTTGCTTCGTACAAGGCGCCGGCAGCGGAGCCGCAGGAGGCGACGCATGCGTGAAGCGATGCTGGTGCTGCTGATGGCGGTGGCCGCGGTGGCGGGGGACGAGGAGCGGCGCGCGGAGGACCGGAATCTGCGCGGGGACGCGAAGTCCTCCAGGTACGAGGAAGCGCTGAAGGGTTGGAAAGCGAAGCGTGGTGGCGATGCGGACGATGCCGCGCGCCGCGAGCGGCTGGACCGGATCCTGCGGGAAGAAACGACGCGCGACGAGATTCCGCCGGTTCCCCGGGAGCGGGAAATTGAGAAACGGGATCCGGACAATTCGAAAGAAACGAAGCGAACTCCTCCTCTGGAGGTCAGCACGGGAGGGTCGGCCTCCGCGGCGTCAGGACTCGCCAATCTCATGTATGGAGTCCTCATCCTCCTGGCCGCCGCGGTAGTCGCATTCGCAATCTACGGGATCGTCATGGCCATCCAGCGATCCAGGCGCCGCCCGCTGAAGGACGACGCCGTCGAAGTTGTGACCGGTGAGGAGGAGCGAGGTGGGGCCGCACCGCCGATTCTGCGCGACCCGGAGGAATGGCTCGCCGAAGCCCGCCGGCTTGCGGCGGCGGGGCGCTGGATCGAGGCGCTGCGCTGCCTTCTCTTCGCTTCCCTTGAACGGCTGCACCGCATGCGCTTCATCGATTACCAGCGTGCCCGCACGAATCGCGAGTGCGTGAGGGCGTTCACGGGGCCGGACGCGCGGCGAGTGCCGTTTGGCGCGCTGGTCGATGCGTTCGACATTGCGGTTTATGGCCAGCGCCCGTTCGGCGCGGCCGATTATGCGCAGGCCGAGGCTGCCGCCCGCGAGCTCGGGAAAGGAGACGCGCATGAAGGCGTCGCCTGAGCGCGGGTGGATCGGCATCGCCGGGCTGGTCGCCTTCGCTGCGATTCTGGTGTGGGGCGCGGTGCGGGAATTCCGGGCACGCGAGGCGCGGGGCAAGACGGACCGCGGGTCGATCTTCTCTCCCGACGCGAGCGGGACGCGGGCTCTGTTCCTGCTGCTCCGGTCCGAAGGTCTTGCCGTGACGCCGATGACGCGGCCGCCGACCGCGGCGATGGAAAAAGGGCTGCTGGTCGTGATCGACCCGGGAATCGAGATGGACAAGGATGCCGCGGGGCAGGTCGTGGACTGGATCGAATCCGGCGGCGCCGTGGTGCTCGCCGGTGAATATCTTGGCGCGCTCGGCCTGGCTCTGAAGGCCACCTCCTCGGTGCCGACTCAGAGAGAACTGGGGCTCGCGCTTCCGACTCATCGCTCGGACAGATTTGCGCTCGCGACTGGCAGCAATTCGGAAGTTACGGTCGAAGGGGAGCGCGACGTTCTTCTCAGGCGGGACAGCGCCGCCCAGGCGGTCGAACTCGAGCGCGGCCAGGGGAAGGCCGTCCTGCTCCCGGACGCGTTCTGCGCGACGAACTCGGGACTCGACATGGCGGACAACGCTTCGTGGTGGGTCGAAACGTGCCGCCGGCTTTCGGATGGCCGGCCGGTGATGTTTCTCGAGACGGTTCACGGCTTCGCTCGCGAACCTTCTATCCCTGAATACTTCACGGACAAAGGTCTCGGTCCATTCGTGCTTCAGCTGTTTCTCGTCGCGGGCGTGCTCGTCTGGCTGCTTGGGTCCCGCAAGGCGCCGCCGCTCGCGCCCTCCATGCTGATCCGCAGGCCGGCGGCAGAGTACGCCGCGACGATGGCACAGCTCTACAGGCAGGGGAGGTCGGAAGCGCACGCGGCGGGAGTCGCGCTCTCTGAACTCGAGGCGTGGTGGAGGCGTCCCGCTTCGGCGCGGGCGTTCGCAAGGCTCGACGCGGCGCGGAAAGCCGCGGTACTGAAGGAAATCGAATCCCTGGCGTCGGAAGGTCGCGGGCTCACGGGGCTCGCCCGGCCCGGGGAAGATGCCGTGCACGGCTGGGTGTCGCGCGCGGCGGCGTTCCGAAGGAGGGTGACCGGTGACGATCGTGAATGAAGCACCCGCGGGCCTCAAAGCAATAACCGGGGCCGTACGCGCTGAACTGCACAAGGTGATCATCGGGCAGGACGACGCCCTGACGTGGATGATGCTGGCGGTGTTCCTCCGGGGCCACGTGCTCCTCGAAGGCGTCCCCGGCACCGCGAAGACGCTCGCCGTCCGCACGCTGGCGAAGACGCTTCATGCCTCGTTCCGCCGCGTCCAGTTCACACCCGACCTCATGCCGAGCGACGTCACCGGAGTGCATATCTTCGACCTGCAGAAAAACGAGTTCACCCTTCGCAAGGGACCGATCTTCACCGACCTCCTCCTCGCCGACGAAATCAACCGCACGCCGGCAAAAACCCAGGCGTCGCTTCTCGAAGCCATGCAGGAGCGGAGCGTCACGATCGACGGCGAGACGCACCAGCTGCCGTCCATCTTCACGGTGTTCGCGACGCAGAACCCGATCGAAATGGAAGGGACCTATCCGCTCCCCGAAGCCCAGACCGACCGGTTTCTCTTCAAAGTGTCGATCACCTATCCCGCTCCGGCCGAGGAAGAGGCCGTCCTGCGCGCGTACCACGAGGGGCGCGAACCGCACGACATCGAGCGCGCGGGCGTGAGGGCGGTGCTCACGGCGGAGCAGGTGCTCGCGGCGAAGCGCCTGATCGATTCGGTCCAGGTGTCCGACGGGCTGATCACCTATGTCCGCAAGGTCGTCGCCGTGACGCGCGAGTCGCCCGACGTGCTCCTCGGCTGCGGCACGCGCGCAGGGATTCACCTGCTCCTTGCGGCGAAGGGGCTTGCGGCCATGGACGGCCGCGCGTTCATCCTGCCGGACGACGTGAAGCGCGCCTCCGTTCCGGTCATGCGCCACCGCCTGATTCTCAACCCGGAGGCTGAAGTCGAAGGCCTGAAGCCGGAAAATGTCATCGAGCGCATCCTTGCCAAGGTCGAGGTTCCGCGGTGAGGCCGACGCCCCGATTCGTCGTGCTCTTCGCGCTGGGGCTCGTCCCGGCGGCGCTCGCGGTGCGCGGCGACTTCTGGCTGTTCGTCGCGGCGGCGTGGGACGCGGCGCTGGTGCTGCTGCTTCTCGCGGAACGCTCCGCAGGGGTCCGGCACGGCTGGATCGAGGTCGAGCGGACGCTTCCCGACAAGATCTGTGTCGGCGAGCCGAACGCGTGCGCGCTGACGTTCCGGAATTTCGCTTTTCTGCCGCTTCGGGTTTCCGCGATCGAGGGATGGCCGTCGGAATTCGAAGCGGAGCCGTGGGAATTCCAGGTCAAGGTGGACGCGTACGGTTCCCAGACGGTGAAGTACGTTCTGCGGCCTGGCGGGCGGGGAGAGTTCGAACTGGGGCCGGTGCAGGTGCGCGTGCGGTCCCCGCTGGGGCTGATCGAAAAGCGGATGTCGTTCGGAACTCCGCTGAAAGTCCGGGTGTACCCGAACCTGAAAGACCTGCGCCGCTATGACCTGCTGTCGCGGCGGCGCCTGCTCTCGCAGCAGGGGATCCGCGCAGTGCGCCGCGTCGGCGAAGGGCGCGAGTTCGAGCGGCTGCGCGAATACTCGTCGGGCGACGAGCTTCGGACGATCGACTGGAAGGCGACCGCGCGCCGCCGCAAGCCGACCGTCCGCGTTCACGAGACCGAGCGTGGCCAGAACGTCCTCATTCTCCTCGACGCCGGCCGCTTGATGGCCGCCGCGACGGGCGGACTGACCAAGCTCGATTTCGCGATCAACGCCGCGCTCATGCTCGGTTACGTCGCGCTTCGCAACAACGACCGGGTCGGGCTCGCGGTGTTCTCGAGCGACGTCGAATCGTTCGCCCTTCCGCGCGCCGGCAAAGCCGCGCTCGCGCGGCTCATGGACGCCCTGGTGCCGCTTCAGCCCCGCCTGACCTTCTCGAACTACCGCGCCGTGATCGAATCCGTCCGCGCCAAGATGCGGCGGCGCGCGCTCGTCGTGATGTACACGGACCTGGCGGATCCCGAGGCGATGGAAGAGATCGTCGAGGTTTTCCCGGTGCTGCGCCGCAGCCACCTGCCGATGTGTGTGTCGTTCCGGGATCCTGCGCTTCTCGAAATGGCCCACGCCCCGCCCGCGCGCGCCGCCCTGTACGAACACGTCGCCGCGATGGAGATGGTCGCGGAACGCCGCAAGGCCCTCGGCGACCTGCGCGCGGCGGGAGTGAACATCGTCGATGTCCCGCCTGAGGAAATCGCCGTCGCGTCCGTGAATCGCTACCTCAGGCTCAAACGCATGCAGGCGATCTGACCATGGACCTCGACCGCTTCATCTCGCAACGGCAGGGCGCCTGGCGGCGCCTCGAGGCCACGCTTCAGCAAATCGAGCGAAGCGGCCTGGACACGCTGACGGTCGCGCGGCTTCGCGAGCTGGGGGCGCTCTACCGGCAGTCGTGCTCCGACCTCATCTACGCGCGGACCGTCCTCCAGAACGACGAGCTCGGGGACTTTTTGAACAAGCTTGTCGGCGACGCTTACGCGGCCATCTACCGGCGGTCGTGGCTGACGCCGGGAGCGGCGTGGACGTGGTTCGCAAGGGGATTGCCCGCCACGGTCCGGCGAAGCTGGGGGCCCGTTCTTGCCGCGTGGATCCTGCTGCTCGGAGGCACGGCGGCGGGGTTCTTCGGCACGCTCCGGGACAAGGAAGCGTTCTACTACATCGTTCCCAGCGAGTACCACCACGTTTACGCGAAGAAGGCCGACGATCCTCGCGAGGCGCGCTTCGGCAACAGCGTCACCATCGCGAAATCCCGCGACTTCGCCGCCATGCTTTTCACGCACAACATCAAGGTCTCGCTCACGGCCTTCGCGCTGGGCACGAGCGGGGGAACGCTCACGTCCGTCATGATGGCTTACAACGGCGCGCTTCTCGGCAGCATCGCTGCCAATTACCACCGCTGGGACCAGGATCTCGAATTCTGGGGACTCATCGTTCCCCACGCCGGGCTCGAACTCTCTTCCATTGCGCTCGCCGGCGCGGGCGGACTTATGCTCGGCTGGGGACTCATCCGGCCGGGGAGAAAGACGCGGGGCGAAGCGTTTTCCGATGCGGGGAAGGAAGCGGTGTCGCTCGCACTGGGCGCTGCGCCGTTCCTGGTCATCGCCGGTTTCATCGAGGCATTCGTGACGCCGTCGGATGCGATCGGGCCGACGGCCAAAGTCATTCTCGGGGTCATGACCGGCGCGGGAATGTGGATCCACCTGCTGCTGCCGAGGAGGACCGCTGCCTAGCCCCTCCTGGATCGACCGCGTTCACGTCATCACGACCCCCGAGGCCGTCGATTTCGCGTACGACCTGGCGGGGGCCGGCCCGCGGACGCTCGCGTGGCTGGTCGACGCGAGCATCATCGCGGTGCTGACGGTCGGCGCCGCGATCTTCGCCGCCGCCATCCGCGTCAACGCCATCGGCTTCGTCCTCGTCTTCGCCGTCCAGACCTGCTACTTCCTCGTGCTCGAGGCCTGGATGCACGGCCAGACGCCCGGCAAGAAAGTTTTCGGCATCCGCGTCATCGACGCACGCGGCTTCCGCATCTCGTTCCTGCAGTCCGCCCTTCGCAACATCCTCCGCTTCGCCGACTCTCTCCCCGCGTTCTATCTCGTCGGCGGCGCCGTCTGCCTCTTCAACCGCCGCGGACTCCGCCTCGGCGATCTCGCGGCCGGGACCATCGTGATCCGCATCCCGACCGTGCCTTCTCCCGAGCGGCTGCTTCCCGCGGGGCAGCGAAGCGACGCTCTTCTCGGCGATTTCGCCCTCGGCGAGCGCGTCCGGCGGGTGCTGAGATCACCGGAAAAGGACCTGCTGGTGTCTCTGGCGATCCGGCGCGAGCGGCTCGAGCCGCGTCCTCGAAGCGAAGTCTTCGAGGCGGCGGCGGCCTGGTTTGCCGGCCGCCTGGAGATTCCGAAACCTCCCACCATGAGCGCCGAAACATATATCCTCAATCTCGCCGCTATTGCGCATTCTCCGCAGCGGCGAACCCAACCCCCGAAAGCGAGGTGAACATGCCCGGTCCGTGCACGAATCACCCGATGACGGAAGCCACCAAGACCTGCGCCGGCTGCCGGCGGCCGTTCTGCGACGCCTGCGTCGTGGAACTCGGCGGCTGGACCTACTGCGGCGTCTGCAAGAACGCTGCGGTCGCTTCTTCACAGTCCGTCCAGGAATTCAAGCAGCCGAAACAGGCGCTGACCTACGCGATCGTCGGGATCTTCTGCTTCGGGATTATCCTGGAGCCGATTGCGATCTGGAAAGGGATCGACGCGCTGAACCAGATCAAGCGGAACCCGCAGCTGCCCGGTCACGGAATGGCGGTGGCGGCGATCATCATCGGCGGGCTCTTCCTTCTCCTCAACATCGCCTACCTCGGGCTCGTCCTGACCGGCGGACTTGCGGGAATGACGAGGTAGAAGCGAAACGGTGAAGGGTTCCTGTCCATTCTGCGGAAGCGTCTTCGATGTGGATCAACCTGCGTTGACGCGGGTGTGCTCTTCGTGTCGAAACGTGGTGCGCGTTTTCCAGGTTGAAGCTCCGCCGATGCTTCCGATTGTGGCGGCGGCCGTCGCGCCTGCGGCGGTGGAGGGGGGCGGCCCGGTTCAGGCGCCACCCTGTGCGCGCCACCCTGCGAACGCTGCCGTGACGGCCTGCAACCGCTGCGGCGACTTCGTGTGCAGCGTTTGCGCGACGCCGGTGGAAGGCGCCGTTCTCTGCGTGCGCTGCTTCGAGTTCAAGCACGGCCAGGGGGAGTTGTACTCGCAGAAATCCGGATTTCGCCTGCCGCAGACCAGCCGGAATTGCGGGATCGGGGCGATCATCCTCTTCTGGTTCTGCGGCCTGGGCGGCATTCTCGGCATCTCGGCGATCGTGACGGGCATTCTGGCGATCCGCCACATTCGCCGGCAGCCGGGTCTCCCCGGCGAGAAGACAGCGCTTTCCGGCATCATCATGGGCTCGGTTGGAACGATTGCGACCGTGGCCTTCATCCTCTGGTCAGTCCTCTCGAGCAATCCCTGATGCTCAACCCACCCACATTCGGGTTGCCCGTGACGGTCCCGGAGGGCGGTCTGCTCCGGCGCGGGCGCTGGTCCCTTTACCCGGACCGCCTCACACGCGAGTCCCAGGAATTCCTCTGGGGATACTCGCCGGACTCCAACGTCATGCTCGGCGACGTCCGCCTCATCTACGTCTACCACCGCGCCCGGCCGCTCAACCTCCTCTGGGGGCTGTTCGGCATCCCGTTTCTCCTGGTCGCGGTCGCCATCGCCAGCGACAGCCGCGATGCCAACTCCATCGGCGTCGCGATCTTCGCTTCCATCGGACTCGGCATCATTCTCCTCGCCTGCGTCCTGGGCTTCCTGCGGCGGCCTCACGTCACGATCCAGACCTCCCGTGAAACCGTGTCGATCGGCATGGACCGTCCCTGGTGGTCCGGCTCAAGGCGGCGGGTGTTCTTCAACGGCCTCGCACAGATCCTGGGGGTTCCCGACCTGCTTCCGGGGGGCGGAGTGAGACGCCCCACCGTGCCGCGGCCGGGAGTCATTCCCGGAAGCGTCCCCGCCGCGCCTCAGCCTCCGCAAGCGCCAATGCCCCACGCGGCGACAGACGCCGAGGTCAATTTCTGGGAGCGACCCGCGCCGCCTCCTCCTCCGGTCCCGCCGGCCGCTGATGGGACAACAGGGGCTGTGTGACTCTCGAATCGTGAAGAGAGCCTCGCGAGTCGGGCGAAGTCGGCCGGATCAGCACATGTCTCTCATACCGTTTTCTGGCCGACGCAGCCTGACTTGCGAGGTTCTCTTCACGATTCGAGAGGCGCACAGCCCGGTTGACGCCCGCCCGCGCTTCCCTCAGAGTGGCGCGCCATGGAACTCGACCGGATCGTCGTGAAGGGTGCGCGCCAGCACAACCTCAAGAACATCGACGTCGAAATCCCGAAGAAAAAGCTCGTGGTCATCACGGGGGTTTCCGGATCGGGGAAGTCGTCGCTCGCGTTCGACACGCTCTACGCGGAAGGCCAGCGCCGTTACGTCGAGTCGCTCTCCTCCTACGCGCGACAGTTCCTCGGCCAGATGGAGAAGCCGCTCTACGACCACATCCGAGGCATCGCGCCCACGATCTCCGTCGAGCAGAAAGCCGCGTCCCGCAACCCGCGCTCGACAGTCGGCACCGTCACCGAGGTCCACGACTACCTCCGGGTCCTGTTCGCGCGGGCGGGCGAGCTCTTCTGCTGGAAGTGCGGCGACGCCGTGAAGCCGCAGACATCGCAGCAGATCGTGGACGAGGTGCTGCGCCTGCCGCAGGGGAGCCGGGCGATGCTCCTCGCGCCCGTGGCGGAGAACCGCAAGGGGACCCACGCGGAGACGTTCGCTGAAGCGAAGCGGTCCGGGTTTGAGCGCGTGCGTGTGAACGGCAAGGTGCTCGACCTGTCGGAGAAGATCGACCTCGACAAGAAGCGGAAGCACAACGTGGAGATCGTGGTCGACCGGATCACGGTCAACACGGCGGCACGCGCGCGCATCAGCGAATCCGTCGAGACCGCGCTTCGGGCCGGAAAGGGAAGCCTCATTGTCGCCGCCGAGGGAAAGGCGGACCAGCTGCTGAGCGAGCACCGGTCGTGCTCGAAATGCGGCCATTCGTTCCCCGAGATGACGCCGCAGATTTTCTCGTTCAACTCTCCCCAGGGGATGTGCGCGGAGTGCAACGGGCTCGGGACCAAGGTGGAAATGGACCCCTCGAAGATCGTCCCCGACCCTTCGAAGTCCGTCGCCGACGGCGCCGTCGCGCCGTGGGGCAAGGTCCACGACGCGCGCACTGGATGGGACAAGGACGTGATCCTGGCGGTCTCGAAGCGCTTCAAGATTGATCTCGACAAGCCCTGGTCGAAGCTCTCGAAGGAGCAGCAGAAGGCCGTGCTGTTCGGCGCGGGGGACGAGAGGCTGGAGTTGTCATGGAAGGGCCGCAATTCGAGCGGGACCTACCGGTTCCGGTTCGAGGGCGTCGTGAACAAGATGCTGCGGCGGCTGAAGGAGAGCAGCTCGGAGTCGGTCAAGAGGTGGGCGACGCAGTTCATGAGCGACCGGATCTGCCCGGCGTGTTCCGGAGGCCGGCTTCGGAAAGAGGCGCTGGGCGTCAGGGTCGGCGGGAAATCGATCGTCGAATTCTGCGCGCTGACGATCCGGGACGCCGCGGTATTTCTGGTGTCGCTCAAGCTGCAAGGCGCGCGCGCCACGATCGCCGCGGAGATCCTCAAGGAGATCCGCGGACGCCTCGGGTTCCTTCTCGACGTCGGCCTGGGGTACCTCTCGCTCGACCGCCTCGCGCCGTCGCTCTCGGGCGGTGAATCCCAGCGCATCCGGCTCGCCTCGCAGATCGGCAGTGAACTGACAGGTGTCATCTACATCCTCGACGAGCCTTCCATCGGGCTGCACCAGAAGGACAATGCGAAGCTGATCGGCGCCCTCAAGAAACTCCGCGACATCGGGAATTCCGTGGTCGTCGTCGAGCACGACCGCGAGATGATGGAGCAGGCCGACTGGCTCATCGACTTCGGGCCCGGCGCCGGTGTTCACGGCGGCGAGGTCGTCGGCGAGGGCACGCCCGCGGAAGTTTCCGCGACAGGAAAGTCCCTGACCGCGCAGTACCTGAGCGGCGCGCGCGAAATCGAAGCGCCGGAAAAGCGTCGCGCGGGAAGCGGCAAGTCTCTTCGGATCACCGGAGCCGCCGAGAACAACCTGAAAGGGATCGACGTCGACATCCCGCTCGGGAAGTTCGTCTGCGTGACCGGCGTGAGCGGTGCGGGAAAATCGACGCTGGTGAACCAGATCCTTCTGCCGGCGGCGCTGAATGCAATCAATGAATCCGACCTCAAGGTAGGGAAGCACGCAGGCCTGAAGGGGCTGGAACACATCGACAAGATCGTCGATATCGACCAGACCCCGATCGGCCGCACGCCGCGCTCCAACCCGTCCACCTACACCAAGGCCTTCGACCCGATCCGCGACTTCTTTGCCATGCTCCCCGAGTCCAAGCTCCGCGGCTTCCAGGCCGGCCGCTTCTCCTTCAACGTCAAGGGCGGCCGCTGCGAAGCCTGCCAGGGAGACGGCCTCAAGATGGTCGAGATGCACTTCCTCGCGGACGTGTTCGTCCCGTGCGAGGTCTGCAACGGC
This sequence comes from Planctomycetota bacterium, assembly GCA_038060895.1. Lineage (GTDB taxonomy): Bacteria > Planctomycetota > MHYJ01 > WSZJ01 > WSZJ01 > WSZJ01. Next base: position 195,122 of record JBBTCT010000009.1, read on the forward strand.
AAGCGTTTCAACGATGCGACGCTGGAGGTTCGCTTCCGCGGCAAGAACATCGCCGAAATCCTGGGGGTCACGGTCGAGGAGGCGCTTCAGCTTTTCGCGAACCACCCCGAGATCATGCGGATCCTGAAAACGCTGTCAGACGTGGGGCTTGGTTACGTCCAGCTGGGCCAACCCTCGCCGACGCTGTCGGGAGGCGAGGCGCAGCGAGTGAAGCTGTCGCGCGAGCTGGCCAAAAGGTCAACGGGGCGCACGCTGTACGTGCTCGACGAGCCGACGACGGGACTGCACTTCGAGGACATCCGCACGCTTCTCAAGGTTCTCAATATCCTGGCCGACGCCGGCAACACGGTCGTCGTCATCGAGCACAACCTCGACGTCATCAAGACGGCCGACTGGATCATCGACCTGGGCCCCGAGGGTGGCGGCGGAGGGGGCCGGGTGATCGCGGAAGGAACGCCGGAAGAAGTGGCCCGCGTGCGCGCCTCGCACACCGGTCAGTACCTGGCGCAGGCACTGAAGCGCCGCGCGGCCGCCCCAGTCCAGTAGCCTCAAACCCGAAACGCGCCACCCAGGACCCCACCCGGAACTCCGAACCCGGAACCCGGAACTCAACCTCCGGAACTCCAAACCCCCAACTCCCTTTTCTTTCGCTGACACTCCCTCTTCGTATGGATACCATTCGCCCCCTCATGCTTCCTGACTCCGTCGCCAAGCGCGATCTCCTCTGGGCCGAGCACAAAACTCCGCCGAACTACGCTGCGTACGGTGACCAGTTTCTCAAAGAGGGGTGGCTTGCGGACGCGGCGGAATTCTTCGGGCGCGCGGACAGCGAAGCGAAACTCAGGGAAGTCCTGAAACTGGCCGTGCGCGAAGGCGACGCTTCGCTCGTGGGGCGCCTGGCGCAGATCCGCGCGGGGCTCGTCGCAGTGCCGGATTGGAGCGAGTGCGCGCGCGAAGCGGAGCGGCTCGAGAAGTGGTCGTACGCGCGGGTGGCATGGGAAAAGGCGGGCGACGCGGAAAAGGCGGCGGGGGCCCGTGCCAGGGCGCTCGTCGCGCTCGGCTACACGATTCAAAAGGCGGTCACGAATGAAAGCGGCGCTCCAGGAAATAATCCAGCACCTTAAGAAGAAGAAGGTGGATTACGCCGACGCGCGGTATGTGGACTCCGACGAAGAGACGGTCGGCGCGCGCAACGGGGTTCTCGAGGTGAATTCGCGCTCGCGCAGCCGCGGCATCGGCGTGCGCGTCCTTTGGAACGGTTCCTGGGGTTTTGCGGCGACCGACGATCTCGCGGATCTGGGCGTCGCCGACCGGGCTCTCGCCGTCGCGCAGGCCACCGCGCGCGCTTCCGCGGCGCCGGCGCGCCTCGCGGATGTCGAGCCCGCGAAGGCCTCCTGGAAGACGCCGTGCAGGATCGACCCGTTCACGGTCCCGCTCGCGAAGAAAGTCGCGCTTCTCACCTCCGTTTCCGAATCGCTGAAAAAGGGAAAGAGGATCGTCTCGGCGAACGCGGTGTACACGGCGTACAAGACCCGCAAGATCTTCGCCTCCTCCGAAGGCGCCCTCATCGAGCAGGAGATCATCGAGTGCGGGGCGGGCGCGGTCGCGACGGCGGCGGCCAACGGCATCGTGCAGTCGCGCAGCTACCCGAATTCGCACCGTGGGGACTTCGTGACCGGCGGGTGGGAGCACATCGAGGCCATGAAACTGGCCGACCACGTCGAGGAGGTGCGCGACGAGGCGGAACAGCTGCTCGACGCGCCGGATCTGCCCGAAGGAACCTACGACCTGATCCTCTGGGGCCCGCAGCTGTCGCTTCAGATCCACGAATCCTGCGGCCACCCGATCGAGCTGGACCGGGTGCTCGGGACGGAGCAGTCGCTCGCCGGCGGTTCGTTCCTGCAACCGGACAAGCTCGGCAAGTTCAAGTACGGAAGCGAGTACGTCACGATCTCGCTCGACGGGACGATCCCGGGCGGGCTGGGGTCGTACGGCTACGACGACGAGGGCGTGCCGACGGCACGCGGGCCGGTGATCGACGGCGGCGTTTTCGTCGGGTATCTCACCAGCCGCGAGACCTCCGCGAAAATGAAACTGAAACCGAACGGCGCCATGCGCGCCGACTCGTGGTCGCGCATCCCGCTCATCCGCATGATGAACATCTCGCTCGAGCCCGGGAACTGGGAGGCCGACGAGCTCCTGGCCGACTCGAACGGCGCGATTCTCTGCGACATCAACAAGTCCTGGTCCATCGACGACCGCCGACTCAATTTCCAGTTTGGCTGCGAAGCGGCGTGGCAGATCAAGAACGGCAAGAAGGGGAAGCTCTTCCGCAACCCCATGTACTCCGGCATGACCCCGCAGTTCTGGAACGCCTGCGACGCGGTCTGCTCGAAGCCTCATTGGCGTGTCTGGGGTGTTGCGAATTGCGGGAAGGGCGTGCCGGGGCAGACCGCGCGCGTGGGGCACGGCGCGGCGCCTTCGAGATTCCGCGGGATCAAGATGGGAGCGTCCAGGTAATGAAACGCGTTACAAAAAAGCCGGCCAGGCGGGCAAGCAAGGGAGCGGGCAAGCGGGCGGGCGGGCAGGCGGGCCCTGCCATCTCACCCGTCGCCTCCCGGGAAAAGGTGCTTTCGGCGCTTCGCGAAGCCTTGAAGTCTGCTGGCGGCGAGGCGGAGCTGGTCTACATCGCCCACGACAGCGGCACGACCCGCTTCGCCGCAAGCGGCATTCACCAGAACATGAGTGAGCGGGGCGTCAGCGTTTCCGCGCGGGTTGCCGTCGGGAAGAAACTCGGCGTCGCTTCCGTGAATTCCCTCGCGAAGGGCGAACTCGTCGCGGCGCTGAAGCGGGCCCGTGAAATCGCGAATTCGTCGAAGCCGCTGGCGGAGTTCCCGGGATTTCCGGGGCCGCAGACGTACGGCCCGGCGCCCCACCCGGACCCGGCGATCGTCGGGCAGGCGCCCGCCGAGCGGGCCGATGCGCTCAAGCCGCTCTTTGCGGCCGCGACGAAATCAAGAACAGAGCTTCATGGCGCGCTCATCGCCCGCACCACCCAGCTCGCGGTTGCCAATACGTCCGGCCTCACCGCATTTCACGAGGGGACCCTCGCGGACGCGCAATTCATCGCGATGGACGCAGGAATTGGCGGAAGCGGCTACAGCGCGGACGCCGCCCCGCGATGGGATGGCATTGACCTTCCGACGCTCGCGGACATGGCGATCCGGAAGTGCGTGGACAGCAGGAAACCGCGCGACCTGGACCCGGGAACTTACGAAGTGATCCTGGAACCCGCGGCGGTCGCCGAGATCTTTTCGTGGCTTCCGTGGATTGCGTTCACCGGCCGTTCCGTCGAGGACGGGCAGTCCTTCCTCAAGGACAAGTTCGGGCAGATGGTCGCCACGGACGCCGTCACGATCTACGACGACGGCCTGGACTCCGAGGGCATTCCTCTCCCGTTCGACTTCGAGGGCCGTCCGAAAAAGTCGGTCTACTTCATCGACCGGGGCGTCGCGCGCGAGGTTGCCCACGACGTCGTCAGCGCCGCCAATGCCAAGGCTCGACCGACCGGTCACGCGCCGTTTCCCGGGATGGGCGTCACCGCCATGCCGCTCAACCTCTTCGTCGCGCCCGGCATGTCGAGCGTCGAGGAAATGATCGCCCAGACCCATCGCGGCGTCCTCGTGACCCGCTTCCACTATCTCAACGGGCTCCTCAACCCGCCGATCGCCCTGTTCACCGGGATGACCCGCGACGGCGCCTTCTGGGTCGAAGACGGAAAAGTCCGTCATCCCATCAAGAACATGCGCTTCACGCAATCCATCGCCAAGGCTCTTCACGGCGCGGAGCTCGTCGGCCGCGACCGCACGATCACCCCGAACACGTGGGCGTCGTTCGGAAGCGCCTGCGTGCCCGCGATGAAGTTCCGGGAGTGGGTGTTCAGTTCCAAGACGGAATTCTGATCGCGCGAAAAAAGCGAGCGTCATCGCGCGCTCGGATGAGGCGACGGAGACTTACGATGAGAATCGGCCTCGATTACAGGCCCGGAGAACTTGCTTCCGGGGCGCGAACGCGACGGAATGCGGTGCAGGCCGCGATCGCGAATGTGCCGAGCAGGACGATCGCAAACAGCGCGTCGGGAAAGCTGCGCGCGGCCAGCGAAGCCACCAACAGAGCGACGAATACCGCGGTGAACTCGACCGAGGCGCGCTTCGGGTTCGGCCAGCGCAGAACGATCGCACTCCAGGCAACGAGCGTGCCCCAACGCCAGAGCGGGAACGAAGTGAGTGAGTAGCGCCACCAGGGCAGAATGATCTTGAGCCCCGGCAGCGACCAGTTCTCGCCGTCGAAGTTCGTTTCGACGTCCGGGTTCAGGATTCGATCGCCCTCGACTTCGACCCAGACGTGCTCGTACGACGCTTCGATGCGCGCCTTGAAGCCCCGGTGCCGCAGCAGGGAAGCGGTGAGGACGGCGATCCCGTCGCAGTCTTCACGCCCGGAAGCAAGCGTCTCGGACGGTGACGGCCAGTAGTCCACGTTCCACCACTGGTCCCAGTCGTTGGCGTACACAATGCGTTTTTCGACGAACTTCTCGATCCAGGCGACCTGGTGCGGTCGATCGAGGGTCGACGGGATGGAGGCATCGACTTCTGAAGAGAGTTTCGCCACCGCCGGATCATCGGGCGCGATCAGGGCGTTCGGGTCGCTGAGTGTGCGAACCTCGCGAATCGCCCGCCCTGGATGCGGGAAGAGAAGGAAGAGGAATCCCGCGGGGAACAGCAGGGCGCGCACGAGCGCCGATTTCCAGCAGAATCGGCGAACGGCCGGGCGGCCGGGTTGGTCTGCCGCCCTGGTTTCGACTTCCTGCACGGATTACTTCTTCTTCTCGCCGTTCGACTCTGCGCCCTTCGCCTTCAGGCCGTCCACGAGCGCGACCAGCCCGGCAACGAGCGAGTGCATGCCGTCGGCGCCCGGGCCGATGGAGACAGAGCGCAGCTCATTCGGCTTCGGCATTTTCGAGGCGACCTCGGGCAGCTTATCGATGAGCTGCGCCTGAAGCGCGGTCGTGGAAAGGTCGTTCTCGACCTTGCGGCGGGCCGCTTCCAGCGCGAGCCCCTTCTCGGCCCATTTGTGATTGAAGACGCGCTGAATCTCATCTCTCGCGAGGTCTGATTCGGCCTGGAGGCGCGCCATTTCGGACTTCTTGGCGATCTTGTCCTTTTCGTGCACCAGTGTCAGCGCGAGGGACTCAGCTTCAATCTTTGCCCGCCGAGCCTTTTCGGACTGGTCGCGGTCGAAGGCCGTCGCTTCGGACGCAGCGCGAAGCCGTGCGACCTCAGCCTCGGTTTCGATCTTCAGCTTCGCGTTTGCTTTCGAGGCCTCGGATTCCTTCGCGTTGACGACGGCCTCGCTGGTGAGCTGCGCCAGACGCGCTTCCTTCGCGCGCTCAGACCTGAACGGCCGCTGCAGCATCTCCCAGACGGTCGGCGAGCTGACGATCGCTTCCTTGATCTGCACGGTCACGATCCGCAGCCCGAGCCCGCGATCCTGCCCCCCCGACTCGCCTTCCATGACTTCCCGGAGCCGCTCCGTCAGTTCCTTGATGATCGGCTGCTTGTCGGCCAGCACTTCGTCGATCGACATCGTCGCGACCTTGTCCTTGATCGCCGCTTCAGCCTGTTCGCGCAGCTGGACGTTGACGAGGCGCATCGGGTCGAGCGCGTCGGTGAAGTCGCATTTGCGATAGGCAGTCTTGAAATCCTCGATGATCCACTGCACGTAGCCCTGCACGAGCACGCCCTGGCGTTCCTTGGAGATCGACCGGGCGTTGATCAGGATCGTCTGCATCGCGGCCGGGACGACGATGAACGAATCAGTCCAGGGGTCGAAGCGAAACGAGACGCCGAGGCCGACGTTCAGGGGCTCGGGGTTGCCGCGGCGGGTGTGGACGACCCAGCAGTTCGGCGGGACGACGACGTTTTTCCAGCGCCAGAGCCCGGTGATGCGGTAAGGAACCGCGCCGGAACCGGCGTCCATACCGGACGATTCGGCCTGGAAGAAGCGCGTCCCGTCGCTCCCGCCTCGGGCCGCGGCCTGGGCGGGCGCTGCGACACGCTGCACCTTGAGCGCGTTCTCAAGATGGACCTGTTCGCGGAGAACCTGGTCCATGTATTCGTTCTTCATCTGCTGTTGTTCCATGACCGCTCCCTCCCTGATGGCGCGCTGAAGACAGTAACCCTAACGCGGAAGAGCGGCGAAATGTTCTTCGGTGTTTACGGCGGCGGCGTGACCCGCACGGTTGCCGGAGTCGCTCCTTCGATGTAGATCCGCGCTCCGATTCCCTCACGCAGCAACTGCGCGCAACTCGTCACATGCTCCGTCTCTTCGGAGATCAGGAATTCGCTCGGGCTTGAGGCGAGCGCCGCCCAAACGAGAAGCTGATCGGCGAGGTGCCTGTCCACCGGCGCCTCTGCGGCGAGTTCGGCAAGCAGCCGCCCTCCCGCCTCTCGGCCGACAGCCTCGCTCATCTTGCCTCGTTCACCGAGAGCGGAAGCGCCGACGCGGGCGCCGTTTGCGGCCAGGGCCCACAGCACGATGCCGGCGCCCGGCGAGGGACCCTTCGACAATTCGATTCGGACGTCGTGGTCGCACTCCCGAAGCGCCGACTTCGCGTCAGCCGTGAGGCCTTTGCCGCTTCGAAGCTCCTTGAGTGCGGCTGCACGAATTCGTTCGGGGACGTGTTCGGGCAGGGAAGACGCGTACGCGACGCCGGAGATTCTTACAGGGCCGTTCCAGGAGGTGCGCGCGATCCCTTTCCACTCTGCGGTGGCCGGGCAGGAGACGGTGATTTCGCCGCCACCAGCCGGAAAGAATCCGCGGCGGACGAGCTCGATGCCGGGCGCGACGCCGATGGAACGCAGTGCGGGAACGAGGATTTCGCGGAACCAGTCGACTGGCGGGGCCAGCGGATTGTCAGTGCCGCCCGAGACGACCAGGGTTCCGCCGCGGCGGGCGAGAAGCGGAAGCGCGGCTTGAAGCACGAGCATCGTCGAGCCGGCGCTTCCGATATCGACTGACTCGCGGACGAGGCCGCTGGCGGTCCCTGGAAAGAACTCCACCCACGAAGACCCCTTCACGCAGCCCGCCAGGCGGCCTCCACTAAGCCGTTCGACGGCGAGAATCGCGGCGAGGTGCTGGCGCTGGAGCCCAGGGTTTCCGCGGCTGCGCCGGATGTTCTCGACGCGGACCGGGACCCCGCGCAGCGCGGCAATGGCCACCGCCGTACGGACAATCTGTCCGCCGCCGATGGAACCGTCCACGCGCCAGGGGGATGAGGGAGTCATGGTCAAAAAAAATCGCCACCGGCTGGGCCGGCGGCGCCTGATGCGGGAAAGAGGAGTTGAACCTCCACGGGTGTGACCCCACTAGCTCCTGAAGCTAGCGCGTCTGCCAATTCCGCCATTCCCGCAGGAACGGCGTATTAATAGGTGCTGGGCGCGGGAAGTTCAAGCGAAAACCGGAGCAGCCTCGCCGCACCGCGCGCAGGGACGGCCGAATTGACGCTTCATGGGCACGGGGATAGGATCGCCGGATCGGCATTTGCAAAGGAAACGCTTTCGATGATCCAGACGATCAACAACGCCCAGCTGGAGCAGGGGATCGGGAAGCCTGAAATTGCGATCGTGGACGTACGGCAGCCTGAGGAGTTCGCGGCGCGGCACATTCCGGGAGCGATCCTGGCGCCGCACACGGACATCGAGGTCTATCTCGCGGACCTGCCGCGGGACAAGGACCTGTACGTGCACTGCGAAGTTGGGGGGCGTTCGAAGTACGTCTGCGAGGCGCTGGAGGCGTCGGGGTTCACCCGGTTGTTCAACGTCGTGCCGGGCATGAGCGCGTGGCGAGGTGTCGTGGAGAAGGGATTGCCGAACGGTTGGAAGTAGGAATGACCGGGATGATCACGCTTGATTCGATTCGCGAGAAAGTGGCTGCGGGGGAGAGGCTCTCCTTCGAGGACGGGTCATTCCTGTATCGCGCGCCGCTCATCGACGTCGGCGAGCTGGCCAACACCGTGCGCGAGCGGATCAACGGCAACGTCGCCTACTGGGTGTCCAACCGGCACCTGAACTATTCAAACGTCTGCGTGCTGACCTGCCTGTTCTGCGCGTTTGCGCGGAAGCCCGGCGAGGAAGGCGCGTACGAGTATTCGCTCGACGAGGCGTTTGCCAAGGCCGAGGAGTTGCGCGGGACGAACGCGACGGAGATCCACATCGTCGGCGGCCTGCACCCGGACCTGCCCTGGGAGTACTACACGGACCTGCTCAAGGGCATCAAGGCCCGGCTTCCGCACCTTCACCTCAAGTGCTTCACCGCCGTGGAGATCGACTTCTTCGCGAAGAAATTCGGCAAATCCATCGAACAGGTCCTGCGCGAGCTCATGGACGCCGGGCTGGATTCGCTTCCCGGCGGCGGCGCGGAGATGTTCGCCGAGCGCGTGAGGAAGAAGATCTGCAAGTTCAAGATCACGGGGCAGGAGTGGAAGGACATTCACCGGGTCGCGCACGGGCTCGGGCTGAAGTCAACGGCGACCATGCTGTACGGGCACATCGAGACGCCCGAGGACTGCGTGGACCACATGGTTCAACTGCGCGAACTCCAGGACGTGTCAAAAGGGTTCACAGCGTTCATCCCGCTGCTCTTCCATCCCGAAAACTCGATCCTCTCGCACATCCGCAAGCAGAGCGGCCTCTCCGACCTGCGGCACATCGCCGTCTCGCGGCTGATGCTCGATAATTTCCCGCACATCAAGGTCTACTGGATCATGACCGGAACGCGCGTGGCGCAGACGGCGCTTTCGTTCGGCGCCGACGACATGGACGGAACCGTGCGCGAGGAAAAGATCACGCACATGGCGGGAGCTACCAGCCCGCAACAGGTGGATCAGGCCGAACTGGAGGCTTTGATCCGCGAAGCGCGTCGCGTGCCCGTCCGGCGGGACACCATTTACAAGACGCTCGAAGTCGGCAGGGCCCGATAAGGGACGGGCTCACCGTCATGCGGCCCCCTCCGCGAAGCCGCGGCCCGTTCCAGCCAGCCCTCGCGGCATCACCGCTTCTCCTTTAGAATGTCACTCATGTTCCTCGCAAAACTTGTCGTCGGACCCTTCGCGGAGAACTCTTACGTCATCGGCGACGAAGCGGCGCGCGAAGGAGCTCTTGTCGATCCCGGCGGCGATGTCGAGGAACTGCTTGAGATCGCGAAAAATGCCAGACTCAAGGTCGGGAAGATCCTCATTACGCACGCGCACTGGGATCACGTGTTTGGCGTGGCGGAAGCGAAGCGCCTGACGGGCGCAGAAACGATCCTGCCCAGGGGCGAGCGGAAAATGCTGGAGGCGCTTGACCGGCAGTCCGAAATGATGGGCCTGCCCGCGCCTGAAGAGCCGGAAATCGACCGGTGGGTCGACGAGGGGGACACCATCGAGATCGGGAGCCTGGAGTTCCGCGTGATGATCGTCCCCGGTCATTCGCCCGGGCACGGCGCTTTCATCAGTGGGCTCGATGCGCTTTCCGGCGACACTCTCATGGCGGGAAGCGTGGGTCGCACGGACCTGCCCGGCGGCAATTTCGAGGTCTTTGCCGACAGCATCACGAACAAGATCCTCAAGCTCCCTGACAAGACGCGCATCCATCCCGGCCACGGGCCCTCCACGACGGTGGGCAAAGAGCGCGACTCGAATCCCTTCGTCCTCGAAATGCTCTCGATGCGGAGCCGCCGGTGATTGCCACCATCGCGGCGGCCCTCTATTGCCTTGCGATGGCGCTGGCGTCGCGCCTCGTGCCCATGTGCCCGTGCTGCCCCGAGTCCGTCCGCATCTCCCGCATCGTGGCTGCCATCGCCTGGGTCGTTCTCGCAGGAGCGCTCTTCGCCCTTCCGAGGAAGCGCTTTCACGTGCTGTGCGGCATCGCGCTTCTTTCGGGCGTCCAGGTTGCAAACTTCTGGGAACAGATGCGTCACGACGAGATGAGTCTCTCGTCCTTCGCAACGCAGACGCTGGCCCTGGCCCTTCTCGGCGCGACCACTTTCGCAATCATTGCTCTTTTCTCGAAACCCAGGGCCGCGGCGCGATGATCGTGCCCTGGTATTCCGCGTTCTTCTTCGCGCTCGGCGTGGGGCTGCTTGCGTTCTGCCTGCCGGTTCCGATCCGCGAAGTCGGTCGCGGCTTCTACAAGATGATGGCGGGCTGGGCGCTCTTTCTCGCGGCGTGCGCCACGATGACGCGGCCGCTCGATGCCTCGGCGGCCAGCGTGACGGGCTACGTGTTCCTCGGCGCAGCCGCATTCGTCAACGGTCTCCTCTGGGCCGGCGCCGAGCGAGCCGCGGCGTGGAGCGCCATCCCCGCCGTGCTCGCAGGCGCCGCCGGCCTCGCCGCCTCCGTGCGCTTTCCCTCCCGCGGCCTTCCCGCGGAACCCTGGATCGCCGGCGCTTCCCTCGCCGCCAGCGCGGCGATGCTGGGAAGCGTCCTCGACACGATGGTGCTGGGGCACTGGTACCTCGTCAAAAAGGGAATGTCGTTCGACCACCTGGGCCGCATGAACGCTCTCTTCGCGGGGTCGGTCGCGCTGCGCGCGGTGGTTCTGGGGGCGGAAGCGCTTCTGCTCACGCAGGTTTTCAGGTCCGCGACGCAGGACCAGCTGATGTTCTTTCTGCGACTCGCCGTCGGCGTGATCGGACCGGCGACGCTGGCATGGATGACGTGGCGGTGCATCCGAATCAAGGCGAACCAGAGCGCGACGGGGATCCTGTACGTGGCGTGCGTTTTCGTGCTGATCGGTGAGATGGTGGCGACGTGGAGCCTGCGGGCGCTATGAAGATCCGAGTCTGGTGCGAGAGGGACAAGTGCCTCGGCTTCGACGTTGTGACGCCGGAGTCGCCCGTCGGCAAATGTCCTTCCTGCGGGGACGAGCTGAGAGTGACGCCGCCGGCGGCGCCGGACGACCGCATGGATGTTGCGAAGTGCTGGAGGTGCGGGTGCCCGAACCTGTACGTGGAGAAATCGTTTCCGCAGGCGCTGGGTTGCCTGGTGATTGCGACTTCGGCGGCGGTGGCGATTTACTACGCACAGCAGACGTATGGGATTTCATTCATGGGAATCGTGGTGCTCGATTTCATCCTGTACTTTTTCGTGCCCACGCGCGCCGTTTGCTACCAGTGCTCGGCGGAGTACCTGGGTGCGCCGAACAACAAGAGGCACAAGGGGTACGACCTGCTGATCGCGGGGAAGTATGCGGACACGGAGGATGTGGGTGGGCCAGCGGGGCATTGAGCGGGACTGCTATGCAATTCCCAACTCCAACTCCAACTCCAAAAGGTCCGACGTCGAGATCCTGGACGGGCCATATGGACGGATGCCGAGCGCAACCCAAGTTATCACCTGGAGTTGGGGTTGGAGTTGGAATCTGGAGTTGTCCTTCGCATTTCTCCGGAACTCCGCGTTCCCCCGTGCGTCCAACCCCCCAAGCCACGCTCCAACTGTATCCCACAGGAGACCTTGCTCATGAGATTCCGCCTCATCGCTTCTGCCGCCGCCGCCGCCCTCGTCGTCCTCGCTTTCACGCTGGTTCGCGCCGGCGATCCATCAGCCGAGGATTCGTGGAAGAAGGGAAACAAGTTCTACGAGGAGAAGTCGTACAAGAAGGCGCTCGAAAGCTATCTCGAGGTGAAGCGTCTCGCGCCCGAGTTCGTCGAAAAGGACGACCTGAATCTCCACATCGCCGTCTGCCACCTCCGCCTGCGGCAGTGGGACCCGGCCGAGGCCGCGCTCAAGGTCGCAGCGAAAGGCGAGGATCACTTCAAACTGCGCTCGCTTGTGCTGCTCGGCCAGCTCTACCGCGACTGGCCGCACGAGGTGTACGTGAAGGGCGAAGAGCGGAAGCGCGGGGAATGGTTCGAGGGCGCGACCTACGAGTGGACGCAGGGCGCGGATATGGTGAATGCACTTAAGTGTTTTGAGGAGGCGAAGAAAGTCGGCTACGAGCTGCGCGACCTGTACGCGGCCGGCCTGACGGCGAACCCGAAGGACCGGGAGTCGATCGACAAGAAGGACCGCCTGGTTCGGACGCTGACGTGCGACCTCAACGCGGAGCTCTGGCCCTTCGTGGAATCACAGATGGGGCACGCGGGTGCAGGAGTGCGCTGGAAGGACCCGGCAGCGGATGCGAAGCGGTACGACCCTTCCTGGTCCGGAAACGAAAAGGTTTCGTTCCTGCTCGACGAGATCGTAAAGCTCGATCCGGACGACGAAAAACACTCGAAGTCGGCCGTCGCGATGCGCGACAAGGCGATGTACATCCTGCGCCGGAACTGGCACTTCGAGGTGAAAGCCGACGACGATCTTCTCACTCAGGCGCTCGGGATTCTCCGCGGCGCGAAGAGCGAGTGGCCCTCTTCCGGAATCGCGGACCAGATCCAGTACATGATCGCGCGGACGCTGGAGGACCGGGCGCAGTGGGTGGAGGCGGTGGCGGAGTTCAAGAAGGTGCTGGACCACAAGGACTCGAAGTGGCTGTCGGACGCGCAGTACCACATCCAGGAGATCCAGCGTCCGAGGCTGGGGCTGTCCGGGGCGGCGAACTGGCTGCCCGGGCAGAAAGTGCAGCTGAACGTGAACTGGCGGAACGTGAAATCAGTCGCATTCACGCTGGATGAATTCGACCTGGAGAAGGCCTGGACGAAGTACGTCGAGCAGCGCGACGGCGAGTTCACGACAGGCGACTTCGCGAATTTCGCGGCGGCGCGCTCGCCGAAGAAGCTGGCGGGCGCCGAGGTAGCGAGCTGGACGCTGGACACGCAGGACGACGGCGGGCATGTGCAGAAGGGGCAGGCGATCGACGTCCCGGCGAAAAAGACCGGGTCCTACCTGCTTTCGGCGGAGGCGAACGGCGTGGTGTCGCGTGTCGTGGTCCTCGTGTCGGATCTCGTGATGATCGAACGAACGGGCCGCGAGGGGCTTTTCTACGTGACCGACGCCGCCACCGGCAAGCCGGAGGACGGCGCCGACGTGCGAGTGCTGGAGCGGATCACGTGGTGGGCCAACGGCAAGCAGCAGGTGCAGGACAGCAAGTTCTCGAAGAAGACGGACGCGGACGGGCTCGCTTTCGTCGATTTCACCGGCGGAAACCGCGGCGCGCAGGTGATGGCGTTTGCGAAGAAGGACGGGCGGCTGGCCATCGCGATGCCGGCGCACCACTACTGGTCGGAAGAAGGCGGGCGCGGGGCACGCATCGACACCTGGACGGACCGTCCAGTCTACCGGCCGGGACAGGCCGTGAACTGGAAGGCAACGATCCGGGTTCCACGCATGACCGGATACGCCGTGCCCGAGGAGCGGACCGTGCACGTGAAGATCACGGACCCGAAGGGAAACGTGCTGGCCGACAAGGACCTGAAAACGAACGAATTCGGGAGCATCTCGGGAACCGTAACTCCGGCCGTCAAAGCGGCGCTCGGGGTGTACTCGATCCAGATCCAGGGACCCGAGAATTCGCGCGGCTGGAGCCAGTTCCGCGTCGAGGAGTACAAGAAGCCTGAAGTGAAAGTCGAGGTCGTCGCAAAGACGGAGCTCGCAAGACTTGGAGAAGGGTTGACCGCCGAAATTCACGCGGACTACTACTTCGGCGGCGGCGTCCCCAACGCCGACGTCCACTACACCGTGACCCGTCGCGGATACCATTTCTGGTACCGCGAGCCGCAGGAGTTCGACTGGTACTACGGCGACCGCTGGGGCCGCCCGGGCCGCGACTGGAACGAAGAAGTGATCGTTGATGGGCGCGGCAAGACCGACGAGAACGGCGTGCTCCTCGTCGAGTGGTCCACGCTGAAGGCGAAGTCCGAGATGCCGAATCAGGACCATGAGTACGAGATCCGCGCGGAAGTCACCGACGCTTCACGCCGCACCGTTGAAGGAACCGGAACCGTCAGGGTCACGCGGACGCAGATGTTTGCGACCATCTCCCCGAAGCGCGGCTTCTACACAGCCGGCGACCACGTGGAGATCGAGCTGAACACCCAGAACGCGAACAACCTGCCGCTTCCCAGCGAAGGGACCATGACGGTCGCCCGCATCGTCTGGGACGCGAAGATCGAGCCCAACGGGAACTGGAAGGACGAGCCGTTCTATACGGAACCCGCGACGACCGGGAAGGATGGCCGCGGCTTCTGGAAGTGGCAGGTGGATCGGGGCGGCTTCTACGCGTTCATCTTCGAGTCGAAGGACGGCTGGGGTGAGAAGGTGACGGGGCGCACGACCATCAACGTTGCGGACCCGAACGCCGCGAATGCCGCGGCAAGGTTCCGGGAACTCGACCTTTCGCCCGAAGAGCGCACCTACCGGCCGGGGCAGACGGCGCGGATCCTTCTGTGGAGCGACGTGGCGGGCGCGGCCGTGCTTGTGACTACGGAAGCAAACCAGACGACCCTGAGCCGGCAGGTGGTGAGGCTGGAAGGGAAGTCGAAAGTGCTGGAGTTCAAGCTGGCGGAAGCTCAGTGCCCGAATTTCCACGTGAAGGCGGTGACGGTGCGGAACGGCGAAGTCCACCAGGCGCACACGGAAATCTTCGTGCCCCCGGCGGACAAATTCCTCGACGTGAAAGTGACGCCCTCGAAGCCGGAATACAAGCCGGGCGAACACGTGCGCTACGACATCAGCGCGACGGACTGGCAGGGGAAGCCGGCCCAGGCGGAATTCGCGCTGGCGGTGTTCGACAAGAGCGTGCTTTATATCGCGCCGTCGAACGTGCCGGACCTGCGGCTCTCGTTCTGGGGCGGCCGCCGCTGGGCGAACGTGAACATGATGACGTCGCGGCAGTTCAGCACCAGCCCGACAACCTCGGACGGCAACAAATACCCCGAATTCAAGCTGCACGGCGACCCCGCCGGATACGGCGGTGGCGGGCGCTTCGGCGGCCGGCGCGGTCGCTCGAAGGGCGATGACGGCGGGGCCTGGGCTCCGGACGCTTCGACGGGTTTTGCCCCGGGCGCGGAGGAGTCGGACCACAATGAGTCGGCCGACCGCGAGGACCTGGCCGAGGGCGGTGCGGAGCTGAAGAAGCTGGAGTCCAAGGAGAAGGCTCCGGCCTCCCCGAAGCCGGCCGCCGACCCGGCGAACAAGGACGGCAAAGCGCGCCAGGAGCAGCAGGGTGGCGGCGGCGCGGCCGGCGCGGAGCCCGTGGTGCGCAAGAATTTCGCCGACACGGCCTGCTGGTCGCCGTCGGTCGTCACGGACGCGGACGGCAAGGCCACGGTTGAGTTCGACATGCCCGATTCGCTCACGACGTGGCGCGCGGTCGCACGCGGAATGGACACCTCCACGCGCGTCGGCGGCGCTTCCGCCGAAGTGCAGACCCGCAAGACGCTCATGGCCCGGCTGCAGGCGCCGCGGTTCTTCCGCGAACGCGACGAGCTCCTCATCAGTGCGATCGTGAACAACGCGGCGAAGGTCGATGAGCAGGTCAAGGCGACGCTAAAGCTCGAGGGCGGCACGCTCGAGCTGGGTTCTCCGGAAGCGATCGACATCAAGGTTGCGGCCAACGGCGAGGTTCGGCTCGACTGGAAGGTGAAGGCCACGAAGGAAGGCTCGGCGCGCATTATCGTCAGCGCGGTCGGCCAGCAGGACTCCGACGCCATGCAGCTCGATTTCCCGGTCTACGTCCACGGGATGGACAAGCTTCAGAGCTGGGCCGGCGTCGTGAAGGGCGACACCGAGACGGCGACCTTCACGATCGACGTCCCCGCGGACCGCAAGGTCACCACGGCGGACCTGACGATCCAGATCAGCCCGACGATGATGGGAGCTCTTCTCGACGCGCTGCCTTACCTCATCGAGTACCCCTACGGCTGCGTCGAACAGACGATGAGCCGCTTCCTCCCCGCGGTCGCCGTCGCCAAAACGCTGAAGGACACCGGAATCAACCTGGAAGACGTGGGCAAGCGCCGCGAGCTTGCGTACGCCGATATCGCCCCTTCGAAGAACGCAGTGTTCCACACGGCGGCGCTGGAAGCGATCGTCGAGCAGGGGCTCAACCGCCTGTACGGATTCCAGAACGGCCACGGAGGCTGGGGCTGGTGGCAGTCGGACAAGATCGATCCGTTCATCACGGCCTACGTCGTCAATGGCCTGCGCGTCGCCAAGGCGGCGGGCGCGCCGGTGGATGCGAACCGGCTGCAGAACGGAATCAACGCCCTGAAGAACGGCCTGCGGGAGGAGAAGGACCTGCATCGCGCCGCGTACTGCGCCTACGTCCTGGCGGAGTGCGGGGCGCTCGACGTGAAAGATCGCGAGCACCTCTACACGCGCCGCGGCGACATGAACAGCTACGGCCGCGCGCTCATGGCGATGGCGCTTCATCTTTCCAAGGACAAGGAAAAGGCCGAGGTCTGCATCCGCAACATGGAGGACTTCGTCAAGGTGGACGAGAAGGCCGGCACCGCCTGGTGGGATCGCGAAGACAAGTGGGCCTGGTGGTACTGGTACGGCGATGACGTCGAAGGGAATTCCGCGATTCTCCGTGCTTACATCATGGTGGACCCGAAGAACGCGAACGTCCCGAGGATGGCGAAGTGGCTGCTGATGAATCGCGACGGAGTCCGCTGGAAATCCACGCGCGACACGGCGCACGCGATGCTGGCGCTCCTGGAGTACGCCAAGGTCGCCGGCGAGCTCAACCCCGAGTACACGGCCGACATCGAGGTGGACGGGAAGCTGCTGAAGTCGTTTGGTGTGACCAGCGAGAATGTTCTGACGCTGAACGCGGAGACGAAGGTCAAGGGCGACGCCCTCGAGACCGGGAAGCACACGATCACGGTGAGGAAGTCCGGCAAGGGAACGGCGTACTGGAGCGTGTACCTGAAGTACTTCACGACCGAGGAGGACCTGACGGCCGGCAGCTCGAAGATGAGCGTGAGCCGGACGGTTTATCGCCTGAAGGGCCACGTCGAGAACACGAATGAGAACGGCCGCCCCGTGAAAAAGATGGTTTACGACCGTGAGAAGCTGGCCAGCGGTGCCAAGGTCACCAGCGGCGATTTGCTCGAGATCGAGATGGAGATCGACGCCCCGAACGACTACGAGTACCTGGTGTTCGAGGACTTCAAGGCTGCCGGCGTCGAGCCGACGGAAGTCGTGAGCGGCCGCGTGTGGGGAGCCCTCGACAGCAACCGGGAGTTCCGGGACGAAAAGGTCGCCTTCTTCGTGGACTGGATGCCCCGCGGGAAGCACAAGATCTCATACCGCGCGCGCGCCGAAATTCCAGGCTCGTTCCACGCCATGCCAGTGAACGGCTACGCGATGTACGCTCCCTCCGTCCGCGCCATCTCTGACGAGTTCAGGATCACGATCGAGGACAAGCCGACGGACAAGGGGACCAAGTAGCAATTCGGAAAGCGCCGGGGAGGGGGCGGCGAACAGCCGTCCCCTCTCTTTTTGAGCCTGCTACACTGAGGCCCGGATGAACTCCTCAAGGCCGCTCGCGCTTCTGATCGCTTTCCTTGCGGCGCTTGCCGCCGTGTTCTTCATCTGGAGCGACCGGAATCCGACTTCGACGGAAGGTCCACCCGCGTTCTCGAAGCCTGCCGAAATCGCATTCGAGCCTGGCAGCAAAATGGCGCCCAAGCCGCTTTCCCGGGAAGAGGCCGTACCGGTTGATGCTGGCGCGGAAGCGAAGCCGGAAACGGGGCCGGGGATGGATCCGGATCCTGTCGGCGGTCCAGCGGCCCATTCGGCGACGCCGGAGGCCCGCGACAGATCGAAACAACGGATGGAGCAGATTGGGCGCCAATGGCTCAGGCCCTTCGCAGCGGAGACGGCCATGCCGGAATCCCAGGAGGCCAAGGTCTGGGAAGTCGTCAAGGCGTTCATTGTTGCCTACGAAGCGCTGCGATGGAGGCGTGAGGTCGAAGAGGATGTGGAGACGACGATAGAAAGGCTCTACGGGAGGGCGGAGCGTGACATCCGGGCGCTTTTGGGTACGGGACAGGAGGGCTCGTTCCGCGGGCTTCCGCGCGACTGGGGATTCAACCTTCTCGACCCCGGACCGGGGCGTTGACCCCGGCTTAAAATTCTTAAGAATCTGCTTGATTAGAAACCTGAGTTAATCAATAATTAATGGGTCGCGGGTGGCACGACCTGCCGCCGCGGACGTGGGATTGGGGTTTCGGGGCTGTTCAGGCACAGAACTTTTTCCGCCGTCGCGGTTGAAGCGGAGAAGACGCCTCGTACGGGAGTCATGGAAGGGACCACCGTGAGACGATTCGTCGCTGTTTCCAGTCTGCTAATTGCCCTCGTTCTCGCCTCGATTTCCCTTCAGGGCGCTCCGCGCGCCCCCCTCGGGAAGGTGGACCTGAAATCCGCCGGCGGGGTGCCGATTGCATTCATGGCGGCGAGCGGCGCCCTCAGTCCCGCGGGCCAGGATTACCGTCAGAACCTCCACGTGACGTGGAACGGAAATCGCGACTCCGCGATCATCACGTACACGACGCTTACGGGTGGCCTGTGGGCGCATCACTTCAACGGAACCGCCTATACACCCGGCGTCAATATCGTCCCGGCCGACGGAAGCACAGCGAGCGTGATCGGCGACCGCGTCGTGACGGCCTTCATCAATACGACGGACCATCCGAACGATTACGCCAAGAAACGCGACGGCGACGCGCTGATTCTCTTCACGGCCGTCGACAACGACAACGACGGCGCCGCGGCGGCGGACGGCAAGAACCGCGCCCTTTACGTCGCGTACTTTGACACGACGTACAAAACGTGGCCTGCGCTCGAGTACGGCTTCCAGACGACCGGCGCCCGCATCAGCGACCGCGATGGCGAAGAGGAAAACGTCATCTGCCACGGTGTCGTGACCGACGGGCTGATCGGTGAAGCACGCTGGCTCAACTACCAGTACAGCTACAAGTACGGCGACGCAACGAGCGGGTTGGCGATGTTCTGGTCGCAGGGGGAAAACCTGGACGGTGACGCGGACATCGAGGACATGGCGACCTACGCAGCTTTCTTCGATCTCGGTCAGCCTGGTTCCGAATCCCTTCCTCTGGTCGCAGGGCCGGACGCGCGTCTTTCCACCTTGAACTTCGGCGCTTCGGACTCCGGTTCGACCGCAGCCCAGACACGCGTGGACGCGCGGTACCTGGTCTACAACAACGTCCTGGTCTTGCGGTGCGCCGCAAATGCCGCGGGTCTTGGGGCCGAGCCGGAGCTCTGGAATTTCGGATCCACGATGAACCAGGGGGACGACGTGACGCTGCAGGCCGTCGCGTTCGACTTCGGCACGTCTACCGTGGGCGAAGCACGCCTGTTGCACGGCGCGCCGCCCGATGCCACCGACACATCGGAAAACAACGCCATGCCTCTTCGCCAGGACGGCTCGTTCCTGAGCGGCGGGCACGCGATGTACGGGCCCGACGAAGGGTTGTCGCGCCTGGAGCTCGTGTTCGCGGAGTTGGTGAACGGCCAGGCGAACGTGAGCTGGGGGACGAACGCGAACAACGCGCGCATCGGTGCGGTCGAGATCGACCCCGTCACGGGCGCCGTTTTGGGGCACGCCTACCTCGATCTCGAGGACCCGGCGATCAACGACAGCGTTGGCTCAACGACGGCGGACTGCCGGCTCTCGCGCAACGGCGACTACATGTTCGTGGGCTGGCTCGAGAACTGGAACGAAGGCGCGTTCCTCGACAAGGCCCTTTGGACCGCCCAGATCCTCACTCCTCGTGGTTCCACCGCCCCTCCGGCGTTCATCGACCGTGTTGGCGGGGGCCTCAAGGTGAATACGGAGATCGACGACTTCCCGGTCACCTGGTTCTTCTTCGAAGAAGGGCTTTGTTACGTGACTGGTGCGCAGTCGAACGCCGAAGTCATGAACATCATCTACGAACAGAGCTGTCACACCGATGACGGCATCTGGATCGGCCGACTGACGGCCGACCTGGACGCGGCTCCTGTTTTGCCCGCAGGTTCCGTGGTCCTTGCTGAGTCGTTCGAAGAGGGCTCGCAGCCCGGAATGGGCACGCTCAACGAAGAACACTGGGGCTGCAATGGCACTGATAGCGGCTATGACGGGCAGCCGATCATCTTCTACATCAAGGATCTGCCGGCCGCAGGGACCGACATGGGGATGTACGCGGAAAAGGGCGGCGTCTCCCCGGCAACCTGCCGGATCGATCGGCCCAGCACGGCAACCGACATGGCGATGCAGGGCGTCGGCGTCGCGATCACGCAGGCAGGGTCGCTGATCGGCCCCGGCGCACGCACCTGGAGTTCCAATCGCGTCCATGTGATGTGGAACGAAGGGAGATCGACGACCGGAATGTGGGCCGGGAGCGGACTCTGGACCCGCTACTGGAGCGTCGGCTCCACGGCGAGCGCTTTCGCCGACCAATTCACCCCCTCGGCTGCAACGACGCCTTCGGGCACTCTGCGCCCGATCCAACTCGATCCTGAGGGCGTGCTCTTCGACATCACCGATGTGCAGGAAATCCACGGAATCGCACGCAACGGAAACAAGCTCGGCGTCTGGCTCGCTTCACGCGGACACATCTGGTGCTCGGAGTTCGGCCCCAACCCGTTCGGAACGAGTTGGGACGTCTATTACACCGCCTCCCTCGGCAAGCCCACGCAGGTCGACGACGGGGGCGGCGTCTCCAGCGCAGGCCGTATTTACAAGGTTCCTGGCTTCGTCGGACCCGCAACGCCCGCGAAGTCAGTAGGCCCGATGAAAGCGTTCTTTCCGCGGCCCGGCGCCAACTCGCTAGACCGCGCCCTGTACCTCTGGATCCAGGAGGTCAGTTTCGACGGGCTGCCCCTCCTCTTCGCACGCGCCAGGGCGAAGGACTAGCCGTTCGACCTTAATGCCTTCACTGCCGGGTCCGCGTAGACGGGAACCAGGAAGCGCGCGCCGAAGTCCACGCCCGGCGCTTCACCGGCGACTTCCAGTTCCCAGTAGCGCGGGGTTACGGTCTGACGTTCGGTGGCGAAGTGCGACTCTGCGGGCAGCCGGAATGAAACCGGGATCTCGCGGGACGGGGGCTCGACGACCCTTACTTCCTTCCAGATCTCGAACACCGCCAGGTTCAGCCCGGATCCCGTCGCCTCGGCGTCCACCTGCTCGCGGAGGCAGCGAAGCGTGAAGACCAGGTTCTTGAGCGAGCGCACGTCGGCGGAGGTGCGGAAGTCGGCCTCGAGAGTGTCGCCGAGAAAGAAGGGGAAGCGGCGGAAGACGAGCGTCGAAGCGCCGAATTTCCAGAGGCGCGCGAGATAGTAGAGGCCCTGGCCGAAGACGCCGATCATGACGAGGTCGAAGATGCCGACGACGCCGACGACGAAGAAGTTCCCCTCGCTGGACAGGAAAGCCCACCAGTTGAAGGGGATGAGAAACACGAAGAGGAAGGCTGCGGCGAAGAAGGACCCCGCGGCCTGTCCTGCGTTTCCGTCGGTCGCGGAGCGCGCGCTCCACGGGTGATCGGCGAGCCACGGCTCGCCGGGTCGCGTCAGGAGGATCTCCTTTCGACGCGCCATGTCCCAGATCTGCCAGATGCCCCGCCAGAGCACCAGGAGGCCCGCAATGGCGAACATCGAGCCGCCAGAGGCGATGACCCAGGCTGGCGAATTCGATTCGCCCTTGAGCGGCCACAACCGCAGGCCGGCCCCCGTCAGCATGACGCCTGCGGCGATGAAGGGAAGGCTGAAGACGATCAGGAAGCCCGAGTGCGCGCGCGCCTGTCCCTTCGGCGTGCGGTCCTTTAGCCGGACTTCGTGCGACGGCGGAACGGGGGCGTCACTCACGCGGCCATCGTAGCGCATGCTGGCACGGCGTTCGGTCATAGGCACCTCCCGGTTCGAGTGTGCCGGTCAGTACCGCAACCGCGGGGCCAGCCGCACCGCGCGGGGTTTCCGGTTTCACGGACGTTTCACGCCAATCCCTGCACAATCGCCGGACGACCCCGCACGCCCGGAGGTTCCACGCGTTCCACGCGTGATAAAGTGCTCGCATGCCGCTCGTAACAGTCGCGACCGTCGACCAGGTCCCCCCGGGATGCGCCCTGCGCGTGAACATCCAGGCGCGCGAGATCGGGCTCTTCAACCACGGGGGCCAGCTCTTCGCGATCAAGAATCTCTGCCCGCACATGGGCGACGCGCTGCACAAAGGGAAGGTGACGGAGCTGGGGCGCGTCGTGTGTCCGGGCCACGCGTGGCACTTTGACCTGTCGACGGGGAAGTGCACGAGCGGGCAGACGGAGGCGAGCGTTAGGACGTATCCGGTTGTGGTTCAGGGAGATGACATCCTGATCGAAGTTTGAGTTGCGAGTCACAAGGAGTGGCGCGATGGCCTGGTGGAAGCACGTCGGGGACGAAATGAAATTCGCCGCCGAGAAGATGGCGAAGACGAACCTGTTCGAGACGGATCGCATGTTCTGCGATGTCTACGGGCTGGAGCCGGGGCAATCGCAGAAGTCGCACGTCCATGGCGACGCGGACAAGGTCTATTACGTCGTCGAGGGGGAGGGACTCTTTGAAGTAGGGAAGGAGTCCCGCGTCCTGGGCCCCGGCGTCGTCGTCCACGCCGCTTCCGGCGAGCCGCACGGCGTTACGAACACGGGCCAGGGCCGCCTCGCTTTGCTCGTCGTCATGGCCCCGCATTCGAGGTTCAAGAAGATCTGATGCGTCGTTTCACCATCCGTCGGGCCACCGTCCGTGACCTGAAGCACCTCCGTCACCAGCGCGACGGCATGTTCCGCGACATGGGTTGCGACGACGAAAAGGCCCTCGCCGCTGCCGACCGCGCGTACGCCAATTGGGTCCGCGTTCGCATTCGCTCCGGCCGATTTTTCGCCTGGCTCGCCGTCGCCCCCGGCAACCGCGTTGCTGCTGGTGGCGCCGTCTGGCTGCGGGAACAGCAGCCCGGCCCGCGGCGCGCCCGGCTCCTGCCTTACCTGCTCTCGATGTACACCGAGCCGGAGTTTCGCGGGAAGGGACTCGCGACGAAGATCGTCAAGGCGGCGACCGCGTGGGGAAAAAAACGCCGGCTGACAAAGATGCTGCTTCACGCGTCCTCGATGGGGCGCGGCGTCTACGTGCGTCTCGGATGGAAACGGACATGGGAAATGGAGATTCCGCTCAAGTGAAGAGGCTGCTCGTTGCGTGCGTCCTCCTGGCCGGCTGCGGCCGCGAGCCCGCGCTGTCCCCGGCCCAGCTCGCCTTGGACTGTTGCTCGGACTTTGACTGGATCCTCTACGTGTCGGGAATCAGCTTTCCGGGGTTGAGAATTCCCCTCGGATCAAACGCCGCCTTCACCCTCCGCATCAGGTCAATCTCTTCCTTCGTCATCGCGATCGGCAGCCACTCGCGTTGGACGTACCCGATCCCGTGCTCACCGCTGATGGTCCCTCCGAGCTTGACGACCTCCGTGAAGATCTCGCGAATGGCGGGCGGGAGCTTTTCTTCCCAATCCTTGTCGCTCATCGTCATCTTGAGGATGTTGACGTGGATGTTGCCGTCGCCGGCGTGCCCATAGCAGATGGTGGTGAGGCCGTGGCGTTTCTTGATGCCGTCGAGGGCGCGCATGAGTTTGGGGAGGTTGGCGCGAGGGACGACGGTGTCCTCTTCCTTGTAGATCGACAGCCCCTTCACCGCTTCGCCGATCGCCCGGCGCATGTCCCACATCTCCTTCTGCTGAGTCGGCGAGTCCGCGACGATGACGTCGAGCGCGTTGTTTTCGAGGCAGACTTCGCCGGTGCGCTCGCCGTCGCGCTGGACGACGTCCTTGTCGTAGCCGTCGACTTCGATCAGCAGGGTGGCTGCGGCTTCCATGCCGGGGAAGTGCTTTCCGCGCTTTTTCGCGGCGGCCTGGATGGCGGCGGATTCCATGAACTCGGTGGCGCAGGGGATGATGCGGGCTTCGAAGATCTTCGTGAGGGCGACGGCGGCGCCTTCGAGGGAGTCGAACGTCGCGACGAGAGTGCTGCGGAAGGGCGGGTATGGGATGAGTTTTACGATGATCTTCGTGACGATCGCCAGCGTGCCTTCGCTTCCTACCAGCAGCTGCGTGATGTTGTAGCCGGTCACGTTTTTGAGCAATTTGCCGCCGGTGTTGATGACCGTGCCGTCGGCGAGCACCGCTTCCAGCCCGAGAATCCAGTCTTTCGTCACGCCGTACTTCAGCGCGCGCGGGCCGCCGGCGCACTCGGCGACGTTGCCGCCCATCATGCAGGAGCCGCGGGAAGCAGGATCCGGCGGGTAGAAGAGGCCTTCCTTTTCGACGGCTTCCTGGAGGACCTGGGTGATGACGCCGGGCTCGAGGACGGCCATGAGGTTGGCGCGGTCGATTTCGATGATGCGGTTCATCTTCTCGAGGGAGAGGGCGATGCCGCCTTTGACCGGGAGCGCGCCGCCGCTCAGGCCGGTTCCGGCGCCGCGGGGGGTGACGGGGATCGCGTGCTGCGAGGCGATCTTCATGACGGCGCTGACCTGCGCGGTCGTCGTCGGCGTGACGGCGACGGCGGGCCAGAAGACGAGGTCCTCGGTTTCGTCGCTGGCGTACTTCTCGAGGGGCTCGCGGTCGACGATGAGATTTTCGCGGCCGACGGCGTCGCGAAGCTGGGCGACGACGGCGGCGGGGAGGGAGTGCATGGGCGAAGCGTACCAGACGGGAAATCCCCCGCGAACAGGAGGGCTCAACTCCGCTTCGCCCCGAAGCCGATATACGGAATGCGGATCCCCCGCAGAGGAGACCCTATGCCGACCGAAGCCGTCGCAGAAAAGAAGTCCTCCGCTTCCGAGAAACCGCAGTCCGTTCTCGCCCGGTACGGATTTTCAGCCTCCGTCGCGGTGCTC
This sequence comes from Planctomycetota bacterium, assembly GCA_038060895.1. Lineage (GTDB taxonomy): Bacteria > Planctomycetota > MHYJ01 > WSZJ01 > WSZJ01 > WSZJ01. The sequence continues at coordinate 220,014 of JBBTCT010000009.1, forward strand.
GGCGTTCTGATGCTGGTGCTCATTCACCGCTCGGTCTACGCGTACCTCACCAGCGGCGATGACTACACGATCGATCTCGCGACGCTGCACGTCGCTGACCGCCCGGAATGGGCGGGGGACGGCCTGATCTCGGAAATCAAGTCGACCGCGCCGCTCTCCGGCAAGATGTCCATCTTCGACCCGGACCTCACGAAAAACGTGACCGAGCACTACCAGAAAAACCCCTGGGTCTCGCGGGTCCTGTCCGTGCAGAAGGAATTCCCGAATACCCTTCGCGTGAAAGTCGAGATGCGCAAGCCGCTGGTCGCGGTCGAGCGGAAGGGCGAATTCATCCTGATCGACCGTGACGGCGTGCGGATTCCCGGCTCTTACGTGAACGTGCCGAAGTTCACCTTCACGGTCTGCCGGGTGCTGGGCGTCCGTTCGACGCCGCCGGAAGCCGGCAAGAAGTGGAGCGACGTCGGGGTCGATGCGGCCGTCGGCGTCGCTTCGGCCCTCTCCGAGAACCGTGTCGACCGCATGATGACCGTGCACTCGATCGACGTGTCGCGCGTCGGGCGCGGCGGGCGCGAGACCGAGGTCATCCTTCACGCCGAGGACAGCGTGCCGATCGAGTGGGGCCGGTCGCCGTCATCGCGCGAGTACGGCGAGCTGACCGTGGAGGAGAAGGTGCGAAATCTGAAAGGTGTGCTGATGAGCCAGCCGAGGCTGAAGGGCGTCGGGCGGGTGAAGGTGCAGTTCGACGACCCGGTGGTGATCATGCGGAGATAGAACCGCGCGGCTGGAAAAACGTTCAATAGACGGGCCGGCGAGATGCCGGCCCGTTTTTCTTGAGGAGGCGCATGAGCCGGCTGTTGCTCGCGTTCGCGCTGGTCCAGGGGCTCGCAGCTGCGGCCTTTCTGTGGGCGCCCCTGCCCCCGGAGGGTCGCGCCCCAGGGGACCTTCTGCCCTGGACGCTCGGCGCCGCGGCGTGCTTCATGCTCGTCGCCTGGCCGCTGCTGGAAGCGCGCGTGGAAGGCGTCGAGCAGCCGTACCGGGACGAAGCACTCGCGGTGGCCGGCCGCGGAGTGCTTCTGCTGCTCGCGGTCGTGCCGTTCGTGTCCGCCTCGCTCGCGCTGGCACCGCTCCCTGCGCGCGAATCGTTGCGCGCTCTTTTGCCGCTCCTGGGCGCCTGGGGCGCCGGCGGACTGCTCGCATGGTCCGTGCGCGCCGGCGGCGCCGAAGTCGGGCGCGCGGTGGCGGCGGCGGCGCTCGCGGGGCTCGCGCTCGGGCCGATCGCGCGGATGCTCTCGGGCGCGGCGGGTGCAGACCCCGGGCCCTCGATCACCGTGGCCGGCAAGCCCTGGCTGCTCCTTGCGGCCCCGCTGTTCGTGGCGGCGGCGGTCATGGCGCGGCGGCTGCGCGGAACGGAGGCGGCATGAAGCGCGTCCTCGCCATCGTCCTGCTTGCCGCTCTTCCCGCCCCGGCGCTCACCCTCGAACTGGTCTCGTTCGGTTTCGACAAGATTGCCCGGCGAGGAAGGCCAGCTCCCGTCACCGTGCGGGTGTCAAGCGATGTGGCGTTCAAAGGGGATCTGTCTCTCGAGGGTGGACCGGTGACGCGCCTGTTCCCGCTCGACCTTCCGCCCCGCGGCTCCCTCGAATTGCGCACGACGTTCACTTTCTACGCAACGCCGGAAATCCAGTGGCGAGCCGGCCCGGAGTCGGGAACGCTGAAACTCGAACCTCAGGAACCGCTTCCCGGCGAAGCGCTGGTCGCCTCGGAGCGCGACGCGGTAGGGAGGCGCGCGGACAAGTACAAGATGGACTTCCCTCCCGGGACGCGGTTTTTCTTCGTCGAGTTCCCGAGGGACGCGACGCCTGAATTGTTCGCGGCCGTGGACGCGATCGTCCTCAAGGATCGCGGGGAGAGGGAAGCGCCGCTTCCCGGCCTCGCGGCGTTCCGGGCGCGGGGCGGAGCGATCCTGTGGGTCGGGGAAGCTGGGAAGGAGTGGGAAGGGCGGGTGGATCCGCGGGAAGACCTGTCGTGGGGCGAGGACCTGTACGCGGTGCTGGAGCGGCCGGCGTGGGCGGCGGGGCCGCGGCCGTACCTGGCGAGGCTGTTCGGGTTCGCGCTCGCGCCTGTGCTCCTGGCGGCGCTGGCGGGCGCGCTGGTTCCCGGGAGCGTCCGGCTCCGCGGCGCCGTCGCGGCCGTGCTTCTGGTCGCGGGTGCCGCGCTCGCGCCGCTGGCCGCACCGCGGACGCTCGCGATGCGCGAGTCCTGGGCCATCGAGATCCTGCGGGGGCGGGAAGCCGACCGGCTGGAGATTTCCGCCGGAACGCTTCCGTCGAAAGGTTCGCCGTCGTTCGCATTCGCGGCGGGGCCTGTCCCCGAGCCCGTTTTCTTCTCGCGACGCGACGCGATGGAGCGGCGCGTGACGGTAAGGCACGAACCGGGCGGATACGAGATCTCAGCCGGCCAGGCAGCGGCCGGTGCGACGCTGGGCGTCATTCGCGAGACCCACCGGGCCGTTCCCGGCGTCATCCGTTCCGAAGGCTTCGACGCGATCAACGAGTCTACACGGGACCTGAAGGACAGTTTCATCATCGAAAAGGGGCGAGCCGGATGGATCGGCGATCTGCCGGCAGGAAGCTCGCGCGCGGCGCAGGGTTCACTACGGATGAGCGAAGTGCGCTCAAAGCTGGGCGCGACTCCGTGGCGGCGGATGGCGGAATTCTGGTGGCGCCGCGCGGACCACGACGGGCGCTACCTGGTCGGATTCGCGGAAGAAGAGCCGTCCCGCGAAGGGGAGGCGGCAGTCAGGCGAGGGCTCGGAGTGATGGTCGTGGTGCCGCTTAAGCGAAACTGACGATGCGAGAGGCCAGCGTGCCTATTTCTTCTTCTCCGTCGTCAGCGTCCGGATGTACTCGATCAGCGTCTTCATCTCGTCCTTCGAAAGTTGCGACGAATAGCTCGGCATCACGCCGCTGATGTTCATCGCCGGCCCGCCGTTCTCCAGCAGGTCGAAGAGATACTGGTCCGTCAGGTCGTTCATGCGTGCGCCGTCCGCAAGATTCGCCGCAACGAACTCCTTCTTTGCGACTCCCGGCCCCTTGGAACGCGCCGTCGGGCCGTGGCACTCAGCGCACTTCATGCGGTCGTAGATTTCCCGCCCCGGGTGCGAGGCATTCGGCATTTTTCCGGCCTTGATGTCCGCCCAGTCCTCGATGTCCTGCTCGATGCCGAGCACGAGACGCCAGTAAAGACGCTTCACGGAATCGCCCAGCACTTTGGAAAGCTCGTCACGGCCGGCAATCACGGGAGGGTTCACGCCTGAAATCCCTGCGTCCGCGCCTTCGAAGGACTTCAGGAACGTGTCGACCGACGCCGTGTCCCGCTCCTTGCCCTTCAGAAGCACGACTTGCTCGAAGACCGCGGCCTTGTGGACTTTTTTTGCCTTGTCGATCGCCACGCCGATCGACACCTGTTTGCCCTCCGCCACGGGAATCCGCGTGAAGGCCACGTACCCTGCCAGGCCCGCCGTGTCGGGCGCCGGGACGGGTTCATCCACCTGCCGCGCGCGCCCCTTGACGTCCGACCAGACCGCGAAGACCGTCACCGTCGCGTCCCCGGGAGCCAGTTCGCTTCCCGACTTCGATTTCACCTGATCCGCCCGCGCCGGGGTCAGAACCGATTCGTGCCGCGTCCAGTCGCCTGCCGCGACGAAATCCGGGATGTTCGGATGAAGCCTCCGCACCCACGCGAGGATGTCGTCCTGCTGGTGCGCATTGAAGGTCGTGCTCCACGCCGGCATGATCCGCGACAGCTGCGACTTCGAATCCCGCCCGCCGTTTCCGAGAACGTCCAGCAGTTGCTCGTCCGACCGGCCGTTCATGTAAGAGCCGTCGGCAATGTTCCGCGGCCGGCGCCAGAGATAGGGGTCGCTCGGGCCGTCACCTTCTCCTCGCCACCCATGGCAGGCCGTGCAGTTCTGGTCGTACATCGTCCGCCCGTACATCGGGTCCACCGCGGACTCCGGGTCGCCCGGCTTGGGACGCAACTCCACCAGAATGTCGGAGCCCGGTTTCGGGCCGCCTTTCCTGAGCATCATCACGACCACGACGACGAGGATGATCAGCCCCGCCACCCCGATCGCCACCACCACCGGCTTCTTCATCTTCAGCCTCTCCCGGGTTTCCTTTTCCGCGACTCTACTTGCCGTTCCTCACCGGATACCGGCCCTTGTCGGAAAACGTGGCCCACCGGAACTTCATGTGGCATTCCGTGCAATGAAGCGCCTCGACGGTCTTCCACGACTCCAGCGCCTTGGCGGCGTCCTTGCCGTTGACCACCGCCTCCATCTCGGCCAGGGCGCCGGCATACTCCTTGTCGATCGCCTTGAACTCGTCCAGCTCGTCCTCGAAGACGTGCGGCACCATGTGCTCGATCAGCCTCTGGTACGACTTCACCAGCGCGAAATTCTTCTTCGCCTCCTCGAGGTTCCCTTCCTCAAGCGCCATCCCCGCGCGCGTCCAGTACTTGCCCGTCTTCCTCATCGTCTCGTGCTGGATGATCATGTCCATGCGCTTGCCGTCGAACTCGTGGCCTGTGTCGTCGGCTTCGCCCGGAAGCACCGGAAGCTTGAATTCGACTTCGTCGTAGTTGCCGTCGTCGAACGTCACTTTCACCTTCAGGCGCAGCCGTCCGGGCGCGACGAAGCGGCAAGTGGAGCGGAAGATCCCCTTTTCCTTCAGCGCCTTGAACGTGAGCTTGGGATTCGACGTGGTAGAGCGGCCGCCGGCAAGTTCTGCAATGAGCTCGCACTCGGACTGCTCCACCTTCGTCGGCTTTCCCTTCGCCTCGGACGAGTTCGGCTGGATTTCCACGTGGAACTGCATTTCTTCGCCTGCGAAAAGTTTTGCGGGGCGCGAGAAGTATTTCGCGAGCCAGGTCTTGTCGCGCAGGTACTGCACCGCGCCGGCGTAGAAGCCGCGCTTTTCCTGGAAGAGCTTGAAGCACTGCTGGTTGCAGAAGTAATAGCGCTCGCCCTGGAAGTCCTCGAAAAAAGGCGCGGTGGACTTGTGGATGTTCATCTGGCAGACCGGGTCAACGGTCATGTCGTCCTGGGGGCCGCCCTTTGCGGGAGGAGGCATCGGCTCTTTAGGATCCTGCGCCGGCACGGACAGCGCGACGGCGACGAGGGTGGCGGACACGACGGAAAATGCGAAGAAGCGCTTCATGGATCCTCCTGATGTACGGGAGAAAATACCAGACTGTGCCGGGTCCGTGGAGGGAAACTCGGCATGCCCGAAGGAGGTACGCAACGGGAGTGCCGGGGGGATTGAAATCCGTAACTGCTGGTGGGCCGGGGGCTAACGAAAGTTTGAATCTCGCGAACCGGCCGGCCGGGTGTTTCCCCGTAGCCCGGCGGTAACGCCGGCACAAATAAAAACAGCCTCTCCGCACGGAGCGGAGGGGCTGTCTGCGGTTTTCTTCAGGCCCTTACTGGTCGCCGTCTTCGCCGATGGCGTCCACCGGGCACTCTTCCATCGCCTGCTTGCACTGCTCCTCTTCTTCCGGCGTCTCCGCCTGCTTGAAGACGTAGGAGTAGCCGCCCTCGTCGTTGCGCGTGAAGTTGGCGGGAGCGGTCTGGCGGCAGAGGTCGCAGTCAATGCACTGTGTGTCGGTGTAGAACTTGCCGCCGGCGTTGGTCGGGTACTTGTCGTTCTTGTCGGCCATGGTGGTCTCCTCGATTTCGTTCCCCGCGGCGCGGGGGTATGGTGGAAAGACTAACACGGTGCTGCGGGGCGTCAACATTCGTCTGAGTCCTCCAGCAGATAATCAAGCGGAGGCTATGCTAATGAATCCGCAGGGGCGCGGCGAGGCCCGGTTTGTTTTCGGTGTAGCGGTCGTTTTGATCGGCCATGGCCAGTTCTCCTGAGGTGGGAAAGCGAAGAATCAAGCCGCGGGAGTACCTGCCGGCGTCCCGGCGGGCGGGTCTTCGCCGATGGCGTCCACGGGGCATTCCTGCATCGCATCGCGGCACTGGGCGAGCTCTTCCTCCGTCGCCGGCTGGCGGGCCACGATGGAGATTCCCAGCTCCTCGTGCCGGGCGAAATTGTCCGGCGCGGCGATGCGGCAGACGTCGCAGTCGATGCAGGCGTCGTCGACGAAAAAGGGGCCCGGTGCATTGGGTTGCAGCCGTGCGGCGGGATCGGCCATGCGGAATCTCCTGAACGCCGACGCTATTAGTAAAGCATTGTATTTATGAAGTGAGGATGCGACATGGGGTCCTGTTAGTCAATATCCAGCTTGATTAAAGAACCGGATTCGGCCCGCGGTTTTCCTCGAAAGGAATTCTGGAGGTTCCACCTCTGATTTTCGCGCCACATTGACAGCGCCACTCCTTCCCCCTAGCATCCCCTCAACATGATTTCAAAAGACCTCCTCGACATCCTCGCCTGCCCCCTCTGCAAGGGCGACCTCCGCCTCGAGGGCGCCAAACTCCACTGCGCCAACCCTTCCTGCGGCTGCCGTTACGCCGTCATCGATGACATTCCGGACATGTTGATCGAGGAAGCGGAGCGCCCCTGTCCCAAGTGCTCGGCGCAGCGGAAGTGGGAGCCGGAGAACGATTCGCTGACGTGCGAAAAATGCGGCGAGCGGTTCGCGTGGCAGCGCTCGGGGGCTAAGGCCAAGTAGTGGACAAGCTGCGGCCGGTCATTGCGATCGTCCTGTGCCTGGTGATCTGGGGCGTGTACTTCAAGTTCTTTGCGCCGGACACCCCGAAGTCGCAGCCGAAAAAGCCCACGCCGACCGAGATCGGAAAGGGGCCGGGCGGGACCAACGGCAACGGAACGATCGTTGAAAAGCCGCCGGTCGATCCGGCCCAGCCGCCGCCGGCCGCGTTCACCCACCCGGTCGTCGCCGTTGATAACACGGTCCTCGAGAACGAGGTCCTCCGCGTCGAGATCACAAATGCCGGCGCGTCCGTCCGACGGTTGATCCTCAAGGCGTACAAGGATCCCTTCGAGCGCGACGAACACGGCAACCGGAAAGATCTCGCCTTCCTCGATGAATTCCAGGCGGGATTCCGGTCTCTCTCGCTTCGAGACTCCGCGGGCGTGCTTCCCCTCGATACCGTCAACTGGGAAACCCTGGAAGCGCCCGCAGGAGAGGTGAAGTACCGGTACACGACGCCCGACGGGCTTCGGATCGTGAAGACGATCGGCTTGGGGCCGGAGAAGCACGCGGTGAAGTTGAAACTGGAGGTGGAGAACATCTCCGAGACCCCGCTGGCGCGCGGCCTGGAATTGATCGGGGCGGCCGGGATCGTGCAGGAGGCGAGCGGCGGGATTTATCCGTCGGACGCGGCGGGGCTGTGGCGCGACGGCAAGACCTATTCGGTCGACACCCATTCGAGCGGAAGCGGATGCTGCGGGCCCAGCGCGCCGCTCAAGGACCTGACCGCGAAAATGCGCGAAACGGACCTTGCGGGCGTGTCCTGGAACGCCGCCGTGAACAAGTACTTCGTCTGCGCCATCATCCCTCGCCCCGAAGACCGCGCGTCGGTCGCGAAGTTCCGTTCGTGGGCCATCGAATTCAAGGCCGAGGCGAAACGAAAACTCGAACACGAGAAGATTTCGCGGTCAGACCCGAAGGCGAAAGAGCTGCTCGACTGGACCGTGAATACCGTCGCCATCAGCGCGGTGCTGAAGGACCGCACCTGGCAGAAGGGGGAGAAATCCTCCACCGAGTGGGTGATCTTCGCCGGGCCGAAGGAGACCGACGCGCTGAACGAGGGGCGCTTCAAGGACTGGCGTCTCGGGGACCTGCTCGACTTCGGCTGGTTCGGGATCATCAGCAAACTGCTCCTCACAATCATGGGGTGGATGCACTTCGTGTTCCGCAATTGGGGCCTCGCGGTCATCGCGCTCGTCCTCATCGTCCGCATGTGCATCTTCCCGATCTCAAAGAAGGCACAGGTCTCGATGTTCCGGATGCAGAAACTGCAGCCGCAGCTCAAGGTGATCCAGGAGCGCTACAAGGGCGACCCCTCGCGCGTGAACGCCGAGACGATGAAGTTCATGAAAGAGCAGGGCGTAAACCCGATCGGCGGCTGCCTGCCGCTCTTCCTGCAGCTCCCCATCTTCCTCGGCCTCTACAACGCACTTCTCAGCGACATCCACCTGCGCCAGCAGCCGTTCTTCGGCTGGATCAACGACCTGTCGCAACCCGACCACCTCGCGAATCTCCCGTTCAGCGTCCCGATGCACGCGACGAACGCTTTCAACCTCCTGCCGCTCGTCATGATGGCAACGTGGTTCATCCAGGCGTTCATGGCGCCTCGGAGCCCCGACCCGCAGATGGCGGCGCAGCAGAAGATGTTCATGATCATGCCGCTGGTGATCGGCTGGATGATGTACATGAGCCCCTCGGGCCTCGTGCTCTATTGGCTCGTGTCCACGGCGTGGGGCATCGCCGAGCAGCAGTACATCAAGAGGACGTACCTGAAGTAGGCCGGTCGAGGGTTGAAGGTGGAGACGATCGTCGCGCTCAGTTCCCCTCCCGGCCCGGCGGCGCGCGCTGTCATCCGGCTCTCCGGGCCCCGCGCACTCGAAATCGGCGCTTCCCTCTGCGGCGTCCCGCGCCCGTCGTGCCGAACCGCCGTTCGCGGCGCGTTCACGGCGTGCGGCGCCCAGGCGCCGGTGCTTCTGCTCGCCATGCCCGCGCCGCGCAGCTACACGCGCGAGGACGTCGCTGAGATGCACCTGCCGGGCGCTGCACCGATCGTGGCCGAAGCGCTTCGGCGCGCCCTCGCGGCCGGCGCGCGGCACGCTCTTCCCGGCGAGTTCACGCGCCGCGCCTACGAAAACGGGCGCCTCTCGCTGGCGCAGGCTGAAGCGGTGATGTCCGTGATCCGCGCGGGCGACGACGCCTCCCTGCGGCTCGCGGCCGAGAGGCTGGCGGGGAAGGGCGGCCGGGCGCTGGACGCCGCATCGGACCTGCTCTCCTCGCTTGTCGCAGACGTGGAGGCGTCGATTGATTTCATCGAGCACGACGTGCCGTGCGTCGGGCGCGAAGAAGTGATCGAGCGGGTTGCCGCGCTCGCCGAAAGGCTGTCGCGCGCCGGCTCCGGCGCAGCGCCGGCCGACGACGCGCCCCGCGTCGTTCTCGCCGGCCCGCCAAACGCGGGAAAGACCTCGCTCTTCAACGCGCTCACCGGCGCCCGCGGCCTCGTTTCGCCGCTTCCCGGGACGACGCGTGATGCGCTCGAAGCGGACCTGGTCCTGGGATACCTTCTCGTCCGCATCTCCGATGCGCCGGGGGACGCGCCCTGCGAACCGGGCCCGGACGCTGAAGCCGCTTCGCGCGGCCGTTCGGCGCGCGACCGGGCGGACATCGTGCTGCACCTGCGCGACGGTTCGCGCCCCTTCAACGCCCCGGCGCTCGACCCCGCGCGGGAGCTCCTGGTGATCACCAAGGCCGACCTCGGCTCTGCCCTGAGCGAGTCGAAGGGACTTGCCGTCTCTGCGCTCACTGGCGCGGGGATTCCCCGGCTGCGCGCGCGCATCGCCCTCCTGGCCCGTCGCCGCGCCGGGGAGTCAGACAGCGTTCTCTCGGCGCGCGAACGCGAAGCGACGCGACGGGCGACCGATGCGCTGGAGCGCGCCCGGCGAGCGGCTGCCGACGTGTTGGGCGAGGAGTTCATTGCGCTTGAATTGCGCGAGGCGCTCGACGCCCTGGGCGAGGCGGTCGGGGTGGTTAGTAGCGAGGAAGTTTTGGACCGCGTTTTCGCGAGGTTTTGTATTGGGAAGTGAACGTGACGTCGGTGGGAGTGGGTAGGTGGTAGGGGGTATTGGGTAGGAACGGCTTCGTCGTGGGGAGCGTTCCGTCGGCTGAGGAGCACTCCCCATTCGTGTTACTACCTGCTACTCCCTACTTCCTGCCTTCCAGCCGTTCGAGCAACTCCCGCGCCCTGGCCGCGGCCTCGCAATCGTCACCCGCCGCGGTCTCCAGCAGAAGCGCTCGGGCCGCTTCCCCGGCGCGCGCCAGTCCGCGACTCGCCCTGTCGCGCACGGCTGCTTCTTCGTCGGCCAGGTCTCGAACCCAATTCGAAAGGTCTGCGGCCGTAATGGGCGTCCGCGCTTCACGGAATTCGTCCAGTTGTTGCGCCAGCGCCCCCGACCAGTCCGACGCCTCCTCACCGCCGGGCTCTCCCCCCCGGGAGTGCAGCTCGGCGGCGTAGAGGCTGTGAAGCGTCTTTGCGAAGCAGAGACTTGAGACGAGCCGGTAGAACTCGCGCGCCCGGGCGAGAACGCCGCGGCCGGCACGGAATTCGTCGAGTTCGTTCGACAGCGACTGCCGGCGCGCTTCCCAGCCGGGGGACCAGAGGCGCCAGCGTTCGAGGTTCTTGGTGGAGCTGCAGTCGTCGTGGAAGCGATGGAGTTCGTCGGTGAGCGAGACGATGCGCTCGTAAGCGGCGCCGAGCCAGGCGGCCTGAGGACGGGCGTAGGCTTCGCGCGCCTCTTCCGTTCCGGAGAGGACGTCGGCGCGGGCGGTGCTGCGCCCTGCGACGATATCGAGGGCGTAGGCTGCGGCGGGGAGGGCCCGGGGGCGGAGAAGGGACGAAAAGCGGCCGTTGGAAGCGATCGTTTCGCGCGTGGCGAGGACGAGCGGGTCGTCGGCGACACGGAGTTCGAGGGTGAGCGGTCCGTCGGGAGCGGTCCCCTCGACCCAGAGCGCTTGCGCGTCGGCGGAGAGCGAGATCCATTCGACGGTGGTCGTGAGGACGTCGCCGGCGCGCGCGGCGAGGGAGAGAGTCAGGAAGAGGAAAGTGGAGCGCATCGGTTGCGTCAGGAGTTGCAAAGGCTGTGCCGCCACCGTGCGCCGACCCAGCGCAAAGTCTTGGTAAATTAGAAGTTGCGAAGGGCGTCCTGCGGCGAATCGGCGCGCTCGTTACGTCGACGGCCACAGTTACCGTCCGGTAACAATAGTCCCATGATCCTCTTGACGGGTACCCGCAGCCCATTCAGACTTCCTACTATCCCTAGCGGAGCGCAACGACCGCTTCCACCACCCCATGCGATGCCCCTTCTGCAAAGCTGATAACGACAAAGTCATCGACTCGCGCTCAACGAGCGACGGCGCGTCCATCCGCCGCCGCCGCGAATGCCTCGGCTGCAAGAAGCGCTACACAACCTACGAACGCTCCGAGGAACAGCCCCTCGTCGTCATCAAGAAGGACGGCACGCGCCAGCAGTTCGACCGGAAGAAGATTCTCGATGGGATCCGCAAGGCCTGCCAGAAGCGCCCGATCGAAACCCAGCGAATCGAAGACATCGTCGTTCGCATTGAACTGGACCTCTACGAGCGCTTCGAAAGGGAAGTCCCCTCGAAGGAAGTCGGCGAGCTCATCATGCGGGAACTTCGCGATCTTGACTCGGTCGCGTACGTGAGGTTCGCCTCGGTCTATCGCGCGTTCCAGGAAGCGAAAGACTTCGTGGATGCGGCGCAGCCGTTTGGCGAGAAGCCGAAAGGGTAGGGTCGGAACCCGATTACTTCCGCAAGCGCGAGTCCAATCGTTTCACCGATGCCGCCGCGTCGGCCTGAACCCGCGGCGAAGGCGACTGCGCCGCAACCTTCGCGAGGACGTCACAGGCTTCGCGCGTTCCCATGCGCTCGAGTGCGGCGTTGGCGCGGAGTCGGCGAAGAATCGGGTTCCAGCTCACGAGGCCGCTCGACAGCCCATCGAGGTGCTTTTCGAGAACCGTGCGAAGGCGTGGGGTGGCCGCGGGACGGCGGGACGCGATGTTCACTTCGAATCGATCATTCATCGTCGCCAATTCTCCCATCCCGATTTCCTGTATCTCGGGGTCTTCCCTGGTCATCCCGTGAATCGCGCGTTCCAGGGCAGCCAGTTGGGCCTGCGAGAGCGGAACCCGAAGGTCCCCGAAATCCAGCACTCGCGCCGAGAGGTCGTCGACGGACGCAGGGGCCAACCGGAGTTGCTCCAGTGCCTTCCATGCGATCGCTGCGTCGTGAGACTGCAGGTCGTTCCAGCATTGATCGACATCGGTCCGTGCTCCCGACGCAGTCGCCCCCTCCAGGCGCCAGGCTTCGAGTCCGGTGAACCCCGAATTGGAGACGAGCATGGCGCCATCGGGCGAGAAGCAGGCGAGTGGCTTGCGGCTCGTTCCCATTTCCATCTTCAGGGAAGTGACGAACTTGCCGGTCCAGGCTTCGTGGAGATCCACGGTGCGATTTGAAGCGACGACATAGAGGCGGGCGTCTGGCGACCAGGCAATCGCATTCTCTCTCGGGTCGCTGACGACCAGGCGCGGGGCGCGAAGTCCTCGCAGCTCGACGCATTGCGGCTTGACCATTCCTGACTGCCTGTCCACCAGCTGAACTCCGGATCCGTCCGGGAGCCACTGGATCGTCGTCCGGAAGAATGTGTCGACTTCGGGCATCGGACCTGCTTCATCTGCTCCCGTTTCGGCGTTCCAGATTCTCAGGACTTTTCCTTGCGCGACTGCGAGACGTTTTCCGTCCGGGCTGAAGGCGACGGCAATCGAGTGGGACCGCAAGGTCGGAATCGTGATGCCCTCATTGCCTGCGCCGGGTTTCACCACCAGGAGTGATGTTTCGTCCAGCCCATATTCCAGATACGCCGCGCGCGTGCCATTGTCGGCAATGAGCACGGGTCGCTCCGAGCCTCCTCGTCTGGCGGTGGGCGTTTCAAGGAGTTCCCGTTCCCACGTCACGGCGGTCTTGGGCTTGGGTACACCAAAGACCCTGTTTCCATCAGGCGTGAACACAGGCGCTGAGGTTCCATACACGTAGACGCCGGCCACCGAGCGAGTCCGACCAGTAGTCAGGTTCAGCATTCGAAATGTGCCGTTCTGTGACTGGGTGGCTATTTCCTTGCCGTCCGGAGAGAACCCCATGGCAATCACGGCAAGGTCCGGATCGGGACCGCGAGATCGTTCCGACGCTTCCTGAATCGCTTCTGCGCGCGGCCGAATGCCCGGGCCGGCCAGCAGGAATTTCGCCGGATTCCCCGCAATGCGAAAGACCGTCGGGGAACTCCGACCCCAGCCTGTGCGGAACCGGGACCACGCGCCCTGCACCGGCCAGATTATTTTCGTCTCACCGACAAGCGGAAGAACCAGTGCTCCATCCTGCGGAATCCAGCCGAACAGGCCGTTGGAAATCGCGGATGTTTCTGGAAGCGCGAGCAAGCACGTCTGGTTCGAAAGATCCCAGATCGCCGCTTCTCCCGTCGCAGAGAGGGCCGCGACCATGACTCCATCCCCGGACAGGCCGGTTTGAGTCACAGGGCTGCGGAATCCCGAGAATTCCTGTACTTCACTTCCATCTTCGGACTTCAAGACGCGGACGGAACCGTCCTGAAAACCGGCGGCCACTCGCGAGCCGTCTCCCGAGATGCCGAAGGACGAGACGATTGGGACACGGGCTTCGGTTCGATAAAGAACCTTTGACGGCCCAAGCCAGACGGCCAGATCCCCAGCCTCCCCGATGGTGGACAGCCTCCCGTCCGGAAGAAATGCAATCCCGGCGACGCCCGACGCATGTCCCTGCCATCGCTTCAGATCGCACCCGTCGATGCCGCACCACGCGACTTGGCCGGTTTCGAACCCCCACGCGAGGCGTGTTCCTTCGGAATTGAGCGAGATGCCGCGAAAGGCGGAGGCGTCCTCGAGAAGCGTGAAGCGGTTTTCTTTCGAGTGGACATCGCGAAGTCGGACGACGCCGCCCCGAGTCGCAAGGGCGACACGCGAGCCATCATCCGAGGCTCCCATGAAATCCCAGCCGGAGTCCTGGTCCAGGTAACACTCCGCGATGAGGCCGAGCGGTGGCCTGCCGGGTCCCTGGAGTTCGACCCTTGCAGGACGGAAGAGATCGGGCGCGTCTTCGGCAGCCGCCGGCGCTGTGAGAAAGAGGAGGACGGCTATCAGCGACGTGAAGCGCATGGCTCCATTCAACCGGTCCGGCCCTCCAAAACGAAGCGCGACGTTTCGGAATCCGCCGCATAGAATCCGCACGCCATGCGCATCTTCGTCACCGGCGGCTGCGGGTTCATCGGCTCGAACTTCGTGCGGTTCCTGCTGCGCGAGCGGGCAGACGCGCACGTCACGAATTTTGACGCGCTGACGTACGCCGGCAATCTCGAAAACCTGGCCGGGATCGAGGAGCACCCGCGCTACCGCTTCGTGCACGGGTCTATTCTCGACCGCGCGGCGGTGGACGCGGCGCTGAAGGACGGGGCGGACATCGTGTACAACTTCGCGGCGGAGTCGCACGTGGACCGGTCGCTGTACGAGCCGCAGACCTTTCTCGACACGAACGTGAAGGGCACCTCGACGCTGCTCGAGGCGGCGATGAAGGCGAAGGTGAAGCGGTTCGTGCAGGTCTCGACGGACGAGGTATACGGGTCGCTGGGGAAGGACGGGGTGTTCACGGAGGCGACCTCGATCAAACCGTCGAGCCCGTACAGCGCGGCGAAGGCGGCGGCGGACCTGTGGGTGCTGGCGTACCACCACTCGTTCGGCGCGGACGTCGTCGTCACGCGCTCGTCGAACAACTACGGGCCTTACCAGTTTCCTGAAAAACTCATCCCACTTTTTATTTCGAACGCCCTCGAGAACAAGCCGCTTCCGGTCTACGGCGACGGCAAACAGGTTCGCGACTGGCTCTTTGTCGAGGACAACTGCCGCGGGATCGAGTTGTGCGGCGTGAAAGGCAAGTCCGGCGAGGTCTACAACATCGGCGGCAAGTGCGAGCGCGAGAATCTCACGGTTACGAAAGCGCTTCTCAAGGCCGTCGGCAAGCCCGAGAGCCTGATCCAGTACGTCGCGGACCGGCCCGGGCACGACCGGCGGTACGCGCTGGACATTTCCAAGATCGAGAAGGAGCTCGGGTGGAGCCCGAAGGTGACGTTCGAAGAAGGGCTGCCGGCGACGGTGAAGTGGTACCTGGAGCACCGCGAGTGGTGGGAGCGGGTGAAGAGCGGGGCGTACCGGGAGTACTACAAGCAGAACTACGGCAAGCGGCTCTAAGGAGTTCCGGTTCCGCGCGGACTGCCGGCCGGCAATCTGGAATGGGCCGGCGACGGGTAAAATGCGGACAGGACCTTTCCGGTTCTGCCCCGCGCGACCCTCGTTGAGCCAGGATTCCTCACATGAACGCATCTGCCGATGATCCTCCGATCCTTCGTGGGGGGTGCGTCCATCGGGCCCGCATGCGCTGGTTCGAGAAGCTCGTGGTCGCCGCGTACCGTCAGGGCGCGACGGTCATTCGGGCACGCGCCGGTCAGAGGTTCGCATTTCGATTCGGCGGAGAAACCCGAACGATTGGGACGCATCCGGTTCGAGAAGAGGATCTGCTCGATCGGTTGGGCGAGTTGCTTCCGAAGTCGCTGGCCAGATTTCTTCGCGTGGGCGGGCAGGTGGCGTTCGAATACGTCATCGTTCCATGGGCGCCGGCGCACGCTCACATATTTCACGGAGTTCGAGGGCTGGTCATGGGGGTCCGACTGGGCGGAGACGGTGAAGGAGTCCCGCAACGCGCGACCCCGCCGGCGTCCAGGAAGCCGGTGCCGGGTGAAGAGGAGACTCAACTCTCGAAGCTGGTGCAGCCGTCTATCCCTCCGGATTCCGGAGAACCGAATCTCCCGATCGCTCCGGTTTTCGGTGAAGGCGAGATCGAGATTCGTCCTTCCGAGCGGGACATTGACCGAATTCTTCGCGCGGCCTTCACCGCAGGCGCGAGCCAGGTGCTCATCAAGCCGCGCGCGCCGCTGGCGCTGAAAATCGGCGCGGGGTTCGTCCGCCCGGGCGCGCACGGCTTGTCTGCCGACTTCGTGGAGAAGCTGCTCGGCGAAATCCTGACGGCAGAGGAACGCTTCCTCCTGCTGCCGGACGCCGAGCTGCAGGTTGAAATCGGAGTGTGCCCGTTTGCGACCTGCGCCGCTGAAATCTTCCTCGGCGGCGGAGAGCCCAGTCTTCTCATCCGCCTTCCCGGGACCGAACTGACGCGGGAAGAGCCGCCTGCCGCGCCGCCTGCGGAGGCTCTCCGGCAGCCGCCGCCGAGCCTGACCGTCGAGGGATGCCGCCGGGAAATCCGCGATTGCATCCAGCAGTGCGCCCTGCTGCACGATCGCCGCGTCGCCGAGTCGGCGGCTGCGCGACAGAAGCGACCGGTTGCAGGGGAGGACTCGCGCGAGTTGCGGCTCGACTACGTGAAGTGGCTCGAATCCCGCCGGCGGTCGCGCCGCCTGATCGACCGGCTTCGCGCGGTCGTCTCCAGTACGGAGAGGGAGACGAGCCTGGAGATGGTCCGCGCGATTCTCCGGGAGTCCGTCGGGATCCATATCGAGATGAAGGACCTGAAGCCACCGCTGCCCGAGACACCGACGGCGGCCCCGGCCCTGGACCGCGGCTTCCCGGCGACCGGCTTTCCGCTCCTGAACGCAGGATTCGTGCTCGGTGCTTCCGAGTTGCTTCTGTTCGAAGGCGAAGTCCCCACCTACTTCATCAGCGGCGAGCCGAAGCGCCCGAGCTCGGCGCAGATTGCCCGGAAGGAGCTGGAAGCGCTTCTGGGCCTCTGGGAGACGGGCCCGGAGTACGACGCGGGCGAGGTCCCGGTGGCGGATGTGTTCCGGCTGAAGTTCACGAATGGGGACGTGGTGCGCGTCCTCGTGAAGCGGCAGGACGACCGTCTGGAAGTCACCGTGGTGTTCCTGAAAAGGGGAGGTGGAGCGGAATCCGCCGGGGTGGGCGCCCTCCTCCCGAAGAATCCGCCGCGACCCTTCCTGCGCGCTCTTCCCCCGGATTCCGGCAATCAGAACCCTCCACTGCCGGCGTGAAACCTGTTAAACTTTAACATCTTCACCACACGCCCTTAGACCCGCACCGCGATCCAGGAGCCGAAGCCAATGGATGACCTGAAAGACCTCGCCAACCTGGGGAAACCTGACGAATCGGGGCAGCAGCAGGCCTGGAAGGACATGGAGAAGTTGTTCATCGCCATGACCAAGAACAAGGCGAGCGACCTGCACCTCAAGCCGGGGATGCGTCCCGTGTTCCGCATCGCGACGGTGCTTCATGACGTCGGGAACCGGCCGCTGAAATACGACGAAGTGAAGCGGATGATCTACGAAATCCTTTCCGAGTCGCAGATCGACCAGTACGAGCGCGAGCTGGACCTCGATTTTGCGTATTCGATCCAGGGGTACGGGCGATATCGCGTGAACATTTTCCACGACCGCGGCAACCCGGCGATGGCGGTCCGGCGCGTGAACACGGAAATCCCGAGCTTCGAGATGCTGAATCTCCCGCCGGGCGTGAAGAAGATTCCGACATTCAACCAGGGGCTGGTGATCGTGGCCGGCGCGACGGGCTCAGGGAAGTCCACGACGCTGGCGTCGATCCTGAATTACGTGAACGAGACGCGCAGGGTCCACATCATCACGGTCGAGGACCCGATCGAGTACCTGTTCGAGGACAAGAAGTCGTTCCTCAACCAGCGCGAAGTCGGCATCGATGTCACCAGCTTCCAGAGCGCGCTCAAGCACGTCGTGCGCCAGAACCCCGACGTGATCCTCGTCGGCGAAATGCGCGACCACGCGTCGTTCGACGCGGCGCTTCAGGCCGCCGAAACGGGGCACCTCGTGTTCGGCACCATCCACGCCTCAAGCTCGGCGGGGACCGTCGGCCGAGTCCTCGATCTGTTCCCGACCGAGCGCCAGGACCTCATCCGGCAGGGACTCGTGTTCAACCTGAAGTGCATCGTCTGCCAGAAGCTGCTTCCGTCGTGCAAGGAAGGCGTCCGAATGGTTCCTGCGGTCGAGTTGCTGATGGTGAACTCGACGGTTCAGAAAATGATCGCGCAGCGCGAGGACAAGAAGCTCAGCGACATCGTCCGCGGCGGCGCGGAAGAAGGCATGCAGGACTTCAACCAGTCGCTCGTCGCCCTCATTAACCAGGGCCTGATCACCAAGAAGGTCGGCCTCGCGTTCTCGCCGAACCCGGAGCAGTTGAAGATGAACCTGCAGGGGATTTACCTTGGAGAAGACCACAAGATCCTTGGGTAAGGCAGTTCGTAGTAGGTAGTTGGAAGTGAGTAGTGACAAGGGCCCTGCTTCGGCGGGGCCTTTTTTCGTCCGAGCACTAGTTGGCGAGCGGTGAATGACCGGCGTCCGGCGGTGTCGGAGGCGCGACTTTTTCAGCGCGGACCTCTGCCAACGCCTGACGAAGGGCGTCGTCCTCAGGATGGGACGCCAAGCGTGTTTCGCCGATCGCGATCGCCAGGTCGAAGCGGCGATCGGACCGAAGCAGAGCGAAGATTGCGAGCAGCGTCGGAGATGATCGGGGATTGGGGAATAACTTCCGATACAGCCACCTGGCAAGGCGCCAGGACTTTGGAAGCAGATACAGCCCGAACAGGACGAGGAAAAACCAGATCGCGGCATTCGAACTACCAGGGGTCCTGATCCGATGGGAGACCACGACGCAGATCATCAAGAGCCCGACCATGACGAAGAGTGCCGTCGTGAAGGTCGAGGATTGCCGCGACTTCTCGCGCGTTTCCAGTGCTCGCAGCAACGCGCGGTGATCTTGCAATTCCTCACGCTCCACGGGGGGAAGTGACTCCGGGGCAATCGCCTCGCACAGCAGGATGGCCTCATTCAGGTTACCCATCCTGGAGTTCAGCTTCGACAAGCGGTACCGCGTTCTCGAGTCACCCCCATCGGATTTCAGGGCGACCTGAGCGAGTGCGATGGCTTCCGCTCGGAATCCGAAGAGGTCCAGTGCATCTACTATGTCTGTTGCGGGCGCGCCCGGAGCGAGGAGCACAGGGCGCAGCGTCATGACCACGGACAGCCCGGCCGCGACGAGGAGGAAGACAACGGCTGCAGCATTCAGCCACGGATACCAGACCGGAGGGACCCATGGCCTCGCAATCCAGCACAGCAGTGATGCCGCAAAGTGCACTGCCCCGAGCCCTCTCCGAAGGTACTGCGAGTCTCCAGAGCGCTTTGATCGCCGGATGCCACGGAGAAGTGCGAGTCCCGCCCAGAAGATGACGAGGGACCCGACCAGGACCGAAACACCCCGGTAATCCTGCCAATACTCCGGATCGAGCAGATCCGCCAAGGCGCACTTCACGAGAAGATCATAGCAGCAAGTTGCGAGGGCCATTCCCAACTGCTCCCGCTTCTGGCATCCTCTCTCCCCGCATGAAATTCTTCCGCGTCCGCCTTTCTTCTCCCGCCTCCTCCGCCGAGGATGCCGCCGCTTCGCTGGCGGAGGTCGGCTGCAGCGGCGTGCACATCAAGGAGGGCGAGCCTTCGATCCTCGAAGCGCACTTCATCAAGGAAGTTGCCACCGAGGCCGCGGCGGTCGCGACGGCCTGGGGCGCGAAGGTGGAGAGCGCGGAGTGGGTGGAAGAGGACGACTGGACGGATGCGTGGAAGAAGCGGGCTCTTCCGATGGTGATCGGGGGGTGGTATGTGCATCCGTCGTTCGAGGGGCCGAAGGCGGGGATGAGGAATCTGAAGATCGACCCGGGGATGGCGTTCGGGTCGGGGGACCATGCGACGACGCGGCTGATGCTGCTGGAGATGGAAGAGATGGTGAAGGTGCGGCCGCTGGGGCGGGTGGTGGACCTGGGGACGGGCTCGGGGATTCTGGCGATGGCGGCGATCCAGCTCGGGGCGACGGAGGTCATCGCGTGCGACGTGGACCGGCGGGCGCTCGACGAGGCGAGGAAGAACGTGAAGGAGAACGGGATCGAGCGGGTGCACTTTCTGGAAGGATCGCTGTCAAAGTGTCCCGGGAAGTTCGACTCGATCATTGCGAACGTGACGACGGACGTGCACCTGAAGCGGAGCGGGGACTACCCGAAGAAACTGGCGCCGGGCGGGCGGGCGCGGCTGGGGGGAGTTCGTGCGGACGAGTCGGATTCGGTGGCGTCGGTGACGGGGACGGAGCTGTCGCGGGCCTGTGAAGGGTGGACGGTGCTGAAGTATCCGGGGGAGGCGACGATGGCGCCGCCGCCGGACCTTCCCGAGGACGGCGTGGCGACGCCGGTGGTGCCGGTGGGAAAGAGCTCTCCCGGTGCGAAGCGCTCCGAGGATCCGCCGACGTTTCTTCCCGGGCAGATCCAGCCGGGGGCGTTCCGCGACGCGGAGCCTGCGGCCGTTGCCCCGCCACCTGCGAAGCCGGTGGAGCGGAGGCGCGGCGCGTTTCATCACATGGACCTGAACGTGTCAAACCTCGAGGACTCGCGTCTGTTTTATGCGCGGGTGCTGCCGCGATTCGGATTTGAGCGGGGAGAGACCGGGGCCGACGGTGTGACGTTCACCCACGGCGACTTTCACCTGACGCTTCGCCAGACGAAGGACCCGTGGCGGACGAACGGGTTTCACCGGAAGGGCGTGGGCGTGAACCATATCGCGTTCGCGGCGCCGTCGAAGGAAGCGGTGGACGTGCTGAACGAGTGGCTGATGTGGGAGGGGATTGCGGTGCTGTACGGGGGGCCGATGGAAAAGGGGACCGCGGAAGCGCCGAACTATGCGGTTTATTTTGAAGATCCGGATCGGCTGAAGCTGGAATACGTCTTTCGTCCCTGAACAGTGCGGATCCGCGCGAATCAGGCCTGGGGCGCACTCTTCCGGCTTTTCGCCCACATCAGAGCGACGCCTGCGAACAGGAAACCCCACATGACGGGCAGCCAGCCCATCGGGCGCTTGTCGGGGGTCAACGCGACGAGTTGAGCTTTCAGCTCCCTGGCATCGCGCTCGAACGAGGAGCGGACGCGCCGGCAATTCTCGGAGGAGACGCCGTGCGCGAGTGAGCCGAGCTCGTGGATGCTCCCGTCGAGCGCGGCCAGCGCCTCGCACCCTTCGCCGAGGTCGTGTCCCCGCTTCTGCGCCTTGTCCAGGAGCTGGTGAAGTTCCCGGAGGTCTTCGCGCGTCTTCGCGGAAATGTCCGAGATCTGGTTGCCGGCCTCCAGTTCCTTCGTCCCAGGCTCGTGGCACTTGCCGCAGGTCTTCGCCGCGAACGGCGCTTCCGGCCTCCGCGCACCGTGTGCGCCGTGGCAGTGCTCGCAGTTTACCGGCGACGCCACGCCGCTCTGCGGGTCGGTCCAGGTCGCTTTGCCGTGCGGGCCCGCGGCGAGTTCCCGCGCCGGGCCCTCGTGGCAGCGCCCGCACAAGGCGCCCATCTCGTCGAAGCCCGGGACGCGCGCGAAGTGCGGACCGTGGCAAGCGGCGCACGAGGGAGCTCCGTCCTTGAGCGTCCGCGCGTGAGGCGAGCCGTCGAACTTCGCGACGAGCCCGTGGCTCAAGCCGTGGCTCTTCATCACCTTCTCGTCGGAATGGCAGCGCCCGCACGTCGCGGATTGCCGCGTCACGTGGGTTTCGCTCGCGGGATTGGAAGAGCGAAGGGACTCATGCGCGTTGTGGCAATCGACGCAGGACGCCCCGTCTTCTTCCTTCTCTTCCAGCACGTTGTGCGCGTGCTTGCTTTTCGCGTACAGCGCCATCGCGTCCGCGCGCAGGCCGCTCCGCGCCATCTGCCCCGCGTCGCCGTGGCAGCGCGCGCAGGTTGCACCGACGTTCAGCTTCTTCGTCGGCGCATCTCCTTCGCCGCAGTCCACGATCGAATGCGACGAAGGTGCGGCCGTCCGCGTGTGGCAGGAAGCACACGACGCCCCCGCCGGGTCTCCCTTCAGCATCCCCTCGATGTGCGGCGAGAGCTTCCACGCGTCCGTCGCCTTCTTGTGGCAGTCGCCGCACATCACGGCGAGCTGAAGCGGCTGCGGCCTGCCGATGAACTTCTTTGCCTCGGAATGCGACGCTTCCATTTCGGCGGCCGAAGGATCTCCGTTGTGGCAGTCGGCGCAGGAGAGCATGGGGTGGGCGGAATTCTCGACGGGCGCCTGCTGCGCGTCGTGGCATTCGATGCAGGTGTTCTGGGCATCGGCGGCGGCTGCGAGGAGAAGGAGAAGAAGGAGACGGTTCATTTCGGCCTCCCGTAGGTGTCGAGCTTCCACTCGCGTCCGAAGACCCTCTCGCGGTTGTCGGAGACCGCCCCGAGGAACGTGAGAGCGCTCCATACCAGCACGCCGGCCGCGAAAATCGCCAGCGCTCGCTTCCGGTTTGCGGGACGGCGCTCGGGGGAGCGATCGAGGAAGGGGAGGAGCGCGAACGCCACGACTGCGAGAATCGGGAGAATCTGGCCGACTGTCTCGCCCGGCATGCCGAGCACGCGCCCAGGCCAGTACTTCAGGTACTGGAAAAGCGCGAGGAAGAACCACTCGGGGCGAAGGCCGTCCGGTGTCGCGCCGCCGGCTTTCGGTGCGGGACCCGCCGGAAACAGCGCGGAGACGGTGATCAGCACCCCCGCCGTGACCGTCGCGGCTGCGGCGGCGCGCAGGGCGAGATGCGGGATCCACGGCGCGCCGCCCTCACTGCAGGCCGTGTGGCCCTTTTCCTGCTCCTCGTCCGTGCGGACCGCGGGCGCGAGCCCGAGTCGCCGCACCAGCCGCAGGTGCATCCAGAGGAGCAGGGCGAGCAGGGCGGGGAGGACGACGACGTGGAGCGCATAGAAGCGCGTAAGGGTTGAGGCGCCGATTTCGTCGCCGCCGCGAAGAAGGCGCGCGACGAGGCCTCCGACGAGCGGCGCTTCTTCGGTATGGCCGAGGCGCACGGCGGTTCCCCAGCAGGCCTCGTTGGTCCACGGGAGAAGGTGTCCCGTGACCGAGAAGCCGAGCACGACGAAGAGGGCGAGGGCCCCCGCGACCCAGGTCAGCTCCCGGGGGCGCTTGTGGCCTCCCGAAATAAAAACCTTGGCTGCGTGCAGAAGCGCGAGCCCGACCAGCGCGTGCGTTCCCCAGGCGTGCACGGAAAGCCAGAGCCACCCGAGCGGCACCGAGTCCCGGATCTGCGCCACGCTCGCGTGCGCCGCTTCCGGCGTCGCCCTGTAATGGAACGCCAGGACGATACCGCTGACGCATTCCATTCCGAGGACTGTCAGCGCCATCACCCCCAGCGTCGCGCCCCACCCGACGTTCGGCGGCTGCGGGCGCGTCGCGTCCGCCACCACGCGGTCGCGCGATTCGCGCCACCCGGTGCGCCGGTCGAGGCCGTCGAGGAATCCGCCCCAGCTCAACCCGTCACCTCCCACGAATCGCCGGCGTCGATGACCGTGAAGCGGCGAAGGTCCGCGGGGGGCGGCCCGGAGAGGCGGCGCCCCTCCGGGTCGAAGGTCCCCTTGTGACACGGGCATAGAAAGCGCTTCTCGGCGTCTTCCCACCGAACGATGCAACGGGCGTGAGTGCAGACGAGGGAGAGCGCGACGGCGCCCGAGCCGGACACGACCAGGACGAAGGGCGTGCCTCGCAGGGAACCAGCCGCGCGTCCGCCCGCCACGGCCGACTTGGGGATGCGCGTCGTCGAAGGGGGTTCTTCGCGGGGCCACAGCGCCGCGCCTGCTGCCGCGGCGCCGCCCACGGCCGCGGTCGCGGCCCACGCCCCAAGGGCGCGATTGAGGAAATCTCTTCGGCTGGTCGGCTCGTCCATCGGGTGACACGTTATCGCCGGCGGGCGGAACTCGCCACACGCGCTACTTCAGCCGGTAGATCCGCCCTTCCCACGGCTTCTCCCACGGCCATTCGGGCGGCATCACGACGCTCCATTCAAATTGCAGCCGTTCCTTCGGGATCGCGTCGAAGGACTCGTTTCCGCCCGGCGACGTCGCCCACGTCAGCGGCGTCCCGGCTGGCATCCGCTTCCATTGGTCGATCCGGATCCACTCGCTTCCCTCGATGCGCGCCACGGTCGAGTGATCGGTCATGACCCCGCGGACGTGCGCGAGTTTCTGCGCGCCCTTGAAGGAATTGGGGCGGTACCAGGCCGCGAAAAGGGCGCAGGCCGCGGCGACGGCGAGAATCGCGGGACGGGCGAATCTGTGCAGGGATTCGAGCCCGAACGCCGCGCAGAGCGCGAGCGCCGGGATCATCGTCACGAGGTATCGCGGCATCCCGTACGAGCCGAGAATCCCCGCCGTCCAGAGGATCGAATGGCCCGCGAGGACCGAAGCGCAGACGGCCACCGCGAGCGAGGGGGCGCGCCTCAATCCCGCCGCGGCAGGCTCGACCAGCACGCCCGCCGCGACCGGGAGCAGAGCGAAGAACGTCCACCAGTGACCGCTTCCGTAATGTGAATGTCCCCAAGGGTGAGGCTGCTGTGCGAAGAGAAACCTCGCGTTCCCCGTCGCGGCCCAGCCGGCGAGGTGCCAGAGCAGCGGGGCGGCGGGCAGGCAGGCGAGACCGGCCCAGGAGCGCTTCTTGAGCAGGAAGGGCGTCCACGCGACCCAGAAAAAGATCGCGTCGAAGCGCGCTAGAAACGCGAAAGAAGCCGCCAACGCGGACCAGGCAAATTTCTCGCGCGACCAGAGGTAGAGGGCCGCGGCCAGGAAGAGCGCGCAGGATGTTTCGGTCAGGGCGGAGGTGACACCGCGCACCCAGAAGGGGGCGAGGCCGGCAAGCGCTACGGCGACGAGCGTTTCGCGCTCCTTCGCGCCGAAGCGCAGCGCGGCGGCGCGGATCAGCGCGAGGGCCGCCGCGGCCAGCGCGGCCTGCACGAGCTTGACGCCGACCGCGGCGCCGCCGAACAGGATCACGCCCGCCATGAGCGTGGTCAGCACCGGCTTGTGCCACGGGTCCAGCAGAAACGACGGGTTGTCCAGCGCCCATTTCGCGCCGAGGTACCGCGCGTCGCTGTCCGCTTCGCTCAGGTAATTGCCGGTTGCGAAGGCGAGCACCGCGTAGACCGAGAACGCGGCGGCGAAGACTGCGAGGTTCCGGGAAGATTCGACCTTCACGGGCGCGGATGGTATCCGCGCTTCGATTATTCGTCTCGCCGCTAGAGCGTGACAGCCGCCGCGGTGCCGGGGCCCCGCACGGCGTCTACTGCAAAAACCGTCCGGAAGCAATGCCGCTTCCCGCCACTCGATGATCTGCAGGTCGTCCACTTTCAGCGTGGTCTCGCCCGTGGGGGGGGATTGAGGGCGACATGAAAGAGCAGCATTCTGGCGGCCAGAGTATCGCGGGTCGCGAGGGATTGCGGGCCGGCGCAATCTCGGCTAGATTGAGGGGTTTATGCCCTCGGAGATCGTCCTCGGCGTCGACGTCGGCGGAACGGCGATCAAGGCCGGAGCCGTGGACCGGCGGGGGCGGATTGTCGCGAAGCGTGAAGTTGCGACGCCTTCGGGCGGGCCGGCAAAGGTCGTGGCCCGCGTCGCTGAGGTCGTGAAAGAGCTGGAAGCGGAAGCCGGCCGGGCGCTGGCGGTCGGGATTGGATGGCCGACGCCGCTCGATCCCGTTCGTGGAGTGGTGCTTTTTGACAACAAGCTGGGAAGTGCCGGGGTCAATGTTGCTGCGCTCGTGGCGCAAGCAACGAAGCGCCTGACGTGCATCGAGAACGACGCGAACGCCGCGGCCCTGGCGGAATACCTGTACGGCGCGGCGAAGGGCGCCGGTTCGGTCGTGCTGCTGACGCTCGGGACGGGAGTCGGGGGCGGGATCGTTCTGGGCGGGGAGGTCTGGCACGGCCGTGACGGCGCGGCCGGGGAAGTCGGGCACGTGAAAGTTCATCCGGGCGGGCGGCGGTGCCTGTTCTGCGGCCGGCGCGGATGTCTCGAAGCGTATGCCGGAGCGCAGGCGATTCTCAAGCGGTACCGCGCTTCCGGAAAGAAGGCCGAAGGAATGAAAGACGTCGTCAACGCGGCTCGCCGCGGTGACCGTCTGGCCGTGACGATCGTGTCGGAGATGGCCGAAATGATCGGGATGGCGGTCGCGGATCTCGCGAACGTGCTCAATCCCGAGATCGTTGTGATTGGGGGAGGCGTTGCCCGGGCCGGAGACATCCTGTTCCGCCCGATTCGCGCCGCCGTCGCAAGAGAAGCACTTCCTAATGTTTCAAAAGGCCTTCGCATCGTGCCGGCGAAACTCGGCAACGACGCGGGCCTCCTCGGAGCCGCCGGATGCGCCTGGAAAAGATTCGGAACTTCTGCATCATCGCCCACATCGACCACGGCAAATCGACGCTCGCGGATCGCCTCCTCGAGCTGACCGGCGCGGTCGCCATGCGGGACATGCAGGCGCAGCTTCTCGACTCGATGGACCTCGAGCGCGAGCGCGGCATCACGATCAAGGCGAAGTCCGTTGCGATGAAGTACGTGCTCGACGGGCAGACTTACCTGCTCAACCTGATCGACACGCCCGGGCACGTGGACTTCACGTACGAGGTGAGCCGGTCGATGGCCGCATGTGAAGGCGCGATCATGCTGGTGGACGCGACGCAGGGGGTGCAGGCGCAGACGGTCGCAAACACGCTTCTCGCGCTCGAAGCGAACCTGGACATCGTGCCGGTGATCAACAAGGTCGATTCGCCGAACGCCCAGATCGAGGAGACGATCCTCGAGATGACGAACTCGCTCGGCGTGCACGCCGAGGAGATCCTGCAGATCAGCGCGAAGACGGGCCGCGGCGTGGAAGAGCTGCTCGCGGAGGTCATCAAGCGCGTGGACGCGCCCGAGTCGGAGCCCGGGCGGCCGCTTCGCGCCCTCATCTTCGACTCCGTCTACGACAGCTACCGCGGCGTGATCATCCACGTCCGGCTGGAGGACGGCACGATCAAGGCCGGGCAGGAAATCATGCTGCTGTCGAACAAATCGATCCACAAGGTCGAGGAGGTCGGCGTCTTCACGCCGAAGCGCCTCGCGACGGGCGAGTTGAAGGCGGGGGAGGTCGGTTACATCATCGCGGGGCTGAAGCAGATCCGGGACGTGAAGGTCGGCGACACGCTGACGACGGAAGGCGACACGGTGGAGATGCTTCCCGGCTTCCGCGAGCCCAAGCCGATGGTGTTCTGCGGCATTTACCCGACGAACGACCAGGACTTCACGGAGCTGAAGAAGGCCCTGGAGAAGCTGTCGCTGAACGACTCGGGATTCACGTGGGAGCCGGAGACGTCGGAAGCGCTGGGATTCGGGTTCCGGTGCGGCTTCCTCGGGCTCCTGCACATGGAAATCGTGCAGCAGCGGCTCGAGCGCGACCAGGACGTGGACGTGATCCAGACGGCGCCGAACGTGACGTACGAAGTGGTCCGGAGGGCGCGCGGGGGGAAACCGGAAACGATCCGGGTGGATAACCCGGCGAAGCTGCCGGACGAGGGGGAAATCGAGGAATTCCGCGAGCCGATCTGCCGCCTGAAGTTGATCTGCCCGACGGAGTCGATCGGGTCGTGCATGAAATTGTGCCTGGAGCGGCGCGGGAAGTTCGTGCAGCAGGAGTATCTTTCGCCGATCAGGGTCATCCTCTCGTACGACATTCCGTTCGCGGAGATCATTTTCGATTTCTACGACAAGATGAAGTCGATCACGCGCGGCTACGGCACGATGGACTACCAGATCCTCGGGTACGAGCCGGACAACCTTGTGCGTCTGCGCGTCCTCGTCGCGGCGGAGGAAGTCGACGCGCTTTCCATCGTCTGCCACCGCGACCAGGCGGAGCACAAGGGGCGCCGGATGATCCAGATTCTCCGCAAGGAGATCCCCCGCCACCTGTTTGAGGTCGCCCTTCAGGCCGCCGTGGGCGGGCGGGTGATCGCGCGGGAGACGATCAAGTCGGTCGGCAAGAACGTCACGGCCAAGTGCTACGGCGGCGACATCAGCCGAAAGCGAAAGCTGCTGGAGAAGCAGAAGGAAGGCAAAAAGAAGATGAAGAACGTCGGAAGCGTCGAGATTCCGCAGAAGGCGTTCCTGGCCGTTCTGTCGGTGGACAAAGAATAGCCGTCCGCTTCGCCATCCGTCCGGAACTCACAATCGTTTAACACGGTGAC
Organism: Planctomycetota bacterium; assembly: GCA_038060895.1. Taxonomy (GTDB): domain Bacteria; phylum Planctomycetota; class MHYJ01; order WSZJ01; family WSZJ01; genus WSZJ01. The sequence goes on from JBBTCT010000009.1 coordinate 247,927, forward strand.
GATGTACGCCAAAATCCAGGGCATTCGCGACCTCTGCGCGGGCAACCTCCTCCTGCGCTGGCTGACGGCGTTCGGCCTGGCCGCCACGTGCGTGGGGCTCGGGATCGTCTACGCACGGCTTCACGCGAGCGGGACGGGCGGCCCCGAAAACCTCCTGATCCTCGCGATGCTCGCCGGGCAGATCGTCGCCGCGCTGGCAATCGCGTTCGGGTCCCGCCTTGCATGGATCGTGGCCCAGTACTTCTGCGGCATCCAGGCGCTTTGGAACGTCGTGCAGTTTTTCCGCTCGCAGAACGCCAGCCCCGTCGAAGCGAATTTCGGCGACGCCCCCTTCCACGTCGCCTTCGCAGTCTGGTTCATTGCGCTCTGGATCATCACCTTCCTCGGGTTGCCCGCCGTGAAGACCGCCGACACACCGGAGGGCGCAGGACCCGAAGGAAACCCGGACTTCAGCCCCGGCGCCGTCGCGGCGCCTCGAAAGAAAGGCGCCGACCCGCTCGAGTGGACTCGCGACAACATCGAGGCCATCGCGGTAGCCTTCCTGATGGCACTCATCATCCGGTGCTTCTGCATCGAGGTCTTCAAGATCCCAACCGGCTCGATGGAGCCCACGCTCTTCGGCGACACGAAAGCCGGCGAACCGCCCCCCGCCCACACTGGCGACCGCATCATGGTCGACAAGCTCGGGCTCATTCTTCACGGCGTGAAGCGTTACGACGTCTGCGTCTTCAAGTACCCGCTCGACCGCTCGCGCAACTTCATCAAGCGCATCGTGGGCCTGCCCGAAGAGGATTTCCGCGTGGACCACGCGGACATCTGGACCAGGCCGCACTCGGGGGGCGACGGCAAATTCCACCTTGCGCGCAAACCGGCCAGGGAGCAGGCGAGCATCTGGCTGCACGCCTGGCCCGGGGAGGATGTGTCGGCGGAGAAGTGCAAGAAGATGTGGGATGGCGCGCCCGCGGGATGTTACGCGGGCGGGGCGACGTTCGACACGGGGCCCGCGAACGGGGAAGCGGTGTTCCGGCTTCAGACGCCGGTGAAGGACTATTACCGCGGCAAGGGGACCAACGCCCGCGTCAACGACCTGGCGATACGCTTCAAGGCCACGATGGCGGCCGGTGCCGAGCTCTTCGTCACCAACGCGCGCAGCGACGGTTACGGCCGGTTCACGACATCCCTTTCCGCCGACGGCACCGTCCGCTTCTCACATATGCCCGACGAAGGGGGGACCTTCGCGCCTCTTCCCGCCCCCACTCCCGCCCCGGCGGGCGCCGTCGCGGCAGGAGCGGATGTGGAGATTGCGCAGTGGGACGGCGCCATCCGGGTCCGGGTGTCGGGACGCGAAGTCGCTTCGTGGGAATACGTCGATCTCCTCCCCGACAAGCTTCGGATGCCCGACGCGCCGGCGTTTCAGATGTCGTTCGGCTCGCGGGGCGGCGCGGTGAAGTTCCAGGGAGTGTGGATCGGAAGAGACATCCTGTACAACGAGGCGGGGCAGTCGAGCGGCGAGTCAGTGCTGACGGGCCAGGATCATCTCTCGATCCCGAAGGACTCGTATTTCGCGATCGGCGACAACGTGTGCAACTCGAAGGACGGGCGGCTGTGGAAGGAACGGATCGTAAGACTGAAGAGCGGGCTGACGATCCACGGCGACGGGGACTCCCCGGAAAACTACCCGCAGAACCGGACCGGAGAGACGATTGTCGAGAGATTCCGGGACCTCGAGGGCACCGATCATTTCTTCAAGCAGGAGGACGTCGAGGACGAAGGGGACCGGGACAAGCCCTGGCATCCGTTCGTGGCGAGGGAGGAACTGGTCGGCAAGGCGCTGGTGGTGTGGTACCCGTTTGCGCGGTTCAAGATGATTCGTTAGGGGTTTCGGGTTCCGGAAGTTGAGTTCCGGGTTCCGGGTTCAGAGTTCCGGGTGGGGTTTGGAGTTTCCGGTTACTCGTTGACGGCGATCTTGTGCGGTCACGGCAAAAACTTGAGGCGCTTCATGAAGATCACGTTGCTCGGCGTCCTGGCGATCCTGGCGTTCGCTCCCGGTGCGGAGGCCGAAGTGAAAACGAAGGCGGTGGAGTACAAGCACGGGGACGTCGTCCTGGAGGGGTGGATGGCGTGGGACGATGCGGCGAAGGAGAAGAGGCCCGGCGTGCTGGTCGTCCACGAATGGTGGGGGCACAACCCTTACGTCCGCAAACGCGCGGAGCAGCTCGCTGCGGAGGGCTACGTTGCTTTTGCGCTGGACATGTATGGGAAAGGGGTGCTGGAGACGTCGATGGAAGGAGCGGGGAAGCGGGCGGGAGCGCTGAAGGGTGACCGCCGGCTGATGCGCGACCGGGCGCTGGCTGGGCTGGGGGTGCTGGCGAAGGACGAGCATGTGGACGCGAAGAAGCTTGCCGCGATCGGCTACTGCTTCGGCGGAACGGTGGCGCTGGAGCTGGCCCGGGATGGGGTGGACCTGGCGGCGGCGGTGTCGTTTCACGGTGGGCTTGAGACATCGATGCCGGCGGAAAAGGGGAAGGTGAAGGCGAAAGTGCTGGTGTGCCACGGTGCGGACGACGGATTCGTGCCGGCGAAGGAGGTGGCGGGTTTTGAGGAAGAGATGCGCAGGGCGGGTGCGGACTGGCAGTTGGTGAAGTACAGCGGCGCGGTGCATTCCTTCACGAGTCCTGAGGCGGGGAACGATCCGGCGAAGGGGGTGGCGTACAACGAGGCCGCGGACAAGCGAAGCTGGCGTGCCATGAAGAGCCTGTTTGAGGAGGCGTTTCGATAGTGGTGCAGGAGCCTCGGCGAACCACGGCTTTTCCCCGGGTTTTCAACATCTCGCCATGGGAAGACTCCCGGCTGTTGAATTCTTGTGAAAACAGCCATAAGTTGTTGTTACATAAATATTTGCAATATTTCAGTGAGGCGAGACGCCTTTCGGGGCTGCGAGGTTCTCCGAGGGTTTTCAACGCCTGATATGCCCCTCCTCACGGTACAGGATCTTGTCAAATCCTACGGCTCGCGCGCCGTCGTCAACGGCGTTTCCTTTCACATGGAACCGGGGGAGATCGTCGGCCTTCTCGGGCCAAACGGCGCCGGCAAAACCACAACGTTTCGAATGACCATCGGTATGATCACTCCGGATTCAGGGTCAGTCCTCTTCCGCGACCAGAACATCACGCGGCTCCCCGTCTACAGGCGCGCCCGCCGCGGAATCGGCTACCTCTCCCAGGAACAGTCCGTGTTCCAGCGCCTCACCGTGGAACAGAACCTCCTCGCCATCCTCGAGACCCTTCCCCTGGCGCGCGCCGATCGCCTCGCCCGCGCGGACGCCCTCCTGAAAGAATTCGGCCTCGAGCATGTCCGGAAAAACCTGGGCGGCCTCTGTTCCGGCGGCGAAAAACGCCGGCTTGAAATCGCGAGGGCGCTCATTACCCAGCCGACTCTGCTCATGCTCGATGAGCCCTTCTCCGGCGTCGATCCCATCGCCGTGGAAGAGATCCAGAGGATCATCCGCCGGCTTCGCGAAAAAGGGATCGGAATCCTGCTCACGGATCACAACGTCCGCGAGACCCTCTCCGTCACGGACCGCGCGTATATCATCGCCGATGGCCAGATCCTCGCTCACGGCCCGGCGTCCGAACTTGTCGACAATCCAGCCGTGCGCAAGGCCTACCTCGGCGAATCGTTCCGCATGTAAGCCGTCCAGTCGTTAAAGTCTCACCCCGATGAAACGCGACCCCCTCATCGCCATCGCCCTCGCCTGGCTCATCCCGGGACTGGGCCACCTCTTCCTCGGCCGCCCGCGGAAGGCCCTCTTCTTTTTCGCCACGCTGTCCCTCACCTACCTCCTCGGTTACGTCCTCGCAGACTTCCGCTTCGTCCGCTACGACGACAACCCGTTTTATTACGTCGGGCGTTTCGGAAGCGCGATGACGTGGCTGGCGACGTGGCTGATCCGGGACAACGGTCCGCGCGGAATCTCCCCGATGGAGTTCTACGAGCCCGGTCTCCTCTACATGTGCTCGGCGGGCCTTCTCAACGTCGTTCTCGTGCTGAACCTGCTTTCACTGAAAGCAACTCCCGCTTCCTCGCCCCAGCAGGGCGATGCGCCGCCCGCCGCCGAAGCTTGACGGTCCTGCGACGCGGCCGCACAATTTCGCTCCAACGCGATTTCACGGAGACGCCGAGATGCCGGGTGACCTGAAACTGTCCGTGACGGGCTGGGTTGCCGCAGCCCTCCTTACTGTCATCACATTCGTCATCATGGGGCTGCTCGCCAGAGCTGATAGAAAGTAGCGCGCCCCGGCGCTGCGACCCGTGATCGCCACAATGCTCTCATGGTTCGCGTCGCACGGGATCGAACTGACCGGGGAGAATCTGGCCGCCGTCGGATTGCTGGTGATCCTCGAAGCGATCCTGAGCGCCGACAACGCGATCGTCCTGGCGCTTCTCGCCTACGGGCTGCCGAAGGAAAGACAGAAGGTCGCGCTCAAGATCGGGATCTGGTGCGCGTTCATCTTCCGCCTCATCGCCGTCATCTTCCTGCTCGAACTCCTGAAACACTCCGGGACGAAGATCGCGGCCCTCGCTCTCGGCGGCTCCTACCTGGCATGGCTCCCCATCAAGCACTTCCGCGAGAAGGCGCGCGGCGGAATCAAGGTCGATGGCGAAGGTCCCGCCGTCGCCGCAGCCACGAGCCTCCTCGGAATGTCCCTGTTCTGGTCCACCGTCGCGCGCATCGAATTCACGGACATCGTCTTCTCGGTGGACTCCATCCTCGTCGCGATGGCTGCTTCCAAGGTGCCGTGGGTCATCATCACCGGCGGCATCCTCGGCATCATCGCGATGCGTTTCGTCGCGGGCGGATTCCTCAAGGTCATCGAACGCTTCCCGCGAGTGGTCGACGGCGCCTACATCATCGTCGGCGTGGCCGGGACAAAGATGCTCGTCGAACTGGCCCACATGGGCATGACCGGGGGCAAACCGGATGAGCACTTTGAGAAGCTCCTGAAACTGGTCTCATTCGGCCTCATCCTGGTGATTTTCACCGGGAGTCTGCTGCTCGGGAGGAGCCGGCCGAGCGAGGAAGCGGACGATGTTCCCGAATCGGACCTCACCGGGAAGGCGGACGAGGCCGCAAATCCGCCGGAAAGCACGGCGGCGCCCGAAGCGCCGAAGCAGACCTAGACGAATCTCCCGACGAACCACACCAGCGCGCCGCCGCCCAGGATCGCCAGGCTCAGCAGCCCGAAGGTCTTGAATCCCTTGCGCGCGATGTTCGCAGCGCCGTCTTCCTTCGCGGCCGTCATCACCAGCGAAGTGATGAGCGCGATGGGAAAGTACAGGAGAAGGTAGGAAAGCGGTTTCGGTCCCACGGAAGGATGCTATAGCGCCTGAGCGACCGGCGCAACGCCGTGTTAGAATGCTCCTCACCGCCGGAAACCTCCGGCCCGATTGAGGTGAAAAAATGTCCAACCAAAAGCGCTTCCTGATCGTTCTCGTCATCGCCGCCATCGCGGGCGGCGGGTATTACTTCTATTCGAAGGGGCTGAAGGCTAAGACCGACGCGCAGCTTTTCGAGATGGTTGCCGGCGGCGGCTCGACGGCAAGCATGGCCGAGGCCGAGATTTCTCTTCGCGCCCGCGGCAGCACCGGCGCCGACATTTTCCGCGCGCACCTGAAGGACGAGTCTCCCGCGAGCCGCAAGGCCGCGATCGGCGCGCTTGCGATCAAGAAGGACAAGGGGTCGGCGGATGCGCTGATCGCGCTGCTGAACAACCCGAAGGAGGACGCGGAAGTGAAGGCCGCGGCGTGCACCGCGTTCGTGGACATCCGGGTGAAGGAAGCCGTGCCGGTGCTGATGCAGATGCTGGAAGTGAAGAGCGAGGCGGTGCGGATCGCGGCGAGTTCGGCGCTTCGATCGATCACAGGGCAGAGTTATTCGAACAAGGAAACCGACAAGTGGAAGATCTGGTGGCAGGACAATTCGAAGACTTTTGAGGTCAAGGGGTAGCCGGCGGGTTGATGCATGGCCGGCATTGCAAGGCCACCCGAACGACGGCCCTGGTTCGTCGCTCAGGCCGTTCTGTGTGCCTCCGTTCCTCCGTGTTCTCCGTGTATGAAATTGTTTTTCAGTGACACCCGGAAGACGATCTTGGAGCCGGGAAGAAAGACGGCTTGAACACGGAATACACGGAGGAACGGAGAGACACGGAATCTCTCCGGCGAGGGAGACCGTCAGGCCCTGGAACTCCGGCCATGCATCCCTGCCGAGTCCACCCACGCCCACGCGCCGGGTTCAGGGCGTCCGCCCCGCAGCGCAGTCGCGATGATCGCCGCGCTGTCCGCGAGCCGTGGCCCCGGCCGGTTGATGTAGGCGTTGCCGTCCACGGCGCAGATGCGGCCGGGAAGGCGTCGCGGAAGCCGCGCGAGAACCGCCATGGCGCGATCGAGTGAGAAGCCGCACGGCGCCACGATCGTCAGGTCCGGGCGCGCAGCGTCGATCGCTTCCCATGAAATCCGCTCCGTGCGTTCGGTGGGCGGCACGGCCGGGACGCCTCCTGCGATGGCGATCAGCTCGGCGAACCAGTTTCCGGCGGCCATGGGCGGATCGAGCCATTCGAGGCCGAGGACGCGGGGGGGCGGCGTCGTTCGGAGGCGCAGGCGCACGGCTTCGAGAGCCGCATCGAAGGCGGCGGCCATAGGCGCGGCGTTGCGGCCGAGCGCGCAGCCGACGCGGAAGAAGTCTCCGCGGACATCCGCCAGCGACATCGGCGACAGCGAAACGATCGCGACGTCACGTGCGAGCGCCTGTCTCGCAGCCGCTTCCACCTGCGACAGCGGCACGGCGCAGACCGCGCACTGGTCCTGCGTCAGAATGACGTCCGGCTCCAGACGGGCCAGGAGCGCGACGTCGATCTCATAGATCGCAAGGCCGCGTTCGACCAGCGCCTTGACCGAAGCGTGGATCTCCGGCCCGGGGCGTGACGGGTCGAGGCGTGGACGGGAAACGACGGGGAGTGAAGCGGCCTCCGCGGGGAAGTCGCACTCGTGCGAGCGCCCGACCAGGTCGCTGCCGGCACCGAGCGCGAACGTAATTTCCGTCGCGGCGGGGAGAAGCGAGACGACTCTCAACGTGAGTCCAGCGGAACGGTGACCTTCAATTCAACATCCTTGCCGTCCCGCAAAACGACGAGCGTGAACTCGGCCTTCTTCCTCAACTCCAGGAAATGCCGGATCGACTCCGGCTTTGCCATGGTGCGTTTGCCGGCCTTCCGGAGCACGTCCCCGACCTTCACCCCGGCCTTTTCCGCCGCGGAGCCGGGGGCGACCATCGTGACGGCGAGCTTGTCGTCCATCGAAACTCCCAGCCGCGGCGGCGGCAGCGCGTGGTCCTCTTTCGTCCACCAGATCCAGTCGGCGCCGGGCGCGAGCATGAAGTCAAAATTGTCGTCAGGCGTGCCGGAATCCCGCGCGTAGAGGACGCGGTACTTCCCCTTGAAGCGACGCTTGAGCCGGTCCGGAATTCCACGGCGATGCCTCACGTGCCCGCTTCCCGCAATGACCAGCAATCGCCCGCCGTGCGCCTTCAGCCAGGCGGCGCCGCGGTCGGCCATCGTTTCGTCCCAGACGCAGAAGGCCTCGTAGAACGTGTCGATTCTCATGCCGGGATGATGCGGCATCGTCTCTTCGAAGTGCCGCCTGTGCTCGACGTCCGTGAGCACTATCTCGGCGGGAAGCAGCGCGCGCTCTTCGTCCGTCAGCGACTTCAGCCCGCCGCGGCCGACCTTGCGATTGATGTCCGGCGGAGCGTTCAGGGCGACGAGCGGGATCTTGTTTTCGCGGCAAAAAAGGAAGATGGGGCGGAAGAGGCGATACGGGAATCCCCAGGACTTGTACCAGTTCACGCCCTCCATGAATTCCCACTCGGAGAGCTCCCCGGCGTTCCACTTGTCGAGGATCGGCTGAAGCGATTTCGGGAACATTTCGAGGCCGACGGCGAAATCGCCCTGATCGCCGGCGAGTTGCTTCACGGCTTCGAGCTCGAGTTCGTGGCCGCGGACGTGGTCGTGAGTCTCGGCGAAGTGGACGACGGTGGCCTTGCGGAGGTCGGCCCAGAGCGCTTCGACGTCCGCGGTCTCACCGTTTTCGCGCATGAGGACTTCCGGCTTGACGCGGCGGGTGGCCTCGCGGATGGAATCGACCGTGCCGGCGCGTTGAGCGGCGTCGAGCCGGCGGGCGTGGCCGATTTCGTGGAGGATCAGGTCATGGAGTTCGCCCTTGAGGGAGTCGGCGTGGCCGCGGAAGAGGTCCTCGATGCGGCGGTCGAGGGCGTCTTCTGCGAAGGCGAGGGAGGAAAGGAGGGCGAGGACGGCAGGGAGGAGTGTTCGCATGGGGTGAGGATAGTGCGGAGATGGCGGTTCTGGAAGTTGCGAACGATCCGATGGGGTAAATGGGATCGGGGGATATCGCAGATTTGTGTCGAGTTGGACTTGACTCCGGCGCCTGGATGCCTGATAATGTGAGTGAACGCTCACTCGCATCTCTGGAGCCTCCATGAACGCCCCCGCGCCCGCCGCAGCCCGCCAGCTCTTCCATTGCGAATTCTGCGATGCTCCCCTCCGCGACTTCATGGTCTTCTGCCCTCGCTGCAGCCTACGCCTCGACGCCGGACAGCTTGCTCTCCGACGCGCCAATGTCCTCCTCGGCGAAGCGGGTTCGTGGTGCAAGTCGGGGGACCTGCCCTCCGAGATCGCCGAGCGCATGCTCGACAAGTACCGGACCGAGTACGGCACCGCCATGACCGGGCTCATCGCTCGTTCGCCGAAGTTCCGGTCCGGCGCGGTTCCCGTTGCGAACGCGGTGGCGCCCGGGGCATCGACTCCGGCGGCAGCCGCTTCCGTCGTGCTTGCCCCGCCCGCCGCGGCGCCTGAACCGGTCGAGGTTCCGAAGCCGGCCGAAAACCCGCCCGGTTGGGTCACCATTCCCGTCGATCCCGCCCCTCCTGTGGCGGCGGCGCCGGTCGTCCTGTCCACCGAGCCCGAAGACATTCCGGCCGCCGCGCCCGTCGAGGTCGTTTCGATGGGCGCGGACGGCCGGCCACGATTTGCCGCACCGCGTCATTCCGCCGTACGCCCGCAGGAGCCGCAGGAAGACCTGCTGTTCGGCGTGCTGTCCGAACGCCACCTCAACGTGCTCGCGAGCGTCGGCATCTTCGCGGTGTTCGTCGCCGTCGTGCTTCTGGTCTACAAGGGGTGGGAAGGGTACGCCGCGGCATCCAAGGTCGGCATGATCGCCGCTGCCGCCGGTGCTTCGATGGGCCTCGGCGCCCTTCTGCGCTCGAAGACCGTTCTCAAGACGACCGGGAACGCGCTGTTCGTGCTCGGCACGCTTTCGACGCCCATCGTCTTCGCCGCGGCCGCCTGGTACGACCTCTTCAGCATCTCCGACTCCGTGCTCGGCGTGGCCGGGGCCGCCTCGAGTGCCGCGCTCTACGCCTGGCTGGGCCGCAAAAAGGAATTCGCGTACTTCTCATGGCTGGCGTGCGCTTCGGTGATCGTCGGGCACGGGTTCCTGCTGGACCTCTGCGGCGTGACCGGCCACGACCTGGCACCCGGGTACGGGTTGCTCGGCGCGGCGCTGGCAGTCCTGGCGGCTCGGACCCGGCGCAAGGAACTCGAAGTCTCCGCGGGCGCCGTGCTGATCGGTTCGATGATCGCGTGCGTGCCGCTGGTGATCTGGGGACAGTTGTCGCCCGGAATCGGGCTGGTGGGCGCGCTGGCGATGTGCGGCGGGTTCGTCGCGATGTCCGCGATCCATCCTCTCTGGATGCACGGCGCGTGGCTCGCGGCCGGCGGCGCATCGCTCGCAGCGTGCAGGGCCTCGCACGCGACCTGGCCGGCGTGGCCGGGAGGACTCGCGGTGGCCGGGGCGCTGTCGCTGGCGGGGGCGCTGAAGAAACACGTGCGCACGGAGCCGCTCGTCGCGGGGGGCGCGGCGCTGCTCCTCGTCGCCGGGATCATGTGCGGGATGGGCTACGGCTCGGCGAAGTTCCCGCTCGCGGACCAGGCCCTCCTGTTCTTCGCGATCGTTGCGACGCCGGCGCTTGCCGTGACGGCCTGGAAGCGAAACGAAGAGCCGTGGGCGCTCGTGTCGATGGTGCTTCCGGGGGCGGCGTTCTTTGCGATCCGCCGGCTGCTGGAGCTTCCGGTGGGATGGCTTCCCGTCGGGCTCGGCGCTTACGCCGCGGCGCTCTACGCATTCGGCCGCGGCACGAACGTCTTCGCGCGCGCAGCGACGCCCGTCGCGATCTTCTCGCACGTCGTCGCCTTCCTGGTCTGCTGCTACCCCGGGGCCGCGGCGCTCTCGTTCCTCGACGCCGACGCGGCGCGCATGGCTCGCGCGATCCCGCATTTCTGGGGCGACTTCGCCTGGCGCGGTGCGTTCGCCATGCTGCTCCCGGGGCTCGCGATTCTCTTCGCCCGCGTCCGCCCAGATCCGCACTTCCTGTACGGGGCGCAGCCGTCCCTTCTCGCCGCGCTCGTGTTCTCCGCTCACGCTCTTCATCTGCCTGGAGAGTGGATGACCTCGCTCGTCGCGGGGGCTTCTCTAGCCGTCGTCCTGGCGACGGTCCGGCTCGAGGACGTCTTCCGCGGTCCGGTCCGGATCATGGGAGGCGTTGCCGCCGTCCCCGCCGCGATCGCCGGGTTCGTGTTCTGGGCACAGCCCGAAGGCGCGACCTCGCTCGCCGCCTCCGGCGCGCTCGCCGTCGCTCTCGGGCTCTTCACATCCGTCGAAATCCCGATCGCCCTCGGCGCCGCGCTGCTCGCGGCCTCCTGGGCCTCGACTTCGGAAATCATGTTCGTCGCTCCGCGCTTTCTAGCCGTCGGCGCCCTCGAGTTCGTCCCCGCAGCCGCGGCGTCGCTCGTCGTGCAGGATGCGAAGAAGCGGATCGCGGCGCTGGCCGGGGTCGGTCTGGTCTGCTCCGTTGAAGTCATGCGCATGCTCGCCCGCCCGGATTCGTGGAGCGCCCCGGGCGCCGCTCTGCCCGCCCTGACGCTTGGACTTCTCGCAGCGACGTCGCTCGCGCTCGGGTTCCGTGAGAAGAGCGCCGACGAACCCCAGGAGCCCGCAGCGTGGTCGGGAATCGGCGCACTGCTCGCCATGGCCGCTGGCGGGTTCGTGGTTCTCCAAATTGGAGTGGGAGCGGATTCCCGCGCCGCCGCGTGCGCCGTGATCCCTGCCGCGCTCGTGATCGCCGGCGCGCTCCGCCTGAAGAGCGCCCAGGGTCTCCCCTGGATCGCCCTCGGCTCGGCCGGCGTCCTCCTCTCCGTCGCCTGGTCGTTCAACAGCGGTTTCGCTTCCGCAGCGGCCGCGACCGCGGTCGCCGCCGTTCCCGCCATGCTCCTCGCCTTCACCGGCCCATCGAAGGAAATCGCCTCCGCCACCGGCGCCGGCCTCCTCAGCATCTCCGCCGGTTGCCTCGCCCACGCCGCCCACGTCCGCGCCCCCTGGCTCGCCCCTGCCTGCGCCCTCGTCCCCGTCGCCTTCGCCCTCGCCGGCCGCGCCCGCTTCGAATTCCCGCAGGGACGCCCCTGGCTCTTCACCGGCACAGCCGGCCTCGCTCTCGCCCTCATCCTCGGCGCCACCGGCTCCTCGCTCGAATTCGCAATCGTCGCCGCCATCGCCGCCGTCCCAGCCTTCGCCCTCTCCTGCTACGGCCCCGAACGCGAAGGCACCGCCGCCGCCTTCGCCGCCCTCGCGGCCGCCTCCGCCGCCGCCTTCGCTCACAACATGCACCTGCCCGCCGCCTGGATCCCTGTCGCCTGCGCGGCCGTCCCCGCTTCTCTCGTGGCCCTCGGCGCCTACGCCCATTTCCTCCCGCAGGGAAAACCCTGGGCCGCCACCTCCGCCGCCGCCCTCGCCATCGCCCTGAGCTACTCCCTCGTCCACGGCCCGCTCTCGTTTGCCGTCACCGCCCTCATCTGCGCCGGCGCGGCCGGAAGCGCCATCCGCTTCGCCCCCGCCACGCTGGCCGGAGTCGCCGCCCTCCTCTTCAACGCCAGCGTCACCGCCTTCCTCATCCACGCCGGCCTCGACGTCCGCGTCGCCGCGCCGCTCCTCGTGTCCCTCGCCTCCATGGAAGCGCTGGCCGCTTCGCTCGCCGGCTCGCGCACGGCGTCGCACTCGGTGTTCGCGGCCGCGGGCGCGCTCGCGTTCTCGGCGGTGGTCTGGGCCTTCGTGGGACCTCGTGGAGGCGAAGTCCACCTTCTCCCCGGAATGATCTCCCTCGGCATCGCGGCCGTCGCCGCTTCCGTCGCCGCGATAATCCGCCGGCAACCCTACCTCTGGGCCGTCACCGCCTGCGCCGGCGTCGCCGAGTTCTACCTCGCCCTCCGGCATTTCGACGTCACGACCCTCGAGGCTTACACCTTCCCGCCCGCGATCGCCCTCATCGCCTGGTCTCATTTCGCCACCCGCCGTACCGCCACCGTCGTCCCTGACGCGCCGCACGGGCCGGTCGTCGAAGCGGTGCTCAGCGACTGGGCGCGCCGGCAGGTCGCGACGCTTCATGAACAAATCGGCAGCGTCCGCCTTCTCGCGATCCTCGGCGCGCTCGTGCCGACGGTCTTCCTCGCCCTGCCGTCCTCCGAAGTCGCCCACCTTCCGTACGCGCTCGGCGGAAGCGCCGCCGTGCTGGTGGCGGGCGTTCTCGCGCGCCGCAAAGCGGAAGCGGTCGCCGGGATTTGCGGGCTTGGCGGCCTGGTTGTCGTCAAGGCCATCGAGTGGATGGTGGAGCAGCAGCTCAGCGCGGCGTGGTGGATCCTGGTCGTCGGCGCGGCGCTGATCGGGTTCGTCGCGGTGTTCGAGGTCCGCAGGAGCTGGTACTTGAAAGGCAAGGGGGAGGCGGTGAGGAAGGTGGTTGAGGCTTACCTGGCGAAGTGGAGGTAGAGCCGCGTTGCGAGTTTTGAGCGGGGAGGGGTGAGTAGGGGGTACTGGGTAGGAGGTAGGAAGAACATTCGATCGCGGGCGGATTCCCCGTGAAGCGGCTGCGGACTTCGGCATCGGATTGTTGAGGTGCGGCATGACACTGAAGAGACGGCTTTGGGCGCCGGGCGCCATCGCGGTCGGGGCGATTTCCGCGATGGGCGCTTACGTGCACTACAAATTCTCCCGCCCGGTCGGCAGCGGCCCCGCGGGTCCCTCCGTCGCGCGCGCGCCGTTTGAGAAACCGTGGTCCGCGCGGCCCGCGCTTCTCCTCGGCCTCGGCGACAGCGTGACGGCCGGATTCGGGTCAACGCGCGGGCATTCGTACTTCGACAGGCTGTACCAGAACCCGGCGGACGAGTGGGACGACATGAAGGGACTCTGCCTGCGAGCGGCGCTTCCTGGATTGACGGCTTCCAATCTCTCCCTGAGCGGCTCGACGTCGCTCGAACACATCGAGACGATCCGCGGCATGAAGGCCGCGGCGCCGGACGTGCTCGGGATCGTCGTGATCACGACGGGCGGCAACGACGTCATTCACAATTACGGCCGGACGCCACCGCGCGAGGGGGCGATGTACGGCGCTTCCTGGGAGCAGGCGCAACCCTGGATCGCGGCGTTCGAATCGCGCCTGGACGAAATGCTGATCGCGCTTCGCAAAAAATTCCCGGGAGGTTGCCACGTTTTCGTTGCGAACATCTACGACCCGACGGACGGGGAAGGGGACATTGCGAACGCGGGGCTTCCGGCGTGGAGCGATGGAATGAAGGTGCTGACGGCGTACAACGAGACGATCGCGCGAGTCGTGAAGCGGCACGACCACGCGCACCTGGTGGACATGCGCGGCGTGATGCTCGGCCACGGGATTCACTGCAGGCAGTCATGGGGGAAGCATTACGACGCGGGGGATCCGCACTACTGGTACTACTCGAATCTCGAGGACCCGAACGACAGGGGGTATGACGCGATCAGGAGGGTTTTCCTGTCGGCGGTGGCCGAAGTTATGGCCGGGAATTAGTCTGGTAGAATCCGGTGGATGCTGCGGGCCGCTCTCATTGCCAGCCTTTCCGTGCTCAGTGCGCTCGTCGCGCGCGCCGAGAGCGCCATTCCTTCCGGCTTCGTCAAGGTCGAGAAGAACGGCGCCGTCCAGATTCACATGGCCAACGCCAAATGGACGTCCAAGACGGAGTTCATGATCAAATTCAACGACCTGCAGAAATCGCTCAACGAGTTCTGGAAAGCGGACGTGGAATCTCTGAGCGCCGGGTCCAATTCGCGCTTCGAGGAGCGTGCGATTCCCAGGGTGGACCTCGTGATCTTCGACAACGAGGCGGATCACGATGACTTCATGATGAAGAACGGCGCGCCCGACGATTCGCGCCCCGGTGCGCCGTCCGACACGGTCTACCTGATGCTCATCGACGGGAAAGTCAAGGGAGCCGGCTGGGAAGTTCTCGCGCGGCGGCTATCGAGGGCGTACGCGTGGCACGGCCTGTACTTCGGCCCTCCGCCCTGGCTCGATCGCGGCATGGCGGAGTACTTCGCTTTCGCGAACAAAGCGGTGAAACCGGCCGAATCGGAAGCGTATCTCGCAATGGTGGAGCGGTTGCACGAAGTGCAGACGCGCGGCGCGGAGAAACCGCTGGCCGACACGCTTTCCAACGCTGGCGAGAACTGGACACGCGAGGATACCGACAACGCGTGGTGTCTCTGCCACGTGCTGATGACCGAGTGCAAGAACCTGGCGGTCGACCTGTGGGCGATTCTCAGCACGCAGCAGGGCTGCGCGTACGACCGGCGCGACGGCGTCATCAGTGACTCCCGGCGGCTTGTGAAGTACCAGCTCGAACGCGCGTTCGGCGGGACGGAGCCGCTTCAGGCCGGCTGGGACTGGCACCGCGACCAGGTGATCAAGGGCGGGGCGGGAATGGCGAGGCTGAAGAAGGCGCCTGGGTCGGTGCGGGACGCCACGGCGTTCATGGTCATCAGTTTTTCGGCTGTGGTGAAGTCGGCGAACTCGACGAGTCTGGAGACGGGCGGATTTTTCGCGTACAGCGGTCCCTGGCCCGGACCGATCACGGTGACGGCGGCGCTCGCCGACAAATCGAAGTCCTTCGGCGGGGAAACGGAAATCGCCGGTGATCGATCGGACAAGCAGGGGACTCCGGCGAAATGGAAAGAGAAGCGGATACCGGTGCCGGTGAGCTGGTGGAATGCGTTTCTTCGAGTGACGGTGAGGTGGGAAGTGGATGGCGGTGGGGTCTACCAGTTCTCCAGTGTGCGGGAGGTTTCGATCCCGAACCGGTAGTAAGGAGGTCGGGGCGGTTCGTGCCTTTGAAAAGGGGAAATGTAAGGTCGGGTGAACGTTCCCTCGATGGGTAGACATAAGTAATTACATGCCATTGTGTTGCGTCATGATCCAGCGCTGCTTTCAGCGTTTTTAAGTAAGCCGCGCTGAACAATGGATCGACTGACATGTGCCTATCACAGCCACAAACCCATTGATGCCAATACTTTGTGTCCGTGATCACCGCGTTGTCACAGGGGCACACCCTTTGCTTCCTCTGCCCCTCGCTCGTCCCTCTTTCCTCATCCTCACCGGAGACTCTTCATGGTTCACCTGCTCGTGCGATTCGAAGGCGCCGAAGAGAAGTTCTCTTTCTCGCAGGACGTCATCACACTGGGACGAGTCGCTTCCAACACGATCCAGGTCAAGGACGTCAAGGCCAGCCGCACTCACTGCGAGATCCGCAGAACGGATGCGGGCTGGAAACTTGTGGACCTCGAGTCGTCGAACGGGACGACGGTCAACGGCACGAAGGTGAACACCCACGCTCTGGTCCCCGGCGACGTCCTGTCGATCGGCGCTTTCGAAATGGTTTTCGAGCCCGCCGAGGCCAGTGCCGTCAAGGTTCCTGAAAAGAAGCACGAGGAGCCGATTGAAAAGACCGTCGTGGACAAAGCTCCGTCCAAGGCTCATCCCCATCTTCATCACGCTGGCGCGGCATCGGAAGCCCCTGCGATGGCGGTTTCCGAGGCCGCTGCCAAGCGTCGTCTCACCTCAATCCTCGTCAAGAGCGGCGTCGCCGCCGCGGTCCTCATCGCGGGCGTCATCGCGCTGAACTCGATGCGCGGCGAGTGGGCCCGCCGGGACGCCCAGGAAGCCGCCTATAATTCCGCGATCAAGCTCGCCGATGCCGGCGAACTCTCCGACGCCGTGACACGGCTCGAATCCTTCGTCAGCAGCAGGCCCGATTCCGATCTCGCGAAGAAAGCGTCCGCCAAACTGGGCGAGCTGAAAGGCGTCATCGCGAAGCGGACCGAAGAATCCGCCCGCCGGTTTGAAAAAGTCGTCGCAGAACTCCTGGCCCGCCAGCACGCCACCAGCGCCGCCGTCCGCTTCGACAGCGCGCGATCGCAGGTCGACGCCTACCTCTCGAGCGGCGATTTCTCCGCCGCCGTCGACGAGGCCAAGCGCTTCATGATGGATTACACCGAAGGCGAGTCGCACGACCGCATGGCGTCCCTGCTCAAGAAGGCCCTCGGCCTGGCCGCGACGGCCTGGGACGACCTGGAAGCCGAAGCCAACGCCCTCGTCAAGGCGGAGAGATACGCCGAGGCGACGGCCCTTCTCGCCGACGCGCAGGACCGCTTTGCGGGAACGCGCTACGGTTACGAGGTCGCTTCCAAGGTCCGCGCCATCGGCCGCCTGTCGGGCGTGACCGCGGCCTACGCTTCCGGCGCCCCCGAAATGTCGGCCCAGGCGCAGGAATCGATGCTGGCCGTGTCGGACCTGGTGAAGGCGCGGCAGTACGCAGCGGCGCTGAAGGCGTACGACAAAGTGGTCGGCGCGATGGCAGAGAAGGAGCGCGCGGCCTTTGCGGCGCGGCGCGAGGACATCGCGCGCGAAGCCGGCATTTTCGGGAAGCTTCTCGCAGCGATCAACGACGGCGGCATGAAGGACTACGCGATCGACCTCGGCGGCTCCGTGACCGGCCACCTGTCGCAGGCCTCGGACCTCGGCGTCACGATCGAGTTCAAGGACCAGACAGGGAAGGGCGGGACGACCGGACGCAAGTGGGTGCAGGTCCCGGGCGCCGAAATGCTGGCTTACTTCCGGCAGCTGAAGATGGACGCGATGGAACTGCTCGGGCTGGCGGCCTTCTGCTACGACAACCGGCTGCCGCAGGACGGCGCGGACATCCTCAACGACCTCATCAAGGAGCAGGGCTCGATGCAGTCGCCGGCCTACCAGTTCATCGCCCGCGTCCGGTCCATGGGCGTGCCGAGCGACGGCTTCGTCTTCTTCGAGCGCGGCTGGTACACCCACACGGAATACCTGTACGCGAAGCTGGATTACAAGGCGAAGAAGGCCGCGACGATGATCGGGAAAATCGACGCGAAGCTCGCGGACCAGGGATATGCGATCTACCAGGAGCTGAAGGGCGACTCCACCCTCGAAGCGGAGTTCATGGCGAAGGCGACCGGGTACTTCCTGACGGCGCTTCAGGAGAAGCGCCAGGGGATCATGAACGGCCTGAAAAACTCTCAGAACATTGCGAATTTCAAGGCGCTTCAGGAACTCAAGAAAGAGCTGAACAAGCGCCGGGCCGCGGCGATCGCGATCATCTACGACAAGACGATTTATCCGGACGAGAACCACGGGATTGAAGGGCAGCCGAAGGTGGACGACGCGGTGGCGCTGGTGAGGGAGCTGTGGGACAAGCCGCTGGCGGTCGTGGCGCGGCTGGACGACGGCGTCCGGGTGCTGGTCGAGGCCGGCGAGAAGACGAACGCGTGGCTGAAGGAGATGGGGGAAGCGGGGGACGAGGCGGCGATGGAGGAGTACGAGCTGCTGCTGGGGCACGTCAACGAGACGCTGAACCTGAAGAACGTGTGCCTGGACAAGACGGAGCAGAAGCTGCGCGACTACAACAAGCGGGTTGCCGCCTACAACAAGACCGGCGGCGAGACGCAGATGGTGGGCGTGGAGATCGAGTGCGCGAAGATCACGAACGAATACCGCGAGATGATGGGCCGTGCCTACCTGGAACTGGACGACATGCTCGGGAAGTGCGCGAAAAAGCACAGCCAGGAGATGATTGATCTCGCGTATTTCGCGCACGAGTCGCCGACGGCCCGGCTCCGGACGCCGGGCGACCGTGCGAAGGTAGAAGGGTATTTGGGGGGCGTGGGCGAAAACATCGCGATGGGTTACGGCGACGCGCGGTCGGCCTTCATGGGCTGGTACAACTCGAGCGGCCACCATCGCAACATGCTTTCGGACAGCTGGAACCACATCGGCCTCGGCGCCATCGGCTCGATGTGGACGGAGAACCTCGGTCGCGGCACGAGTCATCTCGGCAGCAAGGCCGACGACGGCAAAGCTTCTGCGGGCGGGCCGAAACCGAAGAATCCGGTGCGCGCAGGCGTCGATGGACTGCCGACGCGCGGCGAGAAGGAGAAGGGCGCCAGCAACAAGCCGGCGGCCGGTGGCGACAAGTCCGCGGGAAAGGACCAGCCGGAGAGCCCGCACAAACAGCCTGACGGCAAATGCACGGGCACGACGCCGTATGATGGGGGCATCGGGAACCAGGAAGGTGACGGGAAGAAGAAGGATGCCGGGTCCGAAGAAAAGAAATAGCCAGGGCCGCGTTACGGCCCTAAAGACAACCTTGAGGGAAATACCATGAAGCTGGCGATTCGCGTGAACGGGCAGGTCCACGTTTTTGAAACCGATCAGCCTGCCGTGACGTTCGGGCGCTCCCCGGATTGCGCGATCCAGGTCGGCGACCAGGCCGCAAGCCGGCTTCACTGCCGGCTGGAATCGACGCCGGAGGGGTGGAAGCTTGTCGATCTCGAATCCTCAAACGGGACGTCGGTTAACGGCCAGCTCACCAACAGCCGCCTCCTCAGGGATGGCGACGTGATCTCGATCGGCGCCTTCTCCGCCGTTTTGAACCCGGCCGCCGTAACGCCCGTCGCCGATCCCGTTCGACCACTGCCCGCAGGTCCGGTCGCGCAGGTCGCCCGCGTCGATCACGCCCAGCGGGTCGTGTCTTCCGGCGCTCGCCGCGAAAAGGACGGAGCGCGCGGCCTGGTCGTCTCAGGCCTGCTCGCGGCTTCGCTCCTCTTCGGAGGCGTCTGGGCCGTCAATCACTTCTATGGCGGCAACAACACCGCGGAACAGCGCGCCACGCTCGAAAAGGCATCGCAGCTCGCGTCCAGGGGCGAGCTGGACTCGGCCGAAAAGGCGCTGATCGAACTCCTCAGCCACCCCGTCGGCTCGGACATCCATAAGGACGCCAAAAAGGCGCTCGCGGACATCCAGGGCAGAATCGCCACGCGCGACGCGAAGGCGAAGCAGGCCGCCGAGGCCGCCGAGTACGCCGCGGCTTCGACGAAGCGCGCCTCCGATCTCCAGGCCGAATTCGACAAGGCCACGGCCGACGCCGACGCTCTCGTCGTGCAGGAGGCGTACGGTCCGGCGCTCGACATCTGGAAGCGGTTCAACGCGGACAACCCCGGTTCGGCGCTGTCTGCGAAGGCGGACGCCCGTCTCGCCGAGGTGATGAAGTCGGTCCAGGATGCCTGGGACGTCCTTGAGAATCGCGCCAACAGTCTTGTGAAGATGGAGGAAACGTCCGCCGCCGCGGCCCTCGTCGGGTCGTCAATCGAGAAGTTCCAGGGCACGCGCTTCCAGTTCTCCGCGCAGGACAAACTCGCCGCCCTGAACCGCCTTGCGGGGCTGGGCACCGATGTTGCCGGGACCGGCTCCAAGCTTTCCTCCAGGACCCAGGACTCCCTTCTCACCGTGCTCGACCTCGTCAAGGCCCGCCGTTACGCGCAGGCCCTTCGCGAAATCGACGGCGTGCTGTCGGGCGCCGCCGCGGCCGAGAAGGCGAGCCTGGAAGCGCAGCGTGCGGAGATCGCTTCGCAGGCCGCCCTGTTCGGCAAGCTGGTGGACGCCGTGAACGGCGGCTGGTTCAAGAGCCGCCCGCTCCAGCTGGCCAACGACATGAGCGCATACCTCGTGACCGCGACCGAGGACACCCTCTCGATCGACTTCCGCGACGAGGCAGGCAAGGGCGGGACGACTTCGAAGCGCTGGCACCAGGTCGAGGCCGAAGACATGGTCGGCTACTTCCGGTCGCTGGACCTCAGCTCCGCCGACCAGCTCTCGCTCGCCGCCTTCTGCTACAGCAACGCGATGAATTTCACCGCCGCCGAAGTGCTTTACGCCCTGATCCGCAAAGATGCTTCCCGCCAGGCCGCCGCCTTTGAGCTCGTGGCGCGCCAGCGCGGGATCGCCGTGCCGCAGAACGGATTCCAGTGGTACGAGGGCGGGTTCTACACGCAGGAAGAACTGAAGTTCGCGAAGCTCGAAGTGGACGCCAAGAAAGGCGCCCAGCTCGTGGCGCAGTCGGATCCGAAGAAGGCCGCTGAGGGGTACGCGCTGTACCAGCGGGTGATGGCGGACCCGTCCGGCTCGGCCGACCAGAAGGCCCGGGTGAAGGCCCAGTACATGAGCGCCGTCAAGACCCGGAAGGCGGCCCTGCTGAAGAAGCTCCAGGATCCGACGGGCGTCGCCAGCGCGATTGCGATGCGCGAGGTGAAGAAGGAGCTGAATGAGCGGCGAGAGGAAGCTCTTCGCCTGATTTTCGACAAGGGGACCTATTCGGACGAAGACAAGGGCCGGTCCGGGCAGTCGAAGGTGAATTCGGCGGTCGCGGCCGTCAAGGAGTTGTGGGACAACCCGATGCCGTGGGCCTCGAAGTCGGTCAAGTCGATCGCGGACCTGGTGAGCGGCGTCGAGCAGTCCAACGAGTGGCTGCGCAGCATGGGCGCCCCGGCGTCCGAGACCGATCCGTCCGCCGTCTCGTCGGCGTTGTCGGCCGCGGGAGCCGCTATGAATCTGCGCGAGTTCTGCATGACGGCCACGGAACGCATGCTTCTCGATCGTCACAAGGCCGTGACCGCGTACAACGACGGGCTCAGCGGATTCGAACTTCCGGAAAAGGCCTGCATCCGGGCGATCAACGACTATCGCTTCATGATGGGCCGCGCGGATCTCGAAGCGCAGGTGCAGCTGGGGACCGCGGCCCGGCAGCACGCTTCCAATATGCACGAAGCCAAGTACTTCTCGCACGAGGGGCCGTTGGCGAGTCGCAAGTCGCCCGCGGACCGCGCGCGCTACGCCGGTTATCCGGGCGGCGTGATCGGAGAGAACATCGCACAGGGCGTCGAGAGCGCCGGTTCGGTCTTCGAGGCCTGGTACAACTGGAGCACCTATCACCGGAACATGCTCAGCGACCTCTACACGCAGGTCGGCGCCGGCAAGTCCTGGACGCTCTGGACGGTTGACTTCGGCCGCGGCGGGTCCGCGATGGGCGCGACGGTAGCGGGCAAGGGCAAGGGCGGTTCCAAGGGGGGCAACCGCGATGGCGGCGGCGCTTCGGGCACCTCCGGCACTTCGGGCGGCTCCTCGAGCCGTGGCGGAACCAGCGGAAGCAGTGGCGGAATGACAGGTGGAACGAGGGGTGGAGTCGCAGGCGGAGTTGCAGGTGGTTCAACCGGCGGCGGAGGATGCTGAGGGCAGTAACACCCCGCCGGCAGTTGCCGGCAACGGAACGCACGAGACCGAAACTTAACTGGCGCACCCCGGAGGCGGAAGACGCCTCCGGGGTTGCGCTTCAAGAAAAGCGGAGAAAGCCACGTCATGATTCGCCTTCTCATCCGGACGGGTGGGCAGAGCCGCGAGCTCTCCTTCGACGGGGCCGTCGTCAACTTCGGAAGCGGCGCGGAGTGCAAGGTCTGCGTGGACGATCCTCAGGCCGATGCGGAGCAGTGCCGCATTGAAAAGGTCCCCAACGGCTGGAAGCTCGTTGACCTCGAATCCACGAACGGCACGTCCGTGAACGGTGCCGTCGTGAACGCCCGCCTGCTCAAGGACGGCGACGTTATCCGCATCGGGGAGTTCGAGGCCGTGTTCAACCCGGGCGGCGCCTCCAGGACAGGCAAGCCGTCGCGCGCCGCGGCCCGCGCGGGAGCCGACGCCATGTTCTGGATCAAGACCGGCGGCGTCGCGGCCGCTGTCCTGATCGCCACGGTCGTCGGCATCAAGGTTTTCGTCGGCGACGACAAGGCCGCCGCCCAGCGCGATTCCCTGAAGGCCGCACAGCAGACGGCCGGTAACGGCGACCTTGAGGCTGCCGAAGCGGCCATCAACGCGCTCCTTTCGGCGCCCATCGACCCGGGCGTCCAGCGTGATGCAAAGAAATCGCTCGACGACGTGCGCGCGAAGATCGCCTCCCGCAATGAAAGGGAACAAAGGGAACTGGAAGCGGCGATTGCGGCCGAGGAGGCCCGGCGGCGCGCAGACGAATTCCGGGTTCTGTTTGACGAGGCGACGACCGAGTCCGACCGCCTCGTCGTGCAGGAGAATTTCGGCGAGGCTCTGAACGTCTGGAAGAGCTTCGCGCGGGAAACGACGGACGCGGAATTCGCTTCAAAAATCGACGGACGCACGAAGGAAGTGCTGAAGGCTTCGCAGGACGCGTGGGATGCGCTGGAGACGCGCGCGAACAGTCTGGTGAAAATGGAGGAGTATCCCCAGGCGGCGCTGGCGGTGGCGGCGGCCATCGAGAGATTCCAGGGAACGCGTTTCCGCTACCGCGCCCAGGAGAAGCTCGAGGGGATCCGCCGCCTGATGGGTGTGACGTCGGCGTACGTCGCCGGCGGCGCGAGCCTTACCGCCGGGGCGCAGGACTCCCTGCTCGCGATCGACGACCTCGTCAAGGCTCGCCGGTACGGGCAGGCGCTTCGCCAGATCGACGGCCTCCTCTCCTCGGTCACCGCCGACCATTCGGCGGCGCTTCGGGCCCAGCGCGCAGAAATCGCCGCGCAGGGAGAGTTGTTCGGAAAACTGGTGGCTGCCGTGAACAACGGCTGGTTCACGTCGCACCCGATCGAGCTCGGAAACGGAACCAGGGCCATCCTGGCGAAGGCGAACGACGAGGTTCTCGACGTCGAGTTCAAGGACGAGGAAGGGAAGGGCGGGACGTCTTCGCGGAAGTGGCCGCAGGTGGATGCGGAGGACATGCTCGGGTACTTCCGCGCGATCGAACTCGGGCCTGAGGACACGATCGCGCTGGCGGCGTTCTGCTACAGCAACGGGCTCACCTTCGCTGGCGCGGAAATTCTGAGCGCAGCGATCGCTTCGGACCCCTTGAAGAAGCCGGCCGCGTTCGAGCTCGTCGCGCGCCACCGCGGCATCCCGATTCCCGACGGCGGATTCGTCTGGTACGAGGGCGGCTGGTACACCAGCGAAGAACTGAAGTTCGCGAAGCTCGACCTGGACGTGAAGAAGGCGGCCCTGCTGCTCGGGAACATCGACGCGAAGAAGGCGGCGGAGGGGATGGCTCTGTACCGCCGCGCGACGAGCGACCCGTCGGCAGGGACCGAAGTGAAGTCGAAAGCGGTGACGCTCTGCGTCGGCGCCCTCAAGACGCGCCGGACGGCGATCCTGCGGAGGCTGCAGGACAGCCGGGGGCTCGTGAATCCCGCGGTGATGACTGCGCTCAAGAAGGACCTGATCAAGCGTCGCCAGGCGGCCATCAAGGTCATCTTCGACGTGAAGATTTACCCCGAAGAGAATCACGGAATCGTCGGGCAACCGACCGTGGACGCCGCCGTTGGAAAGGTTCGTGAGCTCTGGGACAACCCGCTTCAGGTGGTTTCGAAAGCAAATCCCGCGATTGAAAACATGATCGCCGCGAGCCAGCAGACGGACGACTGGCTGCGAGAGCTCGGCGCTTCCGCGACCGAAGCGGAGAAGGCCCTCGTGGCCAAGCTGCTGCTTCAGGTGAACGACGCGCTCAGCCTGAAGAACTACTGCATCAGCGGAAACGAGCGCTCCCAGCTCGAGAAATTCCGGGCCATCATGTCGTACAACGACCGCCATCTCGGCTTCGACTCGCGCGAGAAGGACTGCATCCGGGCCACCAATGAGTACCGCTTCATGCTGGGAATCCAGGCCGTGGAAGCGCAGGACCAGCTGGGCCGCGCGGCGCGTAAGCACAGCGTGGAGATGGAGAAGCTCGGGTACTTCGCGCACGTCGGGCCGACGAAGGGCCTTGCGACGCCTGGCGAGCGGTGCGCAGCGGAAGGGTATGGCGGCGGCGGGGCCGAGAACATCGCCATGGGGAACGTCGAGGGAGAGCCGACGTTCCTGCAGTGGTACAACTCGAGCGGCCACCATCGCAACATGCTGGGCGGCCACACGCAGATCGGCATCGGCCGTTCGAACAACTACTGGACCGAGAACTTCGGCTCCAGCGGACCCTCGATGAAGGACAAGACCTCCGACGCGGGCGTCAAAGGTGCAAGTGTCGCGGGCGGTTCGACGGGCGGAGTGACCTGCGAAGACGGAAGGTAAAGTAAAAGTTCGGTAGAAGACGCTTGATTTCACCCCCGGGCGGGGTTCACAATAGCGCAGGGCGATTCGCAGCCGGCCACTACGGACGGCCCGAATACGCTGCAAAAAAAAGGGAGTGCGGCGCATGACCAAGCAGAGGCTCTTCCTCGGGGCGCTGGGCCTCGTCCTGGCCCTCGCGATCCCGCTCGCGGCCGGGCCGTCCGGCGCCGAGTGGGACCAGATGAAGAAGGACTTCTATCGCGACTTCGCCAACGCCGACATGGGCGTGAAGAAGTCCGCGCTGGAGCGCATCGCCGCGGTCAACACCGCCGATGCCGGCAAACTCCTGATCTCCGTGTACGGCGCGATCAAGCGCGACACGGACGCCCAGGAAAAGAAGATCCAGGTGGAAATCGACGACCTGGAGAACACGCTGAAGTCGTTGCGCAAGAATCCCTCCG
The DNA here is from genome assembly GCA_038060895.1 of Planctomycetota bacterium. GTDB lineage: Bacteria > Planctomycetota > MHYJ01 > WSZJ01 > WSZJ01 > WSZJ01. The sequence continues at coordinate 272,785 of JBBTCT010000009.1, forward strand.
CTCTTTCCGCGGGCGAGCAGGACCGGAAAGCGAAGCTGGAAGCGCAAGTGAAGGTGCAATCCGATGCCATCCAGAAGATCAAGAACGAGTCGAAAAACCTGCTGGACACGATTGCCGGAGCAATCGGGAAGTTCACCGATCCGGCAGCGGTCGCCGAACTGCGGGCCCTGGTCATCAACAAGAACTCGGACTGGGCCGACCGGTACGCGGTTCTGTCCGGCCTCATCTCCGCCAAGTCGTCCGGCGTCGGCTCGATCTGCCTCGAAGCCGCGAAGGATTCGGACCCTCGGGTTCGCATCCTCGCCCTCGATGCTCTTCTGAACCTGGACGAATGCAAGGCCGCCGAGTCGCTCTTCGTGACGGCCATCGAAGACCCCGCTCAGTGGCAGATCCGCCTCTGCGGCGTGTCGGGTGCCGAGAAGCTCCGCAGCAAGAACGGCATCGCCGCGATGATCCGCCAGCTCAAGAAGGAAGACGGTCGCCTTCGTGACGACATCTCCGGCGCGCTGAAGCGCATGATCGGGATGGATTTCGGCTACAACGCGCTGTCGTGGGAAGAGTGGTGGAAGACGAACGGCGACAAGTGGGACGGTAAGCCGATCGGCGGTGGCGCGACTGCAGGGAAGACTGAAAAGTCCCCCGGCGGCGCTCCGGGTGGAACCACGACCGAACCGCCGACGTTCTTCGGCCTCAAGATCACTTCCAAGAAAATCGTCTTCGTCCTCGACGTCTCCGGCTCGATGCTCGACCCGAGCGCTCCGCCGGAAGGCGCTGACAAGCCGCCGCCGGTGGTCTCAGGCGGCGGGAACGGCCCGGCGCCGGCCCCGTGGGAGCCTGGCCTGAAGGGCGCGAAAATCGATGTCCTGAAGTACGAGTTCGAGAAGACGATGAACAAGCTGGAAGTCAAGACGACGTTCAACATCATCGTCTTCAGCGACAACCCGCTTCAGTGGAAGGACAAGATGCAGACGGCGACGCCGCCGATCAAGGCCGAGGCGATCGACTTCGTGAAGAAGCAGGCCGCCGCCGGCTCGACGAATACGGGCGACTCGCTCGAGAAGGCGTTCGAGCTCGCGGGGAACGGGTTGCACGACAAGTCATACGCCGCGCTCGTGGACACGATCTACCTCATGTCCGACGGGATGCCGTGCGCCGGCAAGTGGCCGACCCCGGACGAAGTCATCAAAAAGGTGCGGGAGTGGAACGTCCTCTCGAAGGTCATCATCAACACCGTCGGCATGGGCGACAAGGCCCTTGGCCCCGGCAACTTCAACGGGCAGTTCCTGCAGTCGCTTTCGCAGATGACGGGCGGGATTTTCGTGAAGCGGTAGTCTTGTACCCGGCAACACTGGGACCGGCCGCCTGCGAGGGCGGCCGGTTCTTTTTCCGGGCGCGGATCACCGCCCCGGGTATCTTGATGTCCCCGGCACTGGGAGCTTGTCTTCACCGTGAGTGACGCTGCCAAGCAGGTCAAGATCTCGCCCGACACCGTCGAGGGGTACACCCTTCAGCAGCCCCTTGGACAGGGCTCTACCGGCTCCGTATTCAAGGCGAAGCGGACGTCCGACGGAGCGATGTTCGCGATCAAGCTGATTTTCCCTGCGCTCTCGAAGAAATCCGACTTCAACGCCAAGTTCGTCCGCCTCGCGCAGATCGGCGGCAAGGTCGATCACCCGAACATCGTCAGGACGATCGCTTCAGGCATCTCCAACGGATTCCATTTCGTCGTCATGGAGCACGTCGAGGGCAAGACGCTCGAGAGCGTGCTTTCGCGCGGCGCGATGGACGAACAGCGCGCCCTCCAGATCGTCCTGTCGGTGGCCCGGGCGCTGAAGCACGCGCAGGATGCCGGCGTGGTGCACCGTGACGTCAAGCCCGCGAACATCCTGTTGCCGCGAGGCGGGGAAGCGAAGCTGGCGGACCTCGGGCTCGCCATCATGGCGACGAATCCGAAGCTGGTCGGGGGCGCGACAGGGACGCCGCACTACATGTCCCCGGAGGCTGCCCGCAGCGACGCCAATATCGACGTTCGCTCCGACATCTACAACCTCGGCGCCACGCTTCATCACATGCTCACGGGCCAGACACTGTTCACCTTCAACAACATCGCCGAGATCGTGGCCGGGCATCTCTCCGAGCAGCCCAAGGCCGCGAACAAGGTCAATGCGACCGTTTCGAAGGGTGCCTCGAAGCTCGTCCAGCGCATGACGGAGAAAAAAGCGCAGGACCGCCCCTGGCCTGCCGACGTGATCGGGTTCGCCGAGGCCCTCCTGCGCGGCGACAAGCCCTTCGAGTCGGTCGGCGGGCGTCCATCGCGAGCCAAGTCGCAGGAAGCCGAACCCCGGATTTCCAAGGATTCCCCGACGCCCGCGATGCCTCCACCCGCACTTCAGATACCTCTTCCGAACCGCGTGAGCAACCCATACGAAGAGACGATTTCGACGCCGATGCCTTCGAGCGGGAAAGGGGCGCCCGGCCGCTCCCCGGCACCGCATCCTTCGCCCTATCCGCCGGCGCCGCCGGTGGCGCCGCCAGCGGCTCCAGGGCCGCCGCCCGGTCATCGGCACCCGAATACGGCCTATCCGACGCCTCCGGCGCAGCAGCCCGGGCAGGGGCCGCCGTCGTGGCCGCCGCAGCCCGCGCCGCCCCCGGGCCGCGCTCCGTCGGGTTATCCTTCGCCCTATCCCCCCGCGGCGCCCTATCCGCCGCCGTACCCGCCCCAGGGCTACCCGCCTCCTCCGTACGGGTATCCGCCGCAGGCGCCGCCGCCACAGGGCTACCCACCGCAGGGGTATCCCCCGCAAGGCTACCCGCCCCAGGGGTATCCGCCGCAGGGCTACCCGCCCCCTGCCGCCCCACCCGGCACGCCGGCGCAACCGCCACCCTCCCAGCCGCCCGCACCGCCGGCAGCGAAGCCTCCGAAAAAGGGGCCGCCCAAGGGAAAGCGGCATATCGGGCGGCGATGGGGCGACCTGATTTAGGGCGAACGGGCGAGCGTCAGAAAAAACGGCCTTCCGAAACTCGGAGGCCGTTTTGTCGTTTGCCCGCCTGCCCGCCCTCCCTACTTAGCGTCGAACGAATGCGCGAAGGGCTTGTACTCCGCAACCGTGTCCGCTTCGACCTTCGCCTTTTTCAGCACTTCGATCACGGCACGCTGGGCCTGCGTGTCGGCATTCAGGTCCACCAGGAATTCACGCTTCCGGTCGTCCGCGACCCGTTTGCGGACGAGCTGCCGCACCAGCTGGGCGATTTCTGCCGCCTCCGCCTTTGATTTCAGCGTCGAGATAAGGCCCGGGAAGAGCGGGTAGGCACTCGGGTCCGCCACCGTCTCGTCCGCGAGCCTGGTAAACAGGTCCTTGTTCTCGTCGTAGTTCGCGGTGAGGTAGTCCTCCAGCTTTCCCGAATCCAGAATCTTCGCGAATTCAAATTCCTTCCAGAGATCCCGCTCCGGCAGCTTCACCATGATTTCCGGGATGACTCCGCCCTCGGCCTTCTCATCAACCTTGCCGTAACGGTCGCGCTCGATGTGGATCGACCGTCCGCTGGGAAGGTAGTACTTCGCGAACGTGTACTTGAAGGCCGTGTTCTTGTCCGTCTTCAGCCCCTGGATCCGCTGCACGGAGCCTTTGCCGTAGCTGCGCTCGCCGAGCGTGACGGAGATTTCGAAATCCTGAAGCGCGCCCGACATGATTTCCGCCGCGCTCGCGCTTCCCTCGTTGATCAGCACCGCAACCGGCAGGTTGAACGAGTCTTCACCCGTGCTCTTGAGCTCGTCGAGGATTTTCCCGTCGCGGTCCTTCGTCGTGCAGATGACTTTCCCTGCGGGGACAAAGCGGTCCACCATTTTCACGACTTCGCCGAGCAGACCGCCGGGGTTGTTCCGGAGATCGATGATGAGCGCGATGGCGCCGTCCTTGGTGAGCTGGTCCATCGCCGCGCGCATTTCAGTGTTGGTGTCGCCGCCGAAGGAATTGATCTGGATGAAGCCGACCTTGCCCGGAAGCATCTCGGAGGGAGCGGTGCGGATCGTGATCTGCTCGCGGCCCAGCGTGAACTCGCGGGGCTCGGCCCATCCGCGGCGGACCACCTTGAAGCGGACGTTCGTCCCCGGCTCGCCCTTGAGGCGCGACACGCAGTCTTCCAGCGGCAGCTTGTACGTCGATTTCCCCTCGATCTCGACGATGCGGTCGAGCGAACGCAGCCCGGCACGGTAGGCCGGCCCGCTGTACACCGGCCGTTCGATCGTGAGCCAGTCGTCCCGGCCCGAAACGTGGGCTCCGACTCCTCCGTACTTCTTGTTGATCCCCTCCGTCAGCTCCCTGAGGTCCTTCTCGCTCAGGTACACGCTGTACGGGTCCAGAGTTTCCGCAATCCCGCGAGCAGCGCCCTCGATCAGCGCCTTCCTGTCCGCCTTCGTCTTGTCGACGTAGCTTCCCTCGATGAGCTTGATCATCTCGTCGAGAAGCGCGTACTCGCCTCCGCCGGCCGCGGGGCCCACGACCTTGCGAGCGACGCTGTCAACCAGCTCCTTGTGCTTGATGTGCAGGCGGGCCAGCGCTCCCTTTTCACCCGGCTCCGAGGCCATCTGCTTCAGGATCGGAAGAGCTGAATCGAAGTCCTCGAGATCCGCGAGCGCGAGCGCCGCTTCCTTGCGAACCTCCCCATCTTTCGCCTTCAGGAGCTTTTTCAGTTCGTCGAAGGCGCGGATGCTGTTCGAGATGCGGAAGAGCGCGCGGGAGAGGGCGATGATGAACCGCTGGTCGTCTGCGTTGTCGATCGCTTCGTCGATGACGCTCCCGATTTCCTTGCGGTCGCCGATGTTCGTGTCGGTGCGCGTCAGGTCGGCGAGGAGATCCGCCGAAGTCCGCCGGACGTCCTTCTCTTTTTCGCCGAGGAGCGACACGAGCGCCGCCACGGCTTCTTTCTTCTCTCCGCAGCGGTACAGCGCCTTGGCCACGCCCATGCGGACTTTCGCTTCCGGCGCTTTCAACGCCTCGGTCAACGGACCGACGGCCTCCGGCCCGAGCTGCTCCATCTCAGAAACCAGCCGCCAGAACTCGTGGCCTTTCGCCGACGGCAGCTGGTCCACCCTCGACTTGACTTCCTCGGCGGTGTCCGCGGAGGCGTTCCCGGCAAAGACGACCAGGAGGGCCGAAAGGGCGACGGACGAGAGCAGACATGCGCGCAACCTGGTCATGAGATCTCCTGAAGTCCCCCGGGGTGTCTGAAGGCGGGAAAGGCGTCGTTCGCCGGGAAAGTATACGGGAAGAAGGGCGGTGCCGTGAGGTTCGGAGGGTGGCCCTATTCGACGGGGAAGGCCCTTTTGACGCCGCGGACGTCCCGTTGGTTCCCCGGCTTGTCGGGGCGTCGCGCCGCGGCTACCTTGGACGCGTGCGCAAGATCCTCGTCCTGCTGGAGATGATCAAGATCCAGCACTCGCTGTTCGCGCTGCCGTTCGCGGCGGCGGCGGCGATCGTCGCGGCGGAAGGGAAGTGGCTGCCGCGGGAGTACGGGCTGATCCTGGCGGCGATGGTGACGGCGCGGGCGGCGGCGATGGCGTTCAACCGCTGGGCGGATGCCGGGATCGACGCGGAGAATCCGCGGACGGTGGGGCGGGCGATCCCGAAAGGAGACGTCTCGCGCGGGGGGGCGATGCTCTTTACGGTCGTCTGTTCCGCCGCGTTCATCGGGTCCGCGGCGCTGCTGAACCGGCTGACGCTGATGCTCTCGCCGGTCGCGCTCGTCATCATCCTGTTCTACAGCTTCACGAAACGATTCACGGCCCTGTGCCACTTCTTCCTCGGACTCTCCCTCGCCATCGCCCCGGTCGGCGCGTGGCTGGCGATCCGGCCCGGGTGGGATCCGCTTCCGTGGCTTCTCGGAGCGGGCGTGCTGCTCTGGACTTCCGGTTTCGACATTCTGTACGCGTGCATGGATGTGGAGTTCGACAGGCGGAAGGGACTCCATTCCGTTCCCGTGGCGCTCGGGGTGCCGGGGGCGCTCCGTGTTGCGGCGGTGCTGCACGCGCTGACTCTCGTTGCGTTTGCGGCGCCGATTTTCGTGTGCGGTTTCGGCGCCTGGTATGGCGTGGGTCTGGGCGCGATCGCCCTGCTTCTCGCGTACGAGCACCTCATCGTGCGCCCCGACGACCTCGCCCGCGTGAATCGGGCGTTCTTCCACGTCAATGCGGTGGTCAGCTTCGGGATGATGGCGGCGGTGCTGGCGGACTACTTCGTCCGCGGCTCGCGCCTGTAGACGATCTTGACGACCTTTCCGTCGGCGTCGAGCAGGGCCATTTCGAGGTCGGGGATGCGGGAGTACTGGGTGCGGAGGAAGGCGGCGACCTTGCCCTTGATGAGCTGCGTCGAACAGTCGAGGGCTTCCGCGAGGTCGAAGAACCAGGTGCGGTGAAGGATGTGGGACGTGAGGCGGATGCGCATGTCGTTCCCCCCGAGGCGTGAGCCGGAGCGTACCATATGATTTGAAAGCATTTCAAGCGCTTAATGATATTGCTGCATTTGAGCGATTCGGTCGGAGCGGCGCGGTCCCCGGCCGCCTGTTCCCAACGGGCAGGACAGGGCTTACCCTTCGCCCATGCCCGGCCTTTCCAAGCCCGAACTTCTCTCGCCCGCCGGCGACTTCGACTGCCTCAAGGCCGCCGTCGAAAACGGCGCCGACGCCGTCTACTTCGGCCTCGCCAGGTTCAGCGCCCGCGCCCGGGCCCACAACTTCGCCGTCGAGGACCTCCCCGGCACCATTCGCTTCCTCCACGAACGCGGCGTCCGCGGTTACGTCGCTTTCAACACGCTCATTTTCAGCGGCGAGTTGCCGGAGGCCGAGGAGATGCTCCGGGCGATCGCAGCCGCAGGCGCCGACGCCGTCATCGTGCAGGACATCGGGGTCGCGCGACTCGCGCGCGAGATTTCACCCACGCTCGAGATCCACGCCTCGACCCAGATGACCGTGACGTCCGCCGAGTCGCTCCGCTTCGCCCAGTCCGCCGGCGCCAGCCGCGCCATCCTCGCCCGCGAACTGTCCGTGGACGACATCGCGAAGATCCGCGCTTCCTGCGACCTCCCCGTCGAGGTCTTCGTGCACGGCGCCCTCTGCGTCGCCTACTCCGGGCAGTGCCTCACCAGCGAGGCCCTCGGCGGCCGCTCCGCCAACCGCGGCGCCTGCGCCCAGGCGTGCCGCCTCCCGTACGACCTCGTCGTGGACGGGGAAGTCCACGGCGGCGACGACGTGAAGTACCTCATTTCGCCGCAGGATCTGGCCGCCTACGAGGTCCTTCCGCGCCTCGTCGAAATCGGCGTCGCCTCACTCAAGATCGAAGGCCGCCTCAAGACCCCCGAATACGTCGCCAACGTCACCCGTTTCTACCGCGAACAGATCGACAAGGTCTGCGCCGGCCTTCCGGCGACGCCGTCACGCGAGCGCGTGCGCGAGCTCGAGCTGTCGTTCTCGCGCGGATTCTCAAACGGATTCCTGGCCGGCACCAATCACCAGGAACTGGTCCGGGGGCGTTCGCCGAAGAAGCGCGGGATTTTTCTGGGGACGGTGGAAGCGGTCTCGCGGGGGCGAGTGAAGCTGCTGACGGCCGCACCGGTGAAGCCCGGCGACGGCATCGTTTTCGACCAGGGGCATCCGGAGCAAGAGGAGACGGGCGGCCGGGTGTACGAGGTCTTTGTCGAGGGGCGCAAGGCCGGTGAAGTCCAGGGCGGGCGTCTCGAGTTGGCGTTTGCGCGCGGGCTCGACCTCTCGCCGGTGAGGACGGGGGACCGCGTCTGGAAAACGGATGATCCGGCGTTGGCGAAGAAGTGGGCGGAGACGTGGCAGGGGGAGGCTCCGAAGCGGCACTCGCCGGTCGATATTTTTATTTCGGGGCGGACAGGCGAGCCGCTTGCGACTGTGATGAGAGACGAGGCCGGACACGAAGCTTCGGCCCGCACCCCGTGCCCCCTGGAACCCGCGCTGAAGCGCCCGCTGGACGAGGCCACGCTCAGGGCGCAGCTGGGGCGCCTCGGTGGGACTTCGTTCGAATTGAGATCGATTGAGAACCGCCTCGAAGGCCCGGTCATCGTCCCGCTCTCCGCGCTCAATGCACTCCGCCGCGACCTGGTCGAGCGGCTGGAGGCGCTTCGGAGGGACTCGGTTCGCCACACGCTCGCCGCCGCGCCGGTTCTGCCGCGTCTGCGCGCCTCGATCCCGCGAGAGGGGGGAACCGGCGCCCTCGAACTCTCCACACTCGCGAGGACGCAGGAACAGTCCGCCGCCCTTGCTCCCCTGGGGGGCCGGCTCACGCTGGACTACGAAGACCCTGCGAAATACCTGGAGGCGGTCCCGCGCCTCCGCGTCGCCGGCGCTTCTATCTGGCTCGCGACACCGCGCATCCAGAAACCGGGAGAGGAGATCCGCGTCTTCGGCAACATCCTGAAAGCGGCGCCGGACGGAGTGCTTGCGCGCAATCCGGGAGCGATCGACTGGTTCCAGAAGCAGGCGCCCGGCCTGCCGCTCGCGGCCGACTTTTCGCTTAACTGCGCGAATGAGCTGACGGCGGACGCGCTCATGAAACTTGGCCTCGAGTTCCTCACCCCCGCCTATGACTGCGACTTCACCCAGCTCTCCGACCTGGCCCGGGCCGTCCCGCCCCGGTGGCTCGAGGCGGTGATCCACCAGCACATGCCGATGTTCCACAACGAGCACTGCGTCTTCGCCGCCCGCCTTTCGAACGGCCGCGACTGGACCGAATGCGGCCGCCCGTGCGATACGCACAAGGTCGCGCTTCGCGATCGCGTCGGATACGAACACCCCGTCAAGGCCGACGTCGGCTGCCGCAACACGGTCTTCAACGCCGTTCCCCAGTCGGCGGGCGAATTCCTCGCGGACATGCGGCAGCTCGGGTTTTCGAAATTCCGGGTCGAGTTCCTGGAGGAAGGCGCCATGGAAGCGCTCTCGATCCGGGCAGCGTATCTCGAAGCGCTCGAAGGCCGCGCCGACGGCGCCGCGCTCTGGCGCCGTTTCAATTCTTCGCGTCACTTCGGCGTGACGCGCGGCCCGCTGGGGATGTAGGCGAAAAAAAAACCGCGGGGCTCGGGCCCCGCGGCTGTTGTTCCGGACGTTTGACGACTACTTCTTCGCCGGCTCTTCCTCGGACTGGTAGACCTGGACCTGGACCTTGTGGACCGTGAGTTTCGCGCCTCCTGCGACACGGAACGAGAACCCGCCCTGCTTCGATCCCGACGGTGCGCAGCGTCCCGGATTCCCCGTGAATTTCATTTCCTTCCCGATGCGGAACTTGCCGCCGAAGACCATGAAGTCCACCGTGATCTTCTCGCCCGGCTTGATCGCGCCGTTCGACATCATCAGCTTGATGTCGTGCTGCACCGCGGGCGTCGCCCCCTCGCCCTGGGCTTGCCGCTGGAAAATCACGAACCCCTCTTCCCCGGCGGTGAATTCGAGCCTGAGCGTGAAATCCTGCCACGAAACCGGCTTGTTGAGCAGCAGGAACTCCACCTCCGCCGTGTTGTTCTGGACGTTCAGCCCGTCCGCTCCCACAGCGACCGTCAGGCCGAACTCCTTGAAGTCCGTAAACGCGATGTCCTCCCAGGCGAACTTGGCCAGATACACCGGGTCGTCGTATCGCTTTGCAACCGCGTCCTCGGCGTCCTTCTGAAGCGTCCCCGCGTCCTGGGCGGAGAACACCTCGGGCGGAAGCGCGGCGGAAATCGTCGACGCAATGACGTAACAACCGGCAATCAGGATCCAGTCCTGGGGCGTCGCGGCCTTCGCCGTCTCCCCCGCGGCTTTCGCCGCTTTCAGGACCGTCAGCAAACGGTCCTGGTATTCCTTCTGCTCGTCCAGAACCCATTCGACCGACTTGACGAGTGACATTGCCTTCTTCGCCCTCCGGAGGCCCTCGTCCGTCCCTTCCACCGTCGCCAGGGCGCCAGCGATCCCGCTCAATTCCTCAAGGGCCATCTTCTTCAGTTTGTGGTGCTCTTTCCGGCGATTGACGAGCTTCGTGAACTCTTCCAGGTCCGCCTGGAACTTCGGATCCTTGGCGGCGACTTCCTCGAATTTTTTGAGAGCTTCGTCAATGGCCTCGAAATCCTTCGGCTTCTCACGAAGCAACCGGTCCAGCTCCTTCTGCCGCTGCTTGCAGATCTCCGCGTTCTCCTTGTAGGCCTTGTTTTCCCTGCCGCGCTTGATGATCACGGTGAAGAACAGGCCTCCGGCGATGGCGAAAAAGATCCCGCCCACGACGGCCCACATCATCAACGTCGATTTCGACATCGGCGCCACGCCGGCGCTTCCGTCCTTGAATCCAATCTTCTTGCGCAGCGATCCGCTCGCGCCGGCCTCGTCTTCGGGTGGAGGCGCGGACTTCCGGATTCTGCTGGAAGCGGGCCCACCTCCGGGCTTGCCGTGGCGGCCGGACGCGGGGCCCCCGCGTGCGGGGGTGCGCCCGGGGGGCGGAGCTTCATCTTCCGCCGAGTCCTCGTCCAGAAGCGGCTGCTGTGGGGGCGGGACGGCGACTTTGCGGGACGCGGGCGCCGGAACAGGCTTCATCTTCGTTGAACTCGGAGGCGGGGCAGACTTCAGGCCCGGGACGGCGCCGCTCGCGGGCGAGCGCTGCGCGACCGCGGCCGGGGCCCGATGCGCGCCGCTGCTCGGGGGAGCCTTCAGGACACCGCTGGCCGGCGCCCGATGCGCCCCGCTGGCTGGCGCGGGCTTCAGCGCGACAGCGGAACCACGCGATGAAGCGGGTGCTCCCGATCCTGCGGGAGATCCCGCCTTCGCGGCTCGCGCGTCGGCCACGCAGGTCGGGCAGTACCAGAACTCGCCGCGCTGAAGCGCGCGGCCCTTCTGAACGTCGGCCGGCGAGATCTCGGCTCCGCAGCGACGGCACTCGGACATGTTGAAGCTCCTGGAGGCCGGGGAGGATGGACTCATCCACGCGACGACCCCCGGGACGGCGCGCGACAGCCCATTATATGACCGTGTTGAGGCGGAATCTGCAACGAATGCGTATGTCTGCCTGTGCGATGTCAGTAGGCAGTTGTTGCGTCCAGCAGGCCTTTCCATTTCGCTTTCCGCTCGCCGACGGCCCATCCGTAGAAACCCATCGCGATGCTCAGCGCGCAGAAAGCACCCAGGATGCCGAGGATCAGCGCGGTCGAGTAGCCGGAGAGCACGCTTCCGAATTTCAGCCCGAGAGAACGGCGGACCAGTTCCAGCCACCAGGTCACGGGACTGGCGTAGGTGACAGGGCGCATCCAGAGAGGGAGGATGTCCACAGGGAAGATCGCCGCGGAGCAGAGCAGGAAGACGCCGCCGATGGACTCGGTCATGAAGTGTCCGTGGCGGGCAAAATGGAGCGAGGCTCCGGCGAGGGCGAGGCCGAGGAACAGGAGGAGCGTGACACCCAGGACGAGCGTGGCGGTGAGAAGGAGCGGGTGGAATTCGGGCGGGCGGAGGCCGAGAACGAAGGCGCCGAAGGCCGCGAGCGCGACGGCGCCGAAGAGCGACTGGGCGGCGCGTGCGAGCGCGTGGCCGGAGAGGTAGGGAATGGCGCTTCCCGGCGCGAGGTAGACGTACTTGAGCATCTGGTACCGCTCGCGGTCCTCCAGGATCGCCCAGGAAGTTCCGCCGAGGACGGCGGGGACGATCTGGAATGCCGCGAGCGAGTACCAGGCAGGGAGCAGGTACCCGGGAGGGCGGCCTGCGACGGTTGCCATGAGCCAGATGAGCATGGCGCCGGCCAGGGGGCGGGTGAGGGAGTAGGCGAGGTAGACGGGAGGACTCGTCCAGTTCGCCTCCTTTTTCCAGGCCAGCGAATATCCGGTTGAGATTTTTTTCAGCGTGGTGGCTATTGCCATTTCAGGGTCAGCTTTCCGTCGCGCTTGGCGCGGTCCTCCATCAGGCGGAGCATGCGTCTCGCAAGCAGGAAAAACAGCACGGCGAGGGCGGCCAGGGCGCCCGCTTCGACACCGACCGGGAGGAAGCCCGCCTTCGAGCCGAGCGCGGTCTGGCGGATGGCGTCCATGCCCAGGGCGAGCGGGAACGCCGACGCGATGGCGGCGACGGTGAACCCGAGATTGGCGATGGGGAAGTAGAAGCCGGAGAGAAGGTAGACGGGTTCCTGGGCGACCTCGACCCAGCGCTGGGCGCCGCGGCCGAAGAGCAGAAAGAGGGAGGCGAGCATCATGCCCAGGCCGTAGAGCGCGGTCATGGAGAGGAGGAAGATTCCGAAAGCGGCGGCGAGTCCGCCGATTTCGAAATGAACGCGGAAGACCGCGATGCCGAGGATGAGGATGACGATGGAGCGCATGGCGGTGCCCATCATCCCGCCGACGGCCATCCCGAGGAGGATCGACATGCGGGAGATCGGGGCCATCATGTAGATGTCGAGGTTGCCCATGTCCTTTTCCCAGAAGAACTGGGCGGCCATCCCCCACAGGACGTTGAGCCAGAACGCGGTCATCACGCCGCCGAGGATCACGTACGACTCGTATTCCGGGGGAGCGCCGAGCGCGCGGTAAACGAGCACGTACCCGGCCGTCGTCATCGCAGGCAGTAATGTCTCAAAGAAGACCCACGACAATTCGCGGTTCGCAGCGACGACGCGGATCCAGGCGCGGGCGCTCGCCGCCCGCAGGTTGTTCGCCAGCGAACTCACTCGGCGCTCTTTTCCGCTTCGGCAATCGACTGCCCGGCGATTTTGACGAAAACGTCCTCGAGGGTGACCTCGTGCTTGGAGAGATTCACGATCTTCCCGCCGAGGGCCGCCATGCGGGAAAGGGCGCCCGTGAGGGCCGCGTCGTCGGGGAGCGTGAAGCGAACCGTGGTGCGCCCCGCGGCCACGTCCGAATCGAGACGGGAGACTTTCATGTCCGCGTCCTGTTTCAGCCGTTCGGCCTGGCCGTCCAGTCCGGAAAGCGTCACTTCGAACACGGCGTCCCCGCGGTGCGCCGCAATCAGGTTCAGCGGCGTGTCGCACGCGCGGATCCGCCCCTGGTAAATAATCGCGACCCGGTCGCAGAGCTCCTGCGCTTCCGCAAGATAGTGCGTCGTCAGGAGAATCGTTCTCGTCCGGTCCTCGGCCATCCAGTCGCGGATGAAGCCGCGTGCCTGTCGCGCGATGTGCGCGTCGAGCCCCAGCGTCGGCTCGTCGAGAAACAGCACCGACGGCCCGGTCATAAACCCGCGGATCAGGTTCATTTTCTGCCGCATCCCCGTGGACAACCGGTTGATCTTCGTCCCCGCGTCCTGTGCCAGCCCGTACTGGTCGAGCATCCGGTCGATGCGGGACAGCGCTTCCTTTGTCGTCAACCCGTAGAGCTGCGAAAACACCCACAGCTGCTCGCGAATCGTCAGGAGCCCGTATCCGCTCGGCTCGCCGCCGCTCACCATGTTGATTTTCTCACGCACCCGCTCGCAGTCTTTCACGATGTCGAGGCCGCAGACTTCGGCGACGCCTGAGGTCGGAAACAGAAGCGTGCAGAGGATCTTGATCAGTGTCGTCTTCCCGGCTCCGTTCGGCCCCAGCAGACCGAACAGCTCGCCGGATTGCACTTCGAGATTCACCCCGTCCACGGCGCGGAACTCGACCGCGGGCGCGCCGCGCTTCGGCGATTTGCGGTAGAGGCGGGTGAGGTCTCGGGTTCGAATGGAGGGGGGCATGAAGGCGGCGGATTGTAAGGCAGCCGGGAGGATTGAGGGTTGTGTGTTGAGGAGCGGGGCAGTCTGGAGTGGGGGCATGGATCCGGATTGATCGCCTGTGGCCCGCAACAGGTTCGGGGAATCCTGCGGGCTCACGCGAATCTTCCCGCTGCCGTATACAATGGGCGAACTCATTCCACGGAGCCTCCACCATGTCCAAGGGCCTCACCGCCGTCTCCCTCGTCGTCTCCGCCGGCGCCGTGGCCGGCGTCGTGTTCGCCTCGGCGCAGATGTCACGAGTCGCCGGGTCGCTTGAGAAGGTCGAGGCGCGGCTCCTGGCGCTCGAAAAAAACCCGTCGACCTCCACTCCCGGGGAATCCCGCGACGCAGAAGGCGGTTCCGGCGGCACGGACGCGCCGCGGTCCGCCGCGTCGATCGAGACGCTGGGAGAGGCCATCCTCGAAGTAAGGAAACTGCGCGAAGATGTCGCGATCCTCCAGGATCGCGACCTGGCTCCCGGACAGAAGAACCCGGCCGCAGGCGACCCCGCTGAAGGAGCGATTTCCCGGGACGAAATCGCAATGCGGAAAGTCGTAGAGGACGTTCTCGCCGCGCGCGAAAAAGAACGCGTCGAAGCGGACAAGAAGCGCTCCGCGGATTGGGCAAAGGCGCGGCTCGATCGGACTATCAACGACCTGGCCGAACGGCTGCAGCTGTCTTCGACCCAGAAGGAGGAAGTCGCGAAAATTCTCACGGCCGCTTCAGCCCAACAGCAGGAACTCTGGGCGAATCGCAAGGAAGGCGAGAATCCCTGGGAGAAAATGCAGGCGATCCGCAAGGAACAGGATGCAGCCGTCAAGCCGCTTCTCACCGGCGAGCAGCAGGTCAAATACGAGGAATACATGAAGGTCGCCGGCGGCCCGAGGAGCTTCTCTTCAGGTGACGGAGGCGGTGTGTTCGTCCAGCCCGGGGGCGGGCAGCCCCGGTAGGGAGCCCGTCATCCACCGGCCCGCGCTTCCCGCGCGGGCTTTTTTTATCTCCGCTTTGCAGGTTCTTAATAGTTCCTTAACAGTCGCGTCCTAACTTCCGTGAAACTTTCTGCAAAGAGAAGGGGAAGACGCGATGAGAACGCTGGCTCTTGCGGTGTGCGCCGTGGCGGGGATCGTCGGAAGTTGCGGATGTGGCGGACGGACCAGCACGAACCACCTGACGATTGCGGGCTCGACGGCATTCACTCCCGTCGCGCAGAAACTGGCGGACGCGTTCAAGGCGAAGCACGCCGGCGTGACGATCGACATCCACTCGGTGGGCTCGATGGTCGGCATCAAGAACGTGAACGACGGCGCCTGCGACGTGGGAATGGCCGATCTTGCCGATCTGCCCGCCGAAGCCAAAGGGCTCAAGTCCTTCACGGTTTCCCGCGACGGCATCGCCGTGGTAGTCAATCCGGCGAATCCGGTCTCCGGGCTGGGCATGGACCAGATCGCGAAGATCTTCGACGGGTCGATCACCAACTGGAAAGACGTTGGCGGCGCAGACAAGTCGATTACGGTCATCTGCCGCGAAGAGAGCAGCGGTTCGCGGAAGACGTTTGACGCTATCGTGAAGGTGAAGGGAAAGGTCACCAAGACCGCCCAATTTCAGAACTCGAACGGCGCCTGCCGGACGGCGGTCGCGAGCGATCCGAACGCCATTTCCTACGTCACGATGGTCCAGGTCGATGCCTCCGTAAAATCGCTCGCGATCGACAAGGTCGCGGCGACCATCGACAGCGTGCGCGAGGGAAAGTACACGATCGCCGCAACGGACTTCCTGCTGACGAAAGGGGAGCCCACCGGGCTGGCGAAGGAGTTCATTGATTTCACGCTGAGCGATGAGGGGCAGAAGCTGATCAGGGAATCGGGATTGATCCCTGTGAAATGAAGCGGGAAGAAGCCATCCGGCTGACCCTGCTGGGGTTGGCCATGTCGGCGGTGACCGCGCTGGCGGTGATCACGACATTCATCCTGAAGGAAGGGCTTCCCGTGATTTTCCGCCACGGGCCGGCCTCGTTCCTTTTCGGGTCGGACTGGAGTCCGTCCGCCGAGCCGCCCGTCTTTGGCGTGTTTGCCATGATCGCGGGGACATTTGCCGTGACGTTCGGCGCGCTGGGGATCGGGGTTCCCGTTGGGCTGGGCTCCGCAATCTTCCTCTCGGAATTCGCACCGCGCCGGGTCGCTACGATTCTCAAACCCGCCCTCGAGCTCCTCGCGGGCATTCCCAGCGTCGTCTTCGGGTTTATGGGAATGCTCGTGCTCCTCCCGTTCATCCGGACTCATGTCGGAGGCCAGGGCGCCTCCGTTCTCGCCGGCTCCACCATCCTGGGCATCATGATCCTCCCGACCGTCATTTCAATCTCGATGGACGCCCTGCGATCCGTTCCTCGCAGCTACCGGGAAGGTTCCTTCGCCCTGGGCGCGACGGGGTGGCAGACGACCTGGAAGGTCACGCTTCCCGCCGCCCGACCAGGTCTCGTGGCCGCCGTCATTCTCGGAATGGGGCGCGCAGTCGGCGAAACCATGGCCGTCATCATGGTGACGGGCAACACGGTCCAGATGCCGAAGTCCTTCCTCGCCCCGGTTCGGACCCTGACCTCGAACATCGCGCTGGAAATGTCGTACGCCGACGGGGAGCACCGCGAGGCTCTGTTCGCAACCGGCGTCATCCTCTTTGCCATC
Source organism: Planctomycetota bacterium (assembly GCA_038060895.1). Lineage (GTDB taxonomy): Bacteria > Planctomycetota > MHYJ01 > WSZJ01 > WSZJ01 > WSZJ01. Next base: position 289,164 of record JBBTCT010000009.1, read on the forward strand.
ATCATGGCCCTCAATACCATCGCTAACTCCGTCGGCAGGCTGGGGAGGAAGCGCTCGTGAGAGTTCCCCCGAAAGTGGTTCACGTATCGATGCTCGGAGTCCTGTGGACTGTGACGCTCGCGGCCGTTTTTACGCTCGTCGGGATTGTGGGATGGGTTCTCTGGCACGGACTGCCCGATGTCACGCCGCAATTCCTGTTCTCCATGCCGGCGGAGTCCGGCGCCGAGGGCGGCATCCTGTCCGTCATCGCCGGGACACTCTTCATCATCGTCGGCGCAGTCCTCGTGGCCACGCCCCTGGGCGTCGGGACGGCGATCTACCTCGTCGAGTACACCCGCGAGAACTGGGTGACTCGCGTTATCCGCTACGGCGCCGACTGCCTCGCAGGCATCCCGTCGATCATCTTCGGGCTCTTCGGGTACGTCTTCTTCGTCATCACGCTCGGCCTCCGCTGGTCCATCCTCTCGGGCGCGCTCACCTTGGCCTTGATGTCCCTCCCGACGATCATCCGGACGGCCGAAGTCGCCCTTCGCGCCGTGCCCCAGGGGTATCGCGAAGTTTCCTACGCCCTCGGGGCAACCCGCTGGCAGATGGTCCTCCGGGTCGTCCTTCCCGGAGCGCTCCCGGGAATCGTCACCGGCATCGTCCTGGCCCTGGGAAGGTCCATGTCCGAAACCGCGGCCGTCATCTTCACCGCCGGAACCGTCCTCCCTGACCGCATCCCGACTTCCACGGGGGACTCCGTCCGCACCCTCGCCGTCCACTTTTACCTCCTCGCCACCGAGGGAACGGCCGGCTCACAGCCCAAGGCCTTCGCGACAGCCGCCATCCTCGTTCTCGCCATCCTCGTCATCAACGTCTCCGCCTATACCGCCATGCACCGCTTCCTCGCAAGGTACCGTTGATCCCTCTCCTCGAAGCACGCGGATTTGGCGTCTCCCTCGGAGGTGCCTCCGTACTCCGGAATGTCGATCTCGCCATGAATCCCAACGAGATCCTCTCGATCATCGGGCCGGCGGGAAGCGGCAAGACGACCTTCCTGCGTTGCATCAACCGGCTGAGCGACCTGGTGCCAGAAACCCGCGTCGTGGGAAATCTGTCCTTCGAGGGACGGGACGTTTTCGCACCAGGGACAGACGTCGCCGCCCTGCGCCGCCGCGCCGGAATGGTGTTCGCAGTTCCGAACCCGCTTCCCAGGTCCATTTACGAGAACATCGCCTTCGGCCCGAGACTGACGGGATTGCGGTCCCGCGACGTCCTCGATGAAATCGTCGAGCGCACCCTGCGCGCGTCGGTGCTGTGGGACGAAGTCAAAGACCGGCTGCATACCTCTGGGACGAAACTCTCGGGCGGCCAGCAGCAGCGCCTCTGCCTGGCGCGGACGCTGGCCCTGGGACCGCAGGTGCTTCTCCTCGACGAGCCGTGCTCGGGACTCGATCCGATATCGACTGCGAAAATCGAGGAAGCGCTTCAGGACCTGAAAAAAACGCTGACCGTCGTGCTCGTGACGAACAACGTGAAGCAGGCGGCGCGATCGAGCGACCGCACCGCGTTCTTCCTGATGGGAGAAATGGTCGAGATCGGCGTGACGGGGGAGCTGTTTACCCACCCGCGGGACAAGCGGACGAACGACTACATCTCGGGGAGGTTCGGGTAATGCTGGAGGCCCGTAACCTGAAGCTCTGGTACGGCGACTTCATGGCGCTCAATGGCGTCTCCATGTCCATCATTCCCAACGCCATCACGGCCATCATCGGTCCGTCCGGCTGCGGCAAGTCGACGCTGCTGCGCTGTTTCAACCGCATGAACGACCTGGTGGAGGGCTCGCGGACCGAGGGCGAAATCCTCTTCGAGGGCAAGAACATCTATGAGCGCCGCTTCGACATGACGGAGCTTCGGAAGCGCGTCGGAATGGTGTTCCAGCGCCCGAACCCGTTTCCGCTCACCGTTTTCGACAACGTCGCCTACGGCCCGCGCATCCACGGCCTTGCCACCGGCGACGCGCTCCGGGAAACCGTCAAGAAGGCGCTCCAGTCGACGCTTCTCTGGGACGAACTCGGCGACAAGCTCGAAGCCCCGGCGCTGTCGCTTTCCGCGGAGCAGCAGCAGCGGCTCTGCATCTCCCGGCTGGTCGCTGTCGAGCCCGATGTCCTCCTGATGGACGAGCCGTGTTCGGCGCTGGATCCGATGGCGACGCAGAACATCGAGGAACTGATGCTAGAATTGAAGAAGCGATTCACGATCGTGATCGTCACCCACAATATGCAACAGGCCGCCCGCGTCAGTGACTTCACCGGGTTCATGCTCCTGGGGGACCTTGTCGAGTTCGGCGAGACGCAGCAGGTGTTTACGGCGCCTCGCCAGCGGAAGACGGAGGAGTACATCACCGGGAGGTACGGCTAGAGATGAAGCGGCACTTCGACGAAGAGCTGGCGCAGGTCAAGGAGCGGCTTCTCCGCATGGGGGCCAATGCTGAGAAGATGATCCATCTTTCCGCGAAGGACCTGCTGGCGCGGACGGAATCGGACCGGGCGGAGCTGGAGCGGCTCGAGAAGGACGTCAACAGCCTGGAGATGGAAATCGACGACCGGGTCGTCAAGCTGATCGCGCTCCGTCAGCCGATGGCCACGGACCTGCGCTTCCTGATGATGGCCAGCCGCATCGCGGGCGAGCTGGAGCGGATTGCGGACCAGTCGATCAACATCATCGAGACGACGCACTGGTACCTGTCCGGTCCACCGTTGAAGCCGATCATGGATCTGCCGCTGATGGCGGAGATCGTGCAGGAGATGCTGCGGGACTGCCTGGACGCATTTGTGAGGCAGGACGTGGGGGCGGCGAAGCGGGTGCTGGAGAGCGACGACAAGGTGGACACGTGCAAGAAGCGGATCTTCGACGAGATGATCGCGACGATGGAGGGCGATCCTCAGACGGTCAGGCGCGGGGTGTGCATCGTGCTGATTTCGCGGAACCTGGAACGGATCGGGGACCACGCGACGAATATTGCGGAAGAAGTCATCTACATGGTGGAGGCGCGGGACGTGCGCCACCACCACGGGGAAGAATCGAAGCCAGGGGAATGAAAGGACGGGATGGAGTTTGGCGAAAATACTGGTGATCGACGACGAAGCAGACCTCGTCACGCTCGTGAAGTTCAACCTCGAAAGGGAGGGCTGGAAGGTCAGGTCCGCAGCGGACGGCGCGTCCGGGCTCGATGCGGCGAAGCGGGATCTGCCGGACCTGATCCTGCTGGACCTCATGTTGCCCGGAATGGACGGGCTGGAGGTCTGCAAACGGCTTCGTTCGGAGCCGCGGACGGCGCGCATTCCTGTGATCATGCTCACCGCGAAGGGCGGGGAGTCGGACCGCGTGGTCGGGCTGGAGATGGGCGCCGATGACTACGTCGCGAAACCTTTCAGCCCACGGGAACTCGTTGCGCGCGTCAAGGCGGTGCTCCGCCGGGCTTCCGGCCCCGCGGAGGGAGAAGACGCGGCAGGGGTTTCCCATGGTGACCTTCAGCTGGACCCGGGACGGCACGAAGTCCTCGTAAAAGGAAAGCCGGTCACGCTGACCGCCACGGAATTCCGGCTGCTGCATACCCTCCTCAAGCGGCCCGGGCAGGTCTTTTCGAGAGACCGGCTCATCGACGGCGCCATCGGCGAGGACGCCCACGTCGTCGACCGCACGATCGACGTGCACGTCACCGCGCTTCGCAAGAAACTCGGAAAGTCCGGCGCCATGATCGAGACGGTCCGTGGCGTCGGCTACCGCGTGAAAGACGAGGGATAGGCTCGCATGCTCACCGACCCCGCGTTCCGGCGCACCTTTCTTACGGCCGCGCTGCTCTCAGGGGTCGGTATGGCGGCGATAGCGGGAACCCTCTGCTGGCAGCAGGAAACGGCACACGAAATCCTCGTGCGGTCGAAGATGGCGCACGAGGCCGTGCTCGTTTCCGTGCATTGCTCTACTCGTTTCTTGCCGGCTCAGCCGCGCTTGCTCGAGGCCGAACTCGGCCCCCTCGCCCGCTCGCTGGGCGCCCGCATCGACGTCTACGACCCGTCGAACGGCAGCGTTCTGGCCTCGGGAGACGCGGGAAGCGGCGTCACGGCGTTCAAGTCTTCGCCGGCCGGCGGAGATTTTCGCGGCCCGGACGGCGCGGGGCGGGAAGTGGTCTCGGCGACGTTCGGCCCGGTCCCGTTGAACCGGGGCCGGGGGATTGAAGTGCGGGTCACGCGCCTCGCGGAGGTGGTCGACGCGCCGCTTCGAGAGTCTCAACGCCGGATCGCAGGCGCAGCCGCGGCAGCCTGGATCGCATCTCTCGCCATTTTCTTCATGGCGTTCTCTTCCATCCACGCGCGCGCAGCTTCGCTCCGGCTCGCGCTCAACGAACCCAAGGCAATCCTCCCGCCAGACCTCGGCGGCGTCCTCGGCGACATCGCCCGACGGACCGCGGGGCTTCTAGAGGAGTCCCGCGACGTCCAGAAGGACCGAAGCGCGATCCGGACCGAGGCAGACGCGATCCTGGGCGGCATGACGGAAGGCGTCATTGCCGTCGACCGCGAGGGGCGCCTGAGGATCGTGAACGCGGCCGCGGCAGAGATCCTGGGGCTGGGCGGGGGCACGACGCTGGGCCAGCCGATCGGCGGCGTGGTGCGCTTCGAGGGGATCGCCGAAGCCGCCGCCAGGGCCGCGGGCGGGGCAGAACGGACCATCCGGGTCGACATTCCGGGGCCGCCACCGCGCGTGCTCGAGGTCCATGCGGAGCCGATTCCACAGGCCGGCGGAGCGGTGCTGGTGCTTCGCGATGTTTCGGAGGAAGCGAAGTACGCGGACATGCGCCGCGATTTCGTCGCGGCGGCATCGCACGAACTTCGGACTCCGATCGCCGTCATCCGGGCCGCCGCGGAAACCCTTCAGGACGGCGCGTTGGAGCAGCCGGCACAGGCGAAGCAATTCCTCGACTCGATTCACCGGCACGCGCTGTCGATGGAAGCCCTGATCAAGGACCTGCTCGACCTGGGCAAGCTCGAGTCGCGCCCGGACCTGACGCTGCGCCCGACCGACGTCGCGCAGGTGCTGGACCGCGCGGTCGCGCTTCATGAGCCGGAGGCGAAGAAGCGCCGCCACGAAATCAAGGTTGCTGCGGCGGACACCCTTCCGCGCCTCATCGCCGATGCATCCCTCCTGGAGCGGGCCTTCTCGAACATTGTGGAAAACGCGGTCCGGTACACGCCGGACGAAGGGAAGATCTCTATCCGCGTGACGGCTGAGGGCGACAAGGTGCGGGTCGAGATTGAGGACACGGGGGCCGGAATCCCGGAGAAGGAACTCAAGAGGATCTTCGAGAGGTTCTATCGCGTCGACCGTTCGCGCTCACGGGAGCAGGGCGGCACCGGTCTCGGGCTCGCGATCGTGAAGCACGTTGTTCAGCTGCACAAAGGCGAGGTGTGGGCTGAGAGTGGGGCGGGGAAGGGAGCGAAATTCATCGTGGTACTGCCCGGGATCTAACAAACGGCGCTTCCGGGATTCTCCCTGGTCGCCATCGCTGGGGCCTTTTTCTTCCGACCAGAGCCCTCCTGGGTTCATCCTCTGTCCTGCGGTTTCTGATGCAGGACATGTCCGGATCTACCAGCCGTAGTCCCCGATGCTCGCCGGGACCATCCGGTCCGTCGGCGTATCAGGCGCGAGCTGAATCGCGTAGCCCATCGGCGCGGGATCGAAGTCGTTGTTCCGGAAGTTGTAGCGTGTGCCGCCCCAGCGGGTGCCGGTGCTGGTGAGGTCGAGTGAAATGAAGCGGCGGCCCTGGAGGCTCCAGACGCCGCGGCCGAGGATGGTGCCGCGGTAACCGCGCTCCTGATCTTTTTCTCCGGTGTCGTCGGCGGCCCAGCGGCCCTTGTGGACCAGTTCAACCGGGCCTTCGTAGCGGACGGTGACCCTGTCTCCCTTGACGGACTCGATCGTGGCCTTGAGTGACGCCTGCTTCACGGCCTCATCGGGAAAAGCGTTCGTCTGGCCGCGGACGTTATCGACGAAGTGGCACCGCACGAGCCGCCGGACCAGCGCCTCCGGAACCTCGCGGTAAGCGCCTTTCGAAGTGGACTCCGGCATCCATGACGTCATCTCGTCCTTGAGGAACCACGCGTAGTCGATGTTCCATGCGGGATCGCGCCAGTCGCCGAATTTCTTTTCGCGCGGGAGGTCGCGGGAGTACACGCGCAACGCCATTCCGTCCCCAGGGTAGCGGTCCTCCCAGCGGCCCTTGATTTCCTCCGGTTTCTCCTTCAGGAGGCGCCGGTCCTTCGGCAGGTCTTCCCAGGCCTTCAGCGCTTCCTTGAGCATCCGTTCCACGGCGTCGGCACTCGTCGAGTTCACGCTTGCCAGGAACTCGCCGGACGGCGCCAGCGCGTAGATGCCTTGCCGCGTCGCGTCCATCGGGTTGCCGGCGTAGTGGCCTTTCTCGGAGACGAGACGGAAGTGTTTACCCGCGGGGCCCTGGTTGCGGTGAAGGGTGTGGACTTCGTCGGTCGCGGGGATGAACGATTTCATCAGTTCCTGGACATCGGGTTCCGCCCAGACGGACCGCCGGGCGCGGACGCCGTTGTTTCAGGTGCAGGCGAGCGGGTGCCCGTTCATCGTCCAGAGGAGAACGGGCCGGCCGGCCTTGTTTCCGTCGAGCACCGCGGTCCAATAAGAGGTGCGCCACGGGATGGCGCGCCACTTCTCTTCGTCGGGCTTCGGGAGAATCGTCTCCCGCATTGCGGCGAGGTTCTTTTCCGTCAGGACGGGATCGGCTGGCTGCGCGGACGCCTGCAGGCCTGCGAGGAGGAGAAGAGCGGCGGCGTGAGGGCGCATCATGTCCCGGCATCTTAACCGGGCACACTGAAGGACGTACCGCGGGATCAAACGTTTCAGGCATCCGGTGGTCGACGGGCCGTTACGCGGGTCGCGCGGTTCGGTTACGATGATTGCGGTCCGGGGGGACCGGAGAACCCACTTCATGCGCCAGCTTGCCGCATTTTTCTGCCTGATGGCCGCCGCGGCCGCCGCGGAAACCCCGTACCGCGACCTCCGCCGGCCGCCGATTCAGCGCCCCTACAAGTCGCTCGTCATTGAATGGATTTCGCAGGAGCCGAAGAACAGTGTTTCGAAGGACGGCGATTCCAGCGGACCTTCGGAAGGGCAGTCGCTTTCCTACACCGCGCACCTGCGGAATCTGGGTTCCGTGAACACGGAGCCGGTGATGGTGCGGTGGTTCGTGGATGGCCTTCAGAAGTCCACCGGGACGATCCCCGGGATCGGGGCGGGCCAGCGTTCGACCGCGACCTTTGCGTGGACGGCGGCCGAGGGCCGGCACTGGATCCAGTGCGAGCTGCTCGGGCACGAGGAGTGGCTGACGATCGCCAGCGACGGGCTGACGGTGAAGGTGCTCGTCGAAAAAAAAACATTGGAGAAGTACGAGGACGAATTCGGCTCGTTCGCGCGCCGCTTCCAGGATTCATTCTCGGGCCTCCACGCCTCGTGGTCGGCCGTCCGCGACGCCCGGTTCGCTCCTGAAGGGATCGACGAGCGCCTCCGGATCGACGACGTCGCCGTCTACGAACGCGGCGGCAAGGATGCCGAGGTCCCGAAGGAATTCTGGGATCACCCCGACTTCGACCTCGAGATCGCCTGCGACCAGGGAGGCCCGATCGCCGGCTTCTACATCCCGGGTTACTCGATCGGCCACAACTACTCCGGGAACCCCGGCCACGAATCCCTCTTCTCAGACTGGGGCGAGAACTGCCTCTGGCACGAGATCGGACATTTCCGCGGCGTGCAGGACTTCTACATCTTCCCGACGAAAGAGGGCGACGTCGGCAAGCTCGACGCCGCCGGGAACCCCCTGGAACTCCTCACCCTGCGCCCGGAATTCGCCGACGACACCATGAACTCGCCGTACAAGCCGACCCGCTGGAACGAGTACTCGACGGCGGTGATTCGCATGAAGCGCGGCATTTCGCGCGTCGGGCGATGCGAGGATCCGGCCAACACCTTCGGGCACATGTGGCGCCACGTCCCGGCGGCGGTGGAAATCCAGGTCATCGGGGAGGAAGGCAGGCCGGTGAAGTACGCCGAAGTCGAGGTTTACCGGCCGGTGCTCGGAGAAGATGGACGTGCCCGGGTCGCGAAAGACGCGAAGCCCCTGTACGAGGGAGCGGTCGATGACCAGGGACACTTCATACTCGGCGACGATCCTTTCGGGAAGCGCAAGGCCGAGGCAAATCGCGCGCCCTGGGTGCTGATCCTGATCCGGAGAGAAGGAGTGATTCGCGGGCGGTACCTGACCCTCATGGACATGAACCTGGCGTACTGGAAAGACCAGAAAGAGAAGGCCATTTTCCAGGTCGTCTGGAACAAGTGACAATCTGTCGAGAGAGCCGAATGAATCGCGGGAAGCGGGGTGGGGGAGTGGGACAGTTGACGGCGAAACGGGCGGACCAGAAGACGCTTAAGGTCTTCGCGCCCGGCCGCGTCAACCTGATCGGCGAGCACGTCGATTACTCGGGCGGCCCGGTCCTCCCGTTTCCTCTTCCCGGGCTCGGGACGACCATCTCGGGAAGGCGTTCGCCTGAGCTGCGGGCGACCAGCGACGCGTGCAGCGGCGCGGTGCGGCTTCACGCAGCGCAGCGCGGGCGCGGCTGGGGGTTGTACCTTTCCGCCGCATGGGACGCGCTTCGCGTCAAGTGCCCCGGAGTGGGAGGCTGGACGGGCGCGGTCTCCAGCAACCTGCCGATCGGCGCCGGACTCTCCTCGTCGGCGTCTCTCCTGGTCGCCGCGCTCCAGCTCTGGAACCGGTTGTACTCGCTTCGACTGGGCCCTCCCGACATCGCACACCTCGCCTGGCTCGCAGAAACGCGCGGCGTCGGGAAGCCCGTCGGGCCCATGGACCCCTACGCCATCGCCCTCGGCCGCGCCGGCTCCGCCCTGCTCTTCGATTGCGCTTCCCTGAACGGCCGCCACGTGCCGCTCCCGCCCGCCTACGCGGTGGTCTTTCATTCGGGGATTTCCCGGGCGCTTGCGGGGAGCCAGTACGGGAAGCGGCGGGCGCAGTGCGAGGCCGCGGCGAAGTCGCTCGGCGTGCGCCGGCTCGCGCAGGCCCGGGAAGAGGACTTGTGGCGGCTGAAGGGCGCGGAGCATAAACGCGCGAAACATGTGGTCGGCGAGTGCAGCCGCGTGCACTCCGCGGCGCGATTGATGAAACGGGGCGAAACACGGTTTCTCGGGAATCTCCTGATCACGTCCCACGAGTCGCTTCGCACGGACCACGAGGTTTCTCTTCCCGCCGTCGATCGCCAGGTTCTGGAAGCGCGCGCCGCGGGTGCTCTGGGCGCGCGCATGGTCGGAGGCGGTTTCGGCGGAGCGATCCTCGCGATTTTCGAAAAGGGGGATCCACGCGGTCCACGCTTCGCCCGCTGCCAGCGCCGGGTCCTCTGGTCTGGGGACTGGCGCGCAAAGACCTAAGGGAAGGAAGCCCGCGGCTCCCGGCCCTTCCGGGATCGGACGGGCTACCGTCCCGAGATGCCCAGGACATTTCCTTCAGGGTCCGCGAACGAAGCGCACCGGATGTCGTCACAGACTGCCTCGGCCTGGCGGACGATTTTGACCCCGCGGGAGACCAGGGCGTTGACGGTGTCATCCACGTTGCCGACGTTGAAAGAGATGCCGGTGTCGCGCGGCTTCGCGTCGTCGGAATGATGGAGCGCGAAGGTCGCGCCCTCGGTCTTGAACTCGCTCCAGCAGTCGCTCTCGTACGAGCAGGGCAGGCCGATCGTGTCGCGGTAGAAAGCGACGGCCTTCTTCATGTTCTTCACGAACACCATCACGTGTCCGATTCTGCGAGGCAGGAACGATTCCGCGGCGGGGGCGGACTTCCGGGCTGTCTTCTTCGCTGCTTTCGCGGGCATGAGCGGCACCTCTTCTTGTGGGTGGACGAAGGCTAGAAATTGCCGCGGAGGCCTGTCAATGGAGAACCGGCCTGCCACGGCGGTAGACGCCCCCTCGACCTCGGCTTAGCATCGCCCAGCATGCCCGACCCCGCATCCGCTTCGGCCGACCTCGCCCGACTCCGCATCGCACGCGACGACGACGACTCGCGAAGCGGATCTGCGTTCGCGCGCATGGCGATGATCGGAGTGGCCGCGCTGGTCCTCGCCGTAGGGGGATGGGTCGCCTGGGACCGGCTGCTCCGCCCGCTTCCCGTCGTCGGCGTCTTCCGCGTCCCCGCCACAGCCGCTTCCGCTTCAAAGACGCTCGATGCCAGCGGTTACCTCGTGCCCCAGCGCCGTGCGGAGGTCGCGACCAAGGTTGCGGGCGTCGTGGCGCGCGTGCTGGTCGATGAAGGCGACACGGTTGCGGAGGGACAGGCGCTCGCCGAACTCAACGGAGACGCCGAAAAAGCGCGACTCGACGAAGCGGAGGTCGGGGTGCGCGAAGCGAAGGCGCTGCAGGTTTCGGCCTGGAAGGGAATGGACGAGGCGAAGGCGCAGGTGGAGGCCTCGAAGCGGGCGGTTGAGGAGGCGGCGGCCGGAAAGCCCGCGGCGGCGGAAGCCCTGGAGGAAGCGGCCGCGAAGCGCGAGGAAGCGAGGCGGGATTTCGAGCGAAAGAAGAAGCTATTTGAGACGAAGGACATCGGCGAGGGCGAGTTCGAAACGGCCGAGGCGGCGTGGAAGTCGGCGGACGCACGATGGCGCGGGGCGGAGGCGAACCTCGTGATGGCGGACGCGCGGCTGAAGCAGGCCTCCGCGAACGTCGCCACGGCCGAATCCGGCGTGGAGAGAATGAAGGCCGCGGCGGAAGGGGCGGATGCCCGGGCCTCGGCGGCGGAGTCGCGCGTGAAGCAGGCGAAAATCGCGGTGGACGACATGGTCATCCGGTCGCCGATCGCGGGACGTGTGACGGCGCGAAAGATCCACCCGGGCGAGGCGGCGTCTCCGGCGGGGATCACGACGGGGACTCGCGGCGGGGCGCTCTTCACCGTGGCGGACTTTTCGACGCTTGAGGCGGAGGTGGACGTCAACGAGTCGCGGCTGTCGGAACTGCGACAGGGGCAACCTGCGCGGATTGCGGTCGATGCCGTCCCTTCAAAGAGGTACCGCGGCGAGCTGCGGCAGATCGTGCCGACCGCGGATCGGCAGCGGGCGGTCGTCAAGGTCCGCGTGAAGCTCATCGATCCGGACGCGGCGCTGCTCCCGGAAATGGGGCTACGCGTGACCTTTGTCGAAAACGCCTCTGTTTCCCTCGAGACCCCCGCGCCGCAGATCCCGCGCGAGGCCGTCGTCCGGGTGGACGGCAAGACCGTCGTGTGGATCGTCGCGGACGGCAAGGCGGCGAGGCGCGACGTGGAGCTTGGGGAAGAAAAGAACGGAAAAGTCGACGTGAAGAGCGGTTTGTCCGGCGGCGACCTCGTGGTGGTCGCCAATAGAGTTCCGATGTCCGAGGGCCTCAAGGTCAAGGCGGAGGAGAAATGAGCGACGTCCTCGTCGAGGTGGCCGAAGTCACGAAGGACTACCGGCGCGACAAGCAGTCGATCCGGGTGCTGGAAGCGCTGTCGCTGACGATTCCGCGGGGCGATTTCCTGGCGCTGATGGGACCGAGCGGTTCGGGGAAGACGACCCTCCTCAATCTCATCGCCGGCATCGACCAGCCCACCGCAGGGAGAATCACGGTCGACGGCAAGGTCATCACCGGGCTCGGCGAAGGCGCATTGGCGAAGTGGCGGTCGCGGACCACCGGCTTCATCTTTCAGCTCTACAACCTCATTCCGGTGCTCACGGCCTACGAAAACGTCGAGTTGCCGCTTCTCCTCACGAACCTCTCGCGCAGCGAGCGGCGCCAGCACGTGATGCAGGCGCTCGACATCGTCGGGCTGACCGATCGCGAAAAGCACTTCCCGCGCCAGCTGTCCGGCGGTCAGGAACAGCGCGTGTCCATCGCCCGGGCCATCGTGGTGGACCCGCTGCTGCTCCTTGCGGACGAACCGACGGGCGACCTGGATGCGAAATCGGCGGAGGAAGTGCTGACGCTTCTCCAGCGGCTGAACAGGGAATTCAAGAAGACCATCGTCATGGTCACGCACGACCCGAAGGCGGCGGCGAGGGCGACCAGGATCCTGCACCTCGAAAAAGGACAACTCGTGGAGAACGCAGCGTAATGCTCCGGCTCATCTGGAAGAACGCGTGGCGCAGCAAGCGCAGGACCGTGCTCACGGTGCTGTCGGTCGCGGTGTCGCTGTTCCTTCTCTGCACCATGCTCTGCTACCTCTCCTCGGGCGACACGCAGCTCGAAAACGCCGGCGCTTCGATGCGCGTCGTGACGCGCCACCAGACGTCGCTGACGTTCTTTCTTCCCGAGGCGTACACGCAGAAAATTGCAAACGTGCCGCACGTGACGACGGTGCAGGGGTGCGTGTGGTGGGGAGGCCAGGTGGAAGGGAAGGAAATGAGCCTCTTCATGAGCACGATCGCCGCGGACCTTGAGCCTACGGAGGCCATGTGGGACGACTATAAATTCGAGCCGGGCGTGATCGACAAGATGCGCGGTGAGGTTCGCGGGGCGGTGATCGCCAGGCGCCTGCTGGCGCGGTGCCAGGAGCAGTGCGGCGACAGCTGGCAGATCGGCAAGACGGTGACCATCAAGTCGCCGATCTTCAAGCACACAATCGACCTTGTGCTGCTGGGGACGTGCGAAGGGCCCGACGAGAGCATTCTGATCTTCCGGAGGGACTACCTGGAGAAGGTAAGGGACAACCCGGGGCAGATCGGCTATTTCTGGGCCAGGGTCGACAAGGCCGAGAACATCCCTGGCGTGTGCCGTGACGTCGACGCGCTTTTTGCCAATTCTGAAAACGAGACGAAAACGGAAACCGAGAAGGCGTTCATGCAGAGCTTCATGTCGATGATGGGGAACATCCAGGACCTCGTGCGGAACATCGGCCTGGCAATCGTCATGATGATCCTCATGGTCGCGGCCAACACCATGGCGATGGTCGCGCGCGAACGCACGACGGAACACGCGGTCATGCGCTGCCTCGGGTTCACCCGCGGCCGCATCGCGATGCTCTTCGTCTCGGAAAGCGTCCTGATCAGCCTGCTCGGCGCCGTCGTCGGAGTCGGTGGCGCCATCCTTCTCTGGAGGCCGGGCAAATTCGACCTCGGCGGCATGGCGCCCTTCTTCCAGATGACCCCGGGCACCACGCTCATCGGCCTCCTCGTCGCCCTCGGCGTCGGGCTGGTCGCAGGCGCCGCACCGGCGATCGCCGCGGCGCGTCGAAGCGTCGTCGACGGCCTGAGGAGGGTTGACTAGGTGGGACTGATCCTCAAATACAACTTCCGAAACCTGTTCGTCCGTCGCGTCTCCACGCTCATGACGCTCGCCGGCGTCGCCATGGTCGTCGCCGTGTTCCTCGTGCTCATGGCCCTCGCCCAGGGCATCCTCTCCATCGGCGAGTCGACCGGGGATCCGCTCCAGGTCATCGTGCTCCAGAAAGGCACCAACGCGGAAACCTCCAGCGGGATTTCCGACGCGGCCGCGGACCAGGCCGAGAACGTCACGCTCCTTCCCCGCGACACGCAGGGACCCATCGTTTCCCGCGACCTGTTCGTGGTCATCATGCTTCCGCGTCCCGACGGCGGCGCCCCCGCCAACCTGGTCGTCCGCGGCGTCACCGGCCGGGCGTTCGATATCCGGCCGGAAGTGAAAGTCGACGGAGGGAAGCGGCCGCAGGGGAGCGACATCGTCGTCGCGCGACCGCTGGCGAAGCGATTCGCGCATCTGAACGTCGGCGACAAAGTGCATTTCGGGAAGCGCGACTGGAACGTGATCGCGCATTTCGACGCCGATGGACAGGCGTGGGAATCGGAAATCTGGGCCGACCTGCCCGAGATCCAGGCGGATGCCCACCGCGGAAGCACGGTCAGTTCTCTCTACGTCCGGCTGTCGCGGCCGGAAGACCTGGCCACGCTGAACGCCGAACTGGAAAAGTCGTCGGAGACGAAAGGACTTAAGGCTACGACGGTGCGCGAGTATTTCGCGGGACAGACGGGCACCGCGGGAATGCTCAAGGTCGTCGGCAGCGTCATCACCTTTCTCCTCTCCCTCGGCGCAGGCCTCGGCGCGATGAACACCATGTACGCCGCCATCGGCAACCGCTCCCGCGAAATCGGCACTCTTCGCGCCCTTGGCTTCGGGCGCAGGACGATCCTGGTGTCCTTCCTCTTCGAGTCATCGCTCATCGGTCTCGCCGGCGGCGTCCTCGGCTGCCTCATAGCTCTTCCCGTCAACGGCCTTCAGACCGGCACCATGAACTGGGTGTCGTTCACGGAGACCGCGTTCAGTTTCAGGATCACGCCCGGGATGCTTCTCATCGGTCTCGCGATCGGCGGCTTTGTCGGCGCCGTCGGCGGTTTCCTGCCGGCGCTCGCGGCCGCGCGCAGGCCGATCCTGGACAGTTTGAGGGCTCACTAGGGGTGATGCGCGATTGCGTCATCATTGGCGGAGGCCCGGCCGGAAGCGCCGCCGCGACGGTCCTGGGCCGCGCCGGGCGGAGCGTCCTGGTTCTCGAAGCCGCCCGCTTCCCGCGCTTCCATGTCGGCGAGTCCATCGTCCCGGCGACGACAGGCCTCTGGAAGTCGATCGGGCTCTGGGAAAAGCTCCAGTCCACCGCCTTCGCCCGCAAAGGCGGCGCAGATTTCCTGATCGCGGACGGCTCGAAGGAAGAGAAATTCTGGTTCGCGCGCTACCTGGACGAGAGGTTTCATCGCGTCCTCCAGGTGGACCGTTCGCAGTTCGATACGATCGCGCTGGAGCACGCGCGCGCGAGCGGCGCGGAGGTGCTGGAGGGATGCCGGGTGACGGACGTCGCATTCCTGGAGCCCGGATTCGAAGTCGCCTGGAAGGACGAGGCCGGCGCGGTCCGGAGCGAGCGGGCGAAATCGCTTCTCGACTGCTCCGGGATGAAATGCCTGCTCGGGAAAAAACTCGGGCTCCGCAAGGCCATTCCCGGAATGACGAAGGTCGCGATCTTCGCACACTACGAAAACGTCGTGCTTCCGGAAGCGGACAGGGCCGGCAATACCGAGATCGTCGCGGCGGAGGATGCCTGGTTCTGGCTGATCCCGATGACGATCGAACCCGGCGGCCGCAACACGTGCAGCGTCGGCGTCGTGATCGACCGCGCGATCCGGGACGGATGGCGCGGAGAACCGCTGGACCTGATGGAGCAGCTCTTCGACGCATCTTCCGTCGTGCGCGAGCGCCTCGCGCCGGCGAGGCGATTGACGCCGGCTCACGTCGAAGCCGATTTCTCATACCGTTGCGATCCCGGCTTCGGGACGGGCTGGTCGCTCATCGGCGACGCGGCCGCGTTCCTCGACCCGATCTTCTCGACCGGGTTCTTTCTCTCGCAGAGGCACGCCGTCGAGGCCGCCGAGTCCATCGTGCGGGCACTTTCGAAACGCGATCGAGTCACCGCTGCGGATCTCGCCCGGCCTGCGAAGAATCTGTTCCAGAGCGTCGGCACCTACACGCGTTTCGTCCGCGCCTTCTACACCCAGGCGTGGTACGACATTTTCCTCTCCGACGCGAAGAGCCCGAGAGTCCGCAAGGCGGTTGTTCGAGTGCTTGCCGGCGACGTCTCGGGCATGAATTTCTACCTGTGGACGTTCTTCGCGATCCTGTGGGCCCAGAAGAAGTGGGGAATCCAGCCGGTCGTGAAGCGGCCGCGCGTCACGGACGCCCTTGAACTTCACTCGCCTGCGCGATCCTGACTCACCCGGGGCTCCTTCGACACGCGCGCCGCCCTGCGCTTCAGCCCTTCGAGCAGCAGTGAAGGCGTGTCCTTCGCGATCGTCACCGGCCCTTCCACTTCCGGGCCCACCATGAATTCAAATCGCCCCTTCGACTGAAGCAGCGCCTCGTAGAAGACTTCTTCGCCCAGTTCCCCGTTCGCCTCGGCATGCCGGATCGAGCCTGCCGTGAACTGAATGTAGTACGTCCGGTCCGGGGTTTGCAGCCGCAGCACTCCCGTCTTTCTCGCGCCGTGCAGGATGCCCATCAGGTCCCCGACCGGAAGGGACTCCACCTCTCCCGCAAGGCCGCGCTCGACGGCCTTGCGGTCGTCCGCCTTCTGGAAACGACGCGCCCGCTCGGTTGCGATGTTGCGAAACGAGTAGAAAAGGACCGGGTGGCGTTTTCGTAAATCGTCAACCGTTGCGGCCACTTGCGTCGAGAGCCAGACTTCGCCTTCGGCGCGCAGCGTCAGGGCCGTGAACGGGAAGCCGCCGAAGGTCGCTTCGGCCAGAAACTGTCCCGGTCCGAGGCGGTACTCGAGCTCGATCCCGTCGGCCCGGATTTCCGACACCATGACGCTTCCGGATTCGATCCAGTGAAGCGGAGCTCCGGCGTGGAGCTCCATGGTGCCGCCCGGTTTCAGGTACGCGGACTTTGCGCCTTTCCGGAGCTCGGACTCGGCCGCGCCCATCGCTGCCGCAGGCAGCTGTACCCGGGCGGGCGGTTCGTTCGCGAGGATGCGGAATCGAGTCGTCGGCGAAGGCGCCCGCTTCCGGTTTGCAATCGCCTTCTTTTCAATCTCGACCAGCGCCTGCAGGAGCATTTCGGGATCGACGGGCTGCGGCATGTACTGGGTTGCCCCGCAGGATTTCGCGGCCTTCTCCTGCGCGGGGGTTGGCGGTCCGACGGCGATGAAGCCGATGTGCGCGAAGCCCGGGACCGCGCGCAGTTGCTGGATGAGGTCGCTGGCGCCGACGGTCGCCTGTTCCCACTCGCAGACGATGGCATCGACGTTGAATTCTTCGCGACGCAGGAGTTCCATTGCCGCGTGGCCGTTTCCGGCTTCCAGCACGTTTTCGGACGCGTGACCGCCGTCCGCGAGCCACCCGCGGACCTTCTTTCTGAACGAAGCGAGCTTGTCGACGACCAGGATGCGCATGTCCGACCCCCAGGTGCCAGGCCCGTCGCCGAATAGCATGAATGAACGGCGGCTTCGAGCTGTCGATGCGCCGCTATCGTCGCACACGGATCAAGGTCGAACAAGCGAAGCGGTTGCCTCGCAAGCACCCCGCGGCATTCATTTCGCCGCTTCAAGCATCCGGCGGAATGCCTTCGTCGCGCCTCTTGAGTCCCTGCATGATCACGAAGTTCGCGTCGCCCAGCACGGAGTGAGGGCCCTGCAGGTTGGCCTGGGGGCTGAAGGAGAACCGGCCGCCGGCCCAGGTGCAGATTCGGAAGATGACGGCGTCGCCCTGGCGGCTGCCGCACTCCGCGTGCTTGAGAACGCCCGCGTAGAGGTGGAGCAGGGCGCTCTCGCCGGCGCTGTCGACGCGGAGGATCCCGGTTTTCTTCGTCGCGACCATCATCTGGATCAGGTCGGGGAACGAAAGCGACTCGAGGGACCCGTTCATCCCGCCCGCGGCCGATTCGTCGGGCATGTCTCCCACGGCATTGTTGCGGTGGCGCTCGGTCGTGATCGTCTTGAAATAGTGGGTCAGGATCGGCAGCCGTTGCATCGTCTGGGCGACCGCCTCGGCCTCCTGCCACCCGAGAATCGTCAGCGGTGACTCCGTCACGGCGCGCAGCTCAAGGAGCTTCTCTCCCACGAACGCCGCCTCGCCGAAAAACCGCCCTGGCGTCGCCCGGTATTCGACAACAGTTCCGTCTTCCCGCGTTTCGCGGACGAAGATCGTCCCCTGCTCCACCCAGTACAGCCTGTTGAGAAACGCCCCGGCCGCGATTACGGCGCCCAGCTTGCTGTACTTGCCGAGTTTTCCGGCCGAGCGAAGTTCCTGCGCAATCGTCGATGACAGCTTCGTTGACTGCGGCCGCTGCGAGGCCGCTTCCTGAAACCTCCGCCGCGTGTCGTCGGTGCGCGGCTTGAGCGTGCGCTGGACCGCCGAGAGCGCGCTCAGAAGCGTGACCGGGGTCACCGGCTTCACCAGGACCTCGTTCGCCCCGACGCTCCTTGCTTCGCGGAGCGCCGCCGGATCGTTACCGCACATCGCGATGAACCCGACGCGCGCCGTCTCAGGTTTCGAACGAAGCTGCTGCAGGAGTTCCACCGCGTTCACGGACTCGTCGTCAAATTCGGCGACAACGACGTCGATGTTGAACTGCTCGTGCACGATCAGTTCCAGCGACTCTTCGCCCGTCGAGGCCTCAAGAACGTCGTCGGCCTTTGCGCCAATCTCGGTGATCCAGCCCTTCATCTTCGCTCGCCACGAGGCCAGGTTGTCCACGAGGAGGACACGCAGAAGCGCAACCGCCGGCTTGTTGATCTGCGGCGAATCGCTCACTCGCGGCTTCCCCGGTTTCCAGTGGCGCGGCGGCAGGTCGCTCATCGCACCAGCTTCCGCGCGAGCCGCTGCGCCCCGCGCATGATCAGGCCTGCCGTGTCGACCGTGACGCTTCGAGCGCCCGGAATCTCCGGGCCGACGTAGAACTCGAAGGAGCCTGAATCGCGTGACATGGCGCGGTCGACGATCGTTTCTCCCACGAGCCCCAGTCCCTCGGCGTGGACAATCCGCCCTTCCACAAACTGCACGAACAGCATTCCTTCGCGCCCGTCGAGACGAAGAACTCCCGTCCGCTTGGCGCCGTGAAGAACCTGAAACAGGTCGAGCACAGGGAGGCTCTCCACCGTCCCTGACAGTCCTTTTTCGGCAGATTGGCCGGTCCGGGAATAGAGACTGAGACGAAGCGTCGAGAGGTTGCGAAGGTAATAGAACAGGAAGGGGCTCGCGGCGATCGCCCGGCGGACTGTGTCCGCATCCTGGGAGCAGAGCCAGGAATCGCTTTCGGCGACGGCATCAAAGGAACGATACGAAGCGCCGCCGAAGGGAGCTTCGGCGAAGAACTCCTCCGGACCGGCCCTGTACGACGCTTCTGCTCCGCCGTCGCGAGTCTCGCGGATCCCGATCGTGCCGCGTTCAACCCACCACAGTCGTGTTCCCATCGGCGCCACGGGGACGTGCGTGCCGGCGTGAATCTCCGCGTGCCGCGCATTGCGCCGAAGCGCTTCCCAGAGTTCCGGGGACAGCGGTGCGGGTTTCTCCGATGGCGCATCGACAGCGAGCATCCGGAAGCGCGCGGTATTGGAGGCTCCGGCGGCCGGCTTCGCCTGCGCGCGGCGCTTCTCGAGCGCCACGAGCTTCTGCATCAGCAGTTCGGGCCGGATCGGGTGGCCGATGGCGTCGGCGGCGCCCTCGGACAGCGCTTTCTCCCGTGCGCGCGAGTCGAAATCGCCGTGAGCAAGGAAATCGACGGCGGCGCCGGCCAGCCTGCGGACTTCGCGCGCAAGGGATGCCCCATCGACCCTCAGGTCCAGCCAGTCGCAGAGGACGACGTCGATCGAGAAGTCCAGCTGGCGCAGAAGCTCAAGGGCGGCGACGCCGTCCTCGCATTCGAGGACATTCGCCGCGGAGTACCCGCCCTGGACGAGCCAGCCGCGGAGTTTCTGCCGCTGTCCCCACACTTTATCGACGATGAGAAGGCGCACGATGCAGGGAATGATGTCACATCCATGGCAAGTGAGACAAGTCCCGCCACTCGGTCCGGGCGCCTAGACCCGGACCGCCCACCTCATCCTCGCCGACCAGCTCCGACGGTTTGCTCCCTCTTCTTCCTCCGAAGGCCGGACCGCATCGGCCGAAATCTCCGAGTACAGGCCCCGAGCGTGACCTTCCTTGAAACTCGTCTTCACGAGGCGGTCTTCGCCGCTGTGGAACGAGATGATCGCCGCGCGTCCTCCGGGGCGAAGGCAGGAGGGAAGGAAGGCGAGAAGAGCCTGGAGATTCTCGAGCTCGCGATTCACGATCATCCGCACGGCCTGGAACGCGAGCGCCGCAGGATGGAGCCGGCCCCATCCCCGCTTCGGCACCACGATTCCCTTGGCCTGGCAGACGAGCGAGACCAGACGCGCCGTGGTGTCCACGGGACGCTGCACGCGCGCCGTTGCGATCGTCCGCGCAATCGCGACAGCGTCGGGTTCGTCCCCGAGTTCCCGGAGCGCCTGGGCGAGCCGCGCCTCGGGAATCTCCGCCAGCACGTCCGCGGCCGTCTTCCCGCGCGTCGGGTCCATCCTCATGTCCAGTTTCGCGGGCCGGATGAACGAAAACCCGCGCTTCGCCCGGTCGATCTGCGTCGAAGAGACGCCCAGGTCCGCGACGAGGGCGTCCACTCCGGTAAGACTGAGCGAGGCAAGCGCGGTCGCGAGTCCGGCGAAGTTCGCGTGAATGAGATCGAAGCGCAGTTTCGTCTTCGCAAGTTCGGATTGAGCCTCGGCCAGGTTTTCCGGATCGAGGTCGAGACCGATCAGCCGGCCGTTTTTCCCGGCGGCTTTGAGAAGCGGGACCGCGTGGCCCCCGACTCCGACCGTGACGTCGGCCACGACGTCGCCGCGCTTCACTTTCAGCGCCTCGCGCACTTCTTCGAGGAGGACCGGCACATGAAGTGATTCGGTTTTCACGGGCGGCAGCGAAGAAGGGTCATGAGGGCGAACGCGGTGCCGTAGGGCTTGTGGAAGTCCCAGATCGCGTTGTAATCCCACCAGCAACCGTCGTCTTCCTGGTGTTTGCGGATGACGTCGCTGAGCTTCGCGGCGAACGGCGCGCGCTCCGCAGCGGGGAGGCGGGCGAGAAGCCGGGCGGCGTAATAGTGGCCGTAATAGTAAAAGTACCCGCTGACCGCGTAATAGGCCTCGTGGGGGACCGGGCGCTTGCGGCCGCACTCCAGGAAGCCCTGCAGCTTGAAAAGGTCGTCCAGCCCGCGGCGCGCATCGTCGAGCGAGACCTTGGGCGAGTTCCATGCGAGTAACGCCTCGTTGCAGCACTGCGTCCTGCCGATGCTGCCCTGGGGCAGGTTGACCGGATGAAGCGGCCGGTAGCGGTGGCCCCACGCATAGAGGTACGCGTTGTTCCCCAGGCGGCACTTCTCCACGATGCGCACGCACGGTTTGATGAGAACGTCCGGCACCGGGATTCCGGCATCGACGGCGTCTCGGAATGCGACGAGTCCCGACGCCGTCGTGAAACTCGTCGGCGGATACCCCGGTGTCTGAGAGCGCGTCGCGAAGTCGTAGTACATCCAGCCGCCGTAGGCGCTCTGGTATCTCTTCAGGAGATCAATGTGCCCGGCAGCCGCTTCGCGCAGCTTCGCGGCCCAGGCAGGATCGACTTCCTGTCGGGCGGCGAGCGCCAGCGCCTGGACTGCGTAGAGATCGCCCCAGACGTTGTAGATTTCGTCCTGGTCCCCGCGGCGCAACTTCACGGACTCCTCCACCAGCCACTTCTCCGCCTTCCGGGCGGCCTCCATCGAAGCGGGGGAGCCCTCTTCCCGGAGAGCCAGCGCGCATAGCCCGGTCGTCCCGACCTTGAACGCGAACTGGGCGCTCGGAATGCTCCCGTAAATGTCGTATCCCCATGTCACGCAACCTGTTCCCCAGTACCCGCCCGGCTTCTGGTTCGCGATGAGCCAGCGGGCGCCGTCGGCGATCGCGGACTCCAGGGGGCGGGAGCGCACCGGAAGTTCGTCGGGGGGGACGGGCTGCGGCGGAGGTGGGGCAGAGCATCCCGCGGCGAATGCGAGCAGGACCGCGATCGCGGGGCGCTTCATTCCGCCCCGGCGTCGCGGCATCGCTTCAGGATCAGGATGGCGTAAGCGGTGCCGTAGGGCTTGTGGAAATCCCACATGCCGAAGTCCCACCACGAGCCGTCTTCCTCCTGGTGGGGCCGGATCGTGTCGGAAAGTTTTTTCGCGTAGACCCTGGCGTCCTCGGCAGGGATGAGCGACAGGATCCGCGCGGCGTAGTAGTGGCCGAAGTAGTAGAAGTACCCGGCGACGGCGTAGTAGGCCTCGTGAGGGTAGGGGCGCTTGCGCCCGCACTCGAGGTAGAGCTGCAATTTGAACAGGCGTTCAAGGCCGGCGGTCAGGTCTTTCGCCGGGACCGCATGCGAGCCCCATTCCGTCAACGCGTCGTTTCCCGCCTGGGTCCGGCCCAGCGACCCGGCCGGACGGTTGATCTCGTGCATCGGGCTGTAACGCCAGTCGTACGAATACAGGTACGCATTCTCCGGGGTGCGGCATTTCTCCAGCAGCCGCACGGCTCCCTTCGACAGCTTCTCCGGCACCGGAAGCCCCGCGTCCTTCGCCTCCTTGAGCGCAACCAGTCCCGCGGCCGTGCCGAATGCGGTCGGCTCCATCGACGGATGCTGTGTGAGGTACGCGAAATCGTAGTAGTTCCAGCCTCCGAACGTCGTCGCGTAGCGATCCAGCAGATCCAGGTGCTCCAGCGCGCCCTTTCTGAGCGCCTCCAGCCTCACAGGGTCGGCCTCCGCCTTGATCGCGGCCGCCAGCGCCTGCAGCCCGTACATGTGTCCCCACACGTTGTAGATCTCGTCCTGCGAAGCGCGCCGGACCCGGAGACCGGGGCCGACGAGCCAGTCCTCTCCCCGCCTGCCCGCTGCCATCGCTTCGGACTTCTGCGGTTCAGGCAGAATTCCTGAAGCGGCCGCCTCGCGGAGCGCCAGGGAGCAGAGCGCAGTCGTGGCGACCTTGAACGCCATGTGCGATCCCGGCGCCGAGGCGTAGATATCCCAGCCGAGCGGCCGGCAGCCCGTCCCCCAGTAGCCGCCTTTTTCCTGGGACTTCAGCAGGAAGGCGACTCCTTCCCGCATCGACGCGTCCAGAGCGCGAGTACGAACCGGCTGCTGCTCGAGGGGCAGCGGCTTCGGCGGCTCGGGGGCCGAAGAGCAGCCCGCGAACGAAGCGGTGACCAGAAGGAGAGCGAGGCGTCGCATTACTTTTTCAGCGCGTTCTGCAGGATCGTCTCCCCGCCTTTCAGCCCGGCCTTCACCTCGTGCCACTGACCGTTGTTCATTCCCAGCGTGATCTCGACCACCTTCTCTTTTCCGCCTTCCATCACCCAGACCGCCGGCTTGCCGTTCTCGACGCCGACAGCGCTCGCCGGGACCAGGACCACGTCCTTGAGGTCCGCGACTGCGATCGACACTTTGCACTTCATCCCCGGCACCACCGACTCCGCCGCCGACGAAAGCTGCAGTTTGGCCGCGATCACGCCGCCGGAAGGAACCGGCGAGATTTCGGACAGCGTCGCTTCCAGTTTCTTGTCCTGCGAGCCGAGCGCGGCGACGGTCGCCTTCTGTCCGACCTTTGCCTGCATCGCGCGGTCCTCGGGGATCGCGACGCGCGCCATCTTTGCGCCGGACGGGATCACGGTCAGCACGACCACGTTGGCGCCGACCTTTTCGCCCGTGCGATACGCCTTGAGGAGCTCATCATTCGTGGACCAGTTGCCGCCCGCGAGCTGGCCGTAGATCGCCCAGCCGTCAATCGAGGAGGTAATGGTCAGCTTGTCGCCGTCTCTCTTCAGCTTTTCCAGCGCTTCTACCTGCTGCTCCCGCGCCGCCGTCGCACGCACTTTCTGCGCGTCGCGCTGCACTTTCCCGTTGGCCACGTTCGACTCCGTCTGCGCCAGGCCTACCTTCGACTGCTCGACCGCGCGCTCTACCTGGATCTTGCGGCGCGGGTACTCCCAGTCCGGCGTCTTCTTCGAGGACGCACGGCGCATCTCGAGGAAAATCTTCGAGTTCTCCAGCGAACGCTTCGCACGGTCCCGGACGATGTCCGCCGTGTCCGTCGTCAGTTCCTCGCTCTTGTACATCTTCTCCAGCTGCTCCAGCTCCTGCGCCTGGTCCTTCACGTTGTCCTCGTAGTTCTTCAGGCCGAGCTCGTTGTACTTCAGCATGTGCGGGCCGTCGATCGTGTTGAAGTACTCCAGCTCCTTTTCCGATTCCAGCACGGCGTCCTTCGAGTTCGCCAGCGTCAGGGAGTCCTGCTTGTCCCCCCAGGCGCACGAGTCGCTCGCCGCTTTCAGACCCGCATCCGCCGCGCGCAGCTCGTTCTCGGCCGCCGCAACCGCTCTCTGCCAGGGCGCCGGATCGAACTGCAGCACCACGTCGCCTTTCTTCACCGCCGCGCCGTGCGAAGCGATCTTGGAGATCGAGAGTTCGCCTCCGTAACCGTCCGGCCGGAA
This sequence comes from Planctomycetota bacterium, assembly GCA_038060895.1. Taxonomy (GTDB): domain Bacteria; phylum Planctomycetota; class MHYJ01; order WSZJ01; family WSZJ01; genus WSZJ01. Next base: position 313,264 of record JBBTCT010000009.1, read on the forward strand.
CTTCGCCTCGAACAGTTCGGGCGAGTCGTACGAGCCGTCCAGGTCAAGCGTCACGGCAAGCGGACCACGCGCGACCGAGTGCGTCGGCCGGGCGTCCTCGGAGTAAGCCGCGATCAGGGTCCCAAGGGCGAAGACGGGGGCGAGGGCGAAGGACAGGCGCTTCATCGTGGATTCTCCCGTGAGTGTTGTGGGTTCGGTCGAGCGCGGCAGGCTACCAAGAGCGGGAGCGACCGGAGAAGCAACTTCGCAGAGCGCGGGAGAACTCGCGCGACTCGGACTGCGTCGGCCTGGCCACGGTCATGGACTCAGGATTCAGGTTCCATGGAAAAAGTCAGCGGCCAACCGGCTCCTCGCGCCATGGAGTGCGCCTGCTCGATGTGGAATTCAGCCTGCTCCCGGGACTCGACCTTCACGAGGGCGACCCCCTTGAAGTGAGCCTCGAGCATCACCTTCGCCGAGGAAAGGAAGCCGAGTTTCCAGACTTCCTGGAGCACTTTGGTCACGTACTCCATCGGCGTGACGTCGTCGTTATGGATGAGAACGCGCCACAACGGCGCCAGCCGCGTCTCGACGTGTTCCTTCGGGACGCTGCGGACCGCAGGGGCGGCTGTCGGCGGCATGGATGCATTGTCGGAGCCGGAGCCCGGTCGCGGCAACCGGGAACTATTTCAGGACGGGAAGCGACACGGCAAGCGGTTTGCCGTCGCGAAGCAGCTTCAGCTGCACGGACTTGCCCGCCTCGCGGGTGAATCGGAACCAGGTCTGGAAGTGCTGGTGCGACCTGAAGTCGGAAACACCGTCCACGGCGAGCAGGATGTCCCCCTTCTGCACGCCTGCCTTCCGGGCGCTGCGGCCGGTTTCCGCGCGCTCTCCCCAGTCGATCAGGTAGGAGATCCGGATGGCGAAGGCGTCCGGTGCGAGCCCGAGTTTTTTCTTTTCGTCCGCCGGGAGATCACCGCCGCCGAAACCGGGATCGGGTTTCAGCAGCCACATCGCCGGGCGCCACGAATACTCCAGCGGCGTCGAGGCTTTCCAGCCTTCAGACAGGACGATCTTCGCCGGGCGCTCGTCCTGGCCGCGCGCGAACATGACCTCGATCGTTCCCCCCGACGGCGGGGTGTTGTGGAGAACCCATTGCACGTCCGGTTCCGTGCTCACCCTCGCTCCATTTACGCTGACCAGGCGATCGCCCGCGGACAACCCGGCGATCGCCGCAGCCGAGTCCTTCGTCACTTCTTTCAGGACGGCGGGATTCGCCGGGTCCAGGCGCAGGCCGAGTTTGTCGGGAAGCGGCCAGATCCACTTTCCCTCGGGCGTCCACGTCCGGTCGCTCATCGACTGCTCGCGCATCGCCTCCGTCGCCATGTGGCAGTGAAAACACGAGATCTCCTTGTTCTTCTTGAGCCGCTCCGCGAAAACCGGGATCTCCTCGATCGGGAGAGGCGCCGTCGCTTCGCGCACCTTTCCGGAAGCGCGGTAGGCTTCGTCCTCCTTCAGACCCGCGGACAGGAGATGCGTCAGGGCCTCCATCGACAACCGGGCGTCCGCGGATTCCCAGCTTCGACCGCCGTAACGGTGGTAAATGGTGCCGTCCGCATTCATGAGCAGCGCCGCGAACGTGAGATCCCAGTCGAACACGTAGGTGTTGAGATCCACGCCTTTCATATTCGTCACCCGGACGCACACCCAGGCTTTCGCGGCGTCACGGAACCCCTGCGGCGGACGGACGACCTGCCCGTCGAACCCGGAACAGTCTTTTCAGGATTCGCAGCGAAAGACGACCAGCATCGGCCGCCCGGACTTCCGGGACTCCTCGCGCGCCGCAGCCAGGTCCGTGAGCCACGGAAAATCTTCTCCCCCCGCGGAAGCGGGACGCAGGAGCGCAAGGGCGAGCAGGGAAGCTGCGAGAGCGAGGCGGGATCGCATGCGGCCGCTACTCCTTGTGACGCTGCCAGTTCTCGAAGAGCGCGATGAACTCCGGGTCGCGCTTCCTCAGATTCTCGTGGTCGATCTTACCGCTCCGGGTCATCAGCACGTAGGCCAGTTCCTCTGGCGCCAGGCGCATGTCCCGCCTGGCGTTCTCAAACCACTCCATGCTCGTCTGCGCCGCGGCCTGCAGGTCCTCGACCTTGGGCCTCCGCGAACGCTCGAATTCGGCCAGCGCGGCGGGGACATTGCCGGTCCGTTCCATCGCTTCGAACAGCGCGATCGAATCCTCGAAGGCGAGGCGCGTGCCGGAACCGATCGAAAAGTGCGCGGTGTGAAGCGCGTCGCCGATGAGGACGGTGTTGCCGTGGACCCAGCGCCGGTTCTTCACCACGTTGAAATTCAGCCACGCGGACTTGTTCGACATCAACGCCGCCCCCCTCAGGTCGTCCGCGAACACGCCCTGCAGGTACTTCCGCGTCTCCGCTTCGTCCTTCCTGTCCATCCCCGCTTTCTTCCACGTTTCCGGGTCCGTCTCAACGATGAAGGTGCTGGTCGCGGTGTCGAACTTATAGGCGTGCGCGATCCAGAGTCCGTCGGAGTTCTCGCGGAAGATGAGCGTGAGTCCGTGGAAGAGCGTATTGGCGCCGTACCAGATGTACTTGTTGGGGCGGACGTCGATGGAGGGGCCGAATTCTGTGGCATAGGTGCGCCGCACCGTGGAATTCAGGCCGTCGGCGGCGACCACCATGTCGTAACCGGCCCACTGGGAGGGCTGGGTCAGTTCGGTCTGGAAGCGGACGTCCACGCCGGCGTCGATGCAGTGTTTCTGGAGGATCTGCAGGATCGAGAGTCGGCGGATTCCGGCGAAGCGGTTGCCGCGGATCGAGATCTTGCGGCCCTTGTGGACGATGTCGACGTTGTCCCACATCTGGAATGTGGAGGTGATGTCGCGCCACGAGGGTTCGTCGTTGTCCTTGAGGTAGTTCTGGGTCTTGTCGTTGAAGACGACTCCCCATCCGAATGTGGCGTCGGGGGCGTTGCGCTCGGCGACGCGGATGTCCCAGTCATTGTGCTTCTTCTTCGCGAGGAGCGAGAAGTACAGGCCGGCCGGGCCGCCGCCGAGGACGAGGATTCTCATGCGCGTAGCGTATCGAAGTCCGCCCGCGGCTTACAGGAATTGGAAATCGGCCAGGCAGGCGCCTTAACCGGACGGCTGCAGGATCTTGACTTCCGTTCCTAGGCTCTCGCCTCGCTGCTGAACAACGCCCTGTAGGTGAAACTCGCCGCCACGGCGCCGATCGCGGGGCCGAGAAGGTAGACCACCGGGTCGGGGCAGCACTTGCTCGCGAAAATCCCCGTCCCGAGCCACCGCGCCTGGTTCATGGCGGCGCCTGTGACCGGCCCGCCCATCAGGATGTCCATGCAGACCGTGAGGCCGATGCCGAATCCGCCGATCTTCGGTGCGTTCTTGTCCACCGCCGTGCCGAGAACCGCGGTCAGGAGGAAAAACGTCAGCGCCGCTTCAACCAGGATCCCGATTCCGACGGAAGTCTTGTCGAGGTGCGGGGTGGCGCCCAGAAGATCGGCGCCGCTGAAAATGGATTTGAGGAGCAGGCCCGCGACGAAAGCTCCCGCGCACTGGGAAATCCAGTAGGGGATCGCTTCGCCGATCTTCATCTTGCCGATCGAGAGCAGCCCGAGCGTGACGGAAGGGTTGAATTGTCCGCCCGAAATGTGGCCCATCGCCGAAATCATCGTCGCCAGCGCCAGACCGTGTGCGATCGCGATCGCCAGCAGGCTGTTCCCGCCGTTCAGGATCGCCCCGCCGCCGATGAACGTCAGCGCAAATGTCCCGATCAGTTCCGCGACGCACGCCCCCATCAGCTTCTTGTCCATGCGCTTCAGTTTCCTTATCTCGGGTTGCGAAGTCCGGGAATCCTATGCCCTCGCCCGTTCCTCGACCACTTTTGAAAGCGCCTCCTTGACCAACCGGTCCACTTCCAGCCCTTTCTCAGCTTCCGCCGCCTTCTCCGGCGAGCTGGCCGTGGCCGGGGCGCGCGGCATGAGGAAGGAGCAGCAGTCGTCGTGAGGAAGGTTGCTGATGTCGAAGGTAAAGATGCGGCGGGCGGTGTCGATGATTTCCTGCTTGTCCATGCCGATGAGCGGGCGAAGGACGGGGATCGTGGCGACGGCGTTGATGGTCTCGAGGTTTGTGAGGGTCTGGGAAGCGACCTGGCCGAGCGAGTCGCCGGTAACGAGCGCGTGGGCGTCCTCGCGGCGGGCGATGGCTTCGGCGATGCGGGTCATGAAGCGCCGGTAGAGGATGATGCGGAATTCCTGCGGGGAGTTGGTGACGATTTCCTGCTGGATGGGAGCGAACGGCACGAGGTGAAGGCGCGCGGTGCCCTGCCAAGGCTCGAGTTTCTGGGAGAGTTCGCGGACTTTGTCGAGCGAAGCCTGGGACGTGAAGGGCATGGAATGAAAATGGACGAAGCTCGTGCGGCAGCCGCGGCGGATCATGCGCCAGGCGGCGACGGGGGAGTCGATGCCGCCCGAGAGAAGGGTGACGACGCGGCCGGCCGTGCCGGCGGGGAGACCGCCGGGGCCGGGCTCTTTGCGGAAGTAGGCGTAGAAGTCCTTGTTCACGACCTCGACGAATATTTCGAGGTCCGGGGACTCCAGGTCCACGGTGGTTCCCGGGATCAACTTCTGCACGAACGCGCCGAGCCGGCGGTTCATCTGCTCGGACGTGAGCGGGTACTCCTTGTTCATGCGGCGGCAGCGGCAGGCGAAGGACTTCACGTTCATTGAGGGCAACTCCGCCGCGAGGAGAGCCTCGAGAGCGTCCATTTCGGCCTTGAGGACGTGAATGCGCGCGAAGTAGGAGATGCCGAATACGCACGAGAGGCGCCGGCGGACTTCGTCCCACGGGGCGGCTTCGGGGAGGCTGAGCAGGATTCGGCCCGGCTGGCGACGGATCTTGAGTTCGCCCAGCGGCGCAAGCAGGCGCTTGGCGTTTTCGGCCAGGCGGATCTCAAAATAGGGGCGATTCTTGCCCTTGAGGCCGAGTTCGGCGTAGTGGAGGACGATTTGCATTGTGGGAGGAAGTCTATAACAGGAGTGGAAGCGGAAAGCGAGGTGGAAGGGTTGGCCCGCAGGGCTGGCCAGTCCATTTCATCTCAGCTTTTCTGTGAACCTCATTCAAACCTCACGCGATCAAGGTGGTACAGCGCCGAAGTACGAAAGGACCTACTGTCATGACATGCGACGCAACTCGTTCACAGCTAACGGATTATGTTAAAAACGAGCTGACGAGAGCCGAAGCCGATGACGTCGCCGCTCACCTCAATACCTGCGAAAATTGCCGATCCAACGAGGCCGAAATTCGAAAGAATTTCGGCCTTCTTCGTTTGGCAACGGCTCCCAAGCCCCCCGACGCTCTCTGGGCCCGGATTTCCGCTTCTGTTGATGAGATCGAAGCCGGCAGGGGGCTGGAAGTGGCCGCAAGGCCAGCCGCGTGGGTCTGGCGGGGGATGGCCATCGCCGCGACCCTCCTCATTACCATCTCTGCCGTCATGCTGTTCAATCACACCGGACGCCCCGATGCTCCGGCCGTTGCCCGCCTGGATCTGCTCGGACCGGGAGTCACGATTTACCGTATGACAGGTACGGACCGCCAGCCGATGAAACAAGGCAGCACGCTGGCGCAAGGCGAGACACTCGTCATGGACCCAGGAGCGGCTGCAATTTTTACGATCCAGGGCGTCGGAAAGTTCAGGGTTGCGGGCGGCTCCACGCTTCGTATCACAGGCCCCCGCGCCATTCAGCTGGAAAAAGGCGAACTCATCGCCGACATCAACCCGGGCGGCAAAGGTTTTGAGATTTCGGCGCCGCAGGCAAGCGCCATCGTCCTCGGAACCCTCTTTCGCGTCAGCGCCGCCGGCGAGCGCACTTCGCTGACCGTCGCCCGGGGAAGCGTCAGATTCAGCAATTCATCCGGTGCCGTCGACGTGAAGGCCGGATATCAGTCGGCCGCGCTCGCAGGAAAGTCTCCCGCGGCCCCCCTTGAACTCGCCGCCGATGCCGCCGACTGGGATCTCTTCCGGTCCGTCGCACCCGCCCCGCGCGTCGAACTCTCGATCGAAGCGGCGACCGCGGGAAAGCCGGTGCACTTCCAGATTACGCTCAGTTCCGACGCGCCGACGGACATCGAGGCGGGCGTCACGGAGCGCACCTACGTCATCCTCACGCTCGAAGACCCGACCGGCGCCCGCCGACTGGTCCGCCTTGCGGCCGGGGATCTCACCGCGTCCTGCGACGGGCAGGTCGTGAATGGCCTCGCTTCCATCGATCGCGAAAAGAGACTCGTCCTCAAGGGCGAATTGCGCGGGCTCGCCGCGGACGGAACGTGGCGCGTCAGCGCGCTCTTCGCCAGCGGCGGCCGCGAGGACTCGTGGGCCGGTTATTCCGAATCGCAGACCATGGCGATCGAGGTGAAGCGGTGAACCGATCCGTGGCTGGCGGCGTCCATTCCAGTAGCATCCGGCACTTCATTGAAACCCGGAGGAACTGATGGACCTGTCGCCAATCCTGGGGAAGATCGAATCGGTTCGCGGCCGCGCGCGGCAGCTTGTGACGCTGGACGGCGCGTGCCGCGTGGCGCTCGTGGTGCTGGTCGCGGCGCTTTTCTCGTTCTGCATCGACTTTTTCATTCCGAAATTGCCGCTCGGCGTCCGCGCCACCGTCCTGATCGCCGGCCTCGCGGCGGCCGGGTTCGCGGCCTGGCGCTACGTCGTCACGCCGCTCTCGGTCAAACTCTCGGATGACGACCTCGCGCTTTGCGTCGAGCAGCAGTTCCCCGACTTGCAGGACCGGCTGATCAGCGCGATCCAGCTCAACCGGCAGCGCGGCGAATTCTCGCGCTTCAATTCGCCCGAACTCGTCGACGCCCTCGTGAAAGACGCCATGAACGAAGCGGCGCCCCTGGACTTCTCGCCGGTGCTGCTCCCCGCGGGCCCGATGAAGATTGCAGCGGGGACGGCGGCGGCGGTTCTGGTAGCGGGAGCCTTGGCGATCTGGCAGTTCGATGCCGTGAAGACCTGGGCCGCGCGCCTCTTCAGCGATTCGGTTCAGTGGCCGAAGAAGACGCGGATCGTCGTGCTGGAGCCTTCGGGCAACCCCGTGACCGTGGCCAAGGGCGACGACCTGCGAGTCGAGGTCGAGACGCAGGGGTCCGTGCCCCGCAAGGCGCTGATTCACTATCGCTTCTCCGGCCAGGGTGAGCCGATCTCCCGGCCGATGCGCGCCGGTTCGAAGGGCAACTGGCTCTTCGATTTCTCGAAGGTCATCGAGCCGATGGAGTTCTGGATCGAGGCCGGCGACGACGAGACGCTTCCCGTGACGGTGCAGGTGCTGAACCCGCCGACGGTCGAGCGGATCACGCTTCTCTATGACTACCCGGACTACACGCAGCTCAAGGACACGGACCCGTCGGCGCCGGTTGAGGACGGGAATATCGTGGCGCCGCCCGGGACGCACGTGACGGTGACGGCGCAGGCGAACCTCGACATTTCGAAGGCGAAGGCGGTGTTCGGGAGACGGGGCGAGGAAGACATGCGCGAGCTGGTGGTGAAGAACGACGCGCAGGGCCGGCCGCGGATGGTGGTGGCGGAGATCGACGTGCTGGCAAACACGCAATACGCGATCTGGCTGCAGGCGACCAACGGGCTGCAGACGAATTCGCCGGTGCGGTACTCGATCAAGGCGATCGAGGACAGGCCGCCGGAAATCAAGATCAGCGAGCCCAACCTCGACAAGTTCTGCACGGTGCAGGCCCGGATCCCGATCCGGTTTGCGACTTCGGACGACTTCGGCGTGATGAAGCTCGAACTGATGATCAAGACCAACGACGCCAAGCGGCCCGAGCAGACCGTGGCCCTGGACGCGTTCAACACCGAGAGCTACCCGTCGAAGAAGATCGACACCGAGTACTTCTTCGACATGACCGAGTTCGGCGCCAAGGAAGGCATGGTCATCCAGTACCAGATCGTCGCTCGCGACGGCCGCGAAATCCCGAAGGCGAACGAAACGCGGTCGAGGCTCTTCCAGTTCACCGTGATCAAGCGCGACGACCTGCTGAAGAAGATGGAGGACCGCCTGGCTCGGATCCGCGAGGAACTGCAGCGCGTGATCCAGTTCCAGGACGGCGGACGCGGGGAAGTGTCGCGCCTGATGGATGCGGTCGGTACGAAAGACATGCTCAGCGCGGTCGAGCGGCAGGCCGTCAACGGCGCCGCGGGGAACCAGCGCCGCATCACGCAGCACATGGAGCGCATCACGCACGAGTTCGACGAGATCGTCCGCGACATGCGCTACAACAAGCTCCTCGAGGGCGGCTCCGAAGCCCGCCTCAAGAAGCCCGGCGACCTGCTCCATGGCGTCACCGAGTACAAGTCGCCCGAAGTCGCGACGCTTCTCGGCTCCGCCGCCAGCGTCGGGCAGGCGAAAGATCGCATGAACAAATTGCAGGACACTTCCATTAAGCAGGAAGACATCCTCACCGACCTGACCACCGTCCTGGCTCTCCTGACCGAGTACGAGACCTACCTGGAGGTTGTGCGCTACGTGCGCGAGCTGCTCCAGAAGGTCAAGGGGAACCTCGACGAAATGAGACGCACCAAGTAACGAAACCGGGGGCCAGAAGGAGATCGCCATGCGCAGATTCGCCGGACTCATCAGCACGGGGCTCGCCCTGTGCGTTCTCGTCACCGCGCATCTGTACGCGGACGACCAGGGCGGGAACGCCAATCGCGTCGTGCTCGAACGCGAGAAGGAGATCGAGAAGCGAGTTAACGACCTGAAGGACAAGATGAAGCGCGTCGCCGATGGGCTCCAGGAGAAAGAACCCGAGGCGGCCGCGCGGCTCTACGCCGCTGGCCAGGCACTCCAGGGATCGCTTCTTGAGGAAGACATCAGGAAGGTCATCGCCAACATCGCCGAGGCCAAGATGGGAACGGCGATCGAGCAGCAGGAAGAGATCGTGAGCGACCTCCAGGTGATTCTCGACATTCTCGAGAACCGGAACAACGAGGGCGACCTGAAGAAGAAGCTCGAGGCGATCCGGAAATTGATCGCCGAGCTGAAAGGAATCCAGAAGGAACAGAACGACACCACCAAGAAGACCGAAGAGATGAACAAAGAGCGGGAGCAGGACACCGCCGAGATGAAGGAGAAGCTCGACGCCGCGATCAAGGAACAGCAGGCGCTCGAGGACACGCTCAAACAAAATGACACAGCCGGGATGGAAAAGGACATCGAGGCGGCGAAGAAGGAGCTCGAAGCGCTCAAGGCCGAGCAGGACAAGCTTCAGAACGAGACGAAGGACGCGCAGTCGAAGGAAGTGCGCGACCTGGCCGACGCGGTCAAGGGCCTGAAGGACGTCATCAAGAAACAGGAAGACGCGATTGCGAAGGCGAAGGCGTCCGCCGAAGGCGCGCAGACGACGAAGGAAGCGATCGAAGCCATCGAGAAGATCCAGAAAGAACAGGAAGCGATCCAGAAGCGCACGAAGGAAGCCGCCGACGAGGATTCAGCGCAGAAGATGGGTTCGATCCAGAAAGCGCAGGAGAAGAACTCGAAGGACACGGCGCGCGCCGGCGAGAAGCTGGACGGCATGCCGGAGACAAAGGGTTCGAACGAGGCGAAGAAGGCGCTCTCCGACGCGAAGAAGGCGATGGACCGGGCTGCCAAGGACCTCGAGGACGAGACGCCCGGCCTCGCGCAGCAGAACGAGCAGAAGGCCTCCGACGCGCTCGAGAAGGCGAAGCAGGCCCTGAAGGACGAGATGGCCAATGCCGAGAAGAATCGCGAGCAGGATCTGGCCGACCAGGCCAAGGCGCAGGGCGATCTGAAGGAAGCGACGCAGAAGCTCGCCGACCAGATGTCCAAGGTCGGTGAGGAATCGGCCAGCAAGCCCACCAAGGACGCCCTCAAGGAAGCCGGCGAGAAGACCAAGGGTGCTTCCGGCGACATGAAGAAGGCCGAGCAGGAACTGGGCCAGAAGAACCCGTCGGGCGCCAAGTCGAACCAGGACCAGGCGCTCAGTTCGCTCAACCAGGCGAAGGAGAAGCTGGAGCAGCTCGAGGCCCAGCTTGCGCAGAAGGACGCCAAGGCGATGAGCGAGGTCGCCAAAAAGCAGCAGAACCTGCAGGACAAGGCGAACGAGCTGGCCAAGCAGCTGCACGAGATGGGGCAGAAGTCCGGCGAGAACGGCGACATGAAGAAGGCCGCGGACCAGGCTTCCAAGTCGACCAAGAGCGCCAGCCAGGAGATGGGCGACGCTTCCCAGAAGATGAGCGACGGCAAGTCGTCCGAGTCGCAGGACAACCAGCAGCAGGCGAGCAAAGATCTGCAGAAGGCCGCCGACGCGCTGGACAAGATGAAGAAGGCGCTGGCCGCTTCGAAGGAAGGCCAGGAAAAGAAGGCGAAGGAAGTCGCCGACAAGCAGGCTGAGCTCGAGAAGAAGATGAAGGACCTGGCCGAGAAGATGGAAGAAGTGGCCAAGAAGAACGCAGACAAGGATCCGCAGGGCGCCGCTTCGATGAGCAAAGCCGGCCAGAAGACCGACCAGGCTTCCGGCGAGATGAAGAAGGCCGGGAAGCAGATGGAGCAGAAGGACAACGAGAGCGCGCAGGCGAACCAGGCGCAGGCCAAGAAGGCGCTGGAAGAAGCCAAGAAGGAGCTGGAGAAGCTGAGCCAGCGCGAGTTGACGGAGGAGCAGAAGCGCCGGCTCGAGCAGTTGAAGGAACGTCAGCGGAAGATCGAAGAGCAGCTGAAAAAGATGCAGGAGAATGCTGCGAAGGTGCCGGAGAAGAAGTCGGCGGCGTCGCTCGGAGAGGCGTCGAAGTCGGCCGGGCAGACGGGGCAGAGCCAGCAGAAGCAGGATACGCAGAAGTCGCAGGAGGACAGCGAGAAGACGGAAGAAGACATGCAGAAGGCGCTGGAGGACCTGGAAGAAGCGGAGCGGCAGTACGCGCAGCAGCTGCAGGAAGAGCAGCTCCAGCAGATGGAGAACAAGCTGAGGGAGCTGGTGGAGAAGCAGCAGCGCATCAACGATGAAACGCGCCGGCTGGATGCGATCAAGGTGAAGGAGGGCGATCTCGACCGCAAAGGCCAGATGGATGTGCGCAAGATCAAGAACGAGCAGGAAGAGCTGAAGAAGCAGTCGGAGGAAGTCCGGGCCAAGACCGAGGAGGAGAAGTCGACTGTCGCGGAGTGGATCCTCGAGACGTGCCGTGACGACATGGGGGCCATCGCCGAGGAGCTCGGGAAGCAGGAAGTCGGCGAGTACACGCAGGAACTGCAGCTGGACGTGCTCACGCGGCTGAAGGAGCTCGTGCAGGCGCTCGAGAAGGAGCGCCAGCGCCGCAAGAAGAAGCAGCAGCAGCAGGGCGGAGGCGGCGGTGGCGGCGGGCCGCTGATCCCGGACGTGGCCGAGCTCAAGCTCCTGAAGACCATGCAGGTTTCGCTCAAGAAGAAGACGGAGCGCTTCTCGGCCGAATCGACGAAGGAAGCGCACAAGGAGCTGGATCCCGTGCAGAAGGCCATTCTTGCCCGGCTCCGTGCGGAGCAGGGGCATATCGCTGAGCTCACCCGTGAATTCACGGACAAAATCAAAGAGAAAATGCAGGGAGGCGGGAAATAACCATGAACATCATCACGAACGTGCTGCGTTTCGCGACGGCCGGCGCCCTGGCGGCGGCCCTGATGGTCCCGGCGTGGGCGGACGACGAGGAATTCCCGGACGGTCCCGCGGCGGAAGGCGAAGAGGCTCTTCCGGGCTCGGACGAGGAGGAGATGGAGGAGGCGGAGATCGACCCGCTGAAGACGCTCGACGAGATCATCTCGAAGATGAAGGACGCGGAGTCTTCCCTGGCCCAGGCGGGATCGTGGAAGGCGACCGACAAGCAGGGAAACGTCATCGAGGAGATCGAGAAGCTGGTGAATGCAAAGGATCTGCAGGACAAGGCGATCCGCGAGATGGAGAAGATTTTCACCGGGTCGAAGGAAGGGCAGGGCCAGGCGGTCGAGGGGCTGGAGAAACTGATCAAGGCGGCGAAGGAGCAGGAGGGGCAGGGCGAGGGGAAAGAGCAGCAGAAGAAGAAAGAGCAGCAGCAGAAGCAGCCCGGGCAGCAGAAGCCGAACAAGCCGTCGAACCCGGCGCAGCAGCCCTACAATCCTTCCGGCAATCCGGAGACTGGCGCCCGCGAGCGGACAGGCGAATTGACCGAACGGTGGGGAAGCCTTCCTGATAGACTGAGAGACGAAATCAGCCAGGCCGACGACGAGTTCAGGAGCACGAAAGGGACGTATCGCGAGAAGCTGATGGAGTACAGCCGGCTCCTCGGGGCGTCCGAATAATAGAGTGAACGAGGTGCACCCGTCGGGCGTCTAACCAGCAGGAATCGGAGGAACGACCATGAGATGGAACCTGGTGCTGAGCGGAGTCCTTTCGCTGGGATTGTCGTTCCCGGCCTTTGCGGACCCCGGAGAGGAATTCCCGGAGGGGCCGAAGGGTGAAGAAGAGGCGCTGCCGGGAAGTGACGAAGAGGAGATGGAAGAGGAACAAATCGATGTGCTGGGCACGCTGGAGACGATCGTCGGCGATATGAAGGATGCTGAAAAGAGCCTCGCCGACATCAACGGCTGGAAGGCGACGGATGCGCAGGGCAACGCGATCGACGACGTGAAGCGACTGATCGACGCCCAGGACCTGCAGAAGAAGGCGATCGACGACATGTCCCGTATCTTCGAAGGCGGCAAGAACGAGCAGGAAGCCGCTGTCCAGGGCCTCGAAAAGCTGATCAAGGCCGCGAAGGAAGGCGACTGAGGGGGCAGCTGCTCCGACAAGAAAACCTCCCAGGCTGGGAGCAAGCAGAAGACGCCGAAGAATGCGAATCCCAAGACTGCCAGCAATCCTGCGACCGCGCCCTACAACCCGAGCGGATCGCACGACGACACGCCGCTGGTCGACCGCACTTCAGAACTCAAGGATCGCTGGGGAAACCTGCCCGATCGCCTCCGCGACGAGCTCAGCCAGGCCGACGATGACTTCCGCAACGTCAAGGGCGACTACCGCGAGAAGCTTCTCGAGTACTCGAAGATGTTGAGCCAGGAGTAGCAGACCCAGAAGGCCAGCGCCGCCCGCGCGGATCCTTCGGGACTGCGCGGGCTTTTTTGCAGGCCGCATTTAAGGAACGCAACAGTGTCCCTCTTCGATCGCCGCAGCTTCCTCACCCGCTCCCTTGGACTCGCCGCCCTGCCGTTCGCGGGGGCCGCTTCACGCGCCCTCGGCGAAGACAAGCCGGCCGAGCCGCCGCCGGTTGAGCGCAAGAACCTGATCACCGAAGGGCAGATTGCGGCGACGCGGAAGGGGCTGGAGTACCTGCGGAAGGTGCAGGACAGCAAGAAGGGCTCGTGGGGAGGAAGCGTGCAGGTCGCGGTGACGTCGCTGGCCGGGTGTGCGTTTCTGGCGGAGGGGCACCAACCGGGGCGCGGCAAGTACGGCGAATGTGTGCAGAAGGCGATCAATTACATCCTGAACTGCAGCAAGAGTTCGCGTAAGGGATACATCTCGGAGCCGGCGGGGGACCAGTCGCGGATGCACGGCCATGGGTTCGCGTCGATGTTCCTGGGTGAGGCTTACGGGATGATGAAGATGGACGACGACACCCGGACGAAGATGGAGAGCGCGATCAAGAAGGCGGTCGGGATCATCGCCTACTCTCAGACGCAACTCGGCGGATGGGGATATGTGCCGGAGCCGACCTACGACGAGGGCTCGGTCACGGTGGCGGAAGTCATGGCGCTCCGCTCCTGCCGCAATGCCGGCTTCCAGGTCGACAAGAAAGTGATCGAGAAGGGCATCGGGTACCTCAAGAAGTCGGCCAACCCGGACGGTTCGTTCAAGTACTCCCTTCAGGGAGGAGGCGGTGGCGGCACGTTCCCGCTCACGGCGGGCGCCGTGGCCTCGATGCAGCTCTTCGGCGAATACGAAGCCAAGGAAGTCAAGAAGGGGCTGGAGTTCCTGAAGAAGAACCGGCAGAACCAGGTCGGCGGGAACTGGGGCCACAAGTTCTACGGCAACCTGTACTCGACGATGGCGGCGTACTACGCGGGAGGGCAGTTCTGGGAGGACTGGTTCCCGACGATGCGGGACGAGTACATCAAGACGCAGCAGGGGGACGGCTCCTGGCAGGGAGAATACGACGGCACGTACTGCACCGCGTTCGCGGTCCTGACGCTGGCCGTTCCTTACCAGTACCTCCCAATTTTTCAGGCTTGAGAAAAGCCTGGAGACCCATCGATGCTTCCAGCCCGGAGCCTTCTGCTGTTGTTCCTGGGCGCCTCCTTTGTTTGCGCCGATCCACCGGACCCCGCGAAGGCTCCTTACCCGGCGCGGCGCGAGAGGCTGCAGAAGCACCTGGGAAAAGGGCTGGCACTTGTGCCGGCGGCTCCCGCCGCGGAGCACTTCCGCCAGGACAATGACTTCTGGTACCTGACCGGGCTTGACTGGCCCGACGCTGTCCTTGCCATGACCAGGGAGGGGGCGTGGCTCTTCGAAGGAGACGGCACGCGGGCGGCACCGGAAGGCTTCGCGGAAGTCACCCCTGTCAGTCAGCTGAAACTCGCTGCGGGACGGTACTTCACGGAGGGGCTCTGGATGCCGGGAGGCCGCTACGAGTTCTACTCGACGTTCAACTCGCCGGGCGAGAAGCGGGAGTTCGGCGATCCTTTTGGCCAGTCGGAATGGCGCGAGGGCTGGGTGCGGAAGATGAAAGAGAAGCTGGACTATCCGGACGTGCAGGGGCTGGAGTCGCGGCTGGCGCGAATGCGGCTGGTGAAAGACGACGTGGAACTGGGGCTCCTGCGACAGGCGCTCAAGATCACGGGGGATTCCCTGATAGCGGCGATGGCGAAGGCGACTCCCGGGATGAAGGAACGGGAATTCCAGGTGTTGCTGGAGCAGGGATACCTGGACGGGGGAGCGGAGTGGCTTGCGTTTCCGTCCATTGTCGGAAGCGGAATGAACGGGACCATGGTGCACTACACGGAAAACGGGGAGCAGCTGGACCGGAACGAGCTGGTCGTGGTGGACACGGGGGCGGAGTTCGGCATGTATGCCGCCGATGTGACGCGGACATTTCCTGCTTCCGGCAAATTTACGAAGCGGCAGCGTGAGGTCTACGAAGCGGTGCTGGCCGCGCAAAAGGCGGGGATTGCGGCGATCAAACCAGGCACGACACTCTTGCAAGTGGACGCCGTGGCCCGCCGGACACTGGACGATCTCGGGTTTGCCGGAAAGATGCCGCATTTGACGGGGCACTGGGTGGGGATGCAGGTCCATGACGTCGGGAGTTACGCGACGCGGCTGGAGCCGGGAATGGTCGTCACCGTCGAACCGGGCGTGTACCTCGCGGACGAAGGAATCGGCGTCCGGATCGAGGACGTGTTCGTGGTGACGAAGGACGGCGCGGAGAATCTCTCGGCGTGGATCCCGAAGTCCATCGACGAAATTGAAAAACTCGCGGGCTCAGCCGTAAAGTGAAGATGTCGCGGTGGAGAGTCGGGGCGTTTTTCGCCGCCTGCGCGATGACGGCGCTCGCTCTTCCCGCGGACGCGGCAGTGTCGCAATGGTTCGAGGCTCACCGTCAGGGCGGGCTGAATGCGGCCGTCCTGGGCACGACCAACGCGTGGACGCTGGGCGCGTTCGTCTGGATCACCTGTGCCGGGCTGGCGTTCGTGAAGAAATGGCAGCAGTCGCTGATCGTGGGCGCGACGACCGGCGCCTCCCTCGCCATCGGATCGCTCGTGAAAATCGTCGTCAACCGGGATCGCCCCTACAAGTCGCTCGAGGATTTCGTCGCGCTGACCGTCGCCCACGACGCGTCGTTTCCGAGCAACCACACCAACGGCGCATTCGCAGCAGCCATCGTCCTGTCCGCTTTCCTGCCCCGCCTGCGCCCCGCGTTCTACCTGTTCGCAGCCGGGGTCGCGCTCACGCGACTCTATGTCGGCGTCCACTTCTTCTCCGACGTCTGCGGAGGTATCGCTCTCGCCCTGCTGTCTTCGTCCGTGGCGCTGGGGATTGCAGAAGCGAAGGGGCTGTTGCCCGCGAAGGCGGGGGAGTTGAAGGAGGAAGTCGGCACGGAAGCGGCGCCGGAGTCGGAATAGCCCGCAGGGTCCTGATCGCGCCCCTGAGTTCCTTCCAGTATCATCCGGACCCCATGGCCGCCCCCCCTTTCCCCCGAATCCCCCTGCGTTTCCGGGAGATCCTGGTCGAGAAGCCCTGGGGCGGACGCCGGCTTGCTGCAGCGTTGGGAAAACCGCTTCCTGCCAAAAAAAACATCGGTGAGTCCTGGGAAGTCGCCTGCCGCGAAGGCGCGGTTTCCGTGGTGGCCGACGGGCCGTTCAAGGGCAAGTCTCTTCGTGCCCTGCTGGAGAAGTTTCCCGTCGAAATCCTCGGCCGCGACATCGCCGGAGGGTGGCGCGGGAACTTCCCTCTTCTCGTGAAGATAATCGACGTCGCGTCCCCGATGTCCATCCAGGTCCACCCGAGCGACGAATTCGCGGCGATTGCGGAGGGAGAAGGCGTCCCCGGCAAGATCGAGGCCTGGATCGTGCTCGCCACCGGGCCAAAGGCGCGGCTGTACAAGGGGCTGGTTCCCGGGATGACCCGCGAAAAGTTCTCCGCGGCCCTGGCCAAAGGAGAAGCCGGCAGTTGCATGAACGTTTTCCCGCTCTCGGAAGGGGACATCATCCTGATGCCGCCCGGGACCGTTCACGCCGCGGAAGACGTGACGTTCGCCGAATTCCAGCAGAACTCCGACACGACTTATCGCCTGTGGGACTGGGGGAGAGGCGGAAGATCGCTTCAGCTCGAGAAGGGTCTCTCGGCGATCGACTGGCACACGACCGGGCTGGCGAAGTGCAAGTCGGCGGAAGTGCGGGAGAATCTGCGGACGTACGAGATGATGAAAGTGAAGCGCGGAACCGGGAAGGGCAAGAGGGAAGTGCTGGTCTGGTGCGGTCGGTTCGTCCTCGAGTCGCTCACGCTTGCCGGGAAGGCTTCCTGGTCCGGGGACCCGACGCGGTTTTACGTCTTCATGGCGGTGGAGGGGCAGGGGGAGTTCGTCGTCGCCGGAAAGTCGCACAAGTGGAAGAAAGGGCAGACGTTCCTGATGCCTGCGGCGCTCGGGGAATACGAAATCAAGACTCGCGGCGGGAGGCTCCTCTGGTGCTACGTTCCGTGAACCTTCGCGCGTGCTGCGCGGCTTCGTTTCCCGGGGCGCTGGACTTCGCCCGCCGCCTCGTGCGGACTCCTTCGATGCCCGGCGAAGAGAAAGCGATGGCGCGGCTCGTGGCACGGGAGATGACGGATCTCGGGTATGACTCGGTGGAGCAGGATCGCGCGGGAAACGTCGTGGGGACGATTCGCGGAGGGGGAGGGCCGGTCCTGATGCTCAACGGGCACATGGACCACGTGTCGCCGGGCGAGGACAAGGCGTGGCGGCGAGGGGGACCGTTTTCGGGCGCCATCGACGGCGGGAGGTTGTGGGGGCGCGGCGCGACGGACATGAAGGGCGCGCTCGCCATGATGGTGTACGCCGGGGGCGCGTTGAAGCGGTGCGGCGTGATACCGGACGGAGACGTCGTCGTGGCAGCCGTGGTGATGGAGGAGACGGGTGGTTTGGGGACGCGGTTCCTGCTGCGCAAGGGACGCAGGCCCGACCTGTGCGTGATCGGAGAGCCGACGGATGGGCAGGTGCGGATCGGGCATCGGGGGCGCATGGCCGTGTGGGTCACGTTCCGGGGCAAGGCGGGGCATGCTTCGATGCCCAGGCTTGCGAGGAACCCGAACTACGCCGCTGCGCGCTTCCTCGCTAAACTGGAAAAGGCCGTGGCGAAGCTGCCCGTGCACGCGCTTCTCGGTCCCTCCACGATTGCCCCGACCCTGGTGCAGGTGGACGCAACTTCTTCCAACGTGATCCCGGGAGTGACGAAGGTGTTCCTGGACTGGAGGACGACGGTGGAGTGCCCCGCGGATGCCGGGCGCTGGCTCAAAAAAAACATCGGTGGATTCTTCGAGGTCGATCTTCCCTCGAAGGACTATCGTTCCTGGACCGGCTACGAGGAAAGGGGAGTCTCGACAACGCAGGCGGGGTTTGAGACGGAGCGGGGGCATGCGCTGGTCCATCGCGTGTCCGCGGCGGTCCGGGCCTCAACGGGACGCTCCCCGCGCGTCGGCATCTGGAAGTTCGCAACGGACGGGCGCTTGACGAGTGCGGCAGGGATCCCCACCGTGGGGTATTCTCCAGCAGAGGAAGCGGGATGCCACGTGACGGACGAGTCGGTGGAAGTGAAGAAACTGAGGTCGGGCCTGGAGGCGTACGCACGGATGGCGGCGTTCACGCAAGAGTCATGAAGCGATTTCCCGGCTTTCACCTCCTGTTGGCGAGAATTGCCGGCTTCATTCGGAATTCACCATGATTCGCCCGTCCGAAATCACCTGGCGCAACGGCCTGATCATCCCGATCGGCGTGGGTTGGCTCGCCATTGCGCGGCCGGAGAAACTTCCGCCGTGGGTGCTTGCCCTCGGCGCCGGCCTGACGGTCGCCGGGCTTGCCATGCGTCTCTGGAGCGCCGGCTGTCTCATCAAGAACGACAAGCTCTCGACCGGCGGCCCGTACCGCTTTCTTCGCGACCCCATGTACTTCGGCTCGATGCTGTGCGTCACGGGCCTGCTCACCGCAGCCGGGAATTTCGGAATGCTTGTCGCGTTCCACGTCGTCTTTCACCTCTTCGTGATGCCCCGCAAACAGCGGCAGGAAGGGCAGCGGCTCCTGCGGCGCTTCGGCACCGATTACGCCAACTACGTCGTCTCGGTGAGCAGCCTGGTTCCGCGCCTGGTGCCCTATGACTCAAAGGAACCGACCGAGTTCGATTTCAAGCATGCGCTGGTGCGGAACCACGAGTGGGGGATCTGGATGCTCGTGCTGGCCGTCGGCGCAGTGCTCGCGGCGAAGGCGGCCGGACTGACGCCTTGGCTGAAGCTGCCCTGGCAGGCGCCCTGGTGGCTATAGGGCTCAGAGCGTGAACAAAATCCGGCGGATCAGGCTGCGTCGGCCCAGCCATCACTATTCGCAGGGTTCTTATTTTTCGGGCCGACTCCGCCCGACCCGCCAGATTTTGTTCACGCCCTGCGGAAAAGGACAATGACTTGATCAGCGCGGACCGCCCGGCCCGTCCCATCAGGATGTCGGAAGCGCCGCGCGGTCCTTCATGGCGGCGCGCCACGCTCCCAGCGTCGCCGCGAGGCACGCGAACATTGGCAGGCCGATCGCTCGCGTCCAGGGATGGACGATTCCAAGCTCGAGCAGGACCGTTGTGAAGAGCCACCTGCGGAATTCCGGGTCCTGGCGGCGGTCTAGCAGGCAGACCACCGACGGAAGGATCACCGCGAGGTGAAATGTCCACGCGACCGGCGAGACGAAGGTTGTGACGGCGCAGAGCAGCCCTGCCTCGGGAAGCGACATGGCTTCACCGTTGCGGCGAGCCAGGAATGCCAGGAGGCACAGGATGGCGAGCGGCAGCTGAAGCGCGCGGACGATCCATGCGACCGTCCCCGGCGACAGATTCGTGAGATTGACCTGGAAGGGCTTGCTGCTCTTCCCGGCATTCACATCCATGAAGACCCGTGCGGCCCATGCGTGGAGCGACTGGTTGTTGTACCGGACGGACTCGCGGAGTTCGAAGAA
This sequence comes from Planctomycetota bacterium, assembly GCA_038060895.1. GTDB lineage: Bacteria > Planctomycetota > MHYJ01 > WSZJ01 > WSZJ01 > WSZJ01. The sequence goes on from JBBTCT010000009.1 coordinate 333,009, forward strand.
CCTGGAGCCGGTTGTGGAAGCGCTTTCGCTGAGCCACCGTTCGTGAAGTTCCCGGGACCTCGAGGCTCCCCAGACCGGGACGGCCAGCGCGCAGAGAAGTACGAAGGCCGCGGCGCAGGCGGCGGCGGCGGCCCAGCGCCTCTTCATGAGGAAGTACACCCCGACGATTGCCGGCGTGACCTTGATTGCCGCCGCGAGACCGGCCAGCGCCCCCCCGATCCACGGCCTCGTCCGGGCGAGGTCGACAGCCGCCAGCGAGAGCGCAAGTGTCACGATGCCGATCTGGCCCATCGTGAATGCATCCGCCCAGAATACCGCGGTCGCAATCAGGACTGCGAGGGCGTCCCCGGAATCGAGCGGCCGCTCGCGGCCCGAAAGCCGGAAGGCGCACTTCAGTGAGAAGAGCAGCGCGGCGAACGAAAAGCAGTGCCAGAGGAGACAGGAGGCGTCCATCGGGAGGAGAGCGAAGGGAGCCATGAGGATGCCGAAGAACGGCAAGTAGCGAGTTACTGCCGAGTCCGTCTCCAGGTCATCCAGCTTGACCGGCCCGGTTTTGCGAAGTCCGGGGAACATCAGCCGGTCGGCTTCCGGGCCCGGGATCCGCTCGTAGGGATCATGCCCGTCCAGGACGGCGCGGCCCGCGCGCCAGAATCCGTCATAGTCGGTCTTGAGGGTGTAGACGCGGCGGACGGACTGGAAAGCGGTGAAGAGGAAAAGGAGAGCGTACGCTGCGACGAAGGCGCGGCGCGAAGTCATCGGGTGTCCTCGCAGCATTCCGCGGTGTGCTCCCGCATCAGCCTGAGCCCGTTGAAAATCACAAGGAGGGAGACGCCGACGTCCGCGACGACGGCCATCCAGAGGTTGGCGAGGCCTGCGGAGGCGAGGACGAGGAACGCGGCTTTGAACGCGACCGACAGCACAATGTTCTGTGCGATGACGCGAGTCGCCAGGCGGCCGAGGCGGACGGCAAAGGGGAGCTGGCGCAGGTCGGGGGACATGAGGGCAACGTCGGCGGCCTCGAGGGCGACATCGGAGCCGGCGGCGCCCATGGCGATGCCCACGTCGGAGGCGGCGAGCGCCGGGGCGTCGTTTACCCCGTCGCCGACCATGGCCAGACGGCCATGAAGCGCGCGAAGCGCGGCGACGGCTGCCAGCTTGTCCTGCGGAAGGAGGCCCGAGCGAATCTCGTCCAGGCCGAGCGATGAGGAGGCGGCGCGCGCCGCCGCTTCGGAGTCACCGGTCAGCATCGAAACGCTGGTGATTCCCGCGCTGCGCAGTCCGCGGATGGCCGCTGAGGCGTGGTCGCGGACCCTGTCTGCGAACGCCAGGACTCCGACGGGGCCTTCGGAAGTGGCGAGCACGGCGCACGTACGGCCTTCGGCCTCGAATCGCGCGACTGCGGCCTCCGCCGGACCGGCCGGGAATCCCTTTTCCCGCAACAACCTGAGCGAGCCGAACAGGTGCTCGACGCCGCCGATGTCAACGCGGGCGCCGAGCCCCGGGATTGCCTCGTAGAGTTTGGCGCCTTCAGGGCGGATTTCCTCGCCGTGGGCGCGGGCGACGACGGCTTTCGAAAGCGGGTGCTCCCCGGCGAGCGCGGCGACCGCAGCGCGGCGCAGCAACTCCTCTTCGGAGACGCCGAACGCCACTACCGCCGAAACTTCGAACGCGCCTTCCGTCAGTGTGCCCGTCTTGTCAAACGCGACGGCTCGCACGCGGCCGAGCGCTTCGAGCGCGGCGCCGCCCTTGAAGAGAACCCCGCGGCGCGACGCGGAGGAGATGGCGGCAAGGATCGTGACGGGCGTGGAAAGGATGAGGGCGCACGGACACGAGACGACGAGAAGAGTGAGCGCGCGGCCGAGCCACGGGGTCCACGCGGCGCCGAGGGCCAGGGGGGGGATGACGGCGACGCCTGCTGCGAGCAGGAAGACGACGGGCGTGTAGACGCGCGCGAAGCGGTCCACGAAGCGCTGCGACGGCGCTCGGCGGGACTGGGCCTTCTCGACGAGATCGACGATGCGGTTGACGGTCGCGTCGGCGACCGCGCGCGTGACGCGGATCTCCAGCGCGCCGCGGCCGTTCAAGGTCCCGGCGTAGACAGCGGATCCCTGCGACTTCTCGACGGGCGCCGCCTCTCCCGTGATGAACGCTTCGCTCACGGACGATTCGCCCGTGGCGACAAGCCCATCGGCGGGGAAGCGTTCGCCGGGCCTGACAAAGACGATCATGCCGGGGGTGAGTTCTCCGACGGGGATGCGTTCCTCGCGCCCGTCGCGCCGGACCGTCGCATCGCGCGGAGCGAGTTCGACCAGTGCGCGGATGGCTTCGCGTGCGCGCCCGAACGTCAGGGCTTCCAGCAGGGTTCCGACGGAGAACAGGAACATGGCGGTTGCGGCTTCCGCCCAGTCCCCGAGTGCCGCAGCTCCTGCGCAGGCCGTGCTCATGAGGAGGAACATGTCGAAGGACCGGGACTTCCATGCCATTCGCAGGCCCCGGACCATTGCCGGGAGGCCGCAGAGCGCGAGGGAGGCGGCGAAGCAAGCGACGGATGCGGAGGGGAAGCGGGTCCACTGGAAGGCGAAGCCCGCGGCCAGGGGAGCGGCGGCGAGCGCCGGGGGAAGGACGGCGGAGCGTGGGAGGCGGGGCGCGGTGGCCGCCCTGCCGGCCTCAGCGCGGCCGGGCGGGCGGTCGGAAACGCCGTAGCCAAGCCGGCGGATCTCCTCGGCTACGCGCGGGCCCGCGTCGCGCTCCGCGTCCGCCACGAGCCGGCCGGCCCCGAAATCGACCTCAGCCCAGGCGACACCCTGCACGCGCATGACCGCCTTCGAGATGCCGACGCCGCACCCAGGGCAGTCCATTCCGCTCACGTACCACGTCCCGTGCCACGCCTTCTCGGCGATCGCCCGGGCAACCGATCGGGCTTCCTCCGAAAGCCGCTCGCGCGTCCAGGCGGATTCGTCGAACTCCACCGCCAGCGCCTCGGCATCCGCGTCGACCCGTGCCTCGCGGACGCCGGGAAGCGTCCGAATCGAGGCGACGAGCTCGCCCTCGCAGCGTCCGCAGCGGGAAGCGATGAGCGCGGGGAGGGGGAAAACGGTGTTCATGGGTGTGCCGCGTGGCGGAGTCCCTGTTTCAGGACCGTGGCGACGTGGGCGTCAGAGAGCGCGTACCACACCACCCGGCCGTCGCGGCGCGCAGTGACGATCCGGCGGTCGCGCAGTTTCGAGAGCTGGTGGGAAAGCGCTGAAATGCTGCACCCGAGGGAAGCGGCCAGGTCCGTGACGCGGGACTCGCGGGAGCGCATGAGCGCGCACAGCAGGCGCAGCCGGGTGCGGTCGGCAAGCGCGGAGAAAATGCGTTCGGCGTCACGGAGAACTCGAGAGGACGGCGCATGGACGGGGCGTCGGATGCTCATGAACCGGATTGTCCCGGGAGGCCGGCAGCACGTCAAATGAATTGTTGATCAATTGTTCAAGTATTCAATGAACTGCCGGCATGCCCGGCTACCTCCACTTCCGGACGATTCCCTCCGCGCCCCCCGCGAGCAGCAGGTCGGCCGCACCCCGGGCCGCCTCTTCCGGCCCGCTTCCCACGGCCTCCGCCCGCAGCCCGGCGAGGTCCGCCCGAAGCCACAGCTTTCCGCTCCGCCACGAAGCGTGCGCCCCCAGCGGCGTCCGGCAGCCTGCCCCGAGCAGCCGGAATAGCGCACGCTCGGCATCGACGGCGGCGTGAACGGCGGCGTCGTCGATCCCGGAGGCCAGCGCTTCCTCCCCGGCGCGCGTCTCCACGGCGAGCGCCGCCTGTCCCGCGGGCGGGATCAGGTCGTCGAGAGGGATCATCTCCGCGATCCTCCCGTCGAGCGCAAGCCGCCTCAAACCCGCGAATGCCATGAGAAGCGCTTCGAAATCTCCGGCATCCAGTTTCCGGACCCGGGTATCCACGTTTCCGCGTACTGGAACGGCGCGCAGGGCGGGAAAGCGTCGGGCGAGCCAGTCCTGGCGGCGGGGGCTGGAGGTGGCGACACGGGAGCCCGGGGTAAGAGCGGCCAGCGGGCGGCCCAGGACGGCGTCGCGAGGGTCTTCGCGCTCCGGGACCGCCGCCAGCGACAGCCCGGCGGCCGTCCGGGACGGAAGGTCTTTCAGCGAATGCACGGCGACGTCGATCCGGCGGTCGAGAAGCGCCTCTTCGAGCTCCCTGGTGAAGACCCCGACACCGATCTGTTCCACCGGGAGGTCCTGCGAAGCGTCGCCGCTGGACCGGATTACGATGGTTTCTACTGTTGCGCCGGCGGCCTCGAGCCGCCCTCGCACGCCGGCCGCCTGCGCCCTCGCAAGCGCGCTTCCGCGAGTCCCCAGCCGGATCACAGCTCCTGTTGCGCCGTGGACCACGCGCGCGCCTCCTGCTCGACCATGCGACGGCCCTCGTCGAGCTTCGCGCGGCGGCCGGCCGCGTTCCGCTCGACAACGCTTTTCAGGTCGTCGATGTTGTAGACGTACAGGTCGGGGATGCGTTCTGCCGCGTCCTCCACGTTCCGCGGGACCCCGATATCCACGACAAACATCGGCGTTCCTCCTCGCTCGGCCATCGCAGCCCGCAGCATGCCGGCGGTGATGAGCGGTCTTTCCACCGAAGCGCAGGCGACGACGATGTCGGCGTCGCCCAGCGCCCGGGGCAGGGCCTCGAGGGAAAGGGGCGAGGCGCCCAGCCTCTCCGCGACCGCCGCGGCACGTTCCTCCGTCCTGTTCGCGATCGTCACGCGCAGCACGCCGCGGTCGCGCAGGCAGCGCGCCGTCAGCTCGCCGGTTTCGCCCGCCCCGAGAACGAGCACTCGCTTCTGCTTCAATTCGCGGAAAACCTTCTCCGCAAGCTCGACCGCGACGCTTGCGACGGAGAGCTTTCCCTCCGCAATCCGAGTTCGCGTATGGACTGCCTTGGCGACGTTGAACGCCTTCTGGAACAGCCTGTGAAACAGCTTCCCGACGCTCCCCGCTTCCGTCGCGATCCGGTACGCGTCCTTCACCTGGGCGAGGATTTCCGTTTCGCCGACGATCATCGAGTCGAGCGAGGAGGCGACGGAGAACAGGTGCGAGACCGCTTTTTCGCCGCGGAGGTCGTAGACGAACGGCTGAAGCGCGCCGGGGGGGAGGCCGCTGCGGGAGGCGATGAGGGACACGGCGCGCGGCGCCGCGGCCTCCGGGTTCCCGGCCATCCAGGCTTCCACCCGGTTGCACGTCGAGATCAGGAGCGCCTCTTCGACGGACGGCTTTTCACGGAGCTGCGCGAGGAACCGCGCCGCTTCCTGTGCCGGCACCGCGACTTTTTCGCGCATCTCGACGGGTGCGTTGCGGTGATTGAGGCCGATGACCTGGATCTCGGTCACGGGTGGTGGACTCCCGTGCCGAGGATGGAAGCGCCGAACAGGGTGAAAGCGGCGACGGCGAACGACCAGATCGACATCCGGGCGGCGGAGCGGCCGTGGTAACCGCGGGTGAAGCGCATGGCGACGAGCCCGCCGTAGCAGAGCCATGTGACGAGGCCGCCCAGGGCGCGTCCGTCGTCCAGGAACGGCTTGTCGAGGAGAACGGCGCGCGTCAGGCCGAAGGCAATTCCGACGGTGAGCAGGACGAATCCGGCCATGACGGAAGAGGAGTTGACGGCGTTTGCGGCCTCGAGGGAGGGAAGGGCGGAGACGAGAGGCCCCGATGCGTGGTGTTTGAGCAGGCGTTCCTGGAGCAGGTAGATCGCGCCGGTCGCAAATGCGAGCAGGAACGCGGCATACGCGAGGGCCACGAGAGCGATGTGAAAAGGGGTAATGGCGCTGTCCGGGACGGCCGCAGGCGCGGTGTGGAACATGCGCAGGTAGGGCGTTCCAGAAACGGCGACGGCGAGCGGCGAAACCGCGGCCGTGATGGCGGGCATCTCGAAGCGGACATCGACGGCGAGCGCGGCGACGGCGGCAAGCGCCGCGGCGAAAACGCAGGCTTCGAACAGGTGGAACATCGGGCAGGCGTGCGTGCGCGCCGCGGCGTGGACGAGAAACGCCCCGTGTGCGAGGACGCCCACCGCGGTGAAGATCCGGATGAAGTGCGGGAGCGAGTCGCGCCGGGCGAGCAGGGCGCCCAGTGCGGCCGCGCCCGCCGTCGCGTAGGCGATCAGCCCGAACCAGAACATCACGAGCTCGGCGGCGGCGTAGGGGGCCATCAGCGGCGCTTCTTTCGGCCGCGTGCCAGCGCGCGGAGAATCCGCCGCCGCTTCCCGGGTGGAACGCCCCGGGCGCGCAGCTCGATCCGCTTCCGCTTCACCCTCTCCGCAAGCGCAACCCATCCTCCCGCCAACAGGGCCTTGATCTCGCGCTTCAGCTTCGCCCCGACTGCCGGAGCTGCGCCGTTTGTCGAGACGGCGACCGCGACGGTGCCCTCCCGAAGCGCTGCGGGGACATGAAAGTCGCACCCAGCCGGGTCGTCGCACACGTTCACCAGGATTCCCCTGGCGCGACAGATATTCATCACGGCGGCATTGACCGCCCGGTCGTCGCTCGCCGCGAACGCGACCGACGCGCCCCGCAGGTGTGCGGCGCGGTAGGGTTCGTCCACGCGGCCGACCGGCAGGCTTTCGAACCCGCGTGCGAATCTCGGAGCGACTACCGTGATGACGGCGCCGGCCCGGACAAGCGCGCGCGTTTTTCTGAGCGCGACCTGCCCACCGCCGATGACAACGACTGGCCGGCCGCGGAGGTTCAGGAAAACAGGGTAGAGCGTGTTCGTGGACATGGGGTCGAAGAGCGATCTTAGACCCTTCGGCCGAAGGTGGATAGCCGACCTTTCTTGCCCGCGCCCTTCCGGCGTCTAGAATGTTGCCATGGGTGACACGCGCGTCTTCCCGCTCTCCAGGGCGGTCTTTCAACCCGACGACCTGGCGGAGCCCGCGCGTATTCTGGCGGCCGGGGGGCTCGTCGCGTTTCCGACCGAAACCGTCTATGGCCTGGGGACCAATGCCGAGCGGGGCGCAAGCGTGACGCGGCTCCTCGAAGTCACGCGCAGCCCCGCGGACCGCCGGCTCACGCTCCATCTCTCCCAGATCTGGGAGCTCGACCGCTGGGTCCGCGACATCCCGCCTGCCGTCCGCCGACTCACCCGCCGATTCTGGCCCGGACCGCTGACCATCGTCCTCCGCTGCTCCGACGGCGAGACGCGCGGCTTCCGAATTCCAGCCGACGAGGTCGCCCGCGAACTCCTCAAGCTCGCCGCCGTTCCCGTCGTCGCCACGAGCGTGAACGCCGCGGAAGCGCCCCCGATCAACGACCCCGCGACGATCCTGAAGCACTTCGGCGGCCAGATTGACGCGGTCGTCGATGGCGGCCCCGCACGTTTCGCGAGACAGTCCACGGTTGTCGAAGTTGACGAGAAGGGCTGTCGTGTCTCGCGCGAGGGAGTTGTGCCTCGAGTCGAGATCGAGGAAGCATGCCGGCGACGGATCCTCTTCGTCTGCTCGGGCAACACGTGCCGTTCTCCCATGGCGGAGGTCCTGATGCGCCGGGCACTGGCGCTGCGCCTTGGCGTGGGCGAGGACAAGGTGGAGGACAAGGGATACTCCGTGGAATCCGCCGGCGCTGGCGCTTCCGCGGGAGCCCCGATGGCCGAGGACGCAGCGCGTGTGCTTGAGGAGATGGGCTGCCGGGTTCGCGAGAGGAAGTCACGCCCGCTGACTGCGGACATGGTGCGCGAGGCGGACCACGTCTACGCCATGACGAGGGCGCACCTGTCGCGCGTGATCGAGATGGCGCCCGAGGCTGCCGGGCGGGCCCGAAGGCTGGATTCTGCGCGAGACATCGAGGACCCCGTGGGGGCCGGCGTGGAAGCGTACCGTGCCGCAGCCAAACAGATCCGCAAGGCCCTGGAGGGGGTGGTGAAATCGCTATGAAAATCGCAATCGGATCGGATCACGCCGGGTTCCGGGCAAAAGAGGCGCTGAAGGGGTCGCTGGTGTCGGCGGGGCACCAGGTCGAGGATCTCGGGACGAAATCCGAAGATTCGTGCGACTACACCGATTTTTCGTTCGCGGTGGCGGAGAGGGTCGCGAAGGGCGGCGCCGAGCGTGGAGTGATCCTCTGCGGAACCGGCATCGGGTCGGCGATCGCCGCGAACAAGGTCAAAGGGATCCGCGCCGCGCTGGTCCACGATGGATTCACGGCCGAGATGAGCCGTCGGCACAACGACGCCAACGTGCTCGTTCTTGGCGCCCGAGTCCTGGCCGAGGAACGAATCAAGGACCTCGCGAAGATCTGGATCGAGACGCCTTTCGACGGCGGACGGCACGAGAGGCGCGTCGGGAAGATCGGGGCGTACGAGAAGAGCTGCTGAGCCGGGCCGCAACCGGTGGAATCAATGCTGACTCACCACTAGGCCCTGGCCGGCGCCTTGTCCAGCTCTGAAAGTGCCCGGCGCACCGCTTCAAGGCGGTCTGCCTTTCGCCTTGACGCGTCCGCCGCCCGTTTCAGGAGTTCGGCCGCTCGGGACTCCTCCATGCCACTGAGCTGTCCGGCGTAGCGCGCGGCGGTCTCCCAGGCAGGCCGGGTCGTCGGCAGCAGGTCGCGAAGGCTCTTTTCGAACAGGAGCCGGCGGTAGACCTGAAGCGCCTCGCGCCGGGCGGATTCTCCGGCGAGGACGCTGGCGGAGAGGAAGAGCGCGAGCAGGGCGCCGAGGGAGGCGCAGGCGACTGTCCAGGCGATATCGGGGAAGGGGAGGATCATGGCGGAGTTTCTTTCCCCTCAACGGGTATATCGGGAAGAACGGCGCGCGGGCTTGAGTTGCTTGTCTGCAGGTCCGGAGGTTGAGTTAGGTGTAGGCCGCCAGCCCCGTAGCCGCCTGCCCCAGAACCAGCGTATGGATGTCGTGCGTCCCTTCGTACGTCTTCACGCTCTCGAGATTCATCATGTGACGGATGACCGGGTACTCGTCGATGATCCCGTTCGCTCCGTGCAGGTCCCGCGCCAGCCGGGCGATGTTGAGCGCGATCTCCACGTTGTTTCTCTTCGCGAGCGAGACCTGCTCCGGCTTCAGCTTCTTCTGGTCCTTGAGTTGCGCGAGCCTGAGGCAAAGGCACTGGGCCTTCGTGATTTCGGTGAGCATGTAGGCGAGCTTTTCCTGGTTAAGCTGGAAAGCGCCGATAGGCCGGTCGAACTGGATTCGGGTCTTCGCGTAGTTCACGCTCGAGTCGTAACACGCCATCGCGGCGCCGATGGCGCCCCAGGCAATCCCGTAGCGCGCCTGCGTCAGGCAGGAAAGGGGCCCCTTCAGCCCTTTGACGTCAGGGAAGACGCAGTCCTCCGGAATGGCGCAATCGCTGAAGATGAGTTCCCCCGTGATCGAGGCTCGCAGGCTCCACTTGTTGTGAGTCTCTTTCGTTGTGAACCCCGGCGTCCCTTTTTCGACAAGGAACCCGCGAATCTGGTCCTCTTCGTCTTTCGCCCAGACCACCGCGATGTCAGCCACGGACGCGTTCGTGATCCACATCTTCGCGCCGTTCAGGATCCACTTGCCGCCCTTTCTCTTCGCCCTCGTGATCATCCCGCCCGGATTCGAGCCGTGGTCCGGCTCCGTCAAACCGAAACACCCGATCTTCTTTCCGTGCGCCATCGGAGGAAGCCACTTCTTCCTGTGCTCTTCCGTCCCGTACGTCCAGATCGGCCACATGCACAGGGACGTCTGGACGCTCGCGAACGACCGAAGCCCCGAATCTCCCCGCTCCAGCTCCTGCAGGATCAGGCCGTAGGCCGTCGCGTTCATTCCGGCGCAGTCGTACCCCTGGATCGGCGCCCCCAGCAGGCCCAGCTCCGCCATCTCGGGAATCAGGTTTTCCGGAAAGGTCCCGGCGCGGTTGTGCTGCTCGATGACGGGCATGAAGCGCCGCGACACCCATTCGCGGACCGTGTCCCGCACGGCGCGCTCTTCCTCCGTCAGCAGCTCGTCGAGCTGGTAGAAGTCGATTCCAGTGAACGGCGCTGTCATCGGACGCCCCTTCCTTGATGAATGGCATTAAACATCTTTGAGATCCCGCCCGGTCACTCGCGGGAGGGAGGAAGTGTGCGGGGCGGCGCGCGTCGAGTCAACAACCCCTGCGAACCTACCAGTCGTAGTAGTCGTAGTAGTCCTGCTGGGCGATGGCCGGGTCGTAGAGCCGGGCGCCGGGATTCGCGTCAAGCCACTCGATCCACTTTGCGGCGCGCGCGAAGGGAGGATCGCCCATCCGGTTTTCGCGCCTGGTCATGGAAGCGAGCGCGGCGACCGCTTCTTCCCGGACCACCGCGTCCTCGTCGTCGGTCAGCGGAGCCAGCAGCAAGGCCGAGGCGCGGGTAGGGGCGTAGCGGAGCGCGCGCAGGGCGGCGAGGCGGCGATCGGGGTCTGCCGAGGCGGCTGACTCCCCGAGGCGCGCGATGGCGCCGGCGTCCTCCAGGCGGGCGAGGGCGGCGAGCATCCTGAGGCGCGTGTCCTCGGAGGGTTCGGCGCCCTCCGAAGCGTGAAGCGCGGCGACGGCGAGTCTCTTCGCGGGTCCGGCGGCGCGACTGATGGCGGTAGCCGCGGCGGCTCGCACGAGCGGGTCGGGGCGGCCGAGGAGCGGTATGAGGTTCGGGAGAGAGTCGGGGCCAAGGCGGGAGGTGAGGGCTTCGGTGGCAATTTCGTCGCCGGAGGCGCCGCGGAACGCGGCGGCGGCGAGCAGGGAAAAGCCCTCGGCCGTGGGCTCCGTCTGAAAGGTCCTCGACGCCGAGAGACGGTCGACCCAGGACGCGCCGGCAAATTCGTCCTGCATCGGCCCGCTCGCCGTGCGCATGCTCGCCGGAACTTCGTCCGCTGAAGTCGGATCGACATAGCGGCCGATCGCGGCGCGAAGGTCGAGCAGCGCTTCACGGCCCTGCTCGTCCCAGGCGGCTTCGTCGAGGATTGCAATGGAGAGCTGAAGCCAGCTGACTCGAATTCGAAAAGGCTCGATCTGTTCGCGGTGATGGCCGGCGAGTTGCCAGGCGCGGAGCAGGCTGCGAACCAGGGTGACGCGGTTCCCAGGCAGGAGCTCGAGAGCGGTGCTTCGGAGCCATGTCGGACCGTTCATGAGGCGATCGTGGATGTCCGGGAGGTCGCCGATCCAGGCCCGCGCCGCGACCGCGGCATCGGCCAGCGAAGGATCGGACGCGAGCGATGCCAGAAGTGCAGGAGTGGCGTTTCGCAGGGACTGGGAACCGAAATTCTGAACGAGAATGCGGGCTTTCTCAAGCGCGCCCGCTTCAAGCCGGCGCAGGGTGGCTCGCACGAGAGCATCGGCGACGGCGCGCGGAAGCGGGGCTCTCCACGCAAGGCCGCCGTTCTGGACGGCGTAGACCAGCGCGGCCTCGGCCGGATCTCCTTCCTGGGCGGCGAGATCCACGATTGCTTCTGCTGCTCCCTCGCTCCCCCAGCGGCTGGCCAGGAGGGAAGCGATGGCGTATCCGCGTATCGGCATGTCGGCGTTTCGGGCGGCGGCCGAGAGCAACCGGCAGCCCGGGGGGCCGCTGGCGGCGACGTGAGCGCACCACGCTGGCCAGCTCGCGACCTGCAGGTTCTCGAACTGCCGGATCAACATCCAGAGAAGCGCCGGTTCGCCGGTGTTGTAAATCGAATCCCGGACGTCGTCGGAAACGAACCGGTTCGCATGCGCGACTTTCAGCACGAGCGCGCGGTCTCCCCGCTGGAATATCGAGCGCGCCGCATCTGCGTTCAGAGGCGCCAGCGAGTCGGCCGTGCGCCGCAGCCGCGTCAGCGCGTAGCCCCGTGGCCGTGTCCACGCTTCACCCGGCCGGAGTTCGTCCTCGACGGGAAGGAGTTCCGGCGCCCGCCATCGTGCGAATTCGCGCGCGCTTTCGGCGACCTCGGAGTCGTCGTCGTCGATCAGGGGCCGCGCTCTCTCCAGCAATTCCGGCCTGTGATCCATGTCATCCCACGCGCCCGGGAGAAGCGCCGATGCGTACCAGCGGTCGCCCGGGTCAGGCGACGCCGAGAGCCTCTTCCATTTGTGCCAGGGCACGCGGTAGGCATACCAGTCAAGCCAGGGGCGCGAGTCGAGTCCCTCGTCGAACTCGATTCCACCGCGCAATCCCAGGTCGATCACGCGCCGGGCGTTCGCGGCCGCAGCGCCCAGGTCCGGGTCCGACTCGAGCTCGAGGAGGGCGTCGTGGCCGTCGGGGCCCATGGAAGCGAGCATCTCCACGGCGAGAGTGGCCATGGCGCTGCTGGTGCGTCCGGCGGCGACAATTTCCCTGGCGGCCCATGCGACCTCGACCGGTGTGCAGAGACCCAGGGGCGAATCGACGGCGATGCGGGCCGCGCGCGCGAGCCTGCGGAAATGCTCGATCCTGTCGCGTGGCTCCTCGTCCCACCAGGCCTCGAGGTAATCGGTGAGCCGTTCCTCCGCCATTTCCCGGATTTCGTTCTCAGGGTCGTCCAGGAGCGCCGCGGCGCGCGCAAATCCTTCTGCCTCGCCGCAGGCGCGATTCAGCGCAACCAGCCTCGCATTCGATCGTGGTGAATTCGCCAGCTCTTCAAGCGCGGAAGGCGAGAGATCCCCTGACCAGTCGTCGGTTTCAAACGACTCGGCGAGCGCTTTCGCCCCGGCGTTGCGCACAAGCCTGGGAGCGTCGTGTCCGAAGCCGACCGGGATTCCCGCCGGCCGGCGCGCGCTCCAGGAAAGCCACGCAGCCTGCACCATGCGGGGCCGCCGCGGCTCCTCTGCCATGTTAGACAGGATGTCGAACCTCAGGACGGGATCGTCGGGAAGCGGAGGAAGGTCCTCAGGCCCACGCGCGATGTCGATGGCGGCGTTCCAGAGACCCGGCAGGACCAGGGGGTCCTTTTCGACGGAAACTGCCGCGCATATTTCGACGGACTGGCGCCAGTTCCCCTGAAGTTGAACAACCTGCGCGGCCGCGCGCCGTACTTCCCGGTTTCCGTCGCGCAGCCGAGCCGCGGCCAGTCGCGCCCAGCCGGCGTCGCGTGGAGGCGCAACCGCCAGAACTCGGAGCAAGCCCTGCACCTCGGCTTCCGGGCGCGCGGTCAGCACGCGATTGATCGCAGCCTCGGTCCGATAGGAGCCTGCCAGGACCATGAGCGCGACCGCTTCCGCTACCTCCACCGCCGTGCCGGTCTCGAGGACGAGCAGCGGTTCGAGGTCCACGAGGCGACACTCCGGATCCCACTTTCGCGCCGCAACGACAAGCGCGGCGGCGCCGGAAACGCCGCTGTCCGGCGAGGCAACAGCGGATGCAAGCGGCAGGGCCGCCTCCGGACCGGCCCGACGAAGCGCTTCCCGCGCGGCCCTGCGCGATTGGGCCGTTCCGCCGGCCAGCTCACGGCATCGGGAATCCCAGTCCTCGCCGAAAGCGGCAAGCGGGGCGGCCAGAAGTATGACCAACGCGGCGGCGCGCACCGGCTGAGTATACCGCCGGCAGTATTCCCGTCCGGAGCGTTCCGAAGGTCACCTGCGCCCCATCGTGGCCCGCCATCGCTTACGACGCGCTCAAGCTCCTCGAACTCGCAGAAATCCGACATCGACCGATGCTCACGTTCTCAGTTGCCCTGTTCGATCCGGAACTCGGTCCCCGGATTCTCCGCAAGCCATCTCTTCCAGTCCCGGACCGCCCAGGGCGTGCATTCCGGCGCAAATTCGCGGAGCGTCATCCGCTGAAGCGCGGCGTGAGCAGCATCACGCACCGGGAAGTCGGCGTCTTCGGCAAGGGTGGCGAGAACACCCGCGGCGTTGGTTCCCGGCGCATGTTCGAGGGCCCGGGCCGCGGCGAGCCTGTCGTCGGCGTCCGTCGAAGACGCCAGCGCGCACAGCGCTTCGAGCCCCGCCGGGTCATTCAGCCGGACGAGGGCCGCGAGCTTGGCCGAACGGGCGGCCCGGTCCGATTCGCCCTCCAGCGAGATCCGAAGCGCGGCGCAGGCAAATCGCGGGGCAAACCCCCCGAGCCTGCCGATTCGCTTCGCCGCGGACTGCCGGACGCCGGGGGGAGCTGCATTGAGAAGCGGGACCAGGCGGGGAATCGCATCGGGACCGAGACGAGGAATGACGGCGTTGAGCGCGACCTCGTCGCCGGTGTCGCCACGGAACGCCGCGGCGCAGAGGGCGAAGAATCCGGGAGACGGTTCCTTTGACATGGACGACGAGACGGCCCGATTGCGGCGGAGCATGGAATTCCCGTCAAACTCGACGGGAGCGACAACTTCAAACATCCTCCAGGACGTCGTGGGCGTGAAGATCGGGGCGTAGTACCAGCGCCGTGCGAGACGTCTCAGCTGGAGCAGCGAGTCGCGCCATTCAGCTTCGTCGGCGGCGAAGGAGAGCAGGGCCAGGTCAGTCAATTCGCCGGATCGCTGCAGCGCCCAGGTCTCGGAAGAATCGTTGAGGCTCCCGCAGGTGAGCCACGACCACGTCGCGAGGCGGATCGATTTCAGGCTCCGCGCGGGCAGGCGTGAAAGCCCGCGAGAGCGGGAATTCCGGTCGCCCGCGAGGATCTGGACTTCCGGCGAAACGGCAGGTGAAAACTCGAGGCCGTACGTCCGGGCGATCGAGGAAATGGCAGGGTCTCTGGCAAGGGCGGCCCGTGAGTCGCTGGAAGCGCGCGAAATGGACTCGCCCAGCGTGGCCACCAGAGATTCCAGCTCGGCAGGACTGCCGCCGTCCGCGGCTGTGCGCAAGAGGACCGAGGCGATGGAGTCGGCCATGCGCGGAGTGAAGGGCTGTCTATTGCGGCCGGGCGCCGCCCGAAGGGACTCCCGGAGGAGCTTTCGCTCTTCTTCCACGGCTGACGCCGCCATCGCTTCCACGATCGGTTCCGAAAAGGGATCGGCCCAGGGGCGGGAGAGCAGGGAAGCGAGCGCAACGGTGCGGACTTTGGGGCTGGCATCGCGTGCGATTGCGGCGACGACGCGGGCCCCCTCCTGAGAACAGGAAGCCAGAGCGGAGAACCACGGCGCGCTAAGAGGAGCTTCCAGATCCGCCAACCGTGGGAGCAGGATCGGGAGCAGGCCGGCTTCGCCTCCCGGCGCGATGAGGGCCAGTTCGGTCCCTGCCTGGTCGAATCGTCCGGCGCGCACTGCCGCCAGCACGAGCGCGCGGTCGCCGTGCGTGACGAGGAGGGAGGCCTTTTGCCGGTCCAGGACGACGCCAGGGGCCAGCGCGGCGCGCAGACGCGAAAGGACGTAGGGACGCGGGCGGCTCCAGGCCTCCCGGTAATCGATGTCCTCGCGCTCGGGCAATTGCTCAGGAGCCTGGCTCGCGAGGAATGCGATCGCCGGCTGGCTCACGGCTGCATCCTGCGCCTCCGCCAGCCTTCGAACGTCGGCGGCCGTCTCGTGGCGCACATCGAGTCGGTCCCAGGCGTCGCTCATCATCGCCCCTGCGAGTTGCCTCTCCTCGGCTTCCTCGGATCGCACGAGCCTCCGCCAGCCCTCCATGTCCACGCCGTCAAGCCACCCGGACCTCACGCGGGGCGCACTTTCCATTCCGCGTCCGAAGCTGACGCCTTGCGGCGGGATTCTGAACTCGAGCAACCGCCGCACTCTCTTCGCCGCGTCTCCCAGTTCCTTGTCCGCTTCCAGCTCCTTGAGGGCCGCCATCGTCCGGGCTCGCGCGATCCAGTATGCCGGGTAGGCAATCATGGCTCCCGACGAGGATGAGAGCCCTGCCTCGAGAAGGGCTCGCACCGCCCACTCAACTTCTTGCGTCTCCCCCAGGCCCGCGGCTGAATCGATCAGAATACGCGCGGCGGCGCCGATTCGGGCGAGAGCCGCACGACGCTCCGATTCGGGCTTCTGCTCGTTGGCGCGATCCCAGCGCTCCAGCGCCCCCAACGCGGCCTGGCGGACTCCGAAGTCGGGATCTGAAAGGAAGAGTGAGACCCGGGCAACCTCAACAGGGGAGAGCTCGTCGTTGACGGCCACTGACCATCGCGCCTGCCGGCTCGGCGAATCGGAGAGCTCTGAGCGCAGGCCCAGCGGCAAAGGACGCGGCCCGTATTGCGCCGGCAATTCTTCGACGTACGACGCCGTCCCGATCAGGCGCAGCAATCGCGAAGGCTCGTCCCAGAATGCCGGGGGAATCGTGGCAGGCCTGCGCTTTTCCAGGGCCCGCCACGCGGCCGCGCGCAAGTCGGATGAAGGGCCGCCGGCCATCCACCCAAGCACCGTCGAAAACTCTTCGGGGTCGAGCGGAAGGGCGGGCAACTCGGCCGGGGAGCCGGACGTCCAGATGAGCACAGACCACAGCTGGGACCGGATCTCTCGATCAGTTTCGCGATCCAGCGCCAGCCGGATGTCGCCTATCTGCTCGCGCCCCGCCTGCGCCGCAAGCGCCATCGCGGCCGCAGAGCGGACTTCGCGCGCGGGATTTCGAAACTCCCGAAGAGCCTCGCGGGCCCAGCCCCGGTCCCGGGCGGCGGAACCGTTTCCCAGGCACCGCACGCAGGCAGCGCGGTCCGCGGGTGCACAGGCCTCGAGGATGCGACGCACCGCGAGACCCGACACCGCCGATCCGAATCCGATGAGCCGCCCGAGCGCGATCAGTCGCTTCCCGATCTCCGGCGATGCCACCTCGCCAAATACCTCCACGTCCGCGACCTTCGCTTCCGGGTCCCATCGCCTCGCCTCCCGGACCGCCCGCGCCAGGCCTCCGACTTCCACCTGTGCCGTCTCCAGCGCTTCGTCCGCCTCGGGCCCTGCCTTGCGAAGCGCTTCGATCGCAGCGGACCGCTCGCTTGCCGATTCGGAAGCGAGTTGCCGGCAGAGACTGACGAGATCTTCTGCGCGAGCGGGCAGCGCCAGCAGGAAAAGGGCAGCGAGAGCGCGGCGCATGGGTGGATTATAAGGCCAGGAGGACCCTGATGTTCAGCCACAGTATCCGAACGGAAATTGAGATCCCAGGTTCAATCGGGCCTGGCGGAATCTATGCGCCGCCCCCGCCTTCGACCTCGGGTCTGTCCAGAATCGATGCGCTGATGTAATCCCGGTTCATCCGCGCGATGAATTCCACGCCGATCGACTTCGGACAGGCCGCTTCGCATTCCCGCGTGTTCGTGCAGTTCCCGAATCCTTCCTTGTCCATCTGGCGCACCATTTTCTGGGCGCGGGAGGCGCGCTCCGGCTGACCCTGCGGCAGGAGTCCGAGGTGGGAAACCTTCGCGGCCGTGAAGAGCATGGCGCTTGCGTTCGGGCACGCCGCGACGCAGGCCCCGCAGCCGATGCAGGCTGCCGCGTCCATCGCCAGGTCCGCGGACTTCTTTGAAATGGGCGATGAGTTCGCTTCAGGCGCATTTCCCGTGTTCACACTGATGAATCCGCCGGCCGCGATCACGCGGTCGAATGCCGCGCGATCGACGGCAAGGTCCCGGACGACCGGAAACGCGCCGGCCCGGAAGGGTTCGAGAACGATCTCGTCGCCGTCCTTGAACGAGCGCATATGAAGCTGGCAGGTCGTGGTCGCGGGTTTCGGGCCGTGAGGAATTCCGTCGATGACGATTCCGCACATCCCGCAGATTCCTTCGCGGCAGTCATGATCGAACGCCACCGGGTCCTCGCCTTTTTCGATCAGGCGCTCGTTCAGGACGTCCAGCATCTCAAGGAACGACATCTCCGGGCTCGCGTCCGGGACGTCGTAGGTCACCATTTTCCCCGCCTCTCGCGGTCCTCTCTGGCGCCAGATGTGCAGCTTCAGCTTCATTATTTGTAGCTCCGCTGCGTGGGATGGACGATCTCGAACGTCAGGGGCTCCTTGTGTAATTCCGCTTTCTGCCCGGCGCCTTTCCACTCCCACGCGCCGACATACGCGAATTTGTCGTCGTCGCGCCTTGCTTCGCCTTCCGGAGTCTGGAATTCTTCCCGGAAGTGCCCGCCGCAGGATTCGTTTCGATGCAGGGCGTCGGTGCAAGTGAGCTCGCCGAATTCGAGGAAATCGGCGACGCGGCCGGCCTTTTCGAGCTGCTGGTTGAATTCATCCCCCGCTCCCGTGACCGCCAGGTTCTTCCAGAACTCTTCCCGCAATTCGGGGATCCGTTGAAGGGCCTTCTGCAGCCCGGCGGCATTTCGACCCATGCCGCAGTGATCCCACATGATCTTGCCCAGTTCCCGGTGGAAGGAGTCGGGGGAGCGCTTTCCCCGGATGGCGAGCAACCTGGCAACCCGGCCTGCGACTTCTTCCAGAACCGACTTGCAGGCAGCGTTGTCGGGCTCGATCTTTTCCAGTTTCGAGCTGGCCAGGTAGTGGCCGATGGTGTAGGGGAGGATGAAGTACCCGTCCGCGAGCCCCTGCATGAGCGCGGAAGCGCCGAGCCGGTTTGCGCCGTGGTCGCTGAAGTTCGCTTCGCCGAGTACGAACAACCCCGGCACGTTGGACATCAGGTTGTAGTCAACCCACAACCCGCCCATCGTGTAGTGAATGGCAGGGTAAATGCGCATCGGGAGCTTGTAGGGGTTTTCGTCCGTGATGCGCTCGTACATCTCGAACAGATTTCCGTACTTGTCGGAAATGGTCTTCTCGCCCAGGCGCTTGATTGCGTCGCCGAAGTCGAGGTAAACGCCCAGCCCTCCAGGCCCGACCCCGCGTCCTTCGTCGCACGCGGCCTTTGCAGCGCGCGACGCCACGTCGCGAGGCACGAGATTTCCGAAAGACGGGTACCGGCGCTCCAGGTAGTAGTCGCGCTCGCCCTCCGGGATCTGCTGGGGAGACCGCTTGTCCCCCTTCTGCACCGGCACCCAGATGCGCCCGTCGTTGCGCAGCGATTCGCTCATCAGCGTCAGTTTCGACTGGTATTCGCCGCTGACCGGGATGCAGGTCGGATGGATCTGCGTGTAGCACGGGTTCGCCATCAGCGCGCCGCGCCGGTGCGCCCGCCAGATCGCGGAAACGTTGCAATGCTTCGCGTTGGTCGAGAGGAAAAAGAGATTTCCGTAACCGCCTGTCGCGAGGCAGACCGCGTCTCCGGTGTGGACGTCGACCTTGCCCGTGACAAGGTGACGCGTCACGATTCCGCGCGCCGCGCCGTTGACGAGGATCAGGTCGAGCATCTCCGTGCGCGGAAACATCTCCACGTTCCCGAGCCCGATCTGCCGCTCCAGGGCCTGGTACGCGCCGAGCAGGAGCTGCTGACCCGTCTGTCCCCTCGCGTAGAAAGTCCGGCTGACCTGGGTCCCGCCGAAAGACCGGTTCGCCAGCAGCCCGCCGTACTCGCGCGCAAACGGCACCCCTTGGGCGACGCACTGGTCGATGATGCCGACCGAAATCTCCGCGAGCCGGTGCACGTTTGCTTCGCGCGCCCGGTAGTCCCCGCCCTTCACCGTGTCGTAAAACAGCCGGTGCACCGAGTCGCCGTCGTTGCAGTAATTCTTCGCCGCGTTGATGCCGCCCTGCGCGGCGATCGAGTGCGCCCGCCGCGGGCTGTCCTGGAAACAGTACGCCTTCACCTTGTACCCCAGTTCGGCCATCGAAGCGGCCGCCGAAGCCCCCGCGAGCCCCGTTCCCACGACCAGCACGGTGTACTTGCGTTTGTTCGCCGGGTTCACCAGCTTCATGTCGAAGCGGTGCTTTTCCCACTTCTGCGCCATCGGCCCGGACGGGATGTTGGATTTGAGTTCCATTACTTGAGGATCCCCAACATGACGGAGACCGGGATCGAGATGTAGCCGACGGCGATGGCGGAAGCGATGGCGATGGAGGCAAAGCGCAGCGTGGGCGTGTACTTCGGGTGGTTGACCCCGAACGTCTGGCACATCGACCAGAGCCCGTGGGACAGGTGCTGCGCAAGCATCAGCATCGCGACGATGTAGACGAGCGAGACGGCCTTGTTCTGGAACGCCGTGACGACGTTGGCGTAAACGTCGTCGGGGTTGAAGTTCGAGTGAGCGTGACCCGTCGTGAAATGCAGCAGGTGATAGACGGCATAAATCAGGATGAGCGGCCCGCTCACCATCATGGTGCGCGCTGCGTAATCCGCTTCGCGCCAGCGACGCACCTGGTATTTCACGGGGCGAGCGGCCTTGTTCTCCAGGGCCAGCCGGATCGCCGTTGCCACATGCAGGAGCACGATCACCAGGAGGCCGAGCCTCGCCCCCCACAGGACCAGGGGCTTGCTCTTGATCATGTGCCCGTACTCGGTCAGGGCGTGCTTGTCGGGGAGGAAAACCTGCAGGTTTCCAAGGAGGTGCACAACCACGAAGCCGAAGAGCATGAGCCCCGTGGTCGCCATGACGCCCTTCTTGCCAATCGAGGAGCGCAGGAAGTCTCTCACCCAGCAGCCCGTCGATCCGCCCATGGCGCGACTCCAAGGTGTCCCGCGCCGACCGCGGGAGAAAAACGAGTTTCAGCGGCGGTCCGGCATTTGTCAAATTCCATGGGACGCCGGAAGTTTCGCAGAGCGTCATTTTCCTCTATTCCCGCGAATCGCCGGGATGCGGGAGAACGCGCTTTCTCCCTCGATTGGGTGTCACGCTGTAGCATCCGCGGTTCACCTCGTGACTGGAGCCGCCATGCGCCTCTTCTGCGCTGTCGATACCGATCCGGCGCTCCACGCTTTGCTTGCCCAGGCCATCGAGACCCTTCGCCGCAGCGACCCGGATGCGAAGTGGACGACCTCCCCGCAATGGCATGTGACACTCAAGTTCCTGGGCGAAGTCGGCACCCTGGCCTTGCCGGAAATCCTCGACCTCCTCTCGCGCGAGGCTGCAGCCGCTGCTCCTGCGCCCCTCCGCCTGAACGGGGTCGGCGTCTTTGGGGGCCTGAAACCTCGAATCGTTCTCGCGAAAGTCGAAGATCCGGCCGGCATCCTGGCGCAGCTCGCCGGCGTTCTGGATCGCGGGCTCAGACCCCTCGGTTTCCACCCGGACAACCACCTTTTCAGTGCGCACGTGACCCTGGCGCGCACCCGGTCCGACCGGAATGCTCGGGCGCTTCTCGAGGAGATTCGCGGCGCGCAGGGCATTCTCCGTGGAGATTGGACTGCCCGGGAAGTCGTCCTGTACCAGTCGATCCTGAAGCCAGGCGGCGCCGAGTATTCGGCCATTCTCCGGGCGCCCCTGGGCCCTGGAAAACTTCCGGACAACCGGAACCCGCGGCGGGCCGCCGTAAGAGGCGACCTGCGCCGCTGAGCCGACGGAATATTCGCTCGCCCTCGCCGCATGTTTTCTCGCGGCCTGAAAGCGCGGAGTCCGGTAGTCTGTCGCAATCCTCTTCACGGAAACCTCTCATGTCCGAGACTGCCAAGCCCGACGCGAAGCGCACAGCCCTTCAGGCGGCGATATCCCAGATTGAGAAACAGTTCGGCCGCGGGGCGATCATGCGGCTTGGCGCGGAGCCGAAGCTGGTCGTGAACGGAATTTCGACGGGATCGCTGACGCTGGATCTCGCCCTGGGAGGCGGGGGGATACCCCGTGCGCGTGTGAGCGAGATCTTCGGTCCGGAGGCGAGCGGCAAGACGACCGTCTGCCTTCACCTCGCCGCGAACGCGCAGAAACATGGCGGGACCGCGGCGTTCATCGACGCGGAACACGCGCTCGACCCGGTGTATGCGAAGAAAATCGGGGTCGACGTCGGGTCGCTCCTTCTCTCGCAGCCCGACAACGGCGAGCAGGCCCTCGAGATCGCCGACCTGCTCGTGCGCTCCAACTCCGTGGATCTCATCGTCATCGATTCGGTCGCCGCGCTTGCTCCTCGCGTCGAGCTGGAAGGAGAGATGGGCGACCAGCACGTCGGCCTTCAGGCCAGGCTGATGAGCCAGGCGCTCCGGAAACTCACCGGCTCCCTCGGGAAGTCGAACACCGCCATCGTTTTTACCAACCAGATCCGGGAAAAAATCGGCGTCATGTACGGGAATCCCGAGACGACCCCTGGCGGAAGAGCCCTCAAGTTCTACGCATCCGTTCGCATCGAGACCCGGCGCATTACCTCCATCAAGGACGGGGAGAACGTGATCGGAAACCGCAGCAAGGCGACGATCGTCAAAAACAAGCTGGCTCCGCCGTTCCGGAAAGCGGAGTTCGATATCATTTTCGGGAAGGGAATATCGCGGGAAGGCGATGTGCTCGAACTCGGCGAGATGCACAAAGTCCTCACGAAGAGCGGGACCTGGTTCAACTTCGGAGAGACGCGGCTGGGGCAGGGAAGAGACAAGGCGAGGGAATTTCTCGAGCAGAACGCGGACGTGATGAAGCAGATCGAAGAAGCGATCAAGAAGGCGGTTCTGGCGCCGGCGCCGGCGACCGCAAAGGACGAGGGGTAAGGGCTGGCGCCGGATTGGAAGGCGACGCTTCAAAGCCGGCAGCCGTGCTGTTTCCCGCCTGCCCGCCGACCTGAATTTCGAACCTGATCGCCGCCCGGTTGTTATTCTCTTCGCCCCGAAGGTGACGCCGTACTCCCCCTTCTATAATCGAGCTGCTGAAATGAAGGCCTCCGAAGTCCGGTCGCGGTACCTGAAATTCTTCGAGAAGAAGGGCCACACCGTCGAGAAGTCCGACTCGCTGGTGCCGGAGAACGACCCTACGGTGCTCTTCACGGGCGCCGGGATGAACCAGTTCAAGGACATGTTTCTGGGCAAGGGGAACAAGCCGTACAAACGGGCGACGACGTCTCAGAAGTGCCTCCGGACGGGCGACCTCGAGAACGTGGGCAAAACCCCGAGCCACCAGACGTTTTTCGAGATGCTCGGCAACTTTTCCTTTGGCGACTACTTCAAGGCGGATGCGATTCCGTGGGCGTGGGAATTCGTGACGAAGGAGCTGGGCATCGACCCGGCTCGCCTGACGGTGACCGTGTACGAGGACGACCAGGAGGCGTACGACCTGTGGGCGAGAATCATCCCGAAGGCGAAGCTGTTCCGGGGTGATGCGAAGGACAACTTCTGGCCTGCGAACGCGCCGAAAGACGGCCCGAACGGGCCTTGTGGACCGTGCAGCGAGATTTATTACGACCGGGGAGCGAAGTACGGGTGCTCGCCCGACGATTGCGGGCCGCTCTGCACGAAGTGCAAGCGTCACATTGAGATCTGGAATCTCGTTTTCACGCAGTTTGACCGGCAGGACGGGGGAGTCCTTGCCCCGCTTCGAAATAAAAACATCGACACGGGCATGGGCCTCGAACGGACCGTCGCGACACTTCAGGGAGTCCCGACGAATTTCGACACCGACCTGTTCGCGCCGATCCTCCGGCGGATCGAGGAAATCACCGGAAAGGTTTATTCCCAGGAGGGCGACGACACCTCCCGCTTCCGCAGAATCGCGGACCATGCGAGGGCGATGACGTTTGTGATCTGTGACGGCATCGCGCCGGGAAACGAAGGCCGGGAGTACGTCCTGCGCCGCATTATCCGCCGCGCTTCCGACGACGGCCAGCGCATGGGGATGCGCGAAGCGTGGCTCTTCCGCCTCGTCCCTGCAGTCGGCGAGTCGATGGGGGAGGCGTACCCGGAAATCGTCGCGCGGCGCGAGAACATCGCGAGGATCGTGAAGGCGGAGGAAGAGCAGTACGCGGCCACACTGGAGGCGGCGACGGGGATCATCGACCGCGAGATCTCCAGTCTCCGGGAGTCGAAATCGCTGAAATTCTCCGGCGAAGTCGCCTTCGACCTGCACCAGACGCACGGCCTCCCGATCGACCAACTCACCGAAATCCTCAAGGAAAAGAAGATCGCGGTGGACCGCAAGCGGTACGACGCGCTGATGGAGGAGCACCGCAAGAAGAGCCACGCGACGGCCGGCGGGGACGTCTTCGCGGTCGGGCCGCTTGGAAAGATCAAGCCGACAGTCGCGCCGACGAAATTCGGGGGATACGACCTCCTCCAGGCGACTGCGGTGGTCAAGGCGATCATCGTCGGCAACGAGGTCGTCGACGGCGCCGGCCCGGAGACCGTTGTTCGCGTCGTCCTGGACCAGTCGCCCTTCTACGCGGAGAGCGGCGGGCAGGTTGGCGACATGGGACTGCTGAAGGGCGACGGGGTCGAGGTGCGGATCGACGAGACGAGAAAGATGGAGGGCTACTGGCTGCACGGCGGCAAAGTCCTGCGGGGGACGCTGCGCCCCGGATTGCAGGTCGAGGCCCAGGTGGACATGGACCGCAGGTGGGCGATTCAGCGCAACCACACCGGCACCCACATTCTCCATAACGCGCTCCGAACGATCCTCGGCAGGCACGTCGAGCAGGCGGGCTCGCTCGTGGCGCACGACCGGCTGCGATTCGACTTCAGCCATTTTCAGGCGCTCACCCGCGACGAGATTCGCCGGATCGAGAACTACGTGAACGAACGGATCATGGAAAACGCGCCGGTGACCTGGCGCGAGATGCCGATGGCGGAAGCGCGGAAGCTGGGCGCGCTCATGTTTTTCGCTGACAAATACGGCGACGTCGTTCGGGTCGTGTCGGTCGGCGACTGGTCGCGGGAACTCTGCGGCGGGACGCACGTCCCGGCGGCGGGAACGATCGGGTATTTCCACGTGGTGAGCGAGGGCTCGGTAGCGGGCGGCACGCGCCGGATTGAAGCGGTGACCGGGATGGGCGCGGTGGCGCACGCGCTTCAGGTCGAGGATCGCGTCAACGCCGCTGCGGCGATGCTCAATACTCCGGCGGCGAAGCTGCCGAACCGGATCCAGGAGGTTCTCGACGAACTGCAGCAGCTCAGGCGGGAGCAGGAAAAGTCCCGTCGTGCGGCGGCGGCGGACGAAGCGGGCGGGCTTCAGTCGAAGGGATTTGCCGTGGGGACGGAGAAGGCCGTGGTCGAGCTCCTCCAGGACAAGTCCGCAGACGATTTGCGGTCGATGATCGACAAGCTCGTCAAGGAGGAGAAGATCGCCGTCGCGGCGCTGGGAAGCGTCTTCGACGGCAAGCCGGTGCTCGTCATCGGCGTCCGGCAGGACTTGACGTCGAAACTCGACGCGGGCGCCATTGCGAAGGAAGCCGGTAAGGCGATGGGGGCCGGCGGCGGCGGGAAAAAGGATCTGGCGACCTGCGGCGGGAAGGACCCGGCGAAGGTGCCGGCGGGCCTGGAGGCTGCGAAAGCCGCGATCCGGAAGTCCATGGCGTAGAACCGCGTTCGTCCGGACCTTGGACGCAGCCGGATCCGGCGATAGGATAGCCGGCTGATCCGCATCTATGAACCGCGCCACCCTCGACTCCTTCGAAGCACTCTTCCTCTCCGTCGGCCAGCGCCTCGGGCATTTCTCGGCGCGCGAGGCAGGCGATGCGAGCGAGGCCGCCGAACGCCTTTCCCGGTCCGGGCACCCCGTTCCGATCGAGGCCCTCGTCGCGTCTCTCGGGATGGCTGATGAGGCTGCGGTTGAAGCGATCGCGGCCGCGATCGGGGAGGCCGAATTCCAGTGCGCGTCGTGCGCTGCGACGCTTTCCGGCAAGGACCTTTCGAAAAAACGCGTGGTGAAGTGTCCGCGATGCGGCGAGGCCGGAGTGGAACGCGCCGGGCGCGGCGTCACGAAGGCGCCGTCGGTCCGGATCTCCGCACGGCCGGGACCGCAGGCCGCGGCTGCCGCCGCTTCGAAAGAAGCATTGCTGAACGGCAGGGCATTCGAGGATCTGAGGCGCATCAAGATCCCGGTTGAAGCGGAGGCGAAGGCCGAGGCGGGAGACCCGCTTCTTGGAAAGGTCTTCGGGCGCTACCGGGTCAAGGAACTCCTCGGGATCGGCGGCTGGGGCAACGTCTATCTCGCCGAGTCCGAGGGACGCGAGTTCGCGATCAAGGTCCTTCGCCTCGAGCTCGGGAAATCCGCCGATCACCTCGATCGCTTCATGACCGAAGCCCGGATCACCGCCTCCCTCGAACACGCGGTGATCCGGCGCACCGTCGATATCGGCAAGCACCACGGGTACCACTACATGGCGATGGAGTACGTGGACGGCGCGAGCCTTCACGCGATCGTCACGGCCAACGGTCCGCTGCCCGCGGCGCTCGCGGCCCAGGTCGCCGTCCGCATCGCCGAGGCCCTGCAGTTCGCGGCGCGGCGAGGCGTCGTGCACCGCGACATCAAGCCGCGCAACGTGCTCATCTCGCGTTCCGGGGAAGTCAAGCTCACGGACTTCGGTCTCGCCAAGATGATGCTCGACGGGTCGAGCATGACCGGCACGGGCGCCGTGCTCGGCACACCGGAATTCATGAGTCCCGAGCAGTTCGACGGCGCCCGCGCCGACCAGCGATCCGACATCTACTCCCTCGGCTGCACCCTGTTCTTCACGCTCACGGGCCACGCGCCTTTCGAGGGGCCCGACTTCTCCACGCTCATGCGGCGCCACAAGTCGGGCCTCCCGCCTTCGCCACTTCGATTCAATCCTGAAGTCCCGAGTTCGATTTGTTCCGTCCTGTCTCGCATGCTCGAGAAGAGCCCGTCGCGCCGATTCCAGGACTACGACGGAATCCTGGAAGAACTGTCTGACCCGGGGGAAAAGGGATCGACTCCCGCAAAAATGGGCCGGAAGGAGGCGCAAGGACTGGAAGAAGCGTGGATGGACGAGGAGCGGGTGAAGCGGTGCGCGGAAGTGCAGGCGGTCTTCTCGGCGGAAGGAATGGCGCCGCCGCCGCGCTGGCACGTACTTCAGGGGCTGGGTTACGCCAGCGGGGACGAGAAGGAGAAGGACGACGGATTTTTCGCGCAGCCGATCGTGTTGAGGTGCGACGGGTGCGGACGCTCGTTCAAATTCAAGGCGCCGCTGAGGGGCGAGCTGGCGTGCCCCTCCTGCCGCGGGGTCGCGATGAGTCACGCCCACTTCGCCGTGGACCGGCACGCCTGTTTCCTCGTCCTCAGGATCGGGGACAAGGGGTCGGCTTCGGCGGCGGGAAGAGACGACCTGGTGCGCCTGGCGGGCATCGCTTGCCAGTCGGGGGCGCACAACGTCGTGCTCGACCTGAGCGCGTGCGCTGCGTTCCCTTCCGAATTGATCGGGCCGCTGCTGCGCCTGCGGGAGACGCTGACTGCTGACCGCGTGGCGCCCGTGCTGCTGGCGTCGCCGAAGGGAGTCAAAGCGATCAAGGCTCGCGGGCTGCACGAGTTCTTCCTGTCGTTCTCCTCGGAAAAAGAGGTCGTCGAACACATCGACGCGGCTAGCCTGTGCCCCCATGTCCGGTTTTTCCTCTGCGCCGTGCGCGGGCAGCTCGCGGACCCGGAGGAGAAGATCACCGAGAATCTCGGTCGCAGCGTTCACTCCTGCATAGACCGCGCGGCCTTCGACGAGTTCTACCCCGTCGTTCGCGACGCTCTTCGCAAGAGCGATGCCCGACAGGCCCGTGCCGCGTGCGCGACTCTCGGCCGCAGGCTGGCGAAAGTGCCGTGCCTGCAGGCCGCCGCGAAGAAGGTCCGCGACCTCGCAGAAGACGCGATCCGGCTCTCGCTCGAGCATTCCGCCCAGGGACACCTCGCCCGCGGGCGCACAGACCGGGCCAGAGTGGCCGCAAAGGAAGCGCTTGCCGCATTCCCCGATTCCCCGGTCGCCGCCGACGTCCTCGCGCAGATCGCTCTTCAGGAGGGCCGGCCTTCCGAGGCTGCAGGGCACTTCGAGGCCGCCGCCCGCGGAGCACCGTCACCGGTCGAATACCGGCTCAGCGAAGCCGCCGCTCTGCAGCGCGCCGGAGACACGGCGGGCGCACTCAAGTGCCTCGACGACATTCTCGCGGATGACCCTTCACATTTCCGCGCCGCACATTTCAAGGGGACCCTTCACTTTTCGCGGGGCGAGTACGAAGCGGCCCTGGAGTCGTTCGACCGGGCGCTGGAAATCCAGCCGCAGAGCGCCGACGTGCACCTGTGGCGGGGAAAGGCCAACCATCGCCTGGACAATCTGCAGGACAGCCTGCGGGATTTTGTGCGGGCCAACAGGATCGAGCCGCGGCGCCCGCGAACGCTCGCGAATTGCGGCGCCATCTGTGCGCGGCTCGGCCGTCACAAAGAAGCGATTGCATTTCTGCGCAGCGCGATTCACCTGAACCCTTCGCTTTCCGGTCCCCGGTACAGCCTCGCCTGCTCACTTTCCGCGACAGGCGATTTCGAGAACTCGCTCGCGGCGCTTCGGGAGGCGGTCGCTGCGGGGTGGAACAATCGCGAACTCGCTTCACGGGACCTCTTGCTCAAGCCATTGCGGGAGCATGCGACGCTCGGCGGCGAATTCCTGTCGGTGCTCGCGAACATGCCGTCGCAGGGCGAGACCGAAGATTACTGACGATCGGCTCAAGCCGGATCGGGAAACGGCCGAAATGGACTGTCGAAGGCCGTGAGTTTCCTCCGTGAAGGCCGCCCGCATGAAAATCTTCGCGCTGTTCGCCGCGTTCTGCGCCATGGCCTCCAGTGTTTTCGCGCAGGGGCACCCCGAGTGGGACGCGCGCGCGCTGGTCCACCTTCTGGCCGACGAGGACTCACGGATTCGCGACGCCGCAGAAGAGGAACTGTCGAAGCGGGGGCGGTCGGTTGAAGCGCTGGTTGAAGAGGCCCTCGGAAGGCAGGCCCTGGACGCGGAAGCCAAGGCGCGGCTGTCGCTGCTTCAGGGGCGCCTGAAGCGAATTCGACTGGGGAAGACTCGCCTGGATCGCGAGGCCGAAATTGCGATTCCGGGCGGCGAAGCGGCACTTCTGGCGTTCGGCTGCGACGGCAAGAGGTTGGCGGGTGTGAGCGCGTCGGGGCGAGTTGCAGTGTGGGCGTCGTCGGGGGAGTTGCTGACGGCCTTCGACGTGCCGGTGAGCCCGGAGGCCCTTGCTCTGGGTCGCTCCGGAAACAGGATTGCCGTCGCTGGTGGATCACTTGTCGCGTTGGCTGACATTTCCGATCTCGCTCATCCTGTCGTGACGACCGTGGAAGTCGATTCGCAGGTCCGCGACGAGGATGCGCTCGCGATCATCGCCCTGGGAAATGACGGACTGACCTTTGTCCCCAGGCCTGCCGGGTGGTTCATCTATTTCCTGGCCTCTCCTTCCGGAAACCGCGCGGCCTGGGGCTCGCGGGAGGGGATGTTCGCCGCGGATCTCGGGCATCCGGAGGGTTCACCTTCACCGGAGCGCCCACCGGGCTGGGGGCTGCTGGGGCTGAGCGACTCAGGCGAATTCGCCTGCGCCGCGGGTCGGTCGCTTTGGATTCGTGGCCGCCTTGTTACCGAGTGTTCGCGGGAATCGGCGGCTTCTCCAGGCGCAGATGCCGTCGCTTCCACCACGATCCTGGGAAGAATCGAAGTGTGGACCGCAGACGGTCAGCCGGCGTGGTCGAGGATGCTCCCGGGGCCTGCGAGTCGCCTGGCCCTCGCACCGGGCGGGGCGACGGCCGTCGTTTCCGTGGTGAACCGGGGAGTTTTCCTGCTGACGGCGACCGATCAGATCCCGCTTTCCGGTCTCGCGGCGCCTTGCGACAGCCTCTTCTTCACAGGCGACTCGCGATTCCTCGTTGCTTCGGGCCGCGCGACCGTTGTGCTCGATACCGCGACCGGAAACGTACGCGAACTTCCATTGAGATCGTCCTCATCAGCGGCATGGGGACGAGGGGACGAATTCGTTGCGTGCACCCGGCAAGGTCTTCGAAAGTGGTCCTCGTTGCGGAGCACCGACGAAGGTCCCGTGACTCTGGGCGAGACTGGGCCGTGGATCGAAGTCCAGCCCTCCCCGGCCGGTAACGCAGTGGCGTTTGTCCGCGATGATCTCACCGCCGGACTTGCCACGGAAGATGGGAGCGTGCGGGAACTGGGAGGCGGGTTCGAGCCCGGAAGTCTCCGCTGGAGTCCGGACGGCGCTTCCATTCTCGCCGCGACCTACGAAGGCAGGCTCAGAATTACCCTGTTCGACGCCGTCGGCGCAAAGGTCTCTTCCGAGCCCTCCGAGTGGTCCTACACCCGGGCTCTGGCCTGGTCGCCGGACGGACGCAGGGTGGCGTGGGCGTCGAAGCGAGATGCGCGATTTGCCGAGTCGTGCGACCTGGCGGCGGGGGTGTCCCTCGGCGAAAACGTAGCCTGGCTCGGTTTCCTCGACGACGGAGTTCTTCTCTCGCTCGACGGCGATCGCCGCACGTTCCGGTTCCACCAGCTCCCGGATCCGGAGCCTGCAGGCGCACGCGTCCCGTGCGACGCGCCGATCCGGCGGGTGGCTCTCTCCCCGGATCGCCATCGCCTTGCCCTCTCGGACGACTCCCGCATTTTCCTCGTCCGGATCGAGCGTTGAGGGCCGATTCCGGCCCCCGTCAACCCCGGTCGGCTCCTTGACTTCCATCCACAGCCTCAATAGACTGCGCCGCTCTTCTTCGACTCAAAGGGACCCATGCCCAACCCAAAACGCAAATTTTCCAGGTCGAGGACCCGCAAGAAGCGGACCCACGACCGGCACAAGCTGCCCAAGCTGACGCTCGCTGAATGCCCGCGCTGCCACCAGAAGCGGCGGCCGCACCGCGTGTGCGGCAATTGCGGGTTTTACGACGGCGAACCGGTCATCAAGCTGTAGCGCATGAAGCTCGCCCTCGACGCAATGGGCGGCGATCACGCACCTGCGGAAGTGGTGCGCGGGGCGGTGGAGTATGCGCGGACGGCTCCTGAGGACGTCGTGCTGCTGGTCGGGATCGCGGACAAGGTGCAGCCGCTGCTGGCGGGCGCGCCGCCGAACGTGGTGTTCGTGCCCTGCACCCAGGTCATCGAAATGGGAGAGCACCCGGCGAAGTCGCTCAAGGAGAAGCGCGACAGCTCCATCGTCAAGTGCGTCGGGATGTGTACGGCGGGGAAGGCCGACGCGTTTATCGGCGCAGGAAACACGGGGGCGTGCGTCGGCGGCAGCCTCTTCCTGATGGGACATCTCCCCGGCGTTCTCAAGGCCGGGATCGCGACGCCTCTTCCGATGCGCGGCGGCGAATGCACGGTCATCGACGCCGGGGCGAACATCGCGCCGAAGCCGCAGCACATGCTCCAGTACGCGCTGATGGGAGCCATCCACGCGAAGGTGAGGGGGATTTCGGAACCACGGGTCGGGATTCTCAACATCGGCGAAGAGGACGACAAGGGGACGGAGTTGGTGCAGCAGGCGCGTGACCTGATCAAGAAGACCGATTTGCGTTATGTCGGCTTCCTGGAACCGACGGCGATTGCCGAGGGCGCCGCCGACGTGGTGGTCGCGGACGGGTTTGCCGGGAACATCCTGCTCAAGGCGTTCGAGGGGATGGGCGAACTGCTGCTGCAGCACTACGAGAAGAGCGGGCTGACGGGCGAACTGTTCGAGAAGACGTCGAAGCGCGCCCGGGAGTTCGCGGACTTTGCTTCGTACGGGGGAGCACCCCTGCTCGGCACGAAGGGTGTGACGATTATTGCGCACGGCCGTTCGAAGGCCACGGCGATTTCCAACGCACTTCGCCGCGGGTCCGCCTGCGCGCGCGAGAAAATCGTCGAGAAGATCGCTGCAGAGATCCTGAAGTACCCGATGAGCGCCTGAAACCCATGACACAACTCGTCAAGGTCGGCATCGCTGGAACCGGGTCGTACGTCCCGGAGAAGGTGATGACCAACAACGACTACGCGAAGTTCCTCGATACGTCCGACGAATGGATTCGCGAACGCACAGGAATCCGCGAGCGGCGCTTCGCTCCCGAAGGGATGGCGACGTCCCACATGGCGGAAGCCGCGGCGAAGAAGGCGATGGAGTCCGCGAACGTGGCGCCCGAGGACATCGACCTGATCATTTGCGGGACGGTGACGCCGGACAACATGTTCCCGTCCACGGCGTGCCACCTGCAGCACCGTCTGGGTTGCGTGAAGGCTGCGGCGTTCGACCTGTCGGCCGCTTGCACCGGATTCATCTACAGCCTTGCGGTCGGCTGGAACATGGTGCGCACGGGCGCGATGAAAAACGTGCTCGTCATCGGCGCTGAAAAGCTCTCGATGCTGCTGAACATGCAGGACCGAACCAGCTGCATCCTCTTCGGCGACGGCTCGGGCGCGGCGGTCGTGCGCCCCTCCGACAACGCCAGCGAGATTCTCTTCTCGAGCCTCCACTCCCTCGGCGGCACCGAGGACATCATGAGCCTGCCGGCTGGCGGAAGCGCGATGCCCGCTTCGCATGCCAGCGTGGACGGTAAGTACCACTACCTGCGGATCAAGGGTCGCGAGGTGTTCAAGTTCGCAGTGACGAAGATGGTGGAGCAGGTGGAGATGTGTGCGGAGAAGTGCGGGGTGCCGGTGTCGAAGATTGCGACGATCATCCCGCACCAGGTGAACCTGCGCATCCTGGAGTACGCCAGCGAGAAGCTGAACTACCCGCTGGACCGGATGATGATCAACATCGACAAGTACGGCAACACGAGCGCGGCGAGCGTGCCGATCGCGTTGGACGAGGCTGTGCGGTCGGGGCGTGTGAAGCGAGGGGACCTGGTGGTGATGGTGGCGTTCGGGGCCGGGCTGACGTGGGGGAGCGTTGCGGTGAGGTACTGATCAAGACCGGAGATTGGAGTCGGGAGTTTTGATTAATCGGCCGCCTGCGGGGCGGCCGCAATTGTTTTCAGGAGAGGCGAGCAATGAAGACCGCGGTGCTGTTCCCCGGGCAGGGCGCGCAGGGCATTGGCATGGGAAAAGATCTGTTCGAGAAGTCTGCCGCGGCGAGACGGACGTTCGAGGAAGCGAACGCGATTCTCGGGATCGACCTTGCGAAGATCTGCTTCGAGGGGCCCGAGGAGACCCTGAACCGGACCGACACCTGCCAGCCTGCGATTCTCGTGCACTCGATCGCGGCGATCCGCGCCCTGGAAGAGAAGGGCGCGGCCCTGAAGGCGGACGTCGCGGCAGGGCTTTCGCTGGGCGAATATACCGCCCACGTTTTCGCCGGATCGATCGCGTTCGCCGACGCGGTCAGGCTGGTCAGGAAGCGCGGCGAAGCGATGCAGGCGGCGTGCGAGGCGAAGGCGAGCACGATGGCGACGGTGCTCGGGCTCGATCTCGGGAAACTGCGCGAGGCGGTCGCGGAGGCCGCTTCCAGGGGAATCGTCGTGGTGGCGAACATCCTCGGTCCCGGGCAGGCGGCGATCAGCGGGGAGACCGGTGCGGTAGAGGCGGCGGGCGAAGCGGCGAAGAAGATGGGAGCGAAGCGGGTCGTGATGCTGAAAGTCGCGGGAGCGTTCCATTCGCCCCTGATGGCGCCGGCGGTGGAAGCGCTGAAGGCGGCGCTCGCGAACGCAGAAATAAAAACATCGGTCATCCCGGTCGTCAGCAACGTGACTGCGGCGCCCGTCTACGAGCCCGGGAAGATCCGCGAACTCCTCGGCCGCCAGGTCGGGGAGCCCGTCCTCTGGGAGGAATCCAACCGCCGCATGGGCGCGGACGGCGTGAAGCGCTTCGTTGAGGCCGGCCCCGGGAAGGTGCTGACGGGCCTGGCGCGCAAGATCGTTGACGGCAGCGAAACGGTGAACGTCGAGGGCTGGGCGAATGTCGAGGCCTGGACGGGCTAAATCGTCCCGTTCGCGATCGCCCCCCGGATCCACGGGATCACCTCGTCCAGCATCGTCTCGAGCGGCGTCGCCGCCTCGAAACCCAGCAGCCGCTTCGCCTTCCCGACGTCCGGCGACCGCAACGCAACGTCGTGTTCGAACGGGGCGTCGCTGACGGACCGGAACGGCTTGTCACCATGGACCTTCTTCCAGATTGCCCGGGCCAGCTCCAGGACCGTGGTCGATCGTTCCGTGGAGATGTTGAAATCCTCGTTCAGCGCCGCGGGATGTTCCATGCACGCTCGAATGCCCTTCGCCAGATCGCCCCCGTACGTGTAGTGGCGAACCTGGGTCCCGGAGCCGAGGATGTGGAGAGGATCCTGTCCCCGGAGGACTTTCTGGACCAGGTCCGGCACGACGTGGCTCATTGCCAGCTTCAGGTTGCCGCTGGGGATTTCGCGGCCGCCGAGGGCGCGACCCTCGCCGGTGCCGACGCAATTGAAGGGACGGATGATGGTGAAGGGGAGCCCGTGCTGCGCGTGGGCGCCGCGGGCGAAGTACTCGCAGGCAAGCTTCTGGAAGCCGTAGGTGCTGGCGGGCGGGGGACACTCGCGAAGGTGCGATTCCGGCGTCGGGAATTTCGTGGCGCGCTCGAAGACCATCGAGGAACTCATTACGTTGATCTTGCGGAGCTTCCGGTTCTGGAACGCCCAGATTGCCGCGTCGAAGTGCGCTGCGGTAATTCGCTCGTTTTCGGCGAGGAGGTCATAGGCGTACTCGTGAAAGTAGGAGATGCCCCCGATGCGGGCCGCGGAAGCCACCAGCTGGTCGCAATCGGAGACCAGGTCCTTGAGGAGGTCCGCGGACTTCACGTCACCCTCGACGAGCCGATAGTTCGGGTTCCCGTCGTAGGATTTGCGGACGCGCCCGTACTTCGAGAAGTTGTCGACTCCGACGACGGAATGCCCGGCAGCCAGCAGCTCTTCCACCAGGTAACCGTTGATGAACCCGGCGGAGCCGGTGACGAGGACTTTCATCCGCGCGGCTCCGGCGGCGCGAGGCACCCCCAGACGTCCTCGACAATTTTCCCCGCCGGGATCCGCAGCCCGCGGTACTCGCGATGGGGGACGCCGACCACGATCACGTCGCTCTTCCCGACGACGTCTTCCAGGGGAAGATACGCGGGACCCTTCAGGTAAGGATCGTGGGTCACGACCTCCCGGGCCTCGAGCATCAGCAATTTTCGCAGCTTGAAGCAGAGGGAATCGCGCGTGTCGTCGCAGTCAGCCTTGAAGGTCATGCCGAGAATCCCGACGCGCTTGTTGCCCAGGTCCGTGCGCCGCTTCAGGCAATTGACGATGAACTGAGGCTGTCCTTCGTTGACCAGCATGGCCGCGTGGCCCAGGAAGAAATTGTTATTGGCGAACGCGGCGAGCTGCATCGTGTCCTTGAGCAGGCACGGTCCCGCGGCAAGGCCTGGCCGCGGCATCGCCTCGGTGCGCGGGTAGTGCCACGTCGTTGCGCGGTGGACCTGGGCAAAATCCACGCCGGCGTCCGTCGCAAGCATGTGGAACTGGTTCGCGATCGCAAAGGTGATGTATCGGTAGCAATTGCACATCAATTTCGCCAGCTCCGCTTCCAGCGGCTTCACCTCGATCAGTTCCTTCGCGAGCTTGCCGAAAATTTCCCGCGCCACGGTCAGCCCGGTCTCATCGAAGCCGCTGACGATCTGCGGCAGGTCCCGGATTTCCCGAAGCGAGTGCCCTTGCGCGACGCGTTCGGGGCAGAACGCGACGTGCACGTCCGGCCCGCTCTCCCGGAACATCCGGTGAATCCGCTCCGAGAGGCCCGGATACACGGTCGATCGGAGGATCAGGGTCTGGCCGGCGCGGAAGTGGGGCCGGAGTTCGTCGATGACGCGGTAGAAGCCGACCACCTGCGGACTCAGGTGCTCATCGACAGGCGTCCCGATCACGCAGATGACGGCCTGTGACTCCCGCACGATCGCCGGATCCGTCGTCATCCCGAGGCGACCCGTCGGGAGCACACGCCGCAGCATCTCTTCACCGCCCTCCTCGAGGAACGGCATCCGTCCGCCGCGAAGGGCCATGAGCGCCGCTTCGTCCCGGTCGAGGATGTCCACGGCCATGCCGCAGTCGGCGAGCATCAGCGCCAGCGGCAGCCCGACGTGTCCGGCGCCGCCGACAATGCAGATCCGCTTCACGTCCATGAGGCCTCCTCGTGACCGAGCATAATCGAGGGGCGATCAGAACGTAATGAACCGACGGGCGAGAATCGCCGCGGTGAGCAGGGCTGCCAGGACCATGCTCCAGAGGATCAGCGGGACGGCCATGGCCAGCAGGTACCAGTAAAGGTAGCGCGGCAGCCATTTCCAGAGGCGGAAGCGGCTGCTTCCGGCGGACCGGTCCTGCCAGGAGCTTGGGACTTCATCGACTTTGAACCCCTGCCTGTGGGCGCGGGTGGTGAGCTCCAGTGCAACTTCGAAGCCGTGGCGGCTGCGGATGCGCGTGACACGGAGGAATGCGGCACTGTACGCCCGGAAATTAGTCGTGGCGTCGTGGGTCGGCAGGCGGGCAATCCAGTACAGCGACAACCCGGCGAGTCGGGAAAGCGTCCGCTTCAGGAAAGGCCCGCCCGTCTGCGAGCCGCCCTTCATGTAGCGGGAGCCCGAGACGACGCCGGCGCCGGCGCGGATCTTCGCGGCCATGGCGGGAATCACTTCGGGCGGATCGGAAAGATCGGCCATGGAAGTCACGACGACG
Source organism: Planctomycetota bacterium (assembly GCA_038060895.1). GTDB lineage: Bacteria > Planctomycetota > MHYJ01 > WSZJ01 > WSZJ01 > WSZJ01. The sequence goes on from JBBTCT010000009.1 coordinate 369,217, forward strand.
TCCGCGCCGGCGGCGATCGCTGCGTCGAATCCTGCCTGGATTGCGTGAGCTACGCCGGTGCCGAGGGTGTTGCGGACGAGGCGGACCGTGGGCGGAGCGTCGGGCATGGAGCGGATGGCGGGAAGCGTCGAGTCGGCGTCGAAGTCGTAGCAGACGAGAAGCAGGTGAGGGGTGGCGTGCAGGGCTGCGTGGAGGTTCCGCAGGCACGCGGCAATGTTCTCCGCTTCGTTGTAGACGGGCAGCACAACAGCCAGGAGTTGCGCCGGGTTGCTCACGGCCAGGTGGTCCGTGCCGTGAACCCGAGGGAGGCGAGCTTGAGGTCGTACCCGAGCGCAACATCCTCGCGCGCGAGCCAGAGGATGAGGCGATCGCCGTTCACGCGGGTGGCGCGTGGCTTGTAGTGGCGGCGCAGGTAGTCGTTCTCGAAGTACGGCTGCGTCCAGTCGAAGTGTCGGCTCCACCAGAGCATCGACTCCACGGGCGCGAAGGGATCGAGCTTCATGTACTCGAGGACTTCGGTCGTGGTGTCCAGCCAGATGATCTCCGGGCGCTCGCGTTCCCAGAAGGCGGGGTCGAGCCGCTTGTCCCATTTGCGCCGCGGCTTGGGATGCCTGGGACCGGTCGCTACGTTGCGGTCCACGAATCCCTGCACGTCGAGCGCTGTGCCGTCGAAGAAGTAGAACGCGGAAGCAACCTCCAGGCTCGCCATCCGGGTGCCGGGCCTGTCCTGCGTGAGGCGCGAAAAGAACCGGCCCGTCAACGCGTGGTTGTTCAGCCGCGAAACCGTCATCGCTTCCAGCCCCTGCGACACCAGCCAGGTTGATCGGTCGGGTTTGCGGTGGGTCGCGAGGAGGCCGTCCCATGTTTCCTGCGTGCCGTATGGCCGGAAACCCGCCCCGATTCCGGCGAGGAGGACGATCGAGGACCCGGCGATCCACCAGCTCTTCCGGATTCCTGCCGGGAATTCCTCCCGGCCTGCGATGGCCCGAAGCGCGGATCGAAGGCCGGGGATGCACTGGATAGCCGCGAACAGAACGGCGACGGTGAGGACAATCTGGTAACGGTTGCCGGGGAAATAGTCGCCGCCTCCCCAGAGAACCAGCGCGAAGTGCACCGTCCCCGGGGCGAGCCAGGGCAGCAGCCCGGTGAAGGCAGATTTCGCCGTGAACCAGACGCCGCCGAGAATGAGGAGCAGGAATGGCCAGAGCTCGCGCGCGTAATGGAAGACGCTGTCTCCGATCGCCGCCGCGTCAGGATACGAGCCGGCTTTCATCAGGATGCAGGTCGGCACGAAGTGGCCGTAGGTCATGCGCCAGAGGAGGAGCAGGGCCGCAACGCCGGCGAGGCTGGTCGCGTAAAACGTCGCGACCCGGCGCCACGGCCGGTCGCCGCTACGGGCCGCCTGGAACACGAGAAGCGCGCCGACGGTGACGGTATAGAAGGAGAAGTCGTATCGGCAGAAGGGAAGCAGGCCAGTAAGGAGAAACGTCCAGGGCCATCGCGAGGATCGCCAGAGGAGAATCGATGCGATGGTGATGAGCCCGAGCATCGACGCCGACCAGCCGCTTCCGGCCAGTCGCCCGAAGCACTCGAGGACGGAGGCGAGCAGAGTGGCGAGCCATGCCCAGGCGTGGCTTTGCGTGACGTCGAAAGCGTGGCGATAGAGAAGGCCGATCGCGGCGGCTCCGCAGGCGGCGCCGAGAAGAAGGGCGCCGAGAGGTGCAGGAATTCCAGCTGCGTGGAGTCCTCCGACCGCGACGTAAAACAGCCCGTCGCCGGTGCCGTCCACGTTTCGGTCCGGGTAGAACGAGTAGCGGCCGTGCTCGGCGAGGTTCCGCGACTGTGTCAGGCTCACGAAAACCTCGTCGGGGACCTGGTGGAATGGGATCGCCATGAAAAACATCGCGAGCGCCTGGAGCATCGCACACGGCAGGACGAGAGACCGAGGAGTTCGGCGCAGCAGTCGCGGCAGGACGAGGACGGCGAGCGGGAGCAGCACGACGAGCGCGAGCACGACGTACCGAAGCGCGAGCAACAGCGCGACAAAGCCCGGGGGCAGGTAGTCGGCGCTCAGCCCGTTCATCGAGCCTGCGTGATAGAGGAACTCGCCCTGGGGCTGCACGTCCCGGATCTTAAGCTGCGCTTCCGTGTTTCCCTGACAAATCTCCGGAAGCGGCCGGACCTTCTCAATCGCGCGGAATGCGATAGCGTAGCGTCCATGCCGACTCTCGGTCCCGGCGTCTTCCAGACCTGGTTCGACACGCTGAAGCAGATCGAGGTCGGCGCGATTCTCTCCTTCGCTGCTGCCGGCGCTGCCGTGCCCGCCCGGCTGGCGCTTCGCCTGGCGCGCGCGTTCGCCTGTGCGCTGGGCGCCATCGCCGACCGGCCGGTGCTGGCGATCGGCCTGCCCGGGCTGCTGTCATTCGCCGGCGCAGCGCTCGCCGGGCTGCTGCTGCGCTACCCGGAGCCTGAAATCCACGACGAGTGGAGCTACCTGCTGCAGGCGGACACATTCGCGCAGGGGCGCCTCACGAACCCCCCGCACCCGATGTGGAAACACTTCGAGTCCTTCCACATCAACCAGCAGCCCACCTACCAGTCCAAGTATCCGCCTGCGCAGGGAATGTTCCTCGCGCTCGGCCAGCGCGCGACCGGCGACCCGATCGTCGGCGTCTGGCTCGCAACGGCGCTCGCCATGTCTGCGTTCGCGTGGATGTTCCGGGGCTGGCTGCCGCCGAAATGGGCCGCCTGGGGCTCCCTCATCGTGCTGCTGCGAGTGGGGATGACGAGTTACTGGGCACAGGCCTACTGGGGCGGCGCGGTCGCCGCCCTCGGAGGGGCGCTCGTCTACGGCGCGTATCCCCGGTTGCGAAGCGGCCCCCGGGTCCGCGACGCGCTCTGGCTCGCGGCCGGTCTCGTCATCCTGTCGAACTCGCGGCCCTTCGAGGGAGTCGTCGTTTCGCTTCCGGTCGCGATCGGTCTTGCCTGGCACTTTGTCCGCGGCCGCTCACTTCCCAAATCCGCGTGGCTCATCCGCGTCGCGGCGCCCGTGGCGCTCGTCCTTGCGGCCGACGCCGCCTGGATCATGACGTACAACAAGGCGGTGACCGGAAGCGCCACGACGATGCCGTACTTCGTCCACGCGAAGACATATGCGCGGATTTCGCAGTGGATTTTCGGGAAGCGGAACGAACCGCAGCCGTACCGCCATGAAGTCATGCGGCAGTACTACGAAGAGGAAGAGCTGCCGTACTACGAGCGGCAGCAGCATGCTTCGGTCCTGCTTGTCGAGATTCCGTGGAAGATCGTCCGGGCCGCTGACATTCCGTACTCGGGCCTGATGATTCTGCCGCTGGCCTTCGCCGTCGGCGTCTGGCGGCGTCGACGGACCCGGATCGCGATCGCGGGATTCAGCGCCGCACTTGCCGCGGGCTCCACGCTCACCGTGTTCCTGTCCCACTACGGAGCGCCCGCAACGGCGTGCGGTTTTCTCCTGGTCATGCAGGGCCTGCGCCACCTCAATGCCCTCAGGCTGCGAGGCCGGCCCTCCGGGCGCTTCGCGGCCCTCGGCGTCACGGTCATGGTCGCCGGCATGTGCGTCTACCTGCTCTGGCTTCACTCCGTCATCGGGATCTGGGGCCAGGCCCGCGCCCACGTGCAGCAGCAGTTCGAGCAACTCCCCGGCGACCACCTCGTCGTCGTGCGCTACGCACCGCCGCCGCTTCACCTCTGCCACATGGAGTGGGTCTACAACCGCGCCGACATCGACGGCGCCCGCGTCGTATGGGCGCGGGACATGGGAGTTGAAGCGAACCGCGAGCTGATCGGGTATTTTCTTGCCCGGGGCCGGATAATCTGGCTCATGGAGGTCCGGGACGACGCAGAACTACCCGAGCCGAGGCCCTATCCCGGACTGAAGTAATCCGATCCATTCCAAAGGAGAAGCGCATGCCTGTCCTTTCAGGAAAGACGGCCATCGTCACGGGAGCCTCGCGCGGAATCGGGCGCGACATCGCCCTCAAGCTCGCTGAGGAGGGAGCTGCCGTGCTCTGCGTCGCAACGAACGAAGCGCTTCTCCGCGACACGGTCACTGCGATCGAGTCCAAAGGCGGCAAGGGGGCCCATGCGATCGCCGATGTATCCAAAGTGGCCGAGGCGGAATCGGTCATCGAGAAGATCATGAAGGACTGGGGGAAGCTCGACATCCTCGTCAACAATGCCGGCATCACGCGAGACAACCTTCTGATGCGGATGAAGGACGAAGAGTGGGACCGCGTGATCGAGGTGAATCTCAAGGGGGCGTTCAACCTGATCCGCGCCGCGACGCGCCCGATGATGAAGGCTCGCGCGGGGAAGATCGTGAACATCTCCAGCGTGGTCGGACTCATCGGGAACCCGGGGCAGGTGAACTACGCCGCCTCGAAGGGCGGCATGATTGCGATGACGAAGTCGGTCGCGCGCGAACTGGGCAGCCGTGGCATCACAGCAAACACAGTCTGTCCCGGATTCATCGAGACGGAGATGACCGGAAAACTCACCGAAGACCAGAAGAAGGCGCTCTTCGCAAACATTGCGCTCGGCCGGTTCGGCAAGACATCCGACGTCGCTGGTGTCGTCGCCTTCCTCGCGAGCGCGGCGGCCGACTACATCACCGGACAGGACATCGTCGTGGATGGCGGAATGACCATGTAGTTTCGACCGGTCTTCAAATCCTGGAGATTGCCGCATGCGCCCCCTGCTGCCCGTCGCCCTGCTTTCCCTTTTCGCCGTCTCCGCTTCAGCCGGATTCAAGGACGGCGTGTACACCTCGGCCGAGCACGGGACGCGCTTCAAACTCCCCAAGGACTGGAAACTCGAGGAGACGAAGTCGGAGGACGGCAAGGTCGCGAAGCTCCAGAGCGCTGACAGGAAAACGGACGGAGTTTTCCGGCATGTGAAGGAGGGGATGGGGGCTTCGAAGCATGCAAAGTGGCGGTCGAAGGAGTGGGAGAAAAAGGGCGCTGCGGTGACGTGGGACAGCGAGGAGAAACCGGAGGGGCGGGAAGGGGACTGGCTGAAGGTCGTTCTGGACATGGAGGCGGGGCCGGACGAGTACAAGTCGGTTCATCTCTTCTTTTCGAAGGGAACGGACGACTTCGAATTTGCGCTGATGACCCGGGTCGAGGGGTGGGGCGACGCAGAGAAGGTGATCAACGAAATCCTCGCTTCGCTGGAATTCGGGGAATTCAAGGAGGATGCCGGAGAAGCGCCGGCAGGAGGAGCGGCACAGGCGGGAATGGGGCTGATGTGGGCGGACGCGGCGCGCGGCATCGCGGTGCGCGGGGCGGCAGGGTGGAAGTACCGCACGGAGGACTTCCGCATCCACGATCCCAACGAAATCGTGGAGTGGGAGACCGGCGACGAGGAAGTTCTGGTCTGCCTGTCGGAAATCGCGAACGACGGGGCGCTGGACGCGAAGACGTGGGCGGATCTGACGGTGAAAGCGCTTGGAAATTCCTTCAAGAACCAGAAGCTCGTCGAGGCCGTTTCTCCGGCCGGAACCGAACGCCGCGACTTCACCGCGGAGAGCGAAGGCCGCCCGGTTCGATTCGCTTACCTTTTCTTCACCCGCCACGACAAGTCCTACTACCTGCAGGTCATGGCGATGGGGGAGACCTGGGACAAGTCGAAGGACCTCGTGGAGGGAATGTTCGCGAGCCTCGCTCTGGGCGACGTGGCGGCCCAGGTGGAAGAGATGAAGTCGCAGCCGGCCGCGGGAGCCGGAACGACGGACGGGAAAGGAAACGGCGCGGAAACGGCGGAGGGCGGCAAGGAAGTCCTGCTGCCGAATCCGTGGGAAGGATGTGGTAAGGGCTCATGGTCGAAATACAACCTGGTCTCCGAAGCGTCGGGGACGAAGACGGAGATGGAGATGACCACGACGCTCGTGGACTTCGACGCCGAGACCTACACCGTCAAGACGGACATGGTCATGGGCGGCAATGCCATTCCCGGACAGGAGCAGAAAGTCAACCGGCGCCAGAAAGTGGCCGGCGATGAAGCGACGAAGCCGGAAGAGGGCGACGAGAAGATCACGGTGCCGAAAGGAGAGTTTTCCTGCCACTGGACCCGGACAAAATCGGCCCAGGGATGGTCGCAGGCGTGGACCTGCAGCGATGTTCCCGGGCAGACCGTCAAGGCGGTCTCTGAGTACGGAGGTTCCAGGAGCGTCATGGAGCTGGTCGAATTCCAAAAGAAGTGAGGGCGCCGGTGGGGCAGTCCTGCCTTTTTCTGTCCGGCCCTCGTGGGCGCCGCTAGACTTCTTTCCCCATGTCACGCGGCAAGAGCAAGTCGAATGCGGCTGCGAAAGCGGCCTCCGCGCCCCCGCCGCCCGCTTCCGCGGCCAGTCCGCTCCAGCGCCTTGAGGAAATGAAGAAGCGTGCGCTTCTGGGCGGAGGCGTCGAGCGGATCGAAAAGCAGCATGCAGCGGGGAAGCTGACCGCCCGGGAGCGCGTGGACCTGCTGCTGGACGAAGGGACGTTCGACGAGTTCGGGATGTTCGTCACGCACAACTGCGACGCGTTCGGGATGGGAAAGCAGAGAGTGCCGGGGGATGGCGTGGTGACGGGAGTCGGGAAAGTGGACGGGCGGCCCGTGGCCGTGTTCTCGCAAGACTTCACGGTGTTCGGCGGTTCGCTCGGGCTCGCCCATGCGGGCAAGATTTGCCGTCTGATGGATCTGGCGCTGAAGGTCGGGATGCCGGTCATCGGACTGAACGACTCGGGAGGGGCGCGCATCCAGGAAGGCGTCGAGTCGCTCGGGGGATATGCCGACATTTTCCTGCGCAACACGCTGGCGTCCGGCGTGGTCCCTCAGATCAGCGCCATCATGGGTCCCTGCGCCGGCGGAGCCGTGTATTCCCCCGCGATCACGGATTTCACGTTCATGGTCGAGGGTACGAGCTACATGTTCGTCACCGGGCCGAACGTGATCCGGACCGTGACGCATGAGGAAGTCACCAGCGAAACGCTGGGCGGCGCCGCAGTGCACAACGAGACTTCCGGAGTCGCACACTTCCAGTCACGCAACGAAGCGGAGTGCCTCCAGTCGATCCGGAAGCTGCTCTCGTACCTGCCCGGGAACAATCTAGACGAAGCCCCGTCCGTCGTTTGCGACGTTCCTCCGGACCGGCGTGATCCGAAACTGAACTCAGTCATTCCCGCCGATCCGAAGAAACCCTACGACATGAAAGACGTCATCGGCGCCGTTGTCGATCCCGGCACGTTTTTCGAGGTCGCCGCGAGATTCGCCCAGAACATCATCGTCGGCTTCGCCCGATTCCACGGCCGCGTCGCCGGGATCGTCGCCCAGCAACCCGCAGTTCTCGCGGGGTGCCTCGACATCAACTCCTCGATCAAGGGCGCACGCTTCGTCCGCTTCTGCGACGCATTCAACATTCCCCTCGTCACCTTCGAGGACGTGCCCGGATTCCTGCCGGGCGTGACGCAGGAGCACGGTGGGATCATCCGTAACGGCGCCAAGCTCCTGTACGCCTACTGCGAAGCGACGGTGCCGAAGATCACGGTCATCACGCGCAAGGCCTACGGTGGGGCGTACGACGTGATGTCATCGAAACACGTCCGAGGCGACGTCAACATCGCCTGGCCGGGCGCCGAGATCGCCGTCATGGGCGCGGAGGGCGCCGTGAATATCCTCTTCAAGAGGGAGATCGAGGCAGCTTCCAACCCGGCGGCGGAGCGGGCGAAGCTGGTTGCGGAGTACCGGGAACGGTTTGCGAATCCCTACATTGCCGCAGGAAAAGGGTACGTAGACAAGGTGATCGAGCCCGCCGATACGCGGCGGGAGATCTGCCGCGCGATGGAGATGCTGCGCGGGAAGCGGGAGAGCGTGCCGGCGAAGAAGCACGGGAACATTCCCCTGTGAAGTCGCGCGGGATCCGGAAGCTGCTGGTGGCGAACCGCGGGGAAATCGCGGTGAGGGTGATGCGCAGCGCGCGGGAGATGGGGATCCGGACGGTGGCGGTCTACTCCGACGCCGACGAATCCGCGCCGCACGTACAGGCGGCGGACGAGGCGTACCGGCTCGGGGCCGCGCCGGCGAAGGAGAGCTACCTTCGCGGCGACCGGATCCTGGAAGTAGCGAGAAAATCCGGGGCTGACGCGATCCACCCGGGCTACGGTTTCCTCTCGGAAAACGCCATTTTCGCAAAGCAATGTGCGGACGCCGCCGTGATTTTTGTCGGCCCCTCGCCTCAGTCCATCGACGCGATCGGCAACAAAGTCCATGCGCGGCAGGCCGCGAAGAAGGCGGGTGTGCCGACCGTGCCAGGGCTGGACCGCGCGGTGAAGGAGGGAGAGGACATCTCCGGTCTTGCGACGAAAATAGGGTTTCCAGTCCTGATCAAGGCGGCGGCCGGCGGCGGAGGGCGGGGGATGCGCGTTGTCCGTGAACCCGGCGAACTCTCGCGGAACATTCGCGAAGCGAGGGGCGAAGCGGCCGCTTCATTCGGCGACGGAAGCGTTTTCATCGAGCGCTACGTCGAGAAGCCGAGGCACATCGAGATTCAGGTGTTCGGGGACACGCGCGGCAACATGGTGCACCTGAACGAGCGTGAATGTTCGATCCAGCGGAGGCACCAGAAACTCGTCGAGGAAGCCCCGAGTCCGGCGGTCGACGCGAAACTGCGCGCGAAGATGGGGGAGACGGCGGTCCGCCTGGCGAAGGCCGTCAAATATCACGGGGCGGGAACGATGGAATTCCTGCTCGACCGCAGCGGGAGTTTCTATTTCCTTGAGATGAACACCCGGCTCCAGGTCGAGCACACCGTGACCGAAATGACCACCGGCACCGACCTCGTGAAAGCCCAGCTCGCGGTGGCCGAGGGCGCTGCCCTCCCCTGGAAACAGGAGGAACTTGCGCCACGCGGACACGCCATCGAGGCCCGCATCACCGCCGAGGATCCCTTTTCAAATTTCTCCCCGCAGGCGGGACCGATACTCGGCCTCGCCGTCCCGGGCGGGCCGCATACCCGTTGGGACTCCGGGATCCGCGAGGGCGGCGCAATTTCGATGTTTTACGATTCCATGATCGCCAAACTCGTCTGCTGGGGCAGCGACCGCCACGAAGCGATCGAAAGGCTTCGGCGCGCCCTGGCCGAACTGGTCATCGCAGGGGTCCCGACCCTCGTCCCTTTCCACCTCCACCTTCTCGCGGACAAGCGCTTCCGCAAGGGCGACTTCCACACGGGGTTCGTCGAGCAGGAATTCTCGATGGAAGGACTCGACCGGCCGCACCTTTCGGAAGCGGCCGCGATTGCCGCGGCGCTGGAGTATCGGCGGAGACGCCAGGAATCTCCCGAGGGCAACGGGAGTTCCGGATGCGGGTCCGAGACGCGGGCCTGGAAGCAGAGCGCCTTGCGCGAGGGACTCCGCCGATGAGATTTGCCCTCCGGCATGGCGAAGACCGGTTCGAGATCTCCGTTGAGGAAGAAGCGGGCGGCTATTGCGTGTCTGACGGAAAGTCGACCTGGCACATCCGCTTCGACGACCGTCGCGGAGCCGTGCGCGGCGTCGTAGTCGACGACGCAAGGCACACGGTCGGGGTGGCCCGGAAGGGAGAGACGTGGGACGTCGTGCTTGAAGGAATCAACTACGAGTTCCTGACGCGAGACGCGCGATTTGAAAAACTCCTCGAACTCCAGCAGGCGCGCAGCGGGGTCGCTTCCGGCCGCGCCGAGATAAGAGCGCCGATTCCGGGGCTGGTGACGAATCTGCTGAAGGCCGAGGGCGACGAAGTCCAGGAAGGCGAGCCTGTGCTGGTGCTCGCGGCCATGAAGCTGGAGAACGAGATCCGCGCGCCGCGAGGGGGAAAGATCGTGGAGATCCGCACGAAAGCCGGCGCGGCGGTGGAAAAGGGCGAGCTTCTGGCGGTGATCGAGTGAAACGAAGCGAGGAGCGAGGGAAGCGGCCGCCCGGCGCGGCGCGGAAGGCGGCGGACTTCGTTCCCGGGACAAGCCGGCCGAAGCGGAACGTGGCGGAGACGGAAATTGAGAAGGCGCTATTCGGCGGCGGCAGAACCATCGAACTGTACGCGGTGCTCCCGTCGGGGCTCGCGTTGCGACGGACGGCAGAAGGTCTGTGGGTCGCCGCGGTCGCGAGCGACAAGGACTTGTCGCGCGCCGTGTCGAGGTACCTGCGGCAACGCGGGGTGCGCGTGTTGACCCCGGCGGAAGCGCTCGCCGGGCGCTGACACGGTGCGCGGACGAGCCGGGAGCAGCGTGATATGATGCGCGCCCTTCGTCGGAGAAGCCGCGAATGATGCGCCGGGTTGCCCTGCTTTCCCTCCTGGTTCTTGCCGGGTGCGGGAAGGAACCGCCGGCGCCCGTGATTGGCAAACAGGCGGGTAGTGGAACCGGCGCGAACTTCCCGGTCGAGCCCGCCCCGGTGCCGGTCCCTGCGGGACCGATTGATGAGGCTGCACGGCTGCAGTCGCTCGCCAGGGATTGCGAAAAGCAGTTCGAATCCGCGGACCCTCTGGTGCGCGCGAATGCCGTCCGTGTCATCGAGGCCTGTGGCGAGGACGGCGTCGCACTGCTTCGCACGGGACTCATGGACCGCGACCCGCTCGTCAGGGTTGAGGCGGCTTCGGTTTGGACCCGGGTTGCCAGGGACGCGACGGAGGCGATTTCCGTCCTCATCGAGGAAATCTCGTCGCCGGGCGGGGGACTCGATCTCCGGATTACTGCCATCCGTGCGATCGCCGACCTTGGCCCGCGCGCTCACGCCGCAGTTCCCGCGCTCGTTGGTGCGCTCTGCCTCGCTTCCGGCGAGAACACCGAGGCGATGGATGCGCTCGCTGCCATCGGGGACCCCGCCCTCCTTCCCGTGATCGAGGCTGCCCGTCGTTCACCGGATTCTTCCGCTCGGGCCCGCGCCCTGCGGCTTCTTTCGAGGATGGCCCCTTTCAACGGGGACGCCGTCGAAGTCATGCGCGAAGCGCTGATGAGCCCGGACCCCGTCTTGCGCGCCGGCGGCGCGGCCGCCCTCGGCCCGGCGGCCGCGGACCACGACAGCATCGTCGATGCGCTCGCGCCCTTCCTCTCCGACCCCGACGGGATCGTCCGGGCCGCGGCCGGAGGCGCAATGCGACAGGCCGGTCGCCGTTCACTTCGCGCAGGCGAAGCGCTCGTCCGGGCTCTTCGCGACGACCTCGCCGGCCAGCCGGTCGCCACCTTGCTCTGCGAACTCGGGCCCGAGGCCGCGCCGCTTCTCGACCCCATCCGTGCTCTGCTGACGGACCGCGATCCGTCCGTCGCTGCCCGCGCGGCGCTGGCGCTGAGTGCGATGGGCGCCGCGGCCACCGCGGCGATTCCAGACCTGATGTGCGCCTGGGAGGCGTCGATGAAGTCCGGAAGCGGGTCAGCGTCGCGCGCTTCCCTGACGGGCGCGATCGCCCGGATGGGGGACCTGGCCGTCGTGCCGGTCCTTGACCTGCTGAAGGGTAGTCCCTCGCGCGAGACAAAGAGCGGCTGCCTGGAATTGCTGGCGGAGCTTTCCATGCGAAGCGCGGATGCGGTCGGGGCCCTGGCGGACTGCCTGCACGATGACCTGCTTCGCGACGAAGTCGTCCTGCTGCTCGCTCGCCTGGGTCCGTTCGCGTGGCGCTCGGCCGCGGACCTGATTCAGGCGGAGCGCCTGGCGAAGTCTGACTCGAGCCGCGAACAGATCTTCAGGGCGATCGGCGCCATCGGCGTCCGGGACGTCGCGAATGTCCACGCGGTAAGGGAAATGATGCCACGGGCCGGCAACCGCGCGACGGACCTGATCGAGAGCCTTGTGACCGCCGGGCCGGACGGCGTCCTCAGCCTTCGCCGACTGCTGCTATTCGAGCCAGGCGCGCCGGACCGGCGCCGCCTGGCTGTCGAAGTGCTCAGTGCGATGCCCGGGGGTGTTGACGGGGAGGTGTCGGTCCTGACCGATCTGCTCTCGCACGCGGATTCCGAAACCCGCCGCGCCGCGGCACGGGCCTTGTTCACGGTTCGCCATCTTCCGCCGGCGACGATACAGGCGCTGGGGAATCTGCTGACCGACGCGAGCCCCCGGGTTCGCAGGGCCGCGGTCGTCGCGCTCGCCCGCAGCGGGCAATCGGCCGCGCCCGTCGCCGCCCGCCTGCGCGCCTGCGAAAGCGACACGGAGTCCGAAGTTCGTTGCCTCTCCCTCCTCGCCCTCGCCACATCCGGCTCCGAGCCCGGGGCGAAGGACATGATTCTGGACACGCTTCTCAACGACACGCGAGCCTCCTCGCGCGCTTCCGCGGCCCGGGCCCTCGCACGCCTGGCTTCACCCGGGAAGGACGTTGTCGCTGCGCTCGCCACGGCGCTCAAGGACAGGGAAAGCGAAGTTGTCACGGAAGCCCTGCTCGCCCTCGCGATCCTGCGCGCGGACGAGAAAATCTCCGATCGCGAACTCAAGAGGCGCGATGCGAATACCACGGCGGATTTTGGCGCCGCGGTGGTCTGGGCCTGCCGCAACAGGAACGCCGGCCGCGCCGTGAGGATCCTCATTGACTCCCTCCGCGCCGGGCTTCCAGACAGCCAGGAGGAAATCGCCACGTCTCTCCTTGTCCAGCTCGGTCCCGGCGATCCGGAGGCCCGCCGGGAACTGCTCGCGCTCTGTGCGGGCGACTGGCCCGGGCGACACTCCTTCAGGCTGGCGCTCGCTTCGAGGACAAGGTGACCCGATGAGCTCTTCACGAAAAAAGGACCGCGAGCGCGTCGTGACGACGAGCGGCATTCCCGTCGAGCTCGTCGCCGGTCCTCCTGCCGCGCCGCTTTCCCTGCCCCGGCCCGGCGAGTTCCCCTTTACGCGCGGCATTCATCCGGAAATGTTCCGTTCGCGGCTCTGGACGATGCGGCAGTACAGCGGGTTCGGCACCGCCGCGCAGACCAACCGGCGCTTCCGCTATCTCCTCGATCGCGGGCAGACGGGGTTGTCGTGTGCGTTCGACCTGCCGACGCAGATGGGCCTGGATCCGGACGACGCGATGGCGGAAGGAGAAGTAGGAAAGGTTGGAGTTTCGATTGGATCGATCGAGGACATGAGGGATCTGCTGGAAGGAATTCCGCTCGAGCAGGTGACCCTGTCCATGACGATCAACGCCACGGCGGCGGTGCTCCTGGCGCTGGTCGTCGCGGTCGCGGAAGAGAAGGGAGTGCCCGCGGAGAAGCTGGGCGGGACGGTGCAGAACGACGTCCTCAAGGAATACATCGCGCGCGGGACGTACATCTACCCTCCCGCGGCGAGCCTGCGGCTCACGACGGACATCATCGAGCACTGCGTGAAGGCGATGCCGAAATGGAACCCCATTTCGATCTCGGGGTACCACATCCGGGAAGCGGGATCGACGGCGGCGCAGGAAATCGGATTCACGCTGGCGAACGGCGCTGCGTACTTGACACACTGCGTCAAACGCGGGCTCGACCCCGACGCCGTCGGCCGCCAGGTTTCATTTTTCTTCAACGCGCACAACAACTTCCTGGAGGAAATCGCCAAGTACCGCGCCGCGAGACGGATCTGGGCCGGGATGATGAAGGACCGTTTCCATTCGACGGACCCCCGCGCGCAGACGCTCCGGTTTCACGCCCAGACCGCGGGGTCAACCCTCGCCGCACGGGAACCCGAGAACAACGTCACGCGAGTCGCCCTCCAGGCCATGGCTGCAGTCCTCGGGGGATGCCAGTCGCTTCATACGAATTCCCGCGATGAGGCCCTCTCCCTGCCGACCGAGGACTCGGTCCGGATCGCGCTTCGAACTCAGCAGATCCTCGCGCTTGAGACCGGAGTTCCCGCAGTGGCCGACCCGCTCGGGGGATCGTGGTTCCTGGAGCGGATGACGGATGATCTCGAGAAGCTGGCGCGGGAGTACATCGACCGGATTGACGGGATGGGGGGGGCCGTGGCGGCGATCCAGGCCGGGTACGTGCAGAGGGAAATCGAGAGGGCGGCCTACGACGCCCAGAAGGCGCAGGATTCCGGTGAAGCGATCGTGGTGGGGGTCAATGCCTACGCGGACGAGGGGGCACCCGACATTCCGACGCTCAGGATCGACGGGAAGGATCGGGCGCGGGCGGCGAAGAAACTGGCCGCCCTCAGGAAGAATCGAGGGGCTGGCCGGGTGAAGGAATCGCTGGAGCGGCTGCGCGACGCGGCGCGTTCCGAGACGAACCTTTTTCACCTGATTCTCGATGCGGTGAAGGCGAGGGCGACGCTCGGTGAAATCTGCGGCGCGATGAAACAGGAATTCGGAAAGTACTCCCCGCCGAAGTAGTGCTTTACGCCGCCAGCACGAGGAACAGGGCGCCGACGGTTGCGGCGCAGGTGATGCCGAGGCCGACCGCCACGATCCGCCGGGCCTCCGTGCTCGCAAGGACGAGCGCGATGCCCAGCTTGACGAGGGTGTTCGCGCACCCGGCGAGGACCACGGCGGCGGCGCCCTGCTGATAGGGGATGGAGCCGGATTTTGTCATGTCGGCCATGGCGAGAGTGATGGCATCCATGTCATTCAGGCCGGAGAGGAACGCGGACACGTAGGTCCATTGCGAGCCCCAGTCTTTCGCAAGGCGAAAGACGATCGTCACCACGGCGTACGCCAGTGCAAACGTAATCGCCGGCCTGAGTTCCACGGGATTCCGGTAGTGCACGACCCCCGTGTTCCCGGTGTGGGGAGCGGCATCCGCGCGACGGTAGGCGAAAGCCGCCATGAGAGCCGAGACTCCCAGGATGCCAACTCCGGCGGGAGCCAGGGTCCCGGCAAATCTCGGGTTCACGAACAGGGCCTCCGCCATGACGCGGATCCAGAGAACCGCGCAGGCCGCCAGGATCGCGAGCGCGCAGGACGCCGACAGTTCCGGTGTCTCGCGGCTCTTGCGGCTGAATGTCAAGGCGACCGCGGTGCTCGAGACGAGCCCGCCGACCAGCCCGGCAAGGCCCGTACCGGCTCGCGGGCCGACAAGGCGCGTCAGGATGTACCCGGCGAACCCGATTCCGGAAATCAACACCACCATCAGCCACGTCTTGTGGAAATTTACCGCCCACCAGCCGTTGCCGACAAGGCGGTCCGGAATCAACGGAAGCACCACGATCGAGATCACCCCGAACTTCAGCGCCGCCGCAAGATCCCTCTCCGGGAGGCGCTGGGCGAACTGGCGAAGCTGTTCGCGGCCGGCGAGAAGCGTCGTCATCAGCAGGGCGATGCTCGCGCACTCGAGCACCATGCCGCGCGCACACCCCGCGCCCAGCAGGTACGTCAGAACGAACGCCGCTTCCGTCGTCACTCCCGGGTGGCCCTCCCTCCCGGACCGCATATGGGCCGCGACGGCAAGCGCCGCCACGGAGAGGAGCCCCGCGACAAGGACGGCGTCGCCCTGGAGCAAAGCGCAGAGAAACCCGGCCAGGCTCGCAAGGGGGAAGGTGCGAATGCCCGCGAAAGGCACATGTCGTTCCTCGTGCGCCGACCGCTCCCGCTCCAGGCCGACCGACAGCCCGAGGAGCAGCGCCGCACCGCCGTCGATGAAAAACTTCGCTGAAGGAGTGTCGATCACCGGGTTCATCCTCACCCAAACTCGCGGCGTGCGCAAGGCGGAGCGGACGCCTATACTTGACCCATGGCGCGAACCTCTCTCAATCACGTCGGAATTGCCGTCCGCAAGATCGAGGACGCTCTTCCCCTGTACCGCCTCCTTGCGCCCGACTCCGAAGTGGAATACGAAGACGTCCCGGAAATGAAGGTTCGCGTGGCGAAGATCCACCTCGCCAACACCTGCCTCGAGCTGATCGAGCCGCTGCCTGGCGAGACGTCCATCACGAGGTTTCTCGAGAAGCGCGGCGAGGGGATACACCACGTCTGCCTCCAGGTCCAGGACGTTGAGGAGTCGACCAGGGTCTTGCAGTCCAACGGCTGCGACCCGGTCTACCCGGCTTCCCGTCCCGGCTCCGGCGGAATGAGAGTCAATTTCCTCAATCCGAAAAGTACGCGAGGGGTGCTCTTCGAGCTGAACAGCCCTGTCGAATGATGCCTGCTGCGGGTTAGGTTTTCGTTGCCGTTGATTCGCTCCTACGTATAATTCGCGCCTTCAACCCTGACCCCAATTGTCGACGGAGGGAAAGCATGCCGTCCCCGCAGGAAATACAGGACAAGGTCATCGAGATCGTCTGCAAGCAGCTCGGCGTCGGCAAAGAGAAAGTCAACCCCCAGACCTCGTTCGTCAACGACCTGGGCGCCGACTCGCTCGACACCGTCGAACTCGTCATGGAAATCGAGGATGCCTTTGACCTCTCGATCCCGGACGAGGAGGCCGAGAAGATCCAGACCGTCGGCGATGCGATCAATTACATTCAGAAGAACGTGAAGTAAATGTCCCGTCACCGCGTCGCGATTACCGGCATCGGCCTCATTACTCCGCTCGGTTGCGACCGGGAGGAAGTCTGGAAGGCCCTGCTTGCCGGGAAGAGCGGCGTTCGGCCGATCAAGTCGTTCGACACGGCCGGGTTCGATACGAAGATCGGCGCCGAGTGCATCGACTTCGAACCCTCGCGCTGGATCGACGAGCGAGAGTCGAAGCGTGTGGACAGATTCTCGCAGTTCGGGATCGCTGCCGGCTCGCTGGCGATCCAGGATTCGGAACTGAACCTCGAGAAAATCGACCGTACGCGCGCCGGCAGCATCGTCGGCTCCGGCATCGGCGGCCTGCGCGAACTCGAGGAGCAGCACAGAAGGCTCTTCGACAAAGGCCCAGGGCGGGTGAGCGCATTCTTCATCCCGAAGCTCATGACCAATGCCGTCCCGGGACAGCTCGCCATTCGCTTCGGCCTCCGCGGCCCGAATTGGGCCGTCGCGAGCGCCTGCTCGAGCGCGAACCACGCAATGGGCAGCGCGTTCAGGGCGATCCAGTATGGGGAAGCGGACCTCATGCTGACGGGCGGGTGCGAGGCGGCCCTGACGCCGAGCGGCCTGGCGGGATTCATGGCGCTCAAGGCGCTCTCAACCAGGAACGAGGCACCCGAGAAGGCGAGCCGTCCGTTTGACAAGGACCGCGATGGTTTTGTGCTGGGCGAAGGGGCGGGAATCCTGGTGTTCGAGCGGCTTGACCATGCCGTGAAGCGTGGAGGGAAGATCTACGCGGAGGTGCTCGGCTTCGGTGCAAGCGACGATGCGTATCACATCACGGCCCCGGAACCCGACGGCCAGGGTGCGAGCGCCTGCATGCAGCTCGCGTTGAAAGATGCGAATGTCCGGCCGGAAGAAATCACCTACATCAACGCGCACGGAACTTCGACCCAGCTGAACGACGCAATCGAGACCAAGGGGATCAAGCTGGCGTTCGGGGCCCACGCTTCGAAGCTTCCGATCTCGAGCACGAAATCGATGGTCGGGCATCTGCTCGGTGCGGCAGGCGGCGTGGAACTCGCCGTGACGGCGATGAGCATCCAGCGCGACATGGCGCATCCGACCATCAACCAGGAATCGAAGGACCCGGAATGCGACCTGGATTACATCCCGAACGTTTCCCGCAGGTTCGAACAGAAGTACGCTCTTTCGAACTCGTTCGGGTTCGGCGGGCATAATTCCGCGATGCTGGTAGGTAAGTTCAAGAACTAGCCACGCGCGGAGGGGCCCATGAAGCGGCGGCCCGGGCCATTCAGGTTTGTCATCGCGATCGTCGCTTTCTACGCCTTCGTCTACGGGCTGGCTCTTTCGCCGCCGGCCCCGGGCACGCGGCCGCGCCTCCGGAACGCTCCCGTAGTGAACGGCGCGACGGATTCCCTGCCTGACCCGGATCCGGAATCGCTGCCGGCGGAGCCTCCGCCAGGGATTGCCTGGTCGCTGATCCCGCCGCTTCCCGCTTCCCTTGTTCCGGTCGCCGGCCAGGTCCTGCGGCCGGAGACTCGCGAATGGCAGTTCATCGTCGTGCATCACAGCGGCGGGACCAGCGGCAATGCGGCTGAATTCGACAAGATGCACCGTGAGGTCAACGGATGGGAGCACGGGCTCGGGTATCACTTCGTCGTCGGAAACGGGACGGGTTCCGTTGCCGGCGGGATTGAAGTCGGCGGGCGATGGATCTCGCAGTTGCACGGCGCGCACGCAGGGGCAAAGGCGACCGGATACAACCAGCACGGGATCGGGATCTGCGTGGTCGGAAACTACGAGGAGGGGGAATTCCCCGAGGCGATCTACGCCGGCCTGCGGGATCTCTCGGTGTGGCTTGCGAGACGCTACGCCATTTCTCCCGACCGGATCCTTCCTCACCGCGAGGTGCGCGGGGAACCGACGGACTGCCCGGGAAAGAACTTCCCGCTCGATCGTTTGCGCGCCGATGTCGGCGAGGCGCTGAAGTAGGGTCCCGGGCGTCTTTTTTTCGCAGAAATAAAAATGAAGTGGCGCGATTGCAGCCGTCGCACGCACTTCCGTAAGATCTTCGCGGGAACGAGAGAGGCGAATCCGAGGGCGCGCGACGGGCCGGCACTCATCATCCATCCCCGCGCCCTGCCTTCGCAATTGGACGAGAGGGAGAGATGACACCTGTGACGGCCCTCGGTGAGCCGAGGGCAAGGGGAGGCCCGCCGTTCGCGAAGCCTGCGGCGGCGGTCGGGTCGGCAGGCGCGAAGCTCTCCACGACCGTCACGGGGGCGTGGAACCGCCTGGCGCACGAGGCCTCGAGGCGATTCGTGGAGTCCCGGGGTGCGTGGTCACGAGTCCTTCTCATTTCCGGTGGCGAGGGAAACGGGAAGTCTCACCTTCTGGCGGCGATCGAGGCCGGGCTGCGTGATGGTCCCGGCCGTCGGCCGGCCGTCGTGCGAGTCACTTGCGACGATTTCATGCGCCAATTCACCTACGCCTCAACCCAGGGGAGAATGGCCGCCTTCCGGCAGAAGTACCGCTCGACGGAAGTGCTTCTGCTCGACGACGTGGACCGGTTGACGGGCCGCCCCGCGACGCAGGAGGAATTTCTTCACGTCTTCGACCACCTCGATTCCGCAGGCCGGAGCATCGTCGTTTCGACGCGCGTAAAGCCGCGAGACATCGCGGGGCTGCGTGGCCCACTTCTCTCTCGCCTCTCTGCGGCGATGCAGGTCCGGCTGGAACCTCCCGACGAGCCAGGCCGGCGCTCGCTCCTCCAGCTTGCCGCGCTGAGAGATCGCCGCACGCTGCCGTCCGATGTGCTGGCAGCGGCCGCTTCCATGCCAGGAAACGTGCGCGACGTTCTCGGCCGCTGGGCCCGGCTTTGCGACCTCGCGACCATTTCCGTCTCGGCGGCCTACGCCGCCGGCGGGCCGGCGAAGTCCGCCGGGCCCACGCTGGACGGCATTCTCGAAGCGGTGGCCCGGCAATTCGGGCTGCGCACCGCAGAGATCACGGGGAGCGGCCGGGCAAGGCGGCTCACGGCGCCGAGACACGTCTGCTTCTTCCTTGCGAAGCAACTGACCTCTCACTCGCTGCAGGAAATCGCGAAGCATTTTGGCGGCAAGAACCACGCGACGGTTCTGTATGCGTGCAAGAAGCTGGCCCAGGGCTTGCCGGGCGATCCTGAGCTGCGGAAGCGTGTCGACGCCTGCAGGGACCGCGTCCAGGTGATCTGACGCCGGAGAGTCACAGCAGGCCGCGAGAGCGCGGAGTGCCAGGCATCAGCGTTTGATCGAGGAGAAGCGCGCATGCGGGTCGTCCTGCTGTACTTCCTGGCCGCCGCGAGCGCTTCCGCACTCGACGCGATCACGACGGAATCGCTCCTTGCGGAGATGACGGACCTTGAGCGGCTCGCCCGCCCGGCGACGTACACCTGCCGGCAATTCTCGAGCTACGACCGGCTGTGCACGAAAGGGGACCCCTTCGCGAACGCGGACCGGGGGAACTACCTTCGGAAGGACGGCGACGCCTACGTGCTCGCCGAGGCGACCGGGCCGGGAGCGATCGTGCGGATCTGGAGCGCGAACCCGGAGGGAACGCTGAGGATCAGGCTGGACGATCGCGAAGTGCTGAAAGCGGACTTCAAGTCGCTCCTCTCGGGCGGTGTGTCACCGTTCCTGGAACCGCTGAGCGGGATGCGGGCGCTGGGAGGCAACCTGTACTTCCCCTTCCCTTACAAGAAGTCCATGCAGGTCACCTGTTCCGTCGGCAACCAGTACTACCACGTCGGGGCGCGCGCCTGGCCCGAAGGCACCAAGGTTGTAGCGTACTCGCCGTACCGGATGCCGGACGCGGCGATCGAAAGGGCCCGCGCGGATCTCAAAGAAGGGGCGCCGGCGCCGAAAGACTGCGTACGGCGTGCTCTGGGGCAGGAGTTCGGCGGGCCGGGAACAATTTCGGAAATCTCGCTGAAGGCTTCGGGTTCCCGGCTGCGCGAAGCGGCGCTGAAGATCACCATCGACGGGGAAGTCTGCGCCTGGGCGCCTCTTCCGGATTTCTTCGCGGTCGGGCCGGCACCTGTGTTTCTGTCGACGTTCGCGATGTCAGCCGCGCAGGACGGCACGCTGGTCTGCCGGTTCCCGATGCCTTTCGAAAAGTCGGCCCTGGTCGAGGTCGAACTTCCCGCCGACGGGGCCAGGGTCGAGGGATCGCTTCTCGTGAAGCCGGGAACCTGCGGACCCTTTCGCTTTCACGCCTGGTGGAACGGGACGCTGAAGTTGAAGACGCGGCCGATGTCGGACTGGCCCGTGCTGAGAGGCGAGGGGCGCGGTCGGCTGGTTGGGACGGCGCTGGTGGTGCGAAATCCCGTGAAGCAATGGTGGGGCGAAGGAGATGAGAAGATTTCGATCGATGGCGAGGCGTTCCCATCGACGTTCGGCACCGGGACGGAGGACTACTTCGGCTATGCGTGGTGCGACACCGGGAAATTCAGCGCTCCCTATCACGCGCAGTCGCGCTGCGACGGCCCCGGCAACCGCGGGTGGACATCGGTCAATCGCTTCCACATCCTCGACGACATTCCGTTCGAGAAGTCGATCCGTTTTGACATGGAGGTCTGGCACTGGGACGACTGCGTGATGGGGTATGCGACGACGGCCTACTGGTACGCCGAGCCGGGGTTCAGGCACGACGCGAAGGTGGCGCCGGTCGAAGCTCGTCTGGCGCCGCCGATGGAGCCTGCGTTTGCGGTGACGGGTGCGATCGAGGGCGAGGGGATGAAGGTCGAGAAGTGCACGGCGGGTGAAGCTGTGAAGCAGGACATGTCGGCATATGGCGAAGGGTGGAGCGGCGAGGCCCAGTTGTGGTGGAAGGGTGGGCGCGCCGGGGACGCGCTGACGCTCGCGTTCGAAAGTGCAATGGAAGGGAAGCGGATCCTGGCGATTGCGATGACGCAAGCGCCTGATTACGGGAAGGTCCGAGTGAGCATCAATGGAGTCGTGGTGCTCGAGGAGGTTGATCTGCACGCGGGGACTGTGAAGAGGCTTCCGGAGGAATGTGTGACGGCGGAATTGAAGAAGGGGAAGAACGAGATTCGCATTCAGATCACGGGAACGAATCCGGATGCCGAGCCGGCGAATCATCTGGTGGGGCTGGATTACGTTCGTGTCGTGGAGTAGATCCGTGGATCAGGGGGTGAAACGCCGGGCGAGTGTCAATTCTCCTGACGGACTTCGTGGCCTGCCGGCAAGAGTCCTGACAATTTTTCCAGGGGCCGGAACGGTTCGCCTTGATTGCGTCGCCATAAAGTCAATAGTTCCAATGGGTTGCGGGGTTAACAGGTCCCGCTCCGGCCATTCGAATCTCCGCGCGAACCGGCGAAACTTCCCCAAGTCCTGCGGGTTCAATTCCCGTGAGCTGCAAAGACCACGAAAAAAACCTCCTTCCGTTTCTCGACGGCCGGCTCGACCCCGGGGCCGCCGCCAACGTCGAGGCCCACCTCAAGGGCTGCCTCGCCTGCTCCAGCGAAGTCGCACGGATCCGCCAGACGTGGAATCTCCTGGGCTACTTCCCGGGACGCAACGTCAGCCGACAGTTTCCCGCCCGCCTGCTCGAGGCCGCACGGATCCAGCTCGAGGTCGAACGCCGCTGGACCCATAAGCTCCGCCGCCACCTCCCGATCATCGCTTCCGCAGCTGTCGTCCTCCTCGTCTTCGGCGTGACAATGCTCCTGGGACCGTCGCACATCACCTCCGCTTACGACCGCGAACTCGCCAGTCTTTCCAGCGATGAGGAACGCGCGGTTGTCCAGAATCTCGACCTGTACGAGAACCTCGACACCGTCCAGAACATCGACGTCCTGGAAGACGACCAGGTCGTCGAATACCTCGACCTCGTCACGAGCCTCAGCGATGAAGATTTCTAGCGCCATCCTTACGACCATCTTCATGCTCGCCGCGCCTTTCGTCGGCGCTACTCAGGGGGATTCCACACCCGCAAAGCCCTCGGTCGAGGTCCTCCGCCGCAACATCGAACACTGGAAGTCGCTTCCGCAGACCGAGCGCGAGCGCATCAGGAATGCCTACCGCCAGTACCAGGCCCTCAAGCCCGAACAGGTCTCCGTCGTTCAGGACAACTTCCGAAAATTCCGGAATATGCCTGCAGAGCGCCGCCGTGAGCTGTCGAAGAAGCTGCAGGGCCTGCCTGCCCAGGATCGCGAGCGTGTGGCGCAGAAGCTTCGCGAGCTGCAGAACATGGGACAGGACAGGCGGAAAATGGCGATCGAGTTCGCGCGACTGGCGCATAGCCTGACGCCCGAGCAGAAACGCCAGCTGAAGGAGCTTTCCAGCCCGGAGGAGAAGAAGCAGTTCGGCCAGCGCCTGATGAGGGAGCAGGTCTTGAAGCGATACCTGCAAGACCTGTCCCCCGACGAGCGCGCCGCATTTCATTCGCTTCAACGCCCCGAGCAGAAACGCCGCCTCCAGAAGGACTTCAGGGATCGGGCGATGCGCGGCCCGCCCAAGTGAGCGAGGAGGACCGACATGAAGCGGCTCTTTCTGGCCGGAACAGCCCTCGCGATGACCCTCGCGGGGGCTTTTCCTTTGTACGCAGGGGATCGCGGTGAGGCGTGGGGGAATCTGCTGAGACGGTGCGACAGCCGGATGTCGCGGGCCGACGAACAGAAGCTCGGCCGGGCGCTCGAAAATCTGCCCGATCGCGACAAGGCGAGGTTGCGGGCAAGGCTGAAGCGGATTGAGCTGTTGACCCGGGCCTGGGTGCGCGCGGAACGCCAGGCGAAGACGGCGGCGGCAGCTCGGGCCGTGCTCGGGCTGTTCGGCGCTGCGCCGGGTGTGCCCATGAACCTCCGGCCGACCCTCGACTTCATCATGGAACTCAACGGGTTCGGAACCAGGAAGGAGCCGGGAATTCTCGGGAAGCGAGGGAAGAAGATGTTCTAGCGTCGGGACCGGGATACGACCCTGAAGCGACCCGCCGGATCCTGCGGGTCGCTTTTTTTGTTGCTCCGGCACAGAGAGTGTCCGGGAATCAAATGTTGAGCGCGGGCCGTCCGTATTACAGTGGGCCGCAGAAGGTCGCCGGTGGCCTCTTGACGCGAGAAACCCGCGTCGCCTCGGATTTCAAAGGAGTCTTCCGTGATCTCCATACTGCGCCGAGTTCTCTGTCAAGCCCTCGTCCTCTGCGCGGCATCAAGCGCTCTCGCGCTGGATCCTCCGGCCTACGTCCTCGCGCTGGATGAAACTTACAAATGGTCCGCCAAGACCACTTCGCCGCTGGAAGGCGCCGAAGTAACGGTCCTCAGGCTGACCTCCCAGACCTGGCAGGGGATGAAGTGGCGCCACTGGATGCACGTCATCAAGCCCGCGAAGATCTCGCATCCCGACCAGGCGCTGCTTGTGATAGCCGGCGGGCGCAGCCGGAAAGAGGAGCCCGGCCCGAACTCCATGGAAGTCGGGCTGCTCCGGGACATCGCGATCCGCACGGGCTCGATCATCGCGGTTGTCGGCCAGATCCCCAACCAGCCGATTTTCGACGGAAAATCCGAGGACGAGATCATTGCTTACACATTTCAGCAGTTCCTCGAGACAAAGGATGAGTCCTGGCCTGCACTTTTGCCCATGACCAAGGCGGCGATGCGCGCGATGGACGCAACGCAGGCCTTCGCGAAGGAGCGTTACGACATCAAACTCGAGAAATTCGTCGTAACCGGTGCCTCCAAGAGGGGCTGGACGACCTGGCTGACAGCCGCCTTCGACAACCGCGTCGAGGCAATCGCGCCGATGGTGATCGATACGCTCAATTTCGAGCGACAGATGCCGCTTCAACTCGAGTCCTTCGGCAAGTTCTCCGAGCAGATCAAGGACTACACGGAGCTGGACCTTCCGAAGAGGATGCAGACGGAGGAAGGGAAGCGGCTGGTGCAGTTGATCGACCCTTACGCCTACCTGGACAAGCTGACGATGCCAAAGCTGATCGTGCTGGGGACGAACGATCGGTACTGGCCGGTGGACGCGGCGAAGATGTACTTCGGCGACCTGAAGGGCGAGAAGCACATTCACGAGGTGCCGAACGCGGGGCACGGGTTGGGAGCGGGCGTGATTGAGGCGGTTACGGCGTTTTACCTCGACGTGCTCGACCGCAAGGCCCGGCCAAACTATGCATGGAAGACGGCGGTGACCGGCGAGGAGTCGGTCACGACCCTGACGGCGACGGACCTGCCGGTGAAGGTTGAGCTGTGGACAGCTACAAGCGCTTCGCGGGATTTCCGGGATGCGAAATGGAGCGGCGAAGTAATCCCCGGGGATGACGGCCGGTGGGAGGCACGGGTCAAGCTGCCTGAGAAAGGATTTGCGGCCTACCACCTGCGAATGACCTTTGAGGGCTCCGCCGGGCAGGAGTATGCGCTGTCCACCAATGTTGAAGTGATTGGAGCGAAACCTTAAGGATGCCGACGCGGGAGGGCAATCCCAACTCGACGGCCTGCCTGTGTTTCGTTGATCTGGCCGAGCGGGGTTGTTCCCCCGTCAATGTGATCCCTCTTGCCGGATACCGTTGGGCAATATTCGAAATGGCTACACGAACAATCTGGATCGGAGGCCCTGGCGATACTTCGCACCTGACAGTGGCGGAAAGGGCCGGGGTTCTGAAAAAGCCCGTGGCGTACTACAGGCCCGGACCGGACGCCCAGATTTGTGGCGGCTACGTGGTCCGATCGGTAGAAGGCCAATTCATGTTCGATCCGTTCTCGGGCACATTCCCAGGAACTGTTGGGATGTGCCCGGAGGCAGACCATGTCCTTGCAATCTGCTGCGCGCGCGACGGAATGAAGTGGGCGCAATTTGAGATCTCGAAATCGCCTGGCCGCAATGTGCGCCCATGAATTTCGCCGGGCGTTCGTCATCGAGCTGAAATCCGGCCAGCCTCGCTAAAACACAAACACGTTTCCCTTGTCCCGCAGGCTTTCCCACTTTTCCGGCTCAAACCGGAATAGCTTGGCCGGCCGGTGCGGCCCTTCCCGAGCCGTCTTTGTGAGCGGCTTCAGGATCTTGAGCGAGAGCAGCTTCCTCCGGAAGTTTCGCTTGTCGAGTGGCCTGCCGAGAATCGTCTCGTAGGCGTCCTGGACGCTCTTCAGGGTGAATTCTTCCGGTAGCAGACGGAAACCGACCGGCGAATACTCGAGTTTGTAGCGGAGACGCTGGAGGGCGAACTCGAGGATTTTCGCGTGGTCGAAGGCGAGAGGCGGGAGCATTTCCATCTCAAACCAGTGGCCGCCGCCCGGTTGCGGGGCAGGAGGGCGAGTCAGGGCGATGTAGGCCACGCTCACGACATGGCCGCGCGGATCGCGGTAGGGTTCGCCGAACGTGTAGAGCTGCTCGAGGTAGACGTCGCGGAGGCCGGTTTCGGATTCGAGGATCCGCGCTGCGGCGTCGTCGAGTGATTCGTCCTTCCCGACGAATCCGCCGGGAATCGCGTCGCGGCCGGCGAACGGCTCGATGCGGCGATCCACGAGGAGGACTCGCAGGGACGGTGCGTCGAGCGCGAAGACGATGATCTCGGCAGAGAGCCGGATTTCCTGGCGAGGGAGGGCTGCGGCGAAGCGAGGCATTCCGGTCAGTCCTTTTTCCTGCGCCGGGGTGTCCGGGCGGGCTTCGTCTCGACGCGCAGTTCAGGCCGGTATTTCTGGGCGATTGGAAGCCGCCGGCCTGCGCCGAACGCGCGGGGAGTGACTTTGAGACCGGGCGGCATCTGCCGACGCTTGTACTCGTTGCGATCGACCAGCTTCACGACCTTTGCGACCGTCTCCGGGTCAAATCCGCGCTTCACGATCTTCGCCGGGTCTTCGTCGCGCTCGACGTACCGGGCAAGGATGGCGTCGAGAACCGGGTACGGCGGGAGCGAATCCTGGTCGGTCTGGTTCGCGCGGAGCTCGGCGGTCGGGGCCTTGGTGAAGACGCGCTCGGGAATCAGCACTTTCGCGCGGTTGGCGTGCCGGGACAGCTCGTAGACGAGCATCTTTGGCACGTCGCTGATTACCGCAAGGCCGCCGCACATGTCGCCGTAAAGCGTGCAGTACCCGGTTGCGAGCTCGCTCTTGTTCCCCGTGGTCAGCACCAGCCAGCCGAATTTGTTCGAGAGCGCCATGAGCGTCGCTCCACGGATGCGCGCCTGCAGATTCTCCTCCGTCACGTCCGGCGCACGTCCCGCGAAAGCCGGCGACAGCGCGTCCAGGTAGGCGTTGAAGGGCCCTTCGATCGGAATCGTTCGGGCATCGACCCGCATCGCTTTCGCCATGAGGGCGGCGTCCTCGTTGGAGGCGTCGCTGGTGAAGCGGCTCGGCATGAGGACACCGTGGACGCGGTCGGCGCCGAGGGCCTCGACGGCGATGGCGGCGACGAGGGATGAATCGATCCCGCCGGAGAGGCCCAGGACGACCTCCGTGAAGCCGCATTTGCGGACGTAGTCCCGCAGCCCCAGGACGAGCGCGTCCCAGACGGCGGCTGTTTCTTTCGCGGGTTGCGGGCGGATCAGGCCAGGCCCTTCCTCGAGATCGACGACGATGAAGTCCTCCGCAAAGGCCGACGCGCGAGCCAGCAGGCGACCCTTCGCGTCAAAAGCACACGATCTCCCGTCGAAGATCAGGTCATCGTGGCCGCCCACCTGGTTCACGAACACGAGAGGCGCTTTGCGCCGTTTCGCGATCGACGCGAGCATGTCCTGCCGGAGAGCGCCCTTGTTCATCCAGTAGGGAGAAGCGCTGATGTTGACGAGGGTTCGGGCTCCCTTCCTGGAGAGTTCGGCCATGGGGTCCAGGGCGTAGCTGCGCTTCGACCAGTACTCCTTGTCGTTCCAGGCGTCCTCGCAGATGGAAAGCCCCACTTTCTTGCCATCGATGGAAGCGACGCCGTCGGGGCGACCGCGTTCGAAGTAGCGCTCTTCGTCGAAAACGTCGTAGAAGGGCAAGAGGGACTTGTGGGCTACTCGGACGAGGCGGCCGTTGTCGAGGAGGGCGGCGGAGTTGAACAAGGGGCGACCGGTCCCGGTGTTGGGCTGAGCGAACCCGACGACGGCCGCAATGTTGCGGGAGGCGCGGCGGACTCGGTCCAGGGCGCGCAACTGTGCCCTGATGAAGTCCTGCTTGAGGAGGAGGTCGCGGGGCGGATAGCCGGTGAGGGAAAGCTCGGAGAAGACCACGCAGCGGGCGCCGCGTTCGCGGCCGTGCGCCAGGGCGCCGACGATGCGGTCGGCGTTGCCGGGGATGTCGCCGACCGTGAAGTTGATCTGGGCGAGGGCGATCTTCATAGTGTCGATATTACACTAACTCGTGCGCGCGGACCGTTCCTTCATTTCAGGTCGATGGCGTACAGCGAGAAGTCGTCGCACCCCATGAGCGCCTCTGGCGTCCCATCGCCGTCGAGATCCTGGAGCGTCAGACCAAACTCGCAGCGTGCGCCGAGGTCGAAGCGCCAGCGCTCGGCGCCGGTTTCGAGGTCGAGCCGGAAGACCCGGCCCGCGTAATCGACGCCCACGACGGCGGCCGTCGGCGTGCCGGGCAGGTTGACCACTCCCAGGGCTCCTCCCGTGCAGTTTCCGGCCTTTGTCCAGAGAGTGGTGCCGTCCCGATGGAGGCGGGCAACGCCCGTCCGCGTGCCGATGACGAATCCGCCGTCCGGAAGGGGGATTCCGGGATCTGAAGAGCCTCCCACGCCCGGCCGGCGCGCGCGGATGGCGCCGTCTTTCCCCAGGAAGACGATTGACTCGGTGCAGGGGACCGCGATCTCGGGCTTGCCGTCGGCGTCGAGGTCATGAGCAAAGGGAGAGCCCCAGGTCCTGTCGCCGGTGGGGGCAACCCAGAGCGCGCGGCCATCGAGCGACCAGGCCCCGACCCGGGCATCACTGGCCTCCGCCGAGGCGAAGGCCGCAACAAGCTCCGGCGTTTCGTCCCCCTCGAGGTCCACGAGCAGCGGGGCCTGAAAGACGGGCTGGGGAATTTCCACGGACCAGAGCGGCTTGTCTTCCCCCATCCTCCGCGCGCACAGCGTCAGCGGATAATTGAAGAGAATCGCTTCCGGGCGAGGATCGCCGCCCAGGTCCCGGAGAAGCGCGGTCGGGTAGGGTGTGGACGGAATCGGCGTTGAGGCCAGCTCATGGCCATCGACTCCGCTGAGGCAGACGAGACGCATGAACTGGTTTCCGGTCTGGGTGAACACGTCGGCCGTGCCGTCCCCGTCCCAGTCGGCAAGCGCCGGCGGATGCATCACGTCGAACTCCGTCCCGTAGCGCCACAGGACTTCGCCCGTTGCTCCGCGCAGGCAGAGCATCTCTGTCTGGTTGTCTCCGCTTCGCATCGCCTGCGCAATCGCCGGTTCGCCAAGACGACGGAAGGTGACGGGCCTCGCGCGAACGGCGTTGTCGGAGCGGCGCTTCCAGAGGACTCGTGTGGACCGGACGATCTGGATGCCGTAGCCGACGAGGACCCAATCCGGGCGGCCGTCGGCGTCAAGTGTGGTGGCGTGGACCTGTTGAGGGGTGAAGTCGAGCAGGACCTCTTTCCGAAGGCGTCCATCTTCGCCGATCACGACAAAACGATGGTCCCTGGTTGAGAAGGCGAACTCAGGACCGGCCGGGCCGTCCGCGACTGCGGCGCTCGTTGCGATGCCGGCGCCGGCGTCGTATTCCCAGAGGCGAAGGCCGGTCGTTGACGAAGTGCAGACCATTCGCGTGCCGGCCGGCGAGCACCAGGACGACGGAGCGCAGGCCGCGTAGATGCTGCCTTCCCCGGGGCGAGGGATGGGGCCGGAAAACAGGCGACGGCCGGTAGCGACGTCCCACGCCGCGAGGCCAGAAGGGAGGAAGGAGTAAACGGTGGTCGCTCTTCCCGCCGGCGTTTCCGAGAGCCAGAACTCCGCAGGCTGAACGCCGGCGTGTTTCCACGCGATGGATCCGTCGAGCGGGTTGATTCCGAAGACGTCGTCGGCGGTCGCGCACGGGATCGGGAGGTCGGCCGGGAGCGATTTGAAGCCGAGTTCGTCGCCCGGAAGTCGCAGGTTGGGTGGGACGTCGATGCGCCATCGTTCGCGGCCGTCGCGTTCGATGCAGACGAGAATGTCGCCGCCGGAGGCGAGAAAGGCGTCATGTCCCAGTGGGGCGAGTTGAGGCGAAGGGGCGCCCGGGACCGGAATGGCGGGAGCGGGCTCGGAGTCGCCGGCGCGGGCGCGCCGGACTCCCCCGGGTACGGAGATCCAGAGATCGGCGCCGAGGGCGACCGGGCGCGGCCACATCGGCACTTCCGAATCCGTCGGAAATTTCCAGGTCCAGAGCTGCTTCTGGCTCAGCTTGCCGCGGAAAGTGGCGGTGTCCCCCAGAGATTTGCCCGACCAGAGCGTGACCCTCACTTCGTTTCCGTACCGCCCGACTGTTGCGTCGTCCTCAACGCCGTCGCCGTCCCAGTCCAGGGATCGCCAGCCTGCCCAGCCGACTTCTTTGTACATCCACGTGGAGCGGAGAAGCTCTCCGGTCGCGCCGTTGACCGTGATCAGGTACTGGCTGAAATTGCCCGCGACGTCGGCAACGCCGTCGCCGTCCGGATCTCGAAGGGCAATGGGGCCGCGGAAGACGTTGCCCGCGCGCCTCGAGGAGTAGCCGCTTGAAGGGAGAGAAACCCAGGCGGTCGCGGCGGCGTTCCGTTCGACCTTGAGGAAAAGGGTGCGTGACTCGCATCCGCGCCGGCGGAAAGTGACGCGGCAGTCGCCTGTCGGAAAGGAGTGGTGCCTGAGCGGGAGGCCGTGGACTTCACCTGCGATCTCGGCGGTCGTGCCAGGTTCGTCGGCGTCGAGGTCGAGGTAACCGACGGAGCGCGAAAGACGGATGGGAAGGGTGCGGCGCTCGCCGCGTTCGAGGGAGACTTCGGTCGCGAGATCGTCGAATCCGGGCGCGCGGGCCGTGATCGCGTGACGGCCGGAAGGAATGCGGACTTCGCCTGATGCAGCGCGCCCGTCGATCTCGACGACGGCTGCCGACGGCTCGAGGTCGATCACGAGGGTGCCCGGACGCGAGAATTCCCACGCCATGCCCGCGACAAACGCCGCGAGCGTTGCCAGCACGGCTCCGCTCGCCGCCGGGTGGTGCCTCGCCCATCGGCGCGCGCGACGGCCGATTCCCGGCGGCCGCACCGAGACGGGATCGCCCGCGATGAATCTCTCGATGTCCTCCGCAAGCGCCTCCGCGGTCGCATAGCGCCGGGAGCGGTCCTTCTCGAGCGCTTTTCCGACAATGAGCCGAAGCTCCACCGGGCCTTGCAGCGGATTCGGCTCGTCGTGCTCGATGCGCCCCAGCACCTCGAGAAGTTCCGTCCCGGCGAACGGCCGCTGGCCGTCGACCATTTCATGCAGCAAAACTCCCAGCGCCCAGACGTCCGTCCTGATGTCGATGTCGTGCACGCGCCCCGCCGCCTGCTCCGGCGCCATGTAAAAGGGCGTTCCGAGCGTCTGCCCCGTCACCGTCTTCAGCGTCGAAACACCGGCCAGCGACGCCTTCGCAAGGCCGAAGTCGAGAATCTTCGGCTCGTCCTGCGGCGTTACGAGCACATTGCCGGGCTTCAGGTCCCGGTGGATGATCCCGTTCATGTGCGCGTGGTGCGCGGCCCGGCAGACCTTCACCATCACCCGAAGCCTCTGCTCCAGCGGAAGCCCCTTCGCCCACCTGTCCAGCGGCTTTCCCTCGACGATTTCCATCGTGTAATACCGCCGACCGTCCTGCCGGCCGATGTCGTGCACCGCCACGATGTTGGGATGCGTGAGCTGCGCGGCCAGCTCGGCTTCGCGAATGAAGCGCCGCTCGTCGTCCTCCGAGGCGAAATCCCCGGCGAGCAATACCTTCAGCGCGACTTCGCGCTGGGCGTCGGTCTGCCGCGCGCGGAACACAACCCCCATGCCGCCGCGGGCAATCTCCTCGAGGATCTCGTATCGGCCGAAAAATCTCGCCGGTGCACTCCTGGAGGTGGCAGGCCTGTCCGGGAACGTCGCGCGTAGCGAAGAGTCCTCGACAGGCCCCTCGCGAGGCGGGGCAAGCACGGTCTTTTCCAGCGCGCCCGGCTGCGGGGAGATCCTCGTCTGCTCCAACGCGCCACCCCTCGTCGCTTCGAGCCAGCGTTCCGCGAGAAGCCCCGCGACGTCGCGGCCCGAAGCCGCCGCTTCGACCTGCAGCGCTTCCGCTCTCTCCGCGCTCACAACGCCGCGCGCAAGCGCTTCTGCGAGAACCGGGTGAAGTGCGTCCTTCATCGCAAGTCCACCGAAGTGAGCCACCCGTCGTTCGTCCCGAAAAATGCTTCCGGCACGCCGTCGCCATCAGCGTCGGCGAGCAGGACGCCGCCTTCGGAAAAGTCGCCGGCGGAGAGGCGAAAGCGTTCGCGGCCGGTCGCGAGGTCGACGACGAACAGACGGCCTGCACGGTCGATTCCGGCGATGGCCGGGGCGCCGCCGGGGAAGCGGACCAGGCCGAGCGCGCCGACGACGGCTGCGCTGGGGTAAGTCCAGCGGAGCGTTCCGTCGAGCGCCGTGAGGGCCACGCCGGTCTTCGTGCCCACGACGAGGGACCGGTTCGCCGGGCCGGGGCCTTCGCACTCCCACGGTGCGCAGAAGGAGCCGCCCTGCCCTTCGCGCCGGGCGACTCGTTTTCCACTCGCATCGAACACGTGCAGGTCCGCGGCTCCCGCCGCCAGCACTTCCAGCTTCCCGTCGCCGTCCACGTCGATCGCCGCGGGCGTGGTCCGCATGAACTCGCCCGTCTCAGCGGTCCACAGCGTTTTCCCATCCTGCCGGATCGCCGCGACCCAGCCGCGCTTCATGTCCACGCTGCCATACGCGAAGAGGATTTCGTCGCGCGCGTCGCCGTCGAGATCCGCGAGAGCGCTTCCGGCCATGACGAGGCTCGCCTCGACGGACCAGTCGAGGTCTGTCGCGCCGGAGGTTGTCTTCGCGGCGCCGAGGTTCATAGGGAAGATGGCGTAAGAGGGATTGCCGCGGGAGTCTTCGCCCAGGAATGAAGCGCGTCCGTAGGAGATCTGGTCGCGGGTGGGGCAGGTAAAGAGCGGGCGGCCGTCGCGGCCGGAAAGGACGCGGAAGGCGGTTTTTCCGGTGTCGTCGTAGCAGGTGAGCGCGATGTCGGAGACGCCGTCGTGGTCGGCGTCGTGGACGAGAGGCTCAAAAATGGTGTCGAAGCCGCTTCCGGCGCGCCAGAGAAGTTCCCCCGTGCGGGCGTCGAGGCAGCGCATCTCGGAAGCGCCGTCGTTGCCGCGGCCGGCGACGGCGATGCCGAGGCGGCCGCCTGACGGGATGGCGACAGGCCGAGGCCGGACAGAGTTCCCGAAGGAGCGCCTCCAGAGGACGCGATTTCCGCGGGCGAGCGAATAGCCGAAGCCGGTGATGATGTAATCCGTCTCGCCGTAGCCGTCGGCGTCGACGGGCTGGATTCCGTGCGAAGGCGTCAGCAGGGAGAATTCCGAGACCTCCGATCCTGATCGGTCGAACACGCGCAGCCGCAGGTCGTTTGTGGCGATCGCAACGCGGGCGCCGCCGCGGCTGTCGTGGCACACGGGTGCTGCGAGAAGCGGAGCGCCGAGCGGCAACCGCCACGACTCGCGGCCGGTGTCAAATTCGTGGCAGCGCAGGGTTGCTTCGTCGACGGTGAAGAGGCACCCTGGACCCGCGGCGGATGTGTCGCCAGCCTCTTTCGACCAGGGGAGCGGTATTTCCAGTGGCTTGCCGCCCCGGAATGCGTCCCAGCCGCGCAGCGACTCCTGTCCCCAGGCGGCCATGAGCCTTGGCGAGCGCGGGCCTGCGGGAACTTCGAAGCACGCGATGGCCGGACCGGTGTCCGCGCTCCACAACTCGCGGCCGTCCACGAGGGAGCGGGCCGACAGGAGGCGGTCTCCGGCGAGGCACAGCGGATCCGTGAAGCGATGCGCTCCGGCGGCGCGAATCGGCTTGACGGCCTGGACGCCGGGGGCGACGTCAATTCTCCACGCGATCTCGCCCGCGGAGTTCAGCCGCAGGATTTCACGGTCGCGAAATGCAAGCACGTCGCCCTCTACGGTGACCGCCAGGGCCGTCGGCGCCGGGAATTCCAGGCTCTTCAAGGTTTCTCCGTCCCTCCAGGCCAGCAGCTCCAATCCGCCTGGAATCCCGACCCACACTCCTTCCCGGCACGCCACCATGGGCGGAACGGGCGCGCTCAGCACGTTGACCGCGACATCCTTCCTCCAGATCTCGTGCTGGGGAACGCCCTTCGGTCCCGTCGCGGGGTCCGCCTTTGCAAGGCTTCCCGCGCAGACCTGGATTCGGCCTCGCGGCATCGCGATTCCCTGGGGAATAAATGTGGAGGCCAGCACGTCGTCCTCGACGCCGTCGCCGTCGGCATCCCACCAGGCCAGGTTCCACGCAGAAGTCCCGTCCGTCACGCGGGTCACAAAAATCGCTTCTCCGTTTCTGCCGTCAAAGGACAGCAGGACGTTGTACTGGCGGCCGCTGACGTCGGGCACGCCGTCGGCATTCACGTCGCGCAGATGGCATTCGGTGGCCCCGGCGTCCGGGAACTTCACGCCCCATGACCCGCTCGAGGGCACGGACCTCCAGAAGCGGGTGGTTTCATCGCGGCGGACGTCGATGTCGATGAAGCGCGACCACTCGCAGGAGCGGCGGATCACGGCGCGATGCCGGCCGACGGGGAAGGGGTGGTTGGTGAGGGGGGTGCCGTGGTTTTCGCCGAGGATGGTGACGAACGTTCCCGGCTCTCCCGTTTCGAGCGTCAGTCGACCTGTCGAGACGTCGAGGCGAAACACGTGCGTCCTCCGCTCTCCGCGCCCGACGACGACCTCCCGCCGCTCGGGCTCGTGGCCCCCGGCGCCTGCGACGAGGACGTGCGCCCCCGGGCGAACGCGGACCGGGCCGCCCCGTGGAACCCGCGCCCCGTCCACTTCGACCCACGCTCCCGGCGCATCGACCTCGAAAGCGACTTCGCCGTCGCGCGACCACCACCAGCCGCCCACTACGGCGAGGGTCGTGACGACGGCGACCAGGCCCGCCAACGCCGCCGGATGCCGGCGCGCCCAGCGTTTCGCGGTCACCGACAGTCCCGGCGCGCGCGCCGAGACGGGCTCCCCGGCAATGAAGTGGTCGAGATCCTCGGCCAGCGCTTCCGCCGTCGCATAGCGTAGATGTTTTTCTTTCGCCATCGCTTTCCCGATGACCGTCGCGAGATCGGGCGGGGCGTCGAGGGCGCGCGCTTCTTCCTGCAGGATCTTCCTCGCGACCTCGATCATCGTTTCCGCGCGGAAGGGGACGTCACCCGAGACGAGCTGGTACAGGACGACGCCGAGCGCGTAGACGTCGGTGCGGATATCGATGTCCTTGACCCGCCCGTCCGCCTGTTCCGGCGCCATGTAGAAGGGCGTGCCGATCGTCGCGCCGGAAGCAGTGCTCATCGTGGGCGACGCGGCCGTCACGCCTTTCGCAAGCCCGAAGTCGAGCAGTTTTGGCTCTCCGTCCGCGGCGACCAGGATGTTCCCGGGTTTCAGGTCGCGGTGAATCACGCCGCGCATGTGGGCGTGGTGCACGGCGCGGCAGGCTTTCGCAGCGGCGCGAAGCCGTTCGGAAAGAGGCCGCGACTTCGCCCACCGGTCGAGGGGCTCTCCTTCGACGTACTCCATCGTGAAGAAGAGCCTTCCTCCTTCGCGGCCGAAGTCGTGTACCGCGACGATGTTCGGGTGCGACAGCCGCGCGGAGAGTTCCGCTTCGTGCGCAAATCGCCGCTCATCGTCTTCCGACGCCAGGCCGCCGTGCAGCAGGACTTTCAGCGCGACGGTGCGGTTGACGTCCGTCTGGCGTGCCCGGAAGACGATCCCCATGCCTCCGCGCGCGATCTCAGCCAGGATCTCGTAGCGGCCGAAGCGGCGGGGAGGCTCGGCACCCCGCGAGGAATAGACGCGCGTGGGGCCGGGGTCCGAGGGAGGCTGCCGGGATTCGCGCACGGACGACTCCGGGACCGACGGGGGAACCGGCGACGGCACGTCCGCCACCGGTTTCGACGGTGGCGTCGTGCGCGTCGCTGAAAAGTCGCCAGGTTCCTGGCTGCCAGCCTGCGTCAAGCCGTTCTCCTCAGCCGAGACGGGCGCGGTCCTGGCAATCCTACTTCACCCACTCCGCCTCGATCACTACGGCAAGGAGCTTTCTCCGGTAGTCCTCCGACGGAGGTTCCGCGGCGACGGCGAGGATGGACTGACCGGGCCGAAGCGTTACCGTCGCGGCGATGCGGGATTCGGAGACTCGCGGCAGTTCGGTCATCGGGGATGCAGAATCACTCCCGTGTCGGATTGCGATGAAGGGCCCTTTGACGTCGAACAACCGGCTCATCCGGAGTTCGAATCTGAGAAGCAAGTCGTCAGATCCCGGGCCGTTCGGAATCGCGGCGATGTCAAGGGCAGAGCCGACCTGGAGCGTCCCGATGACGGGGTTCCAGGCGACCGCCGATCCGGAATCCGCTTTCTCGTATCCCTTGATGTACGCCAGTTGGCTGGCGATCGAGATCGACCCGGCCTGGCCCGCAAACAGGGTCAACCGTGGTGCGGTCAGCAGGCTCACCCCTTCCTGTTTCATCCAACCCGAGATGACGCCGCGAAGCAGCTCACCGTCATAAACGTCGGCGACGCCACCTTCGGCCGCGGCAGCGGACTCCAGTTCGACGAGCAGATCCGCGTCGAGGTCCAGGTGCCGCGTGGTCACCCGGATAAGTCGGCTCGCGGAGCCGGACATCGCCCGAAGCACCGTCCGTACTCCATCGCGAGCCGCTGGCGAGTGACGGACGACGATCGCATCCCCGTCCCCATAGAGCGCAGTTCCGAACTCCGGCCCCCAGGTTCCGGGCGCCACAAATCGGCCCAGTGCGCTCACGAGCCCTTCAACGCCGCCCTCACCCAGGGTCGCCGCTTCCACGACGATCCTCTCGGTAGCGAGCTCCGAAGCGACGGGACTAGCCACCTCCGCCAGTGCCGGCGCCGGACGGTCGGCAGGAGTCAGCACGGCGTGCGGAGCCGGCGCGGAGGAGCAGCCCGCGATCACTACGGCCCCCAACACAACTGTCCACTTCAGCATGACCCGTCTCCTTCAATGGCCCCCCGGCCCCCGCTACGCCTTTACGATCTTCTCCCGATGCCGCGTGATCGCCTTCGTCGCGTTGCGCGTATCCACGACCAGCGCCGCGTTCTCCACGACCATCGCGTAATCGACATCCGAATGGTCCGTCACGATCACCACGGCGTCTTGTTCCTTCACCGACTTCGCCGTCAGCGCGATCGATGTCTGCTTCACGTCGTGCTTCCGTCCCTTGCGGATCTTCGGGATGTGCGGGTCGTGGTACGACACCTTCGCTCCGCGTTCCTCCAGCAGCTCAAACAGCTTCAGCGCTGGCGACTCCCGCACGTCGTCGCTGTTCTTCTTGTAGGCGACGCCCAGCAGGAGGACTTTCCCGTTATGAAGCGTCTTCCCGCGCCGGTCCAGCGCTTCGGCCAGCCGCGTGACGACATAGTAGGGCATCTGGGTGTTGATCTCGCCCGCGAGTTCGATGAACCGTGTCGTGACGTCAAACTGCCGCGCTTTCCACGAGAGGTAGAAAGGGTCGATCGGGATGCAGTGCCCCCCGAGGCCGGGGCCCGGAGTGAAAGGCTGGAAGCCGAAGGGCTTGGTCGAAGCGGCCTCTATGACTTCCCAGACATCGATGCCCATGCGGTCGAAGACGACTTTAAGCTCGTTGACGAGCGCGATGTTGACGCATCGGTAGATGTTCTCGAGCAACTTGGTGGCTTCCGCTGCCGCGGCACTCGACACCGGGACCACCTTCGTGACGGCCTTTCCGTACAGCGCGGCGGCGACGCGCCCGGACGCCGCGTCGAGTCCGCCGACCACTTTCGGGATCCGCTCCGTGGACCAGTTCGGATTCCCGGGGTCCTCGCGCTCGGGGCTGAAGGCGAGGAGAAAATCCTTCCCGCACTTCAGTCCGCTCTTCTCGAGAATCGGCTTGCAGACCTCCTCCGTCGTCCCCGGGTAAGTGGTGCTCTCCAGCACCACCAGCTGCCCTTTGCGAAGCCTCTTCGAAATCGCCTCGCTCGTCTTCTCGATGTACGTCATGTCCGGGTCGCGCGTCTCCGTCAACGGCGTCGGGACGCAGATGAGGATCGCGTCGGGCTCGTTGAGACGGTCGAAGTCGTCGGTCGCCTCGAATCCTTTGTCGCGCATCGCGCGGATGGTCTCGCCGCTGATGCTCTTGATGTAGCTGCGCTTCTCCGCGAGCGCCCTGATCTTCTCCGGGTCGATGTCGAATCCCAGCACCCGCAGGCCCGCCTGCGTGAAAACGCGCGCCAGGGGGAGCCCGACGTAACCCAGACCGACGATTCCAACCTGGGCCTTGCGGGTCTCGATCTTTCCCAGAAGATCCTTCTCGATGTCGCTCATTTAGCGAAAGTCTCCACGATCTTGTAGACCCACGCGCCGAAGAGGCCGGCCCAGAAGCCGATGGTCGCGTGTTTTCCGTAGCGATTGAAGCGGCGCTCGACGGTGCCGCCAGTGAAAAGAAAGACGAGGGAGGCGAGTCCGGCGGCCACGGTGGCGGTGAAGAGGGCGACGCCCATGGGTTGGGCCTTGACTGCCTGCCAGGGGTGCCCGTGCGCCATGTGGGCCCACGAGGTCGTCATGCCGCAGGAGAAACAGGGGATGTGGGTCCATTTGAGGAACATGCAAGGAGGGAGGCCGAGGCGTTCGTGGGTGCCCATGCCGGTGGGGGAGGGGGTGACGAGGGCGGAGACGATGACGAGCCCCGCCGCGATTGCTACGAGCACCGAGTTTACGAGGCGATCCTGGTGGGTCGGCGACATCCGGGAGGATTTTGCCACAGAGGACACAGAGAGCACAGAGGAAGGCTACAGCGCGACTCGCTGGACCCCTTTCACGAGAGTCGGAAGGCCGAAGTTCAGGATGAGGGCCCGCTTCATTCCCGTACACCGCAGGTAGGAGATTGCCTGCGCCAGGAATAGATCGTCATTGGGACGCTGGGACTTCACTTCAACGATGACAGCGCCATACCCAATCAGGTCTATCCTCTGGCCCTTGATCATCCGTCCCTTGTATATGACGTCGACTTTGCGCTGCCGCTCGAACGGAACACCTTGAATCTCGAATTCGACGCAGAGCGCTTCTTCATAAATGGACTCAAGCAGCCCAGGTCCGAGCACTCGATGAACCTCAATGGCCGCTGCCAGAATCTTCTCCGTCATCGCATCTCCCATACTATGCCCTCCTCTGTGATCTCTGTGTCCTCTGTGGCTCCAGTCTTTCAAGCGCATCCTCCACCGACGCCACCGGGTCCACCTGAATGCCATTCCCGTGCTTGATCCCCGGCGCGGGCACCAGAATTCTTCTGAACCCCAGCCGCTCCGCCTCTTCCACCCTTGCCTCCACCGGCCCGCATGGCCGGATCTCGCCACCCAGCCCGACTTCGCCCACGACCGCCGTATCGTGCGGGAACGGCCGATCGAGAAAGGCCGACGCCACCGCCAGCGCAACCGCCAGGTCGCACGACGGATCTTCCAGCTTCGCGCCTCCCGCGGTCGCGACGAACACGTCCTCCCCGCTGAGCTGGATCCCGGCGCGCTTCTCCAGCACCGCCAGCAGGACCGCCAGTCGCGTCGCGTCGACCCCATTCGCCCTTCGCGCCGGCGTTCCGTAGCCGGACTTCGTGGTGAGTGCCTGCACGTCGACGAGAAGCGTCCTCGTTCCCACCAGCGCCGGCGTCACGACCACTCCCGGCAGGACGTGCGCCGTGCGGCTCAGGAAGTAGCGCGAGGGATTCGCGACATCCTGCAGGCCGCTTCCCGACATCTCGAAAATCCCTACTTCACCGGTGGAGCCGAAGCGGTTCTTGACGCCGCGGAGGAGGCGGTAGTCCTGGAGGCGGTCACCCTCGAGGTAGAGCACCGCATCGACGAGGTGCTCGAGCGTCCGCGGGCCGGCGACCGAGCCTTCCTTTGTCACGTGGCCGATCAGGACGAGCGCGTGCCCGGCGGACTTTGCGGCGCCGGTGAGCCTCGCGGCGCATTCACGGACCTGCGTGAGGGAGCCGGGGACGGAAGGCAGGTCCGGGTGTGCGACCGTCTGGATGGAATCGATGACGACCAGGTCGGGATTTCGCGCCGCGATCTCCGCGGCGAATTCCACCAGGTTCGTGCCGCTCCCCACGAGCAGCCCCGGCGCGTTGGCGCCGACGCGGCGGCCGCGCATGGCGACCTGGGAAGCGGATTCTTCGCCAGAGAGATAGAGGACGGTGCGTCCGGCGCGCGCGGCGCGATCGGCGGCCTGCAGCATCAGGGTCGATTTGCCGACGCCCGGGTCGCCCCCGACCAGGACGGCGGAACCGCGAACGAAACCGCCCCCGAGAACGCGGTCCATCTCGCGGGAACCGGACGAAAAGCGCTCCTCGGCGCTTTCCGGGACGTCGGCCAGGGGCCGGGCCCGGTCGCGGCCGACCGCCCACCCGGTCGCGTCGTCAGGGGCGGAGAGGTCGGGCTCGAAGCAGTTCCATTCGCCACAGGACGGACAGCGGCCGAGCCTTTTGGGGGAAGCGTGGCCGCAGTGGAGGCAATTGAAGGTGGACCGGGGCACGGGCGAGCTCCTGAAGTGGGTGTGCAGTCTCCGTAGCCATCATCACATCAACAGCGATTATTGAGTATAGATGGATGGTTGTCAAGTGCATTTCCGGATTGCGCTTCCGAATATGGATCTCCCATGACCGAAACCCGCACCGGCGGCGATCACTCCGATTTCGGCGCGACCCTCTGGAGCGTCGTCCTCCGCGCCCGGGATCCCGGCGCGCCGGACCGCCGCGCCGCCCTGGACCAGCTCGTCCGCGCCTACTGGAAGCCCGTCTACTTCTTCGTCCGTCGCCGCGGCCATGACGTCGAATCGGCGAAAGACTACACCCAGGGCTTTTTCGCGGCCTTCCTCGAAAAGGACTTCCTTGCCGCCGTGGACCGCTCCCGCGGCCGCTTCAAGTCATTCGTCCTCGCGGCCCTGCAGCACTTTCTGTCGAAGGAGTACGACCGGGAACGAACGCTGAAGCGAGGAGGGGGAGTAAAGACCTTCGCGCTGGAATTCGACGGGGGCGAAATCGAACCCGGGCATTCCGAGACGCCCGAAAAGGCGTTCGCCCGCAGCTGGGCGACCATCCTTGTCGGACGCGTCATGGAGCGCTATCGGGCCGAATGCCGGGAACGCGGCGCAGAAAAGGCTGCGGAAGCGTTGAAGCTGCATCTCGAGGGCAAGGCCTACGCCGAGGTGTCCGCCGCATTGCGCGTCTCGGTCAAGGACGTCACCAACTGGCTCCACCGCGGGCGGCAGCGCCTGAAAGAGCTGACCGAAGACGAGGTGCGGCCGACGGTTGCATCGGAAGATGATCTGCGGCAGGAAATGCGCGATATTCTCGAAATGCTGTGAGAGTAACCCTCGCGTTTCCGTCTTGGTAGGTCATGAGCGACACCACCTGCCCCAAGTGCCAGACGACGTTCGCTTCCCGCCCCGGCGACGGAGGCGAGGAAGTCTGTCCGCGCTGCCTCATGAAGTTCGTCCTCGGCTCAGCCGGGTCGACCGCCACGGTCCTGTCCTCGGACCCCCGCGTGGGAACCTTGTTCCGTGGAATGGAAGTGCTCGCCGTGCTTGGCCGCGGCGGAATGGGCGTGGTGTACCGCGCCCGCCAGAAAGACCTCGGGCGTGAGGTCGCCCTCAAGCTCGTCTCCGACGCGCTGGCCGGCGACGCGGAATTCGTCGAGCGCTTCCGTCGCGAGGCGAAAGTCCTGTCCTCGCTCTCGCACCCGAACATCGTCGCCGTTCACGAATTTGGATTCGAAGGGGGCGTCCCTTTCCTGGTCATGGAACTGGTGGA
Organism: Planctomycetota bacterium; assembly: GCA_038060895.1. Taxonomy (GTDB): domain Bacteria; phylum Planctomycetota; class MHYJ01; order WSZJ01; family WSZJ01; genus WSZJ01. Next base: position 410,611 of record JBBTCT010000009.1, read on the forward strand.
GGGCAGCAACCTTCGGAAGTTGCTCGGCCCGAAGAAGCTCGCGGCGGAAAGCGCGCTTCGCATCATCCCGCAAGTCTGCGAGGCGCTGGAGTACGCGCATCGTGCGGGGGTGGTGCATCGGGATATCAAGCCGGAGAACATCCTGGTCACTCCGGACGGCCGGGTGAAGATTGCGGACTTCGGGCTTGCGCGACTGTCCGAGAGCGGAGTTTCCCTGACGCGCACTGACGCGACGATGGGGACGCCGCAGTACATGGCGCCGGAGCAGGTCGAGAATTCGAAGGGCGTGGATCATCGTGCGGACATCTACTCGATGGGCGTCGTGTTCTACGAGATGCTGACCGGTGAACTGCCACTGGGCCGCTTCGAGCCCCCTTCCTGTCGCGCTTCCGTAAACGCGGCCTTCGACCCGATCGTCCTGAAGGCGCTCGAGCGTCGTCCCGAGCAGCGCTACCAGCAGGCGAGCGAAGTCCGCGCGGACGTGGCCCGAGTGCCGGCCGGAGGGGCCGGGCGGGTGAAGCCGTCGCCGGCGAGGCTGGCAATCGTGTGGTGCGCCTTGATGGTACTGATCCTCATCATGGCGCTGGCAAAGAGCGCGGATTACCTCTTCTGGGGCCCGTGGCTCTGGGTGCTCCTCGCTCTTTCCCTCGGCGGGGCATGGTTCGAAAACCGCTCCCGGGCCCGCAACCCGGGTGGCCTGAGTCCCAAGGCGACCTGGGCCGGCATCGGCGTCCTGCTCGCCGTCGGCATCCTCTCCATCAGCATCGCCGTGACGATGACAACGCCGGACCGCATGATCGCGATTCTCCTGGGTTCCGGAAGCGCGCTCCTGGGCCTCTCGCACGTCGTCTCCCGTCTGGGCTCGGATTCCCGGAGAATGATGGCTTCGCTCGCAATTTCATCGCCCTTCGCCGTCACGGTTCTCCTGGCGGCGGGCTGGGTCATCGCGGACGAAATCCGCTACGCCGACAAGCCCAGGGCCTTCAAGGGACTTGACGCCGGGCTCGACAGAACCGAAGTCCTGCGTCGCATCGGCGAGCCCCATGGAATCTGGCACACCGGCCCGGTGGCCGAAGTGCCGGTCGGCGGCGACCCGCTTGTCAGGACGCTGGCGCAGAATGAAGTCTGGTCTTATGGCCGCCAGCGCCTCTTCAAATGGCAGGCGAGTCCGGCGTTTTTCGTCCTCGCGAATGACCGCAGCGGGACCGGCCCCGCCCCCTGGGAATTCCAGGTCGAGTTCGGACTGAATGGCCGCGTGCTGAAGCTGCACACGCCGGAGATCTCCCATTCCCGCTGAAGCGCGCTTAAGATGGCGGTCGAATGAAAAACGTCGATCCCCAGCAGATCTACGACATCACACGTCCGCACAAAAACCTCTTCTGGCTCTATTTCATCCAGTCCTGCTTCGGCACCGTGCTCCATCCGGTCATTTTCCTGCCGCTCTATTTCCGATTCCACACGCTCAAGTACCACTTCGACCAGGAAGGCGTTTCGGCCTCGTGGGGCATCCTCTTCCGCCGCGAAGTCGTTCTCACCTACGCGCGCATCCAGGACATTCACCTTTCGCGGAACATCTTCGAGCGGTGGCTCGGCATCGGGACAGTGCAGATCCAGACCGCCGCGGGGAGCTCTTCCGCGGAAATGTCCATCGAGGGCACCGACCGTTTCGAAGAGATCCGCGATTTCCTCTACTCCCGGATGCGCGGTCACGAGAAGGCGAAGCCTGCGGCCTCGGCGGGAGGTCCGGCGCCCGCGTCCGGCGGGGAGGCCGTCGCGATCCTCAGGGAAATCCGCGAGGACCTGCGCGCGGTGCGGGAAGCGGTCGAGAGGAGGAAGGGCGATGTATGAATCCCTGAAGCGGGTTGCCCTGCACCTGTTGAAGATTCCAGAGGCTCCGCCGGAAGAGCCGTCCGGCACCCACGAGAGCGTCGTGGTGTTCCGCGCTTCGCCGCACTACCTGACATACCTGCTGATCCCTATGTGGCTGACGGTTGCCATGGCGGGGGTCGGGCTGCTCGTCGCCGATACTGCCGTCGCGCTCGCGCTGCTGCAGAAGGGGCTTGCGTGGCTGAGCGTGGTGGTCTGGCTGGTTGCCGCCGTCCTGATCGTCGTCAAGGCGACGGTGTTCTACGTGACGACGCGGTTGAATTACGAAATGCGGTGGTACATCGTGACCGACAGGTCGCTTCGGATCCGCGAGGGTGTCTGGATGGTGCGTGAGGTCACGCTGACCTTCGCCAACGTCCAGAACATCAACATCATTCAGGGACCCTTGCAGCGGTACTTCGGCATCAGCGACCTGATTGTGGAGACGGCGGGCGGCGGCGTGGGCGGCGGGCACGGCGCGCAGGGCCTCGCGCTCGCCCATCACGGCGTGCTGCGCGGGATTGAGAACGCCCACGAGGTGCGAGACCGGATCCAGAATCTTCTGCGCGCCTACCGCGCGTCGGGACTTGGCGACCCGGATGACAAGAAGGCCGCCGCGGCGCCGGAAGCCGGACCGGCGGCTTTCGACGGGGAATTCGTCGAAGTGTTGCGCGGGATGCGGGACGAGGCGAAGCGGCTGAGATCGGCGATCGGGGCCTGACCGGGTGCACCAGTCGTACTTGCGGACCGCATTGACTATAATCTCCTCCTCGCGCCAGGGGGGACTTTCGGAGGTGGACCGATGCGCGTTCTTGCCGCGCTCGCCGCTCTTTTCGCCGCTTCGTCATCCGCGTTCGCCGACGGGGACTGGGATCCCGCAGGCGGTCCTGGGATCAATTCCTCATCGAACATCGGACTGACGGCGCTTCGAGCTTTCAATACCTTCCTCTACATCGGGACGGAGAATCCGTCGCTCGGCGCGCGGATCTACAGGACCAACGACGGCGTCGCGTTTACCACGGTCGCGACCGGCGGGTTCGGCGACGGCGTGACAAAGATCACCGAATTCGAAGAGTTCAGCGGGGTGCTGTACTGCGGCACGGCTTCACCTGCGGGCGGCTCGGTGTACCGTTCTTCCGACGGCCTGGTGTGGACGCTGGTGAGCCCGGTGGGGCTTGGAAGCGCGACGAATGCGGAAGTGACGGCGCTCGCGATTTATTCGGGAGCGATCTACGCGGCGACGCGGAAAACAGGCGGCGGCGGCGCGGAATTGTGGAAGTCGACCGACGGCACGACGTGGACGACGTCGATCACGACCACGGGATTTGGCGACGCGGACAACACGGCCATCAACGATCTCGAGGTCTCGTCATCGTTCCTGTATGCCGCAACGACGAACACCGTGGACGGCGGAAACTACGTGCAGATCACGTCCGGCGGGACGTTCACCATCCTCGTCAATGACGGATTCTCGAGCAGCGCCAACACGGCGTTCACCGCGCTGGAGCTGTACCGCGGCGAGATGTACATCGGAACCCGCAACTCGTCCAACGGTTATGAAGTCTGGGCGACGCCCGACAATTTTGGGTTCTTTCGCCGCCTCAAGGACGGCGGCAGCGACCCGCAGAACGTGCTCGTCACCGACCTCGAACGCTTCGGTGACTTCCTGTACGTCGGCGTCGAATCGGTCGGCGAACCCTTCGAGGTTCTACGCACCTTCGACGGATTCAACTACGACCAGGAGGACGCCGACGGATTCGACAACCCTGCAAACTTCCGTGCGAACGATTTCGCGGATTACGCCAACAACATCTGGTGCGGCACCAGCAACCCCGCGGGCGGCGACCTGTACGAAACGGAGCTTCCCTCCAGCGGGAGTTTCTCGGCGTCCTCAGACGACGACGATTCTCACAGCTGGAGGTCCCGCTGCTTCGTGGCAACGGCAGCGTACGGATCCCCGGCCGTCCCTCGCGTCGCCGAACTTCGCCGCATCAGGGACCAGCGCGTCGAAGCTTGCGTGGCAGGGCGACGCTTCACCGATCTGTACCGCGCTTCCGCCCCTCCGGTGGCCGAAGTGGTCCATGGATCGGAAGTGCTGCGGGCCCTGCTCCGGCGGACGTTGCTGAAGTAGGCGCGTGGCGCTCGCCCGCTCCGCAAGTCCACGCTTCCGGCGCGTGCGAAGCGCGGCGTTCGCGGTTATTCTCCCACCCAACCGCTTTGCCGGACGGTCGTTAAAGAAGCGGACCACGGTACCCGGAGAAGCCCATGCGCCGAGTTTTACCCGCCCTGATTGCGTTCGCCGCTCTCGCCGGATGCAAAGCGACGCAGCTTGCGCCTGACCAGCTTTCGATCGAAGAAGAAGAGTGGATCCTGCAGGTGAGCGACGAGGTCTGGAAATACGAAGTTGCCCGGACCTCGGGGCTGGACGGTGATCAGAGCGACGCCAAGCACCGCATGATGCGCATCGCCGAGGATCAGCGCGAGTTGCTCACCAAGGCTCTCCATTGCAACGACTGGCGCGCCAGAAAAATCGCCGCCGGCGCGTTGGGATTTGCCGAGCGGGATGACGTCATCGGGATGCTGGTCGACGTGGTCCAGAACGACCCTGACCTCGAAGCTCGAAAAGGGGCGTTGTGGGGGCTGGCGGTGAAAGGAAGCGAACGGACCCCTGTGGAGTCCATCGTGGCGCTTCTGAACGATCCGGACTCGGAAACCCGCCTGATGGGGCTCGGCGCGCTCGCGAAAATCCTCCGGCGGAACGTGGACCAGGGAGCTCTTCCCCGGGTGCTCGAGATGCTCGGCGACCCTGACTGGAAAGTTCGCGGCCAGGCGGTGCTGGTCCTAGCACGGGTCGGCAGAAGGGACACGATCAAGCCGATCATGGAGAAGCCGCTCAAGGACGAGAATGCCATGGTCAGGCTGCACGCCGTCGGGGCGCTCCAGGTGATCTCTCACGAAGAGAGCGTCGAACCGCTGATCGGTGCGCTGACTGATCCCGACCCGAGGGTGGCGGACACTGCAAGCAGATCGCTGGAGATCCTGACCGGACAGAAGTTCGGGAAGGAGCCGGAGAAATGGATGTTCTGGTGGAAGAAGCGGTTGGAACTGGGGATGGGCCTGGATCATTAAGGGTAGCGCCCGGCAAGCGCCGCGACTCCCAGCACCGCTGCGGTCTCAATCCGGAGGATGTGCGGCCCGAGCTTCACCGATGGAAGCGACGACAGCGAGATTCGCTCTTCCGCGTCCCATCCTCCCTCGGGCCCGACGAACACCAGCGCGTCCCCTGCCGTCGCCGGAACGCCGCTTCCTGCGATGTCGGCAAGGAGTCGAAGCGACCACCCGGTGGTGAGGGCAAGCACTTCCGCGAGCGGCCTCGGTTCCAGCAACTCGGGGACGGTCGCGCGCCCGCATTGCTTGGCGGCTTCCGTGGCAATCCGATCCCAGCGTGCGCGTTTCGAAGCGCCTTCCGCGGTGGCGACGCCACGTGCCGTAAGAACAGGGAAGAAAACATCGAGCCCCGCTTCGACGCACTTTTCGATCATCCAGTCCGCTCGCGCCCCCTTGGGGATCGCCGCTGCCAGGCCGACGCGGTGGCCCGCCGGCCCCGAGCCCCCGGTTGCACTTTCGGTCGCCAGAATCTCAACCCGCGCGGAAGTCCCTTCCAGTCCTACGAACCTCGCCATGGCGCGCCGCCCCCGGCCGTCTACCAGCCGGATTTCGTCACCCGGTTTCGCCCTCAGGACGGTCTTCAGGTGGCGAGACTCCCCCGGCGGCAGCAGCGCCGCGCCGCGCTCGGGAATGTCGGGACACAGGAAGGTACGCTTCATCGCAATCGAGGTCCGGGACGATAACATGGAGTCACCTCCCCATGACCGAACCCACCCCCCGACCGGAAGACCCTGCCGGAAAGAAGCCGACGCCCATGGCGGACTGGATGGCGGTTTGGGCTGAGGAAGATGCCCGGGAAGCGGCGCGGGAGGAGCCGGAAACGGACAAGAGTGAGGCGGACACGCATGTGCTGACCCCGGCGCAGATCTGGGGGGAGTCGCCGGCAGGGACGTCCGTGGATGTCGTGCCGATCGTTCTGGGGGACGGCGAACCTGCCGCACCGGTCGTCGAGGAGAAGGCCCCGTCCCGGGACGAACTGGACCCCGCCCTGGACGGAGAGATCCGGCGGCTGCTGGAACGGACGGCGCGCTACGTCAAAAAGCCCGAGGTGGACCCTCCCGAGGGGGTGAGGACGACTCCCGGCGCTTCGAAGCCATTCCTGGATTTCGAGACCCCGCCTGGAGCCTGGTCGGCCATGACGCCGCCGCCGCTGGCGTTCGATGAAGCAGCCAACTACCGGGATGAGACCGGCGGGCGCCTGGGTCTTCTGGATCCCGTTGAGCGCCCCTGGCACAACCCGCCGACCCCGCATGGGGCGCCGAAAAAGCGTCTGTCGAATCCGCCTCTCGCCCCGTTTGACCCGCCCTCCATGACGTCGCCACTTCCGGATCCTCCGGCCGCGCGCAAGAAGCCGTCGGGCCCGCCGAGGACGGAAGGCCAGGCTGTGGTCGCGCCGATCCCCTGGACAGACCCGCCTCCGCCGAGCCAGGCGGCCAGGGAACGTTCGACCACCCGGAGGATGCGCGATACGGCCCGTCGCGTGAAGGCAGCGATCGCACCCATCGCCGCGGCCGCGACCGCCGAGCCGGCAGCCCCCTGGCTCACCCTGGGCACGGTCGCCGTCTCTGCCGCCTGGCTTGCGGTCGCATACGCCGCTTCGAACATGGTCTTCGCCGCCGTCGGAGCCGCCTTCCTTGCGCCCTTCGCCATCTCCGCGCTCGGTGCAGCCGCGCGGCGCGGGCAGCGTCCGTGAGTCCGAAGCCCTCCGGGACCTCGCTTCCCAGGCGACAACGCGGCTGCCTGAACCCCGGAAGTGCCATCGGGCGCCTGGCCTGGCTTTCCCTCCTGAGCGGAGCGGGACTCGCGGCAACCGTCTGGCCCGGCGATCTGGGCGGCTGGTGGTTTCATGCCGCCGTCTTCGTCTGGATTCTCACCGCCATCGTCTGGAGCTTCTGGCTCGCCCTCGCCATTCAGATGGTTCTGGCCTTCCGTAGAATGAAAAATCAGATGGGCGCCACCATGGGAATGATGATGAAGCGCTCAGGTGACGACGACGAGGACGAGCCGAAGGAAGCCGAGATCATCCAGAAGCCCAAACTTCCGAACGACGGATGGCCCTCGTAGCCTGCCCCGCCGGATTCTCTTCCGCGCCCTGAAATCTTGTTGACCGGCTCTTCGCGCCGGATAGAATCCTCCCCCCTAACTTCCGGAACCGAACTCGAAGGAAACTGGCCATGGGCAAGGACTTTACGCGCGTTCCCGGCGTCGACGAGATCAAGTCGAAGTGGTTCATCGTCGATGCGAACGGGAAAGTGCTCGGACGGATGGCGACCCGCATCGCGACAATTCTGATGGGGAAGAACAAGCCGTCGTATTCCCCTGAGCGAAACCACGGTGATTTCGTCGTGGTGGTCAATGCGGAGAAGGTCAAGCTCACGGGCAAGAAGCCCGTGCAGAAGATGTACGACTCGATGAGCCGCGGCGGCAAGCACAATGGAACCGCCTGGCCCCACGGACTTCACCACACGCCCTTCGAAAAAATGTTGCGTCTGCACCCGGACCGGATCGTGCGCCTGGCGGTGAAGCGCATGCTGCGCAACACGAGGCGGAACCGCGTGGCGTTCACGAAGCTGAAGGTGTACGCGGGGGACAAGCACCCGCACGCGTCGCAGAAGCCCGAAGCCCTGACCTTTTAGAGAAGAGGACGAAGCCTGATGAGCACTCCGACGACGACGACTCCCGCCACAGTTTCCTCCGTGTCGGACAAGCAGGTCTGGTGGGGGACCGGCCGGCGCAAGACCGCGATCGCGCGGGTGCGGCTGAAGAAGGGCACCGGGCGCGTTGTGGTGAACGGGCTCGACTACGACAAGTACTTCGACGCGGTACAGGACCGGCTGATGATTCTCAGTCCTCTGCAGACCGCGAAGGCCGTGAATCGGTTCGACGTGTTTTCGAACTGCTGCGGTGGCGGGAAGACCGGGCAGGCCGGCGCGATGATTCTCGGGATCGCGCGCGCGCTGCTCAAGGCCGACTCGACGTCGGAAATGCCCCTGCGGGATGCCGGGTTCCTGACGCGCGACGGGCGCATGAAGGAGCGAAAGAAATACGGGCGTCGCGGGGCACGGAGAGGGTTCCAGTTCAGCAAGCGATAGACGAAGAGAACAAACCAACCCCTCTCGATGTTCGAGAGGGGTTTTTTATTGCTCCCTCGCCCTTGCCCTTGCCCTTTCCCTTGCCCACCGAGGTACGACCCCTGGTTCTACCTCGGTGGGAAAGGGAAAGGGCAGGGGCAAGGGCCGGGGCGAAACGCTAGGAGCAACGCATGGACTGGGAAAAGTCAACGCGCCTGAAATCGCTCCCGCCGTACCTCTTCTCCGAGATCGACAAGAAGAAGAAAGCCCTCTTCGCCGCTGGCAAGGACGTCATCAATCTCGGCGTCGGCGACCCGGACCAGCCCACGCCGAAATTCATCCGCGATGCCATGCGCGACGCGATCGACAACCCCACGTTCCACCGCTACCCGCTCGATGAAGGCCTGCTCGAGTACCGCGAAGCCATCGCGCGCTACTACAAGCGGCGCTGGAACGTCACGCTCGACCCGGCAACCGAGATCTACCCCGTGATCGGCTCGAAAGAAGCAGTGTTCCACTTCCCGCTCAGCGTCATCAATGCCGGCGACGCGGTGCTGATCCCCGAGCCCGGCTACCCGCCGTATCGCAGCGGTACCGTCTTCGCCGACGGCACGCCCGTGCTCATGCCGCTTCGCAAGGAGAACAACTTCCTCCCCGACCTCGCGGGCCTCGACAAGAAGGTGCTCGCGAAGGCGAAGCTGCTCTGGATCAACTACCCGAACAACCCGACCGGCGCCGTCGCGTCGCGCCAGTGGATGCAGGACACCGTCAACTTCGCGCACAAGCACGGCCTGATCCTCGCGAGCGACTCCGCGTACTGCGAGACCTACTACGAGGACCCCCCGACCTGCCTCTTCCAGCTCGAAGGCGGCAAGGAGTGCGGCATCGAGTTCCACTCGCTGTCGAAGACCTTCAACATGACCGGCTGGCGCATCGGCTGGGCCGCCGGCAACAAGGACCTCATCGCCGCCCTCGCCGCCATCAAGTCAAACGCCGACAGCGGCCAGTTCATGGCGCTTCAGAAGGCGTCGGCCGTCGCGCTTGACCAGGGCGACGAGGAGTCAAAGAAGATCCGCGAGATGTACAAGAAGCGCCGCGACACGTTCGTGGCCGCGATGCAGAAGGCCGGCCTCGCCGCCGAGAAGATGCCCGCGACCTTCTACCAGTGGACGCCGGTGCCTGGGAAACGGACGAGCGTGGAGTTCATCACGCTGCTGCTCGAAAAGGCGAACGTGGTGACGACGCCCGGGAACGGCTTCGGTCCGAGCGGGGAAGGGTACTTCAGGGTGGCGCTGACGCAGACGGAGGAGCGGATCAGGGAGGCTTGTGAGAGGATCGCGAAGGCGATCTGATGCACGGCAAGAGTATCTCGGCAAAGCGCATGCGCACAATTCGCAGCGATTACCTGGAATTGTTTCCTGGATGGAAGGCGATCGGCTCGTCAGGCATGGCTCGTCTCGAACGGCCGAGCTTGCGCCTCATCACTTTTGAAACTCTTTCTTTTGGCGCGTACCGGCCAACTTGCTGCATCCAAGTCCTGATTGCTCCTCAGGAGGTACTGGGCCAGGCGGAGCTTCTCCAGACTCTCAAGACGTCGAAGGGTGCACCCGGACTGAGTGTGCCGGATCGCCGGCATGAAGCGGAGTTGCCCTTGATCGCGGCCCGAATCAAGGCGGAATTCGTGCCGAGCCCGCTCCAAGCAGCAGATGCCACGGCGATCACTCGCATCTATGAATCATCCGCAACTCCAACGGCGGCCGAAGCTCTCAGCCTCGCCGCACTCAATGCCTACATGGGCAATTCACTGAAGGCCAATTCTTGGCTTGCAAAGTTCGAGCGGGTGGCGGGGGAACGAGCCGCCGACGGGCTGCCGGAAGTCCCCGGCCGCATTCTGTTTTCGCGTGCTCTCCGCGAAGCGATCAAAGCAGGTTCATCGTCATCGTTTCTCGAGAGCGTCTGGCGTGACAATCATTCTCGACTCAAGCTGCAGTGCTTGGAGTAGGCGTCGCTCATTCAATTGTGTGCCTGCGCACGATTTGCGGCGGGCATCTCGACAGCGACTCATCTCATTCGCACGACTCGACCTCCGCTCGACTGCGCGCAGCGAGCGAGAGATTTCGAGTAGACTACAGGGCATGGTGACGATCGAACTGACGCTTCCCGACTCGGCCTTTTCGGCCCTTCGCCGGGCTCCGCACGAGTTTGCAGCGGAACTGCGGCTTGCCGGTGCGATTCACTGGTACCAGCAGGCCCAGATCAGCATGGAGCGAGCCGCCGAAATCGCCGGGCTGGATCGGGCGGCTTTTCTCGCGGAGCTCGCCCGCCGGAAGGTCGATGTGTTTCAGGTGGACATGGACGACCTGAAGCGCGAGCTGGGTCGTGGGTGAGATCTGCGTCGTCAATGCGTCGCCGCTGATTTTTCTCGGAGCCGCGCGCAAGCTGCACCTGCTGAAGCTGGCGGGGGAGAGGTTTCTGGTTCCGGAGAAAGTGCTCGATGAGTTGATGGCTCACGGACCGAGCGACCCTGCCTGCGTAGCCGTTCGGGAGGCTGCATGGATCGAGAGAACCCCGACCGGCGCACAGCATGCCAGCGTGGTGCCTTGGGATCTGGGGCCGGGCGAAACGGCAGTCCTGAGCCTCGCTCTCGCGACCCCCGGGAGCCGCGTCGTCCTCGACGACCTTCAGGCCCGCAAGTGCGCCGAATCGCTCGGGGTGGCGGCATTCGGAACGCTTGGGCTCGTCCTTCTCGCAAAGCGACGCGGAGAGATTCCGTCCGCACGGGCGCTGCTTACCGAACTGCGCGAACACGGCATGTGGCTGTCGGACCGAGTTCTCGATCGCGCCTTGGAGGAGGTCGGCGAGGCGTAGCTACACGCCTTCGCCAGGGTGCTCGCGGAGTTCCACGAACTGGCGACAATCTGTCGGAAGCAGACGACTGCCGTTGCCGGCGCGATCACAGCGCTCCTACCCCCGCCAGCGCGCACTCCTCCCGCATCGCGCGGTCCTGGACCTCCAGCTCCGCGGTGTCGCCGAGTTCGCGGAGCACGGCCGTGCCTTCGCCCCAGCGCAGTCGGGCCTCCTCGGACCGGCCTTGCACGGCCAGCACACGGGCGTAATCGCAGAGGTGCGTGCCTTCGTAGGCGCGGTTGCCGACGTCTCGATGAAGCGCCAGCGCGCGCTGGAATGCTTCCTCGGCGGGACGGAAGCGGCGGATGCGGAAATGCAGCATGGCGAGGTTTCCCAGGGCGATTCCCTCGGACCGGAGATTGCCGACGTCCCGGTGGATGGCGAGGGCCCGTTCGAAGGCTTGCTCGGCCTTCGGAATCATGCCGGTGTCCGTATAGAGGACCGCCAGGTTTCCCAAGGCGATTCCTTCGAAGCGCCGGCTGCCGGCCTCCTGGTGAATCATCAGCGCTCTTTCGAACGCGCGCGCGGCCGCCTCGTTCCTGCCCATGGCGGCGTAGGAGGCGCCCAGGTTGCCCAGCGCGATACCGGTTGAGCGCAGGTCTCCGACCTCCTCGTGAATAGCCATGGCCTGCTCGATCGTTCGCTCGGCCGACTCGTGCCGTCCCGTATCGTGATACAGGGTGGCCAGGTTCGTCAGTTCAACGCCTTCGGAGCGCCGGTTGCCGACCTGGCGGTGAAGCGACAGAGCCTGTTCGTGCATCCGCAGCGCTTCTTCAAATCGCCCAGCATCCTTGCACATCATCGCCAACTGACCGAGCGCCATTCCCGTCAAACGCCGGTCGTCCCGTTCCTGGCTCAAGCGGAGAACCTCACGGAAGGTGGCTTCCGCGTCGCCCACGCGCCCGGTTTCCGCCCACAGGAGGGCCAGGGCGGCCAGGGTGAGCGCTTCCGCACGGACGTCGCGGGCGTCGCGGTGGGAAGCGAGCGCCCCCTGGAGCAGCGTCTCCGCTTCCCGCGTCCGTCCCGCTCGCTGGGAGGCCTGCCCCGCCCGACGAAGCGCAACGCCCTTTTCCGCTCCGGATTCGAGGCCGGAGAGTTGTTCCCAGCAGTGCCGGGCATGGTCCGGTTGGGACCTGCGTTCGAGGTGCTCGGCGGCGCGGCGCAGGTAATGCAGTCGTCCCGCAAGAAAGGAAGTCGTTTCCCGGCCGACCGTGTCGGGCCGAGCTGATTCCATGGCGAATCGCGCATGTTCAGCGAGGTCGAGCGCGAACGGGTCCGAAGCCTGCGGCCTGAAGATGAACTCACCGTTTTCGGTTCTCTCTGACACCTCGATTCGACCGCCGCACGAGGTCTCGATGGCCGTGAATGCCAGCCCGTGCAGCCGCGCGCGGTCGCCGGGGAGCTGAAGCTGATACGCCGCATCACGCAGAAGCGCGTGTCTGAACACGTAGACGAACTCGGCGTGCACAGGGTCATCTCCTATCGTGAACCCGGGGGCGCGCGAATCCGCTAAGGCGAGGCAAGAAGACGCACCACGTCATCGAGCGAGTAGTGCTCGAACATCCCGATTCCCAGAGCCGCACGCATGACACCGTGTCCATGGTCGATCCGCAATTTCACTTCCTTGACCGTGTGGCTCGGGTGCGCGGCCGTCGGGCCGGTGTTCTTCATCGCCGCGAGTGACATCGCCTCAGCCTCTTCCCAGAACGCGGCGACCGGGTACAGAAAGCGTCCGTCTCCCTGGGCTGACTCATACAGATCCTCCTCAAGCACGACCCAGGCCGGTTTCGCCCCTGACGCCGCTTCGACGCGCCATCGGATCGGGCGGGGGACTTCCTTGAGCGGAAGCGAAGACCGGAAATTGTCGGACCAGTTCTTGAGTGGAGGAAGTCCGTCGCCTTCGGGGATGGCGGGAAGAGGAATGCCCCTGGAGCGGACGTCATCGGGACTCAGGCGTTCGCCGCGGAAGTTGCGATATGCCTGCTGGTGGAAGGCGTCCCAGGCGAGCGACCCGGCGGCGTGGAGGAGCCAACCCTGGGCCTCGCGGAACTGAAGGACGCCCTCAAAACCCTCCGCGCCGAGGAATGCGACGACGCCTCCGTCGAGTTCGCGGAAGTCGAAGGCCTCGGGATCGGGCATGGCGGCATCCTAACGCTCTTGCCGCCGGAGACAAGCCTGCGCATCCTGGCTTTACCGGGCGTCTAGGGGATCTTGTACCGGAACCAGGTCCCGACGTGGGACGGCATGCGCGGCTGCCCTGACGGCCTGCTTGCGGAGCCAAACACCCAGGCTTTGCCGCTTTTCTCGTCACCGTGCGCGGCGAGGCCGAGCACTCCGACCTTGACGGAGGTTTTCAGTTCGAAGTTCCCCGCGTCATGGATCTTGAGGAACCCGTCTACCGTGAACAGCAGGTACTTTTCCGACAGGGCGATGCCGCTGAGGCTGGCGCTGACCCGGCCGCACTCCTGCAGGTCGGCGAGGTAGCTTTTCGCCAGACGCACCACGGCGCCCGTCGGGGTGATGGCGAATCTCGCGTCGCGGCTGACGAGAATCCCCGCTGCCGAAGCGGCGTAACTGGCGGGCTGTGACAACTGGAGATCGAGTCCGCCCGGCTTCGAAGCGTCGGCTTTCCAGGACATCCATCCCTGGTACTGGTAGACCCGGTCGCTTCCAGGGACGAGCGTAAAAGGTCCGCCGGCCATGCGACCCGCCGGGACGATGGCAGCCTGTTTTTCGGAGTCCAGAATGATGACCGAGGAATCGAGCGCGCCGAGCGCGATGGCATCGTCGATCGCGTGGACGTCGACCAGCTTGTGCTCGATCTGGAACGCCTTCCGGGCGGTCATCGCCGGAAGGTCGAACAGGCAGATCGTGCTCGGCGCCACCACCCACAGCGTGCGCTCGCCTGGAGCGATGCTGAGCGAAAGCGCTCCCTTCGGCGCTTCGACGCTCGCAGCGACCTTCATGGTGGCCGTGTCCAGCGCGACCGCCTTCCCGGCGCCGTAGTCGAGAAAGTAAATGCGGGAAGCGTCGGCCGAAAGCACGGTACGCCCGATGAAGTTGCACGGCCCGTCCATCCTTGCTTCGGGCTTCAGCTCGGAATCTGCGGCGAGCCGGATCGCGTCGTCTGCATTCGGCGGCGGCTTCCCGGGCGGCACCGGAACCGGATTCGCCCCTCCACTCCCCATGAAAGTGATCGACTTGATCTTCTCAAGCGGTACGTCCAGCTCTCCGAGCGATGTCGTGATTTTGAAGGAGGTGATACTCAGCTTTCCGACGATCGTGTTGGTGTCGAACAGCTGGATCGTGGCCTGGTCGCCCTTCATGGCGAGTCGCGAGACTTTCGAAATCTCCAGCTCGACCTTTCCGACGTCGCTCTGCACCGTCAGCTTTTCGAGATCCACGGTGCCGGTGAGTTGGCTTCCTTCCGTCGTCTGGATGGAGGCCTTCGTTCCTCCCGCAGCAGCCGGCAGGGAGAGAATCGCGGCAAGGAGAATGATCAGGCCGCGGTTCTTCATGGCGACCCAGTATAATTCGCGACGACGCTGGTCCGCGGTTTTGTTGAGGAGACGGATGAGAGCTGCTTTCGCACTCCTGATTCTCGGCTCTGCGATTCCCGCTTCTGCCCAGGAGCTGGGTGGCGGCAATCTCACGAAGCTGAAGGACGCCACTGCGTATGTGCGATGGGAAGCGAATGGCACGGTGCACATGGGCTCGGCGTACCTGTTCAGGAAGTCGGGCAGCACCGGTTATCTCCTGACCTGCGCGCACGTGGTCGGGAATGCCGAAAAAGTGACGGTTGTCTTCCAGGCGGGACTTCCAGGGGAAAAGTCGCTGGAAGCGAAAGTCACCGGAAAGGACTCCTCCCGCGACACCGCGTGTCTTCGCGTCAGTGACCCCAACCTGCCCGTGCCGCTGGAGCTTTCGGCAAAGACCGAGGTCCGCGAGACGGAGAACGTGTTCGTGGCGGGGTTTCCCTTCGGCGAACTGATTTCAACCTCTGACAAGAACCCGAATATTTCCGTGTCGAGGGCTTCCGTTTCGAGCATCCGCAAGGGCAATCGCAACGAGGTGGTTGTCGTGCAGCTCGACGGAAACATCAACCCGGGCAACAGCGGCGGGCCAGTGGTGGACTCGAAGGGGCGCGTGGTCGGGATGGCTGCCGCGAAGGTGGCCGGAACGAACACGGCGTTCGCGGTGCCGCCGGAAGAGCTTCGGAAATTTCTGACCGGACGCCTCGAGCATGTCCGGCTGAACCCCATCTCCTGCGACGGCACGCGGTTGAGGCTCGAGGTCGTCGCGCAAGTTGTCGACCCGGCCGGCACCTTCAAATCGGCCGGATGGTCCTGGATGCGTTCGGACGAGTTGAAAACGATGAAAGAAGAAGACGCTTCGGGAGTGGTGCCGAAGGCCAGCCCTCTCTTCAAGGACGTGCCGCTCAAGTTCGATGAAGCGACGGGGCTCGCCAGGGTGACGATTGAAGTGGTGCGTGCCGCGGGTGAAGGCGAGGCCATCATGGTCACGTGGCAGGGATGCTTCGTGCCACTTGATGGGCCGGCGCTCTGGATGGTCCCCGAGACGGAGTCGGTCCGGTTCAAAGTCATGGCGTTCGAGCCGCCCGTCAAGCCCGGGGACAAGCCCGGGGACAAGCCGCCCGTCAAACCGGGTGACGAGCCCCCCGCGCCCGGTACCGGGCTCAAACCCGCGGATGCGCTGATCGAGAAGGGGCGCCTGCAGCTTCTGGCCACGGTCGGGGACATGGTGCTCTCGCGCGACGGGGCGTGGCTCTACGTGCTCGATCTCTCCGACGGAAAGGTCCTCAAGGTCGATGCCGAGACCATGGCGCTCGACTCGTCCGTCGCCATTCCCGACAGCCCAGTCTGCATGGCTCTCCAACCCAAGTCCGAGACACTGATGGTCGCTTCCCGAGTGGCTGCGTCCACCGGTGCGCATGACGATTCCGGGAAGGGACGCCTGTTTTCAGTGAACGCGACGACGATGAAGATCACTTCCACGATGGACCTCGCAGGCGATCCCTTCGATGTCGACGTCTCCGCTTCAGGAATTGCGTACGTCTCGATAACGATGGCCCGGGACCTCCTGGTCGTAGACCCGGCCAGGAAGAGTTCGGATAAGGCGCAGATCTCGACTGAAATGTCACGCGTTCACGTCCACCCTGACGGGACCCGCATCTACATCGGCACCGGATTCTCTTCCGGGGATTTTGTCTGCATGAGCACGACGCGTGAGCCCCAGGGGAAGTACCCGAACTACTCGTGCTACAGCTATCGCGCGGACAACCGTGACCAGAGCGGTGGCGAACATGTGCTTTCTCCTGATGGAAAGTTCCTCATCGGTTCCCGGGGCACAGCCCTGCGGCTTGCCAAGGGGGGGAAAGAAGCGGACATGAAGCCGCTCGCGAAGCTCGACCCCTGGATCAGTGCGGCGGCCGCGCCCGGCTGTGCGACCCTGGTGACGGCGACGCGGGAGGGGTTTCTGAAATTCATCACCCTCGGGTCGTTCGACCTGACGAAGTCCGTGCCCGCGGGCGGGATCTGTACCCATCTCGCCATGGATCCGGCAAAGAACCGGCTGTACGCGCACCTCGCCCCTTTGCGGGACAACGCGCTCCAGAGGGAGGACACGAGGCCGGGGCTGAAGTGCCGGATTCCCGGCGACCTGGTGGTGTGGTCTCTGAAGTGAAGGCTCTTCCGCTTCTGTTCACGGTGCTCGCCGCCGTTACCACGGCGGCCGAGGAACCTGCAACCGCAAAGGACCGCGCCATTGCTGCGACGGCGCTGTTGAAGCCGATCGAGCGCGGAAGCACAAAGGTGGGACTGGCCTTCCTCGTCAGGAAGGACGGCGAGACCGGCTGGCTGCTGACGCGCGACGAAATCGTGGGAACCGCATCTCGGGTGGAAGTGGTGCTCTGGCCGGGGACTCCTGCGGAGAAGATCGTGAAAGGGGACGTGGTGTGCGCGGGGGTTGGGTACGGCACGGTGAAAGTGACGGGAGTCGCGGGGCTTCCCGATCCGATGAACGTGCTGGCCGAAGTGAAACCGCGGGACAAGGGCGAAGTGCTGGTCGCCGGATTCCCGGAGATCGGCCCGGCGAACGCCCCTGCGGGGGCGGCCCGCGCGCTGAAAGCGACCGTAACCGTCATGAACAAAAAGGACGCCTTCTGGGGGCCGGTTACGGAGTACAAGCTCGCAGGTGAATTTGCCCTCGGAGACCGGGGCGGCGCCATCATCGACAGCTCGGGAAAGGCCATCGGCCTGCTTTCCCTGGACAGCTCATCCCCTCCCGCCGGAAGAATCGTCCCCAACGACACGCTGCAGGCCTGGGCGGGCGGTTCCTGGGCCGAATTCACGGTTTCCACGAAATCCGTCACGGATTCCAAGGCACGAGTGGACATTGCCGTCACCATTTTCTCGCCGCTGGGCCCTCCAAAGTCGGCGTCCATCTCCTGGGCGCGCGCCGAACGGCTCAAAAAAGTCCCAAACGTGCTGAAGCGCGACGGCGAATGGGAGAAGGTCCATCCCGACGCCCGGGACAGCGCCCTTGCCATCTCCGGAACGAGGGGCACCGTCAGCATTGATTTTGAGCGATTCAAGAAGGACGAGGCGAAAGGGACGCTGAGTTTCCAATTCAAGATCGTCGGCCCGGACGGGAAGGCAAAGTGGTGCCAACCCGCCGGCATCGACGTGCTGTTCGAGGCCGACCAGGTGGTCAAGTCCAGGAACTCGAACAGCATGCTGGTCCACGTCCGCGAAGAGCCGCTTCCCCCGGCGCCCGGAATGACGCCGCTGGTGACTTCGGAGACATTTGAAGTCAAAGAGCGGCTTCGGCGCGGGTCGTGCCTGGAGGACCTTCACCTGTCGCCGGACGGGGCAGAGCTGGCGGTCCTCGACCTGTCTGAGGGAAAGATCCTGCGCATCCACGCGGCGGACCTCACGGTACTGGCGGAGGCCAAGCCGGAAGGGCGCGTCGCGGGCATTTCAGTCACCCCGGACTGGAAGTCGGTCTGGGTCGTGTCCCAGGTCGCGCTTTTCAACAAGGAAGGAAGGGTCGAGTGGGCAGGGCAGGTTGTGCGGTACAGCTGGCCGGACCTGGCGGCCGGCCCGGCCGTCGGGATCATCGGAACGCCTCGCGAGGTCGCCGCCACCGATGCGGGCTTCCTGGCCGTGGCGACCATTAATGGCCACGTCGTGATGTTCGACGGGGCAAAGGGCACCGACGTCGGGCGGACATCCTCTGGCGGCCAGGGATTGCTCCTGCATCCGAACCAGCGCGTTGTCTACTGCGCCCAGGTTGAATACGTCACGACCCGTGGCCTTCCCATGAAACCAATTCCCTCCGGTAACGATCCGCGATGGGAGGTTCGCGGCCCTTCCGGCTTCGCCGGCAACGTCGCTGCCGAGGCGGCACTGTCGTCAGACGGGCGCTGGATTCTCCAACCGTGGGGAGAGGTGTTTTCCATCGAAGAAGCGGATTCGCGGACGGATTTTCTGAAAAAGTACAGCATCGACCCGTGCCTGTCGTTTGCGGTCGGAAACGGCTGCAACACGTTTTACTCTTCCACGACTGAAGGCACTTTGCGCGAGTACGAGTTCGGCCGGTTCGTGCTGAAACGGGAGATTCCGATCGGGCTTGTCCTGAGGCAGATGGCGATCGACCCGGCGAAGAAGCGTCTCTACGGCGTCGCGGTCAAATGGGGGAACGACAACCCGACCGTCCGGCGAGGCGGTTTCGTGAGCGAGCTGGTCGCGATCGACCTGGAGAAGAAATGAACCGTCCCGCGAACCTCTGGGTGATGGCGCTCGTTCTGTCTCCGGCGCTGGCGTGCGCCGAGTCGGCGGAAGCGAAGCCGGAGCTCAAGATCGGTTTCAAGGTCGACGTGACCCAGGTCGGTTGGGCGGTGGACGAAGGGTTCACGTTCGAAAGCAGCCTCGGCAAGCACGAGGTGAAGTGGGCCCTGATGAGCGGCGTCGTGCCGGGGAAGGACGGGATGTGGTCCCTCACCATGAAGGACCAGACCAGGGTCGCGGGCAAGGTGCTCGGGGAGACATTCAAAATCCGGAAGGCCGGCGGGACGGAGAAGACGTTCGCGTGGTCCGACCTCACCGGCCTGATCGTGCGGATGGTGAAGGAGCCCTCACCGGACGACACGGCGCCTGTTCTCGCGAGCTACCCGGGCGCCGTGACGTGCGGCGGATTTGCCCTGTGCGGAGGAGGAATCCTCGCCGTAGCGGACCGTGCGGGTCTTGTCGTCCTTTTCATCGACTCCGCGACGATGAAGGAAGTCTCGAGTCTCAAACTCGACGGTGAGCCGCGAGCACTGGCAACGACGCCTGGCGGAAAGGTGGTTATTTCGGCCAACAATTCGGTCACCTGGGCGGATCCCGCCACCGGCGCGCTGATCAAGACCGTAGCCGCAGGAGTTCAGGGTCCCTGGCTTGTGGCGCCGACCGAGGAGGATGCGATTCTCACGGACGGCCAGCAGACCGTCGTTGTCTCCTCAGGGCGGGAGAAGGTGATCTTCCAGGACCGTGTCGCGTCTCACCGCGTGCTTCTTGCTCCTTCCTGCGACCGGATTCTCTCGGGGGCGGGACTTCTGCGCTTCGACCCGCTCGCGGACGGCGTCAAGCGCCCGATTCTCCACGGCATGCCGTTCGAGAGCGGGGCAGTCTCGACCTCGAGCGCTTTTCTCATCGGCGACAAGTACGTCGTTTTCGCCGCGGGCGGCGTTTATCGCCTCGGCTGTGGCGCCGGCGCAGCCTTGTCGCTGGTCACGCGAATTCCACCCCACCTGACAGGCACATCCGTCCGTGGAGGCAACACCTTCGCCGTATTCGACGGCAGCCTGACGGTGACGGTGATCGAGGTCGAGACCTGGAAGGTGCTCCGCAGGGCCCAGTCCGGCGTAAGTGTCTTCGCGGCGCAGCCGTCCATCGATGGCAAGAGTGCCTGCCTGCTCGGGATCCGGGATAAGTTGAACCCGCCGTTGGATCCTGCGGGCTACTTCACGGGCAAGGGCAGGGCAGCGGCGATCGTCAAACTGTCTCTCGAGGAATGAGCGGGCCGTCGTCGCAGGGGCGCAGCAGGTAAGATGCCGCCATGCCCAGCCTTCGTGTTGCCTTGGCGACTCTGTTGCCAGCCGCGCTCGCGTGTGGCGGGTGCGTGTCCGGCACGGGAGATGCCGGTCGAGGACTGTCAGCGGACGCGATTGAGCGCTTGAAGTCGGCGACAGCGCTCGTTCGCGCTGACGCCGGGCCGTGGCAGGGATCGGCCACACTCTTCCGGGTGGACGGCGAAACCGGCTACCTGCTCGCGTGGTCACAGCCGTTTCAGCGCTCCGGCCCCATCCGCGTGTTCTTCGACGCAGGGACGTCTCTTCAGCGCTCCTATGAAGGCACGGTCCTCTCCGTGGACCCCGGGCGGGAGCTGGCATGCCTTCGAGTGAATGGGAAGGGACTTCCGCAGCCGCTGGAGCTTGGCGAGGACCTGGGCGTCTCGGAGACGGCCGAAGTCTTTGCCGCGGTCTACTCGCCATGGGGCTCTTCCTTGCCCCCGACAGGGCCGGCGATCTGGATTCCCCGGCTATCCGTGACGTCGCTGACCCGCGGAGCCGGAGGCGAGGTGACGCGGTTGCGGCTGAGCGGCGACGTTCCCCAGGGCGCTTCGGGCGGACCTGTTGTGGGTTCCGACCTGAAAGTTCGAGGGATTCTGGGGCAACAGCTGCCCGGTGCGGCCGGAGCTGTTGCCTGCGGGGAATTTTCCGGCTTTTTGCGCGGCCATTTGCGTGACCTGAAGGTCGAGGTATCACCCGCCACGGACGAAAAGGTGAAGCTCGAAATCGAGGCGAGGGTGTCGGATCCGATGAGCGAGTTTCACGCCGCCGGAATCGCCTGGACGCGGAAGGATCACACCGGCGGCGCGACGGCCGAAACAGGGCTGGAAGTCGCTCGTGCGACGGGCGTGGCGCGCGCGACGGTCGAACTCTCCGCAGGACCCGGCGACGGCATCGTGATCTATGCGTTTCAACCATGGTGGACGCTCAAGGACGGAACCCGCGTCCAGGGCGCGCCGCTCGACGTCGCCGTGGACTTCGGAAATGAAGAAGCTCCGGAAGCGGAGAAACTTCCCGAGCTGCAGACGGGCGACACGATTCGTCCGATCTCCCGGCTGTCCAAACAGACGTCGCTTCAGGGGTTATGGCTCATGCGAGACCGTGCCAGCCTCTGTGTCCTGAACCTCTCCGACGGTCGCGTTCTTCGCGTGCGCGCTTCGGATCTCGCCGTCACGGGAGGCGTGGATGTTTCCGGCGGAGTGGTGGCCATGACGCTCGACCCGGCCGAATCGATGCTTTTCGTAGCCGCCCGCGACCTCGAAATGCGCGACGTGGACGGGCACTTCGGCGGCCTTGTGCATGTCATCCGGCTATCCGACCTCCAGCTGCTGCGCACGTTGAAATTTGCGGGCGACCCCGGTTCGATCGCCGCGACAGACGCGGGCGTGATCGCGGTCGGCACGCGGGGGCAGCGGCCCGGCGTTTTCGTCCTCGATTCCGCGGGAAAGGAACCGGCATTGAAGGCCCTGTCTTCCTGCACGGGATGGTTCGTCCGGCTGCATCCGCGCCAGGTACGGATCTACGCGGGCAACAGCGGCGTTTCCCCGGGGGACTTCTTCTGCGTTCATCTCCGACAGGCCGCCGGAGCGACCGGCGACCTGTTCAGCTACGACTCCCCGTACCACGGCCAGCTGGAGCTCGGCGGAGACTGTGCGATTTCCCCGGATGGCCGATTCCTGGCCGGCAATGGCGGGCCCGTCCTGGGTCTCGCACGCCGGCGCGATGCCGACCTCCTGAAGGTCGCAGCGACGGAACGCTGGACGGCAGCCGCGTTTGTGCCGTCGAAAGGATCCTTTTTTATCGCCACGCCGGAAGGATTCCTGAAGCAGTACTCGTCGCCCGGATTCGAGCTTCGGAAGTCATGGAAAACCGGGGAACTCTGCCTCGAGCTGGCCGTCGATCCTGAGACGGCGCGCATCTTCGCGCTGATCGATTCCTCGCCGGCCGGCCAGCGTCGATCGGAAGATTGGAACCGGCCGCTGACGGACATCCGGTCCTGGTCCATCGAGGCCAAATGAAGCGTCTCACGATGACAGCGGCATGGGTCCTGTCGGCGATGTCAGCGCCGGCTGAGCCGAGGACCGTCCTGGTAACGACGACGGACGATCGCGAGTTCTCAGGATCCGTCGACATCGAGAGCCTGAAGGTCAGGACTTCCAGGGCCGTATTCACTTTCAGAATCGGCGATATCGCCGAAATTCGCTTCAAGCCCGGAGAGCCTACTCTTGTGCTCCTCGACGGCCGCCAGTACGACGGAAAGATCCAGGTCGATGCCTGGGTGATCAAGAATGCCCTGGGTGAAGTCAACCTGCAGAGCGCGGGGTTGAAGTCGGTTCGCGTTCTTCCCGTCCTGAACGCCCGCGGAAAGCCGGCCGAAAGCATCGATGCGGCAGGATTCCGGCGGTTGGGCGTCTGCGTGGCGGGCAGGCCCGCTTTCCGCCCGGGAGGGGAATCTCTCGTCCTCCTCAACGCAACCGATGGCACCCTCATGCAGGTGTCCGCGAAAGACCTGACGACGAAATCCTCCGTGAAGCTGCCCGAGGGAAGCCTCGTACTCGCCCTGACGCCGAAGGGAGACCTCGCTGCCGTTGCTTCCGGAAAGTCGATCACCCTGGTGGACCTTGAGAAAGCTGAAGTTGTGAAGACGTTTGAAATCGAGAAGCCGATTGCGGACCTGGTGGCCCTCGATGGAGAAACGCTGGTGGCTTCCAGCGATCAGGGGATTCTCGTCATTTCCGCAGCGCGGCAGTCGGTTGTCCGGCATCTGCATGCTGATGGCGGGTTCTTTCTCCCCGTTCCGGGCGGAGGGAAAATCTACGGGGCAAGGCACGCCTTCGCCCTTCCGGCAAACTCGCCCGCCCGAGCGGAGGACTTCACTCCGGCTCCCTGGTCCCTGAACTCCGAACTCCGGCCGGAGAAGTACTCCATTTCGCCCGACGGCCGCCTGGCGGTCGGTCAGGACGGATCCGTCCTCCGGACCGCAAACAGTCACCGCGCGGACCTCGCTTTCGTCGGGAAGATCTCTCCGCACCTCTGCAGCGCCGTGTTTCCCGGCCTGAAGCGCCTCATCGCCTTCACGGCGGCGGGCGAGGCGCTCGTGTACGAACTTCCTGCCCTCGAGTTGAAGGCGAACCGGAAGCTCGGCCGAACGGTGTCGTTCGCAATCCCCGACGAGCGCCGGAAGGCCATCTTCGGCTGGTCCCTTTCGGGCGAGTCCAGGCCGACGGACCCGTCCACACGCGTCTCGCCGCTCGGCGACTTGATCGTGCTGCCGATTCCGGAATAGCTTCCCGCTAACGCCACCCCATTCCCACTTCATGTCTTCTTGACTCTCACGTGAAGCGCCCCTAATCTCAGCGGATGGAAGTCCTCGTCGGCACGAAAAACGCGCACAAGCTGGAAGAGATCGCTGAAATCCTGCGCGACGCCGGCCTCACCCTCGCCCCGCTTCCCTCCACGGCTCCCGAGGTTGACGAAACGGGCGCCACATTCGAATCCAACGCGGCGCTGAAGGCGCTGGCCTGGGCGCGGCATTTCAATGCGCTGGTGCTTGCAGACGACTCCGGGCTGGAGGTCGATGCGCTGGGCGGCCGGCCCGGGGTGATCAGCGCGCGGTATGCCGGGCCGATACCGGACGCGAAACGGAACATGGAAAAGGTGCTCGCGGAGCTCAGCGGGGTCCCTCCGGAACACAGGTCGGCGCGCTTCCGCTGCGCCGTCGCCGTCGCGGACCCCACGGGAGTCCGCTGGCGCGCATCGGCCGTCTGCGAAGGGCGCATTCTCGACGCGCCTCGCGGCGCCGGCGGATTCGGGTACGACCCGATCTTCTTCGTTTCCGAGCTCGGAAAGACGTTCGGCGAGGCCGGATCAGCTGAAAAAAACGCGCTCTCCCATCGCGGGAAGGCGCTTCTGGACCTGAAGCGACAGATGACGGAGGGGGCCGTGGACAAGTTCGCGGGCGATGGGATCACGTTCGACGACGTGCTGATCGTTCCCGGGCGGAGCGACATCGTTCCGCGGGAAGCGGACACGCGGACGGCGCTGTGCCGCGGGATCACGCTGAACATTCCGCTGCTGTCGAGCGCGATGGACACGGTGACCGAGGGGCGGCTGGCGATCGCGCTCGCGTCGGAGGGCGGGATAGGGATCATCCACAAAAACATGAGCGCGGAGGAGCAGGCGCGCGAGGTCTTCAAGGTCAAGCGGAGCGAGAACGGGGTGATCAATGACCCGGTGACGCTTCCGCCGTCGGCGACGGTCGGGGACGCGAACCGGGTGATGGAAGAGCATCACGTGAACGGGATCCCGATCGTGGACAAGGACGGAAAGCTCGCGGGAATCCTGACTCATCGGGACCTGCGCTTCCTGAGAAGTGAGAAGACTCCGATTGCGGACGTGATGACGAAGGACAAGCTGGTGACGGCTGCGCCGGGGACGACGCTGGAGCAGGCGCGGGACATCCTGTTCCGGGCGAAGGTGGAGAAGCTGCTGATCGTGGACCGTGACGGAAAGCTGCGCGGGCTGATCACGATGCGGGACATCAACAAGCTGGAGCAGTTCCCGATGTCCTGCCGGGATGAGCGTGGCCGGTTGAGAGTCGGCGCGGCGGTCGGCGTGAACGACTTCGAGCGGGTCGAGAGGCTCGTGAAATCGGACGTGGACGTGCTCGTGGTGGACACGGCGCACGGGCACACGAAAAACGTGATCGACACGGTGCGGGAGATCCGGAAGCGGTTTCGGGTGCCTGTGATTGCGGGGAACATTGCGACGGCGGAAGCGGCGCGGGATCTGATCGAAGCGGGAGCGGACGCGCTGAAGGTCGGGATCGGGCCGGGGGCGATCTGCACGACGCGGATCGTGGCAGGTGCCGGGGTGCCGCAGATCACGGCGATCATGGATGTCGCGAAGGTGGCGAACGCCGCGCGCATCCCGATCATCAGCGACGGCGGCATCAAGCACTCCGGCGATATCACCAAGGCGATCGCCGCGGGCGCGAGCGCCGTCATGATCGGGAGCCTTTTTGCGGCGACTACGGAAGCGCCGGGCGAACTGGTGATCTTCAAGGGCCGCCAGTACAAGACGTACCGCGGCATGGGATCTCTCGGCGCGATGATCAAAGGCGGCAAGGAGCGCTACGGACAGAAGGAAGTCTCCCAGGCGGACAAGCTGGTTCCCGAAGGAGTGGAAGGGCGGGTGCCCTTCCGCGGGCCGCTTTCCGAGTACGTCTACCAGCTTGTGGGCGGACTGCGTGCCGGCATGGGGTACGCGGGCGCGAAGACGATCGACGACCTGCGCAGCAAGGCGAGATTCATCCGCATTACCGCCGCCGGCGTCCGCGAGAGCCATCCGCACGACATCGTGATCACGAAGGAAGCTCCGAACTACTGGGTGGAGACCAACGAGGCGTAAATGAAGCGGTTACCGATTCTGGCTCTCGTCGTCGCCGCCGGCTGTGCGGGAACCGCGAAAGAGGTAGAGGAGAGCCGGAGCCTGATGACGAGCGACGGGCACGCCTCCTTCGTCCTGCCCGCCGGTTGGCAGGGCGCCGGCAAGGGCGAGGCGACCCAGGAGTGGCAGCTGCTGCGCGGCGAAGCGGTCGTCGCGACCCTTGAAGTGATTTTCATCGCGGACTACGCGGACTTTTTCCGTCGCCCGGACGACCTGGCCTACATGGTGGGGAAGGACGACCCGACCCGTGAATACGAGGTCGTCGCGGCGGGGAAGACTGGGACGCAGGGCGGGCCGGCGGTGACGGTGCGGTACAGGATGGGGCATGGAGCGACAAGCGTCACCGGGACGAATCTCTTCGTCCTCACGCCCGAGGGGGCGGTTCAGTTCAAACTCGTTTACTGGATGGGCGAGCCGGCGCAGGACGTGGAGTCCGAGGGAGAGGGCATTCTCTCCAGCGTGCGGGTGCTGGAAATCCAGTAGGGCGGCCGCAGCGGCTTCCCCGTTGCCGTGCGCGCCCTTCAACCGTTAGCCTCGTGCGCGTGCCCTTCTCCCCCAGGCTGGTCCGCGCGACCTACGACCGCCGTGCTCCGATCTACGACGCCGTCGTGCAGGCGCTGGCGCTCGGGAGGGACCGGTCGTACCGGCGCCGCGCGCTTGCGGCGCTTGCCGCGCGGCCGGGGGACCGTGTGCTGGACGCCGGCTGCGGAACGGGGAGGAATTTCCCGTTGCTGGCGGTGGCCGGCGTCACTGCGTTCGAGGGGTGCGACCTCTCCGCACGGTCACTCGCGAAAGCCGCGCTCCGCGGCGCCCGCGTCGCGCAGGCCGATGCCGAGCAGCTTCCGTACCGGGACGCATCGTTCGACCGCGTCCTCTCGACGTACGTCCTGACCTCGGTCGCGAACTGGCGGCGCGCGCTCGAGGAACTGGTTCGCGTCCTCAAGCCCGGCGGCCGCCTCGTCGTCTCCGACGACCGTCTGCCTCCCGGCTGGTTCCTCGGCCCGTGCCCGATGCTGGGGATGCTCCGGCGCGAAGGCTGGGTGGACATGCACCGGGACGTCAAGGCCGAGATGGAGAAGCGTCTTCGCGGCGTCGAACTGCGCTTTCTTCACCTGCGGATGATTTACGTGATTTCCGGGGAGAAGGCGGCATGAAGCGCTTCATGCCGCTCATGGCCGTCCTGGTTTCCGCCTGTGCGGTTCCTTCCAGGGAGCCCGATTATGACGCGGTGCGTCAAATGGTGCCGAAGGGAAAGCGTGCCGACGAGATCCGGGAACGCTTTCACGTCGGCCTTTACGGATCCTGGCAGGACGGTGAGCTTTCCGTCCTCGCGGGCGCGCTCGAGATGTTCCCCAACAAGGATCTTTCCGACCTCGAGTTCTACAGGATGCCCCGGGGTCCGGAGCGGGGCGGTCGATACGACCTCGGGCGCGTCACCGTACGCGAGCCGACGCTCGACGTCGTCCTCCACGAGCTGGGGCACGCGGTCCATTCCCGCTGCCCGTCGCGGGGCCGGCTGGACGCCGACCTGCAGGCGGTGCTTCCGTTCGGGTCCTGGCACTCCGCGGCGTGCTGGGCCGACGGCAGGTGCGACTCGCGAAACGGGTTCGTGTCGCCCTACGCGGCCATGAACATCGAAGAGTGCGTCGCGGAGTCCGTGGCGGCGGCGAAATTGTGGTCGCGACGCGGGCGCGGGGCGCTGGCGGAGACGGACTGGAGCGACGAACGCTTCGGGAGGGTCTTCGAGATCCTGGACCGGTACGGGCTGACCGATGCCGAAGACCGGGCTGAAATCAGGAAGTCCGCCAGGCTGATGCGCTAGCCCACGGCCGAGAAGGGCAGCTCCGCCAGGCGCGTCGCTTCCATCGCCATCTCCTTCACTTCTTCCCAGAGCTCCCGGTCCTCGGGCTTGCCGAGCGCCAGGGCGCGGACCGCGACGCAGAGGGGACGGAGCCAGAGAATCGCCGAGCTGGCCCTTGCGGGGTTGGCGTCGCCCGCGGCGTCCTGGAGGCGCACGGTGAATTCGCGGACCGCGCTGGCTAGATCATGGCGGCGCTTGTCGAGCCGATCGCTGAGGCGGAACAGAAGCGGGACGAGCTGGTCCCGGGCGAACGTGCGAGTCGTGACGTCCGGCATGGGAGCCGCTTTCACTGGAGTCCATCCACTTCTTCGGCTCGCGCACGCAGACGACTTAAGTTGCGAGTTCCGGGTCCAACAATAGAAAAGCCCCCCGCGAACGGGGGGCTTCCCGGGATGGCGATCCCTATTCGAGAACGAAGGTGACGTTCAGGTGAACGCGATACTCCTTGATCTTGTTCTTCTCAACCTTGATGTTCTGCCGGATCACTTCGATGCCGGTGATCCCGCGAAGCGTCTTCGCGGCGCGGTCGACGCCGGCATTGATCGCGTCTGCGAAACTCTTGTCTGAGGACGCCACCAGCTCGGTCACGCGGGCAATGGCCATGTCTCGGTCTCCTTGACGGGGGGCGGAGAAGAAGTAGAACGGCAGAGCCTAATGGGGCGTTCGGGGTCGTCAAGGAATGCCGCCCTTCGGCCGCGCGGGATGGCCGTGTCGACCGATTTCACAGGGAGAACCAGGGATGAGAGTTGCCGTGACTGGCGCAACAGGGTTCGTGGGGAAGCACCTGTGCGCGATGCTGCAGGAACGAAAGCACGAGGTCGTCGCGTTGACGAGGGACGCTGCGAAGGCGCCGCGAGGGACACAGGCGAAGCAGTGGGATGGCAGGGACGCTGAAGCGCTGAAGGCCGCGACCGCGGGATGCGACGCGATCGTGAACCTGGCCGGCGAAAACATCTTCGCGAAGAAGTGGGACGCTGATTTCCGGAAGACGATCCGCGCGAGCCGTATCGACTGCACGAAGGCCTGCGTGGAGGCCTGCAAAGCCGGCCCGAAGATCCTCGTGAACGCAAGCGCGACCGGTTACTACGGCCCTCGCGGCCCCGAAGTGTGCGACGAGGAATCGATGGCGGACATGTGGAATTTCCTCAGCAGCGTCTGCCTGGAGTGGGAAGCGGAGGCGAAGAAGGCCGAAGCCGGTGGCGTGCGGGTCGTCCTGCTGCGCATCGGCGTCGTCCTCGGCCGTGACGGCGGAGCGATCCAGAAAATGCTCCCGCCGTTCCGTGCCGGCTTCGGCGGGCCGATCGGCAAGGGCGACCAGTTCCTCTCGTGGATCCACATCGACGACGTCTGCGGGATGGCTATTCGCGCGATCGAAGAGGCGGGCTGGAAGGGGCCGTTCAATGGCACGGCGCCGCACCCCGTGACGAACAAGGAATTCTCCAAGGTCCTGGCCAGGCTCCTCCGGCGGCCATCGCTCTTCGTGACACCTCCGTTCGTCATGAAGCTGATGCTGGGGGACGTCGCGGAACTGGTGACGACGGGGCAGAATGTCGTTCCGAAAAAGGCCCTTGCGGGCGGGTACGAGTACCGGTATCCGGCGCTCGAGGGGGCTCTTCGAAACCTGCTCGACATCCCGGAGGCGAAGAGCGCCTGACGCAGCCGGTGATGGCCTGACCGATCCATTGGGACTATGCTTCGCGCGCCATGTTACGCCGCCTTGCTCCCGGGGAGCACGAGTACGACCTGTGCATCATTGGCGCGGGTCCGGCAGGACTCACTGTTGCGGCCGAGCTTGCCTACAGCGGGCTGCGCGTGTGCGTGCTGGAGAGCGGCGAGGAAAAGCGTGGTCCCTTTGCCGATGCGCTGAAGGAGGTTCTCAATGAAGGGCTGGCCATCAAGCCGGAGTCGCGCGTGCGAGCGCTCGGAGGCGCTTCCCTGACGTGGAACGGCCGCTCGGCACGG
This sequence comes from Planctomycetota bacterium, assembly GCA_038060895.1. GTDB lineage: Bacteria > Planctomycetota > MHYJ01 > WSZJ01 > WSZJ01 > WSZJ01. The sequence goes on from JBBTCT010000009.1 coordinate 440,024, forward strand.
CTCGACCCCATTGACTTCGAGTCGCGACCGTGGAGTCCGGGGTGGCCCTTCGGGCGGGAGGTCCTCGAGCCCCTGGAAGTGCGGGCCGGGGCGTACCGTTTTCCCGCCGTGGACGAATTCCTGCGCTCGGAGGGACCGGAGGGGGAGCCGCGGGGCTGGCGCCACCTGCAGGAGAAAGTGTTCGTGATGACGCTTCCCACGTACCGCTACGGCTCCCTGAAGTACCTGTTTGACCGTGCGGGGTTCGACCTGGCCATGGGGGCGACGGTCGTGCGCCTGGAGGTCGAGTCGGGCCGGGTGGTCAGCGCGGTGTGCCGGTCGGAGGGGGGCGCGGAGTCGCGAGTCAGGGCGAGGGCGTTCGTCCTGGCGGCGGGGGGCATCGAGAACCCGCGCTTGCTGTTGAATTCGAACCTCGGGAACGAGCACGACCAGGTGGGCCGGTACTTCATGAATCACACCAAGTGCCACAGCGGGTACTGGTGCCTGTCCCGGCGTCTTCCCCTGCGAAGCCTGTACACGCCGCAGACGGAAGGACCGCGCATGAACTACCTGGGGCTGCGCCTGACGGAGGAATTCCAGCGCGCGCATGGGCTCCTGAACTCGTACGTGGGATTTGAGCCCAGGCTCGGGTTCGTGCAAAGGGTCGCGTGTGCACTGGGGCGGCGAATCCTGCCTCCCTCGACGGATCTGCTGCGATCGATGTCGAGGCCGCGAACGGTGCGACTGAGCTGGCATATCGACATGGAGCCGCAAGCGGAGAATCGCGTCGTGCTCGGCGAGAAGCGCGACGCATTCGGCATGCCCATGGCTTCCGTGCGCCACCGTTTGTCCTCGCGTGACATGGACACGATCCGGGCGCTGTGGAAAGAACTTGGGGACGATGTCGGGCGCAACGGACTCGGGCATCTGAGCGGCAGCCCGGAAGAGGTCATCGCCGACCTCACGATCGACGCGAGCCATCACCTGGGCGCGACGCGGATGGGACGCGACCCGGTGACCTCCGTCGTGAATACGGACTGCCGGTTGCACACCGTGGAGAACCTGTTTGTCGCCGGCAGTTCGGTGTTTCCGACCGCAGGATGCGCCAACCCGACCATGACGATCGTCGCCCTCGCACTTCGGCTGGCGGACCACCTCGGTGAGTTGCTGGGAGCCAGGCGGGCGGAAACTGCCGCGCCGGGTGGGCGGAAGCGGATTGTCATCATCGGCGCCGGGCGGCGCGTTTCGGAAGACGTCGTGCCTGCGCTGGAGTCGCTGGGTGACGCATTCGAGATCACGGGACTGTACGCCCGCTCGCCCGGCGCCGTTTTCGGGAGACGCCGCCGCTACGACGTACGGCCGCTTCAGGAATCCACGGCAAATCTCAAAGAAGCCGACTTCGTTTACCTGGCGGTGCCGCGCGGTGCGGTCGTGAAGGCGCTGAAGAACCTGGCGCCGACTCCCCGGGCGGAGCTGGTGATCGACACTCCGACGCCCCTCTCACGGGACTTCCTGCAGGCGCTTCGCAGGTTTCGGAAGGTCCACGTCGCCGAGGACAGCGCCTGCCTTCCGTGGCTGGACGCCGTCCGCGCCTGGTACGGGAAGAAGAGCCAGGCGGGGCCGCGCGAGATCGACTGCGACCGTTCGGTTTTTCGCTACCACGGCATTGCGCTCCTCAAGGTTCTCGCCGGAACTCCGGGCGCGCCCGCGCGGGTCCGGTCCGGCAGGCGGAGGGGCCGCGTTCTGCGCCTTCGTGTGGGCGACGCGCGCGCCCGAATCGTCCAGGACCGCGACTACGCGAAAGGGAAGCTCACTCTGGACGGAAGTGAGATCCGGCTGCTGTGCGCGGGCGAGTCCTGCACGGGTTTCGAAATCGAGGGGACGCAGTCATCGCTGACCCCGGACGAATCCATCCTTATGGGCGGCGTCCTTCCGGGCGACACCGTCGTCACCCGCATGCTCCACCTCAAGCGCGTCGGCCTGGCACGCATGCTCGCCATGGCCGCCCGGGGCGAGGATCCCTGGCCCCTCGCCGAAGGAATCAATGATGCACGCGTGGACCACATGCTCCAGCGCTTCCGCATTTTCCTGCGCCTGGGAACATCCCGCTGATCTGGCGGCCCCGCTGGTTTTTTGCGCGAGCCCGGGGGTTCGACTTAGGATAGCCAGAATGGCGAAGCGAGGGCTGCTGCATCGGCTGGGCTGTCTCTTGAGGAACCAGACTCTCCTGCGCATCCTGATGGACGAGGGCCTGGCGCTCGAGACGGTCAAGGGCCGCACCATCGACATTGGCGGCGGACGGCACCAGACCTACCTGGGATACCTGCGGTTGGAGGAGGACGCGAAGATCGAGGCGGTGGACGCCTCGATTTCCAGCATCGATTTCGAGAAGGACCGCCTTCCCTATGACGATGCCTCCATCGATTCCGAACTCTGCTGCAACGTCCTCGAACACATCTACAACCACCGTCACCTCCTGCGAGAAATGCACCGGATCCTCAAGCCGGGCGGAGCCCTGGTCGGTTTCGTTCCCTTCCTCTACGTCTATCACCCGGATCCCCAGGATTACTTCCGGTACACCAGCACCGCGCTCGTGCGGCTCCTCGAGGACACGGGATTCAAGGAAGCGACGGCCCGCGGCATCGGCGGCGGACCTTTTCTCCTGAACTTCAATACGCTCGCGCCATCGCTTCCGCGGTTTCTCCGCGCCCTGGCCTTTCCCTGGTACGCACTGCTCGACTGGGTCTTCCTCCTCCTGCGGCCGCGCGCCCGGATCCGGTATCCGCTCGGGTACATCTTTTCTGCGCGTGCCGGCGCCGCGCCAAACGGTCCCCAGGTTCCCGAGGGGCGATGAGCGACGTCGTCGCCGGCGATGATTCCCGCCAGGATCCGCCCCGCGACCCTTCTCCCGAAGCGCACGCAGAGACGCTCAGGCCGCCTGCCGCGCCGGGCGATGCTCATACGGGGACCTCAGCTTCCGATTCCGCCCTCCTGCGCGCGATCGCGCCTCCGCTTTCGCCGGAGGCCGCGGCCGCGCCTCCCTCGTCCCGATTCGGCAAGTTCGTCCGTGTCCGCAAGCTCGGTCAGGGCGGCATGGGCGAAGTCTGGCAGGCGTGGGATATCCCGCTCGGGCGCTGGGTCGCCCTCAAATTCCTCACGGGAGGCGACGAGACCGAAATCGCCCGCTTCACGCAGGAAGCTCACGTGGCCGGCAAGCTCTCGCACCCGAACATCACCGCGGTTTACGAGGTCGGGGAAGCGCAGGGGCGGCACTTCATCTCGATGCAGTACATCGATGGAGCCACGGCGGCGAAGCTGCCGCGGGGTGACCGGCGGCTGATCGCGAGGCTGATCCGCGACGCGGCGCGCGGAGTCGAGGAAGCGCACCGGGCTGGCGTCGTGCACCGGGACCTGAAGCCGGAAAATCTCCTGGTGCGGGGGCGGAGGGCGGGCGGCAGCGGCGTGGACGAGCCGCACGTCTTCGTGACGGACTTCGGCCTCGCGCGGCGGACCGAGGGCGTCAGCGGGCTCTCGATGAGCGGCGCCATCATCGGGACTCCGTCGTACATGGCGCCGGAGCAGTCGCGCGGGGAACGCGTCGGCCCGGTCGCCGACGTCTACTCGCTGGGCGCGACGCTGTACGCGCTCCTGACGGGTGAGGCACCCTTCAGCGGCGCTTCCATTTTCGAGCTGATCAAGGCCCTTCAGGAGCAGGAAGCCCCTTCCATGCGCGCGAAGTTCCCCGCGATCGAGCGCGACCTCGACACGATCGTTCTCAAGTGCCTGGAGAAGGACCCGGCGCGCCGTTACGCCTCGGCCGCCGACCTCGCCGACGACCTCGAGCGCTTCCTCCAGGGCGAGCCGATCGCCGCGCGTCCCGCGAGCCTCGTTTATCGCGTGCGCAGGAACGTCTGGAAGCGGCGCGCGATCCTGACGGTCGCGCTCCTGGGCCTCTGCGGCGTCGCGGCGACGCTGGCCGCGGTGGTGCCTCCGCTGATCCGCGAGAGCCGGGCGCGGGCGGCGAAGGATCGCGAGGTCAAACTGTGGGCGGCGCTGGCAGGGACGCTGAGCGAGGCGGAGCTGTTGCGGCGGGCGGGAGCGGCGGAGCAGGCGAAGGCGAAGCTGGAAGAAGGGATCTCGACCTGCCGCGCATTCCTGGCGAGGGAGGAACTTCCGATCGCGCATTATTTTCTCGGGCGGATTGAGGCGACGCTGGGTCGAAACGGGGAAGCGCGTGTCGAGTTCGACCGCGCGCTCGCGCTGGACCCGGCGCTGGGCGAAGCGCGCCTCGCGCGCGGCGTCCTCCAGGCGCGCGAACTGCTCGGGGAGACTTCGCGTGCCCGCCGCGCCGAGCTCGTCGCGCATGGGCGTCACTCGAAGTTCGACATGGACGCCATGGTCCGCGGCCGGCCCGACCTGGTGGCCCTGGTCGGTCGCGCCGAGGCGGACCTGTCGGCGCCCGTGGGCCAGAGTTCCTATTTCCGGGAATCGGATCGCGAACTCGGGTTGGCGCTCCTCGCGTTCGCGCGACGGCACGAAAAGGATGCCCGCGACCTTCTCGACCGCTGCCTCCAGCGCGATCCCGCCAACATCGAGGCCGGCGTCGCGCTCTTCCAGATGCTCGAACAGGCAAGCGAGTGGGACGAAGCGATCCGCGTGGCGCTCTCGGTATCCCAGCAGGACCGGACGCAGACGACGGCGCTCGCGACCGTCATCTACTCATGCCACTGGCTTGTCTACTACAACCCCGACGTTCCCGCGAACGATGCTCGGCGCAAGCGCCAGATCGAAGCCGCGGAGGAGCTGAAGCGGCGCGGGCCGCTCGATCTCACGGGCCGCGGTGTGATCGGATTCGCGCTCTCCGACGCCGGGGACTACCGCGGCGCGCTGGCCGAATTCGAAGCGATCGTGGCGGCCCGGCCGGAGGACCCTGACGCCCTGACGCAGCGTGGAACCGTCCGCCTCCACCTCGGTGAGCCGGCCGCCGCCATTGAGGACTTCGACCGTTCGATCACGCTTCAACCCGACAACTGCATGAGCTGGTACAACCGCGGATCTGCGAAGCGGCTGCAGGGGAAGCCGCGCGAGGCAATCGCCGACTTCACGCAGTGCCTGGTCCTGATTCCCGGCTGGGACATTGCGCTGACTTCGCGAGGTCTCTGCCATGCGGCGCTCGGCGACATCGACGCAGCGATCGCGGACTACACCGCGGCGATCGAGTCGGGGCCGGAACGCGCCACGCCGCTCACGAACCGTGCGGCCGAGCTCTTTCAGCGTGGCCATGAGAAGGAAGCGCTGGCCGACCTCGACCGGGCCATTGAGCTTCGTCCCGGCTACTACAACGCCTGGTGGGGGCGCGGCGAAATGAAGTGGAAGAGGCAGGATCTCGAGGGCGCGGAAGCGGACCTTACGAAGGCGCTCGAGATCCGGCCCGACGCCGTTGAGCCGCATCTGTTCCGCGGTTTCTCCCGTATTGAACTCGGCAAGGCCGACGCCGCTCTGGAAGACCTGGAGTTCGTCCTCGCAAAGAACTTCCGGCCTGGGCCCGCCTGGTTCGGCGTCGGAAACGCGAAAATCCAGAAGAAGGACCGGACCGGCGCGATGGAGGCCTTCCGCAAGGCCACCGAGTTCGATCCCGCCAACAACGACGCCTGGAGAAACCTGGGCCAGGCCCTCATGGAATTGCTCCGCTTCTCCGACGCCCTCGAAGCATTTTCCGAAGTCATCCGGCGCGAGCCCGCCGCGTTTGAGTCATTCGCGAGTCGCGCGTTCTGCCGGCAGTCCGTGAAAGACTGGAAGGGCGCCGAGGAGGACTACCTGAAGGCTCTCGAACTGTCGCCGAAGGACTGGGAGGGCCGCGCGAACGTCGAGCTGCGACTGAAGTACGTGCGTGGAAAGCTCAAACTTAAGAAGTAACGCCCCCGCCGCGCGCAACGTAGACTTCCTGCAGGTCATTTGATTAGATCGCCCCATGAGCGAACTCATTGCCGTCCTCGACTTCGGCGCCCAGTACGTTCAGCTCATCGCGCGCCGCGTCCGGGAGCTCAACGTCTACTGCGAGATCTTTCCGTTCTACACGAGCGTGGAAGCGCTGCTCGCGAAAAAGCCCAAGGGGATCATCCTCAGCGGCGGCCCGATGAGCGTTTACGCCGAGGGCGCGCCGAAGGTGGACGCGAAACTTTTCAAGGCCGGGATTCCCGTCCTCGGGATCTGCTACGGGATGCAGCTCGGCTGCGACCTGCTTGGCGGAGCCGTCAAAGGCGCCCCAGCGCGCGAGTATGGAGCGACCAAACTCCAGGTCACCGCGCCGGAAAAGCTGTTCGACGGCCTCCCGGCCGAACTCGACGTCTGGAACTCACACGGCGACTCCGTGCAGAGCCTCTCCTCCGACTTCATTCCGCTCGCCAAGACCCAGAACTCACCGTTCGCGGCCGTGAAACACAAGTCGCTTCCGTTCTACGGCGTCCAGTTCCACCCGGAAGTCGCGCACACGCCGCTCGGGACCGAGATCCTCTCGAACTTCCTCTACAAAGTCTGCGGCTGCGAAGGGAAGTGGCGCGTCGCGGACTTCATCGAGGAACAGACGGCGCTTCTCCGCCGCGACATCGGCGACAAGGGGGTCGTCTGCGGCCTTTCCGGCGGAGTGGACTCCAGCGTCGTCGCGCTTCTCCTGCACCGCGCCATCGGCAAACAGCTAACCTGTATTTTCGTCGATAACGGCCTCCTCCGGAAAGGCGAGTACGAGCAGGTCGTCCAGGCCTTTCGCGACCATTTCAAAATCAACCTGCGCGGGGTCGACGCGAAGAAGCGCTTCCTCGACGGCCTGAAAGGCGTGACCGACCCTGAGGAAAAGCGCAAGCGGATCGGGCACATGTTCATCGACGTCTTCCAGGACGAAGCGAAGACGCTGAAGGGGATCGAGTTCCTGGCGCAGGGGACGCTTTACCCGGACGTGATCGAGAGCGTGAGCTCGTTCGGCGGGCCGACGGCGAAGATCAAGAGCCACCACAATGTGGGCGGGTTGCCCGAGAAACTCGGCTTCAAGCTGATCGAGCCGCTGCGCGCGATGTTCAAGGACGAGGTGCGGAAGCTCGGCGCGGCGCTCGGGCTTCCCGACGCGATCCTGTGGCGGCAGCCGTTCCCCGGTCCCGGCCTGGCGGTGAGGTGCCTGGGTGAGATCACAGAAGAGCGGCTGCGCACTCTCCGAGACGCCGACGCAATCGTCACGAGCGAAATCGAAGCTGCGGACCTCGCGCGCGGGCTCTGGCAGTACTTCGCTGCCCTCCTTCCGGTCCGCAGCGTCGGCGTCATGGGCGACGAGCGCACCTACCAGGAGTGCATCGCGATCCGCTGCGTCACTTCCAGCGACGGCATGACCGCCGACTGGGCGCGCCTTCCGCACGAGGTTCTCGCCCGCATTTCGAACCGCATCGTGAACGAAGTGAAGGGCGTGAACCGCGCGGTCTACGACGTGTCTAGCAAGCCGCCCGGGACCATTGAATGGGAGTAGGCGAGGCGGGCCGAGACGTGACGTTCCGACCGCCCGACTTCCTGCGTACCGTCATCCTTGGAAATGGAGGCTCCGGCAAGAGCTGGCTGTCGGAGCAACTGGCGGGATTGGTGGGCGCCGCAGTCACGGACCTGGACCTGATTCACTGGGTGCCGGGCGGGTACGACACGCGGCGCGACCCGGCGACCGCGGTCGCCATGGTGCGCGATCTCGCGGCCGGCGACCGGTGGATCATCGAAGGCGTCTACGGCTGGCTGGCGCAGGAGGCGATCCCGCGGGCATCGGCTCTCATCTTCCTGGACATCCCCGACGACCAATGCGTCGCCAACGTCAAGTCCCGGGGCCTGCGGCGCGGCGGCGACGAGACCGCGCTGGCCGATCTGGTCCAGTGGGTCTCCGAGTACAGGGTTCGCCGCAATGCGAATTCTTTCTCCGCGCACGAGCAATTGTTCGAGACGTTTGCGCGATTGAAGTGCAGGTTGAAGTCGCGGGAGGACATGGGGGCGCTCCTGCGCCGCCTCGCTTGCGGATGAATTGTCTGTCCTCGAAGCGCAAAAGCGGCAGCGATGAGCGGCCAACCGGATCTTTCACGCTGGGCGGATCTTCATTTCAGCCGATGGAGCGTCAGGGTCGTGTTCTGATTGCCGCGGGAAACTCATGAGCGGCACCTTCACAGAGACGGCATACACCTTCCGGCACGCCCTTCTCCGCGACGCGGCCTATCAACTCCAGCTTCCCGGTGAACGCGCGCGGCTGCATGGGATTGTGTTCGCGGTCCTGGAAGCGATGTGTGGCGGGCGGCCGGATCTGCCGCCGGTTTGCATGGACGAATCCCAGTTCGCGCCGCACCCTTCGGACCGGTTCGCCGAAGAAATGGCGGAGCACGCGCGCCGGGCAGAGGGAGAGGCTGGGCCCTATCCGGAAGCTGGCCGGCGCTACCTGCTGCGCGGCGCGATCGCCGCTTCGCGCCAATTCCAGACCGAGGCGGCGGAACGACTCTGGCGCCGCTTCGCCGACGCCTCTTCCGGAGTCGAGCGCGCGGAGGGGCTGCGCCGCGCGGCGCACGTCCTCTACCAGGCGGGTCGCCTGGGCGCCGCAGAGCCGCTGCTTCATCGCGCTCTCGCCGGATTCCGGGAAGCCGGGGAACGGCGCCTGGAAGGAGCGACGTTGATGGCGCTGTCCGACCTGTACCGGACGACGGGGCGGCCTGCGGATGCCGCGCCGGCCGCGGATCGGGCTCTTGCCATTTTCCGCGACATCGGCGACCGGAGATCGGAAGCACAGACGCTGTCGAACACGGCTCTGCTTTATCGCGACACGGGCAAGGTGCCGGAAGCGGAGCGAAACCTGCTGGACGCCCTGGAATTGCTGCGGGCGAACGGCGATCGGCGGCAGGAGGGCGTGGCGCTGGGACAGCTTGCCAGCGTCCTCCAGGAAACCGGCCGCCCGCAGGACGCCGAACGGCTTCTGGGTCAGGCCCTGGAGATTCACCGCGCCGTGGGGAATCGCCGATTCGAGGGCATCGCTCTTGGGAACCTGGCGAACCTGTACATGGAGACGGGGCGCGCTCTGCTCGCCGTGGCCACCTACCGGCAGGCGCTCGCCCTGCACACGGAAACCGGCGATCGCCGTTTCGAGGGCATCGCCCTCGGTAACCTTGCCGGGCTCCACCACGGTGAGGGGCGCGTCGCAGAGGCGGAGCGCGCCTACGGGGACGCCCTGGCCATCCTGCGGGACGTCGGGGACCGGGCGTCGATAGGCATCAACCTGGGGAACCTCGCGCGGCTTTACCACGAGACCGACCGAGCAATGCAGGCCGAATCCACCTTCGAGAGCGCTCTGGAGATCCATCGCCAGGTCGGAAACCGGCGATTCGAGGCCGCCCACCTCTGCGACAGCGCCGTCCTCCTGCTGGACACCGGCCGGGCGTCCGAGGGGGAAGCGCGATGGAAGGCGGGAGCCGCGATCTTGCGCACGCTGGGCGACTCCGCGCAGATCGCGTTCAAGACGGCCGACATGCGCCGCGCCTGCGCCGCCGCGGGCGTGCTGCCGTTCGAGGAAGAAGTTACTCGTGCCGCCCCTCCGTAAGCGTCACCGGCCCTGCCTCCACGTCTGCAGCAGGTGCGCGTAATTCGAGCGCTCCACGGCCTTCGGATCCGGACACCGCAGAAGACTCATCGAGCCCTTCATCTGCGCCACGCCCTTATAGTCGTGCTCCTCCAGCCATTCGCGGAATCCCGTGACAATTTCCCCGAGCCGCTGCGGGCCGTGCTTGAGAAGCGCGGAGACGACCTGGACCGCGCTCGCGCCGCACATCACCGATTTCACGGCATCGACCGGGTCGTGCACGCCTCCCGTTACGGCAATCGGGATTTTCACCGCGGGGTAGAGAATCGCGAGCCAGCGGAGGCGAAGCGGCAGCTCCGTGGAATCCGAGAGACGGAGCGTCGGCGCAACTTCGAGCGCTTCGACGTCGATGTCCGGCTGATAGAACCGGTTGAAGATGACGAGGCCGTCGGCGCCGGCGGCTTCGAGCTGGCGCGCGAAGTTGACGAGGGACGTATAGAAGGGAGAGAGTTTGACGGCGAAGGGAATTTTAACGACGCGGCGGAGCGACTCGACCATTTGGACGACGCGGTCCTCGATCGACTCGGAGGTTTCGGTGCCGTCGGCCGCGAGGTCGTAGACGTTGAGCTCGAGGGCGTTGGCACCGGCGTCCTGGAGGGCGCGGCCGAAGTCGAGCCAGCTGCCGCGCGAGGCACCGTTCAGTGAGGCGATCAGCGGAATGTCGATGGCTTTACGCAGCCGGCGGACGTGATCGACATAGCCCTCGGGACCGAAGGGGAAGAGGTCGCGGCGGGGGAAATAGGAGCGGGCTTCGACGTAGGTATCGGAGTGGGCGTCCATGTTGCGCTCGCTCTCTTCGTACTCGCGGATGATCTGTTCCTCGAAGAGCGAGTGCATGACGATGGCGGGCGCTCCCGCGGCCTGGAGCGCGGCGACCGCCTCGAGGTCGTCCACGAGCGGCGACGCGCCGGGCATGATCGGGTGGGCCAGTTTCAGGCCGAGCCAGGTCGTGGACAGGTCGGGGGTCATTGCTGTTTCTCCTCCGCGGGCGGCTTGGGCAGCTTGACGCCGGCGAGTTGCCGGTATAGCTCGTAGCGGTCGGCGGCTGCGCGTTCGGCAGCCTTGATGAGGCGGCGATACCGGGCGGGGTCGAGTTTCTCGGACATGCGGAACCTGGCCTCGTTGCGGAGGTACTCGTCCGGGCGCACTTTCGGGGGCGGAGAGTCGAGCTTGAGCGGGGGCTCCCCGGCGGCGGTGCGGCGAGGGTCGTACCGGTAAAGCGGCCAGATGCCGGAATCGACCGCGAGCTTCTGCTGCTTCGCGCCGTGAGCCATGTCGTAGCCGTGAGCGATGCAGTGGCTGTAGGCGATGATGAGCGCAGGACCCGGGTAGGCCTCCGCTTCGAGGAACGCCTGCACCGTCTGCCGGTCGCTCGCGCCGAACGCGATGCGGGCGACGTAGATGTTGCCGTAGGACATCGCCATGAGGCCGAGATCTTTCTTCGGTGTTTCCTTGCCCGCCGTTGCGAATTTCGCCGAGGCTGCCAGCGGCGTCGCCTTCGACTGCTGTCCGCCGGTGTTGGAGTAGACCTCCGTGTCCAGTACGAGCAGCTTCACGTCCCGACCGGTGGAAAAGACGTGGTCCACGCCGCCGAAACCGATGTCGTACGCCCACCCGTCGCCGCCCACGATCCAGACCGACTTGCGCACCAGCGCGTCGGCGATGTCGAGAAGTCGAAGCGCCGCCGGGTCGCCGGCGCCGGAGAGTTTTGCCCGAAGGGCCTCAACGCGCCGGCGCTGGGCCGCGATCGCGGCTTCGGACGACTCCGAAGCGCCGCCGGCGAGCTCGCCGGCCAGCGTCTCTCCGATGCGTCCCGCGAGCGGCGCCATCAGGTCGAGAGCGAGCCTCTTGCGCGCGTCGGCCGCGAGCCGGAAGCCGAGGCCGAATTCGGCGTTGTCCTCGAAGAGGGAGTTCATCCAGGCGGGTCCGCGGCCGTCGCGATTCGTCGTGTAGGGCGTCGTCGGGAGATTGCCGCCGTAAATGGAACTGCACCCGGTCGCGTTGGCGATGAGGAGGCGGTCGCCGAAAAGCTGCGTGAGCAGCTTGATGTAGGGCGTCTCGCCGCATCCGGCGCAGGCGCCGCTGAACTCAAAGAGCGGCTCGAGGAATTGGGTCCCCTTCGGGTCAGGACGGACCTCCTCGCGCGGCGCTTCCGGCAGCTTCAGGAAGAAATCCCAGTTTGCGCGCTCGGCGTCACGGATCGGGGCCTGCGGCGCCATGTCGATCGACTTGTGACGGGGGTTTTCCTTGTCGCGCGCCGGGCAGACTTCGACGCAGAGCACGCACCCCGTGCAGTCCTCCGGCGCAACCTGCAGCACGTACTCACGCCCCGCGTACTCGGTCTGCTTGTAAGGAACCGACTTCATCGTCACCGGCGCCCCTTTCAGCGCAGCGGGCTCGACGACCTTTGCCCGGATGGCCGCGTGCGGGCAGACGAAGACGCATTTGTTGCACTGGAGGCAGATCGCCGGGTCCCAGACGGGGATCTCCTGCGCGACGTTGCGTTTCTCCCATCGCGCCGTCCCGGTCGGCCACGTCCCGTCCGGCGGAAACGCGCTGACCGGCAACTGGTCGCCGCGCCCCTGCATCAGCGCCGCCGTGACGCGCTTCACGAAGTCCGGCGCCGCGGGCGACACCGCAGCCGGCCGGGGAACCCCCGCGGCGGCCCGCCCCTTCGTCGAAATCTCGAACAGGTTGGCCAGCGTCCGGTCCACCGCCTCGAAGTTCTTCGCGACGACCGCTTCACCCTTTTTCCCGTACGTTTCGCGGATCGACTCCTTGATCGCCGCGATCGCTTCGTCCCGCGGCAGGACGCCGCTGATGGCGAAGAAGCACGTCTGCATGATCGTGTTGACGCGCGAGCCCATGCCCGTCTCGTTCGCGACTTTCCACGCGTCGATGATCCAGAAGCGGAGATTCTTCGCGAGGACCTGCTGCTGGACTTCGAGCGGAAGGCTTTCCCACGCTTCATCCGCCCCCCAGGGCGCGTTCAGCAGAAACGTTGCGCCCGGCGCGGCGCTCTCGAGCACGTCGAGTTTCTCGAGAAGAAACGCCTGGTGGCACGCCACGAATCCCGCCGAACGGATCAGGTACGACGAGCGGATATCGCGCGGCCCGAAGCGCAGGTGCGAGATGGTGACCGCCCCGGATTTCTTCGAGTCGTAGACGAAGTACCCCTGCGCACACAGAGACGTCTTCTCCCCGATGATCGCGATCGAGTTCTTGTTCGCCCCTACAGTGCCGTCCGAGCCCAGCCCGTAGAAGACCGCGCGGTTGACCTCCGGCGGTTCGATATCGAACTCGCGGTCGAACGGAAGAGACAGCCGCGTTACGTCGTCGGCGATGCCGATCGTGAACTGGCGACGCGGACGCGTCGCGGCGAGTTCTTCGAACACGGCTTTCACCATGGCAGGCGTGAATTCCTTCCCCGACAGCCCGTACCTCCCGCCGATGACGCGCGGTTCCCGCGCGATGAGACCTTCGTCCTTCGCCTGCCTCAGCGCCGACTCGACGTCCATGCGCAACGGCTCGCCGGGCGCGCCCGGCTCCTTCGTCCGGTCGAGAACCGCGAGCGATTTCACCGAGGCGGGAAGCGCCTTCGCGAAATCCGCGACAGAGAACGGGCGATACAGGCGCACTTTCAGGACGCCGGTTTTCCCTCCGCGCGCGTTCATCCAGTCCACCGTCTCGTGCGCGACTTCGGCGCCCGAGCCCATCAGCACGATCACGCGTTCCGCGTCGGGCGCGCCGGCATAATCAAACAGGGAGTAACGGCGTCCCGTCCGCAACGCGAGCGATTCCATCTCCGATTTCACGATGCCCGCGCACCTGTCGTAGTAGAGGTTGCACGCTTCCCGGGCCTGGAAAAACGCGTCCGGGTTCTGCGCCGTCCCCCGCAACGTCGGCGCATCCGGCGTCAGCGCACGATCGCGATGGCTCTTCACCAGGTCGTCCGGCACCAGCGCGCGCAAGTCGTCGTCCTCGAGCGCCTCGATCTTGCGGATCTCGTGCGAAGTCCGGAAGCCATCAAAAAAGTGCAGAAACGGGATGCGCGACCGGAGCGTCGCCGCGTGCGCTACGAGCGCCAGGTCCTGCGCTTCCTGCGGCGATCCCGACGCCAGCATCGCGAACCCGGTCTGCCGGCACGCCATCACGTCGGAGTGGTCGCCGAAGATCGAGAGCGCGTGCGTCGCCACGGTCCGCGCGGCGACGTGCATGCAGAAGGGCGCCAGCTCGCCGGCGAGCTTGTACATCGTCGGGATCATGAGGAGGAGTCCCTGCGAGGCCGTGAACGTCGTGGCCAGCGCCCCGGCCTGCACCGCGCCGTGCGCCGCGGCAACCGCGCCCCCCTCCGATTGCATTTCGATCACGTCCGGAAGCGCGCCCCAGATATTTCGCCGCCCCATCGTGGACCATTCGTCGGCGAGCTCGCCCATCGTCGAGGACGGAGTGATGGGGTAAATGGCGATGACCTCGCTGAGGCGGTGAGCGACGGAGGCGACGGCCTCGTTGCCATCGACCGTGATCGTGCGGTGCTGGACCATGGTGCTCCGATGCGCAGGCGCTGAAAAACACGCGGCGACTGCGCGGGATTACGCGGAATAAGCCCGTTCTGGGGCCGTTCGCGCAACAGGGAGCAAGGGGAGTGCCGCTTCAGTTCCGGGCGGTCGTCACCGGCTCGGCGGGTCGGATGTTGATTCCCCCGTCCGCCTCGATCGTCAATCGATAGGTGCGCCCGGCTTCCAGGCGCGTATAGACCGCCTCGCCCTGCGCCACGCGCACGCCCTTCGACCGCGCGAGATCGCCATCGTTCGTGTACTTCCAGAAATCCCGCCAAAGTTCTTCTTCGAAATTCCCGGCGCCGACGCGAAGCGCTTCGGGCACGCCGTCCACGGAAGCGGCGTCCAGAGGGAAACCGTCGTCGGGGGCCTGGTACTCGCCGAAGACGCGCCTGAAGAGGTGGAGGGAGCGGCCGCGGAGGGCGTCCGCGTCGCCGACGTAACGATCTTCGAATTTCAGGACCAGGGCGTCGAAGTAGGCCACGTCTCCCGAGATGGTGTAGGAGCGCGGCTGTTGGGCGTTACCGAGTCGATCGTAGGTGAGGAATCGGAAAGTCGTGCGCCGGTCTCGGCCGCGGGCGCCTTCCTGGGCGGTGACCACGACATCGGCGATCCGGAATTCCGTGCCGAGGCGCGCGATCATGTCGCGCATGCGCCGGTTATCGCGCTCGAGATCGCCCGCGCGTCGCTCACGGAGGAAGAGGCTCCAGCCGAGGACGGCGGCAAGGACCGAGAGGACGAATGTGGCGAGGAGGAGTTTCCGCATGAGGTTGTTATCGGCTTGAAAGCGGAGACGGCTTGATGCGGAACTGGTTACTTCGGAGTAACCACCGGAAGATCCGGTAACAGAAAACGCACGGCGCCGGGGCCGGTTTCCCTCTGCGCGGCCCGCGGCACGGATCTTGCGACGTCTGGCCACCAGGACAGAATCTCCCCGCGGGGCATTGACGCGCTGCGTCAATGCTCCGCGGCCACCTTTCCGCGCCGCCGAAGTTTTTATTTCGTGCGAGGCGCGCTCCCAGGAACCGCACCCGCTACCGGTGTCTTTTCGAAATAAAAACATCGGTCGTGTTACCCGCGCGCAACGAAACAGGACCCGAGTAACGCGCAATTCGCCTGAAACCGCAGCCTGCAATCGTTTGACGGTCTGGTCCGCGAATTGCAAGAACTCAGAGCGGCCCGAAATTGACGCAGTGCGTCAAAACCCGGGGGCGCCCTGAAGGGCCCCGAGCCACTCGGAGGTCCGGATGATTCCCGTCATTCCGCTTCGCCGTCCTTCGACGAAGCTCTCCACGCATCCGGGCCGGGGCGCACGCCACCGCGGCTTCACGTTGATCGAACTCGCGGTCGTCATCGCAATTCTCGTCTTCCTCATTTCCGGCCTCGGCGCCGTCTGCGCCGGCATGAGGGGCTCTTCCAGGGTCGAGTCAACCCGCTCCCTGATTCGTGCGCTCGACTCCGCCTGCGACTCCTACCGCAGCAAGCTCGGCTCCTACCCTGGTTTCCCTCGCGCCACCTCAGACACGACCGTTCTCCACCGGGCACTCTGTGTTCCCCTTCCCGCATCCGGCACCAACCGCCTCATCGGGCCGTTCATCGAGCTGCCGTCCAGCCGTCTCTCCTGCGCCCCGCAGATCCACGACGACTGGGGATGGCCCATCCGCTACTCGCTGCCGGGCGCGCTTCACGGCCGCGGCGCCGACAACTCGCGCCGCTTCGACCTCGACGCCACCAGCACGGAAGGCGGCGTCATCGGGAACTGGCCGGAAGCGCGCTGACGCCGCTTCTACTCGGAGAGAATCATGAAGTCGAACCGACGTGGTTTTACGTTGATCGAACTGCTTGTCAGCGTCGCGCTCGCGTCGCTTCTTGTCACCGTCCTGGCCGTGCTCTTCTTCCGCACGACGTCGACGGTGGTCGCGGGTGAAGCGCGGATGGCGGTGTCTGAGGACGGGCGGCACGCCCTGGACCAGGTGGCGAGCGACCTCGAGAACATGCACCCGTCAACGAGCGCCGCTCAGCGCTTTCATGCGAGCGACGGTCCCGGCGACGCGACTCTTCCTGACGGGTCTGAAGCGAAGGACGCGCTGGCGATGGTGACGTCCACGATGGTGCCGGACGGTGCGGGCGGCCGGGTCCTGGCTACGGTGTTGTCGGAATACTTTCTGGCGGCGGAGACGGACCCCGAGTTGTCGATCGCTGGTGGAACGGCGAATGCGATCCGGTCCGGCCGGCCGCTGAAGGCGCTGAAGAGGCGGACCTGGCGAATCACGAAGGATGCGGCGCTCGGGGTCGTGAAGGGCGCGCTGCCGCTGAATCTGTCGGCGGCGACCGCGGCGGGGCTGGAGTTGATCGAAGAAAACACGCTGCACCAGTTCGTGATGTCGATGAACGTGGAGCTGTTTGAGAATCCGGCGTGGCGTGAGCTTCATGCCACGGGAAGTGCGCTGATCGCAGCGCTTCCGATCGGCGACGTCGCAGGCGAACCGGTGCTTCCACGGAAAGTTCGGATCTCTCTCCGGGTCATAGAAGGGTCCGGCGAGAACTGTGAGCGGCTTTTCCAGCGTGAATGTTGGGTTCCGGCGGAATAGGGGAGTGACCCAAATGGCTATTCACGCTGGACTTGAGACGCCGGTCCCGGTAAAGTTACCGCACGGTAACGTCAAGCATTACGGAGCGGTAACGCCCATGAGAGTGCTTCTCGCTGAAGACGAAAAGTCCATCGCCCTCACCCTCGGCGACGAACTCGAGGCTGCCGGTCACGAGGTTCTTCACAAGGCCGATGGCCTCGCCGCACTCGACTCGGCGCTCAACGGCGAGTTCGACGTCGTCATCTCGGACATCCGGATGCCTCACCTCGACGGTGAGCAGCTTCTCGCCCGGGTGAAAGAAGTGAAGCCCGACCTGCCCGTCGTCCTAATGACCGGCTTCGGGACGATGGAGTCCGTCATCAAGGCGATGCGCCTCGGCGCGTACGACTACCTGCAGAAGCCGTTCGACACGCGCGAAGCCGTTCTGATTCTCGAACGGCTCCATCGCGAAATGGAGCTCAAGCGCCGCTGCGCCCAGCTCCAGGAACAGCTCGAAGAAAAGTACCGCTTCGAAAACATCATCGGCACCTCGCCGAAGATGCAGTCGGTTTACCAGCTCATCAAGGCCGCCGCAGGAAATGATTTCCCCGTGCTCATCACCGGCGAAACCGGGACGGGAAAGGAACTCGTCGCACAGGCGATCCACCTGAATTCCAACCGCCGCAAGGGCGAGCTCGTGAAAGTGTCCTGCCAGAACTTCCCGGAGACGCTTCTCGAGGCGGAGCTTTTCGGCCACGAGAAGGGTGCGTTCACGGACGCGAAGGACCAGAAGATCGGACGCTTCGAGCGTGCTCACCGCGGCACCATTTTCATCGACGACATCGACGACATGCCATCGGGCGCGCAGGCAAAGATCCTGAACGTTCTCGCCGAACGCAAACTCGAGCGCCTCGGGGGAACGAAGACGATCCAGGTTGATATCCGCGTGATCACGGCGACGAAAGTCGACCTGCAGAAGCTCGTCCGCGACGGAAAGTTCCGCGACGACCTCTTCTACCGCCTCAACGTCGTCCCGATCGACCTTCCTCCGCTGCGCGAGCGCGAAGGCGATCTCCCGTTCCTCATGAAAGAGTTCATCAAGAAATACGCCGGCGGAAAGCACTTCACGATCTCCCCCTCCACGATGGCGGAGCTGGAGCACTACACGTGGCCGGGAAACGTCCGCGAGCTGGAAGCGGCGGTTCAGCGGGCGATTGCGCTTTCGGGTGACACGGGCGAGTTGCGTCGCGAGCACCTTGTGAGGATCACGGCAAACACGCCGAAAGAAGCGATGGTGAGGAGCGACCGGCGGCCGCTGAGGGACGTGCTGGTGGAAGCGGAGAAGGGGCACATCCTGAATGTGCTGAAGATCTGCAACAACAAGAAGGGTGAAGCGGCGGAGTTGCTGGGCATCAGCCGCAAGAATCTCTGGGAGAAGCTGAAGTCGTACGGGGTGGACGCGGGTGAGGATGCGGAGCGGTAGGGAGGTGTCCGCGGGCGTTGAAACCGGTTCGCGCGCGGCAAAGTAGTCTCCGTATATGAAGGATCTTAACGATAAGTAAGCGTATGCGCCCTAAATAGTGACTGCCCGGGACTGAAACCCTGAAGGAGAAACCCATGAGACGCGACGCTGGCCTGACGACGTTCGATCTCGTCATCATGATTTTCATTCTCGCCGTGGTCGCCTGGTTCGTCATCACCACCGGGAGCCCCGATCGCTGCCGTTCGAAACACAGCGTCGGACAGGCGACGATCCAGGACTTCAGCGTCGCCCTGAAGGCCTACGAGACCGATTTCGGCGCATATCCGCCGGACGAGCCCGGGAATTACATCACCACCGGCCGCAAGGGTTCGCTGATTGACCTCTTGTCCCGGCTGGGGCCGAAGCGGATCCCGTATTACGAATTCCGGAAGGACCAGATCGACTCGAAGGGACGGTGGGTCACGCTGTTCGGCAGTCCTTACAAGTACCGCTTGAACGCCGGTCGGCAGCCGCCTGCGACGCCGAGCCCTGAAACGATGATCAACTTCCACTCATTCGACATGTGGGCTTCGGGGTGCGGCGACGCCCCGGCCTGCGACCTGGAGACGTCCGAGCCCGCCACCAAAGCCACGATGAAAAACTGGTAGGAGAGAATCATGCGCAAACACGGAAGCGGTTTCACGCTCATCGAACTTCTCGTCGTGATCGCCATCCTCGGCTTCCTCGCCGCGACGCTCGTCGTCGCCGCGGTGGGCCTGAAGCAGCGCGCGAAGATTGAGAAAACAGCCGCGCTGATAAAGCGCCTCGACACGGCGTGCGAGGCGTACTTCACGAAGTTCCAGGACTATCCCAGCGATTTCGCCAGGCTCACCGCCGCGGACAAGCAGGCCAGCGTCACCTGGCCGACCATCGTCCCGAACGACAAGCTTCTCTTCGACTACCTGGGGCGGCCGCTCCAGGCCGCGACGAACTACAGCGCGGGAGGCGGAAAAATCGAGATGCTTTCGCCCTTTCTCGAGTTCACCACTTCGGAAGTCTCCGGGCCCTGGACGGGCGCGAAGAGCGTGCAGATTCTCGATTCGTGGGGGAACCCGATCTGGTACGAGCTGCCCGGTTTTGCGCACGGCAGCGGCTTCCTCGACACTTCGCGCGGCCAGACCTCTTCCACGAACTCGCGCTTCGACCTGACCTCTGCCGGCGCGAACGGCACGGCGGACTCTCTGACGGACAAGACCGACCCCAAGGACGACATCACGAACTGGAATCCCTAACGGAGGCTGACTCATGCGACGCAACCAG
The DNA here is from genome assembly GCA_038060895.1 of Planctomycetota bacterium. Classification (GTDB taxonomy): domain Bacteria; phylum Planctomycetota; class MHYJ01; order WSZJ01; family WSZJ01; genus WSZJ01. Next base: position 459,551 of record JBBTCT010000009.1, read on the forward strand.
GCCGGCTTCTCGATGATCGAAATGCTCGTGGTCATCACGATCATCCTCGTCCTCGTCACCGGCTCTATCTCGATCCTCGGGGTGTTCATGCGGGGGCAGGGACTCAAGCAGGGCGGGCGGATCGTCGGGACGCAGTTCATGAACGCGCGACAGAAGGCGTGTTCCGAAAAGTGCGTCTACTTCCTGCAGTTCGACACCGCGAAGCACGTCATGCGGCTATTCCGCGACGCGGACCCGGACGGCCCCGCGGGACCGAAGACGTACGACCGGACGCTGCTCACCACCGGAGCCGACGCCGATGTGCAGGACGGGGACGAGCATCCGCTTCCCAACCACGTCGAGTTCGCGTGCAGCCAGCCCTGGGCGTCGGGGATTGCGGCGAAGTCGCTGACGAGCAGCACGCCGTTCGACGTCGCGGGTTCGACCTTCGCCATCGCGTTTTATCCGGACGGGAGCTGCCTGCTGCCGGTCTCCGAGATCGGATGGGATCCCGACGGGCTGAAGACGGCGGACCTGATGCTGATTCAGGAAGGCCAGTCCGGCCGCGTGTTCGTGGACATCAATCCGGCGTCGGGCAAGGTCAGGAAGCAGGCGTTTCGCACGGAGTAGATCGACCGGCGTTTTCGCTGCACGGGAAGCATGCTGAAACAGGAGAGAACATGAAGCGCACTCACGGAAAGAACTCGGGATTCACGCTCATTGAAATACTGATCGCGCTGGTCATTCTCATGGTTGGAATCTGCGGAGTCCTCAGTCTTTTCCCGGTCGCGATCAAGAACGTGAGCGATTCGGTGGAAGACTCGACGGCGTCGAATCTGGCCCAGTCCCTGCATTCAGCGATGACGGAAGCGATGCGTCGGCCGGTGACGGGGGTCGTGACGGTGACGCACGACGGTTTGCCGGCGGGGACGCTGAGTTTCCCGCTTCCGGTTTCAGTCCTGGTTCCCGCGACCTATCCGGTGGCGGGGAGCGGGACGGATACGTGGCTGGAGACGTACCAGCTGGGGACGGACGTGCCGGTGGCTGCGCAAGTGGCGGACATTCGGTCGAGCGGGCTGGGCGGCGGGGATCCGACGGAGCCGACGACCCAGTATTCGTTCCAGTTTGAAGTGGTGAGGCCTGCGGAGTCCGTGATCGTGGTGGACACGGCGGGGACGATGACGAATCTGCCGCTCTACCAGTTCCGGTTCATGATCTACCGCGGGTATCGGCCGGCGGCCGTGGGGGTGGGGCAGGTGCACCCGGCGCTGGTGAAGGAGTTCACGACGCTGATTTCGGGGTCAGGAATTTAAGCAAGCGGGTCAGGGGAGAGACGGTTCCGCGTTTCGAGAAGAGGGCACCGCCAGGTAACGCAGTAACGCCGAAGTAACCCCACCGTTGGTGAAGGTGCTTCAGATTTACCTGTAAAAAGAGCCAAAGTACGTGATTCAGGGCATATGAAGAGGAAAGTCGGCTTAGGGCCTTGGATTTGCGTTTCGGTATTGGCGGGCCGAAATACACCCGCTTCCACCCGGTTTTAACGAAATTCAGGAGATCGCCATGCGCCAGAGCCGTGGCTTCACGATCGTCGAACTGCTCGTCGTTGTCACCATCATCGGCATTCTGGCGGCGCTTCTTCTGCCCGCCCTGAGCGCCGCGCGCTGCCGCAGCAAGCACAGCGCGAGCCAGGCAACGGTCCAGGATTTCTCCGTCGCGCTGAAAGCGTACGAGACGGACTTCGGCCGGTATCCCCCGGAAGAAGCCGGCAACTACGTCACTCAGCTGGCGGCCGCTTCGCTCATCAACATCATGTCCTCGAACGGACCCAAGAACATTCCTTACTACCAGTTCCGCGCGGACCAGATCAACCCCGGCAAGCAGTGGATCACTTCGCTCAGCACTCCCTACAAGTACCGGGAGAACGCGAGCAAGGTGAAGCCTGCGACGCCGAGCCCGCTGACGATGATGAATTTCTTCAGCTTCGACATGTGGGCCTGCGGGTGCGGCGATCAGCCGGCTTGCAGCCAGACGACGTCTGATCCCGCTGACAAAGCCAACATCAAGAACTGGTAGGAGAAGCGCATGCGCAGAACGAATTCAGGCTTTTCGCTGATCGAGCTCCTCGTGGTGATCGCGATTCTGGGCTTCCTGGCGGCGACGTTGACGATTGCCGCGGCGGGGCTGAAGCAGCGGTCGAACATCGAGAAGACGGCGGCCCTTGTGCGTCGCATCGACGCGGGAGTCGAGGCTTACTTCACGAAGTTCCACGACTACCCGTCGGACTACGCGAAGCTCACCGCTGCCGACAAGAAGGCCGCAAAGGTCTGGCCGACGATCAAGAGCGACAAGTACCTGTACGACTACCTGGGCAAGCCGCTGACCGTGACCGAAGGATTCGTCGCCACGGGTTCGAAGATCAAGAACCTGGAGCCGTTCTGCGAGATGAATGCGTCCGAGATCCTCGGGCCGGACAGCGGCCCTCATACCGTCCAGGTGCTCGACGCCTGGCGTGGGCCGATCTGGTACGAGCTTCCCGGATACGCTCACGGCACGAATTTCCCTGACCGGTCCAAGGGGGAAGTGTCTTCGACCGACTCCAAGTTCGACCTGACTTCGGCCGGACCTGACAAGGTGTGCGATTCGTTCCTGGACAAGCTTCTCCCGGATGACGACGTGACGAACTGGACCTACGACCGCAAATAGGGGCCAAATCATGCGCAAGTCGAACGGTGGCTTCTCGATGGTTGAAATGCTGGTCGTCGTGACCATCATTCTCGTGATGGTGACCGGCTCGATTTCGATCCTCGGGGTGTTCATGCGGGGCCAGGGCATCAAGCAGGCCGGTCGTGTGATCAGCGGGCAGTTCATGAACGCCCGGCAGAAGGCGAGTTCCGAAAAGTGCGTCTACTTTCTCGTGTTCGACTCGTCCAAGCAGGTGCTGCGGCTTTACAGGGACAACGACCCGGATGGACCGACCGGTCCCAAGACCTACGATCGCACGCTTGTCCTGACGGGCGTGGACAAGGATGTCCAGGAAGGTGACGAGCACCCTCTTCCCAAGAACGTTGAAATCGGCTGCAACCAGGCCTGGGCGTCCATCTCGGCCAAGTGCATGACGAGCACGGCGCCGTTCAACGTGCCGGGGTCGTCCTTCTGGATCAGCTTTTACCCGGATGGCACATGCGTCATGCCGGCCGCCGAGAAAACGTATGACCCCGACGTGGCTCTGACCGCGGACCTGATCCTGGTTCAGAACGGTCAGACGAGCAAGCTGTACGTCGACATCAACCCGGCCTCGGGAAAAATCCGCAAGCAGGCGTTCCGTACGCAATAGGAGACGATCATGAAGCGCGTTCGCAGGCCTGATGCCGGGTTCACGCTGATCGAGATCCTCATTTCCCTCGTAATCTTGATGGTGGGGATCTGCGGCATCCTGAGCCTCTTCCCGGTTGCGATCAAGAACGTGAGCGATTCGGTGGAAGACTCCGCCGCGTCCAACCTCGCGCAGTCGCTGTATTCCTCGATGACGGAGGCGATGAGGCGGCCCGTGACGGGCGTGGTCTACCTGACGCACGACGGACTTCCCGCCGGCCTCTTCAATTTTCCTCTTCCCGTGACCGTGGGCGCGCCGGTGCTCTACCCGGCCCCCGGAGCCGGAACGGATCCGACGCTTGCGGTTTACCAGCTCGGGACGGATACCCGGACGTTGGGCCAGGTGACGGACATCCGGACGCCTCCGCCGGCATGGTCTCTTGGCGGCGATCCTTCGGAACCGACCCGGCAGTACTCGTTCCAGTTCGAAGTCAGCAAGCCGCCGGAATCCGTCATCGTCGTGGATACGGCGGGGACGACGACCAACCTGCCTTTGTTCCAGTTCCGCTTCATCATCTACCGCAGCTACTTCACCACTGTCGTGCCGGTGGGTCAGACGCACCCCGCGCAGGTCAAGGAGTTCACGACGTTCATCGCGGGAACGGGTATCTAGGCTTCGACTCGCTTCGCCAGCCCAGGCTTCGGAGACGATCATGAAACGAAATTCAGGCTTTACGCTGATGGAGTTGCTGGTGGCGGTTGGCTTGATGGTGATCCTGATGACCGCCATCGTGCTGATCTTCCACCGCTCGACGGACGTCATGAAGATCCAGGGCGCGCGCATCGATATTTATGAGAATGCGCGGGCGGCCCAGGACATCTTCTGCAACGACATGCAGAACGCCATTCCTTCCTCGGGCGGCCAGCAGCGCATGTGGATCGCGAACTACGCCCGCCCTGCGTCTGCGCCAGTGCCGATCGGCAACAACACGGATGGCGCCGCGGATTACGTCGGTGTCGTCACGGTGACCACCTGTCCCGCGGGCTCCGGAGCGACCGCGACACGCGAGTTGAAGACCGTCTACGCCGAGTACTTCCTCACGAACGACGACGACGCCGAGACATCTTTCACAGGGAAGGGATACACGAAGGCCCAGCGCAGCCAGCGCAGGATTTTCGTCCTCAAGCGCCGCCTGTGGGCTCTTCCGACCCTGATCACGACGCTTCAGATTCAGCAGATTTCCGCGATTCCGATCCTGTCCACGCCGCTGACTTCGCCCACGGGTCCCCTGACGGTGACGAACAACATGACGCCTCCGGGCCCGTCGCCCGCGACGATGACGCTGATCGAGGACGCCGACCTGTGCCACTGGATCGTGTCGTTCAACATCGAGTGTTACCACTACATCGCCGCTTCAGCCCCGGGCCCGCTCAACCCGAAGTACTACGAGCTGAACGAGTCCGGCAATCCGTACGTTGCTGCGGTGATGCCGCTGGGCGACCTGCCGGGATCCGAGCCTGTCATTCCCCGGAAACTGCGGATGTCGCTGCGAGTCATCGAAGGCGCCGCCGAGAGGCAGGAACGGCTTCTCCAGCGCGAAGTCTGGCTCCCGCTGGGCGGCTAGCACAAAAGCGTCATAACGACCCCGGGGGCGGTTCCCCGGGGTTTTTTTTTCGGCCCTGCCGCGCTTCCCATGGCGGACGAAGAAGCGTAAAATGTCCGCTTCCACGCACGCTGACTCCCGGAGAAGCGCCATGTCCGAAGCCCAGACCGGCCCTGCCCTTGACCCCGAGAAGATGGTGGGCCAGGAGATCGGGGGCTGCAAGATTGTCGCGAAGATCGCGACGGGCGGCATGGGCACGGTCTACAAGGCGCACCAGGTTTCGATGAGCCGCCAGGTGGCGATCAAGTGCCTTGCGGAGGATTTTGCGAAGGACCAGCAGTACGTGACGCGGTTTGTGAGGGAAGCGCGGGCGGCGGGCGAGCTGAATCACACGAACCTTATTCACGTGCATGACGTGGGCATTTACCACGGCGTGTATTACTACATCATGGAGTTTGTGGACGGGCAGAGCCTGGACCGGGTGCTTCGGATCAAGGAGCGGCTGGGGCCGGAGACGGTGGTGGAGATCCTTCTGCAGTCCGCGAAGGCGCTTTCGTATGCGCACGGGCACGACATCATTCACCGGGACATCAAGCCCGACAACCTGATGATCACGAAGGAAGGCACGGTCAAGATTGCCGATCTGGGGATTGCGAAGAAGGTTGACCGGACGAGGGAATCGACGGATGCGGGGCTGGTGCTGGGCACGCCGAACTACATGGCGCCCGAGCAGGCGACGGATGCGGCGCTGACGGACAGGCGGAGCGACGTGTATGCGCTGGGCTCAACGGTTTACCACATGCTTTCGGGCAGGCCTCCCTACACGGGAAAGAACGCGCTTGAGATTCTGACGAGCGTGGTGAAGCGAAAGCCCGAGCCGATCGAGAAATTGCGACCGGACCTGCCGAAGCATCTGCTTCAGATCATTAACAAGATGATGGCGCGGGATCCGGAGCGGCGGTACCAGTCGATGGACGAGCTGGTCAAGGACGTCGAGATGTACAAGTCCGGCAAGTACAAGTCGGAGAAGCCCTCGACCCGGGGTGCGACCTGGGAAGACGAGGACGACGATGCCCCGAAGACCAAAGTTGCGATCGAGATGGCCTCGACGCAGGAAGAGGAGGCTCGGCAGTCCGCGGCGGGGCAGCCGCCGGGTGTGCAGGCCACGGGGCCTTCTTCGGTCGACAACATCAAGCTGTCGGGCACGCGCGTAGCGCCGAACCCGGCGCTGGGGACGGTGGACCTGATCGGCGCGAAGGCGATCGGCGCCATCAACGCGAAGAAGAAGAGCAAGATGATCCCGATCATCACGCTGGTCGGGGGGCTTGCGATTGCGGCGATCGGGTGGAAGATCGTGAAAAACCTGACGGCTCCCCCGAAGAAGGAGCCGCCGAAGCCGAGCATCAACACGGACATCAAGGACAGCGGCATTCCGCGCGCTGCGGGAGAAGCAGAGGCCAAGGAGCTGTTCGCGGAGGCCGAAAAGCAGGAGCGGCGTCCCGGGTTGCCGCGATTGGACGTCATCAAGGCCTACCAGCAGGTGGTGGATCAATACCCCGATACCGTCGCGGGTCACAATGCGGGCAAGGCTGTTGATCGTCTGGAGGGCGAATGGCAGGAGGCGGTGGGGGTGCCCCTGGTCAAGGGGCGGAAGCTGATGTCCGAGATGGGACCGGTGGCAGATTTCACGCCCGTGCGGGACGCGCTCTCCAGGGCGAGGTCCGAGGCCCAGGGGCGGGCAGAACTGGTCGAGCGGGTCAAGGCGGCGGAGAAAGAATGTGAAGACGGCGCGCGCGACCGGCAGCAGAAGATCCTTCAGGACGCGCGCGAGAAGGCCCGGCAGGGGCGGTGGGAAGACGCCATTGAGGAAGGGAAGAAGGTTTTCGTTCTGAGGTACGAGAAATTCGACGACGAAGCGGTGAGGGAAATCGGCATCTGGCGCGGCAAGTGGCGCGAAGTCCACGACGAGGCGCTCAAGGGCCTCGATGCGACGATTGAGCGGGCGAAGGAGAAATTCCGCGGCAGCGAGGACCCGAAGGTCGAGATGGAGCCAGGGCGCGCTGCGGAGATGATTGCCAACGCTGCCAAGGACCCGAAGAACCTGGCCATCAAGAAGGTGGCCGACCACCTTGCCGCGATCTTTGCCGACGCTTCGGCCGTGACGGATGCGGCATGGGCGCAGGTCGATGCGATGAAGGGGCAGCGGTACAAGTTCAGCAAAGAAGCGTACCCGAACAACCAGCCCGTCGAAATCGTCGCCGCGGAACGGCCCATCGTGCGGGTGAAGTTCGGAGCGCAGGTCATCAAGACGAAGGCGCTGACCCACGAAGACATGTGGACGCTCGCGAGAATGTCGCTGGATGCGAACGATGCCGGGAAGACGAAACTCGCCGCCTACCTGTTCGCGCGCGGGAACACGGCGGAGGCGATCAAGCTTGCGGCGGGAACCGGAGGGCAGGCCGCGGCCGACCTGCGTGCGCGGCTGGAGGATCTACAGATCCGCCTGAAGGAGCTGAAAACCAGGCCGCTGGACCTCATTCGCCACAGCGGCGGGAACTGGAACGAGCAGACGCAGAAGGGCGGCTGGACGCCGCGCGAGGGAGGGGCGGAAATTGACGGCTCGGGCGACCAGGGCGAGAGGATCCTCTCGAAATCGCTGGAGTCCAACTACATCTTCGAGGTCGAGGCGCGGAAAGAACTCGGCCCCAACGGCTTCGTCGTCTACTTCAAGGCGCTCGGAGTGTCCTACCAGTGGCACGTCGGGGACGGCGGCAACAAGTTCTCCGTGGTCCGCGGTCTTCCCTCGACTCAGTCAGCCGACGTCTTGAGCCCGGGCGACCCTCTCCTGGTCCGCGTCGTCGTCCTCGACGACAAGGCCATCGGCTACGTGAACGGCGAGCGCCGATGGGAGATCACACGCTCGACTCCCGGCAACGCCACCGGCGCGCCTGGCACAGGCCTTGGTGTGTTCCACACCCTCGTCCGCTTCAGGAAGATCCTCATCTGGGACATCAAGTAGGGGAGGCGCCGTGAGCGGCCGGGGCGCGGTCTTCATCAGCGACCTGCACCTGAGCGAACGGCACCCGGGGAGAAGCGCGCTCTTTTTTCGCTTCCTCGAGGAGCGCGCGGCGGGCATCGGCACGCTCTGGATTCTCGGAGATTTCTTCGATTTCTGGATCGGCCCGGCGCACGTGCGCCTCGGCGAGCACCGCGAAACGCTTCTCAAACTCAGGGCCCTCGCCGATGCGGGGACCGAAGTGAAATTTATCTGGGGGAACCGGGACTTCCAGGTCGGGGAGGAGTTGTCGAAGTTTGCGGGGGTTGAGGTCCTTGGGGAGTCGTGCGAGCGAACCTTCGGAGCGCACCGGACGCTCCTGATCCATGGTGACTCCTTCTGCTCGCGCGACCGGGGCCACCAGGTGTTCCGGGCTATCTCGCGCAACCGCGTCGTCAAGGCGCTCTACAAAGCGCTTCCCAGCGCCGTCAGCCTTGGTCTTGCAAAGCGGGTGCGTGCGCGGAGCGAGGCGGGAGTAGCGCGCAAGACCGCGCGGACCATGAGTTTTGCGGAAGAGGCGATCCGCGAAGCCTTTGGCCGGGGTGTGGACACGATCGTCTGTGGGCACTGCCACGAGGCGCGCGAAGAGGACTTCGAGCTGGGGGGCAGAAGAGGGCGCCTTTACACGCTGGGTGCGTGGGAGGAGGAGGCTCGGTACCTGGAGTTCTCGGAAGGGGAGTTCCGGCCCAGGGTGTTTCCGGAACCGGTGAAGGGCGCGTGACGCGGGGACCGGGGCGGCATCCAACGGTCAGGCGTGAGGGGACTGGGAACTCTGCGGAGGGAAGATGAGCATCGACATGGTCCAGGTCTTTCGCGCGGCGGTGGGCGGGCGTGCCAGCGACGTCGTGATCACGGCCGGGTCGCCGCCGATTTTCCGGGTGAACGGCGAGGTTGTGTTCGGTCAGACGTCGCCGCTGGACGCGGAGCAGACCAGGAAACTCATCTACGATATTCTGCGGCCCGAGCAGATCGCGCGCTTTGAAAGGGAGAAGGAACTCGACTTCTCCCTGACGGTCGAGGACGTGCACCGCTTCCGCGGGAACGTCTTCCAGCAGCGCGGATACGTCGGCGCGGCGTTCCGCCTGATTCCCGACAGGATCCCGGTCCTGAAGGAACTGGGGCTGCCGAAAGTCATCGAGGAGTTCGGCCTGTCGCCGATGGGGCTTTTTCTCATTTCAGGGCCGACGGGGCACGGAAAGAGCACGACGCTCGCCGCGATCATCAACCTGATCAACGAGCAGAAAAAGACGCACATCGTGACGATCGAGGATCCGATCGAATTCATTCACCGGAACAAGAAGAGCGTCATCGAGCAGCGCGAGGTCGGAGACGACACGCACTCGTTCGCCGCGGCGCTCAAGCACGTCCTGCGCCAGGCGCCGGACGTGATCCTGGTCGGAGAAATGCGTGATCCCGAGAGCATCTCGGCGGCGATCACGGCCGCCGAAACCGGGCACCTCGTGCTGGCGACCCTCCATACGAACGACGCGGTGCAGGCCATCGACCGGCTGATCGACGTTTTCCCGAGCCACCAGCAGTCGCAGATCCGCGCCCAACTCTCCATGTCTCTCCTGGCCGTCGTCGCACAGCGGCTCATCCGGACGACGGACGGCAAGGGCCGCGTCGTTGCGTGCGAAGTCCTCAAGAACAACGCCGCGATCGCGAACCTCGTGCGCGACGGCAAAACGCACCAGATCTACACCGTTATGGAAACCCACGCGCGCGAGGGAATGGTGACCCTCGACGCTTCGCTCAAGGAGCTCTACCTGACCGGGCAGATTTCGTTCGAGGAAGCGCGCCGGCGGATGCGAAATCCCGCCATTCTCGAGAAAGCGTAAAGCATGGCCGGAACGATCTTCCTTGTTTTTGCCGGAGTTCTCCTCTACGGCGGCGGAATTGCGACTTCATGGATCACGCTTCGCACTGAATTCCTGCGTGACGACGGCCGCTTCCACTCCGCCGCCATCACCTACGGGGTACTGGCCGGGGCGCTTTTTAACTACGCCATGGGTCCCGGCTGGGAAGCGGTGATCGCGGTGCTTCCCGCCGGTTTTCTCTATGGCATCCCCGTCGGTTATTTCTTTGCCGTGTGGGTCATGCGCATGAAGACGATGGCGGTCGGGGACCACAAGTTGAAGGTCGAGCCGACGTTCGACCAGGCTGAAGCGGCGGAGCGGCGCGGCGACATGGAGGCGGCGCTGAGGCTTTACCGGGCGGCGGCGCAGGGCCAGCCCGGGCATGCAGAAACGCGGCGGCGGCTGGGGGAGGCGTACCTCAAGTCGGGGGACGCGGACCAGGCGATTGCCGAGATGCGCGCGGCGCTGGGATTGGTTGAGGATCCCGAGAAGAAGATGGCGCTCGCGTTCCGGGTGACGGACCTGATGATGGAGAAGAAGAACGACACATTCAATGCAGGCCTGATTCTGCAGGAACTGGAACGGGACTATCAAGGCACCCGGGTGGCGGAGCTGGCGAAGGCGAGGCGCGCAAGGCTTGGCGGCGGACTTGTCTAGCGTTGCACCTGCCGCGCCGCCACGGCGCGCAGTTTGTCGAGCACCGCTCGGATCGCCATCGCTGCCTGGGGCTCCTTTTCTTCGGACGCCCAGCGGGCGAACGCGCCAAGGTCCCCTGCGGCCAGGCGCTCTTCGAGGTCAGGCACGGACTTACGCTCCTCGTCGAATACCCCCATCCACCAGTAGCGGTACGACGACGGCCACCCCGTGCGCTTCATGAGGGCCACCATCAGCGGCACTCGCTTCCCGCGCGGGGCGGCGTTGACGGTTCCCCAGATCCGGTCGCGTTCGGCCGGTAGCAGGTCGTAAAGCGTGGGGAACGCGCCTCCTGCGGCGGCGGCATTCGCCGGGTTCGTGGCCCAGGCGAGCGCGAACGGTTTCCATGCCGGGTCGCTGTCGAGGACGTTGGAAATGACGAGGGCTGTCGCGACGTCCTCCGGGATCAGGGAGTCCTTCAGGGCGCGCATCAGCTCCTTCGTGCCGTCTTTCCGGTCGGCGAGGACGATGATTTCCGCCGACCGGGCGACGAGCGCGCGGCGTGGATCGCGCGCGCGATCGAATGCGGCGTCAAAGGACGGGCGCTCGCCCGCGGTGGCGAGCGCGGAAGCGGCCAGAACGGCGATGGTCCAGACCGGCTCGTTTTCCAGGTGGCGGCGGATCAGCGGAATCGAGTCGGGGCGGGGCTTGATTTCATCCGCCCCGGTCCACGCGTTCCGCTCGTCGAGCGTCGGCGCCCCGTTGATCACCAGCGCCAGGAGAACGCCCAGGCGGCCTTCCGGTGGAAGTGTCGCGAGCGCTTCTTCGACGACGGGGAGTCCGTCCGGGACCGGCGCGGCGGCTTGCGCGATGAGGAGCCGGAGTTGCGGATTGGCGGCGTAATCGGCGCTGGCCTGGCGAGGAGAGTCGGCGTAAACCGCCGTGAGTTCGCGCAGTATCGGCGCGACCGCGTGCGGCGCCGCCTTCTCGATGCGGCCCAGGATGGCCGCGGACTCGCGCCCGGGCGCCGTCGCGACCCACCAGAGGACCGTCCAGGCGGCGACGTAACCGGCGACAAGCGCAAGGACGCGACCGTTCATGGGCGCGCCGCCCGCGCCAGCTTCGCCAGCGCTTCCGGGTAGGCCTCGCATTCCGATTCGAAGACGCGCTTTCCGAGCGACTCCGGCGAGTCCCCGGCCAGCACGGGCACGCGCTTCTGAAGAATGGCCGCGCCATGGTCGTAGACGTCATCCACCCAGTGCACGGTGCACCCGCTTTCCTTCTCGCCCGCCGCGAGCACCGCCTTGTGGACCCGCTCGCCGTACATTCCCTTGCCGCCGAACCTGGGGAGCAGGGCCGGGTGAATGTTCACGACGCGGCCGCGCCAGTCGGGAGGAATGGAGAGGAAGTGGAGGAAACCGGCGAGGACGATGAGGTCGGGGCGGAAAGGTGAGAGGGCGGAGTGGATTGCGGCGCCGAAGGAGGCGTCATCCGGAAAGCCGGCTCGGAAGAGCTCGACGAGCGGAAAGCCGTTGCGAAGAGCGACGTCCCGACCGGCGACGCCAGTCTTCGAACTGAGCACCACGGCGACGTGGGCCGGCAGGGTACCCGCGGCGATGCGGGCAGCGAGATTCTCCAGCGTGCGGCCGGCGCCGCTGACGAGCACCGCGAGCCGCAGCGGCGCGCTCATGACCCCATCTCGGCCAGGACGGCGACGCAGCGGGCGCAGCATCCGGGGTGGGCCGTGGAGCGGCCGATGTCGGGGCGGAGGTTCCAGCAGCGTTCGCACTTCGGATGTGCTGACTTGGCGACTTTCAGCGAGACCTGGGGCGCGTCGGAACCTCTCACCGTGTCGGGCATCTGTCCGCGGTGCAGCCGGACTTCGCTCACCAGCAGAATCCCGGCGAGCTCCGTGGCCCGCTTCGACAGCGTTTCATGGAAGGCCGCGTCCTCGGTCACGAGATCGACCACGGCTTCCGTCGATTTGCCGATTGTCTTCGCGGCCCGCAACTTTTCAATTTCCCGGCCGAGGTCGCGGCTGACGCGGAAGAGCCGGTCCCAGTCGGATTCGAGTTCGGGCGTGAAGCCGGAGGCCGGCGGCACGGGCCAGCGTGCCAGGTGGACGGAGTCTTCCTTTTTCCCGGGCAGGTACCCCCAGAATTCCTCGGCCGTGTGGCACAGGACGGGCGCGGTCAGCCGGGCCAGGGTCGAAGCGATCTCGAAGACGACGGTTTGCGCGGCGCGGCGCCCGCTCGATGCCGGGGCAAACGTGTAGAGTCGGTCCTTGACGGCGTCCAGGTAGAACGCCGACAGGTCCGTCACAATGAAGGCGTTGATCTCGTGGGTGGCGTGCGCGAAATCGAAGTCGTTCATCAGCTGCTCGACCCGCAGGACGAGCGCGCCGAGGCGATGAAGCGCCCAGCGGTCGATTTCCCAGAGCGACGTCTCCCGGTGCGCGGGGTCGAAATCCGCCAGCGAGCCGAGCAGGTAGCGGAACGTGTTCCGCCACTTCTTGTAGACCTCGGAGATTTCGTCGAAGCGTTTCTTCGAGTACGGGATGTCGTCCGTGAAATCCACGGAAGCGATCCAGAGACGGATCACGTCGGCGCCGAACTGTTTTACGAACTGTTCGACGTCCATCGCGCCCTTCGATTTCGAGACCTTGTCGCCCCCGTCGTCCACGACGAAGCCGTGGGTCACGCAGGTTTTGAAAGGGCTCTGGCCGTTGGTCAGGACGGACGGGATGAGCGAGGACTGGAACCAGCCGCGGTGCTGGTCCGTTCCTTCGAGGTAGCAGTCGGCGGGGAAGTGCAGTTCCGGGTGGGCCATGACGACGGAACGGTGGCTCGAGCCCGACTCGAACCACACGTCGAAGATGTCGTTTCCTTTCCTGTACGTGCGTCCTCCGCAGGAACAAGCCGGCGGGTCGGGAAGGAGTTCGGCGGCGCTCAACCGGTACCAGATGCCGGCGCCCTCCTTCGCGTACAGGTCGCGGATGCGACGGAGCGGCTTGGCGTCCGTCACGGCCTTGCCGCACTTTTCGCAGAAGAACGCCGGGATCGGAACTCCCCAGAGGCGCTGACGCGAGACGCACCAGTCAGGGCGTGACTGGATCATCGAGGTGATGCGAGTCTCGCCCCAGCCAGGGACCCAGCGGGTGCGGCGGACCTGTTCGAGCGCCTGCCCGCGCGAATCGTCGATTTCGATGAACCACTGCTCGGTCGCGCGGAAAATGATCGGGCGGTGGCAGCGCCAGCAGTGCGGGTAGGAGTGCGAGACCTTGTCTTCTACGAGCAAGTGGCCCGTGCTTTTCAGCTGCGCGACGACTTCAGGATCCACCGCCGGCACTTTCTTGCCCGCGAACATCCCTGCCCGCTCGTCGTACACGCCGTTGGGCCCGACAGGGTTCAGGATCTCGAGGTTGTAGCGGCGCCCCGTCGCGTAGTCCTCGTGCCCGTGCCCGGGCGCCGTGTGGACGCACCCGGTTCCGTCGGTCAGCGTCACGTACTCGGCGAGGACGACCGGAGAGCGGCGCTTCATGAACGGATGCTCGTACTCCATCCCCTCGAGTTCCGATCCTTTCGCTTTCCCGAGTACCGTGACCGGCCCGGCTTTGGCGAGCGCTTTCTGCGCGAGCGCTTCCGCCACGACGAGCTTGCGTCCCGCGCACTCGACGAGCACGTAGTCGGCCTGCGGATGAACGGCGATCGCGAGGTTGGCGGGGAGGGTCCAGGGCGTCGTGGTCCAGATGACGATGGCGGCCTTCTGCTGGGAGAACGCGTGCTTTCCGGGGACCAGGTCGAACGCGACGGTGATCGCGGGGGACGAAATGTCGGCGTACTCGACCTCGGCCTCGGCGAGGGCGGTCTCGTCCCGGACGCACCAGTGGATCGGGCGCAGCTTGCGGTTGATCTTGCCGCGTTCCATGAGGTCGAGGAAGCAGTCGAGGATGCCAGCCTCGTACTGCGGCGACATCGTCAGGTACGGGCGCTCCCAGTCGCCCAGCACCCCGAGCGACTTGAACTGGCGCCGCTGCACATCGATGAATTTCTGCGCGTACGCTTCGCATTTCGCGCGCACGGCGGTCGGGTCCATGGTCCGGAACGCCGGCCCGAGCTCTTCCGCGACCTTGTTCTCGATCGGCAGGCCATGGCAGTCCCACCCCGGCACGTACGGCGCATCGGCCCCCAGCATCGAGTGAAACTTCACCACGATGTCCTTCAGGATTTTGTTCAGCCCCGTCCCGATGTGCACGTTGCCGTTCGCGTACGGCGGCCCGTCATGGAGCACGTACTTGCGCGCTCCCTTCCGCGCCGCACGGATCTTCCCGTACAGCCCGGAGTCGTCCCACTTCTTCTGCAGCTCCGGCTCCCGCTTCGGAAGCTCAGCGCGCATCGGGAAGTCGGTCCTGGGAAGGAGGACGGTGGATTTGTATTCCATGGGGAAGAGGAGTTATACACCTCGTTTTGGTCGATCGAAAGGAAGTTCCTCGCCTCGCGATGCGCCGGGCGCTCCGGGCCCCGTTCTTGCGCGCCGCGCGCCGTGGAAGTAAAGTCAGGAGGCTGTCGCAACCTCTTCCAAGGAAACGATTTCATGCTCCGGACCCTGGCCGCTGTTTCCGCTCTGCTGGTGGCGTTCTCCGCCTCCGGCTGCGGAAAATCCGAACCCCCAAAGCCACCACCCTCACGCAGCGGGAATCGGCCGGTCGGGAGCGGTCCGGCGGGGAATCCCGAAGTGAAGCCCGATCCCGGCAAGAAGCCGCCGATCGACATCGACTCGGGTAGTTCGGGCTGGATCCCCGTCGCCGTTCCGGAGGACCAGAGGAACCTCGATTACACCGGTGTTTTCCATGTGATGAAGCAGAAGGGGGTCGTCTACGTCGAGAACCTCGAGCGATTCGTCATGAAGCGCGGGGATGACGGCGGCGGCACGGGATCGAGCATGACCGCGGCGAATCTCATCGACGTAAAGACCGAGTGGGAAATCGTCGGCGGCGGGATCATGGAGAAGATGAAGACGGCGCCGGACAAGACGGACCTCTTTGTCCGGGTGAAGGGCAAGCGAACGATGATGAAGAAGTACGGCCCACCTGCCGGCACGGTGGGAGAGAAGCAGGAGTGGACGGTGGCCGTGGATTCGATCGTCTGGGAAAAGAGCGAGACGGCGTTTTTCCACGAAACAACGATGCTCGAAGAAGAGCTCTGGGACGACTATCTCCAGGCGATCGAAGGCGAAATCAAGACCTCGCTGGCAGTCTGGAAGAAACACCAGGAGACGGCGGAGGATCTTGGCTGGGGCTTGTCGGATCGCGAGCGCGACAGAACGAAGAAGCCTTTTCACGCTCTCGTGACGGCGCTCGAGCGACTTTCAGAAAGCCAGACGGAAATCGATCGAAAAGCCGGAAACCTGGCGGAGTCCGTCGCGTGGCTCCGGGCCATCCTCGAGTGGTCGCACTTCCCGGCGGTCCCGGTGAACGGCGACGTCGACACGGACGAGCGGCAGAAACGCGCGATGGCTTCCCTGGTCGGAAAGCTGCGCCTCTTCGAGAACATGTTCAGGGACAGGCTGAAGACCGGATCGCTGGCGCTCAAGGCGGAAGAGGCCGTCCAGATGCTGGCCGCAACGGACGGGACGCTGACCCAGAAGTTCAGCGTCTACGCGGCCGAGTCCGGGAGATTCGAACTTTCCGCGGCGGCTTCCCTGGCGATCCTGGAATCGAAGGAAAAAAACGAATGGAAGCAGACGACGCTCTCGCTTCTGAAGACGGCCGTGACGAGCAATGCGGGTTTCTTCGCGAACTGGCCTGGCGAAGCGCTCACGGCGTTTCCCGGGCGATTCAGGGACGCCGTGCTTCCGATCACGAAAGGCCAGCTGATCCCGACCCGGAATGCGGTGTCGATCCTTGAGGCGCTGAAGAAAGCGCATCCCGCCCTGACGGCACACCCGTCTGTTGACGAGGCAATCGCGGAGCTGAAGAAGAAGTAATGGCGCCGCTCAAAATCGCCATACCCAACAAGGGGCGGCTGTCGGATTCGTGCCTCCAGTTGCTGCGCGCCATCGGCTTTCCGGTCGCGGGCGTTGGACGCACCCTGGTCTCCGTCCTGGCCGGCGGTGATATCGAAGTTCTTTTTTCGCGCGCCGACGATATTCCCGAGTTCATCGACCTCGGCGCGGCCGACATCGGGCTGACCGGCAGTGACCTGGTCGACGAGGCTGCGGCCGACGTCGAAGTTCTCCTGCCCCTGGATTTCGGGCTGTGCAAGCTCGTCGTAGCGGTTCCCGAGCACTCGCTGATGAAGAAAGTGGAGGACATCCCCGAGGCTGCGGTCGTGGCGACCGCGTTTCCGAACGTGACCCGCCGTTACTTCGAGGCTCAAGGGAAGAAGCTCACGGTGGTCGCCGTCTCGGGGGCGACCGAAATCACGCCCTACATCGGCGTCGCCGACCTCATCACGGACCTCGCCGAAACCGGATCGACGCTTCGCAAAAACCACCTCACGCCGATCGCAACGATCTGCGAAGTGCGCGCGGTGCTGATCGGCAACAGGCGGAAGTGCGCGGAGAAAGAAAAGGAAGTTCACGAGATCGTGGCCGCCATGGCGAGCGTGATGGCGGCGAAGGAGAAGCGTTACCTGATGGCGAATGTTCCGAAGCAGGCGCTCGACGAAGTGCGCCGGCTGCTCCCCGGGATTTCGGGGCCCACGGTGATGAACCTGGCCGGCGCGGACGGGATGGTGGCGATTCATTCGGTAGTGACGGAGAAATCGATCAACGGATTGATGCCGCCGCTGAAGAAACTCGGCGCGACCGGAATCCTCATCCTCCCGATTGAACGCATGGTGATGTAGGCCCCCCTCAGGAACGGAGACTTTTCATGCTGCGCATCGTCGAGATCGGATCGCTTCGCCCTGAAGAACGCCGCGCCCTGGCCAGTCGCGCCTCGCGCGGCCTCAAGGAGGTGATGGCGGATACGCAGCAGATCGTGGAAGAGGTGCGCCAACGCGGGGACGCCGCGCTTTCGGCGTTCACGAAGAAGTTCGACAAGGCAGAACTTGAGACGTTCCGCGTCGATCCGGCAGAAATCGCCTCTTCGGAAAGCGAAGTCGACCCCTCGGTCGCGAAAGCGCTCAAGGAGGCGGCCGAGCACATCCGGCGCTGGCAGGAGCTGATGCTGCCGAAATCGATGGAGGCGAGCGTCGTCCCGGGACGGCCGACGTGGCGCACGGGGGTGAACGCGGTGCCGATGGAGAGCGCCGGAGCGTATGTGCCCGGCGGAAGGGCGGCATACCCGTCGAGCGTGCTGATGTGCTGCATCCCCGCAAAGGTCGCAAAAGTGAAGCGCGTGATCCTGTGCACGCCGCCTTCGGAGGACGGAACGGTGCCGGCGGTCGTGCGGTTCGCCGCAAAAATCGCGGAGGTGGACGAGGTCTACGCGGTCGGCGGCGCACAGGCGATCGCGGCCATGGCGTACGGAACGAAGCAGATTGCGAAGGTCGAGAAGATCGTCGGGCCGGGTAATGCGTACGTGACGGCCGCGAAGAAGATCGTGTCGGAGGACGTGGCGATCGATTTTCTCGCCGGACCCAGCGAGGTCATGGTGGTCTGCGACGGCCGTAGCGGGGCGGATCTCGCCGCAGCGGAGCTGATCGCGCAGGCGGAACACGACCCGCAGGCGGTCTGCGTCGTCGTCACGACCGACCCCGACTGGGGCCGCCAGGTGAACGAGGAACTCGTGAGCCAGCTTGCGGACCTGCCGCGCAAGGCCATCGCCGAAGAGGCCCTTCGCAAGAACGGAAAGATCTTCACGGCCGCGAGCGGCGCCGAAGCGGTCGGCTTCATCAACGAGTTCGCGGCAGAACACGTCATGCTCCTCGGCCAGGACCCGCGGCCGCTTCTCGAAAAGATCACCTGCGCCGGCGCCGTATTCGTCGGCGATTACGCGAGCGTGGTCCACGGCGATTACTGCGCCGGCACCAATCATGTCATCCCGAGCGGGGGCGAGGCCCGGCGATTCAATTCGCTGAGTTCCGGCTCGTTCGTGCGGATGATTCCCTACGTGACCATGACGGACCGGGGGGCGAAGCAACTCGGTGACATCGCCGCGACCATCGCCCGTGCCGAGGGGTTCGAGGGTCACGCGAGGGCGGCCGAGCGGCGCATGCGCCTTTGACGCCGCTTCTTCGCACGCCGCTTCGCAGCGTCAAGGTCCCGGGGTACGAGATGGACGCGCCGGGACTGCTGCCGATGCACGCGAACACGAACCTGCTGGGGCAGAACCCGGCGGTGCTGAAGGAAGCGCGGGCCGCGGCGCGGCTGGGGGCGAACCAGTATCCGACGGAGAATTCAGAGCTGCTCTGCGAGGCGCTCGCGAAGTGGCACGGGTTGCCCCGGTCGTGGTTCCTGGCGGGGAACGGGTGCGACGAGATCATCGACATCGTTGCGAAGACGTTTCTCGACCCGGGGGAGGTGATGGCCTGGCCGGTGCCCGCCTTCGTGATGTACCGGTTCTACGCCGCGGTCAACCTGGCGCGGGCCGTCGAGATCCCTCTTCAGGACGACGGCCGCCGGTGGAACCTGGACGTCGAAGGGCTGCTGGCGACGCGGGCCAAGGTCATCATGGTGGCGTCGCCGAACAACCCGACGGGGAATGCCTTCCCGGCGGAGCAGCTTCGCGAACTGGCCCGGCGTGCGCCGGGGATCGTGGCGGTGGACGAGGCTTACGCGGATTTCTGCGGACAGGACCTGATCCCGGAGACGAGGCGGTCGCCGAATCTCATCGTCCTGAGGACTTTTTCGAAGGCCCACGGCCTTGCCGGGTTGCGCATCGGTTACGCGGTCGGCCAGCCGGAAATCATCGACGCGCTCCGTCGCGCCAAGCCGCCCTTCAACGTGTCCTCATTCTCCGAGCGTGTCGCGGCGCGGGCGCTGGCCGAGCGGGCGTTCTGGAAGAGAAGCGTCGCCTTGCTGCCGCGGGAACGCGCGAAGACGATGGCCGCCGTCAGGAAACTCGGCTGCCGGGCGTGGGAGAGCGACGCAAATTTTTTTCTCATGAAACCGCCGCGGCCGGTTGCCGCGGAGCTGAAGGCCCGCGGGATCCTGGTGAGGGATGTCTCGGGACATCATGCGTCCCTGGCCGGGTGCGTGCGGGTGACCACGGGCAATTCCCGGACGAATTCCAGGTTCCTCAAGGCGCTGGGGGGGATCCTGTGAGCCTGGCTCCCGGCGGCGGCGCGTCCCGTGCTTGAAATCACGCTCTTCGATTACGGCGTCGGCAATCTCCACTCCCTGGCCAAGGCGCTTGAACGGGCCGGCGGCCGGACTCGCATCACATCGGATCCCCGGCACCTGGAATCGGCCCGTGCGCTGGTCCTTCCCGGCGTCGGCTCGGCGCACCGCGTGATGTCGCAGCTGGCGCCTGCCGTTGACGCGCTGCGTCACAAGCTCGAGTCCGGGATTCCGGCCCTCGGCGTCTGCGTCGGCATGCAGGTGCTGTTCGAGTCGAGCGAGGAAGGCAACGCAACGTGCGTCGGGTTCTTCCCGGGGGCCGTGAAGAAACTGCGGGCCCCGACACTTCCGCACATCGGCTGGTGCCCCGTCACCCACCCCGGAGGCCCGCTCTTCTCCGCCATCCCCCCGGGCGAACACTTTTACTTCGTCCACTCCTACGCCGCCGGCCCCGCCGGCGCGATCGCCACCGCCGACTACGGAGGCCCTTTCGCCGCCGCCATCCGCCGCGGCAACGTGTTCGGCGTCCAGTTTCACCCCGAGAAATCCAGCGCCGCCGGACAGCTTCTCCTCCGCAACTTCGTCACCTTTGCCGGGTCTCTCGCATGAACCGCTTCACCCTCATCCCCGCCGTCGACATCCGCGCGGGCAAGGCCGTCCGGATGGTGGGAGGGCAGGCGTCCACGGAAGTGGTCGTCGGCGAGAATCCCGTCGCGCTGGCGCTGGACTGGGAAAAGCGCGGGGCGAAGCTCATTCACGTCGTGGATCTGGACGCCGCCTTCGGGACGGGTTCGAACCGCGACCTGGTGCGGAAACTCGTGAAGGCGGTGGGAGTCCCCGTGCAGTTCGGCGGCGGCGTGCGGACGGACGAGGCGATCGGAGACGCCGTGAAGCTCGGGGCCGCGCGGATCGTCTGCGGCACGCGCGCCGTCACCGATCCCGAGTGGCTCCTCGCCGCCGCGATGCGCCGCCCCGGCCGTCTCGTCCTCGCGGCGGACGCCCGCGGCCTGGACCTTCTGGTCAAGGGCTGGACGGCTCCCGCCGGAGTCGACGTGCTCCAGCTCCTGGCGCAACTGAAGCGGGCGCCTCTCGCCGCGGTGCTGTATACCAATGTGAGCGTCGAAGGGCGCACGGCGGGCGTCGACTGGAAGCCGGTGAAGAAAGTCGTGGCCGCCTGCACCCACCCCGTCATTCTCTCGGGCGGCGTGACATCGGTCGACGACGTCAAGAGGGCGCGCGACGCCGGACTGTCCGGCGTCGTCGTCGGATCCGCGCTCTATTTCGGAAAACTGAATTTTGAAGAGGCCCTGCGTGCGGTCCAGGAAGCTCCGGCGTAAGACGAGGGAGACGACGATCGATCTCGTGCTGGACGTCGACGGCGAAGGGAAGTACTCCGTCGAGATCGCCCGGCAATTCACGAAACACATGGTGGAAACGCTCGCGCGGTATGCGGGGTGGAACCTCAAGCTGCGAGCGACCGGCGACAACACCCATCACATCGAAGAAGACGTCGCGATCGTCCTCGGAAAGGCCTTTCGCGACGCCCTTGGAGACGCACCGGTCGAGCGAATCGCGCACGCCGTCGTGCCGATGGACGACGCCCTCGTCATGACCGCCGTAGACATCGTCGATCGTCCCTTCTGCGACGCGCCTCTCCCGGATCCCGACTACGTCCACTTCTTCCGGTCGTTCGCCATGGACGCCCGCATCAACCTCCACGTAGACATCCTTCGCGGCCGGGACGACCACCACATCGTTGAAGCGGCGTTCAAGTCCCTCGGGATGGCGTTAAAGCAGGCGGCGAGGCGGACAGGCGCGATGAAGAGCACGAAGGCGAAGGTCGAATGGACGGAATGACCGGGCCCACGCTGCGGATCATCCCGTGCCTCGACGTTAAAGGCGGGCGCGTCGTGAAGGGCGTCCGCTTCGAGGATCTCGCCGACATGGGCGACCCTTCAACGCTGGCGGCCCGCTATGAAGCGCAGGGCGCGGACGAAGTCGTGTTTCTCGACATTGCGGCGACGGAAGAGGGGCGCGGGACGATGCTCGACGTGGTGCGGCGCACGGCGGAGAGCCTCTTCATCCCGCTGACGGTCGGCGGCGGCGTGCGATCGTTCGAGGACGTGAAGACGCTTCTCAGGAGTGGCGCCGACAAAGTCTCCATGAATTCCGCGGCGGTGGCGCGGCCGGAGGTGCTGACCGAATGCGCCGACGCGTTCGGATCGCAGTGTGTCGTCTGCGCGATCGACGCGAAGAAGGACGGTGCGACCTGGAGGGTCTGGGTCGGCGGCGGAAGGAAGGCGGCAGGGCTGGAGGTCGTGGAATGGGCCAGGGAAGCCGTCCGGCGGGGCGCCGGTGAAATCCTGCTGACCTCGATCGACCGGGACGGGACGAACGACGGATACGATCTGGATCTGACGCGTGCCGTGGCCGAGGCGGTCAGCGTTCCCGTCATTGCGAGCGGCGGGGCAGGCAACGCAGGCCATATGATGCGCGTTCTGACGGAAGGCAAGGCCTCGGCGGCTCTGGCAGCCGGGATGTTCCACAGGGGGGAAACCACGGTGGGGAAGGTCAAGGCGGAATTGAAGTCGGCAGGGATCAGCGTGCGCCTTTCATGAAGCAACCCGGTCCACTCACCGCCGTCATCGCGCAGGACGCGGGCACGAACAGCGTCCTCATGCTGGGCTACGCCAATGCCGAAGCGCTCCGGCTCACCCGGAAGACGGGCCTGCTCCATTTCTGGAGCCGTTCACGGAATCGCATCTGGAAAAAGGGTGAATCGTCGGGCAACACCCTCCGGGTCGTTTCGCTTCACCGCGACTGCGATCGCGACGCAATCCTCGCGCGGGTCGTTCCCGCCGGCCCGACCTGCCACACCGGATCCTATTCGTGCTTCTCGAAGAAGCCGTTCCCTCATCGCACCGTCCTCCACGATCTCATCGAAGTCTTCTCCAACCGCAAACGGAATCCTTCCCCAGATTCCTATGTCTGCAAACTCCTGGCCGACCGGGAGAAGTCGCTGAAAAAAGTCGGGGAAGAAGCGGTAGAGTTCATTCTCGCGGCGAAAGGCGGGAAGAAGGGACGCGCGGTCAGCGAGGCAGCCGACGTCGTATTCCACCTGCTCGTTGCGATGTTCGGGCACGGCATCGCCCTGGCCGACGTCGAGGCCGAGCTGGAGCGGCGCCGCGGGGTCGGAGGGATCGAGGAAAAGCGCAGGAGGAAGGGATGACTGTCCGGCATTTCCTGTCGGCCGCCGCTCTTTGCCTGGCTCTGGCCGCCTGCGAAAAGAAAACGTCGGTCGCAAGCCATCCGGGCCCCGGGGCCGCTCCTCCCGGCGCCATCGCCGACGCACGCGCCCTTCTCGCCTCCGGCGAAGCCGCCCTCCGGCAAGGCGACGCCGAGACCGCCGTCCGCGCCTTCCGCGCCGCCGCCGAAGCCGACCCGCGCTCCGTAGCCGCGTGGGCCCGCTGGCACGAGGCTCTTCGCGGTTTGAAGAGGGGCGACGAGGCGCGCCGGGAGTTCGAGAAGCGCCTGGCCGCCGCGCCGGACGATCCCGTCTGGCTGACCCTCGCCGCGCTCGCCGACCGGAACGGCCGCGAAGACCGGCTTCGTTCCGCCATCAGGAACGCCCCTGATTTCGCCTGGGCCCACTGCGCGCTCTGCGAAACACTCATCGACCTGAAGCGCTACGACGAGGCCCTCCGCGCCGCCGATCGCGCCATACTCCTCGACCCGAAGAACGGCGTTTTTCGTCTCCAGAAAGCCGTTGCCCTCATGTGGCTCGGACAGTCGCAGGACGCACTAGCCGAGGCAGACCGCGCGGCGGAATCGCTTCCCGGGGACGAGCGCGTCCCGATCGTTCGCGCCCAGATCCTCATGGGCGACGATCGCGTTGACGAAGCGATTGCCGAGATGGAGAAAGCGGCGAAGCTCGCCCCGCTGGCGCAGGCTCCGAAGGACGTCCTGCGCGACTGGCGCCTCTCGGCCGCCCGCCGTTCGCTCAAGGAGTTCGATGAGGCTTTCCGCGAGGGCCGCTTTGGAAATGCCGCCGACGCTTCACAGCGCGCCGCCGGCATCCTCGAACTCGTCGTGCGTGAGTCGCCCGCCGACGAAGTGGCTGCTCGCCTCCTTCCGGATGCGGAGACCGCTTCCGCGGGTGCGCTGCTCCAACGCGCCAGCGCCTCGCTCCGCGAAGGAAAGGACGACGAGGCTCAGTCGTTCTGCGAGCGGGCCACGCCATGGCTGGAACGGGCTGGAGGCCGGAAGCTCGACCAGGGCTCGCGCGAGTATCTGACTGAGGGATGGATTCGGCTGGGCGCGCTTCAGTTGAGCCTCGGGGATCGACTCAAGGAAAAGGGAAGCGCAAAGGCGAAGGACCGCTTCAAGGCAGCTCTCACCGCCTTCGAATCGTGCATCGCGGCCGATCCGGGCAACAAGACTGCGGCCGCCATGGCGGCGGAGGCCAGGAAGGCGCTCGGTCCCTGATGTTCGAATCGTTCACCGGCGAACTGTCCCGCAAGACGCCCGGCACGGCCGTGGTCGAGTGCGGCGGCGTCGGCTACGCCCTTCGCATCTCCCTCGCCACCTACGATGCGCTTCCGGCCGCGGGCGCGCGGGTGCGGATCTGGGCGCATCTCGAGTCGGGAGGCGACGCCGGGATCCGCCTTTTCGGGTTCGCGACGGAGACCGAGCGCGAGATTTTCCGGCTCCTCCTCAACGTGAACGGCGTCGGCCCCGCGACTGCGCTCTCGATCGTCAGCGGAGCGCCCCTCGAAGATCTGCGGCGCGCCGTCGCGGACGGCGACGTGGCAACGCTCAAGCGCATCAAGGGCATTGGCCCCAAGACGGCGCAGCGGCTCGTCCTCGACCTGCAGGAGACCTTCAAGACTCTCGGCCCCGCCTCCGGTCCGCGCCGCGCCGCCGCAGCCGACGCGCTCCTCGCCCTGGTGGCGCTCGGCTACCCGAGGCCTGCCGCGGAGAGAGCCGTGCGCGAAGCCGAATCGGGAATGAAGAAGGACGTGGCGGCGGAGGAGATCGTCCGGGAAGCACTGAAGAAGATGTAGGGGGGGTGGCCCTTCATTCCTTCTTCCCGTATCATGCCCGCATCCTGCGGGGGCATTCGAGGCCAGGCTGATGAATCGGACGATCGGGTTGCGGCTGCTGGGCGTTGTGATTCCGCTTCTGCTGGCGGGGTGCACCAGCGCGGATCACGAAAAGGCGCTCTGGTTCAAGGACCAGGGCGATTTCTACTACCAGAACGGCAAATGGGACCAGGCGCACGCCGAATACGGCGCCGCCATCGGCAAGGACGAGGACTTCATCGAGGCCTACATCGCGCTGGCGTACACGTGCCGGATGCAGGGAAAAGTCGAGTACATCAAGAGCCCGAACGAGTACGGGCGGCGCGTGGCGGAGAAGCGGTACCAGGAGGCGCACTGGTGGACGGAACTATGCCTCGAGAAGGAAGAAGGCAACCCGGAGGCGTTCCATCTGCAGGGACTTCTCTGGTACGACGCCTGCAAGTTCGAGCAGGCCATCGACTCCTTCGACAAGGTGCTCGATCACGACCCTCACCACAAGCATGCCAACAAGTACAAGTCGATGTGCCTCTTCATGCAGGGCGTAAAACTACGCGGCGAAGGGGCGGCGGCGAAGGAGAAGGCCGCCAAGCTGCGGGTTGAAGGTGAAGAGAACGAGGCTAATCTGGAAATGTCGAAGCAGGTGGACCTTTACCGCGACGCGGTGGAGAAGTACGAAGTTGCGGCGAAGACGATGGAGGCGTATCTCACGAACTGGGACAAGCTGGAAGTCGACAAGCCGCCGCAGGAGGCGGACTTGCGGAACTGGATCCGTGTCCTGCGCGAGATGGCCAAGTCCGACGGGACGGAGACGGAGGAAGCGCGGATCTACATGAACAAGATAAAGAACGTGGCTCCGGCGCTGACCGAAAAGGGTGCGGCTGAAGGCGCGGAGGGCGGGCAGCCCGTGATCCGGGAGAGCGACCTCGTGCCGTCCATGATGGGCAAGGATTCCGGGGCGGCGAACCAGCCGAAGTAGGGACGCATGTCACGAAAGGTCGTCATCGTTGCCGCCGGGCTGCTGCTGGCGGGCGGCGCGGCCGTGCTCGTGGAGCGATTGATCGTCACCGACAGGGAGGCGATCCTCCTGGCCGCCGAGGCGTCCGCCCACGCGGTCTCCAGGGGCGACGTCGCGGAGGCCCTGAAGGTCCTGCACCGGGACGCCCTGACGGAAGCGGGGAATCCGGAGCAGACCCGCCGCGCCCTGGAGGAACTGCTCCGGCAGATGCCGCTCGACAAGGTCAATTTCCTGGTGCGCGACCTGACCGTGGAAAACGGAGTCGGCAAGATGTCGATCGACCTGATGATTCTCCCCAGGGACCCGAAGCAGGCCGGGAGCAGCATCTTCCGGCAGGCGATGGTCCTGAGCTGGGAGAAGGACGGGAACGAGTGGAAGGTGAAGACAGCGAGGCCGCGGTAGTACTAACGCCCCAGGCTCCATTTTTTCACCCGCGCGCGACAGTCGATCATCTCGCGGTCCACCCGGCTCGTTCCATTCTCGGGGGTCCGGCACCATTCGTGCGACGCATGCCGCGAACGAAGCCGCTCGTACATTTTCAGGGCCACGAAGAAGTCCTTCATTCCGTAACAGCTCTCCGCGAGGATCCTCTGCGGTTCGCCGGACTTGACGTAAGGGTCCTGCCTCCAATCCTCGATCTCGGTAAGCCAGCGGGCGACGGCGCGCTGTTCGACCAGCATATGAAGCTTCTGCTCGTAATGCTTGAGGAGCTCGCCGATCTTCGCGGGGTCGGGCCTCGCAAATATCGAGATTCTCAGCTCATCCACGCGCGCGAGATTGTCGACGAGCCCCTTCCACATCTCGTCCGCCTGCTTGACCCACCGGCTGTGCGAATCGTCCGGCTTGATGTTCCGCGCCTTGAAGGCGTGTGCGCGGTACTCGCCCTCGTTCCCCTGCATGCAGGCGTTGAGCGCGAGGAAAAGCTCGGCACGCCACTCCTCCTCGGCATCGTCGACCTTCCCCGCGAGCACCTGCTTCAGCAAATCGTCGGATTGCGCGTACATCTGCATCCCCGAATAGACCTCGCCGATCCCCTGCGTTTCCTTCGCCTTGTTCATCGACTTCACGATGCGATCCATCGAGTCGTTGGCCGCCAGTTTCTCGGCCTTTTCGAGAGCGAACAGCTCGGCGGCCCTGGCGTTGATCGGGATGCGCGAGCGCTCCTCACGGTCCGAGCGATCAGCCAGGGCCTTTGCAACGCCTGAAAGCGCACGGTCCGTGTGCCCGGCGACCGCGCACGCCAGCCGTGCACTTCTCCAGCAGGCGGCGCGCATGCACATCAGCGCCAACCCCATCGCCTCGCGCCCCGACACGGGCCAGCCGTTCAGCGACAGCTTGAAGGCCTCGGCCGCCGTGATCTTCGCCCACGGAACTTCCTGCCCGCTGTCGAGCATGAGACCGGTCTCGGAGGATGAAACGATGGTCGAGCCGCGGAACGCCCGCGACCGCAGACCCGAGTCGTCCTTGTCGTTGCCGTTGGCGTGGCTCTTCAGCGCCTTCCGCACGATCTCCTGCATGTCGGCGTCGTCCGCCGCCGCCGTCAGCCTCGCCTGCGCATCCCCCGCCTTGACCTTCGCCGCGGCCTCCCGACATGCCATCGCCGCTTCCGCAAACTTCCAGCTCACTTCCAGCTCCGCAACGACCCCCAGCGCCTCCGCCTCGATCTCCGCATCCGACTTGACGGTGTCCGGCGGCTTCACGACCGTCGAGAGATCCGTGATCTGCCGCTCCGTTTCCGCGAGGCGCATCTCGATGTCGTCAATCCCGTACCGGCCTTTCAGCTCGGCAACGAGCTTCTTCGCACCGTCCCAGTCTTTCGCCTGCACCAGGTCGTTCAGCTTCGCGGATGCCACCGTGTCAAAGTGCTCGCGCGCGGCGGTGGCGACCCGTCCCGCCTGGTCACGGGCCAGCTGGTCGTAGCCCGTGTCGCGAAACCTCTTGATGAAGAGGTCCAGCTCGAGGCGCGAGTCCTTGAAGCGAGCGGCCTTGAGAAACCCGTCGGCGATGGCCCGCGTCTTCTCCCACTCGCCCCGGGACTCGTCCGTCGAGGCGAGGGTTGCACGCACCCGCCTGGCGGCGAGGCCCGCGTCTACCGCGGCCTCGGTGCTCGGGTAGTCCCTGGCGACTTCGTCATACCGTTCCGCGGCCGGCATGAGATCCGCAGCGTTCAACGTCCCCTTGAACCTCTCCTCGCACTCGCCCTCGTAATTCTGCGCCGCCTGGAAGGCCTCCTGCGCGGCAATCTCCCTGACTTGTGCCCGATACTTGTCGATCTCCAGCCGCGCTGAGGCCGCCGCGGGCGTCTGGGGATACTTTTCGACGAGGTTCTCGAATCGCACCGCAGCCAGGTTCGCCCACTCCTTCGTCAGAATCGGCGGCCGCGTGAGGCTGATCCACTTCGCGATCTTGACCTGCTCCTCGTTGGCGAGGTCTTGCTCCGTCGGGACCTGGCCGACCGGGCCTTCGCCTCCGGGTCCCGGGTTGACTCCGGAACTGTTGTTGCCGCCCGGGTCCTTCTTGCTGAAGTGCTGGTAGCCGAAGAACGCCACGGCCGTGGCCAGGAGTACCGTGGCGGCCGCAAGCCAGGCCACGGTCGCGGCCGGGCGCGAGGCGGCCGGCGGTGTGATGGTCGTCGGGCCGGACGAACTCATCGCCTTCATGGCCGCGGAGGAGCCGTACGCCGGCCCTCCTCCGTCCCGCCGGGTGGTGTTCCCCGAGCCCGCAAGCCCGTGCCCCTCAATCTCCGGGAGAATGGCCTCGATTCGTCCCTTCACTTCCTCGGCGCTCTGCGGCCGGTCGGCAGGATTCCGCTCGAGGAGCTGCATCACCAGGTCGTTCACCGCCGGAGGCAGCCCCTTCACCGCCTCGACCAGCGGCATCGGCTTCTCCTTCACCTTCTTGACGAGAATTTCCTTGAGAGTCTGGCCGACGAAGGGAGGCTTGCCGGCAAGCATGCGGTACATCGTCGCGCCGAGCGCGTAGAGGTCCGTGCGGTGGTCGAGTTTGCCGCGGGTTACTTGTTCCGGCGCGCAGAAGTGGGGCGTCCCCATGACGCCGACTTCGTCGTCGACCTCGGCCTGCCCGACATGAAAAGCGAGACCGAGGTCCCCGATCTTGACCACGCCCGTCTCGCCGATCATCAGGTTTTCCGGCTTGATGTCGCGGTGCACGATCCCCTTGCGCTCCGCGTAGCCAAGCCCGGCCGCCGCGTCCAGCGCGATCCGAAGCGCCCGCGCCGGGGGAAGCCGGCCCTCGCGGATCAGAAGCTCGTGCACGCTTCCGTTGGGCATGATCTCCATGGAGAAGAAGTGCAGGCCGCCTTCCACGCCGACGTCGTGGATCTGGACGATGTTGGGGTGATTGAGGGCGGCCGCGGCGCGCGCTTCCGCGATGAAAAGATTCTTGAACACGTCCTCCTGGATGAGGTCGGGGGAGAGGACCTTGAGGGCGATTTCGCGGTTCAGGGCGATCTGGTTCGCCTTGTACACGGTTCCCATGCCTCCGCGGCCCAGGCGCTCCATGATGCGGTAGCCGCCCACGCGCGTGCCGATGAGCCCGCCCTTGTCCTTGCCTTCCTTCTCGTCGAGGAAGGAGATGAGAATCTCGCCGGTCTGGAGGCGGTCGCCGATCTGAAGAACGGACTCGCCGGGAAGCTTGCGCCCGTTGAGGTAGGTCCCGTTGCGGCTCCCGAGGTCGCGAACGGACCAGTTGCCGCTCTTCGAGACAATTTCGCAGTGCTTGCGGGAGACGTTGGTGTCGTTCAGGACGAACGAACAAGCCGGTTCGCGCCCGATGTGAAAGGGGCCACTGCCGGACAGCGCCAGCGATTGGCCCTTGTTCGGGCCTTTTTCTACGAGAAGTTTGGGCACGAAGGGAGCCGGAAAGTGAGGAACGCGCATTTTACAGGAGGACGGCGGGGAGGAGGGAAAGGATTAATATTCAATAAGTCATATTGAATAAGAAATATGAAGTGAGGCGAAGCGTCGGGTCCTCGACCGACCCGATTTCCTACTTTTTCTCCGCGTCATTTTCCGTCATCTTTCTCAAGACCCCCCGGATCAGCGCTTTCATTCCCGGCTCTGCCCCCTGCGCCGTGGCGATGATCTGCGCGATATCCACGGGCTCCAGCACATCCGGGAAACACTGGTCGGTGATCACCGACAATCCCAGCACGCGGAAGCCGCAGTGCACGGCGACGATGACTTCCGGCACCGTGGACATCCCGACGCAATCCGCCCCGATCTGCCGCAGGAACCTGTACTCCGCGCGCGTCTCGAGGCACGGCCCCGTCAACCCCACGTAGACCCCGCGCCTCGCGCGGATGCCGAAGTGCACGGCCGCGTGCTCCGCCATCTCCAGGAGCGCCGGGTCGTACGGCCGGCACATGTCCGGAAATCGCGGCCCGAGCCGGTCGTCGTTGGTCCCCACCAGCGGATTCACGCCCATCAGGTTGATGTGGTCGTCCAGGATCACGATGTCGCCCTTGTGCATCATCGGGTTCATGCCGCCCGCGGCGTTCGACACGATCAGGATTTCCGCCCCCAGCGCCCGCATGACCCGCACGGGAAGCGTGATCTGGTCCATCGTATAGCCTTCATAGAAATGAAAGCGCCCCTCCATCGCGACCACGGGGACACCATCCAACTGGCCGAACACCAGCTCGCCCTTGTGTGACTGGGCTGTCGTCTGGACGAACCCGGGGATGTCGCTGTAGGGAATTGCAATCCGTTTCGTGATTTCCTCGGCGAGGCTCCCGAGCCCCGTCCCGAGGATGATCGCAGCCTTCGGCGTTGTCTTGATCCGCGACCTCAGCCAGTTGACCGGCTCCATCACCTGTTCGTGCGTGTGCATCGGTTCCTCCTCAAGGATGTCCTGCCTCAGTTCCCGGTCCCCAGCTTCCGCGCGACCGCGGCTGCACCCAGCGGCGCCCAAACCGTCTTGTCCTGGGCCGTTTCCCCCGTGAGCAGGCGCAGATCCGAGGGGGCCACTCCGAGGGCTTTGGCCAACGCCACCAGCACGGCCCGGTTCGCCTTCCCCTTTTCCGGCGCCGCGCTCACGCTCACCTTAAGCGCGCCGGCGTGTGGCCTGCCCACGGCATTCTTACCGGCTCGCGCGCTGACCCGGAGCCGGATGACCGTCCCACCGCCCGCTTCCCTGAGTTCCAGCGCGCCGGCACTCCCGGGCTCGCGCGCCGTCATTTCTTCAGCTTGTCCTTGCACTCGTCCTGCATCGCGTCGACCGTCGACCGGCGCTCCCCGTAGTACTTCGTCGAATTCAGGCGCGTCGCCAGCTCGTTCAGGTCGTCCAGCGCCCTCTGCCATTTCTCCCGTCGCATCTCCTCACGCGCCTGCTCGAGACGGTCCTGCGCCTCCTGCTCCACAGCAGCTCCCTTTGCCCACGCAAGCCGGTTCCGCATCGCTGCCAGTTCCGGGTTGCGCGCGCCCGCCGCAAGCTTCTCCGCGGAAGCGATGTCCGTCTCCGCTTCCCTCAGCAGTCCCAGAGCGAGATCCGTCGCCACCAGCCCCCGCGCGTCTTCCCAGTCGTGGTCCCACGTCCTCATCACCTGCCGGTACTCGACGTTTCTCACTTTCTTCCAGCCGATCGAAATCGTCGCGCCGCTCTCGCTCTCCTTGAACGACAAGTTCTCCGCCGACCCCTTCGTCAGCTCCCCGTGCATGTGGATTTCCTCGAACGCCACGTCCGACTTCGGCTTCAACTTCCCGTCCGCACTTCGTGTCAGAAACGTGACGTACAGCGCCGCCGCCGCCTTGTAGTCGGAGAGAAGCGAAGTGGCTTCGTCGCGGAGGTCCTGGTCCTGGAGTTTGGGAAGAGCCGACTCGATCGACGCGGCGGCGGCCGCGAAGCCAAACCGGTTTCTGTGGGCATCGATGGCCCGAACCCGGCCTTCGCGAAGCGCGGCGACCTGCCCTTCCCGGATTTTCTTCGCTTCGGCGCCCTTGTAATCCTCCTCCGCCCGGTCGATCCCGTCCGAAACTTCGTCCCAGCGCTTCTTGAGGTCGGTGTACCCCCAGGCGCGGCCTGCCTCGACGAATCTCCGGGCGGCGTCAAAGTCGTTGTCCCGCTTCTTCTGTTCCGCCTGGCCGCTGAGATTTGCGAATTCCCTCTCGGCGTCCCGGCGAAGCCTCTCGCGGAGGGACTTGATGGGCCCGGCGTAGTCCTTGAATTCCGCCGACTTCTCTGCGGCGGCAATCCGGCCCTCCGCTTCACCGAACGCCTTGCGATCAAGGATTTCGCCGATGGCTTTCGCTTCCGCCTGCCATCCCAGGTGCCGGCTTCTGAAGGAAGTCAGCTCGGCATCGATTGCCGCGGACCGTTTGCGGGCTTCCTCGACGCGCTTGTCATCCGGGAATTTCCCGGCGAAATCGCCGAACGCCGCCATCGCATCCTCGGCCTGCCGTACGACATCCTCGAACTTCGACTTCTCCTGCCCGAATGACTTTTTCGACGCGTTGAACGCGATTTCCTTCCGCTCCGCGACGCCGAACACGGCATCGCCCGCCAGAGTCGTGAGGAGTTTCTGGTAGAAATCCACCTGGCTCTTCGCGCGTTCCTCGGCCGCCGTGCCCGGGTATTCCTTCACGATCTGCGCGTAGCTCTCGATGACGCGCTGGATCGACTCGGGGTTGCTCATGTCCGCATTCTTTTCGACCATTTCGGCGTTGCCGAGCGCCTTGTTGGCGAGTTTGACGTTTTCAGCCTGAATGCCGTTGCCGTCCACCGGGCCCGGCCCCGGGCCCACCGGTCCGGGATCCGCATTGTTGTTCTTGATCAGCGTCGCCGCGACTACGGCGACCGTAATGATCAGCATCGCCGCCGCGCCTGTCAGAACGACGACCGGCGTTGCAGACCGGCGCGCCTCGCTCCCCATCGCCGTCGCCGTTGCGGAGCTGCTCGCGCCGGCAGGGTCCACATGAAGCGACAAAGGTCCCGTCATCGAGCCCGCGATTTCGCGCCGCGCCCGGTCGAGATCCGCGACCAGTTCTTTCGCCGTCGTGTGTCTCTCCGCCGGGTCCCGCTTCATCATCCGGTCCACGATCGCCGTCAGCACCTTCGGAAGCCCGGGATCCACGATGTCCAGCGGCGGCGGCTCTTCTCGCAGTTTGTTGACCACGATTTCCTTCGCGGAGCTTCCTTGGTACGGAGTGACTCCCGCAAGAATCCTGTAAAACGTCGTCCCCAGCGCATAAATGTCCGCGCGGATGTCGATCGGCTTGTTCAGCGCCTGCTCCGGCGCGATGTAGTGCGGCGTCCCGAAAACTCCCTCCGGCGACTCCGGACGCGCACCGTCCGCCTTCAGCTGCTTCGCCAGCCCCAGGTCCCCGATCTTGATCCTCCCGTCCTCCGAGATCATCAGGTTGTCCGGCTTGATGTCCCGGTGGACGATCGATTTCTTCTCGGCGTATTCGAGCCCTCGAGCCGCGTCCAGAATCACAGCCAGCGCTCGCTCCGGCGGGAGCTTCTTCTCGCGGGACAGCAAGTCCTGCACAGACCCTCCCGGCAGGTACTCCATCGCAATGAACGGCACAGGCGGAACCAGGTCGTTTGCAACGTCGATTTCGTAAATCGTCACCACGTTCGGGTGATTGAACTGCGCCGCTGCCCTCGCTTCGTCCAGGAACTTCTTGATAAACGTCGGGTCGCTCGCAAGTTCCTGCTGGAGCATCTTCAGGGCCACGTTCCTGTTCAGACGGATCTGCTCCGCCTTGTACACCGTCCCCATCCCGCCTCGCCCGATCCTTTCAATCACCTTGTACCGCCCGCCCCCGATGATCCGGCCGATCAGGTCCTCTTTCGGCTTCACGTCCTCCATGAACGAAAACACCGTCTCGCCCACCTGTACCCGGTCCCCGGCGACAATCTTCGATTCCTTCACCCGGCTCCCGTTCAGGAGCGTCCCGTTCTTGGAGTTCAGATCCACAAGCACGAAAGACCCCGTCCGCGCTTCCACCTTGAAGTGATTCCGGCTCGCCATCGTGTCGTTGATCGTGATCCCGGCGCTCGTGTCGCGGCCGACCACGACGGCGCCCTGGAGGCCGACCTGGATGGACTTTCCCTTGTCCACGCCCTTTTCGACGACCAGCCTCGGCATGCGCCGGAACTCCCGTTTCGAAGCGGGGAAGGGTCTCGCACGGCCCTCAAACTTCAGCGAGCGAAGAACTTGCGGCCGCCCCGCAGTGATCCGCCGGAGCGTCCAAACCGGTCCCGGGCCGATCTTAGCTTGGACGGCGGGACTGGTCAAATCCGCGGCGTCAGGGTAGACCCTCGAAGAGCGCTCGCCCGACCCGGACGTGGGTCGCTCCCTCTTCGACCGCGACTTCGAAGTCGCCGGACATGCCCATCGAGAGGCTTCGCAGCGTGGGAAATCCGTTCGACGACCCCTTATCGCGCAGCTCGCGCAATCGCCCGAAGTGCGGGCGTGCGTCCTCCGGACTGGCGGAGTACGGAGCCATCGTCATGAGGCCAACCCAACGGATCCGTTTCAGTGAGCGCGCTTCTGACAGGAAGTCCTCCAGTTCGTCGGCGTGGAGCCCCGACTTCTGCATTTCGCCGGAGTTGATTTCGATAAAGGCATCGATGTAGCCATTTCTGAGGCGTTCGATGCGCTCGATATCGGATCGAATCCGCTCGACGAGATTGGTCTCGAAGGGGCGCCCGGCGATCCGGTCGAGCAAGTCGGCGATCAGCCGCTCCCACGAGCTTCCGAACAACTCGTCGCGTACCTTGACGAGCATTTGCTCCTCCGGGGGCAATCCGTGAAGGGCCTCTTCATCGATAACCCGTGCAAGCCGGATGGAATCCACGGAATGAATGATCCGGAACAGTCGCAGCGCCTTCCGGACCTTGTTGGTCTGGAGGTGACCGGCGAGGTGCCACCGCAGCCCCCCCGGTGCTCCGGCCGCCTTTTCGATCCCTTCCAGCGCCCTGTTTTCCCCGACGTCCAGAATCCCGGCAGCCGCCAGGAGCGGGAAAATCTGCCTGCCCCGCGACTTGGTGATGGCCACGAGGGTGACGTCGGCGGGATCACGGCCGGCCCGCTTCGCCGCCAGCGCGATCCGCTCCCGCACCCGGGCGACGTTCGCCGCCACCCTCTCCGCCGGCTCCACGCTCGCCTCCCGCTCAAGAACACCCTCACTTCAACCGAATCTTTATAGCATCTGACTTCCGGCCAAACCCGCTTCGGACCCCAGAAACTTCTTTTGACTCCCCGGGGGGGCCATCTGTAGACTCCCGCCCAACTTCGTCGGCCGCATTGTCTTAAGGAGAGACGCCCGCGATGTCGAGCGCCGCGCAGAAATGGGTCGACGCCCTCCCTCCCGAGGAACTGATGCTTGTTAAGCTCAGAGAAGAGTTGTATTCGAGTTCCTGGGAACGGATGCTCGCCGACCTGAAAGACCGCCTGAAAGGGCGGCCGTACATCTTCAAGCTGGTGAACCGGATCCAGGACGACATCGCACGCATCGAAAAGCTCCAGGATTACGAGAAGAAGAACAACGTCAATCTCGCGGAGTTCCTCAAAGGAGACAAGGCATGAAGCGGGTGCTCACCCTTGCCGTGCTCGGGCTGGTCGCGGGGGGATGTGGAGGCGATGCGCCGAAGAACGCGCCTCCGGCGAACTCCGACGCGCGACGCGCGGAGTTGCACCGCTCCATCGTGGAGAACACGCCGTTCAAGAAGGTGATCGCGGAGTGCGTGCTTGACGGCGTCGAGGTTTCGCACGTTTCCCTGCGCGACGATTCGCTCTTCGTGGAGGGGTTCGAAACGACCGACGACCACGGGCGCCTCGGCCTCCCCGTGCTGTACCGGGTCAATGCCCGGAATGGCGAGGTCGGAGGGGTGACGTGGCTCCCGAAGGTGCTCGATTTCCGCCCCTCGACCGTGCCGTTCGTCGTGAAGCAGCTCAACCAGCTCGAGGCGGAGCGCCAGAAGCTCATCGCCGCCCGCCAGGTGGAAATGACCCGCAAGGACAAGGACGCGGTGAAAGTCGCCGCGATGTCCGACAAGATCCGCAACGTGACGGACCAGATCGAAACGGCGAAACTGCAGGACCGGGTCTACGGCGTCAGTGCCAACGACAAGCTCCACGTGGTGGAGCGGCCCTCGATGGAGGAATTCGAGCGGCCCACTCTCCGGTTTACTCCGTCCACCGGCGTCGCCGCCTCTCCCTCCGTGGTTTTCATGGGAGCTCTTGACCGCAACAGGCTGATCGGCCTCGACCCAAAGACCTGGGCCGAGATCATGTTTTTCAAGGCGGAAGACGAAATCAAGACGACTCCGATTTACGCAGAGCCCGGGAACATCTACTTTGCGAGCGAGGACGGGCACGTTTACGGCTACACCTCCGACGGCCGCAAGCTCATCGACTACCGCACGGAACGCGCCATCGTCTGCGACCTCTGCCTCGATATCGAGAACAACGCTGCGGGCAAAGAAACGTGGGGCGCGCTTTTCGCCGCTTCCACCGACTGCGCCCTCTACTGCTTCAATCGCACGTCGGGCGAACTGATGTGGAAGTACGAGACGGGAAGCGAGCTCAGGACCGCGCCGCAAGTGTCCGGCGACGTGGTGTACTGCTACTCTCGCGGCAAGGGAATGCACGCGATCGACAAGAAGACCGGCAAGCTTCTCTACATCAAGACGGACGCGTGGTTCTGCCTGGCCCGCGGCAAGGACCGTGTTTTCCTGGCCGCTCCCGGTGCCGACGCGGTGATCGCCGTCGAAGAGAAAACCGGTAAAGAACTGGCGCGCGCTTCGGTTTCCCAGTTTGCCCACGTAGTCAGCGACCCGCGGACCCGGACGGTTTACCTGGTGACGAAGGACGGATTCATCTTCGCGGCGAAGGAAAGCGAGATCGACTACTAGACCGGAACTTCGAATTCAAAACCTCCGCTTCGGCGGAGGTTTTTTTTTGCTATTCGGCCACCGGTTCAGGACCCCGCGTTTCATGCCGGCCGCCGGCACCGGCCGCGCGAATTGACCCCCTCTTCGGCGTCGGCTACAGTCGTTTCCCCGCCCTCGTCTCCGGCCGCAACCCGGATTCGGCACCCACCCGTTCGAATGATCCCGAAGTCCTGACAAAAGAGGTCCCCGAGCGCAGCCGTGCATCCCTTCATCCACACCTTCCTCGGTGAAATCCCTTCGTACACCGCGTTCGTCGCGCTCGGGTTCTGCGCCGCGGCTCTTCTGACCTGGTGGCGCCATCGCTCGCGAGGATTCGAGTTCGACGCGGTATTCACGATGTCGCTCGCCGCCTGCATCGCGGGACTGGTCGGCGCCCGCGCGTGGTACGTGGCGACGCACGCCACTCTCTACTCCGGCTGGTTTCGAAGCTTCCCCCTCGGCGGCATGGATTTGACGGCGGGCCTCTGGGCCGGGCTCGCAGCCGTCGTCATCCTCCTCCTTTACGCCCGCCCCCTCCTCCGTCCTCTGGGCCCCGGCCCGGGCGCAATCGTCCTCTTCTCCGTCAGCCTGGCTACCGCACTCTTCGCCTCGCGTATCGCCGCGCTTCACGGAAGAGTCGATGCGGATCCCTTCGACCCGCGTGGCGGAGGCCTCGCCTTCTTCGGCGGTCTTGCCCTGGCCATCCCCGGCTGCGCCCTTGTCGCCCGCTCCCGCGGAATCCCCTTCGCCGTTGCCGCCGACGCCACCGCGCCGGGCCTCCTGGCGGCCTGCTCCCTAGGGCGCGTCGGGTGCTTCCTCAACGGCTGCTGCGGCGGCATCGCCTGCAAGGGGCCGCTCGTACCCGGCGACCGCGTGCCCACGCAGCTCATGGAAGCCATCCTGACGGCCGGTGCGGCCGCCATCCTCGTTGCAGTTGCGCCTCCGCCACGCACCGGCCGGACCGCAGCCTTCGCCCTCCTTGCCTACAGCGCCATCCGCTTCGTCCTCGAGTTCTTCCGCGAGGAACCCCGGTTTTTCGCGGGCCTCACCGCCTCCCAGGTCGCCGCCATCCTTGCCTTTGCCGCCGCCGGCGCATGGCTCGCGTTTCGCCGTCCCACTCCCGAGCCGGCCCCCGTCACCGCATGAGCGCTTCCCCCACCATCCTTCTCGTCGAGGACGAGGACGGGCTGCGCGAAGCGCTGTCGATCGTGCTGCGCCGGGCGGGGTACGAGGTTGTCGAAGCGGGCTCTGCGGCGGAGGGGTTGCGCGCGCTGGAGCGAAGCGCCGTCGACGTGGTGGTCACGGACCTCGCCATGGAGCAACCGCTCTCCGGCATGGGCGTCCTGCGTCACACGCGCCAGTTCGTTCCAGGCACGGAGGTGCTCGTGATGACCGCCTTCGGCACCATCGAGAACGCCGTCGAATGCATGCGGCTTGGCGCGTTTCACTACATTACCAAGCCCATCAACTCCGAGGAACTCGAGCTCCTCGTTGCGCGGGCTGTCGAGCACCAGCGTCTCGTCGCGGAGAACCGGAATCTCCGCCAGCGCGTCCAGGAAGCCTACCGGTTCGAAAATATCATCGGCACGTCTCCGGCGATGATTCGCCTCTTCGAACAGGTCAGCCGCGTTGCCGCCCTCGACACAACCGTTCTGCTCCATGGTGAGACCGGCACGGGCAAGGAGCTCATCGCCCACGCCGTACACAACAAATCCCCGCGCGCCCAGCGCGCGTTCATCGCCATCAATTGCGGCGCCCTCCCGGAGACTCTTCTCGAGAGCGAACTTTTCGGGCACGTGAAAGGCGCGTTCACCGGGGCGGCAACGATGAAGAAGGGCCTCTTCGAGGAGGCCGATGGCGGGACATTCTTCCTCGATGAGATTTCCGCCGCGCCCATGTCCATCCAGGTGAAGCTTCTGCGTGTCATCGAGGAGAAAGAAACTCGACGCATCGGCGACACGCGCTCTTCGAACATCGATGTCCGACTCATCGCCGCCACGAACCGGGATCTCCAGGCCGACGTGGCGGCCGGCCTTTTCCGCGAGGACCTGTACTACCGCCTGAATGTGGTCTCGCTTCGACTGCCACCGCTTCGCGAGCGCCGCGAGGACATCGCTCTTCTAGCCCAGCATTTCGTCCAGAAATACGCGAGTCGCTTCCATCGCCCGACGCACTCGATCGACCCCGCTGCGATGCGGCGGCTGGTTGCGCACGGGTGGGCGGGAAACGTGCGCGAGCTGGAGAATGTGATCGAGCGTGCGGTGGCCTTGGGGGCGACGGACCTGGTGCGAGTGGATGATCTGCCGCCGGAATTCGGGGCGAAGCCGGGTGGCGGTGAGAGGGAAGAAG
Organism: Planctomycetota bacterium; assembly: GCA_038060895.1. Classification (GTDB taxonomy): domain Bacteria; phylum Planctomycetota; class MHYJ01; order WSZJ01; family WSZJ01; genus WSZJ01. Next base: position 498,559 of record JBBTCT010000009.1, read on the forward strand.
GGCAGTTGAAGACACTGGAGGACGCGGAGAGGGAGTACATACTTGAAGCGGTGAATCGATGTGCCGGAAATCTGGCGCACGCGGCGAAAGGGCTTGGAATTGGCAGGACGACGCTGTGGAGGAAGCTGAAGCGGTACGGGATGCAGGTGGAGCCGGAGGATGGGGGAGCCGGCGGGTAACTCGCAACGTTGATGATTGTTACGAGAACTATTTAGATTAGAATATTTCTGATTATTATGCTGGCCGGAGGAGCCATCGGATGTGGCCCGCAATTTTCGGCGAATTTGTCGGGCGTCCATCGCCGCGCCATAAGTGCTTTCCAGCCAGTGCTTTGTGCTGAAGCAACACGACGCCAAGGTCGCCTCTTTTTACCTTGACTCCCTGTCGCAGATCACTATAATTCGCCGCGCACGTCGACGTCCGTGTCGGCGCGATCTTTGACAAAGTGGGGAGTCGAACGAAAGAGAGTGCAGAACCCTGTCTCTCCGTCTTCGGACGGAGCGACCGACCATAAAAGTGAACGCCGGGGCTTCGGCCCTGGCAGATCCTAACCGGATCCAAGTTCTCCAAATTCTTGATTGAAGAATTTGATCCTGGTTCAGAGCGAACGTTGGCGGCGTGCCTAATACATGCAAGTCGAACGAGAAGCAGGGGGCAACTCCTGCAGTAAAGTGGCGAAAGGGTGCGTAACACATAGACAACCTGCCCTCGAGACCGGAATAACCCACCGAAAGGTGGACTAATACCGGAAGCGGTCAGTGGGTGGCATCATCCGCTGATCAAAGGATGGCCTCTATTTATAAGCTATCGCTCGAGGAGGGGTCTATGCCCTATCAGCTAGTTGGCGGGGTAATGGCCCACCAAGGCGATGACGGGTAGCCGGCCTGAGAGGGTGTCCGGCCACACTGGGACTGAGACACTGCCCAGACTCCTACGGGAGGCAGCAGTAGGGAATATTGCGCAATGCCCGAAAGGGTGACGCAGCGACGCCGCGTGAGGGATGAAGGCCTTCGGGTTGTAAACCTCTGTCACCCGGGAAGAACATGCTGGGGGTGAATAATCCCTGGCGTTGACGTTACCGGGAAAGGAAGCACCGGCTAACTCTGTGCCAGCAGCTGCGGTAATACAGAGGGTGCTAACGTTGCTCGGATTCACTGGGCGTAAAGGGCACGTAGGTGGTCCGGTAACTCAGTCGTGGAATCCCGCCGCTCACCGGTGGAATTGCGACTGAAAATGCCAGACTTGAGCGCAGGAGGGGTGAGGGGAACTCTAGGTGGAGCGGTGAAATGCGTAGATATCTAGAGGAACGCCGGAGGCG
>JBBTCT010000010.1:0-56722 GCA_038060895.1 Planctomycetota bacterium
TGTCCCCCGTCAGCTCCGTCGAGTCCTGGTTCTTCTCGTCCTTCGGCTGGAAGGTTCCAATGCCGATCCGGTCCTTTTCGCTCAACGTCAGCCGGCGCACTTTCACGTGCCCCAGCACCTTCCGCCAGTCCCCGCGATACTTCGACATCAGGTCGTTGAACGTCCGCCGGCACGCAGGGCACAAGTCCCCGTCCACGCGCAGGTGATACGCCCCCGGCCCCAGCGACGCATTCAGGTCCTTCAGCATCGCGTCCCTCACCTCAACCGGCAGCAGCCGCAGGGGCTCCTCGTGCATCGGGCACGGCGCAAATCCTCCCGGCGCCTCACCGTCCTCCCACGCAAACGAGTAAAGCGCCCCCTCCTTCGTCCGCGAATACGTCTCCAGCCCGCGCTTCAGGATCCTCGCAATCGTGCTCTTCGAAGACCCCACCGGCCCGTGCAGCAGCAGGATCCGCCGCTCCGCTCCATACGAGAACGCGCCCGACTTCACCGCGTTCACGAGATCCACCAGCGAACGCTCCAGCCCGTAAATCGCGTCCCGCCCGTTCCCGATCGGATCCTTGAAAAAGTTGTACCGGACCAGCGTCTCGCGGTGCTCCGTGTACTGTTCGTAGCCATACGACAGGATCATGTCGTACATCCGCTGAAACGAGTTCCGGATCAGGCGCGGATTCTCCACGACCGACGCCAGGTACTGCTCGATCGTCCCTTCCCAGTGCAGTTCCTCGTAACTCTGCTCGTTCAACGCCCGGTCCATCATCTCGAGGTACTGGCCGATGCGATCGCTCGCCTTCGGCGCGCGCGCGCCGTCTTCGCGGACTCTCGGGTTCGCCATTGTTGCTCCTGGGGTTGTTGCCGCTGCGGAACGCATTGTAGCTTGGCGGGGCTTGGGGCGCGAAGGGAACGCGGGCAGGCGGGCAGGCGGGCAGGCGGGCAGGGTAAAGACAATACGAAGACCCAACTTCGGGACGTCGTTTTTCGCCCGCCAGCCCGCTCGCCCGCGCGCGCGAAGCGCGCCAGCCCGCTCGCCCGCGCGCGCGAAGCGCGCCAGCCCGCTCGCCCGCGCGCGCGAAGCGCGCCAGCCCGCTCTTCTCAGATCCTCGCCCGGCTCACCTTGGGCGACGTCCACTTCTTCTTCGCCGCATGCCGGATCGCATCCGCAAGGATCGGAAGCGCCCGGTCGATGTCTTTCGTCGTGCAGACAAGCGGCGGGCAGAAGCGGATCGTGCTCTCCCCGCACCCGATGATGAGGAGGCCGTGATAGAACGCGCTGTCCACGATCGCGTCGCGCGCCTGCGGGAAGGGCTCGCGCGTCTCGTGGTTCTTGACGATCTCCATTCCGACCATCAGCCCCCGGCCGCGAACGTCGCCCACGATGTCGAACTGCATCGCGAACTGGTGCAGGCGGTTCTTCAGGTAGGCCCCGACCTTCGCGGCATTTGCCATCATCCCGCCTTCGATCAGGTCGAGCGTCTTCAGCGCCGCCGCACAGGCGACCGGGTTGCCGCCGAACGTGTTCGCGTGCGCGCCCGCTTTCCAGGTGTGCAGCTTCTCCCTCGCGATCATCGCGCCCATCGGCAGCCCGCTCGCGATCCCCTTCGCCACGCAGACGATGTCCGGCTCAATCCCCGTGTGCTCGATCGCAAACATCTTCCCCGTCCGCCCCATCCCGCTCTGGATCTCGTCCACAATCAGCAGGATCCCGTGCTTGTCGAGCAGCTTCTTCAGCGCCGGCCAGAAATCGTCCGGCGGCACCACGTACCCGCCCTCCCCCTGGATCGGCTCCACGATGCACGCCGCCACTTCCTCCGGCGGCACGCTCCGGTGAAAAATGACGTCCTCAATGAACTTCACGCACTCCGTCCCGCATGTCTTCGAGTTCCCCAGCGGCGGGTGGTACGGGTTCGGGTAGGGCACGTGCGTCACTTCCGGCACAAGCGGAGCAAAACCGTTCCGCTGGATCGGTTTCGAAGCGCTCAAGGACAGCGCCCCCATCGTCCTCCCGTGAAACCCTCCCAGGAACGCCAGCATCCGCGGCTTCCGCTTGTACCACCGCGCCAGCTTGAAGGCCGCTTCCACCGTCTCCGTCCCGCTGTTCGTGAAGAAGACGCGCTTCTGCCCGCTCATCGGGGCCATGTCGCAGAGGCGCGCCGCGAGGTCGCTCTGTGGCGCGTAGTAGAAATCCGTGCCCGCCATGTGGAGGAACTTGCGCGACTGGTCCTGGATCGCCGCGACGACCTCCGGATGACAGTGCCCGGTCGAGCAGACCGCGACGCCTGCTGTGAAGTCGAGGAACTCGTTCCCGTCCACGTCCCAGACTCGCATCCCGCTCGCATGGGAGACGACGAGCGGATAGCAGCGGGTGTAGGAAGGGCTCATGAAACGCTGGTCTTTGTCGAGAATGGCCTTGCCGCGGGGGCCGGGGAGCTTGAGTTTGCGGGTGATCATGGGGTCTCCGGGCGCAAAAAAAACATCGGTGGCGTGGAAGAGGCGCTGCGGAGTCTATCACTCCCCCTGTAGAATGTCACTCAGGCCGGGCCTCCCCCCGCGCCGATAACCCCAACGTGAGAGATCTCCGCTCCATCGCCCTTTCCCTCGCTCTCGCGGCGGCCGCTTCGGCCGACGACGTGGCCATTCCCATGGCGGACGGCAACGTCCTGCGCGGCGAGCGCGTCGAGGATCCGGAGGTCGCCGCAAAGGGAATCCGCCTGAAGACCGGCGGAGTCACCGTTTTCGTCCCGTGGAGCGAAATGGCTGCCGGGACGCGCGAGGCCCTGGAACAGGGTCTGACGCCCCAGGCGCCCCACACGACGCCGCCCCCCGCGCCCGGAGCGGGCGAGGTGCCGGCGGAGGAGAGTCAGGCCGCCGCCCCGGAAGGAGCCGAAGCGACCGGCGAACCTCCCCCCATGCCGGATTGCTGCGACCCCAGGTTCTGAGAGCACGACCTCAGGCCAGCGAAAGGCCGTACTCGCGCTTCAGGATCTCCCCCAGCTCGGCCATCCCGCCGACTTCATGAGCCGCCCTGGTCTTCCCCGCATCCCCGGCATGCTTTCCGCCGCGCTTGACCAGCACCGTCGCCATTCCGATCGCGTTCGCGGGGTCGATGTCGTGCGCGGGGTGATCGCCGACGTACATCGCCGCCTTCGGCGTGACGCCGGTGGAGTCGCATGCACGCATGTAGAGCTTGCGGTTGGGCTTTGAGATGCCGATCTGGTCGCTGATGAAAATCGCGCCCGGCGAGAGGTATTCCAGGATCTTGAGCCGCACGAGCTTCTCAGCCTGCTTGATCTCAAGGCCGCTGGTGATCACGCCGCGCACGACCGGGGTCCGGGATAGCCGCCTCAGCAGATCCACCGCATCCGGATACGGAGCCAGGTCGCGGGATTTCGTCTCGTGGTAGGCCACGATCGCGCCGGCGATCAGCACCGCGCGGTTCACTCCCTCCCACGCTTTTTTCGGAATCCGGAGGAGCAGTTTGTCGAAGTGGTGCTCGTAGTTGCTCGTGAATTCGGAGATGACCTCCTCCAGCTCGCGCACGAGGTCCTCCGCGGGCATCCGGACGCCGAGCGCCACCATCGCCTCCATCGACGCTCGCCTGGCCCGCGCGGCGAACTCGCTGGTGGAGTAGAGGGTGTCGTCGATGTCGAAGAAAATGGCCTGAAGGGGCGTCAAGGGAGAGCCTCACTCGGGTGGATTGCCGATGTTACATCGAGTCCTGCGAAGGAATCGCAGGAATCGAGCGGTCTACCGGGCCTGACCGAGCTTGCGGCGCAGTCTCTCGAGGTCCAGTCGCTTCCCCGGGCAAAGAGTCGCGTTCCCGTGCGTCACGCCGTGGCCGACGAAGTTAGCGGGTGGAAGGCTGCAGCGGCCCGCAAGCCACCGGCAGAGGTGCTCCAGCGAGCGCAGCTGGGCGGGAGTCGGGTCCGCCGTCTCGAAATTGCCGACGAGGCAGATCCCGACGGCCCTCGCGTTCCACTCCGGCTTCGCATGGGCGCCGTCGGCCTGGTCCATCCATCGCGGTCCCGGCTCGACGCGCCCGTCCTCCGTCATGCTGCCGTTTCCGATGACGAAGTGGTAGCCAAGGCTGTCCCAGCCCTTCGCGCGGTGTTCACGGTCGAAGTGCGCGGCGCTTCCGGTCCCCGACGCGGAGTGATGGATGATGACGTGGGTCCAGCCGGCGCGGATGGGGACGCGCGGCTCCCATGAAGCAGAGGGATCCTGGTCAGGAACCAGGGCCCGCTCGCCTGAAGGCGCGCGGAGGGCCAGGACGCCCGCAATGAAGAGGGCCTGGGCGAGGACGAATCCCGCGACGAGCCGGATCACGTCGGCACCTCCGATTCCAGGCCGAGTCGAAAGAACGCCCCCGGAAACAAAACGGGCCCCGCGTTTCGGCGGGGCCCGTCGTCAGAGTCAGGCTGGGCTAGCGGCGACCGAACTGCTGGCTCCGCTCGATGTCGGCGAGGTCCAGGATTTCGGCACTCACGATGATGATGAGGTTCTTGCGCTCGATCGACTTGCCCTTGCGCGAGAAGAGCCACCCGATGATGGGGATCTTCGACAGGAAGGGCGTGGACGAGGACAGGTCGCGGTCGATCGAGTTCTTCAGGCCGGCGAGGATCAGGGTGCCCTGGTCCGGCATACGGACGGTCGTCTGGGCGCGCTGGAGGTCGATCGTCGGGAGCTGAATGTACTGGTCAGGATTGGTGATGATGTCGGCGGTGGCGTCGGGCGTGATGTCGAAGAGGCGCAGGACGCGCAGCCGTGCGACGGTGGGGCGCATTTCCAGCGTGATGTACTTGCGGTCGTTGGAGATGATCGGGCGGACGTCCAGCACGAGGCCGTCCTGAACGATGCCCATGACCGGGTCGTACGCACGGCTGTTCTGGGCGATTTCGACGTCGTAATCCTGGATGTACGCCTGCTGCTGGGCGATCAGGATGTGTGCACGCTGCCCGTTGAAGGCCGTGACCCGGGGAGCCGTGACGACGTTTGCCTTCTGGGTCTTGCGCAGGGCGCGGATCACGCTGTTCAGCTCCAGTTCGCGAAGGATGCGGTACTGGAGGCCGATGCCGCCCCGGTTGAGGAGGCGCGTGCCGAGCGGGAAGTCCGGGATGTTCGTGACCAGCGGCGAGGTCAGAGGATAGATCGACCGGCCGCGCAGGTCGTAGAAGTCGCTCGGGCCACCGTAATGCTCGCGAGTGAAGAAGCCGGATTCGCCGATGACGTCCGCCGTGCCGACCGTCGCGCTGATGGCCGGATCGACGATGCCGCCCGACGAGGTGCCGTCGGAGAAGTCCGCGCTTCCGAGCCCGTTCGTGTTCGACTCCATCGAGCGCCCTTCAAGGCCGCGGAACTCGTGGCCCAGGTCTTCGAGGAAGTCGTCGGTCACCGTGAGGAAGCGTGCTTCAAGGGAGACCATCGCGCCCGTGAACGACCGGAGGTTCGAAAGGAACCCGCGGATCTCTTCCTGCACCTTCGGCGTGTGGACCACCAGCAGCTGCTGGTTGCCCGTCAGCGCGATGGAGACTTCGCCTTCACGTTCGGTCCAGCTCTGGGGCGAAATGTTCTGCTTGATGAGCGTTTCGAGCTGTTCCGCGGACACGACCGATTCTTCGGACTCCGGCGGAACGAACGTCGTGGACGGACCGGCCGAATCGCCCTCGCCCGTCGTCAGTTCCATGCTCGGACCCGGGAAGTCCGGGATCTTGCCGAGCAGGTCGCGGACGTCGTGCACTTCGAGGACGGGCTTTCCTTCCGCCAGCTGCGGCTGCGTGATGAGCAGCACGCGGTTCTCGAACGTGTAACCGAGGTCGTACTGCTGCAGCAGGAGCCGCAGGACGTGCTTCAGGACCAGGTCCTTCACCGCGAAGCTGATCTTCTTGTCCGGGATGCCTTCCTTGCGCACCTCGGCCGAGATCACGATGTTGATCTTTGCGAATTCCTGGATGAAATCGACGATGTCATAGAGCGTCGAGTCCGTGAAATCGAGGTCGATCTTCGTCGTCTCAAGCTTCGACTTGATCGCCAGGACTTCATCGTCCTCCTTGACCGCCGGCCCCTTGTTCAACGACAGGTTGCCGGACCGTTCGACGATGCGGCGCCAGTCGTCCTCGCTGGGGAAGCGCACCTTCTGGCGCTCGCTGTACGGGATTTCGCACTCGAGCATGTCTTCGCGCATCGATTTGAACCGCTCGCGGCGCAGTTCGAGGAACTGCTCGTACGCCTTGTTGATCGCGGCACGGGCCGCATCTTCCTTGAGCTCCTGCGCCGGCCGGAACTTCGGCACGATGTTCAGGATCTCGTCGCAAACCCATTCGGCCTTCTCATACCTCTTGTTGTCGAAATGCTCGAGCGCGATCTCCATCAGTTCCTTCACGCGCTCCTTGAGACGCTGCCGCTCCTGGTTCTCGCGCTGCTCCGCTTCCTTCAGCGCCATCTCGTGACGCAGCTTGTCGAGTTCCGTCGCGTGCTGCTTCTGCTTCTCGCGTGCGTCCGCCGCGCGCTTCTTCGCATTGTCCAGCTGGTCGTTCATCCCGATGTCGTACGGGACCCACTTCAGCTTCTGGATCACTGCGTTGTATTCGCGTTCCGCGGCTTCGAACTGGTTGTCGGCCATGAAGCGATTGCCCTGCTCGAAGTGGTTTTCCACTTCGATGCGGGTCTGGGCGATCTTGACCGAGAGCTGGGTGCTGGCCCATTCGAGGGTCGCTCCCCACTCGCCCGGTCTGCGGTTCATGATGCGCGAGACTTCGTTGTACAGGTCGCGGATCTTGACGCTCGACGGGTTCAGCCGATGCGCCTGCTCCAGGTCATCGAGGGCTGCCTGGAACTCGTTGGCGTGCATCTTGGTCCTCGCGGTTTCGAACAGCTTTTCCGCGATGAACTCGTCCTCCTGGCGCTGAATGCCCAGGCGTCCTTCTTCGCCGGCCAATCCGCCGCCGCCGCCGCCGTTTTCATCGCCGGGCGGCGCGACTTCGTGTTGCCGTCCTGCGTCGCGCGGCTCGCCCTTCGCGGGCTCGTTTGAGCCTGAAGTGCAGCCGATGACGCTGACGGAAGCCGAGAGGAGCGCAAAAGACAGGATCCGCGAGCTAGACGAGACTGTCATGGGACCCCTCCAATGGAGACGAGCGGGTAAGACCCCCCAGCCGTTAAGCCGATAGTTTTAGGCGATCACGGAGGGCAAGTCAAGGATAAGGAAGCGCTTAAAGCGGATTCGCGGGATGGGGAACCGATCGGGCCTGCGGCGCCTGCTTCGGCCGGCGGACGCGGGCGCAGCAACCGCTGAGGTCTCCCTCTTCATGAATCTTGAGCGGTTTACTTGTTTTTAGGAACTTTCGCCAACTCGTCGTCGGCTTTCGTGCGCACATCGGTCGCCTGCTGCTTGTACGAAGACGCCGGGTACTGGTCCAGCAGCGTCAGCGCCATCGAGCGCGCCTGCGTCGCGTACATCTCCCGCGCGCGATCGGACGTTGCCTTCTGCGCCAGCAACACATAGGCGCCGCCGCCGACGGCCAGCGCTTTCTCGTAGGCCGCCGTCGGCTGTCCCTCCGCAGGGAAATAAAGCACGACCGTCTGCTCGTACTGAAGCGCCGCGCGCTTGATCATGTCCATGTCGCCCTTCGCTTCTCCCTGCGACATCAGGCAATCGCCGAGGCCGGTGAACGCCTCGCCCATCACCCCGCGCTGGCCCTTGAACTCGCGCGTGATCGACTCGTACGTCCCCTGCGCCGAAGTCGGGTTTGACTTCATCTGCACGCGGGCGACACCCAGCTTTGCCTTCCCGGCAATCGCCGGGTATTTCGATCCGGCCTGCGCCGCGACCGCCTGGAATTTTCCCGTCGCCTCGGCGTCGTTGCCCTCCTTCTCGATCACTTCCGCCTTTTTCAGGCTCATGAGGATCTGAAAGGGCTGGTCCACGCTCAGGTCCTTGGCGGCCTTTTCGGCGGCCTCGATCGCCGTCTTCGCCCCCGCGAGGTCGCCCTTTTCCAGGTAGCAGTGGATCTTGTTGTAGTGGGTTTCCTTGAAGAAGCGGTTGCCGGGCACCGCCTTTGCGAGGTCGTCGTAGGACTTGATCGCGTCGTCGTGTTTCTTCAAGGACTGGTAGCAGAGTCCCGCGTTGAACAGCGCGTGCACCAGGAAGATCGGCTTGTCCTTCAGCCCCTCGGCCGCCTTCGTGAATCCCGCGGCAGCCCCTTCCATGTTTCCCTTCTCGCGCTCCCCTTTTGCCTCGCGGATCCCGGCCGGCTCGTCGCCGTACTCGACGCCGCCTTCCTGGATTTTTTCCCACGCGTAGGTGCTCGTGGCCGATCCTTCCAGCTTGATCGTGACGCCCTGCCAGTCTTCCTTCTCGATCGTTCCCTCGACGGGCTTCTGTTCCGGCTTGCTTTTGTCGATCTGCCGGAAGTTGATGCGGTCCTTCGCAGCGGCATTGAGAACGAGGCCAAGGACGAAGACGGGAATGAAGAGGTATTTCATGACGGCGGAATCTCCTTGTGGGTCCCCTGCGAGGGATATGAACGTAAGGACGGTCGCGCGGTTCATGATAGCCACGACCCCCGCGCCGTCAACGACCCGGGACGCCCGGCCCGCTCCGCCCGGAAAAGAAAAAACCCCCGGGAGGCGTTCTCCCGGGGGTTCTGATTTCGACTTCGACTACCGGTTGACGCGACGGCCGAACCGGTCGTCTTCCTCTTCTTCCATGATCGTGATCTTCGCCCGGATGATGATCAGCAGGCTCTTGCGCTCCATCACGTCCGCCCGGCGGCTCGTGAAGAAGGAAACGATCGGGATGTCGCTGGCGATCGGCAGTTCGCTGTTGAACGAGCTGTCGAAGATGTTCGTCAGGCCGCCCACGAGCAGCGTCCCGCCGTCCGGCACGGTCACCGTCGTCTTCACCCTCTGGATCCTCAGGATCGGCGTCTCGATCCGGACCGGCACCGGGATCGCGCGACGCGTCGGGTCCGGGAAGATGTCGACAAACGAATCGGTGATGTCCTGCACCTGTTCGGCCACCGTCGGCCTCATCTCCAGGGTGATGTACTTGCGGTCGGCGGAAATCGTCGGCCGCACGTCGAGCGCGATGCCGTCCTGGAACGTGCCCACCACCGGGTCGGCGATGGCCGCGTCCTGCGCGATTTCGATGTCGTAATCGCGGATGTACGCGATCTGCGAAGCCACGAAAACGTTGGCCCGCTGCGTGTTGTACACCGTCAGTTTCGGCGCCGTCAGGATCCGGCTCTTCTCGTCCTTCCGCGTCGCGCGAAGAATGGCCTCGAGCGACGTGTCATCCACGAGCGTGAACACCAGGCCCAAACCGCCCGTGTTCGAGAAGATGTTGTTGTAGAAGAAGTTCACCAGCTCGTTGCCGCCGACCAGGTGCTCCACGACTCCGCGCAACTCGCGGCTGTTTTCCGGGCCGAAGAGCCCGTAGAAGCCGGATTCGGGACCGATCGGAGAGCCGGCCGTCGGACCGCTGGACCCTTCGAAGAATCCGCCGGGGCCGGGCGTCGGAGGAATAGTGAAGTCGTCCAGCACGGGGATCGGACCACGCGAACCCGGTTCGAAGTTCGTCGTGGACTCGAGACCGCGATAGTCGACGCCGACGTCCTCGAGGAAGTGCTCCTGCACCGTGAGGAAGCGCGACTCGATGGTGACCAGAAGGCCCGTCGACTCACGCACGCGGTTCAGGAAGGCGTTGATCTGCCCCTGGGTCTGCGGCGTGTGACGGACGATCAGGATGCCGTTCTGGTACTCGATCGAATTCGGCGGTGTGTCCCACGTGCCCGGGGCGATGTTCTGGCTGATCAACAGCTTCAGGTCTTCGCCAGGAATGGCCGTTCCTTCTTCTTCGCCGCCCGTCGTCCCGACGCCGATGCCGCCGGAATCCGCCGCGCCTGCGCTTTCAAGGCTGATTTCAGGCGCCTTGAAGTTCGTGATCTTGATGGTGAGGTCCTGCACGTCGTACAGCTCGAGGACCGTCTCCTTCTGCATGGCTTCCTTGGACGTGATCACGATGACGCCTTCGTCAACGCGATACGCGAGGTCGGCCATCTTCAGAATGAGGTCCAGAGCCTGGTCGAAAGCCAGCTCGTCAACCTTGAACGTCACGGTCTTGGACTCGGGGTCCTCGATCGCGCGCCGGTCAATCATGATGTTCAGCTGCGTGACTTCCTGCATGAAGCTCACGACTTCCGGCAGCGGCGTGTCCGTGAAGTTGAGCGAGATCTTGATCGAGCTCATCGCGGCGTACGTCTTCCGCTCCGACTCGCTGACCTTCCGCTCCTGCTTCTGGATCCCGCGCGGAATGCGCTTCTGCACGTCTTCGACCCAGATCTCCGCATCCGGGAACTCAACGACCCGGTTCTGCGCGACCGTCTTCTCGTCGATCTTGATGAACTGCCACTTCCACTCCCGCTTCAGCGACTCCAGGATCCGCTTGTCGGCCTGCTTGTGGCGGGCCATGACGGCGATTTCCTTCAGATCCGCGGCGTCGTCGTTGTTCGGGTCAAGCTGGAGAACCTTGTCGCAGAGGGCTTCGCTGATGCCGAAGCGCTCGCGCTCAAACTCTTCCTGCGCTTCGTTGAACAGCTTGCCGATCGCTTCCGCGCGGCGGGCCCGCTCCTCGGTGCGCTTCACTTCCGATTCAGCCTTGGCGTTCCGGACCGTTTCCAGCGAGCGGGCGCGGTCGGCTTCCGCCTTCAGGTCGCGCGCGCGGCGCAGGCCGACTTCAGCCTCGCCCTTCACCGCCTCGAGGTCAAGGTGGTAAGGGAACCACTGGATCTGCTCGATGACCGCCGTGTACTCGTCGATCGCGAGCTGGTACTCCTTGTCGTTCACCGCGCGGTTGCCGCGGGCGAGATGGTCCTGGATTTCGATGCGCGCCTGCTCCTTGCGGGCCAGCAGACGGTCCGTCAGCGCTTCCATCACGGCCCGGTCGTACCCGGGGACGTGCTCGGAAAGCTGCTGGCGCGTGCGGTCGAGCCACTTGCGGTACTCGGCGTTGCCCGGAGCGAGATCGACCGCGCGCTGGAACTCGTCACGCGCCTTTTCGAAATTCAGCTCCTGGAACGATTTCTGGCCGCTTCTGGAATACCCTTCGGCCAGCGTCACGCGCTCCTGCTCGGAGAGCTTCAATTCCTCTTCGAGCCGGCGCATGATTTCTTCGTACCCACCGGCCGCCCCTCCGCCGCCGCCGCCGGCTTCCGGACCCGCCGCACTGCGCGGAGCCGGTGCCACCGGAGCCTCCGCGCGCTTTTCGGGCGCAGGCGGTGTGGCTTCACGGGCAGGATCGGAAGAACTGCAGCCGACGAGGGCAGAGCTGGTGAGGAGTGCCGACAACAAGGCCCATCCGGTCCATCTCATGCGGCTAACCCTCAATGTTTAAGGTGCCACCCCCACGACGCCGAGCCACGGCGCCGGTTCCGGAGTTGCCAGGCAATTCCGGACCGCGGAAGTATAGGGAGGGGGTAGAAGCGATGCAAGGAAGTTTGAGCGAAATGTTGGGGGAAAATCGCGGGAGGGCCCGCCGGGAGGTTCGGAGCCAGGGGCTCATCACCCTCACGGGCCGTCACTTCACTTCGTCCTCGATCCACCAGCGGCGGATGCTGCCGTCCTCGGCGAGGCAGGTGATCCGGTATCGGTCCCGCGAATCGCGGACAACCCTGTCGCCGGGACGGTCGTTTCGTCGCACCAGGCGCTTGAAGCGATAGCGTTCCTTGCGAATGCCTATCAGGACGAGGCCAGTCCGGAAATCCGTCCCGGTTCGCAGGCCTGTCGCCGGATCCTGCGCGGTTTCGAGTTTCCCGATTTCGCCGCTCCGCCTGCGCGCGCTGTCATGCCGCAGGACAACATACTTGCGTTCCTTCCAGGCGCCGTCGACCTTCACGCGAACCGCGATCATCGCGGCTTCCGGGCTGCCTCCGATGTAGCGGATGCGGGGGCGGGGGGCGGCCTTTACGACCGACTCCGCCTCCGGCGCCGCAGGGAATTCCTCCTGCTGCGATGAAGGTGGATCGCCGTGGTTCCTTGAAGCGCACCCTGTGATGGCCGTCAGGGCGAAGACCAGCATTATGTTGTTCCAGCAGAGCATCGCGGCCTCTCACTTGTCCCCTTCGCCCAGCGGTTCCGCGTTTTCAGGAAGGTCGCCTTCTTTCCACAGCTTGCGCGTCACCCCGGTGTCGTCCTTGAACTCCACGCGCAGGCACTCACGGCTGGACTCTCTTCGGACGTGTCGGACCTTCAGTTCGCCGTCGACCACCTCGCGCTCCTGGAACGGCACGGTGAAGCGGCGGATCTCCCTGCGAATCGCCAGGAGCGTGAACCCACAGGAGAAGTCTACCCGCTTCCCTTCCCGAACGGCCATGCCCCCGATCGCGCCGTCCTTGCCGGTCTCCTCGTTGAAGGGAAGAACGGTGAACGAGTGCTCGAGCCACTCGCCCTGGATCCATTTGCGCACGACGAGGATCGCGGCGTTGCCTTCGGAGCCTGCAGTGAAGCGGACATCGGCGCCCGCGGGGCAGGTTGCAGCTGCCGGCGGTGAGTCTGCGGAAATCCTTCGCCCGTCTTCGGTCTCATGCGTTGTCGCGACCTGCAGGCGGTAGTCGTAGGTGGAGCGCGGCTTCACGTCCTTGTCCTCCCAGGCCGTCGCGTCTCCCTTGAGGGAAGCCACGGCCACGCCGGCCCGGTCTCCCGGCCCCCGGCGCATGACCCGGATCTCCGAGACCGGTGCGACTCTGGCGCCCTTCGTGACGGGCGGCCACTGAAGCGAAACGCGACCCGGCTCGGCGGTCGCTTGCGGGACCGGCGGCGCGGGCAGCAGCAATTTCGGGCCGGGATCGGCCTTCTTCTGCCCGATCACGTTGAGGAGCACCCGCGTCCTTGGCGCGCTCACGTAGCCCCTTTTCCCTTCCGGCGCAGCGATCGCCGCCGGGGACCACGCGAATGTGACCGCGGAATAGTCGGGCTTCACGAAGGCAGGCCCGGGGTTGGACGCGACGGCGGCGGCGGCCGCCGAAGTGCGCACGCCCGCGGCAGCGCGCGCATCGTCGTGGCCCAGCGCGGCGTGCGCCGCCATGGCGGCGAAGAGGACTGCGGAAACGCCGAGCGCGGCGGCGTGGCCCCGTGATTCCAGGAAGTTGCGGACGTCCATGGGAGTCGCTCCGGAATGCTGGAAGCGGCTTCGCCTGACCCCACAGGAGAGACGTTGCGCCCTGGGAGGAACCGTGCGCCAAGTCGAAAAAAAAACACCCGGCCGCGGGGCCGGGTGTCAGGTGCGATCGCAGGGGCTACTTGTTTTCCTCGTCCTTCTCGTCCGCAATCCAGAGCTCAGCCGGCTTCCCGTCGTCGTTCGTGTACAGGATCTTCATCCGGTCGCGCTCCGCGTCCACCTCGACGTCCTCCGTCTCGAGCACTCCGTTCACGATCTTCGAACGCCGTTCAATTCTCTTGAACTTGAAGCGGTCCTTGCGGATCTCCCTCAGCACGAACCCGGTGCTGTAGTCGACTTCCACCATCTTCCCGGTATCCGGATCCTTTTCTCGCTCAATTTTCCCGATGGCGCCGGTCTGGTTCCGCTCTTCGTTGAACGGCACGACCGCCGGGTATTTGCGCTCCTTCCACTGCCCGCCGACGAATTTGCGAACCGTGATGCCGACCGCCTGCGGGCTGCCGCCGATGTAGATGATGGCGACGCCGGACGGGACGGTCGCTTCGACCACCTGGCTGAACTCGGACTCCGGCTTCATGCCTTCCTTGAGCTTGTCCTTGGTCTTGCTCTTGACCTTGTACGCATACTTCTTTTTCGGTTCGACCGAGTTGTCCATGAACTCGCGCGCCTTCACCTTCGAGAGGCTCGCCCACCCTTTGCCGGCTTCCTGCCGGAAGACTTCGTACTCCGTGATCGCCGCGGCTTCTTCTCCGGGCGGAACCTTGGAATCGGTCCACTTGACTTTCACCTGCCCGAGCTCCGTCTCAGGCGCCCCCATGACGGGGGTCGAAAGGAATTTGAGCTTGATGGTCGGTACAACCGGTCCGCCGCCGCCCTTGATGTTCGCCGTGACCTTCGTCTTCCACATCGAAACGTAGTTGCGCTTGCCTTCCGGCTTCTCCGAAGCCTCCGCGCCCCACGGTTTCGTCGTCGCCGAGAAGTCGACCTTCTCGCGGACGGGCGGCGGGTTGGTCTTGATCTTCTGGTCCGCTTGCTTCACCTGCGCATCGAGCGCCGCCAGGTCCGCATCACTCGACATGCCGAACGCATACGCCGCATACCCTACGAGCAGGAGCACCGCGGCGCCCAGGGCGAGCTTGTCGCCCTTCTCCATCATCACTTCCTTCATGTCAGCCATGGAGTCGCTCCTTATTGACCCGCGCCGGTGCGTCCCGGTGCGAAGTTGAAATTGTAGGCCTCGACCAGCAGCGTTACTCGAAGAGCCGGCTCGGGGAGGACGGGTTCTTTCCAGCCGGCGTCAATTTCGGCCTGAGTCACGTCCACCTTCACTTCGGCCTCGGGCCGATAAAACGTGTCCCGCTCGACCTTCATGACGGCGATCCGGAACATCGGGCCGGGCTTCGCAGGGTCGTACTTCACGATGGCGTTCGTGAACGCCGGGATGTCTTTCCAGAGGAAGGAAGCGTCGATGACGAACGGGATCGTCATCCCCAGGTCGTTCGTGATCACGCGCTCGTTCTGCTTCTGCGTCACTTCGGGCGGCCCGGCGACCTTCGAGAACTGCACCTTGTAGAAGCGCTTGGCCTGCGCCTCGATCAGCGCATCCTTGACCCTCGCGTGAATGTTGTACACCCGCATCCACCTCCGCTTCTCGTCGGGCGTATCCTGAACGTCCGCCGAGAGCGGGAACTCGAAGCCGAGGACCTTCTGGTCGTTGAAGATCGCCTTGCCGTCCGCGGGGACGTTGCCGTCGCCGATCGCGGTGCGCAGATCCTTCAGCATCTGCTGGATGCCGTCGGTCGCACGCGACATCAGCACGCCCTTCTGCGGTTCCTTGTCGTCGAACCAGCGCTCCAGCGCCTTGTCGGACGCGTCGAAGAACCCGTAGAGGCTTTTCGATTCCTTGTCCAGCGACGCGGCGTGGTCCTCGAGCCCCTTGACCCACTGGGCCGTCGGGACTTCGCGGCCTGTGGAAATGGTCTGAAGCGTCGGCCCGAACTGGCCCGTCACCCTTTCCTTCTGCTCGGCGCTGGCGGTCCATGCAGGGAACACGAGCGCCCCGAAGACGCCCAGGGCGACCACGAGCCCGGCGCAGATCCCGATCAGGAAGCCGTTCTTCTTGAAATCCACGGTTCAGCCTCCGTTACTTGTTGTTTCCGCCAGGGTTTGCACCACCATCAGCCGGGGCCGGCGCCGCGGCGGGAACTTTGGACGGAAGGAGCTTGATGTTGAGCCGGAAGCGGTGGAAGGAACGACCGCCGAACTGGGCGGGAAGGAACCCGCCCCCTTCTTCATCTCGCTTCGTGATAAGCCTGAACGTCGGCTTGGTGTCCGGGACGTCGATCGAGGGCTCCCCTTCCACCGTGACCTTGTACTTGTCCTTCAGAAGCGCGACCAGCGGGTCCAGCACCTTCGACTTGACAAGGTTGAGGGCGTCATTCGAAGACGTCTGCGCAGGCAGACCGCCCTCAATTTCGATCGAGACCCTGTTCATCTCCGTCAGCACGCCTTTCACCACGGGCGCGTCGGTCACCGGCTCAATGGCATCGTCCGCATCCACGCGGAGAATCCAGATCTGCCCGTTGGCCTTCTGGACGTCCGCGTTTTCGTTGTCGGGCAGCACTTCGGACAGGGCGTTCATGAGGACCGTCGTCGCGTCGCGCCGGAGGGATAGCACCTTCAGTTTCTCGGGCTCGACCATGTCCAGCTTCATCTTGTTGTCGACCCCGGTGTACTTGCCCTTCAGGCCGTTGTAGGTATTCGTCACCGCCTCGGCTTCCTGCGCCAGCGTCGCCCACTTTCCGCCGTCGGCGTCCGCCTTGAAGTACATCAGCCCCGTCGTGGCGATCACGATGGCCACCGCGGCGGCGAAGATCGGCTTCTTCTTCGCGAATTCCCGCTTCTTAAGCTCTTCTTCGGGCAGCAGGTTGATCTTGTTCCGCGCGTACCCCATCCCCTGCAGGCCGAGACCGCACGCCACGCCCAGAGTCGGCAGGTAATCCTGGAACTGCGCTTCAGGGACGCTGTTCGCGACGCTGAACTTGTTCAGCTTCGCGAGCTTCAGCGCTTCGATCTGGAGGTTCTGGCTGAGGAAGCGCTGGAGGTTGATCGTCTTGGAACCATTGCCGACGAGCATCATCTT
The DNA here is from genome assembly GCA_038060895.1 of Planctomycetota bacterium. Lineage (GTDB taxonomy): Bacteria > Planctomycetota > MHYJ01 > WSZJ01 > WSZJ01 > WSZJ01. The sequence continues at coordinate 16,308 of JBBTCT010000010.1, forward strand.
CTCGAAGCGCACGGTCTTGGACAGCGACTTGTAGTAACCGATCGAGCGGTGGATTTCGCCGACCAGGTCGCGCAGGACGGGCTGGACGACGCCGAAGATCTTCTGGGCCTGCTGCGAAGAACTCGCGTTGACCTTGAGCTTTTCGGCCTCGCCGAGCGGGATCTGGAACTTCTGCTGCAACGCCTTGGTGATGGTGTTGCCCGTGATCGGGATGTTGCGGATCCAGAACTTCTCGCCGTCGATGACGACGAGGTCGCTGTTCTCCGCGCCGATATCGAGCACGAAGCAGTTCGTGCCGACATCCTGGTCGTGAACGAGGAAGTTGTAGAGCGCGACGGGCGAGAACTGCAGCACGTCACACGGGAAATTCACCGCGGTGAGGTGCGACAGGAACTGGTAGATGATGTCCTTCTTCACCGCGAACAGCACCAGCTCGAGCTCGTCGCCCGGGCCGTATTCCTTTTCGACCAGCTGGTAACCCCAGACGACCTGGTCCATCGGGAAGGGAATGTGCTGCTGCGCCTCGAACTTCACGAGCTGCGCCACCTTCTTGGGCTCGGTGGGCGGGATCTTGATGAAGCGGTTGAACGTCGTGTGCCCAGGCAGCGAGACGACGACCTTCTCGCCTCCCAGCCGGTTCCGCTTCATCAGGGAGGTCAGAGCCTCCCGGATCTGAGTTCCCTCGTCGGCGCCTTCCTGCCCGATCGGGTACTCGATGACATCCAGGTTCGTGATCTCGGCGGCTCCCTCGCGCAACGGCACGAGGCGGACCGCTTTCACGCTGAACTTGGAAACGTCAACGCCCCAGACGGCCTTAGCCATGAGACTCCCCCGAATGGGCGGACTTAAAGCGGGACTGCGTGGGACTTTAAGGGCGCTGTTGTAGGCTCGCGGAAAATGCGAGTCAAGGAAAACGAAACGAGCGCCTGGGAATCGGGCCGGGCAGGAATCGGCTCCGGCTTGGGTTGGCAGGGGTCAGGCGGTGGCCTCTTCCATCGTGTGGCCTTCGTCTTTCCCTGCTCGACCCGACTCTCAAGCGCTCTGGAAGGGAGACGGACGGGACCGCACGATCCCTGCAACAATTTTACAAACCCTTCGGCAGGCTCAGGGCAGGCGCGCTCCGAGCGACGTGAGTTTGTCGACGAGTCCGCGAAGGTCGGTCTTGACCGTTTCCGTATCGCCCGGGCTTCGAAGGAGATACGACGGGTGGTAGGTCGCGGTGACCCACCGTCCGTCCATCGTGCGCCAGGAACCACGGAGTGACTTCATGGATCCTTCCCACCCCATCAAGGAAAAGGCGGCGTGCTTGCCGAGCGCGCAGATGACTTTCGGGTTCAGCAGCTCGATCTGTTTCTTCAGGAAAGGAGCGCACGCCGCGACCTCGACCGGTTCGGGCGGACGATTGTTCGGAGGCCGGCACTTCAAAACGTTTGCGATGTAGACCTGGTCGCGCGTGATCCCGACTTCCTTGAGCAGCTTCGTGAGCGTCTTCCCCGCCGCACCGACGAACGCTTCGCCCGTCGCGTCCTCGTCGGCGCCCGGGGCTTCGCCGACGAAAAGAAGCGGCGAAGGTTCCCCGGAGCAGAACACAGTCTGCGTGCGCGTCTTGCAGAGCGCGCACGCAGTGCAACTCGCGACGAGGACTCGAAGAGTTTCGAGATCGGGACTGGAAGCGGCGCCGGCGGGGGCTTCGGGATTCGGGCCGGCGGCGACGGGCGCTGGCGAAGCTGCGGCAGAAACCGGCGGCGGATTCGCGGTGCTCGCAACCAGCGCGCGCGGGACGGCATCAACGCCCCACGACCGCCAGTCGGCCAGGTGATCCTTCAGCGCTTTTCGCGGGTCCACGAGGGCATCTTGAGTTCCGCGACGTGCGGCGGGAAGGAACTTCATTCCCAGGAGACGTGCACTTCTGTTCCCCATATCCCCCCGCACGCGACCCTTCCCGTGCGGGTGTGTCCCATTTCGTCCCGAGCCACGACAACGAACTCCACGAATCGTCCGTTGTAGAGCGTAGGGACCCACACGCCGGCAACTCATTCCAGCACGAGCCTCTCGCGTTGAGCCCACCGCTTGAGTTGCGATCTCCCAAGAAACCAGTGGAAGAGGATTCCTGCGCCGGCCGCGACAAACACAGCAGCGCAGCACCACAATTCCTCGTTCGGCGACAGAGACGCGATCACGTGATCAGGCTCCTGGCTGCCTCAACGACTGCCTTCTCCGCTTCATCGAGCGACATCTTCAGCGTCGCGCCGGCCGCCGCCTTGTGCCCTCCGCCCCCGAAGCGCGCGCAAAGCGCGGCGGCGTTGCAGGTTGGCTCGGCGCGAACAGACAGCTTCACCGTGCCGCCCTCCGACGGGCGCAGAAGCATCGCGACCTCGACGCCCTTGATCGACTTCACCATGGAGACGAACTCCTGGCTCTCCGTCGGCACCACCCCGCATGCGTCGAACATGTCGAGCGTCAGTTTCGTCCACGCGATGCGCCCGCCCTCTGCCGTCTTCACGGCGCGGATCGCTTCGCCGTGCAGCTTCAGCTCCGCGAGCGATTTCGATCCCCAGATGTGCCGGTGGATGACGCCGGGCTCGACGCCGAGACGGAGCAGGTCGGCGGCGAGCGTGTGAGTGGAAGGGCGAGTCGACGGAAACATGAAGCGCCCCGTGTCGGTCACGACGGCGGTGTACAGGCAGACCGCGGCGTCGCGGTCGAGTGCCCACCCGGCTTCCTTCGCGAGCGCGTAAATCATTTCGCCCACGGAGCCCGACTCCGGCTCGACCCAGTTCACGGCTCCGAACTTCGGGTTCGAAGCGTGGTGGTCGATATTGACGACGCGCGCGCCTGCCGGAATCGCGGCGCGCATCCCCTCGATGCGATCGATCCCCGCGCTGTCGAGCACGACGACCGCGTCGTACGGCGGGCGCGCTTCGGCGGGCTTGCCTCCAATCCGCGCGGCGCCGGGAAGAAACATCAGGTCGTCGGGCGCTCCCCCGTCCACCAGCAGGTCGACTTCCTTGCCTTGCGAAGCGAGCAGGCGGCCGAGCGCGAGCTGGCTCCCCAGGGCGTCGCCGTCCGGGCGGGCGTGGCAGATGACGAGGAAGCGGCGGCCGCGACGAAGTTCGTCGATGGCGGAACGAAGGCCGGCGGGGTCGGTGAGGGCGTCGGGCATCGGGGAAGTGTATTCGAAGGAGTGCGACGCTGCGAGGGAGCGCAGGCGGCCCTTCCCCGGAATCGGCAAGTTCAATTCCTGCCACCCAAGGCCGATGCTTTCAAAGTTGTCGTCTTGTAGTTCTACCGTTGCTTGAAGATTGAGAGTTGAAGTTTTCCGTTTCCCACGGCCCCATGTCACACTTCACCCATGGCCCTGAAGACCACGGTTCCGATCGACATCCGCAAGCAGTTCGAGGACGCCCTCGGCCGCGAGAGCGAGGCCTGGTCCGTGTCATCGTCGCGCAATCGCGCGGGCGATCCGGGCGAGACCTGGGTGGTTGCGACGAAAACGCGTTTGCTGATCGGCGACCGCGGGTTCGGCGGGCCGGTGTCGATCCGGGAGATCCGCCTCGGTGACGTGAAAGGTTGCGAAACAGAGGGCGGTTCCTTCGGCGCGGGACGCGTGGCGATCGTCGGCAAGTCAGGGACGCTGGACCACATCTGTTTTTCTTCGCTCGAACGCGACGATTTTTCCCGGCTCGGCGACCGCATCCGCGGAGGCGCTGCGGAGCTGCCGGTGGCGGAAGCGCAGGTCCTCGGGGAGCCGAAGACGTCGCGCCGAAAGAAAAACATCGAGCCGGTCCCGGTCGCCTCTCTGCCGATGGCCCTCCCCGTCGACGCCGGCGCCAGCCGCAAGCCCCTCCCCCCACGCCCCGGCCGCGTTCCCGCCTGCGGCGCCTTCGACCTCTTCCTCGATCACCCCGCCGCGTTCCCCGGATCTCCGCTCACCGGCGTCCTTCGCCTCCACTGGCCGAAGGACCGCGCGGTGCGCGGCGTGCGGCTCTACTGGACCGGGCGCGAGCAGACGCGCATCACGGTCGGAAGCGGCAAGCACCAGCGCACCTACCGCGAGGACCACGCGTGGGCGTCCTACCGGATCGGGTTCTTCGGTTCGGCGGACCCGCTCGGGTTCTTCGGCTCGGTCGGCGACGCGATGAGCACGGCGGCTCACCCGGTCCTGAAGGCGGGCGTGTACGAGTACCCCTTCGAGTTCCTTGTCCCCGCCGGCGCTCCCGCCGAGTTCCAGGGGACGCACGCGACGGTGACATGGGCGCTCGAAGCGGTCGTGGATGTGCCGCGCGCGTTCGACCTGACGGCGCGGTATCCCATCCGGGTGATCCCGCCGGTCCCTTCGAGCCTGCAAGGCCGGGACAATCGGAGCGACGGAAGCGTCTTCGTGCGCGGCTGGCTGAATCCGGGTCCGATCGGGCCGGGCGCGAGCGTGACGGGCGGATTCCGGGTGGGCAATCCGTCCGGGAAAACGATCCGATGGGTGAACGTGCGGGTCCTGCGAGTGGAAAACGTGGTGGCGAAGGGGCACACGAGGCAGGCGGAGGTCGTCGAGACGGCGATCCGATTCCCGGGGGCGCAGGTGAGGGATCTGGATGTGCCGTTTGAAATCAAGCTGCCGCCCTCCTACTGTCCCTGGAACGGGAAATACAGCCGGCTGGGCTATTTCGTTGAAATTGCGCTCGACGTCGCCTGGGCGTTCGACGTGAACGTGCGCCTGAGCGTGCCGTAGTCGCCTTGCTGGAGCCCGTTCGCCCTGCGCATTTCGGATTTCAACAATTCGAGGTGGTGCAAAACGGTACAGCGTGTCTGGAATCGATACAATCTGGAACGCTGCCCCAATCATCGTCAGGTTGTAACCCCTTCCCTGCTCGGACATTAGGTATCTCACGACGTAAACTCCTCCGGGCTTGCAGTTTGCAGCCCGATTTAGCCTCTACTTTTTCTAGAATTCACTTCAGCGCAACAGGGGATTAGGCCGTCTAACACCTAGAGACTCACACTCACCCGGACACCGTGGAACCCGTCTCCGAAACCACTCCCCTCGATCGCTTCCCTGGGAAATCCCTCGATGGCTTCCTCATCGAGACTCCCCTCGGCCGTGGCGGCATGGCAGCCGTGTTCCGCGCCCGCGACCTCGCGCTGAACCGCCCCGTCGGGCTCAAGGTGCTCCGGTCCCAGGCCGTCCGCGATTCCGCCACGCGGGAACGCTTCCTGGAAGAGGCCCGCGCCGCGGCGCGAGTCCATCACCCCAACATCATCGAGACGTACCGCGCCGGCGAAACCGCGGGCGTCATGTACATGGCGATGCAGTACGTGAACGGCCGCACGCTTGAAAAGCTCCTTCGCAACGACGGCCGCATGCCCTGGCGCACCGCGCTGGGCGTCGGCCGCCAGGTGGCACGCGCCCTGGAAGCGGCGCACGCGGCGGGGCTGGCGCACCGCGACGTGAAGCCCGCCAACATCATGGTGGGCCCTGACGGCCACGTCACCGTGATGGATTTCGGCGTCGCAAAGCCCCTGGCGGGCGAAGTCATGGACGCCCGACAGTTCGCAGGAACCCCTGAATACGCGAGCCCCGAGCAGCACGGCACCGGAACCGTCGACGGGCGCACCGATCTCTGGTCGCTCGGCGTCACCCTCTACCACGCCCTCACAGGCCGCATCCCGTTCGTCGCCGAAGATGCGGCCGAGCTTCGCCGCAGGATATCCGAGGAAGAGCCCATCGCCGTTCGCGATCTCGAACCGTCCGTCCCCCTCCCCGTCGCGACTCTCGTCTCCCGCCTCATGTCCAAAAAGCCCGGAGACAGGCCTGCGACCGCGCGCGAAGCGATCCGCGCGATGGACGCGGCACTGCGGCGCGCTACGTTGAAGTGGCCCGCCGTCGCTGCCGCAGCAATCCTCCTGCTCGCAGGCGGCGCGGTCGCTGCGCACAAGATCCGCACCTGGCATCCCGCCGACCCTTCGCCTTCCACGCCCTCCGTCGTGCACGGGGTGTCCTCGTCCGGCGGCACGCCCGCCATTCCGGCCGATGCATCCCCGGACCGCCCGCCCACACAGGGCGTCCCCTGGGCCGCACGCCCGCTTCTTCTCGTCGCGGAGCTCTCAGGCCCCGAAGGCGAATGGCTCCGGACCGCAATCCCCGACCTCCTTTCGCGCGAGCTCTCCGCCAGCGGACGCGTCGTCGTCCTCCCCAAATCCCGCGCCTGCACCGACATCGCCGTCGCCGCGGACGTCGAGGCCGCCGCCGAGGCCGCCGGTCGAACTCACGGCGCCGACGCCGTCCTCTTCGGCGACCTGCGCGTCAACGGCGAGCGCGCCCAGGTGCGCATCGTCCTCCTCCGCCTGCGCTCCGGAAAAGTCCATCGCGACGAATTCACCGCTTCAGGGACGCGCCGCGACGTCAACGCCATGGCCGCAGCTCTGGCGGAAAAGGCGATGAAGACGATCGAAGGGCCGCTGAAGAAGGAAGAAGGCTCGTAAGCGCCTACTTCTCGTACCGCCAGTCCATCCCGACTGCCGCCGCGTCACCGACCTCGGCTTCTCCGTCCCAGGTCCACTCCTCCCCCGCCGCTAGCGCCGCCTCCCTCCACGCCGCGCTGTCCCGCGTGCGCCGCTCCCAGCCGTCGCGGTCGACGTAGCGAAAGCGCCAGCGCAGCCGAAGCGGGCTCCCGGTCCGGTTGGTCACGGCGGCGCGGATGCGAAGCGGGCCTCCGGTGCGGTCCTGGCTGAGCCGCGTGACCTCGAGCGCTCCGCCGAGGTAGGGTTGGCCCAGGCGCAGCGGCGTGAAATCGGCGACGCGGTCGGGCGGCGGCGCCGGTTGTTTCGCGGAATCCGAACCGCATCCGGCAAGGAGCAGGCAGAGCACCGCGAATCGAGGACTCATCGCTCGCTCACTTCGTCGCCAGCGCCCGCTTCAACGACTCGCGCGCGCTCACCAGCGCCCGCGCGGCGTTTTCGCACCGGGGTATCGTTGTTTCGCGGATGTCCTTTGCGGAATCGAGCATGAGCTTGGCGAGTTCGTTCTGCCGGTCGCGCGTCGCAAATTCGATGATGTCCCGTTCGGCGCCCGAAGCGCGCTCGCGCGCGAGCGCCGCCGCGCTCTTGATCGCCTGATGCGCTTCGTCGATCGCCTTCAGCGATTCCTCGTCCTCCCCGGAGCCGTCGGCGATGGCGCGGGCGGAGCGGAGGGTGGCGTCGAGTTCGGTGAAGAGCTGGATGAGGGCGGCGCCGCGCTCGGCGGCGTCATCGGGCGGCTTGAGGCGGGGGGTCCCGGCCCATTCCTCGAGGAACGCGCCGAGCCCGCGGGTTCCCTTTTCCATCCCGGCTGAGTCGGCGGCGAGCTCGCACGCCTGGCGCGCCGAGAAGCAGTCGATCCGGTAGAGCTCGAAGGCCGCCTCGGACTCCTTCGATTTCGGCGGCGGGTCCCCCGCGCAGCCCGCCACGAACGCCACCGCAAGAACCCACGGAATCCGCTTCATGTCATTTCCCCGATTCGCAATCGGGCGCCAGGTCCGCGGTCACGACGGCGTCGCCGTCCGCCGGCGCCTCGAAGAGGAATGTTCCCGCGCGGACCCGCGCCGTCCAGCATCCCTCGCCTGCCGGTGTAAAGGTCCCGGGCGCCTCGACGAGCTTGAGGCCGTTCGTGGCGGCGAGAGTGATCGCGCATTCGGCCCCCTCGGGCAGGCCGTCGATTACGAGGCGGAAGCGAGCCGTTTCGCCGCGCGCGACCTGAGGGCGTTCGGCCGCCCAGGTCCAGGAGTAGACGTGCGCGGGCCAGGTGCGGGTGAAATCTGCGGCGGACAGGGTGACGGAGTTCCGGCCGGCCTGGTCGGGGGCGACGAATCCGAGGAACACCGCGCGCGCGGAGGCCGCTTCACCAGAAATAAAAACATCGGCCCCATCAAAATCCTGCCGGATGGAAGCGGCCTCGTTCTCGATCTTCAGCGAGCACTCTTCCGGCGCGCGGGCACTGGTTGCCGGCGCCGGAACTTCGATCGCCGAGTCTCCCGCTTCGATCAGCACCGGCGGGTTTCCGGCCGCCGCGCCGTCGCCCGGCACGAGTTCCAGCAACGGTTTCCCGGAATGGAAGAGGGTCGCCCCTCCGGCCAGGGGAATGGCCTCGAGTCTCCAGTACCCCTTCTCGTCCGGCTGCACCTTGAGGGTCGCGGTCGCGGAATTCCTCGGGACGACTTCCAGGCTTGCGGTGGCGGACGGGGCGCGCACCGCGATGCTCCGGTCTGGCGGGTACACGCGCAGCGTCGCGCGCGCGGGCTCGGCCACGGCCACGCCGGCCAGCGCCAGACAAAGGAAACTCCGGATCATCCTGCTACTCCTTTGATGGCCTTCGCCTAGAACCCGATCTCAATCCCGATCGACGGTGAGATGGCGCCCTGCCAACGGTGGTTCCCCCGCGAGTCGAGCGACCGCGATTCCCTGCCGCGTAACTCGATGGAGAGGCGGGCGGCGTCCGACAGCCGGAATTCCAGGCCGGTGCGGGCTTCCGCAACGGGGTCGTACTCCGTGTCACTGCGTTCGAATCGACGATGGGACAACCCGACATCGGCCGCGGCAAACACGGTGAGCGGGCCGAAGGTGACGGCGTCGTAGCGCACTCCGGCGAGGTAGGTATTGGTTCTGACATAGTCGCGCTGACGGACTTCGCGGGTAGTGGATGGAGTTGTTTGAGTCGTGCTGGGGGGCGCAGGACTTGGTGTGGGGCTTGGCGCTGGATTGGGATTGGGATTGGGGTTGGGATTGGGATTGGGGTTGGGGTTGGGGTTGGGGTTGGGGTTCGGATTGGGGTTGGGACTGGGAGTCGGATTCGGCGCCCCTCCCGTCACAATCACCACCTTCCCCGGCACGACCTCCGCCTCAAACCTCTCCTGCCTCCCCGCCGACGTCTCCGCCGACGCCTCAACCCAGAATCCCTTCCCGAGGCTCACGCTCAGCCGCCCGCCCACCACCGCCGCGGACTCTTGCCCCGAATCGCGTTCGCTCCAGATCCATCCGCCCAGCGCTTCCACCCGTACGGGAGGAGGAACAGTCCACTCGGACGGGGGCCGGAACACTCGCCCTTCAACGCGAGAATTGCTTTCGGGAAACTCGACCTCGAACCGTTCCGCCGGCTCCGCCTCCGGCCAGTCGCACTCAAACGAGTTGTCCAGCCCGCCGTTCGTGCGACCTGCACGCCGGGCGAGCGGTTCGCCCCCGGCCCAGGCGACCACGATCAGGTCCTCGCGCTCCTCGGAGTCGCGCACTTCGACCCTGGCTTTGGGGACGTCGGTCACGATCAGCGTTGCGCGAACGCCCGGCCTCGGCGCAAGCGCTGCCGGCGTGCCCGGGCCCGTGACCCTCACCCCTGCAGCCTGCGGCCGCGCCATGGCGGGCAGGACGGCCATGAGACACGCCAGCACGGCCACGCATCTTGGAAACACAAAAGTTCCCTCCCCGGGAAGTCCGGGCATTCTGGTAAGGAAGTTGCTGAAGTCAAGAAACTAACCTGGTGGTTCGACACGCCTGATTCCACCGGTTGCATCCTTCGAACGCAACCGCCGGAATCAAAGCTGGCTCACCACTGGCCGGCGGCCTGCCACGATCACCTCCAGAACCGGTCCGTCAAGAAGGTCGCCCGGCAATTCACCCCCGATCACGGTGAAATCTGCGGCGCAGCCTGCGGCGATCCTTCCGGATCGGCGCAGGCCGAGCGCGCGCGCACCATGTTCCGTCGCCATCCGAAGCGCCGTCTCCAGCGAGAGCCCGCGCGCCGTCGCGGCGCGAATCTCGCCGCGGACGTCCAGCGTCGGGGAGGAACCCAGGGAGTCCGTCCCCAGCGCCACCGGCACGCCCGCACGCAGAAGCCGCTTCACGGGATGCGCCGGATGGCCGAAGAACGCATGCGTCCTGGGGCACCAGACGACGGCGACGCGGAAGCGCCGCAGGAGCGCGACGTCGGCGGCCGTCAGGTAGTTCGCATGCGCAGCGGTGGCGCCGCGAAGCGCGCCCAGCCACGCGAGGTACGGCGCCGGGCGCTTGCGCGGCGGCCGCCACGTTCCGGCGTCGCGCCCGAGGCGGCGGAGCATGTCGCGGAAGGGCCCGCCGCCGGAGCGGAGGTACTCGACCTCCTCGCGGAGCTCCGAGAGGTGGGTCGCGAAAGGAACGCGGGCGCGTCGGGCCTCGAGGAAGAGGCGGCGGTAGAGTTCGCCGCTGCAGGAGTACGGGGCGTGGGGGGCGAGTCCCGGCGACCAGGTCGAAGTTTTTCTTTCCAGGAATCCCAGCGCCCTCCGGGCGGCCTCGTCTGCCCGTTCCGGGGCGATGCCGATCGCCTCGCGCCAGCTGACGCTTCGCAGGCCCGATTGACGCAGCGCGTCATTTTTGGAGAGCCAGGCGAAGTCGCCGACCGCCGCCGTCCCCGCGGCGACGGAGCGACGGATTCCTTCCCGAATCGATTCCTCGATGTCCCCGGGGGACCGCTTCGCCCGCTCCTCCATCAGCCGCCTCGCCCACTCAGGGAAGGGCGCCGGCGCAAGCCTTCCGCCGAGAAACGTCAGCTCCAGGTGCGCGTGCGCGTTTACGAGCCCCGGCAGCAGGATCCGCCCCTTCCCCGCGCCGCGAACCCGCTTCACCGACCGGATCCGCCCTGCTTCGTGGCGGACCTCCACCCCCTCGACCCACCGCCCGCCGACGAACGCGACCCCGGCGCTCAGCACTCCCACGCTACCGCGCCCGGTTCCGCCGCTTCGCACGGTCCCGCCACCCCTTGAAATACTCGGGATGCGCCTCCCGCCACTGCTTCATGTACTCCCTCTGCCGCTCAGTCTTCCAGTAGTTCGGGTGCTTCTTCTTCCACCCCGACATGTACCGCTTCATGTACCCCGCGCGCCGCGCGGCCTTGCACGTTTCGCGCGAACAGAATACGTGCACCCGGTTCCGCGCGCGGAATCCCTTCCCGCACGCCGGACACCGCCGCTGCCCTTTCGCGCCGGCCATCGCTCACTCCTCTCCCAGTTTCCGCGTCGGCTCCATCAGTCTCTCCAGCCTCGCGGGCTCCACTCTCAACCGAAGCGTCTTTCCCTTCTGCACGATCACCGTCCCCGCCGGCGCATTCCTCGCCCTCGTCACCCACTTCGCCAGCGTCCACGTCACCTCGGCCACCGGCCGCCCGCGCAACTTCGAGTGGTACGCCGCAAGAGTCGCCGCGTCGAGAAGCGTCTCCTGCGGGATTTCCGTGCCGGACGGAAGCCGGACGACCACATGAGCCCCCGCCCTGTCCTCCGCGTGAAACCAGGCGTCGTTCCCACGCGCCAACCGAAGCGACAACCCCTCGTTCTCTTCCGCGTTACGGCCGACAAGGATATCCAATCCATCGGCGGACACGAAGTGCTTCGGTCCTTTTTTTTCGGAACGGACGATTTCGCGCATTTTCACGGGGCGCGGGAAGAGGCCCTGCTCCTGGAGCCGCGCCTCGATCCCTGAGAGCCCGGCGGCGTCGGCGGAGGCGATTTCGTCGTCCACGCCGGACATTTTCGTGAGAGAACGCTCTTCGGCTGCGAGGCGGCGGGCGACTTCCTCGGTGCCGCGAAGCGCTTTCTGGTACTGCTTGAAGTAGGCGCGCATGTTCTCGGCGGGAGATTTTGCTTTCGCGAGCGGGATCTTCAGGTCGGGGCCGCCGAAGATGTTCGGCAGCGTCACGGTCTCGGCGCCGCGCTTGACCTGCGGCAGGTTGACTTTCAGCACTTCGCCGAACAACCGCAATTCATCAGCCTTCGCGGTGTCTTCCGCCGCTTGCTTCAGCTTGAAGATTTTCCCGCGGGCGCGGTCGCGCCACTTGGCGAGCGCGGCCTGGAGCCGCGAACGCAGCGCCTCCGCGGCATCCGCCCCGTCATCGGCTGAAGGCATGAGAGATCCGGTCGTACTGGGCGGCGGCGCTCGGGACGGCGATGAACGCGAGGAGAAGCGCGGCGAGACCGGCGGCCAGCGAGACAAGGATGGCGAGCCACGCCGGCTTTCCGTAGAGCTTTGCCGCGGCCCTTCCCTCCCATGCAGCCCGCCACGCCCAGATCGCCGCGAACGGGACCGTCAGCACCCAGAGCGTCGGGGCGACCGTCGCCTTCGTCGCCGGGTCGCCTTCCTTGAATTCGATCACCGGTGGCGCGCCCTTCGGCACCACCGCGACGGCCGCGAATCCCCACGTCGCGCCGATCGCCGCCGCCAGCGCCGAGATCAGCGCCGTCGCGCGCAGCGTCGCCCGCATGTTGCGCTGCTTCCGCTTCAGGTCCAGCACGAGCTCGATCAGCGTCGCCCGGATGAACCACGCCGCCAGCGCTACGCAGGCGACGCTCGCGCCGACCGCCCACCAGGACGCCGACACCGGGGGCGCGTCCTTGTGCGAAAACTCAGGCCGCTCGACGATCAGCTTGAGCGCGACCCCCTGCGCAAACGCCGCCGCCGCGCAGGCCGAAGCCGCCGTCGCCACCCGCCCGCCCTCCGCCGCCGCTTCGCCGGGGTTCCAGAGAAAGCGAAGCGGACCCTTCATCTACTTGTCCTCCGCCTCGTCGTACACCCACGGGGCGCCGAGAACCTTGTAGTCCACGAAGTCCGAGTTTTCGAACAGGATCGGCAGCTCGCGCGCGGCCGATTCGGGCGAGTCCGAGCCGTGAACGAGGTTGAAGGAGCGTGAAGCGCCGTAGTCGCCGCGGATCGTGCCGGGAGCGGCTTCGGTCCCGAACGTCGCGCCCATGAGATTCCGCACGAGCGTGATCGCCGCAGGGCCCTCGACCGCGATGGCGCAGACCGGGCCGCCGGTGACGAATTTGATGAGGGAAGCGTAGAACTTCCGCTCCTTGTGCACCGAGTAGAGGTTTTCCGCGCGCGTTTTGCCGAGGTTGAGGAATTTGAGAGCCGCGATCTTCAGTCCCTTTCGCTCGAGCCGGCCGATCACTTCGCCGACAAGGCCGCGCTGCACGCCGTCCGGCTTCACCATCACCAGGGTCCGCATCATCGTTCACGATCTCCGAAAAGAAAAACGGGGTGGCGGAGATTATCGGGAAAGACGCGGGACGGCAAGCGGCGAAGTGGCCGCAGGCGGAAGATCAACGACCACAGGCCCGGGCGACCGCCGCTGCACAAGCTCCCGGATCCGCAGGCTTCATCAGGTACCGTCCAAAGGCTCCTGCCGGAGTGGCTCCGTTGACATTGAGCGTCGTGAACTCCGCCATGCCCGCATACCCGGAGAACTGCCACGTCACCCCGAACGCGTCCGTCATCCGGAAGACGTGAGTCTCAGGAGCGAACCGGACGCAGAACACGTCCTCGGGTCTCAACCACACCTGATTGGTTTGCAAAGCCGAAACGAAGAGCGGCAGATCGGCCTTCGCGATCTCGTGCCACGCAGCCGGTCGTTCTTCGTTTCTTTGCACTTCCATCCGAACAACGTCGGCGAGATTCGGAAACTGAACGAAAGGGACCTGAGGCGGGATCGGCGGTAGCCGGGATTTTCGCGGAAACCAATCGCGCCACATCACAGCCGTGAAGGCCATGAGGAACAGGAGCAAGACGGCGACGCCCGCCAGGAAGGTGCACGCAAGCCGGGTCATTCCGGGTGATGATGCTCCAGGGGGAATTCCCGCTTTACTGTGGGTGTTGACCACGCAAGTATCTTACCCGCCCGCAATCCGCAATTTCAGCGGACAAGGAATCGCGCGCTCTTCACCTCCCGGCCGAGGAGATTGAGCCAGAACAGGTCGAACGCCGCGCGCAGATCCGCGCCGATTCGCCCTTCCACGTTCAGGGATTCGAGCGGGATGGTCCCCTCCGCGAGGCGCGCGAGCATCTTGAGCCCGCCAGCCGAGACAAGCCTGGCCCCGGGGTCGGCAGGCGCGCAGGCGGCGCAGAGCGCACCGCCGATCCGCGGGGAAAAAGCGGGGCGGGCAGGAAGTTTTCCGCCGCAACTGGCGCAGTCGTCAACGCGCGGCATGAAGCCGAGGAGGCGCATGGCGGCCGCTTCGAAGGCAAAGAGAACGATGTCGCGCGGCGCGGCGCGGTCGAGGAGGCGGAGGGCGGAGATGGCCGCGTCCCAGAATTCGGGTTGGGCGTCGTGTTCGACGGTCAGGGCGTCCGCCAGTTCGATGACGTAGAACGCCGCGTACAGCGCGGGGAGATCGGTGCGCAGCCCGGGAAACGTCTCCGACATTTCGGACTTCGTGAGGAGGTCGAGGCCTTCAGATTTCGCCAGCATCCGCACGCGGTAGACGGACCCGACGTCCAGCCCGCCCTGGAACGACCCGTCGCCCCTCTTCGCTCCCTTGGCCAGCCCGCGCACTTTTCCCAGTTCGCGGGTGAACAGCACCGCGATCTGCGAAGTGTTTGAGAAATCGTAGAGGGCGAGGACCAGCGCGGTGACTTCCGAAGCATGCATAGGCGGATTGTGCGGCGCGGGCGGCCGGGGCGGGAAGCGAACGTTGCGGCTCTTCACCGTCGCCTCTAATCTGTCCGTGTGCCCCGAATCCTTGTCACGCGTCCGATTCCCGAAGCCGGGCTCGCGCTTCTGTTCCCGCACGTCACCGTCGACATGAGCACGGGGCCGCTTGCGCCGGGCGAAATCGCGCGGCGCGGCGAGGGGTGCTCAGGGATTCTGTGCCAGTTGACGGACAAGATCGGCGCGGACGTCCTCGACCTGCCGGGGCTGCGCGTGGTCGCGACGATGTCGGTCGGGACGGATCACATCGACCTCGCGGCGGCGCGGAAGCGCTTCGTGACGGTGACGAACACTCCCGGCTGCCTGACGGAGGCGACGGCGGAGCTCGCGTTCGCGCTCATCCTCGCGACGGCGCGGCGGGTGGGCGAAGCGGAGCGGTTCCTGCGGGCGGGGCGATTCAAGGGCTGGGACCCGCTGCTTCTGCAGGGGCAGACGATCGTGGGGAAACGGCTGGGGATCCTGGGGGCGGGGCGGATCGGGCAGGAAGTCGCGCGGATGGCGAAGGGATTCCGGATGGAGATCGTGTATCACTCGCGCTCAGTCGAGCCGGAGTTTGAAAAGGAGTGCGGGGCGCGTGGGGTGACGAAGGAAGAGCTTGCCGCGACGTCCGACGTCGTTTCGGTGCATACGCCGCTGACGGCGGAGACGAAGCACTTTGTCGATGCCGCGTTCCTCGCGCGCATGAAGCCGTCGGCGATCCTCGTCAACACCTCGCGAGGGCCGGTCGTGGACGAGAGCGCGCTGGTTGACGCGCTGCGTCACAAGAGGATTTTCGCCGCGGGGCTCGACGTATTCGAGCAGGAGCCCGCCGTTCACGCGGGATTGCTGGAACTCGAGAATGCCGTCCTTCTCCCCCACATCGCGAGCGCCACCGTCGAAACGCGGAACCGTATGTCGGCGATGGCGGCGGAGAACATTCTCGCGGTCCTGTCCGGGAGCGCCGCCCTGAACCCCGTGGCCTGAACTTCCCCGCCAACGGTTCCGGCGCCCCAGGTTGACTCCGGGCCGACGTCCCCTAACATGGGGGACCATGACATCGCGGACAGCGGCCCTCGCGTCCATCGCCGGCGCCTTCGCCGCCGCGGTGCTCGCGATTCCTTCCTTCGGTCCGGTCCCGCCGCCTGAACCGCCGCTCGCCAGGCTCGACCTGAATGTGGCATCCGTGCGTGAACTCGACCTGCTTCCGGGCGTCGGCCCGAAGACAGCCGAACGCATCGTCGCCGACCGCGCCGCGAACGGACCGTTCCGGCATCCCGGCGAAGTCCGGCGCGTGAAGGGCGTCACCCGCCGCGCCGCGGAACGCATCTCGCAGTTCACGGAGGCGCGTTGAAAAGGCGCTTCGCCTGGTTCGCTCTCTTCGCGACGCTTCCGGCCGCGACGTTCATCCTCGCGACCGTGTGGCAGTTCAGCGACGAGTACCAGGCGGCCGCGAACCAGGGCGGCGTGATCCCGATGCTCGCGGCGTTCGCGGCGCTGACCTCCATTTATGCGCTGGTGCTGGGGTTGCTGCTGGCGCTCGCGGGGCGCCGCGAGAAGGAACTGACGAAGGAAGCAAACGTCTACCTGACCGCGGGGCAGGAAGCAGCGCGTTCGAAACATGAGCTGGAGCGCCGCGTCGATTTCCTGACGGCGGCGCGCGAGATGATGCTGGTGCTGCGCGAAGAGCTGGAGTTCGGCGCGATCGCGAAGAAGGTCCTCGGGCTGGTGGCGCAGGCGGCCGGAACCCCCGACACGGGGCTGGTCGCCATTCACCTCGTCGCCGACGAAAAGCTCCAGCTCCGCGCCGTCTGGCGCGAGGGCGACGCCGTCACCGAGCCCGCGAAACTGGCCCGCGCGAAAGTCGACGGCAGCATCGCCGGTGAAGCCTTCACCGGCCGCCGGCTGATCTCCCGCGACGACGGCGCCGTGCTTCGCTTCGCCATCCCGATCACCGCCGACCGCGAGACGATCGGTGCGCTGCAGGTGGAAATCCCGCAGGAAGGCGACGAGAAGGAGCGCGCGGCGTTCGCGAAGCGGCTCGAAAGCGAACTCCACGAGCTCATGAACTTCGTCGCCCTCGCGATCAAGACACCCGACCTCTACGAACGCACCATCCGCGACGGCATGACGAAGCTCTTCACCAAGCGCCACTTTTCCAACCAGCTCCACCACCACGAAGCGATCGCCCGCCGCCACTCGGAGCCCCTCGCCCTCATCATGGTGGACGTGGACCACTTCAAGAACGTGAACGACACTTACGGCCACCTCACCGGCGACATGGTCCTCAAGGAAGTCGCGAAGATCGTGAAGGAATCGATCCGCAGCTCCAACGAGGCGTACCGCTACGGGGGAGAAGAGCTCGGCGTCCTCTGCCCAGAGACCACCGCCGAGCAGGCCGCCGCGCTCGCCGAGCGGCTGCGCAAGAAACTCGAAGCGAAGACGATCCAGGGTGAGACGAAGAAACTCAGCGTCACCGCGAGTTTCGGCGTCGCGGAGTGGTCGGCCGACATGAAGGTGCCCGAAGAACTTGTGTCGCGCGCCGACGAAGCGCTGTACGTCGCAAAGAAGAGCGGTCGCAACCAGGTGCAATCGTGGAAGGCCGGGGCGCTGGAAGCTGTGAAGGCGGCGGAGTCCGCGAAGGGCGTGGGCGCAGGGAAGAGCCACTGAGGTAGGATGGCTCGATGAGTTCGCCGGCCCCCCAGCCCCCGTCAGACAGCCGCGAATCTCTTCTGATTTCCTACTTCGCCGGTTCAGTCGTCGCCCTGGTCTGCGCCGCGGGATGGGCTGCAGCGCTGGGTTTCTGGGTGCTTCGGAGCACTCTTCTCGGAGCCAGCGTGGGAATCTTCATCGGCTTGGCCGTGCGGATCACCGCAAAACGCGCGAGCGGCACCGTCATGTTGCTGGCGGGCGCACTCTCCACGATTTCCTGCCTCTCAGGGAATGTCGCCGGCTTCGCCATCGCCGCTTCCCGCTCCCGGAGCCTGACCCTCGCGGAGGCCCTGGTGGTCCTCGGGTCGCACGGAGGATCGTTCCTCATCGAGGATGCCCTGACCCCACTCAATCTGGTCGCCTGTGGCATCGCAGGAATCGTCGGGGCCATCGTGGCCCGGCGCGGGTCCGACCCGCAGGCGGTCATGGTCATCATGGGAGCCGCGGGCGGCGCGCACTTTCAGCCAGGAGACCTGGGTGCGCCCGAATCACAGCAGGCAAAGTCACGGCCCGCCCCTGCGGATCCGACGCCGGTCCTGGAAAAGCGACTGCCGATGCGCCATCAGAATCCGGCGAATGGCAGCTGATCGGGTAGGATAAGCAAGCAAGCGGGGGGCCGCTCGTCGAAGGAGGCCGTTGTGAGAATCCTGGCAATCGCCGTCGTCATTGCCTTCCTGGTCGCGGGCTGCAAAGAGAAGCACAGCTCCAGCGCCGTTCAGACCAATGGCGACGAGACGGTCAACCGTCCGGACATCGAATACGAATCGCCCGTCCCGGACGAAACGGGCGTTCTTCCGACGGCCGTCGTGCTGGTGCGCTTCAGCGACCCGATGGACCCGTTCTCCATCAATACGGGGACGTTTATCGTGCGGGACGGCAGCGGCGCGCCCATCGCCGGCACGATCACGTATAACGCGACCACGCACGAGGCCACTTTCACGCCCTCGGCCCTGCTGATGCCGTCCATGACCTACACGGCGTCGCTCGCGGCCGGCATCCTGAACACCAGCGGAGTGTCGCTGGGCGTCGGGCACGCCTGGCTCTTCACGACCGCGCCGTAGGGCCTACTTGAGGTCCTCGTCGGAGACCTCGACGTCATCCACCCACGTCGTGCTCTCGACATTCGTGGCGCTGATTCCGACCTCCAGCGAGTTGTAAACGGCCTCCGCGAACGGAAGCGTCTGCCCCTTCCCTTCGCAGACCTTCACTCCGTCCTGCCAGAGTTCGCAGACGCCGTCCTTCTCGTCGAGCTTCACGTGCGCGACGACGCGGAACCACTTTCCCACCGGGATCGGCGTCGGATTCGTCGGCCGGTAGTGCGGCTTCGGCGGGTGCTTCAGTTCAAATCCGAGCCCCTTTCCGGAAGTGGTAATCCGAATGCCGGAGTGCCCCTCGATCCAGGTTGACTCGAGGTCCATGAGCGTGAAGGGAACGCGGTCTTCGATGAAATACCAGGCGCTGTACCAGAAGTCGTCGCCCTTCCTGAAGTGGATGAGCTCTGACTGGAGCGAGGACTTGGCGCAAACCATTTCTTTAGTGGAGGCTACGGAAAACGTGCGCAGAGCCGTCTTTCCGCCGTGGGCCTTAGCGGTGGACGGTTCGACGACGTTGTCGAGGAAGGGTGCGCCTTCCTTGAGGATCCGGTTTCGGAGCTTTACGTAGTCGGAGACATCGAGGGCCTTCGGGGATTGAACCGTGAACGCGGTCCAACCGTGTTTCAGGCCGATGAGGTCCTTGATCGTCGCGGCGTCTTCGAATCCGGACTTGAAGCGCCTGGAGACTTCAACCTTGCTGCCGTCATCGGAAATCCGGAATACCCGGTCCCCGTCTACGGCGTAGTTCTTCTCGAACCAGTCCTTCTCCCAGAGGCGCTTGTAGAACTCCCATTTCTTCGCTTCGCGGTTGTACACGTACCCCGCGCCGTCGAGGATGGCGACGCGGTTTCCGTCGGACTCTATCGCGACCTTCTCAAGCTCCGCATCTGGCGGCATCGGTTCGCCAGCGCAGGCCACGAACAAGCCGACGGCGAGCATGGAAGCGGCTACGGTGATGCGCATGGGGACCTCGGGTGTGGGATTGCTCCCTCATACACCGCCGGGGCAGGCCGGGTTTCGACCGGCTACTTTTTGCGCGCCTTCTTCTTGTACTTCGGCTGGTAGAGCTGCAGCGAGAACCCTCCCGGGACCTGGAAGAACGTCACCAGTCCGTACCCAAAGTCCCGCACGGGACCGTCGAATTTCACGCCCTTCTTCTTCATGCCTGCGACGGTCTTCTCGATGTCGTCGCAGTAGAACGAAATGGCGTGCGTCCCCGACTTTGAGTCCGCGTGGGCAGGGTCCGCGGGATGGCACCCCATGTCCGCTTCCGGCAGGTCGAAGATGAGCCAGCCGTCGCCGACGTCGGTGGAGGGGAAACCGAGTTTGTCGCGGAGGAAGGCGCGAAGCTCCTTCGCTTTCGAGGTGTAGAACATCGTGTGAACGCCGCGGATCATGGGATCTCCTTTTTCGCCGTGACGGTGGTAATGGACGCCGCTTTGCCGCGGGAAGTCTAATGCGGGCATGTCCAGCGGCTCCAATCCTTCGCACTCCCCTCTTCCATCTGACCCCGGCCGGCGCGCGGCCTTCGAACTCCACGCGCCCTACGAACCGGCCGGGGACCAGCCTGAAGCCATCGAGAAGCTGATGGCCGGGCTCGAAGCGGGGCGCGCGGCGCAGACGCTTCTCGGCGTCACCGGCAGCGGCAAGACGTACACGATGGCGAACGTGATCGCGCGGTGGGGGCAGCCGACGCTGGTGATTTCGCACAACAAGACGCTGGCGGCGCAGCTCTACTCGGAATTCAAGGAGTTCTTCCCGAAGAACGCAGTGCACTACTTCGTGTCGTACTACGACTACTACCAGCCCGAGGCGTACATCCCGCAGAAGGACATCTACATCGAGAAGGACGCGGACATCAACGAGGACATCGACCGCCTTCGGCTGGCGGCGACGTCCGCGCTGCTCTCCCGGGACGACGTCGTCGTGGTCGCGTCCGTGTCGTGCATCTACGGCCTGGGCACGCCCGCCGATTACAGGTCGATGGTCATCCCCATCCGCTCCGGCCACGACATCCCGCGTGACAACCTGCTGCGCCGCCTGATCGAACTCCAGTACGAGCGCAATGACGTCGCGCTGACGCGCGGGAAGTTCCGCGTGAAGGGCGACGTCGTGGAGATTTACCCCGCCTACGCGGAGACGGCGCTTCGCATCCGGCTTTTCGGCGACACGGTCGAAAAAATCACGGAGATCAACCCGGTAACGGGCTCCGACCTGTTCCTCTTCGACGATTACTCCGTCTACCCCGCGAAGCATTTCGTCACGCCGCAGGACAAGATGGTGGCGGCGATCGAGCACATTCACGAAGAGCTGACCGGGCGGCTTGCGGAGCTTCGGGGGGAGGGAAAGCTGCTGGAAGCGCAGCGGCTGGAGGCGCGGACGAAATACGACCTGGAGCTGCTTCAGGAAGTTGGCTACTGCAACGGGATCGAGAACTATTCGCGGCATCTATCCGGCCGCAAACCCGGCGAGCGGCCGTCGTGCCTGATCGACTACTTCCCGAAGGGGTTCCTGACGATCGTGGACGAATCTCACGTCAGCGCGCCGCAGATCCAGGGGATGTACAACGGCGACCGGGCGCGCAAGGAGACTCTGGTCGCGCACGGTTTCCGCCTTCCGTCGGCGCTCGACAACCGGCCGCTGAAGTTCGCGGAGTGGGAATCCGTTGTCGGGCAGACGGTCTTCGTCAGCGCGACGCCGGCGCCGTACGAGCTGAAGCGATCCGGCGGCGTGCCGGTGGAGCAGATCATCCGGCCGACGGGACTCGTCGACCCGGGGATCGTGGTGCGTCCCGCTCAGGGGCAGGTCCCGGATCTCATCCGGGAAATCAAGGACCGCGCGCATAAATCGGAGCGCGCCCTGGTGACGACGCTCACAAAGCGGCTCGCGGAGGACCTGTCCGAGTATCTCGAGGAAGAAGGCGTGAAGTCCAAGTACCTCCATTCAGAAATCCAGACGTTTGAACGCGTCCAGATCCTCAGGTCGCTCCGGGAAGGCAAATTCGACTGCATCGTGGGCGTGAACCTGCTCCGCGAGGGGCTCGATCTCCCCGAAGTCACTCTCGTCGCGATCCTCGACGCCGACAAGGAAGGCTTCCTCCGCAGCGAGACCTCGATCATCCAGACGATCGGCCGCGCCGCGCGAAACGTGGAGGGAAAGGTCATCCTCTACGCCGACAAGATGACCGAGTCGCTGAACCGCGCGATCAGCGAGTCCAGCCGCCGCCGCGAGATCCAGATCGCCTACAACGTGACGCACGGCATCACGCCGCGCACGATCAAGAAGGCGATTCAGCAGGGCATCGAAGGGGAAATCCGCGCGAAGTCCATGGCGCGGGCGCTCGTCGGCCTGACGGAAAAGGAATACGAAACGGGCGAAGCCATCCTCGACCTCGAGAAGGAGATGCTCGCCGCCGCCGACCGGCTCGAATTCGAGAAGGCGGCGGAGCTCCGCGACGCGATCCGCCACCTGCATGCCCGGGCCGGGAAAATGCGGGATTCAGGAGCGACGGACGTGGAAGCGGTGAGCGCCCCGAAGAAAGGAAGGAAGGCGCCGCCGGCGCCGAAACGGCGCGGAAGGTGATCACAGTGCAGAACCGCAGGAACCTACCTGTCCCTGGGTACGGGCGGTGGATTCCCCTGGTCCCCGTGCTTCGTCCCGCCCGGTTCCCACTCGAGCCCGTCTTCCTCCCCAAGCAGCTCGGCCATCCGCTTCTCAATGATCTTCTCCTTCGCGTCGCGCCGCTTCTGCATCGTGTCCTTCAGCCGCTCCAGTTCCTCCTGCAGCCGCTTCAGCTCGAGCTCACGGTCCGCCTCGCGCAGGTCGAACAGCTTTCCGAGAACCTCCTTCAGCTCTTCTCTCTCCGCTTTCATCTCCTGGTTCTCCCCGGCGCCGCGAACTTTCTCCGCCAGCTCCGTCGCCCTGTAGTCGAGCTTGCGCTGCTCGACCCGTCGCTCGTAACGCTTCGTATCGTTCTGCTTGATCGCGAGCAGGTCCCGGATCTCGAAGGCGACCTGGTTCACGGCGCGCTCGTATTCCTCGGCGTGCTGCTTCTTCAGGTCGTTGAGCCGCAGAAGCCGGACCGGCTCGTTCGCGCCGATCCAGGCCAGCGCCTTCGAAATGTCCTCGGCCGTCAGCGTCACGCCCCTCATCGGACGCGGCCCGCCCGGGCCCATTCCGTCCGGACCCATCGGCGGCTCGCCAGGACGCCCCGGCCCCCCGGGCATCCGGCTCTCCATTTCGCGAAGCTCCGCGCGCAGCGCATCGGCATCCGCGGTCAGACGACGAGCCTCTTCCGCCTTGCCCGCCGCATCAAGCGCCCGGACCTTGCTCTCAAGCTCCTCCAGTTTCGCTCTCACTTCCCGAATCCGCGGGTCGCCCCTCATCGGGCCTTCCCCAGGACCCATCTGCTTCAGCTTCGCCTCCACCACGCCACGCTCCGCCTGCAGCTTCTTCGACTCTGCCCGCAGCTTCGCTTCCTCTTCGTCCGACATCGATTCGTCGGAGAAGCGCTTTTCGATCTTCGCTAGTTTTTCGTCGAGCATGCGCATCTGGTCGTGAAGGCGCATGCGGTCCTCGTCGCCGGGGCCGCCGCCGCGCGGCGGACGGCCGGGCTCGCCCGGGGGCTGGGGTGGATTCTGCGCGAAGGAAATCGAAGCGAGGGCGGCGAGGAGGGCAAGCGTTGCGAAGCGGGTCATGGCGGGCCTTTCTGAGGGTCAGAACTTGTCAGGGGAAGCGGTGATCTGTTCCAGGGTGTCGTAGATCGAATCGACAGCGTTGGAATTCTGGCCGTACCAGACCGCGCTCGGGTCCGGTTTTGCCGCTACGGTCGCGCGGCTGCCGCCGAGGTCCTTGAAGTCCTCGGCGAGGCTGTCAACGTCTTCGTCTGCAAAGGACGTGGAAAGAGAAGCGGCGCTGACGGGCTTCCGCACCTTCTTGACGGGTTGATGAGTCGCGACTTTTGTAGTTTCGGTGGGCTGGGGGTTGTCGCCGCGGGCCACGGTCGCCGGCTTCGTTGCGTCCCACGCTCCCAGCTTCCAGGCCAGCGCGGTTGCCGTGACCGCCATGAGCGCGGCCGCCGCGATCGCCCATCCGCGCACCGACCGCGGCGCCGGACGCGGCGCTTCGCGCAGCAGCATCGAACCGATCTGCTCCCGCGCTTCACGCGAAGGCGCCTCGCGCGGCATGTGCTTCAGCAGTTCCAGCCCTTCGTGAAGCGCGCGGATCTCGCTCGCGCACGCCGGGCACTTCGCGGAGTGCTCCCGCACCGAGGCCGCTTCGGCCTCGCCGGCCTCGCCGCATGCGGCGAGCAACGCCAGGTTCCTGATGTCTTCGCAGCTCACGGTCACTCCTCCACCACGACGCCGGACAGCGTCTTTTTCAGATTCAACAGCGCGTATCTCATTCTCCCGAGCGCCGTGTTCAACGGGCACCCGGTCACTTTCGCGATCTCCTTGAACGACAACCCGCCGTACATCCTCAGCGACACGACTTCCCGCTGCTCCTGCGGAAGCCCGGCCAGCGCTTCCTGCAGATGCCCCGTCAGAATCCCGCGGTCAACCCGGTCTTCCGCCGACTCTTCCGTCCCCGGCACCGAATCTCCCGGCCGTTCTTCGCCGTCCAGGCTGGCCATCTTTCTTTCCCGAAGCAGGTCCATCGCGCAATTCCTCGCGATTGCGAAGAGCCAGCCTTCGAAGGACCCGGTCGGCCGCCAGTCCGGGAGGGCCCGAAGGGCGCGCAGCATGGTGTCCTGCAGCGCGTCCTCCGCGCGAACCCGGTCACCCATCATCCTGCAGAGGTAGCCCATCAGCGGCCCCTGGACCTGGTCAACCATCCTGGCCAGGGCCGCCGGGTCGCCTCGCTGACACTGCCGGACGAAATCCAGGTCCATCGCGGCTCCTGCATGGTTAACGGGCAACGCGGCGGAATATTGTATGGGAAATGTTGTCCGCCGCTCCCTCGCCTTCGCCCATCCGCTCCCCCAGGACATTATTTGGGAAACCCCCGCGCCAGCCGGGGTTGTATAAAGAACAGACCCAAACCCGCCAGGAGCCCTCTCATGCGCCGAACTCTCCCCGTTGCAGCCCTTCTCGCCGCCGGGGCACTCCTCGGCCGCCTTCCCTTTCCCCTGACCTCCGCCGAAGACCCGCCGAAGCCCGAGACCGAGACTCACGATTGCCCCTTCTGCCACCAGGAGGTCGAGATTCCCAATACTCCCGCAGGCGCCTTCATGAAGGTCAAAATCGGCGTCGCGACGGAGGACGTCGGGCTGCTCAAGGCGAATCTCCTCGGCTTCGAGGGCGCCACCACGCGCGACGCCGGCACGGCGCTTCGCACCCTCACCGCGCAGCTCGTGAAGGTCGATGAAGACGGCGATACGGCCGTCCTTGTCCTCCAGATGGGAACCGGCCTCGTGGACCTTCCCTGCGTCAGGGAGCAGGGACATTGGAAGGTTGACATCCGGGTCTATCGCGACCAGCAGGTTGCGGGAGCCAGCCGCGCCGTGCTGGTGGAAGTCGGCGCCCGGATCAAGCGGTACTTCGAACAGCGCGGCAGCGCGCCACGCAGCGGCGAAAACCTTTGGACCGACCTCAAGGACGCCGGCCTTCTGGAGCCTCGCTTCCTCAATACACCCCGGGACGCCGAGCGCATCTCTCCGGAAGAATTCGACCGCGGGGAGTGGGGGAAATGCGGTTTCCGGGTGACCCGTGACGCCATTGAAACGGACCTCCCACCGGGCAAACCGCTGGTCTGGGAAAAGTCTCCCCGCGCAGGGAAACGCCTCGTCCTCTACGCTTCCGGCCTGGTCGTCGAGCTCGAATCCGGTCCCTTCGACCTGGCCATCGAAAAATACGAGGGGAACCCGGGCAAATAGGTTTTGACTCGCCACCGCCCTACGCCCTAGACTTCCGGCTCATTGAAGCGGGGGACGTCTTCCGAGTCCGGCTACAGGAGGAACGCATGCTGAAGGTTTGCCGCGTCGCGCTCGTCGCCATGGCATTGCTGTCCACGACCCTGATGACGGCCCCGGTGCAGGCCGGGATGGTCACAACCCCGAAGGCACCCGCCACGTCGCAGGCGGATGTCGAAGTGGCAATCCTGAAAGCGGCTGCGGAGCGGGCGGGCATGTCGGGTTCGCAGGTCGCCGCCGCGGCGATGCTTCTGAAGGCCGAGACGCGGACGATGGTGGTCGCGCACATGATGGCGATGGAGAACGCCGGAAACGCCCTGGGCATCGTCGCGATTGCGGCGGGCGTGGTCGTCGCGGGCGTCATCGTTCTTTCCGAACTGCTCTGGGACCACGGGTACCTGACGAGCTATAACCCGTAAAAGCTCTTCTTGAGATTGCCAAGGCCCGGCCTCGCGCCGGGCCTTTTTTTTTGAAGCGCCTATGTGGTCAGGGCTTCTTCAGCAGTTCCCTGAGTTCCGCGAGCGCCACGGCATCCACCCCGTCCTGCTCCGCCCGCGCCATGAGTTCCGCCGCCGCGGCCCGCTCCCCTGCCGCGATCGCCGCGCGCGTCGCCTGCACCAGGAACGGTCCCCGCTTCTCCCGCTCCGCTTCGCCGCACGCATCCGCGGCGCGCTTCCAGGAGTCCATCGCGTCTCGCGGTCGGCCGAGGCGCATCGCAACGGTCCCCTGGGTGTCGAGCGCCGAGAACCATGGCTCCGACCGGCGGACGCACTGCGCCTCCGCCGCCTTCGCAAATCCCCACGCTTCCCCGGGCTTGCCGAGCTTTTCGGAGAGCACGAATGCAAGGTTGTTCGCGCAGGAGCCGCCCGCGTGCGCGCCGCGGCGGTAGGCATTCACCGCTTCCCCGACATTGTCCTCCTTGAAGAAATACAGGTTGCCCAGCGCGAGGGCCGCATCGACCCGGCGGCTGTCGAGGTCCACGGCGCGGCGGTACTCGATTTTGGCGAGCTTGAAGAGCTCCCGCTGTTCGTAGTCGAGTCCGATCAGGTAGTGGGTGCGCGCATCGACCCAGTCGATGGGAAATGGCGGCTCTTCGAGGCGAGAGAGGTAGTCCTTTTCATCGTAGGGGATGGCTGAGACGTCGGGGGCGATGAAGAGCGTGTAGCGGTGCGTGCGGTTCCAGATTTTGTCGAATTCGGATTTCTTGAAAAGACGGACGGCGTGGTCGTAATCGGCGCAGACGATTTCGCCCGGGGGCGCGCCGATGACGAGGTAAAAGTGGAACGTGAGAGGGGCGAGCTGGACCATCGTGACGGCGGGGATTCCCGCTTCGAGCGCGGCGGCGAGGGTGGCATCGGGGCAGCCGGGGGCCGCAAGCGTCCTGAGGCCGTATCTCCCCGCCCAGGCCGCGAGCGCGAGGGGCATCGTGCCGCCCTTCGTTTTCTCGCAGATCCCGTCGGAAATTTCCTGCACATCGGCCGGCTTCCCGTAGAGCGCAAGAACCGCCGAGAGAACTTCAGGTCCGCAGTCGAGGAAACCGCCCTGCGGAAGCGTCGCGGGGACGCGGACCATTCCCGGCGGCGGGTTGGACACATACTCGCCAGGTGCGCCGCACCCCGAAAAAAAAAGGGGCACGGCCAGAGCGGCCATGCCCCCGATGATTCGCAGAACGCTCACTTACTTTTCCGGGTAGAACGTCTCAAACAGGATGAACGTTACGACCACCGCGACCGCAGCGGCGATGCCCACGGCCAGGGCGATCGAGCCCGCGCTCCGCGCCGACTCGAAATGGCCGGCGAGCACGACAAGATCCTGCGTGGACATCCGCTCCAGCCTGTCGTCGATTCCGGCCGGAAGAGGCCCGGTCTCGGAGAGCCGGTACTTCAACAGCTCCTTCGCGGCCTCGCGCTGAGCGCTGTCCGGCGCCGGCTTGGGCGTGGGAACCATCCCCGCGGAAGCAGGCGTGGCGAACATGATCGAAGTCACGGTCGCAAGAGCGATGAGCGCGAACCGAAGGGCCTTGAGCATACTTTTCCTCCGAGTCGAACTGAAGGGAACCCCCGCCAACGTGGCGCGAATTATAGGGATGGGGGGCGTGAGGGCAAAGAGAAATGATGGGGCTACCCCCCCTTCAACTCCCCCCAGTTGTCCCCCACCGCCACGTCCACCTTCAGGGGAACACTGAGGTCCATCGCCTTCTCCATTCCCTCGACGACGATCGCCAGGAGCCGCTTCACCTCCGGCTCGGGCGCCTCAAATACAAGTTCGTCATGGACCTGGAGCAGCATCCGGGCCTTCAGGCCGCTTTCCCGGAGCGCCCGGTCCACCCGTATCATCGCCACCTTGATGAGGTCGGCGGCGCTTCCCTGCACCGGCGCATTGACCGCCATTCGTTCTGCGGCGGAGCGCAGGTTTCCGTCGGAGGCATTGATGTCCGGAAGCGGCCGGCGGCGGCCGAGAAGGGTGCGGACGTAGCCGGTCTTGCGGGTTTCCTCCAGGGTGCGGTCGAGGAATTCCCGAACTCCGGCGTAACGGCGGAAGTAGGCCTCGATGTACCGGGCCGCGGAGCCGCGGTCGATGCCGAGCGACTGCGCGAGGCCGTTCGCCCCCATCCCGTAGATGACGCCGAAATTCACGACCTTGGCGTGCGCGCGCTGGTCCCTGGTGACGGCCTCCTCAGGGACGCCGAAGACCTCCGCGGCCGTGCGGGCGTGGACATCTTTTCCGTTCCGGTACGCATCCACGAGGGCCGCGTCCCCCGAAACATGCGCCAGCAACCGGAGCTCGATCTGCGAGTAGTCCGCGCTGACCAGCTTCCACCCGGGCTCGGTCACGAATGCCCGCCGGATCCGCCGCCCTTCCTCTGTGCGGATCGGGATGTTCTGGAGATTCGGATCATTCGACGAAAGCCGCCCGGTCGCGGCGACCGCCTGGGAATAGGTCGTGTGAATCCGGCCTGTCGTGCGGTTGATCGCCGCCGGAAGCGCGTCTACGTAGGTCGATTTCAGCTTCGCGAGCATCCGGAATTCGACGATGCGCGCGGGGACCGGATGCTCCGATGCGAGCTTCTCCAGGACGCCGGCATCCGTCGAGAATCCCGTTTTCGTCTTCCGTCCCGGCGTCAATTTCAGCTTCTCAAAGAGCACATGCTGCAGCTGCCGCGTCGAATCGATGTTGAAGGTCTCCCCCGCCGCTTCGAAAATCGCGTCCCGCACCTTCGCCAGCCGCCGGTCGAATTCAGCCCCCAGCGTCGCGAGGAACGAGGCGTCGACCAGCACCCCGGTCCGTTCCATGCGGAAGAGGACCTCCAGGAGCGGCATTTCGACGTCGCGGAAGAGCGGCCCGAGTCCCTCCTTGTCCAGCTTCGCCGGCAGCAGCCTCGCCAGCCGTCCCGCGACGTCCGCCGCTTCGCATCCGGCCGCGGTCGCGCTCGCCACGTCCACGCCGTCGAACGAGACCGCGCCGCGGCCGCGCCCCGCCAGGTCCGCGGCCGGAGTCATCCGGGCGCCGAGGTGCGAGATCGCCAGCGACTCCAGGTCGTTGGCCTTCGCGGGGTCGAGCACGTATTCAGCAAGCATGGGATCACACGAGAGCCCCTTCAATTCGATCCCCATTCGCGAGAAGACCAGGAGGTCGAATTTTGCGTCGTACGCCGACTTCGGAATCGCGGGGTCCTCCAGCAACGGCTTCAGCACCGCGAGGGACTCGTCGCGCGGCGCCTGCTTCGGCGCCAGCATCGGGCTGTGCCCGAGGGGAACGTAGACGCCGGTTCCTGGCGCCGTCGAAAAAGCGAGTCCAACCAGCGCGGCGCGCATTCCTTCGCGCGAAGTCCCCATGATGGAGAACGAAAAACCGCCGGCGGCACGGAGCGCGCGCTCGAGTTCCCGCACGCCCTCAAGCGTTTCCACGGCCCGATACCCGCCTTGCGGAAGGGCCTGCTCTTCCGCCGGCAATTCCTTGAGCCACCGGGTGAATCCGAATCGCGTGAACAGTGTGCGCAGCGCCGCCTGGTCGGCGGGTTTCACGCGAAGGTCTTCGAGCGATTCGGAGACCGGCGCGTCGGTCCTTACGGTCACGAGCGTCTTCGATAGCCGCGCGTCGGCCGCGTGGTCGCGAAGCGCCTGCACGATTTTCGGGCGGCCGGCGAGTTCCGGGTTCGCGAGGAGCGCCTCAACCGTGCCGGCCTTCTGGACGAGGGCGGCCGCGGTTTTCTCGCCGATCCCCGGAACCCCCGGGACGTTGTCGACCGAGTCCCCCATCAAGGCCAGCAGGTCCACGATCCCCTCGGGCGGAACGCCCCACTTCTCTTTCACTTCCGCAGGACCGCTCATCCGGTCCTTCATCGTGTCGAGCACCTTCACCTTCTCCGTCACGACCTGGCAGAGGTCCTTGTCGCCCGAGGCGATGACGACGTCCATCCCGGCCGCCTCCCCGCGCCGGGCGAGCGTCGCGATCGCGTCGTCCGCCTCGAAGCCCGGCGTCTCCACGAGCGGCGCCCGGAACGCGCGAACGACTTCGCGGATCGGGTCGAACTGGGTGACCAGCTCCGGCGGAGTCTCGCTTCGGGTCGCCTTGTACTCGGCGTACATGTCGTCGCGAAACGTCTTCCCGGGCGGATCGAACACCACTCCGAGATGCGTGGGCTTCAGCTCCCGCACCAGCTTCTGCAGCATCGCGATAAACCCGTAGATCGCCCCGGTCGCTTCGCCGTTCGGGCCGGAGAGGCGAGGCATCGCGTGGAAGGCGCGAAAAATAAAATTGGGCGCGTCGACGAGGACGAGAACTTCCCTTGGCATGGATGCAAGGTTAGGCGGACGCGCGGAGGCCTGCGAGGAAATGCGGCCGCGGCACGAAGTCTTCGCTCAATGTCAAGCCCCTCCACGCATCCACAATCAAGTTTTGTTTTCGCGCGCTTTTTCGTCCGAAACGCCCTTGCGCCACCCAAACCGCATTGCTACTGTCCGCCGCCGTCCGAGCCCACCCGCGAATGGAGATGACGCAGCGCCCATGAAACTCGACTTGCACACCCACTCGACCCTTTCCGACGGCCGCTTCACGCCGGAGGAAATCGTGGACATGGCGTGCGCGGCGGATTTCCGGGTTCTCGCCATCACCGATCACGATTCCATCTCGTCGTTCGACCTCGCCAAGGCCGCCCTCCGCGGCCGCGAACTCGCCCTCATCCCCGGCGTCGAAATCTCGGCGTCCTGCGGCGAAGAAGAGCTCCACATCCTCGCTTACTTCCGCTTCAACGTCCCTCCCGCCATCCGCACCTTCCTGTCCGCGGCCCTCGCGCGGCGTGAAGAGCGGGCGAAGGAGATCCTTGCGGCGTTGCGGAAGCGCGGGGTGCCGCTGGACCTGGACGACGTTCGGACGGTGGCGAAGGGCGAGTCGGTGTCGCGGGCGCACGTGGCGGAGGTGATGGTGGCACGCGGGCACGCTTCGTCGATCATGGACGCCTTCGATCGCCACCTGCATTACCGCCACGGCATCGTTCCGCTGGCGCTGACATCGGTGGAGGAGGCGATCCGGCTGGTCGGTGAGGCGGACGGGATTGCGGTGTGGGCGCATCCTCCGGCGGAGGATCTGGAAGGGCGCCTGGGCAGGTTTGTGAAGGCGGGACTGCGCGGGATCGAGGCGTACCGGAGACGGACGAAAGGGGTCCGGACGGCGAGGCTGATCGAGCTGGGAGACACGCACGGTCTGTTCACGACGGCGGGAAGCGACTGGCACGGGCACGGCGGCGAGCCGCTGGGCGAAGTGCTGAGTTTTCCGCCGCACCGGTTGAGGCCATTTCTCGAAGAGTTCGGTCTCGACCACCTGGCGGCGTAAGGGCGTGCGAGGGGGCTGCTTCCGCGGAAGCGGGAGCCACAACGGGGGTTACACCGCATGGATCCGAACGTCATTCTCAAGGCCGCCATCGAGCGGCAGGAAGTGTCGGCGATCGAGGCTCTCATGCTCATGCAGCAGGAGGACCCGATTTTCGCGGACATCTTCCAGGTTGCGAACGAAGTGAATCGCAGGACGAACCAGGGGATCGTGTCGTTTACGCACCGGACGCACGTTTTCTACACGAACGTGAGCCGGGCGTCGTCGAAGCACTGTTCGTACTTCCGGAAGAAGGGGGATAAGGAGGCGTTCACGCTGACGGCGGACGACGTGGTGGCGAAGATCGCGTCGAGCCCTGCGAAAGGCGATGTGGCGATCCAGGGCGCGCTGAATCCCGACCTGAGCATCGAGTACCTCGTGCGGCTCGTTTCGACAGTGCGCGAGGAATACCCGCACATCCACATCCACGCCTTCAGCCCCACGGAGATCTTCTTCGCATCGAGAAGGGCCCGGGTCCCGGCTCGCGAGATCCTCGCGCAGCTCAAGGAAGCCGGGCTGGACTCGATGCCGGGGACAGGCGCCGACATCCTGAACGACAAGGTCCGCAAGAAAATCAGTCCCGACCGGATCCGGACCGCGGACTGGGTAGACGTCGTGAAGACCGCGCACCACATGGGGATCAAGACGACGGCGACGATCGTCGTCGGGCACGTCGAAAACGAGATCCACATCTGCGAGCACATTGAGATTCTCCGCAACATCCAGAAGGAAACGGGCGGATTCGTCGAGTTCCAGATCATCCCGCACGTTCCCGAGCCGGCCCCGGGCGCCGAAGTCCGTCCGCGGATGTCGCAGCAGCACCTGATGAAACTGGTCGCCGTCTGCCGCGTGTTCTTCGGCCAGATCATCCCGAACATCCAGTCGCCGTGGGCCTTGTTCGGAATGCCTGAGGCCGTGCAGACGCTGTCCGTCGGCGCCAACGATCTCGGAGGGACGCACTTCCAGCAGGGCGCGTACTACCAGGCCTCATCGGGCCCGAAGTACACGGCCCCGGAAATCCTGGAGAAGGCGATCCTCAAGGCGCAGCGCCGGCCGAAGCTGCGCGACTCGGTTTACCAGGACGGGTCGAGGAAGGCGCAGAAGACGAGGCGGTTGGCAATGGCGGCGCGGTAAGGCAGTTTGGAGTTGTGAGGATTGAGTATTGAGCAGGCAGGAGTTCGTAGTGGGTCGTGAGTGGAGACAAATCAACGGCCTCCGAGAAATCGGAGGCCGTTTTCATTGGCCTGCTTTCGAGATTCGCCGCTACTTCGCCATCGCTTCGCCCACGCCCGCTGTCAGCGCGACCTCGGGTTTCCAGCCGAGCGTGTGCCGGATCTTCATCGTCTCCGCGAAAAGGTGACGAGGCTCTCCGCGCCGGTGCTCCGCGCTCGGCTTGATCTCGATCGCCTCCCCACGGGCCATCACCATCGCCGCCGCGATCGTCGACAGCCGCGAGGCTTTGCCCGATCCCACATTGAAGATCTGTCCCGGCGCCCGCGGGTGGGTCAGCGCCAGCACGACCGCTTTCGCGGCGTCCCGGACATGGATGAAATCGCGCGTCAGAAGCCCGTCCTCCGCCAGTTCCGGCGCCTTCTTCGCCCGGATCGCCGCAGCCATCGCGTGCATCGCGCCCTTCTGCACCCGCGGGCCGTAGACCTCGAACATGCGAAGCGACGCGACACCAAGCCCGGAGGCCCGGCCCCAGGCGAACAGCAGGTCCTCGCGCGAGAGCCGGAGCGCCGACAGCGGCGTCGCCGGCTGCACGCGCTCCTCTTCGCGAATCCCCGCCGGCGTCAGCGGGCCTTCGCACCGCGGGCAGCGAGGCTCCCACGGCGCCATCACGTCATTCGGCCGGTTCTCCGGGCGGACGTGCCCGCACGCCGTGCACTCCGCCGGGCCCTCCCCGTAGACGTCCGCTCCCGTGGCAACCACGACTCGCTTCACGGAAGCCGGCATCGCATCGAGAAGCGCCGCCGTCCGGCCGACCAGCGACTCCGCGGTCGAGACAAGCTTGTCGCCGCTGGCGTCGTCGAGAAGCGCCATCGCGTCGGCGCGCGACTCCGCCGTGGCGATGTCGTGACCCGCCGCGCGCAGGGCCGCCGAGACCTCTTCCCCGAGAGAAGAGTCGGCCGCGGTCAGGAAAACGCGCAGGGGCATGGGCGGAAAGGCTACTCGGCCGCGAGCAGCTTCTCGACCCGCTTCGGCACGTCGGGAACGGAAGCGATCAGGTCTTTCACGATCGCGTCGCTCGACACCCCTTCGGCTTCTCCTTCGAAATTCCGGATCAGCCGGTGCCGGAGCGCCGGGTAGGCCGCTTCCTTGATGTCCTCGACGCTTACGTTGAATCGTCCCTTCATCAGCGCCATCAGCTTTCCGGCGAGCACCAGCGACTGCGCGCCGCGCGGACTCGCGCCGAACCGCAGGAATTTCTTCGCCACCGGCGCCGCGTCCGCTTCCTCCGGATGGCTCGCCAGCACCAGCCGCGCCGCGAATTCCTTCACGTGCGACGCGATCGGCACTTCGCGCGCCAGCGCCCGCATCGTCAGGATGTCCTGCCCGCTCGTCACGGCCTGCGGCTCCGGCGTCGCCGCGCCGGTCGTGCGGTCGATCACGGTCACGAGGTCCGCGAGCGAACTGGAGCGGACTTCGATCTTGAACATGAAGCGGTCGAGCTGCGCCTCGGGAAGCGGATACGTTCCTTCCATCTCGATCGGGTTCTGCGTCGCGAGCACGAAAAACGGATGCCCCAGCTCGTACCGCTTCCCCGCCACCGTCACGCAGGCTTCCTGCATGGCTTCGAGCAGCGCGCTCTGTGTCTTGGGCGTCGCGCGATTGACTTCGTCCGCCAGCACCAGATTCCCGAAGATCGGCCCCTGCTGGAACTGGAACGACCGCCGCCCGCCCTCCTCGACGACGATGTTCGTCCCGAGAATGTCCGCCGGCATCAGGTCCGGCGTGAACTGGATGCGCGAGAACTTGAGCGAAAGGCATTTCGCGAGAGTCCGGACGAGCAGGGTCTTGCCCAATCCGGGGACGCCTTCGAGCAGCGCATGCCCGCCCGCGAGCAGGCAGATGATGACCTGGTCGACGACCGCCTTATGCCCGACGACGACCTTCCCGACTTCGTTTCGAAGGGCGTCGACTTTCTGCCTGAATTCCTGCGCGCGCTGTTCGAGGTCGGCCACCGGGGCCTCCGGAATGGGTGAAGGGGCGTACAGATTACCACGGGCTCCTGTACGCCTGTCAAAACGGCTCCTTCGCCCAGGAGTTCAGGTGATTGGGGGAAGTGATTCCCTGGCGGCAAGCCACTCCGCCGGGATCCCGGCCCGGCCGACGGCAGCGCCGACAATTCCGCCCACGATGGCGCAGGTCGTATCGACGTCCCCCATTCCGGTGGCGGTCTCCCAGAGCGCGTCCTCGAAATCGTCGATCCGTCGAGAGGCATTCCAGAGGGCGAACGGCACGGTGTCAGGAGCCGTGATGCTCATGCCATTCCCGAGAGCGTTGACGGCTGTTGGCACGGAAATGTCCGGCCCGAGATTGCGAGCACGCTCGATGCCCACTCGAACCTGGCTTCCAGGAGTCAGGTCGATTGCGACATCCAGCATCGCGGCGCCGTTTCCAAGAGAACCTGAGCCCGAGAAAGCCCCTTTGGAGGCCGCCTGCCACCGCATCCCGATTTCAATCTGGCGAAGGATCTGCCGGGCTCCGGCTCCGTACCCTCGCATGGGGTCCCGGGAATGATTGCGGGCGAATGTCGCAGCCAGTTCGTCCTGGTCGATGCTCCCGCACTTCGCCAGCGTTTCCACGATTCCGATCGCCATGGCGGTGTCGTCCGTCCAGAACCAGGGCGGCGGCGCAGGACGCCGCTCAGCGAAACGTTTCACGATCGCGCCGGCGGGCGAGAAGAAGGTCTCGCCAAAAGCGTCTCCAACGGAGAGCCCGTCCAGCGAGGCAAGCGCGAGGTCCAGCTTCGGGTTTGAAACCCGGTCCGTTTTCATTCTGCTTGATCGCGGGCGGCCAGATACGGTTCGCTAGAACTCGCCCGCACGCCCGCGAGCCTGCTTGCCCGCTGCATTTAGAACTGCTTTCTCTGCCGCGAGCTCGCGATCTTCAACGCTTTGCGATACTTCGTCACGGTCCTTCGCGCGATATCCAGCCCCTCCGCCTTGAGCTTGTCCACGATGTCGCCGTCACTGAGCGGGTTCGCGTGATCCTCGACTTCGACCAGCTCGCGGATGCGGCTCTGGACGCTCACGCGGGACTGGGATTCGCCTTCGGTGGATTCGGTCGCGCCGCTGAAGAAGAACTTCATCGGGAAGATGCCGCGGGGAGTCTGGATGTATTTGTCGCTGATGGCGCGGCTGACCGTGGAGACGTGAAGGTGGAGCGCGTCGGCGATCTCCTGCATCCGCAGCGGGTGCAGATGGTTCACGCCCTGGTCGAGGAACTCCTTCTGCACTTTCACGAGCTCGTTGGCGATCCGGTACAGCGTCGCCTGCCGCTGCTCGATCGAGCTGATCAGCCGCTTCGCGCTTTCGATCTTGTTGCGGACCCATTCCTTCTCGGCGCCACTCGTCTCCGCCTTCGCGAGCAGATCACGGTAGTAGGTCGAGACGCGGAGGCGCGGGATGTAGCCGTCCTCCATCTTGACCTCGTAGCTCCCCTCCAGCTCGTCCACGATCACGTCCGGCCGCACGTACGGCACCGACTCGCTCGAGTAGCTCGAGCCCGGGCGCGGGTTCATCGCCTTGATCTGGCCGACGATCTCCTTGATGTCCTCCATGTCGCGCTGCGTTTCCTTCGCGATCTTCGGCAGCTTGTTCTGCGAAATGTCCTCGAGGTACTTGTCGATCAGCAGCCGCTTCATCTCGTACTCGTCGTCCTCGCGGTCGAGCTGCAGCAGCAGGCACTCCTTCGTGCTCCGCGCGCCCACCCCGCGGGGCTCGAGCTGCTGGATGCGGCCCAGCGCAGCGTACATGTCCTTCGACACCGCAAGGTGCGGCGCCAGGATCTCTTCGAGCGGCGCCTTCAGGTTCAGCTTGTCGTCCATTCCGTTGAGAAGCGTCAGCTTCAGCTCGCGGTCCAGGTCGTCCTCCGCCAGATGGCGAAGGACCTGCTTGCGCACCGTCTTGCCCGCGTAATCCGCAGGGTCCAGCTCCCGCACACTGTCGATGAACTCCTGCGCCATGGCGCGCAGTTCCCGGTTCACCCCCTCGAGCAACCCCTCCTCTACCACCTTCCCCATCGAGTCCGTCAGCGAGTCGAACGGCTGGCTCACGTAACCGCTGTCCTCGATGTTGTAGATCATGTACGTCCCGATCCGCCGCAATTTCTCCGGCAGGTCCTGCGTCGCCCACTGCTCGAACAGCTTCTCCTGCAGGCTCGACCCGCGCGCCGGCGTGTTCATCAGCGCTTCCATCTTCTTGTCCGCGCCCGCGTCAAACATCGAACTCCGCGGCCGCGAATCCCAGTCGTCCTCCCGCTGCCGCTCCAGCGCCTCCAGCACCTCCTGCGTCTTGTCCTTCGGCGCCTCCGGGTCCTCCCCAGAGCCCAGCCCCGACGTCTGCTCAATCCCCTTCGCTTCTTCGTGCTCGACCGGCTCGTCGTCCTCTTCCAGAGTCGGGTTCTCGGACATTTCGAGCTTGATCGTTTCCTGAAGTTCGAGAAGCGGCAGTTGCAGGATTTCGATGGACTGGATGATCTGCGGAGCCAGCTTCATCCGCTGTTCCATCCGCTGTCCCAGGGACGCTCTCATTTCCATGGGTTACGCTCCGCCCTTTGCCAGCGCCCGCCGGCCGCCGATGGCGTCGGCGACGACGGCGCGCGAGGCGTGCTGAAGAGTTCCGCCGCTGGGGAGGCCGCGGGCGATGCGCGAGACGGCGACGCCGCGGGATTCGAGTTTCTGCTGGATGTGAAGCGCCGTTCCGTCGCCTTCGAGGGTCGGATTGGTGGCGAGGATGACTTCGCGGACGCCGTCCTTCGCAACGCGGTCGAGCAGGCGGCCGACAGTGAGGTGTTCGGGGCCGACGCCCTCGACCGGGGCGATGCGTCCCGTGAGCACGTGATACAGCCCGCGATACGCGCCCGACTTTTCGATTGCCCAGAGGTCGCTGGGCTGTTCGACGACGCACACCGTCGCGCGGTCCCGCGCTGCGTCGGCGCAGATCGCGCACGGATCCTGCTCGCTCACGTTGAAGCACTTCGAGCACGCCTTCACGTTCGCCCGCACGTCCTCGATGGCCCGGGCCAGCGCCAGGGCCTCTTCCCGGGGTATCCGCACCAGGTGAAGGGCGAGGCGTTCCGCCGACTTGTCACCGATCCCGGGGAGCCTGGAAAGCTCCGCGATAAGGCGGGAAAGGCTTGCGGACTGAAGGGTTGCGTTCACGAGAGGACATTCTACCCGAGAAGGCCGGGAATTTGCATGGGACCGGTGATCTTCTGCATTTCCGTCTCGTACATTTTTTGCGCTTTCTCCATCGCCTGGTTGACGGCGGCGATGACGAGGTCCTCCAGCATCGCGACGTCGGCGGGGTCCACGACCTTGGCGTCGATCTTGATGCCGACGACCTGGCGCGCGCCGTTCGCGTGGGCCACGACCAGGCCGCCCCCCGCGTTTCCCTCGACGACGCGCTCCTTGAGATCCTCCTGCGCCTTCGCCATTGACCGCTGCATGTCCTGGGCTTTCTTCATCAACCCCTGGACGTCGAATCCGCCGCCGCCGCCTTTCATGGGTGCTCTCCGTTTGGTTGTCGTGAAGGAGCGGTATCAAACCACAGGCGCGAGTTGGACGGAAATATCAGATGACCGGGGAGGTTGAGGTCTGATCCGCGGCTGTTTCCGCGAGATTCGCCTTTATCCGCGTATTCCTTTTCTCAAAGGATGAAAGTGCATACGCGGATGAAAGCCGATGCCGCGGAAACGACCGCGGATAAATCCCGCCCTGCACTACTTCTGGGGTTCCTCGACATTCGTGACGCGCGCGTCAAACTTCTCCATCACTCGCCGGACGGCGGGATCGAGCTCAATGTTTTTTTTTTGAACTACCGGGGCCGCCGCGGCGCCCGCGCCCCCGGGCCCCTCGATCTTCAGCCCCGTTTTCTTCCCCACTGCCCGCTCCGCTGCAGCCTCGAGCCGCGCCCGGTTCAACTCGAGAAAATTCTTCAGCACCTCCGGCACGCGGATCGTCACGCCCCCGGGCCCCGCATCACCCTGCGCCTTCTCCACCGCCATCGCCAGGTCGCCGTCGCCGGATTCGCGAAGCGCCCGCGCCACCGCGGACAGCCCCACGGCCCCCGCTGGCGGCGCAGCCTGCGGCGCCGCTCCCGCCGGAGCGGCGACCCGCGGTGGAGGCGCCGCTGAAACCGGCGCCTTGCCTCCCTCCAGCCGCTTCACCAGCTCCTCAATCGTCGCCAGGTCCGCCAGCCGCGTGAGCTTCACCAACGCCACTTCCGCCACGATCCGCGGATCGCTCGCGTCGCGCAGACGCCGGCGCACGTCCGACAGCAGGGACACGGCCCCCGCGAGCTCGTCCACGCTGAACGCCGCCGCCTGCGTCGCCAGCCGTTCCAGCGCGTCCGGCGATTCGTCCACGAGCCCCGCTTCCTTGCCCGCCGCGCGCAGCAGCATCAGCGACCGCGCGTGCTCGATCAGGTCGTCCATGAAATCGCCCGGGTCGCGCCCGTTCGCGACACTCTCGTCGAGCGCCTTGAGCACCGGGCCGAGCTCGCGCGCCCGCACGTGGTCGAAAATCCGCAGCAGCGTCTCGCGAGGCAACACGCCTACCAGGTCCAGCACTGTCTTTTCCGTCAGGCTCCCCCCCGCGAAGGCGATCGCCTGGTCCAGCAGCGATTGCGCGTCCCGCATCGACCCCCGCCCGGCCCGCGCCACCAGCGCCAGCGCCGCGTCTTCCGCCTTCACCTTCTCCTTGTCGCAGATCTGCCGCAGCCTCTTTACCACGTCCCCCGACGTCACCCGCCGGAAATCGAACCGCTGGCAGCGCGAGTGAATCGTCTCCGGCAGCTTTCCCGGCTCCGTCGTCGCGAAGATGAACTTCACATGCGGCGGCGGCTCCTCGAGTGTTTTCAGGAAGGCGTCGAACGCGGAAGCGGTGACCCGGTGCGCTTCGTCGAGGATGTACACCTTGTATCGCGCGCGCAGCGGCGCGTAGCGGATGCCCTCGCGAAGCGCGCGGATGTCATCGACGGAGTTATGGGAAGCGGCGTCGATCTCGATGATGTCGGGATCG
The DNA here is from genome assembly GCA_038060895.1 of Planctomycetota bacterium. Lineage (GTDB taxonomy): Bacteria > Planctomycetota > MHYJ01 > WSZJ01 > WSZJ01 > WSZJ01. Next base: position 55,586 of record JBBTCT010000010.1, read on the forward strand.
GTGCCCGCGATGGTGGCCCTGCAGATTTCGCAAACGCCGCACGGCTCCGCGGTCGGTCCCTTTTCGCAGTTCAGCGCTCTCGCGAAAATCCGGGCCATGGACGTTTTCCCGACGCCTCGGCTGCCGGTGAAGATATAGGCGTGGCCGACGCGCTTGTCGCGAATCGCGTTCTGAAGCGTCGTGGCCACGTGCTCCTGCCCGACGACCTCGTCGAAAGCCGAGGGCCGGTAGCGGCGGGCGATTACGGTATAGGAAGGGGCGGGCTGTTCTGCCATGGCGCGCTCGAATAATCAAAGACCTCTGCGGCTACCCACGGCACCGGAAGGGCATCGTTTAGGGTTGCTCCGGTCAGGGCCTGGCCCGGTTCACGCGCCTTCCTTGCATGGGGCCGCAGAGGCTGAAATTCAGCGCGGATTCCGGTCGCGGGTGAGGTTGGACGGGGACGGATGTCGCTCGGTGCCTGCGCCCGCCCGGGGAATTGCTCCCGGGCGGGCTCCGGCACCTTCGCTCCGCCCGTCCCCGTCCAACCTCACCCGCGACCTCCATCCGCGCTGAATTTCATCTCTCCGGCTTGAGGGACTGTAGGTTGAGAACACTCAAGCGGCCAGTAGTTAGTGGGTGAACGACTGTGAGTCCCCATCGGTCGTCACGCTGCGCTCCATCACGGTTCTGCTTCCGCCTCTTCGTCACTTCGACGGCCGCGGCTCCGCCGCGACCGCGCTGTCGCGGGCTCGCGGGCCTTGAAAGAATGGGGCTCGCGCGGCGCGCGCAGTCCTTGAGTGCGCGCCCGCGAGCCCCATTCTTTCAAGGCCCGCAAGCGCGCGACGGAGAGGGAGGGAGTCGAACCCTCGGACGCGCTTTGTGGCGCGTCACGCGATTTCCAATCGCGCACAATAGGCCACTCTGCCACCTCTCCCCGATTTCGATGAGGGGTTCGAGTTTCGGAATGCGGTGGGGCGCGCACGAACGGCCGCGCGCGCCCCACCGCATCCCGAAACTCGAACCCCTCATCGAAATCGGCGTACGACATTTCCTCGGGCACCTGGGACATCGGGGGTGCACCCCCTCCCGATCGGTCTGCCCTTCGTTGTCGTTTTGACGGCCGCGACTCCGTCGCGGTCGCTCTGTCGCGCGTGA
>JBBTCT010000010.1:56732-89448 GCA_038060895.1 Planctomycetota bacterium
TGCGGCGCGCGCGTCCTTTTGTGCGCGCCACATGAGCCCTCATCTCGAGACTCACGCACGCGCGCGACGGAGGGGGTGGGATTCGAACCCACGCGGGAGTTTCCCCCCAACTCGATTTCGAATCGAGCCCGTTATGGCCACTTCGGTACCCCTCCTGAATTGAAGAGCGCGGGATGCCTGCGCTGCGGAGAGGCGGGTCGCATGGGCACCCGCTCGACCCGCCTCTACGCTGCTCCGGCATCCCGCGCTCTTCAATTCACGAACGGCCAGCTTTCACGGCTCCTTGCGGCGGCGGCGGAAGAAGGACTTCAGAAGGTCGCTGCACTCGTGTTCCAGGACGCCGCTTCTCGAGAGAACCCGGTGGTTCAGGCGCGGCTCTTCCAGGATCCGGAAGACGCTCTCGACCGCGCCGGCCCTCGGGTCGGCGGTGGCCCAGACGACCTCCTCCAGCCTGGCCAGGACCAAGGCGCCGGCGCACATCGCGCACGGCTCGAGCGTGACGTACATCCGCGCACCGGAGAGGCGCCAATTCTGCAGGTGTTCCGCCGCCGCGGTAAGCGCAATCATTTCGGCGTGGGCAGTCGGGTCCTTGAGGAGCTCGCGCTGGTTGCGGCCACGCGCAATGACCTGGGCGCGGTGGACGATCACCGCCCCGATCGGCACTTCCCCCTCCGCCTCGGCCTTGCGGGCCTCGCGAAGTGCCTCTCGCATCCAGGTCTGGTCGCCAGGTACCAGCAATCCCATTCTCGGGAAGCCTCGGCAGAAGGTCGGCGCATCGCGCGTCGATTCGCGGAAAGACCGTCCTGGGGTTCGCCGTCCGGGGTGGCGCTGCCTTTCGCGCGGCCCGGACGTGCGAACCTCGGGACGGTCTTTCCGCGAATCGACGCGCGATGCGCCCTGCAGGACTCGAACCTGCAACCCTCTGGTTCGTAGCCAGATACTCTATCCAGTTGAGCTAAGGGCGCAACTTCATGTTTTTCAAAGATTTAGGGGCGCCTGCAGCCGGCTGCAGGCCCTGACCGAGGGTGGAATCTTAGCGTGCGAGAAGCGGGTGTCAAGCACGCCGCCCGGCGGACCTCCGTCTTGATCGGAGCCGGCGCCGTCCGGTTCGCTTAGAATGCGCCGGATGCCGTCCCTGGACATGGTGTGCCTCTGGTCCCTTGCTGCGATCCTGACGCTGGCACCCTTTGCGCTTTATCGGGCGCGCCACCGTTTCGGGAGCATGCCGCTCTGGGTCTGGGTGGGCGGTACGTTGATGCTCGGCGACATCGTGTCGATCGCAATCCCGATTCTCCACACCCGCGTCGCCCTCACTTCGGTCGCACTGTTCCCTTCCCTGCTCTCCATCGCCCTCCTTCTCTACATCCACTCGGGCGTCATCGAGACGCGCCGCTACATCCTCACCCTTGTCTGCGTCAGCGTCGCCTGGTCCCTCACGTGCGCGCTGATTTACGGGGCGCTGAGGGGCGGAAGAGTCGACCTGTTTGTCGCGGGTCCGACCGGGCAGTACGCGGAGCTGGTTCTGATCACGCCGAGAACCATGGTCGCCAGCGCGGCCGCCATGCTCGTCGATCTCTTTCTCCTTCTCATTGCCTGGCAATGGCTGCAGAACAACACGCGGCTCCCGTTCGGCGCCAGGGCTTTCCTGTCGCTGGGGCTGACCCTGTTCGCGGATTCAACGCTGTTCGTCTTCGGCGCGTTCTGGCCCGCGGATTTCGTCCCCTCCCTCTACGCCGGGCACCTCCTCGGCAAGGGCATCGCCGCCGCGGCCAATGCCCTCCTCGTCGCCGCTTATGTCGGCTTCATCGAACCGCGCGCAAAACAGCCCGAGGCACGCGGAACGCTCGACATCCTGCGGGTGAAGGAACGGCTCGAACGGGTCGAACGCGCCCTCGAGACTTCCGAACAGCGCTACCGGCAGCTCTTCGAGAACATCCTCGACGCGGTCGTGGTGATCCGGCAGGGGCGCATTTTCGACATGAACCGGCGCGCGGAAGCGCTGTTCGGAATGACGAGGGAGGATCTGAAAGTCGCGAGCGCGAGCGAGCTGGGGCTGCCGGCGGTCACGGAGTCATTTGAAGTGGCGAAGTTGAGGATGAAAGACGGACGTGAAGTGACGGTGGAGGCAGCGGGCGTTTCGATGGACATCGAGGGGGCCGAGGCCCGTCTGATCACGGTCCGCGACATTTCGGACCGCGAACGCGCGGCGGCGCTCATCCGGCGCAAGAACCGGGAACTCGAGGCGTTGAATTCGGTGGCCGAGCTCGGGATCCGGAACGCGGCGTTGCAGGACGTGATGAACGAGGCGGTCAAGCTGGTGCAGGGGTTGACGGGCACCGATTCGGTGGCGCTGTGCCTGTCGTCAGAGGACGGGAAGTCGTTGACGCTGGCGGCCGCGACCGGGATGTCCGACGAGTTGAAAAACAAGGTGGGGGAAATCCGATTCGGGCTGCTCTGGAAGGTGTTCCAGTCGGGCCAGGCGCTGGTGGAGAATGACCTGCCGGGACGATCGGAGGCGCGGCGGGACCTGATGGAGAACGGAGTCGTCGTTCATGCGACGAGTGCGGCGCCGATCCAGTCGCGCGGCCGGACGATCGGGACGCTTTCGGCTTGCTCGTACAAGCCCCGGACCTTCGCAGCGGAAGATGCCGCGCTCCTGGGAACCCTGGGCGCCCAGCTGGGCGCAGTCGTCGATAACGCACGGCTGATCGACGCGCAGCGGGACCAGACGGAAGTCAGCGAAATCCTGCTTGCCGCGGCGACGGCGTTCGGCCGTTCGCGCACCGTGGAGGACCTGGCCGACGCGCTCCTCGAAGCCGCAACCCTGGCTTCCGGCCAGCCGGGAGTTTCCCTCCTGATTTACGACGATGAGCGGGACCTTCTGAAGTTGACGGCACTCGCCGGCATGCCGGATGAAGCGAAGAAACTGCTGCTGGGAAGAACCTGGGGGCCGAAGAACGAACCGACGCGCCAGTTGCGCGAGGGCCGTGCGACGCTGGTACTGACACGCGAGGAAATGCGCAAGTACGATGCCGCGGCCGTCGATGTCGCGGCCCCCGCCGCGACGGTGTTCGTTCCGCTCTTTCAGCAGGAACAGTTCATGGGTGCGATCGCCGTAAATTTCAACGACCCGCTCTGCATCGACGGGAGGACCCTTTCCCTGCTCGAGGGAATCGCCGGCCTGTGCGCCGCTTCCCTCTCGAACCTGAACCTCTGGGGCATCGCCGAGCGGCGCGCAAATCTCGGCGCGGCGCTCCTCTCCGCCGGCCAGGCGCTCGCTTCGGCGCGGGCCCCCGAGCAGGTCACCAGGGACGCTGCGGCGCTCGCCCGAAGCACGCTCAGGACGGAGGCCGCATGGGTCTGGACGGCTGCGGGCGGGAGGTTCCGTTCCGAGTCGCGCTCAGGCGGTCTGGCAGACCTCGAGGGACGCGTCCTTGAAGGAAACGAGCTCTTCGGCGGCAAGCTCCTTGACGGCGGGGGCGCCGTGGCGCTGGCGGACTCGCACGCACAGGACGCTTCCGCAGAATCCCGCGCGACGGCCCGGTTGCTGGGGGCCCGAAGCGCGCTGGCGGTTCCCCTCCGGGTCGGCGAACGCGTGCTTGGCGCGATTGCCGTCGGGGATGCCGCGCCGCGTCAATTCGTGCGTGAGGACGTGACGGCGCTCGAGACGCTGGCGACCTACACGGCGGTCTGCCTTGAAAACGCACGGCTCCTGCAGGACCTCTCGCTCTCGAACGAGGAAATCCGGGACGCGCAGGCGCAGATCGTGCGCGCCGAATCGCTCGCGGCGATCGGAAGGCTGTCGGCTGCGATCGCGCACGAAGTGCGAAATCCGCTCTCCGGGATCTCGGCGGCTGCACAGGCCCTTCTGAAATCCGTCGGCCAGTCCGGCGCCCTCGCTTCGGACGTACAGTTGCTCAACATCATCGACCGGGAATCGAAGCGACTGAACCGGATCATCACGGACTTCCTCCAGTTCGCGAGGCCCCGCACGCCGGCGTTGCGGCGGGTCGCCGTTCCCGCCCTCGTTGATTCGACCCTGGGCCTTCTTGAAAAGGACATGGCGGGACGATTCAAGGTTGAACGCGAATTCTCCGCCGAGCTGCCGGCGGCCCACGCGGACGGCGACCAGCTCAAACAGGTGATGCTGAACCTCATCCTGAACTCCATGCAGGCGATGCCGGCGGGCGGAACACTGTCGGTGCGCGCCCGGCCGGCGGAATTGCCCGCAGGACCCGCAGTCGAGATTTCGGTCCAGGACACGGGCCCGGGCATCCCGTCGGGCGACCTCCCGCGAGTTTTTGAGCCGTTTTTCTCGACCAAGAAGGAAGGCACGGGGCTGGGACTCGCGATCGCGCACCAGATCGTGCAGTCCCACAACGGGGTCATTACGGCGCACGGCTCCCCGTCCGGCGGCGCCCTCATCCGGGTCCTTCTTCCCGCTTCGCCGTCCCCCGCCCCCGTGGTTCAGGGAATGCGCGAGGCGTGAAGCCCCGGCAGGAATTCCCCGGCGCGGCGAATGACGGCGTTCCAGTCCACGGCCGCGAGGAACAGCACGGCCCATCCGCCGAAATCGATGCCCATCAGGGCGCCGATGCCGGCGTGAAACAAGGCGGCGCCGGCGAGAAGCGCGTACTGACCGGCGCGCGGCAGCACGAAGAGGAGCGCAAAACCGAGTTCCAGGAAGAGCGTGGCCCAGGAGAGTGCGACGCAGAGAGCGCGTGAGGAGCCGACCGCGCGGCCGGTAGGAGTGGACATCGTGGAATTCGCGATTCGCTCGATGCCCCAGGGATCGCGGAATCTCGCTTCCGCCGGCGCCTCGCGGTCGGCGACAAAAAACTGCGTCGAGTCCCCCAGCCGCTTCTTGCCCGCGGTGCCCTGCAGGTACCACTGGAGAGTCCGGCCCGTGAGCCAGTCGCCGCCGGCCCAGCGCAGCTTGGCGACGCCCGCTGAGACATAAATGAGCGCGGCGGCGGCCAGAATCAGATGAACGGGCCAGACCACGGCTGGACGGCCCGCAAGCCGTTCCGCCCAGGCGAACTTCTCGCCGCGCCTTCGGGACCGCCAGGCTTCCAGAAGCGCGTCTACCGACCAGGCCTTGACCCCGGGAGCGAAGGCGAGCACGAAGAGGGCCAGGGACGGGAGGATGCTGGCGTGCGCGACGTAGACCCACGAGCTGTGCCAGGAGCGGAGGGCGAAGTTGACGAGGGCCAGTGCGAGGAGTGAGAAGCGCGTGCCGACGCCTAGCAGGGCAAGCGGCGCCAGGATCCAGGCGAAACCCCGCAGGACTGCGAGGGTCTCGGCGGGTTCCCACGAGGCGGGGATAATCGGAGGGAGCCAGCGGTACCCGGCCGACGGAACTTCCAGACCCAATGGCCGACGCAGCAGGACATCGAGGGCAGGAAGAAAGTCGAGGAAGTCCCCGATGAACCACGCGCACAGGAAGATCCGGAATGCCCCGATGGAGTGGCGATTCGTCGTCGCGAACCAGAAGGAGGTCCAGCGCTTCATCGCGCTCTCCGGAATCGCTCTTCACGGGCGTCCCATGATCCGCATGTGACTCGCTCGACGGCGTTTCCCGCCTCGCGGACCACTTCAAGCCGGATCGCGACGGTTCCGGGCGCGAGAGCGTCCCGGTTGCGGGCTTCCCCGGCGAAGAGCGTGAAGAACCCCGACATCCGCTCCTCGAATTTCGCGGGAGTGTCTGCGGCGACGGCGCCGTACTCGTATGCAGGATCCGTTGAGCCGTAGTATTTCGCGAAGAAGACGCGCTTCAGCCGCAGCTCGGGAATTCCACACGCATCGGAGGGGATCTCGCGCTCTCTTCCCCGGTCGTCGACCGCGATAAACCGGAACGAGTAGCGGGCTCCGTCAGGCTCGACGTGGTTGGCAAACATGGGGAGGCAGGTCAGGGGCCAGCTCTCGACGCGGAGAACTGTTCCCGCAGCCGCGACGCCGAGAACGGCGCAGATCAGGAGGCTTGCGAACGCCTTGTGGAGGATCGTCGGTTCCCCGATCCGGCAGGCCAGCACGGTCTTCCTGTGATCTGCGACCCACCGGTAAGCAGCACTCCCCGGGATGGAAACTCCCGGCAGGTGCATCAGCGCCCCGAGCCAGCAGGTCAGCGGCCACCGGAGCATCAGAAATCGCACCGCCTCGAATCCCGCGAGCGTGCGCCCCCCGCCGGCGACGTGAATGGCGCGCTCCAGATCCTCGCGCTTCAACCCGGGATGGTCCGCCGCCACCCCTTCTTCCTGGTTCGGCCTCCACCGGAATCGGCCGAGCCAGTCGAGCCGCTCCCCGTAACAGCGCGTCGCTTCACAGATCCCGCAGTCCCCGTCGTAGATCACGTCATAGCGGGTTGTCCGCGACGGGCTGGAGGCAGGCGAGTCGGGTGCAGGTTTCATGGGACGCGCCTGACACCATGGCCGGAACAAAGCGCGAGGTCAAGCACGCGGCCTCCGGGAGACCGCGCGCGCGCCTTGCCCTCGTTGCCGCTGCTACTTCGCCGGCGCCGGCGCCGGCTTCGCGTCGAGGTACAGGAGACGGCTGCACGAACGGCACGGAAGCGCGTCCTTGCCCTTCATGATCGTGTTGATGTCCTGGTACGTGATCCCCATCCGGCAGCAACCGCAGTGGTAACCGTCTGCTTCCTGCACCGCCGCCGCGAGGGCAACGGCATCCGGCTTTGAACGCTGGATCCGTTCGTAGATCTTGAGGAAGTCCGCGTCCACCGACGATGCCGCGGCCGCCCGCCTCTCCCGCAGCCCCTTCAGTTCCTCGTCGATCTTCGCAATCTCCGAATCCACGCCCTTCTTGGCGTCTGCGTGCTTGCCGAGCGCCGACTCCATCGCCGACTTTGCCTCGCCCGCCATCCTGGTGGCCTCTTCCATGGAGGACATCAGCTTCAGGACATCCTCCTCGATCCTGCCCGCGTCGTTCCGGATCGCCGCGATCTCGACGTTGTAGCCCTGGTACTCCTTGTTCGACTTCGACTGGTCCCTCTGCCCCTCCAGGCGCTTGCGGCGCTCCTCGCGCTCCTTCAGGTCCAGTTCTTTCTTCTCCACCTCCAGCTTCGCGTCCTTCGAGAGCTTCAGTTTCCCGTCGTGCTCGGCGCGCTTCGCCGCAACTTCCTTGTCGATCGAATCGAGCGCTCGCGGTTTCTGGAGGCGGTCCTTGTTCCAGCGGAAGATCTGCTTGTCGAGGTCCTGCAGGGCGCGGAGATGCTGAATCTGCGCTTTCATGACGGGAATCGGGGGCTGCTGGTCCATTCCGGTGTTCGTCTCCGTGTTCTTGATCTGGATTTGCGCTTGCAATGTTATCGGTTCAACATCGAACTTTTCGACTCGCTTCCCTCGCTCAGGTTTCCTTTCCGGGCCTCGCCCGGAAAAGAAGAAGGGCGGGGCTTTTGGCCCCGCCCTTGTCTCATTCCTTGGTGGTCGATCCGTCGAGGAATCCCTCGAGTTTGCGGCTCCGGATCGGGTGCTGCAGTTTCCTCACGGCTTTGGCCTCAATCTGGCGGACGCGCTCCCGTGTGACCTTGAAAATGCGCCCGACCTCTTCAAGCGTGTAAGTATAGCCTGTCCCGATCCCGTAGCGAAGCTTGATGATCTCGCGCTCGCGGAAAGAAAGCGTCTGGAGCACCGCTTCGATCTTCTCCTTCAGCATCTCGTACGTCGCCGCGTTCACCGGGGACTCGGCTGTCTCGTCCTCGATGAAGTCGCCGAAGTACGAATCTTCTCCGTTCCCGATCGGGCGGTCCAGCGAGATCGGGTGCTTCGAGATCTTCATCACGCGCTTCGTTTCCTCGACGCTGATGTTGGTCTCTTTGGCGATCTCCTCGATCGTGGGTTCGCGGCCGTTCTTCTGGATGAGCTTCTTTGTCACGTTCCGAAGCTTGCTCATCGTCTCGATCATGTGCACCGGGATGCGGATCGTCCGCGCCTGGTCCGCAATCGCCCGCGTGATCGCCTGCCGGATCCACCACGTCGCGTAGGTCGAGAATTTGTAACCGCGGCGATACTCGTATTTCTCCACCGCCTTCATCAGGCCCGTGTTCCCCTCCTGGATCAGGTCGAGGAACGACAGCCCGCGGTTGCGGTACTTCTTCGCGATCGACACCACGAGACGAAGGTTTCCAGAGGACAGCTTCCTCTTCGCCTTCTCGTACTCCTGGTACCGCTCCTCGATGTCCGTCACGCGCTGCTTCAGCAGCGTCGGCGTCTCCATCGTCTGGTCCATCAACTCCTGCAGCTCCGCCTTCAAAACCTCCGTCTTCGGCGCCGCATTCTTCACGTCCTTCAGGCTGTCCAGCTCCGCCACGATCGCCAGCATCCGGTCCGAAATCGCCTGCAGACGGTCCATCATCGGCCGGATCTTTTTCGTCTGGATGTTCAGCTCTTCCAGCAGGATCACGCACTTCCGCTGCCGCGCTTTCACCTTCCGGCGCAGCCGGGACCGCTCCTCCTCACCGGTCTTCGGATCCCCGGCAAGCTGGTAGTCCTCGCGGTTGGACTTGAGCAGATCCTGAAGAGTCTCGATGTTCTCCGGAAGCCGCTGGATGATGTCGTTCTTCGACACGTCCAGCGCCGCGTCCGCCTTCAGCGTCCGGTCGAACGCCAGTTCGCCCGAGCGCACGTCCTCGAGGATCTGGATCGACTCGTTCACGCAGACGGGACACTCCAGGACTTTTTTCCTGAACCTCTTCCGCGTCAGCTCAATCTTCTTCGCCAGCAGGATTTCTTCTTCGCGCGTGAGCAGCGGGATCTCGCCCATCTGCGTCAGGTACATGCGGACCGGGTCGTCGATCTTCTCTCCCGGGCCCTTGCGCAGGCTGAGGTCTTCTTCGAACTCCGGCTCCGCCTCTTCCTCCGCCTCGTCCGGCGAAACTTCTTCCTCTTCTTCTTCGCCAGGAGTCTTCGCCGCGCCGATCTCCGTCTCTTCGACGACGTCGATCCCGGCCTCCTCGACCGCGACCATGATCGCGTCCAGCTTCTCGGGCGACACCAGGTCGTCGGGGAGATGCTTGTTGATCTCCTCCCACGTCAGCGTCCCCTTCTTCTTCCCTTCCTCGATCAGCAGCTTGATCTCGGGCGTCAGCGCATCAGCGGGGTCGACGGGTGCGTTCGGATCGGCTGCGCTGGAGGCGGGCGAGCTCTTCGAAGGCACGCCTTTCCCCTTCACCATCACCACGGGCACGGGCTTCAGCCCCTTCCCGGCCAAGGCGGGCGGCCTTTTCCCGCTCGGCTCCGCCTTTGATGTAGGCGAGGACGGCTTCCCAGCGGTTCTTGGGATTCCCCTGCTTGCGGCGTCCCTCTTCGACGAGGTCGGCGACGAGGGCGGAGAGTGAGGGGTCGTGCGCGACGGCCGCGAAGAGGCCGTCGGGTCCTGCGCTTCCACGTTCTTCGGCGATTCCAAGGATCAGCTCTCCCAGTTTGCGGGATTCTTCGGTTGGGAATTCTTCGAGCGACAGCGACGACCTTACGGCCTCCAGCGTTTCGCCACCCAGCAGCATCAATTCGACGATCTCTCGCCCGGCACGAACGTCCCGGTCTTCCGCGGGAGGGGCCGGAAGCGCCGCCGCCTGGGGGCGGGCGGTCTTGCCCGGCTTTTTCGCCAGTTCCTTGCGGATCGCGGTTTCCGGCACCCGGAAGACCTCGGTCACGCGGCGGATCTGGGCTTCACGCAGGACATCATTCTCAACGAGCGCGAGGGTCGAGATTATTTCCTCAACCGCCGCGGCCGCTCCTTTCGCCGTCGCCGTGTCGTGCCGGCCGCGCGCTAAATCGAGGCGGAACTCGAAGAGTTCCCGGGCCCCGGCGGCGGCCTTTTCGAACGGCTCCTTGCCCAGCTGCACGAAGCAGTCGGCCGGGTCGAGGCCGGCGGGAAGGGTCGCGATCCGGAATTCGACGTCCTCGTTGAGGAAGAAGTCGAGGGACCGCTCGCTTGCCTTCGTGCCGGCCGCGTCGCCGTCGTAAACGGCGATGACCTTCGGCGCGAACCGCTTCAGTTGCTTCACGTGCTCTGACGCCAGCGCCGTGCCCAGGGTGGCGACGACCCATTCGTAACCGTACTGGTGCGCGGCGATGACGTCTGTGTAGCCTTCGACGATTGCCAGCTGACCTGCTTTGGAAGCGGCCTGCCGGGCGAAATTGAGCCCGTACAGGAACTCCTTCTTCTTGAACACCGCCGTCTCCGGAGAGTTCAGGTATTTCGGCTGGTCTTCGGGGTCGAGGGCGCGGGCGCCGAATCCGGCGACGCGGTCTTTGATGTCGACGATCGGGAACATCAGGCGGTTGCGGAAACGGCCGTAGTGCCCGGCCCGGCCGTCCGTCCTCGCAAGGGCCAGCCCGGCCGCCGTCAGGAGCGCGGCGTCGTAGCCCTTCACCTTCCCCTGGTCGAGAATCCACTCCCAGCTGCGGGGCGAATACCCGAGGAAAAAACGGCTCACCATGGCGTGTGAAATGCCGCGTTTCTCCACGTAGGCTCGCGCCTCCGCGCCTTCTTCCCCTTCCAACAGCTTTTTGTGAAAGAGCGCCGCAGCCCAGCGATTGACCTTGTAAATCTCCTCCCGGTAGGACGCCGCTGCGCGCTCGGCCGGGTCTGGCGGCCGAAGCGGGATGTTCGCCTTCTCAGCGAGCATCCGAAGCGCTTCCGGGAACGTCGCCTTCTCCATCTCCATCACGAACGTGAAGACATCGCCGCCCTTCTGGCACCCGAAGCACTTGAAGTACTGGTCTATCGAGTGGACATGAAACGACGGCGTTTTTTCCTCGTGGAAGGGGCAGCGCGCGACGAAATCGTTCCCCCGTTTTGTGAGGGGAACGTAGGTCTCGATGAGCTCGACGATGTCGATTGCGCGCTTGATCTGCAGTTTGACGTCGTCGGACAGCATCGGCGGGCCGAACCTTTCGAAGACCGGCAAGTGTAGCGCGGCATTGGAGTTACGCCAAGGAAAACGGCGAGTTGGGAGGATTGAGTGATGAGCAGGGAGCAGGAGGTAGTGAGCAGGGGGTAGAAACGCCCCTTCGCGGCCCGGTCAGAACTTGAGTTCGCCCTCTAGAACGCCGAATACCGCCTGGTCGCGCCAGCCTTCGCCTGCCTGCATGCGGTGGCGGAAGACGCCCTCGCGAGTAAATCCGCACTTTTCGAGGACGCGGGCGCTGGCGGGGTTGTCGGTATCGACGTAGGCAGTGACGCGGTGGAGTTCGAGGTTCCGGAATGCCCAGGCGAGGAGGGCACGTGCGGCCTCGGTAGCGAACCCCTTGCCGGTGCGGTCTTCCCGGATCCAGTAGCCCAGTTCGGCGGAGCGGCGGGCGGGGACGAGTTCCTCGACGGACATGTGGCCCGCGAGGCGTCCGTCGGTCTCGAAGATGCCGCGGTGGGCCTCCCCTTCCCCGTTTCGGCGCTGGCATTTGTCCACGAAGACGCGCAGGTCGGCGTGACCGCGGACGGACTCGGCCCACGGAAGGCGGAGAGTGAGGAATTGACGCGATGCGTCAATGGCATCGAAGAGCGCCGGGACGTCCGCGAATGTGAGGGGGCGAAGGACCAGGCGGGGGGTCACGATGGTGACGTCGTCGCGGGCGGGGAGTCCGAAGGGCATGAGGGCATGGTATCGCGGGCTGTCTCCTCGGCGAAAAAAGCATGAGCCGCGGAGGACGCAGAGTGAGACTTTTGTGGTCCTTCTCTGTGTCCGCTGTGAACTCTGTGGCTACGTCTTTGTCTTGCCCTGGAGAGGAACAGCCGCCCGCCAGACCCCTTCCAGTTCCTCCGGTGACAATTGTTCGGGCCGCTTCGAAGCATGCTCCCCCTCGTACGCCAGCCCGAGTTTCTTCAATCCTCCTCCGAGCATCTTGCGGCGCTGCGAGAAGACGCTCTTCACGAAACTCTTGTACCCCTCCCAATCGCCCTCGAACTTCCGCGCGCCGAAGCGGACTCGGACCAGCGCGGAGTGGACCTTGGGCATCGGCCAGAAGAGCTGTTTCGCCACGTCCCGCACCTTCTCGACGTCGGCGAGGCGGCGCACGAGGATTCCCAGCGGACCGTAGGCGTCCTCGCCGGGGCCGGCGGCCAGGCGTCCGGCGACCTCGTCCTGAAGCGTGCCGAGGGCGTCCGCCGCGGGGAGCCCGCCCTGCGCCAGCGCGAGCAGGATCGAGCCGCCGACGGCGTAGGGGAAGTTCGAGACAACCCGGACGCGCCGGTCCCCGGCAAACTCGAGAATGCTCTTCACGAATTCCGGATTCAGCGCGTCGCCGTCGGGGATCGCGTCGCCCAGGTGGTACTCGACGTTGCGCGCGGTGGCGCGCCCTTTCGCGAATGCGTGCAGCTTCGGGTCGATGTCGATCGTGAAGACCCGCGCGCAGCGCGCCGCGAGCAGCTCGGTCAACTGGCCCGGGCCGGTGCCGAATTCCACGACGACGTCCCCGGCGACAAGCCCCGCTTCGCGGACGAACATCTCGAGGAAGTTCGCGTCGAAGAGAAAATTCTGGCCGAACTGCTTCTTCGGCTTCCACCCAAGGTCGAGGAGCTGCCGCGCGAGGTCGTTCACCGCTTGAGAAGGATCGTCGTGTAGACCTCGGACTGGTCCTTCCCGGCCTTTTTCCAGCGAATGGTGACGACCGCCTCGATTTCGTTCATGCCGACCTGCTTGAAAGTGACGTCGTAGGTGTAGCCGTCGAATGAAGCGTGGGTCTTGCCGACCATGTTCGTGAGCACCCCGGGGTTGGGGACCTGTTCGAGCTCGGCGAGCACGGTGTAGGCCAGCTGCGCGGAGTTCTGGGAGGCGACCGCTCGGCGGTGGGAAGCGGAAGCGGCGCCGAAGAGGGCGAAGACGGAGACGAGGGAGACGATGAGGATGAGGAGGGCGATGAGGATTTCGAGGAGCGTGAAGCCGGAGTCGCGGCGGGGGTTGGGGGCGGAGTTCACGGGGAGAGGATACACGGGGAGTCGGTGGAGGTGCAGCCGACTCATGGATTCTGGTCATCCTTGAAGGCCGGGACACCGACCACCGTCGTGAACGTCTCGCCCCACCGGAGCCGCGCGCCGGACTTGTGGGTCGCGCGCGTCGTCCCGCGAAGCCCGCGCTTCACGCCTGTCAGCGCGCCCGAGGATTTTGTTTCGTAGGACATCCACTCGTCTTCGATCTTCACGAAGCCGGGCCCTTCCGGGAATCCGCGCAACAGGTCGGCGGAAAGCGTCCCGGAGTTCTTGTCGATGTCGGCGTTCAGCTTGGAGACGGCCTGGCCCGATCCCAGCGGCCGTTCGAGCGTCAGCGTGATCTCGACACGGTGGGGCAGGATGTCGTCCAGCGGATCGTTCGCCACCATCGCGGCACGCTTCATCGAAAACTCCGTGTCCCGGCAGCGCGTCGAATCCCAGCGCAGTTCGGGACCCGGCTCGCCGCCGGTGGGATTCCAGGTCATTGTTTTCTGCGACCAGAAGCGCAGGCCGAGGTAGATCACGCCGTCTGAGAGCAACTGGACGTTCTGCGCGATCCAGTCTGTCCGCTCGAACGGCTCCAGCGGCATCTTCATGCCGTAGTCCGCGTTGAAGTCGAACCGGCCGCGATAGAGTTTTCCGGAATTGCCGTCCGGGTCGAAACAGTAGACGACCTCGTACCTTTTCATCGTGTCCGCCGCGGCGAAGAACGTGACGTCCTTGTCCTTGTAGTTGTTGGGCGCCGCCTGGAGTCCTTGCGCGGGGACAAGGCCGACGCGCGTGAAGAACAGTAGGATGCGACCGTGTTTGTCGGGGAGGCACGTGAAGTTCGGGTTGATCCCCCCCGGGTCGGCCTCGTGGTGAATCGTCGAGCAGGACAGATCGGCGCGAAGAGTGTCGAACAGGATGGAAGCGCGCTCGTAGGCGTCGCGCCGGGTTTCGCCGCGGTCCCAGATCTCGACGCCGGAGCGCAGGAGGCCGACGAGCAGGAGCCCGAGGAGAATGAAGATGGAGATGGAGACGAGGAGCTCCATCAGGGTAAAGCCCGCAGATCGACGGAAGAGGGGCATCAGGGGTGAGTATAGCCGTCGGTCAAATGCCGGAAATGCGAACTACAACTCCAAACTCCAACTCCCAAACGCGTCAGAACTTTGGGATTTGGAGGTGGGGTTGGGATTTGGAGTTGTCCTGGCACTTTTTGATTTCCCCCATCACTTCTCTTCATGCCGATGCACCACATTCTCCTGCTCATAATCCACCTCAAACCCCCGGAACTGCGGGCTTTCCTTCCACTGCCCTTTCACGTAGGCGCCATCGACGTACTCGAACATCACCCGCACGTCGAGCTGGTCCCCGACCGTCTCTCCGAGCTTGCCGCCCTTCTCGTCGTCGAACTCATGGAAACGCAGGATCCCCTCTTTCTTCGCCTTCTTGATCGCCTTCTCGTCGAGCGGCATGTGGATCCATCTCCCGCTCCGGTCGAAGCGCACAAAGACGCGGATGTCGACCGAAGCGCCGCTGAACATCTCTTCCCACTTGATCGACTTCCAGCGCGCCCCCGTCGCCCGTGTCGTGGCCTCGAACCAGTGAAGGTCCGTGTCGTCGGCGGCGCGGGTGAAGCGGTCGTAATAGCGCCAGGGCATCGCGTAGAGCAGCGCGTCACCCTGGTGGGACTCGGGACGAGTGCCGAACGCGCCGCGGAAATTGCATCCCGGAGGTGCCTTGAGCCAGTTGTAGGCGCGTTTCGTCCAGCCGACCAGCTCCTGGTCCACCAGGAAGTATCCCTCTTCGGGGAAACCGTGACTGTCGGCGACTTCGAAGAGATCCTCGCTCGTTTCGACGCCTTTCACCAGCGCCGCGATCGCCAGCGCCGTCAGCGGGAACGCGATGCTGCACTTGGAGTGCGGTCGCGGCGTCGTGCCGAGATATCCGCGCTTCAGCCCCTTCAATTGCCGCTTCATCGGGTCGTACTCGACGTACCCGATGAGTTCATCGTCGACGAGGATGGCGCCGCCGTGCTGGTCGAGGGCTTTGTAGATCACGGGCGTCTCCGTGGGTTCGGGCGGCTTGACGGGCGGAGGAGTGTATGAGCCCGGGTCGGTCGGCGGGATCCAGGGGATGTCGATCGGCGGCGGCGGGATGCCGCAGCAGTCATCGGGGAGGCGGACGCCGAAAATCAATTCGGTTTCGGTGGCGTCGAGGGCCTTCGCCAGACACCAGTGTTCGTACTCCGCGGTCGTGCACCGCAGTTCATCGATCCAGCCGCCGAGTTCCTGCGGAGCCGTGTCCTGCGCGGAAACGCCGATGCGAAGCGGCGCGGGATCGCTGTAAGGCAGCTCGCCTGACGGAAACTTGATGACCCGGGAGTACCGGCGGATGTTGAAGCGGCCCCACGACGAGGGATTGGACCTGTTGAAGGGCGGGTCGGCGACGACCTCG
This sequence comes from Planctomycetota bacterium, assembly GCA_038060895.1. Classification (GTDB taxonomy): domain Bacteria; phylum Planctomycetota; class MHYJ01; order WSZJ01; family WSZJ01; genus WSZJ01. The sequence continues at coordinate 72,111 of JBBTCT010000010.1, forward strand.
TCGTTGACCTTACGATCCAGGCCGGCGAGGAGGAAGGGCCACTCGGTCGTTGTGAAGACGGACAGGAGGGCAAGCGGCTTGAGCGGGGTTTTACCGCCTTCGAGCCAGACCGAGCACGCGATCGTGGCTGCCTCGCGCTTGTCGTAATCCTTCTGAAGCAGCGTCACCGGGTCGCCCCTTCCAGCCTTGGCGTCCTCGAGGGCGAAAGTCGGGAGCACGGGTGCCGCTGCGGGGTGGGCGTCGTCCGTGGAAGAAGGGCCCCAGGAATCTCCGCGCAGCAATTGGGCCGGGACGCGCTGATTGTTGAAGTATCCCCCGAAGGCGATCCATCCGTCCGCGCCGACCTTCTGAACCGGTCCGATGAATTCGTTCCCGATGCAGAGAACCGTCGTGTCAGGGAACCCCGCGTTCGTTGTCACGTGGAAGCCGACGAGTTCGACGACCTCCCCGACGAAATGGTCGCGGTCCACCGTTTCGAACTGTCCGCGTGCAATTCCCGTGAACTGGTTCTTGTCGTGGCCGGTGTAGTGGACTATCTCGCGAGGATCCGCATTTCCGATTCGAAGCCACCCCTGGTCGGGGAATCCGGCCGCGCCGCCGGTCGAGACGCTGAGGATCATTTCCCCCTTGGCGAAGCCGACTTTCGGCGGGTCCGTTGGAGCCGGTCCCCCGACGTTCGTCATGGATTGCGGGACCGAGCCGACCGGGAATTTGAGCGCTCCCGCGTATTGCGGAATCCTGTCCCACTTGAGCGTCAGCCCGGTGAGGCCGGCCGGCGTGTAATCGAGCTTCGCCTCGACAACGTGGTCCGTGTACCCCCACGGGGCGATCGTCTCGCCCGCCTGGTGATCCCACTTCATCGAGCCTCGCGCCCCGCGCGTGACCCCGTTGAACGATTTCCCGATCGCCGTCTGGTACTCGATCACCTCCTGACCGAGCGTGATCGCGCCGGGGGAGGAGAAGTGCCCGACATCCACGTCGGAGTCGATTGAAATGCTCTCCTTGCTCAGGCTGTTGGAGAGGCGAACCGCGACGCCCAACTCCTTGTCCTCCTGCTGCGCCGGACCCTGCCTCACGCAACGCCAGTCGCCGACCGGCAGGCCGTCCAGCATCAGCATCATTCCGCCGTTGCGCGTGCTCTTCCAGAAGGCCCCCACGTGGTACCACTTCTTCGCAGTCAGCTGCACGCGGTGCACGATTTGCGAGAAGCCCTGCTCCAGCGTCGCGTCCTTCACGAGCAGCCGCAGGTAAGGCCCGCCCATCGCGCCGTCCGTCCCCTCGTACGTCAGGAGAATCCGGTTCGACCACTCCTCGTCCCCCGCCTCGAAAATCGTCGCGTCCTTCTCCGGCGCCTGGAACCAGAACTCCGTCGCGCCCGGCGACCAGCAGACGATCTGGCCCTTCTGGAAGGGCGGCAGCCCGGAGAAGGTCATTCCCTCCTTCACCGCCTTCCCCTCGTTATCGGGGCCGAACTGCATCGACGTCTCCCAGCCCGCGCGCTTGTCGACGCCGGTCACGCCGGTGAACCACGCGCCGCGCGTGCGTTCCCGAAGAGGCCACTCGTACGGAAACGCCGGGCCCGTGAAGATGCCGCGCGCCATGCCGCGACCCAGCACGTTCGTGAAGTCCTCCTGGCTGACGCAGCGCCACTTGAGCGTTCCTGCAGGCGCGACTTCGACAATCTCGCGGACGTCGCACTCGCCGCCGACCGTGCGGTTCGGGCGCTCCAGCTGGCCGCGCGCGGCGACCGTGACCAGGTTCCACGACTGAAGCGTGAAGGGCATCGTCCCGGTGCACGCGAGCTCGTAGTCGGTTGGCCACTTTGCGTTGAGCGCGATCGCCGCGTAGTCGTAGCCGCTGATGACGTTCAGCTCAAGCTGGTCGGAGAGGAAGTCGTAGAAGTCTTCCCACTTTTCGAACGTCTTCGAGACCATCGCGTTCGCCAGCTGCGTCGCCTCGTTGCGCGTGACCCGGTCGTCGGCGACGTGGGCTCGCAGCGCCAGCCCCTCGAAGCAGGCGGCCAGCGCTTCGCGGCTCGCCGTGTTGATGTTGAGCGGGTGGCGCTGCTCGATTTCCAGGAGCGCATCGACCTCCGCGGCCTCGGGCGCGCCCTTGAGCCCGAACATGCGGAACTTCGTGTCGATGTCGAGGACCTCGGCGACCTGGACGTATTTCGCGCTGGAGATCCTGACGCGGATCCCTGGGGAGATATGCTTCATGTCGTCCAGGGCGAAGCGGACGAGGCCTTTCTGGCTCTGGTCGTCGTGGGCCCAGCGGATCGTCTGGGGAGCGATCCAGGCCGCGGGCCGCCCGCTCGCTTCCGTGAGGTAGTCGCGCACGTCGTCGACTCGCGGGTCGATGCGCTTCATGAGATTGTCGATGCACAGCTGCGTTGCGGTCCGGATGTTGATTTTCCCCTGCTCGTCGGCGACGAGCGCGCCTGTGTCGAGGCCGGGGGCCATCGGCTTGCCGGCGCGGCCGGAGGAAAATTCGTTCGGAGTGTCGCAGAAGGGCGTGTTGGACGGGACGGGCGCGTTCTTGCGTTCTTCCATGCCCTCCCACCCCGGCACGACGGCGGCGATGGCGCGGTTGCGGGCGGCCGTGGCAGCGAAGCGGGCGTGGACGCGGTCGTTGACGCCACGGGCGCCCTTTTCCTGCTGTCCCATGGAGAAGCAGAACGGCAGGGCGATGGCGGCGAGCAGGGCGGCGATGACGACGACGAGGATGAGAGCCATGCCGCGGTTGTGAGGACGGAGGCGCACGAACGGGGTGTAAAGCAAACGGCGGGCCGGAGTTAGGGGAGGAGTAGGGGCTGAAACGGGGGGAAATCGAGGTCTGCGGTGAGGAGGCGGGGCGCGGCGTTGACGGATGTAGCGGAAGTTTACGACTGAGAGGTGTGTTGAGATTCGAGTTCCGGAGGTTGAGTTCCGGCCTCCGCGTTCCGAGTTCCGTGTGGGGTTCGGTGTCGGGAGTTTCGAGTTGAGCCGCGCGTCGGAAGCGCGAACTCACAACCCGAAACGCGGAACCTCACACGGAACGCGGAACTCGGAACCCGGAACTCAACTTCCGGAACTCGAAACTCGCAACCCGCTGACAACTCCAAACTCCCAACCAGAAACTCCCTATTTCTCCTCGTGATAGTGAATCACCGGCTCCTGCTCATACTCCACCACCAGCCCCCTGAACTGCGCACAGTCCTTCCACTCCCCGTTCGCGAACGCATTGTCCAGCCACACGAAGTCGACGCGGACATCAATCCCGTCCCCCTTCGTGTTTCCGAGCACGCCGCCCGTCGGCGCATCGAACAGCCAGATCCCCCCGCCCTTCCCCGCCACGTACGGCCTGTTCGTCGGCACGTTCGCCCAGCGCGGCTCGGAGTTCAGACGCACGCGCACCTGGATGTCGAGAAGAGCGTTCGGGAGGAGTTCTTCCCAGGTGACTCTTCCCCATTTCGCGCCCGTCGCGCGGTGGGAAGCGCCGAACCAGGAGGTCTGGGAGTCGTCGGCGTTGGCGGTGAAGCGGTCGTAGTAGCGGAAGGGGAAGGCGTAGACGAGTTCGTACTGGTTGTGCGTGGCCGCGACGGTGCCGAACGCGCCGCGGAAATCGCAGCCATCGGGCATCGTGGGGAAGCCGGAGCCGTTGAAGGTGGTGTAGCCGATGAGTTCGGTGCCGACATAAGCGTAGCCTTCCTGCGGGAAGGCATTCGGAGCGCAGGGAATCGACTTGTCGGCGGCGCCCATGGGGGCGGTGAGCGAGGCGATGGCGAGGAACGCCATGTTGAAGACGCGGTCCCCGAGCTCATGGACCGCCGCGGTCGTGCCGAGATAGCCGCGCGTGCAGTTCGTCAGGGTGTTGGTCCCCGCGTCGAACCCCGCGTAACCGATGATCTCGTCGCCGACCAGGATCGCGCCGCCCTCGGGGTCCATCCCGCCGACGGTGGCCATCGGAATGGTGACGACCGTGGCGTCGATCGGCGCCGACATCTGGAAGCCCAGGTTCTTCGGGCCGTTCGTCAGGCGCATTTCATCCAGAAGCCCGCTGAAGCCCGCCGGCGCGGTCGGGATCGTCGAACCGGCAAACGTGATCAGCTGCTGCGGCACGCCCATCAGCTCGCCTGACGGAAACTTCAGGATGCGAACCCAGAGGTTGTCCGGTACCCACTCCTTCGCAGTGAAGGACGATAGCGAAGCGAGATGGAACGCCGGGGTTGCCGTTCCGATCCCGAGATTCGGGACCCACCGCACGTGCTTGATGAGCCGCTCTTCCCGCGTCGCCGGATCCTGTTCCACGAACGTCACCGTATCGCCGTCCCCTGCCTGCTGGTCTGCGAGCCCGAACGTCGGGTAGACGTTGGAGGCCGTGGCATGCGAAGCATTGAGCGTCCCGAAGAGATTCCCGGCCACGCCCGGCTGCTTGCCGCGGAACATTGGCACGGGAACCGTCATGCCGTTGCGCTGGATCACGAAGCCGCGCCACCCGTCCGTTCCTTCCTTCATCACGGGCCCGAACCACTCGTCGTCGATGGCCAGCACCGTCGGCGTCAGGTAATTCGCGTTGGAGGTGACATGGAAGCCCCAGAGCTGCACGGTCTCGCCATCAAAGTGGTTCTTGTCCGTCGTGCCGAACAGGCCGCGCGTGAGCCCCGTGAACTGCGTCACGGAACGTCCCGTGTAGTGCATCACTTCGCCCTGCAGGCCGCTTCCGACCATCAGCCATCCGGTCGGCGGGAATTCGACGGTGATGTCGGGAGCGCCGGAAACGGGAGTCGCGACGGTCAGCATCGCGGCCGCCATCGGGAAGCCGACGGCGGGGGGCGTGGCCGGCGTGGACGTCACGACCCAGGTTGAAGTGTTCGCGCCGATCTGCCCGACGGTCTGCCCGCCGCCGACGGTGAGGCGATCCCACGTGATCGTCGGCACCGACGGATTGGTGAACGACAGCGTCCCCGCGGCGAGCTTCGACGTGTATCCCCAGATGTTGACCCCGCAACCCAGCTGGTGCGCCTGCGCCGCCGTGCCGCGCGCGCCGCGGATGCAGCCCGTGAACGTGCTCCCGCTGACCGCCGTGTATTCGATGGCTTCGTTCCCGATCTCGATGGCGCCGGTCGCAGGGAACCCGGCGGTCGATCCGGCGCAGGTCACCGTGGTGTCGGTCGGAATCAGCGCCGTCGCCAGCGTGGTCGAGCGGATCTGCCCTGTTTCCGTACGGATCTGGTACTTCCCCACCGGCAGGCCGTCGAGCGTCATGAACCCGTGGCCGAACTTCGTACCTTTCCAGAAGGCGCCGAAGTGATACCAGCGGTCGGCCACCAGCGTGACGGTGTGGACGCATTCCGCCCAGGTGTGCTCGAGCGTCGAGTCCTTGATGCTGAACCGCAGCGCATTGCCTCCTGCAACGGGGTCGGGGCCGTAGGAGAAAAAGAGCCTGTTGCTCCACTCCTCTGTCCCCGCGTCGAAAATCGTGAAGCTGGTGCTCGACGTCTTCACCCAAACCTCCGCGGCGCCCGCTTCGATGTCGACGTTGCCGCTCACGATTTCCAGGATCGTCGCAGCGCGCTGCTGGACGGCGCCCTTGGCTGTCGAAACGCCGGAGATTGTGTTGTCGTAGTGGTTCATGATCTTCCAGTCGGCGCGTTCGTCACGGCCGAGCTTTGTCGTGACCCACGCCGGCACGCTCCGGTCGGTGGAAGGCACTTCCCGGTTCGCGACGCACGCGGGCCAGGTGACGACGAAGCGTCCCTGGGGAATGCGCAGCATGCGTTCGAAGTCATACTGCGATTTCACGCGCCACCGGAGAGTCCCCGCGGGAGCGAGTTCCACGACCTCGCGAAGATCGGAGAGAGCGGAGACCGCGCGGCTCGGAAGGTCCTGCACCCCCTGCGCGACCACGGTGACGTAATTATCGGAAGCAAACGTAAAGGGCATCGTCCCCGTCCCCTCCAGCCGCTTCGCGTTCGGGTTCGCGAAATTGATGATGATCGCGACCTCGTCGTTCTGGGTGATCACCGCCAGGCCGCGCTGCTCCTTGAGGAATTCGACGAACTCCTCGTACGACAGGAACTTCTTCCGGATGATCGCCGCGGCGAGGTTGTCGGCTTCTGCCTTCGTGATCACGTCCTCGGTCAGCTTGTTGCGCAGCCCGAGGCCTTCGAGGCACGAAGCGATGACCAGGGCGCTGGCGGTGTTCAGGTTGACCGGGTGGCGGACTTCCAGTTCAAGAAGTGCGCCGACCTGCGAATCGCTCTCCCCGATGCCGGTGACGGTCACGTCGTTCCCGTTGTCGCTGACGTCGTCCACGACGCCGTACTGCGGCACTCCGGCCCAGGTCACGCGAACCCGCGCGCCCTCGCCGTAGGAACTTGCGTCATCGACATAGAGCGTCAGGGCCGCGCCGCCGGTCGTCGCGGTCGAAGGCACGACGCCCCGGATCGTCTGCGCCGCGCCGTACGCAGTCGGCCGCCCGTTCCAGCGAGTGATGTAGTCGCGCAGGTCCTGCGTCCGCTCGTCGACGCGCGCCTTGATGCGATCCAGAAGCCGCGTCGGCGCCGTCCGTTCATTCACCTTGCCCTGCTCGTCCTGAAGCGACGAGCTCCTCAGCCGGCCCGAGCCGTCCTGCATTTCGAGCGATGCCACTGAACCGGTCCAGTTGACCGTGAATTCGTCGAGTCCGTCGGTAAAGGGCGAGTTGAACGGCGCGGTAGCGCCCCTTCCCTCCTCCGTCGTCTCGTGCCCGCGGAGAACGCCGGCCAGCGCGTGATTCCGCCCCGCGAGCGACGCATAACGCGCCTGCGCCCGGTCCATCCCCCCCTGCGCGCCCTTCTCCTGGTGCCTCATCGAGATTGCGAACGGAATCGCGATCGCCATGAGCGCGACCGAGACGACGACCACCATGATGAGCGCGAATCCGCGGCGCTTCGAACGGGAAGCGATCATTGGGAACCCCCGAGCAGGTTGACGGTGACGGAAGCGGAATCGACGGGGCTCTTGATCGTGATGGTGACGGCGGCGGTGTTGATGGCGGGGTCGAGCGCACCGGTCTCGTCCCAGCGGATTTCCGCGGGGCCCGACACCGTCAGCGGATCGCGCACGATCATCCGCGAGTCCTCGATGAGGGCGTCCACGCGCACTTCGTCGATCAACCCGTCCAGCGGCATGTCCTTGCTCCCGATCGTGAGGGGTGAGTCGCCCATCGCCAGCGTCGCCTTTCCTGCTTTCCGCGCCAGCGGGTAGTCGTTGACCAGGATTGTCAGTGAAGCGCCGTCCCAGAGAAGGGCGATCTTCGACCAGCGGGCCTCCGGGATGGCCGCGTCGGACATCGCGATCGCCACGCGCTGGGCCTCGACACCGACATAAGCCTGCAGAAACCCGGCCTTCGACACCGCGAGCCCGAACTCGCCGCTCTTCTGCACCAGAACCCGGTCCTTCTTGTGAAGTTTCGGCAAATACCAGATCTCGACGAGCAGGCCCTGGTCCTTCGAGTACATCGCGACGTTCCCGCAGTCGATGAAGCCGCCGGAGTCGGAAAAGCTCACCGCGCGGCCGACGCGGCCCCCGTCGGCGAGCTTCCCGTTGCTGATCTTCGCAAAATGCCCGAGTGCGCCCGGGGCCAGGTCGTCCTCGAAGTGCCACGCGGCCATCGGGCGGCGGACCACGGTCGAGACGTACTTTCCTTCAGGGTCGATCTTTACGGCGACCGGCGCCCGCGAGTTCCGCGCTGCGGTGCGTGCGAAGCGGCAGATTCCCAAAACGGTTGACCTGGTGGCGCGAAGTCCCATGTCCTTGTTCGATTCGGACATCATGGCCATGCCGACGCCGAGGAGGATGGCGATGATGCTCATGACGACCATGAGCTCGATTAGAGTCACGCCGAGGGTACGTCGATGGGGCATCGGGGCTCCGAAAAGCGAGAATCAGCAACTTCAAAACGACGAACTTTCAAGCAAACCGCGAACTTCAAACGGCAATTTCAGGAAGGGCCAGCCCGGCGACGTCTCCTGTTGCTGTTTTGCGTTTGCCCGTTGCTTGAAAATTCGCGGTTTTGTAGTTGCTGCTTCGCGTCCGTAGGACGCGCCACCCCCCCTGTCATTACGTCCGTCGCGTTAGTTCCAACTCGCGACATCCTCCTCACTCCCGTTGTTGTTCTCATCATCCCCCCCCGCCGACCAAAGCATGTACTTGCCAGGCGAGTAGTAGTTCCCGGTCTTCGCGCTCTTCTGCGGCACGCACTCGACTTCCGCGCCGGCAATCGTGTACTTCCCGAACTTCGCCGGCTTCTGGTAGTCACGGCTGTGGAAGTACACGAAAGGATTCTTGAACGCGTCCCCGAGTTCCACGAGGTCGTTCTTCATGTAGTTCGAGCTGTCCGGCGGTTTAGCGGCCGCGTCAGCGTCCCCGTTGATCAGCTCGGCCTCCCAGCTGCTCATGTCCAGGAAGGGACCGCCCTTCTGGGTCGTGAACAGGTGCCAGACGAGGCTTTCGTTTCCCTGGTTGATGTCGTTGGAGCCCTTCGTGAATCCGCCGCTCGGCGGGTAGTCGGCGAATTTCGACTCGTAGCTCGTCAGCGCGTTGTCGAGCTGGGTGATCGTCGTCCGGCAGGCGCTGACCTTCGAGCGCTTGCGCGCCGCGAACAGCGCCGGAATCGCCAGCGCGGCCAGCACGCCGATGATCGAGATCACGACCAGCAGTTCCATGAGCGTGAATCCTCCGCGGTGAGCGAGCGAAGCGAGTCGAACCGGCGGCCTCAATTTCATTTCATTTCGCCTCGATGAGCCGGACGTTGTCGATTCCGAGCTCCCATTCGTCGCCCTTCTGCGCCAGCCCCCAAGCCCCGACTTCCAGCTTCGCGCCCCTCAACTCGGTCCGGACGGGCTTGTCGAGCACCACGCCGTTGGCCGACAGGATGAAGTCCATCGCGTTGGCATTCGCACGCTCGATCTTCAGCCGGACGGTTCCCCCAGGGCATTCTCCGAGCTGCTTCCACTGCGGCGGCGCCTGCGCGGCTCCGACCGCGACCGCGAGCTTGCCGGTCACGTCGCGGCAGAAGCGCAGCACGTTCGGGTTCGGCGTCTGCGGAGACTGCGGCAGGCCGATCGTGATCCCGGCAGTCGCGCGCCCCGACTTCGCAAAGTCGAGCTCGACTTCGAATGAGAGGAATCGGTCGCTCGTCGGCCGCACCAGTGCCGTCGCTCCGTCGTCGCGGTTCTGCTTGCCGGCGAATTGCGCCCGCCCGCTCTTCAGCGTCACCTTCAGCCCTTCCTTCTCCTTCTCGAGCCACGTGCGCCGCACCGTGTCGCCGTCCTTCCGGTCGAACTCGTCGTGCCACCAGCGGCGCGTCGTTGCTTCGCTCGCGAGTCTCTTGCCGCGCTGCGCAAACAGGTGATCCGCCACTCGGCTCAGGATTTTCTCAAACGCCTGCCGCGCCTCCGCCAGCTCGCGCCTCGCGTAGACGACCGCGGCAATGCCGCACGATGCCAGGACGTGCACCGGGCTGACCGCCGTCGCGGCGCGGAATTCCTGTTCGGCCGCCTGCGGATTGGTCGGGAGAAGGGCGAATCCGAGAAGTGCGTGGGCGTCGGGATCCGAGGAACCCTGCGCCGCGCGCCGAAGAGCCTCGACGGCGCCGGAAGTGTTCTTCATGCGAAGCCGCGCGAGGCCGAGTTCCCGGAACGCGGGGCCGCCGCCCCCCGCCTTCAGCGCCGCGAGCAGGAGCGGTTCCGCGGCGAGCGCGTCGCCGCCGTCGAGCGCGATCTTCCCCTTCCCGAGGAGCGCGAACGAACACCGCGAGTCGCGCTTCAGCGCCTCGTCCCACGCCGCGCCCGCTTCAACCGTTTTCGCCTGCTTGAGCAGAAGCCATCCGGAGGCGGCCCAGGGATTCGGGGAGACCGGCGCCCGGTAAGCCGCTTCGTCGAAACAGGCCTGCGCCTTCACGACGTCGCCGGCGGCAGCGCAAACGAGGCCGAGGTTGAGCCAGGCGTCTATCTGGTCGGGATTGAGCTCGAGCGCGGCGCGGAATGAGATGGCGGCGTCCTTGCCGTTGCCCAGTGCTGTCTCTGCGCAGCCCAGCAGGAGCGAGCCTCCCGGGCCTGCCTGCAACAGCTCTGACTTTGCTTCCTGGAAGCGCCCGGCAAAGTACGCGTGCGTGCCGTTGGCGAGGTGGGTCTCGGGCAAATCCTTCGCCTTCAGGTCGCCGGCGAGCGCCGCGACCTGCGTCTCGGCTTCGGGAAGTCTTCCGTCGGCCGAGAGAAGCGCGACGAGCCTCTGCTTCGCCTCCGGGTAGAAAGGCGACGCCTTGATGGCATTCAGGTACGCGTCAATGGCCCGGGTCGGCAGGCCGAGCGACTCGTAGATTCGCCCGAGCCGTCCCCAGATCGCCTCGGCGCCCGAAGGACGCTTCTCCAGGATCTCGCGGTACAGGCGGATTTCCCGGTCCGGGTCCGAGAGAACCGCGTACACCTCGCCCAGCTTCAGGAGCGTCGCAGGCTTCGGGTTGATGCGCAGCGAAGACTCAAGCTCTTTCGCCGCGTTCTCGTACAGCTTGCGTTCGAAACACCACGCGGCGAGTTCCTCATGCTCCTTCGCGCTTCCCGCCTTCACCGCCGCGGCTCGTTTCTGGTACTCCTGTTCCGAAGACATTCCGTACTTGATTTCGGTGTAGTCGGCTTTCTTGTAATTGAACGTGTTCTTCGTGTCCTTCTTGCGGATCGAGACCGCGCCGTCGGCATCGACCTTCAGGATCGTCCCGACCATCGTGCCGCCGCCGACCAGCATGATCGTGTCGAAAACCGGCTCTTCGCCCGGCACGATCGCCTCGCCGCCTGACTTTCCCGCGGCGCGCAAGGCCGTAAGCGCGGCGTCGTCGGGGAGATCCGCGGCCACTGCCACGATGGGCGCGAACGTCGCGCCGGGGCGGGCCTCCGGGCGGATCGGGAGGGCCGGAAGCGGATTCGCCGGGAAATCGGGGATGCCGAGGTCTTCGGCCGGGAGGTCCGCCCACTCGGTGGCGGGAGCCATCGGGTCGCGACCCTCGGGCCAGGCGGAAGCAGCGTCCGCCGCGAGCCACCGCGGAGCCGGCACGGGCGCCTGCTCGTACGTGCCACGGGCAGCAACCGTGACCGGAGGCTGGTCGCCGCCGCCAGCGGTGAGGAAGAGGACGACCGCCAGGAGCGCGGCAGCCATGCCGACCATCCATTCGCGCGGGAGGTTTCTCATCTTCCGAAAATGAATCCTCCCCCTTCGGTCCCGCCCTTGGCTTCCGGCTTCGCGTCGCTCACCTCAACGCCGCCGACCGCGATCTTCAGCGTCGCTTCAGCCTCGTCGGGCTTCTCACGCCAGATCTTCGCGCGCGGCACGATGACGAACGCCTCGCGCTGCTGAAGCGCATGCAGAAGCCGCGCAAGCGAGTCGATCGGCCCTTCGACCTCGAACACCACCATCGTGCGCCGGACCGCGCCGCTTTCCAGCATTTCGGTGGTGAAGAAGTCGTCCCCATCCTTCGTCGCGCTGATCTGCCGGATCTTGTGGATGCCCGAGGCGACCGCGCGCCCGAGAACTTTCCTCGCGATCTCGATTTTCGTCAGGAAGAGCGGCAGGTCCTCTTCGGGATTCTTCGGGAACTGCGCTTCGTTCTCGATGATGATTCCCTGGTCCGACGAGGCCGAGTCGAGCTGCGTCTGCAGCGCGGCGAGCTGGTTTCCGTAAACAACCTTGTCCGCCCCGGCGGGCGCCGCGGGAGCATTCGACACCTTGTCCAGTTCCGCCACCCGCGCCTTCAGCGCTTCGACCTCTCCCTCCAGCTGCCGGCGCGAGGACGATGAGAGCGCGTTCCCCTCGCTCGACTTCAGCATCTTCCGGAGCTTCTCCGCCTGGTCGACCGCATCCGAAGTCGAGGACCGCGCAGGCATGGCCCCGCCCACCATGAGGACCAGCGCAACCGTGAGCATTCCGCCCGCGGCGATCACGAAGGTCCGGTGCGCAGCCCAGTACTGTTTTATTTTCACTGGAGCTCCAGTTCGAATTCGAACAGCGACGTGGCCGGCTGCTTCTCGAACTTCAGGCTCCTGACGGCCAGCCCGAGCGGGTGTTTCTGAAGCGCCGCCCTGTAGTCCTCGAGACTGCCTTTTCCTTCCTGCGGGTCCTCGATCAGCCCGCGCAAGACCACCTTGTACCCGCGCGCCAGCTTCTCCTCTCCCTGCTCCGGCAGCATCTGGACCTCCGAAATCCACAGCCCCTCGGGCTTGGTTTCGCGCGCCGCCTGAAGCGCCCGCAGCAGGAATCCGCCCGCCTCCGTCTCACGGCAGAGCAGGTCCACTTTGCGGCGCAGCGTGTCCCGCTCTTCCAGAAGTTCCGCGCATCGCGCTGAATTGGCATCGAGATCGGCCTTTGCCGCCTTCACCTTGTCCAGCCGCCCCTGCGCTTCCGACTTCGCGCCGAACGCGCCCGCCGTCTGCACGAGCGCGGCCAGGAGGAGCAGCGCAGCCCCCGCGATCGCGACCGCGCCGCGGCGCTTGAAGTCCCGTGCGTCTCTCATCTGCTGCGGCAGGAACGAAAGCGTCGTCGCCGGCTTCCCGGAGGCCATGAGTGCGAGCCCGGCCGCCACGGCGAGGTCGCTCGGCGCCGCAAAGAACCCCGGCGGAAGGTTCGAGGACTCGATTTCCCAGCCCGTGAAAGGATCGAACGCGCTGACCGGCAGTTTTACGATTTCCGACAGGAACCGGTCGAACCCGGCGAGCCGCGCGCCGCCTCCGGAGAGCAGGATGCGCGACACCGGCAGGTCGCGCTTCGTCTGCGTCCGAGCAAAATTGATCGAGCCGGAGACCAGCGACGCAATCTGCCCGGCGGAATTGAGCAGGAACTGCCGGATCTGGTCGGTGCGCTGGTCCGCCTCCCGCGCGCGCGACAGGTCCCCCGCTTCCAGCTTCGACCGCTCGCCCTCCGCGAGGGGCACTTTCAGCATCGAAGCGATCGCTTCGGAGCAAGTCTTGCCGCCGCCGCCGATGTTCCTCGCGAACGCCAGCTTCCGGTCCTCGACGATGATGATGTCGATGTTCTCGGCGCCGATGTCCGCGAGCAGCACGGTTTCGCCCGCCCTGCACTCGGGCGACTGCAGAAACACCTCGTAGAGCGCCAGCGCGTTCGGCACGACGTCCTTCACGACCGCGCGACACTGCTGCAGGAAATTCACGCGCGCGTCGGCGTACTCGGTGCGGATCAGTCCGACGAGAAGCGGCAGTTCCGCGGCGCCGGGTTCGCCCGGAAGAAGCGCCGAGTCGCAGTACACCGCGCCGGTCTTGCCCTTCACCTGCTGCACTTCGAACGCAATCAGGTTATTGAGCCCGGAAGGCACGTTCGGGACCTGTGTGAAGCGCAGGTTGACGTCCCTTCCGGTCGCGCCGGCATACGCGGTCCCGTACTTTTCTCCCGCATGGGACAGAATGGTCATGAGCGCCCGCTGCTGCGCCGCGCGGTCGTCTCCCGATCCCGAGTAATCCTGCCAGCGCACGCGACCGCCGCCGATGACGCGGACGGAGTCGCCCTTGCGCTCGATTTCGAGCACTTTGATGGAACTCGCGCCGATGTCGATGCCTAGGCCCATCGGATTCCTCGCAGACTTTCGAAAACAGGAAGCGGGCCAGCGGGCAGGCGGGCAGGCGGGCGGGCAAAGGCAAACCCCTCAAATGAAGGAGGCCTTGGCCATTCGCCCGCTCGCCCGCCAGCCCGCTCGACCACCGCCTTCACCGGTCGCTCTCCTTCCCCGCAATCCTCTGCAGCAGACTCTCCGCCCTCGCCGCCGCATCCGGGTCGTTCGTCCTGTCCTGCACCGCTTCGCAGAACGACCTGGCGAGAGCCAGACGCCCTTCGTTCAGGTACGCCTCGGCTGACGTCAGCAGCCGTCCGACCTCCGAGTCAGCCATCTCGCTCGCGATCTGCTTGCGCAATTCCTCCGTGGCTTCGCGCTCCGACCGCGCCTGGGCCGCGAATTCCGTCCCGTCGAAGTCCGTTTCGATCGCGCGATACTCCCTCACCGCATCGTCGCACGCCGTTGACTGGCCGCTGAATTCCGCATCGCTCCGGAGGTCGCGCGCCTTGCGAAGTCCCGAGTCCGCGATTTCGCGAAGCGCGTCGGCCCTTCCCGCCGCCGCCGCCCCGAGCTCGCCTTTCGGGTTTCTCTCCAGCACCGCCTCGTAAAGCGCCAGCGCTTTCCCGAACTGCCGCGCCGACTCCGCCTTTGCCGCTTCCTCTAGTCCCGCCTGCACCTTGCCGGCGCCCTCGGGGAGGAACGCGACCTCGAACTGCTCGCCGGGAAAGCGGATCACGACGCGGTTGCCCGCGAGTGAGATTTCGGCGTCCGGGCGGAATTCCAGCGCGACGCGCCCGCCGGCCTTTCCGACGACGGCGCGTCCGGTCTTGACCGCCTCGGCGACCGGCCGGCCGTCCACGAGCGCCTCGCCGGCTGCGAAGGAGAGCTGGGCGCTGCCCCCCCTGGACTTGAAGCGCATGACGAAACCGTCGCCCTCGGCATCCCGGTCTTCTTCGACCGTGACCGCGGCGCCCGAGCCCGACGGATTGGGGATTCCGTAGGAGCCGCCGGTGGCCGTGCGTTTCGCGTCGAGGGAGCAGGAAGCGTCCGCCCCGTCTACGCCTACGGCGGCGGGAATCCAGGCCGACTCGCGGGCGGCGAAATAAAAAACTCCGGGCGCTTCGAAGACCGCGCGCACGCCGCGTCCCGCGACCGGCGGCCGGTCCGCGAGCGTCGCTTCCGCCAGGTCCACGTCGTCGAACACCGCGCGCGGCGCGTCGCCCGCGACGACGCAGCTGATCTGCGCTTCCGCCGCGCCCTCCGGGACTGGCCAGGTTCCGCCCGCATCGCCTTCCTCTGCCGACAGGCCGGTGCCGCTCCACGCGAAAGGAGTGTCGCCGCCGGTGCGGCACCAGCCGATCCGCAGGCCCGCCGTGCCGCCGCTCGCACGCACGAACGCGGTCAGTCGGTACGCCTTGCGCGCCTCGACGGGCTTGCGCGGGCCCCAGGCTTCGCCCAGCCCTTTTTCCCCCGGCTTGCGCGCGACCTCCAGCCCGTTCCCGTCGCGCCCCGGGACCAGCGCCAGCGCGCTCGGCGTCCCCGGCGCCGCTTTCCAGTCCTTCGAAAAGTCGGCACCGGCCGCGTAGTCAAACGTGCGCCACGGGTCCGAAACGACGACCGGCCCCGTCTGCTTCTTTCCCTTCAGGACCAGCGCCGCCACCACGATCACCAGCACCACGAACACCGCCCCCGCCGCAATCCCCGCGTTCCCGCCGCCGCGCTTGCCCCAGCCCACCACGTCCGACCGCGAACCGCCCGACCGCGACAGATTTTCGATCGTCTTGGCCGCTTCTTTCAGCTTCCGCGTTTCGGCGCCCTCGATCTTCGGCGCGCCCGAGCCCGACCCCGCCGAAACCTGGAGCTTGAATCCCCCTGGCTCGGCGATGACCTGGATGCGGCAGATACCGACGTCGATCCTGTCGCCGCCTTTGACCTTTGTTTCTTTCACCGTCGCCCCGTTCACCAGCGTCCCGTTGCGGCTCGCCATGTCCTTCACGAGGATCGCCCCATCGACCGCCCGGAGCTCGCAGTGAACGCGCGACAGGCTGGCGTCCATGATCGCGATCGCATTCTGCGAAGACCGCCCGACCGTGATCGGCTCGGCGGGAAACGGGATGACACGGGGGTCGTCACCCAGCTTCATCATCAGTGGCGTCATCGCGGCGGCGGCTCCCGGAAGGACCATCGTGGGCGCAAGTCCTTAAGGGGAGGATTGTAGCGACGAAGCTCAAGCGGGGTCAAACATGCCTGCTCGTGCAACCCGCGGGCCGGACGGGGCGTGCGAAATCGCGCGAATCGGGGATAAAACGTAAGAGCCGTTAACACTCCTGCCCAAGCGCCGCTTCGGCCCGCGGCCGATCCAGGCCCATGGCAGAGCGGTGGCTCCTCCTGAAGCGAACCCTTCGTTGAACACCGGAGGCCCTGCCCGGTTGCGACGATTCAACGGGCTTCCGGGGACACTCATCTTTGCGAACCGCGAACCGCGCGCGGGCGTTAGCATCCCTGTATGCGCCGCCGCGCCGCAGCACTCCTCCTGTTCGTCGCGCTCGTCCCCCTCTCCGCCGACCCGGATGTCGCGGCCCTCATCTCGAAGCTCGGCGACGACAACTGGCAAACGCGCGAGGACGCGACGTTTGCGCTGATCGACGCCGGTGAAGCGGCGCTCCCGGCGCTCCGCGACGCGGCGGGCTCAGCGGACCCGGAAGTCCGGATGCGCGCGCGTGAAGCGATGGACGTCATTGATTCAGGCATGGGTTCGAAGGGATACCGGAAGTTCGGGAACTTGCAGCAGGCCTGGGGAGATCTTGACGGCAACCAGCGTCTGGAGATGTTCCAGCGGCTCTCGCAGGGACTGGATCCTTCGGAGCGGGCGCGGGTCTTCGCGAGGCTCGCGATCAAAGAACAGGAACCCGGCATGCGCGGGGTCCTGATCGACGGAGCGCTTCAGTCGGACGGCGCGCGGGCCATGGCGATTTTCCGCGAGAAGATCGCGACGCTTGACCCGAAGACGGATGCTTCGTTCGTGGTGAAGATCGCGGACTGGTACAACGCGAACTCGCAGCCGGCGAAGGCGCTGGAGATCCTGGACAAGGTCTCGGGGCCGATGGATCTTCCGATCGACCTCGCCCAGAAAGTCGCGGCGGTCTACGCCGCGAACCGCAACTGGCGGCGCGCGGCCGATGCGTTCGGGAAGCTCTCCGAGCGCGCGCCGCAGCACGACGAAGCGACGGCGGCCGGGGAACGGATCGCGTACCTGCACCTGGGCGATGACGCGAAGGAGTTCGAAGCGGCGATTGAGCTGGCGGCGCGTGCGAACCCGGATACGCGCGATGCGGCCCTGGCCGCGGCGCTCGAGAAGCTGACCCGCGAGGGCGCCGCCCGGGGCGCGCTCGCCGTCATCGAACGCGGCGCCGCGGCCGGGTCCGCCGGACAGTTCGCCGTGAAAGCAGGCCACCTCCTGATGTCGCAGGGCCGGGACGGCGACGCGCTCCTCATGTTCCGCCGCGCGCTCAAAGGCGTCGAAGTCGAGGCCGTCATGGAGTCGTTCATCGCCGAGATCAGCAACGCCTGCGCTTCCGCCGGCGAGCAGGCGATCGCGACCCGCGAGTTCGCACTCGAGCTGAAGGACCCTTCGAAGGCGGCAGCGGCGCACGCCGCGGCCGCGCGGGCGCTGGCCGAAGCGGGCCACGCCGGCGCGGCGGCGGTCGAGTGGCGGCGCGCGGCCGCGCTCTGTCCCGGCTCGCCAATCGCGGCGGCCGAAGCG
>JBBTCT010000011.1:0-121918 GCA_038060895.1 Planctomycetota bacterium
AGGCGGCGATCTCATGCCCGACATGCGTGCCGAAACCGGTGTTGTGCCAGGAAAGCATGCTTTCGATGACCGAGTCGTCGATCGCGCCCTCTTCCTGCAGCATCGCGAGCACCTTGTGGCGGAAGAGCTGCTCGATCTCCTGCTTCGAGGGAACGTCAATCACCGGCACGAACGCGCCGTCGGGCCGAAACACGCCCCAGGAAACGAGCATGTGGACGTGGGGGTGCCAGTCGAGAAGGTTACCGTACGTCTGGAGGCACGCAACGCCGCCGGGCACGGCGCCCGCGTCCCACGCCGCGGTCTGAAGGAGGGCCTTGACGGTTTCCCACGCGGCCCGCGCGAGCTTCGGCAGACGGCTTCGATCGCGGCGAAAGAACGGACGCAGGCGGCGAGGAACCGACAGCACCACGTGCCGGTGCGGGACTTTCTCCATCAGCTCCGTCGCCACGAATTCCCCGAACTGCACCTGTCGCTTCTTCTGGCACGACGGGCAGAGGCAGCGGCTCTTGCATGAATGCGCCAGAAGGTACTCGTCCCCGCACTCGGGGCAGCGGATGCGCGCGAAACCGTAGTCCAGGATCCCGCACTTCAGGAACTTCTTCGTCGCCCGCGGCACCACCGGGCGCAGTGGGCCGTGCGATTCGGCGAAACGGTCGTCGTAGACCGCCAGGAAATCTTCGAATCGGTCCTTGAGCATCCGCCAAAGCGGCGACTCCCGCGGACGCCGGGCGCGGTAGACCCCTCGCGGCGACCCCGGCGCCGGCCGGGGACACTTCGCCTCGTCTACCGCTTTCGGACCGGACCGCTTCCCTTTGCGCTTCACTCATGCAGATGATCCGGTTGGGGAGTGGTGAAATGCAATACACCCCCCGGGAGGCACGGACGGAGCCGGGGAATTGACATCGGAGTGCGTTTCGTCGTAAGGTCCGGTCATGCCGAACACGAACGGTCATCCGATCACGCGCAGGGACCTGCGCGAAGAGTTGAAGAAGTTCGCCACGCAGGAAAGCCTGGACCGCACACAACACAGCCTGGACCGCACGCAGGAGAGCGTGAGCCGCGTGGCGCGGGAGGTCGGCCGACTCAACGCGCGGGTGAGTTCCATCGAAGAGCAAATGATGACGCGGAAGGACTTCGACAAGATCATGAAGGCCTTGGACGGCCTGGCCACGTCCTCCCGGCAGAGTTGGGCGAAGCTTCTGGTTCACGAACAGCGCATCAAGGCCCTGGAAGATCGTTAGCCGGAGGGGGGGCCTCCCGGCGCTGCCTGCGGCGCGTGCCGTTCGTGGCCGGACACTCCAAACCATAGGTACTTCGAATCCGCTCTTCACGCCGGCAGTGCGGATGAATCCGGCTCTGCAGCCTCTACTCTTCGTGACCTCCGTGTAACCGGGCGCGGCGGGCTATTCAGCAACCGCCCTGTTCCTCCCGCCCTGCTTCGCCTTCGTCTCCGCGTCGTCCATCCGCGCGATGATCCGCTCCGGCTCTTCGCCGTTCTGGTAGGTCGTGACGCCGAGGCTGACGGTCACTTTCAGCCCTTCCGGCAGAGAGATGTGCTTCCACTGCTCGATGGCGACGCGCGCGCGCTCGGCGAAGACCATGCCGCCGGCGGCGTCGGTTTCGGGGAGGAGGATGCCGAATTCGTCGCCGCCGATGCGGAAGAGGTGGTCGGGGGTCCGGAGGAGGCCGCGGAGGAGGGCGGACAGGTTGCGCAGGACGACGTCCCCGGCGCGGTCGCCGTGGGTCGCGTTCAGGTTGCGCATGTTGTCGACGTCGAGGCCGATGACGGAAAGCGGGCTGCCGTAGCGCAGGGAGCGAGCCGTTTCAACACGGAGGACGTTTTCGAAGGAGCGGCGGTTGCCGACCTGCGTCAGGCTGTCGGTGAGGATGAGCTGGGCCATGCGGCGGCGCTGGATTTCGGCGGACATGAGAGCCGCCAGCAGTTCCACGAGGTCCGCGTCGTCGGGCGTGAACGCGCGCGCGAGGCTGTGCACGTTGAAGACGCCGGCGCACAGGCTCATCGCGTACAGCGGCGCCGCGATGATCGCCTTGATCGGGTGATTCGCGTCCAGGCCCGGTACGAAGCGCGGGTCGTTGGTGGGATCGTTGACGATCGCGGGCTGCAGCTTGGCCGCTACCCAGCCGGCCAGGCCCTCGCCCCCCTTGAAGCGCAAGCGCTGCCCCTTCTCATCAAGCCCGCGCTGCGCGACGGTGATGAGGTCGCGGCGATCCTGGTCGAACAGCATGATCGACAGGCAGGTGTCGGGAAGAACGGGCGCGACGGCCTCAAGCATGCCGTTGAGCGACTCCGGAAGGCCGGGCGCGGACAGGCCGGCGCGGCCGATCTCGCGGAAGGCGCGGACCAGGTCGTTCGTGCCTGAAGCGACGCCGGTCATCGGTGACTCCCCGGGGCTCATCGAGTCCGCAGGATGTTCAGGGCAGAACCGGCCTTGAACCAGGCGATCTGTTCGTCGTTGAACGCGTGCTTCGCCTCGAATTCTTCCGTGTTCCCGTCGGCGTGGTGCAGTTTCACCGTCACCGGCTTCCCGACCGCCAGCGACCCGAGGCCGCCGATCGTGATGCGGTCCCCTTCCTGCACCTTGTCATAGTCCGCCGTGTTCGCAAATGTCAGCGGCAGCATTCCCTGCTTTTTCAGATTGGTCTCGTGAATGCGCGCGAAGCTCTTCACCAGGATCGCCGCCCCGCCCAGCAGCCGCGGGCTCATCGCCGCGTGCTCGCGGCTCGACCCCTCGCCGTAATTCTGGTCGCCGACGACAACCCAGCGCAGCCCCTTCGCCTTGTAGTCGCGCGCCACTTTCGGGATCGACACGCCCTTTTCTCCCGTCACCTGGTTCACCGTCGTCCCAGGCGCTCCCGTGAACGCATTGATCGCGCCCAGGTACATGTTGTCGCTGATCTTGTCGAGGTGGCCGCGGAAGCGCAGCCAGACGCCGGCCTGGGAGATGTGGTCGGTGGTGCACTTCCCCTTTGCCTTGAGGAGAAGCGGGCATTTCTCGAAGTCCTTGCCGTCCCACTTTTGAAACGGCGCAAGGATCTGGAGTCTGTCGGAGTCCGGAGCGACCTTGACCTCCACCTTCGCGGCGTCCTCGTCGGGGACGATGTAGCCCGTGAGATTTCGCACGAACCCGTTGGGCGGAAGTTCGGGGGCCTTCTTCGGAGGCGTGAGCTTCCACTCCTTCCCGTCCTTGCCGATGATCGGATCCGTCATCGGGTTGAACGACATGCGCCCACCGACGGACATCGCCACCACCAGCTCCGGGCTTGCGATGAACGCCATCGTCTCCGCGAAGCCGTCGTTGCGCTTCGGGAAATTCCGGTTGTACGACGTCAGGATCGAGTTCTTCTTCGTGGTCTTGGCCGAAGCGTCGATGTCGGCGCGCTTCCATTGGCCGATGCACGGGCCGCAGGCGTTTGCGAGGACAGTGGCGCCGATCTTGTTCAGGCGGTCCATGAGGCCGTCGCGCTCGATTGTCGCGCGGATCTGCTCGGAACCGGGCGTGACCATGAGCGGAGACGCTGCCTTGGCGCCGTGCGCGATCGCCTGGTCGGCGACGTCGGCAGCGCGGGCGATGTCCTCGTACGAAGAATTGGTGCAGGAGCCGATCAGCGAGAACGAGATCGAGTCCGGGTAGCCTTCCTTCCGGACCGCTTCCGCCATCTTCGAGACCGGCCGCGCAAGGTCAGGCGTGTGGGGCCCGACGACGTGCGGCTCGAGCTTCGAGAGGTCGAGTTCGAGCACCTTGTGGAAGTACTTTTCCGGCTTGCGCTCGACGTCGTCGTCGGCGCGCAGCATCTCGGCGTTTTTCTTCGCGAGGTCCGCGAGGCCGCTCCGATTTGTCGCGCGGAGGTACGCGTCCATCCGCTCGTCGAACGGAAATATCGAGGTCGTCGCGCCCAGCTCGGCGCCCATGTTGGTGATAGTTCCCTTGCCGGTGCACGACAGCGACTTCACGCCGGGGCCGAAATACTCGACGACATTGTTCGTGCCGCCTTCGCACGTGAGCTGGCCGCAGACCCAGAGAATGACGTCCTTCGGCGCCGCCCAGCCGCTCAATTCACCTGTCAGCCGCACGCCGACGAAGCGCGGATGCAGCACTTCCCACGGGAACCCCGCCATCACGTCCACCGCGTCCGCGCCGCCGACGCCGCAGGCGAACATCCCGAGCCCGCCCGCGTTCGGCGTGTGCGAGTCCGTCCCGATCATCAGCCCGCCCGGGAACGCGTAATTCTCCAGGATCACCTGGTGGATGATCCCGCTTCCCGGCGCCCAGAACCCGATCCCGTACTTCGCGGAGACCGTCTTCAGGAATTCGTACACCTCGTGGTTTTCTCTTTCCGCCGTCGCGAGGTCCGCCGTCGCCCCGCTGAACGCCCGGATCAGGTGGTCGCAGTGCACCGTCGTCGGCGCGGCGACGCTGTCCTTGCCCGCGCTCATGAACTGCAGAAGCGCCATCTGCGCCGTCGCGTCCTGCATCGCGACGCGGTCGGGGTTCAGCAGCACGTACGACTCCCCCGCCTTGATCTCCGCCTTCTCCGCGTCGTGCAGGTGCCCGTAAAACACCTTTTCCGCAAACGTCAGCGGACGCCCCAGCCGGCGCTTCACCGCCTCGATATTCTTCCGGACCTTTTCATAAACGCCGAAGACAAATCCCGGCGTGGATTCAATGACGCGGGTCATGGTGAATGGCTCCTTTCCTTGAAGCCTCATTGGACCAAAAGGAAGTTCGGTCGTGAAGGACTGGGCGCGCCCGCGATTTGCATCCGTGAATCGCTTCACTCGGGGATGGGCGCAGCAGGGAGCGGAGATGGAGATGCGGAAGAGCTGCCGGCACGTGTCGGCGCTGGCGCTGCTTTTCGGCGTCACGCTGGGGAATTCTGCGCAAGCTCACGAAAAATGGCTCATTCCGGGGCCGGAGGTGAAGCGGCTCGCCGGAGAGGAGTTGCCCGGGCCGTTCCGAAGTTTCTGGCCGGAGATCGCGATGGCGTTGGGGGCCGCAGCAGCGCTGTTCGGCGTGGCTGTCGCGGCCGACCGGGTTCTGCGCCGGCGGAAAGTTGGAGAAGCGGCCTGCCGACGGCTTCTCGGATTCAGAAAAGTCGCGCCGCCGATCATCGGATTCGCGGTGGGGGCGGTCCTGATCGCCGCCGGTGCGACTCGGACGTTCCTCGCCCCGGATCTCCACCTCTCGGATGTCTCGCCTGCCGCCTTAGCGACCGGGCTGGCCGCGGCACAGATCGCCATCGGCTCCTGCTTCGTCGCGGGACTCTACACGCGCCCGGCCGCCGTGGCCCTCCTCATCCTC
Organism: Planctomycetota bacterium; assembly: GCA_038060895.1. GTDB lineage: Bacteria > Planctomycetota > MHYJ01 > WSZJ01 > WSZJ01 > WSZJ01. Next base: position 5,322 of record JBBTCT010000011.1, read on the forward strand.
TGGGCCCCCGGCGCCGCGCTGTTCGGCTTCCGTGCATGGATCGACTACGTCGACTTCGCCGGCTTCGCGACGTTCCTCGCGCTGTGCGGGCGCGGCGCCCTCTCGCTCGACGCCCTCCGTGGCTGTCCCGCGCCCTCGTCTGCCGCCCAGCGCACCTCCGTCGCGGCGCTTCGCCTCGCGCTGGGCGCCAACCTCGCGATTCTCGCCCTGAACGACAAGCTCATGAATCCCCTCGTGAGCATGAGGCTCGTCGCCGACTACCATCTCAACTTCACGCGCTTCTTCGGCCCGCTCGCCTTCCCCGACGACCGCTTCGTCCTCGCCGCGTTTGCCGTGGAACTCGCGGTGGGCCTCATCGTCGCCCTCGGCGCGATGACCCGGCTCGTCTCCGTCGTCGTGTTCGTTCTCCTGACGAACACCTACTTCATCTTCGGATTCCAGGAACTGCTCGGCCACCTCCCGATCCTCGCCAGCGGCGTGGCGCTCCTCTTCATGGGCACAGGGGGTAGGTGGCGCATCGCGGGAAATGCTGAACGTATGGGCATGGCGGAAGAGCAGCCTTTTATCGCTACCACGCCGTGACCTGGCGTTCGCGGTAGAAGCCGCCCGTGGGGCCGTTCGCGGGAAGCGTCGCGAGCCAGACGATCGTGTCCGCCCCCTGCTCCGGAGTCAGGGGCGCGCCGGCGCCTCCCATGCGGGTCTGCACCCAACCTGGACACATGGAATTGACCTTCACGTGCGGCCCCGCCTCGGCCGAGAGTTTTACCGTCAGGGCGTTCAGCGCCGCCTTGGTCACCGCGTACGCCGGGGGGCCCTGCATCGCCTCCGCAAATGCGCCGTATCCTGAGGACACGTTCACGACGCGGCCATACCCCGCCTTTGCCATCGGCGGCATCAGCGCACGGCACAGCGCCAGGGCTCCCATCACATGGACTTCCCAGGCTTCCCGGAACTCCGCGTCGCTGTCGCCGAGCGCTTCCACCGTCGGGTAGACGCCAGCGTTGTTCACCAGGACGTCCACGTGGATTTTCTCGGCCTTCATGAAGCGGAGACAGTTCGCGATGCTCTCGGGCTTCCCGACGTCGAGCGCAACAGCCCGAAAATGCGCCCCGGTGTCGCGCAGGGAGCGCGCCGCTTCCTCGCCCGCGGCCGCGTCACGGCTCGCCAGCACGACGTCGAGCCCGGCGTTCGCCATGCCACGGCATGCGGCAAGACCGATGCCGCGGTTGCCGCCTGAGACGAGGGCGATCCTGCGCATGGCTACTTCAGATCCTTTTCCAGCCGCTTCTCGATGTCCTCGAGCGATCCCTTCGCCTGAAGCTTCCCCTCGGTGTCGAGAAGCACGACGAACGGAAAGACGCCAGGTCCCCACTCATCCACCGTGCTCGGAGACTGCGCGTCGATCACGACCGGGAACGGCAGGCCCAGGACGTCCCACTTCATGTCGTCCTGCTTCACGAGAAAATCCTGCAGGTCTTTCGACGAATCGGCGTCCTTGTTGTGAAACGCGACGATCTGGAGGCGGTCCTTCCACGCCGCGTGCTTGTCGTGAAATTTGACCAGGTTCGGGATGCCCCAGCCGCGGCAGGAAGCGCAGCCTTCGCGCCAGAACAGAATCATGAGGTGCTTGCCGCGAAGGCTCGCGAGCTTCGCATCCTTCGGAAGCCCGATGGCGTCGGCGATGTGCCACTCAGGCATGAGCTGCCCCAATCTGGAGGCGAGAAGCGACGGAGTGAGCACGACTTCGGGGGGGGAGAATTCGGGCTTGTTCGTCGGGACCGATATTTTTATTTCGAGCGGCTGCCAGCCCTCGTGCCGGAACTCCAGCTTGAAGCCGCCCGGCGGGAGCAGGATCGTCAGCGCCCCTTCCGTCGTCGTCCCCGTCCCGATCCGTTCTGCCCCGTCCATCTTCACGCCGACCACGATCCCGGCCGTCGGGTAGGAGCCCTCCTTGCTGCACACCTTGATCTTCACCCGCACCATCTGCTGCAACCGGAACGTCACCGGCTTCGCCAGGTCCCCCTGCTTGACCTCCATCCCTGCGGCCATCCTGTGAGCCTTGTCGACCGCGAAGAAGGTGATCTTGTCCTTGAACGGCATCGACTTCTCAAAACGTCCCTTCGCGTCCGCGATGATCGGGTCCTTCGCCGAGAAATTGTCGGCGTCGAGCCTCCACGACCAGCCCGTGGCGATTTCGGCCCCGGCGGGTGAAGCGCTTCCCGCGTTGACGACGCCGGTGAAGAGTTTCTCGTTCTTGCCGCCTCCCCCAGGCGGGTTCTTGCGGGGCTCGGCCGGCGGGTCCCCGGCGGCGGCAATGAGCGCAGCGGCGAGCGAAATCAGCGCGAGGCGTTTCATGGTGTCCTCCGGAAGTGGGGGCATCTTAGCGAACGGAGTGTCTCCCGTTCCACCTCAGGACGGCGTCCACCCGGATTCGTTACGCCGACGCCAGGTGGCCCATTCCTTGCCGTCCTCACGCGCCGTGGTAAAAATCTCCGCATGAAAACACCCCTCCGCGTTGCCGTAACCGGCGCCGCCGGCCAGATCGGTTACTCCCTGCTATTCCGCATCGCGTCCGGCTCGATGTTCGGCGCCGACCAGCCGCTGATCCTGCAGCTCATTGAAGCGCCGATCGAGAAGGCAATGCAGGCGCTTCAGGGAGTCGCGATGGAGCTCGAAGACTGCGCGTTCCCGCTTCTCAAAGGGATGGTCCTGACCGACAACCCCGAAACCGGCTTCAAGGACGCGAACTGGTGCCTGCTCGTCGGCGCCAAGCCGCGCGGGCCGGGCATGGAGCGCGCGGACCTGCTGAAGGACAACGGGAAGATCTTCATCGCGCAGGGCCAGGTGATCGACAGGGTGGCGGCGGACGACGCGCGCGTCGCGGTGGTCGGAAACCCCGCGAACACGAACTGCATGATTGCGGCGAGCCAGGCGAAGAGGCTGACTCCGGATCGCTTCACGGCCATGGTGCGCCTCGACCAGAACCGCGCGCAGGCGCAGCTGGCGAAGAAGTCCGGCAAGGACCTGACGGACGTGAAGGGCATTTTCATCTACGGGAACCACAGCCCGACGATGTTCCCGGCCTACCAGCACGCGACGATCGGCGGGAAGCCGGCGGCGTCGGTCATCAACGATGCGGCCTGGCTGCAGGGCGCGTTCTGCGAGACGGTCGGAAAGCGCGGCGCGGCGATCATCGCGGCGCGCGGCCTGTCGTCGGCGGCTTCGGCGGCGAACGCGCTGGTGGACCACGTGCACGACCTCATGACGCCGGGCGCGGTGCACTCGGTCGCAGTGAAGTCCGACGGCCGCTACGGCTTCGACCCGAACGTCTGGGCCGGCATGCCGGTGCGCACCACGAAGCCGGGTTCCTGCGAGGTCCTCACGGACTTCGCGATGGACGAATTCGGGAAGTCGAAGATCGCGGCGACGAACAAGGAACTCGTCGAGGAACGCGCGATGGTGGCGGACATGCTGAAACAGGGGTCGTAGCCGAACTGGAAGCTCACGGCCGGCACAACGTGCGCCGCCCTTGGCCTTGCCTTCCTGGGGCTGAGTCTCCTCGTCGAAGGTCGATCCGTCCGCATCGTCATGAGAGTGTTGTTCTCAGCGCTGATCCTCCTGGCAATTCTGATATTCTCGCAGAGGTGAACATGAACGACCCGCGAGTCGGATTTGCCCTGGTCCTCTTCCTCATCATCGGTGGAGGTGGGCTTGCCCTGCTTGCCATCAAACTGGGCCTCTGGCTTGACGACCGCGCAGCGGCGCGAAGGGCCGCCGAAAATCGGCGATGAGCCCGCCCCTGACGAGACCTAGTTCTTGCCCCTCGCCCCCGTCGGATGCTTGTCGAATTCCGGCACCAGCGGCGGATTCTCCTTCAGCAACTGCGTGACCTCGGCGAGCCCGCGTTCCAGCTGCGGATCCTTCCCCGCCGCGTAGTCCTGCGGTCGGTTCTCGACCTCGACGTCGGGATCGGTGCCGTAGTTTTCGACGGCGTATCCGACGTCGTGGAACCAGAAGGAGAACTCGGGCTGGGTGGTGACGCAGCCGTCGACGAGGGCGTGGCGGGGCCAGATGCCGACGACGCCGCCCCAGGTGCGCTTGCCGACGAGCGGGCCGAGTTTCATGAGCTTGAAGCAGTGGCTGAAGATGTCGCCGTCGGAGCCGGCGAATTCGTCGGTGAGGGCGACCATCGGGCCCATGGGGGCGTCGGACGGGTACGGTGACGGCGCGCCGTAGCGGTTGACGTCGTAGCCGAGCCGGCGGCGGGCAAGCTTTTCGAGCAGCAGCTGCGAGACGTGGCCGCCGCCGTTGTGACGCACATCGACCAGCAGGCCGTCGTGATCGACCTCGGCGAAGTAGTAGCGGTGGAACTCGGCGTAACCGTCGGGCCCCATGTTCGGGATGTGCACGTAACCGACCTTGCCGCCGGAATTCTTGTGCACCCACGCGCGGTTGGACTCGACCCAGGCGCGGTACCGAAGCGGGATCTCGGACCGCAAAGTCTTGATCGCCACGGTGCGTTTCTTCTTCTTTGCATCCTCGAGCATGATCTCGACCTCGTGACCGGCGCGGTGCTGCAGCAGCTCTCCCGGCGCGTGGCCGTTCAGGTCGCGGCCCGCGATCTCGAGGATCTTGTCCCCCGCCTTCGCGTTCACGCCGGGCCGCGCGAGCGGTGAATCATGCTCCGTGTCCCACGAATCGCCCCGGACGATGTGGCCGATGCGCCACTTCCCGTCCTTCCCTTTCGCCAGGTCCGCACCGAGCAACCCGAGGCGCCACTGCGGCGGCCAGCGGTAGTCGCCGCCAATCTCGTAGCAGTGCGACGTGCACAGCTCGCCCTGCATCTCCCAGATCAGGTCGGACAGCTCGCTGCGCGTGCCGGCGCGATCCAGAAGCGGCCGGTAGCGCGCGTAGACGCCCTTCCAGTCCATCCCCGCCATGTCGGCGCGCCAGAACTGGTCGCGCTGGAGGCGCCAGGCCTCTCGGAGCATCTGCTCCCATTCGACCGACGGCGTGACGGAAAGGCGGAGGCGCGAGAGCTCGAGCCAGCCGGAATCGCGGCCAGGCGCGTCGTCCTCGTTGCGCGGCTTTTCGTCGGCGCCCACGATCCGAAGCCTGTTGCCGCTTCGCACCACGAAGGTCCGCAAGTCGCCCGCGATGCGCACGTCGGTGACGCCGCCGCACCACGTCTCGGGTTTGCCCTTGTCGTAGTCCCAGATCTCGAGCGTGCCGCGCGCGGGCGGATCCCCGCCCTGCGACCAGTGCTGGTCGAGCGAGCCCATCACCGGGAAGTTCGTGTAGGCGACCTTGCCGCGCATGCCGTGGATCGAGCCGTAGCGCCCTTCGGGCACAGCGAACGCCACGACCCGGCCGGAGATGCCGTCGAAATCGATCTCGACCGGAACCGGCCCCTTCTTCTCTTTCTTCACGTCCTGCACCCGCCGATTCCAGCGGACGACCGGCTTCGGGGTCGGGAGGAAGGGCGAGCCCTGGTCCTTCTTGAGGGTGACGAGGTGCGGGCGCGTGCCCTTCTGGAAGCCGAGGTCGAAATAGAAGGTGTCGTAGACCGGGTCGAGGACGCGGTAGGACAGGAAGTAGAGGCACTTCCCCTCCGGGTCCCACGAAGGGCCGTAGTCGCGGAAGTCGCGCGACGTGACCTCGTGGACCTTGGCGGCCTTGACTTCGGCGACGCGGATCTGGGAGGTCTGGCGCGTGGCGGCGAAGCCGTAGGCGATCCATTTCCCGTCGGGTGACCACGCGATGCCGGAGATGCGGTCGTACTGGCTGCGGTCGAGCCGCTTCAGCTTTCCGTCCTTCAGGCTACAGACCCATAACTCCTGCCGCTGGTTCGTGAACGCAACGGCGTCCGTCGATGGCGACGTTGCGAACTCGAGCACGCGCCCGATATCCTTCCCCTTCGTCAGCAGCTTCGCTTTCTCGCCGTCGCGCACGACCTGGATCGTCTCGTCTCCCGGCCCGTCGGTGACCCCGACGAACCCCTTGCCGTCCCGGAGGAAGCGCGTGTGCCGGGCGCGGGCGGTATCGTCGCCGGCGACCTGGCGGACGGGGCCTTCCCAGAAGGCCATCGAGAACGCGCGGCCGCGGGCGGTGACGCAGATCGAATGGCCCTCCGGGTGCAGGTGGGCGTCCTCGAGCCACCTCGACGCGTCGACGAATTTGCGCTGGCGTCCCGCGCGCGGCGAACCGAACTCGATCGCGACCTTCTTCGACTTGCGCGTGCGCGGATCGAAGACCCAGAGGTCGGCACCGCACTGGTAGACGATGCGGCGGCCTTCGGTGTTGGCGAAGCGGACGTAGAAATCGCGATGATTCGTCTCGCGGCGGAGGCCTTCGCCTTTCGGCGTGCAGGACCAGAGGTTCCCGGTGCCGCTGTGGTCGCTCACGAAGTAAATCCGGTCGCCGACCCAGTGCGGCCAGGCGAGGTTGCCCTTGAGCGTGACGAGTCGCACAAACTGGCCGTCGCCCTTGAGGTCAATCCACAGGTCCCCGGTCGTCCCTCCCTTGTATCGCTTCCAGCGCGCCGGATCCCCCATGGACCGTCCGATGACGCGCGCGCCGCGCGGCCCCCAGCTCACCGCTTCGGCCGGCCCGAGATTCATCGCCTTCGGTTCGCCGCCTTCGGCGCCGACGGTCCACCCGTGCATCGGGCGGAAAAAGTGCTGGCCGGCGTTCGACGCGAACGCGACGGACTTTCCGTCGGGAGTCCAGCCGAGCGCGAGCGAATCGGCGCCCAGCCACGTGAGACGGCGGGCTTCGCCGCCCGAAGCGGGGATGGCGTAAATCTCGGCGTGACCCTCCTCGGTCGCCGTGAACGAGATCCACTTCCCGTCTCGCGACAGCTGCGGGCGCGCCGCGGAACCGGCGTTGACGGTGAGGCGCCGCGCGGCGCCGCCGGATGAAGGAACGGTCCAGAGGTCGTCCTCGGTGACGAAGACGATGACGTCGCCGGCGATGGTGGGCTGCCGGTAGTAGCCGTTGGTGGTCGTGGTCATGGGGCGATAGAAAACCATAAACGGCGTTGAGTGTTGAGTTTTGAGTGTTGAGCCGGGACGCCACCTCCATTGATAGAATGCGATGGTGACAAGGACAGCCTTCGAAAGAATCGTGGAAGAAGCGATCTCTTCGCTCCCGGAGGAATTCCGCGAGCATCTGGAAAATGTTGTCGTCGTGGTCGAGGATCGCCCGAGTTGCAAACAACGGGAAGCGCTGGGCCTCGAGCCGCACGAGGACCTGTTCGGCCTGTACGAAGGCGTGTCGCTGACGCGCAAGAGCGTCGAGAGCGTGGAAGTTCCGCGCCCGGACCGCGTCTGGGTTTTCCAGGAGCCGATCGAGCGCGCGTGCACGAGTCGAAAGCAGATGATCCGCGAGATCCAGGACACGGTGGTCCACGAGATCGGCCACCACTTTGGCCTCGAGGAAGACGAGCTGGAGGCGATCGAGGACGAATACGAGTACGACGATGAGTAGCGAGCGCGAGCGCGACAAGTTCGGGTACATGCTGGAGGAGGTCCTGAAGGGCCTTCCGGGCAAGGCCGCGGCATTCCTCAAGAACGTCGCGATCACCATCGAGGACCGGCCGCCGGCTCCCCCATGGCGGGAGGTCGACATCTTCGGGCAGCCCCGCGAGAGAAATCCGCAGTTCACGAGTTACTGGCGTGCGCCGGATTCGCGCGCCGCGGGAATTCCGGGAGAGATGATCACTCTGTACCGCGAGCCCATTCTGGAACGGGGCGGGGAGACGTCGGTCGCGATCGAAGACGTCCTCCTGCGTGCCATCGAGTGGAAGCAGGGCCTTTCCAGCGGGGAGTTGAGCGCCCCGGTCAGCGAAGACCCCGACGACGACTCGATGGAGGACCCGGTTGACGACCCGCTCGCAGCGGACCTGAACGACAAGCTGGTAGAAGTCGCTGAAACGGAGATGGAGTTGCTGACAACCACGGCGCGCGACTGGCTGGACAGCGTCGAAATCGTCGCGGTGGACCTACCGGAGGCCGAAGGAGACCCGAACCGCCTCGCGGACTTTCCGGAGGCCGACGACGAGCCGAGGGCCCTCGTGCTGTACGCGCAAAACATCATGAAAGACGGGGAGCCGCCTGAACTGGTGATCCGCAGGCTTCTGAAGGAAGCGGCCTCGCGCGCAGGAACGTTGTAGGCTTTGCCCAGGGCGACGTCTTCACTCAACCGACGGAGGACCGCATGCGACTGGTAACTCCCTGCCTCCTTGCCATCGCGCTCTCGGGCGCTGCGCACGCCGAAGACCCGCGAGTGGCCTGGCTGCGGCAGTTCGAAGTGGATGCGGTGAAGTTCGACTCGACGATCGAAGAGCGCCTGAAGCGCGAAGAGTGGACGCAGCTCAAAGTGACGTTTCCCTCACCCGTCGAAACCAAAGTCTCCGAGAACAACACGGTCCACGCGCATCTCTTCCGCCCCGCCAAACCGACCGGCGCAGGTGTCGTCGTGCTGCCGATCTGGAAGGGACGAGGGCTGGACCTCGAGTTCATGATCGCCCAACGCCTGGCGAAGACAGGGTTGTCGGTGCTCGTGATGGAGCTGCCCTACCAGTTCGACCGGGCGCCCGAGGGACACCGGAGCGGAGACATGACGGTGTCGTCGGACCTCGAGAGGACAGGCGAAGCGATGGTGCAGGGGGTGAAGGACGTGAAGCGGTGCGCGCAGTGGCTCACGGAGCACGAACAGTGCGACGCGAAACGCCTCGGGATCATGGGAACGAGCCTGGGCGGCCACGTCGCGGCGCTGGTCTGGGCGACGGACCGGAAGTTCAAGGCGGGCGCGACGGTTCTCGCGGGCGGAAACGTGCACGAGCTTTTCTGGAACGGGTCGAACGAGACGAAGGAGATCAAGGCCGAGCTCGAGGCGAGGGGAGTGACGCTGAAAGATCTCGAGCCTCTGATGAAGCCGTTCGACGCGATCACCTACGCGAGCAGCGAGCGGAAGGCGGGACTTCTCATGATTGCCGCGAAGGACGACCCGGTTGTGCCGATCGCGAACGTCCGGGCGCTGCGTGACGCGTTCGGGCAGCCGCGGCTCGTCACCTACCCGGGCACCCACTACACCGTCGCGCTTCGAATCGCGGACATCCTGGACGACCTCTCGGCCCACTTTGCAACGGAGCTGGCCGGGAAATGAGCGAGGATCCGCCGCCCGCGGAGACTCCCCCGGCCGCGGAAGTCCCGCTACCCGCCGCGCCTTCACCTTCGGAAATCCGGCGGGCAGTGCGGGCGGCAAGGCTGTCGGAAGTGCAGTCCGCACTGGAGCGGTTGTCGCCGATGGCGCGCGCAGAGGCTTTTCTGCAGCTCGGGTCGCGGGAGCGCGGACAGGTGCTGAAGGCCGCTCCGCCGGCGCTGGCGGCGTCCCTTCTCGCGGACTGCGACAGCGCGACGCTGGCCGACCTGCTCAGCACGTTCCGGCTCCGGGACCTGGCGCCGGCGCTTCGGCTGATCGCGCCGGACGACCTGGCCGACCTGGTGCCGCGCCTGCCGGCCGCGAAGTCGGAGGAGGTCCTCGAGCAGCTGGAAGCGGGGCCGCGGGAAGAAGTCCGGCGATTGATGACGTTCGACCCCGAGTCGGCCGGCGGGATGATGACGCCGCGGTACCTGTCGGTCCCGGACATGATGACGGCGGGAAAGGCGCTGGAAATGGTGAGGGAATCGGCGCCCGGGGTGTCGAGTTCCTACATCTATCTTGTCGATGCCGGCGGCCGGCTCGCCGGAGTCGTTCCCCTGCGAGGGCTCGTCCTGGCCGCCCCGCGCGACCCGGTGCGCGACTTCGGCTTGCGCGACGTCGAACGGCTCCGCACTTCGGCGCCCGCCTCCGAAGTCCTCGCGTCGTTCGAGCGTCGCCCGCTCCTCTCGATCCCCGTCGTGGACGACAAGGACCGGCTCGTCGGGATCGTGACGGCCGACGATGCCGTCGCGGTGCGGCAGCGCGCGGAAGAAAAGGTGATCCGGGGCGTGACCGGCGTGGACCCGCGCGAGGCCCTTCGCGCCACCCTGTCCGCTGCGGCAGGCCGCGCGCCGTGGCTGGGCGCGACGGTCGCCGCCGGGCTGGGGTGCGCCATGGTGGCGTCCGCGTTTCATCACGTCGTGACCCACCTCGCGGTCATCGGCGCATTCGTGCCGCTCGTCCTCGCGCTGGCGGACAGCGTCGCGTCGCAGACGATGGCCGTCGTCCTTTCGGCGAGATCGGGAAGCTCCGCCCACGGCGCGGCCCTGCGCGCCCTCCTCTGGAAGGAACTCCGCGTCGGCATCCTCGTGAGCGTCACGGGTGCCGTCGCCGTCGCACTCTGCTCCGTCGCCTGGCACCGCCGCTTCGACCTCGCCCTCCTCATCGGCGGTTCCGTCGTCGTCGCCGGTGCCTGGGCCGCCTTCCTCGGCGCCGTCATGCCGGGAGTCCTCGAGCGCGCGAGCATCAAGCCGGAAGCGGCCGGCGGTCCCCTGACGCTGGCCGTAGCGGACCTGTCGGCGCTGATCATCTTCCTCGGTTCGGCGGCGGCGTTCCTGTCGGTGCGGGGCGCCTGAGAAGGGAGAACTCCCGGCTTCCGCCCGTTCCTTGCCCGTTCCCATGCCGCACCGCTACTCTTCCACACCCGACATGACCCTGGATTCTCTCTACTGCGAACTTTCTGACGGCCACGCTTCCGCCACGGTCGCCTCCCTCGCCGCGCTCGGCGCGTTCGTCCTCTCGTTCCTGATTTCGTCCTTCCTCATCCGGCCCATTCTGCGCGTGCTCTCCGCGCACGAACCCGAGAAGGTCGCCGACGCACGCCGGCGCCGCGTGCGCTTTGCCGCAAACGGAAGCGGTTTCGCCCTGGCGTCGTTCGTCTTCTTCAACGCCACAACGAATCCGGACGCGCGGTTCCACCGGCTGCCGTACCAGGTGAGCCTTCTTCTGCTGATCGTGCTCACCGGCTTCCTGCTCATGGAGCTGGCGCTCACCTTTTTCGCCGATTTCCTCCCCCAGCGGCGCCACCAGGCGCCCCGGTCGCAGTTCTTCAAGGACGTCGTGCGGACCCTGTTCCTCATCGGCCTGACGATCGCGGCCGCGAAGATGGCGTTTCCGCAGACGGACATCGGGCAGATCGTGACCACGTCCGCGATCCTTTCGATCGTCATCGGCCTCGCGCTCCAGGAGTCGCTGTCGAACGTCTTCAGCGGGCTCATGCTGACCATCGACGAACCCTACAAGCCGGGCGACTGGATCGAGGTCGATGGCCGCGAAGGCAAGATCCTCGACTCGAACTGGCGCTCCGTGCGCGTGCTGACCCGGGACGACGACGTCATCTACGTCCCCAACAGCTCGATGGCCAAGCACAACGTGGTCAATTACACGGCCCCCACTCCCCTTCACCTGTGCCGCCGGACCATCGGCGTCGAGTACGGCGCGCCCCCCAACAAAGTGAAGCAGGTGCTGATCGGACTCATGCAGCACACCGAAGGAGTCCTCAAGGAACCGCTTCCAGACGTCTACGTGCTGGACTACGCCGACTTCGCCATCGTGTACGAGATGCGCTACTGGATCGACACGTACGCCGCGCGGACCCGGATCGAGAGCGAGGTCATGCGCGGGGTGTGGTACCACCTGAAGCGCAACGGGATCGGCATTCCGTTCCCGATCCGGGAGGTGTTCCTCAAGCGGGAGAAGCCGGAGAAGCGGCCGGAGGAGATCGTGGGGCTTCTTCGCAAGGTCGATATCCTGGCGCCGCTGAAGGAGGAAGAGCTGCTCATGCTGGCGGAGGACCTGACGAGCCAGCTGTTCGCGAAGAACGAAATCGTCTGCCGGCAGGGGGACGAGGGGTCCACCTTTTACATCATCCGGACCGGGCGCGTTTCGGTGCGGCTGAAACAGATGGACAGCGGCGAGACGGAGGTCGCACAGCTGGCTGCGGGCGCGTATTTCGGCGAGATGTCCCTCCTGACCGGCGAGCCGCGGAGTTCGACCGTGAAGGCGGCCGAGGACTGCGAACTGCTCTGCCTCGATCGCGAGAGTTTCGCCGTTCTCCTGCGCGACAACCCGCCGATCGCGGCGACGATCAGCGAAGTCATCGCGCTGCGCGCGGCGGCGAAGGAACAGCACATGAAGGAGCAGAACACGAAAGTGTCGAGGAAATCGGACCATGACGAGCGGAAGAGCCGGATCTTTGAGTCGATCAAGATGATTTTCAGGTTCCGATAGCCCGCCCGCCTGCCCGCTCGCCCGCCCCGCTCGATATACTGCCGCCATGCGATTCCTCACACCCCTGTTGTTCGCCCTGGCGCTGTCCGTCCACGCCGACGAAGTCCACCTGAAGAATGGCGGCACTGTCACCGGGACCGTCATCGACGAGGGCGACCCCGTTGTCATCAAGACCCTGGGCGGCGGGACCATCAAGATCGCCCGCGACAAGATCGACAACATCGAGAAAAAGGCGCTTCCCGCCGTCGCGAATCCCGACGCGCCGCCCCGCGAACGGAAGATCGTCGCTTCGCCTAAATACTCCGACATCCTCAACGGTTTCGCCGTCCGCCCTCCGCCGGGATGGAAGAAGATCGCCTCTTCGAAGAATTCCAAGGCGACGTTTGCGTTCCCGAACGCCGAGACGCCCTTCAAGATGGACGTCTGGATCATCAAGAGCGACGCGAGCCTCGGCTCGCTTCATGAGACGTTCGCGAAGACGTACCGCGGCGCGTTCAAGGAGTACGTATCGAAGTTTGAGAAGGGCGCGCAGCTCGGGAAACTCCCCGCCAAGGTCTTCGCCGGGACGTTCACCGGCGAAAAGGGCGACGCGATGGGGCACTTTCACGCGCTGGGAGGCCCCGAGAAGGGCATGTTCTTCCTCGTCTTTTTCACCGGCGCGGCCGCTAGGCTGGACGGGTTTGTCCCGGACTTCGAAGAAGCGCTCGCGTCGTTCGAGCTAGTGCCGAAGCCGGACCTGACGGAAGCGGAGATGAAGAAGTTCATGGATGCGTACTCGAAGGGCGTGGAGATGGTGCACGAGGGCAAAGAAGTGGAGGCGGTGGCGCAATTCGACATCTGTGCGGAGCTTCTGCCAAAACACGCCGACACGCACCAGAACCTGGCGATCCTGACCGCGCGGATCGGCGAGACGAAGCGCGCGATCGAGGAGTACACGACGCTCGCGAAGCTCCGGCCCGACGACGCCCAGCCTCTGTACGACCTCGGCACGGTGCTCTTCAAGGTGAACCGCTACCCCGACGCGCTCGCTGCGTTCGAGAAGGCGCTCGACCTCGCGCCGGACTACGTCGAGGCCTGGATCAACATCGGCGCCGTTCGCTCGCAGACGGCCGAGTACGAGAAGGCGATCCAGGCGTTCAAGACGGCCATCGAGATCGACCCCAAGTGCGTACCGGCCTGGTTCAACCTCGCCAACGTCGAGCACATCCGGAACAACTTCAAGGAAGCCAAGGATGCGTTCGAGGCGGTGCTCAAGATCCAGCCGGATCATTCGGGCGCGAAGGATGGGCTGAAGAAGTTGAAGCAGGAAGGGCACTAGGCACCCGGTCGGTGCCTCCGCTGATTAAAGCACGATGAGCCGGCCGCCTTTAGGCCAGACGCCGCTCCAGCCACACGGGAAGTGGCCCTTCACAATCCAGTCCGCCAGTCCGCCGTACCACCCGGGCCCGCGATCGCCGAGGAACTCGGCTTCGAGGAGGGCGTGCTGGACGGTCCAGGCAAGGCTCGTGACGAAAACAGGGGACGGGGTCTGCGTCTGAATGACGTCCACGGCCTTGCGCGGAAGGAGATCCGCCGTGGCCTGGAACATCTCGGCCACGGCCAGCTGCCACTCCTGCGCTTCCTCAGGATCGACCTTCGCGACCTGCTCGAACAGGAGATTCGCGGTGACACGGCAGATCTGCTCCCAGGACTCGGCGCGGCAGGCGGTGAAGGCGTCGGGCCAATTGGAGAGGAAGAGCACGTGCTCGTCGGAATTCGCGGCCTGGGATCCCGCGTTGCGGAACCACTTCGCGGACTCGAGGGCGTTTTTGAGGAGGGCTGCGGCGTCGTTCATGGGTGAGGCTGGCGTTCTTTGTTCGAGGGAAAGGGAAAGGGCCGAGCTTGCAAGGATAGCGGGGGCTCACTACCCTTCCCACCTCTTCGAACCTTCACAGCATTCACGCGATCAAGGGGATCTATGCCGATCGAGATGGACAAGATCGTCAACTTGTGCAAACGGCGCGGGTTCATCTTCCAGAGCTCCGAAATCTACGGGGGCCAGGAGTCGTGCTGGGACTACGGGCCGCTCGGGGCCGAGTTGAAGCGCAACGTCAAGGCGGCGTGGTGGCGCGACATGGTGCAGCGGAGACCCGACATGGTCGGGCTCGACGCTTCGATTCTCATGAATCCGCGGGTCTGGAAGGCGTCGGGGCACGTCGACAACTTCAGCGACCCGATGGTGGACTGCAAGGGGTGCAAGAAGCGCTTCCGCGCCGACCACCTCCCCTCTGCCCGGCCCGACGCGGTGACGCACGCGAAGTCGGACAAGAAGGCGGACAAGTGCCCTTCGTGCGGCGGAGAGCTGACCGAGCCGCGCAACTTCAACCTCATGTTCAAGACGTTCATGGGGCCCGTCGAAGATTCCAGCGCGGTCATCTACATGCGTCCCGAGACGGCCCAGGGGATCTTCGTCAATTTCGAAAACGTGCAGCAGACAATGCGCAAGAAGCTGCCGTTCGGGATCGGACAGATCGGCAAGGCGTTCCGCAACGAGATTACGCCGGGGAACTTCACGTTCCGGACCCGCGAGTTCGAGCAGATGGAGATCGAGTACTTCGTCAAGCCGGGGGCGGACGAGGCGGCGCACAAGGAATGGCTCGAGACGCGGATGTCCTGGTATCCGAAGTACGGGATGAAGAAGGAGAACCTCAAGCTTCGCGAGCACGCGAAGGACGAGCTGGCCCACTACGCGAAGGGGTGCTACGACATCGAGTACGCGTTCCCGATGGGGTGGAGCGAGCTCGAAGGAATCGCGAACCGCACGGATTTCGACCTGAAAGCGCACGCGGCGGCGAGCGGGAAGACGCTTTCGTACTTCGAAGAAGAGACAAAGACGCACATCGTCCCCTACGTCATCGAACCGTCGGCCGGAGCCGACCGCGGGACGCTCGCGTTCCTGATCGACAGCTACGAAGAGCAGCCGGTGAAGGATGAGTCGCGCATTGTGCTTCACCTTCACCATGCGCTCGCCCCGGTCAAGGTCGCGGTCCTCCCTCTCAAGAAGAACGAGCCGCGCATCGTGGACATCGCCAAGGGGCTCGCGGAGACGCTGCGCCGCGACCACACGGTCTGGTACGACGACACGGGAAACATCGGAAAGCTCTACCGCCGGCAGGACGAAATCGGGACTCCCTTCTGCGTGACCATCGATTTCGACACCATCGAGAACGGAACCGCGACGGTGCGCGAGCGGGACGCGATGACCCAGGAACGGATCGCCGTGAAGGAAATGCCCGCATACTTCGCCGAGAAACTTCGCTGTTAGGAGAGATCCCGTGAAGACTCTGCTCGCGCTTCTCGCCCTTGCCTCTTCCTCCTTCGCCGGCGGCCTGCTCGATCCCAGCGACAAGGCCATCGACGAATTCACGATCGACGTCGAAGGACGCTACTGGTTCGCGACCCTCTCCGGCGAAATCAAGGCCGACACGAGCATCTTCACCGGTTCGCACATCGACCTCGTGGACGAACTCGACTTCGAGGAGCCGGTCGACCCGCTGATCGAGGGCGTCCTTCGGGCCCGCATGAAGAAGATCCAGATCCGGGCCGCCTATTTCCAGGTGTCCTGGGACGAAACGACGCGGCTCGAGAAAACCATCCGCTTCAAGGACCTCGTGTTCTCCGCCAGCACGATTGTCGAGGCGAACGCGACCGTCCGGTTCGGTGCGCTGGACGCGATGTTCCTGATCGTCGATACCGGAAACTCCAAGGAAATCGGCCTGGAAATCGGCATCGGGATCGGGGGCCGGTACCTCTCGTTCGAAGGCGCCATCGAGAATGCCCTGACCGGCGTCGATGAGAGCATTTCGCGGACCGGCATCGTCCCGGTCGTTTCCGTTTTCGCGAGCGTGGCGTTCCTCAACTGCTTCCGGATCGACGTCGAGGCGTCGGGAATGAAGATTCCCGGGTTCTTCCCGAAAATCGAAGGCACGTTTCTCGACGCATCCATCGAGGCCCGCGTGTACCTCGTCAGTTTTCTCTACATCGCAGGCGGCTATCGATTCATCCTGCTGGATGTCGAGTGGGACGCGAGCGCGGACGTGGAGTTCGAAACGCGCCTGCAGGGCTTTTTCGTGGGGGCCGGCATTACTTTCTAATCCGGGCGATTGGCCCGCCGGTCCTCCAGCAGCGCCCGGGCTTCCGCCAGTTCCTGTTTTTTCGTCGAGTCCACCTTCGGGAACTTCAGGTCAAGCCGTTCCATCACGTCGGCGATGGCGTCCGCCACCACCAGCCGCGTGAACCACTTGTGGTCCGCGGGCACGACGTACCACGGCGCCCTTTCGGTCGAGGTCGCCTGGATCGCCTTCTCGTACGCCTCCATGTATTCGTCCCAGTGCTCCCGCTCCCTCACGTCGTCGGCATTGAATTTCCAGGTCTTGTCGGGCTCGTCGAGGCGCGCAAGGAAGCGCTTCTTCTGCTCCTTCTTCGAGACGTGCAGGTAGAACTTCGCGACGGCGATGCCGTTATGGCCGAGGGTGCGCTCGAAGCCCGCGATGTCTTCCAGGCGCTGGTCCCAGATCTTTTTCGTCAGGAGACTCTCGGGGATCCGCTGCCGGCCGAGGAATTCCGGGTGGACCCGGACGACCAGCGTCTCCTCGTAGTACGAACGGTTGAAGATCCCGATGCGGCCCCGCTCGGGTACGCACTTCGCGCACCGCCACAGGAAATCGTGATCGAGTTCCTCGGGGGAAGGCGCCTTGAACGAGAACACCTGGCAGCCGGCGGGATTCACGCCGGACATGACGTGCTTGATGGTCGAGTCTTTTCCCGCGGCGTCCATCGCCTGGAAGACGAGAAGAAGGGCCCATGTGTCCTGCGCGTAGAGCTTCTCCTGGTATTCGGCCAGACGCTCGACGCCGCGACGAAGCAGGGACGCGGCGTCCTTCTCGGAAGAGATCCCCTCCGTGTCGTCGGGGTCGATGTCCTCCAGGCGGAACTTGCCGGGCTTGTCCACCCGGTACTTGCTGGAGAGATGTCCGGCTTTCTTCATGGGAGGCGCTCCTGTTGAAGGGGCATGCTCGCAGGCGGCGCCCGATTGAGGAGACATTTATCGCCCGCGGACGCGCGTCCCGACGCGCGCTTCAAGGGCGGAAGCCCGCAGGCTTTTCCCCCGAGCGCTCTGCTATACTCCTCCGCACATGAAGAACCCCCGCAATCCCACCGCGCAACGGATCGTCGAGCGTCGCGCGCAGAAGGCCGTCGGACTCCTCAAGAGACTGCACCGCCGCCTGGTCGAGCAGATGATCGACGAATTGATTGAGGCAGAAGAGGCGCTGGCCGCGATGGAAGAGGGCGGCTGGTCGCCGTACGACGTGCAGAAGATCGAAGAGCGGTTCCTTCCGCGCCTGCCGAACCTCCAGGGAATGATGCAGCAGATCGCGAGCGTCCACAGCGAGCCCGTCTACGCTCCCGCGCCGGCCTACCGGCACAAGACTCTCAAGGCGAAGGAAGCGGAGTTTGACGGTGTGCTCGCGGAGTTCCTGAAGTCGCTGGGGCCGTCGGAGATCCACGGGTTCCAGGTGGCGCGAGCGGGCGAGGACGTGACGGCCGTGGTGTTGTATTCGTCGCAGGCCTGAGCGCCGCGGGCGGCGAGGTCGAAGGTCTAAGGTCGAAAGTCGAAGGTCAAGACACGACCACGACAGCGATTCCCAAGGCGGCTTCCCGAAGCGTCACCTGGCCGAGATTGCCCTGAACCTTCGACCTTGAACCTTCGACCTTCGACCCGCTTTGCCCGACCCCAACCGAACATGCCTCCCTTCCCGCACCACTTCGACGTCATCGTCATCGGCGCCGGCCACGCCGGCTGTGAAGCGGCGCTGGCCGCGGCCCGGATGGGCGCGCGCGTCCTCCTGACGACGATGCAGCTCGACACGGTCGCCCAGATGAGCTGCAACCCTGCGATCGGCGGCGTCGCCAAAGGCCACCTCGTGCGCGAGATCGACGCGATGGGCGGCGCGATGGCGGAAGCGATCGACGCGACGGGGATCCAGTTCCGCGAGCTGAACACGAGCAAGGGCCCTGCGGTCCGCAGTCCGAGGGCGCAGGCCGACAAGAAGTCGTACCAGCTCTGGATGAAGAACCGCGTCGAGGAAACGCCGGGGATCACGCTTCGGCAGGACATCGTCGATGACATCGTCGTCGAGGACGGCCGGGCGCGGGGCGTGGTCGCGAAGTCTGGATGGCACTACCGGGCGGACGCCGTGGTCGTGACGACGGGCACCTTCATGAAGGGCCTGATCCACATCGGCGAGCGCAAGCAGACGGGCGGCCGCGCCAGTGAGCCGACGGCGGAGAACATCAGCGATTCTCTGCGCTCGCTCGGGTTCCGTGTCGAACGGTTCAAGACCGGGACGCCGCCCCGGCTGAACGGCCGCACGATGGACGTGTCGAAACTGAAGCTGCAGCAAGGCGACTCGAGCCCGAAGCCCTTCTCGTTCCTGAGGGATCGCCTGGAGGTTGAGCAGGTCCCCTGCTGGATCACTTACACGAACGAGAAAACGCACGAGATCCTGCGCGCCAACCTGCACCGCGCCCCGCTTCTCACAGGGCAGATCGAAGCCGTCGGCCCCCGCTACTGCCCCTCCATCGAGACCAAGATCCAGCGCTTCGCCGCAAAAGACCGCCACCAGCTCTTCCTCGAACCTGAAGGCCGGCACACGCACGAGGTTTATGTGAACGGCGTCTCGACCTCGTTCCCGCCGGACGTGCAGGAGCAGATGATCCGGTCGATCGCGGGGCTGGAGAACGCGGAGATCATGCGGTACGGCTACGCCGTCGAGTACGACTACGTCCCGCCGACCCAGATCTGGCCTGCGCTGGAGACCAAGCGGGTCGAAGGACTCTACTTCGCGGGCCAGATCAACGGCACGAGCGGCTACGAGGAGGCTGCGATGCAGGGACTCCTCGCAGGTGCGAACGCCGCGGGCAAACTCGCCGGCAAGCCTCCGTTCGTTCTCTCGCGCGACGAAGCCTACGGCGGCGTGCTCGTCGATGACATCGTCACGCAGGGCGTCCGCGAGCCCTACCGCGTCTTCACGTCGCGAGCCGAACACCGGCTCGTCCTCCGCGCCGACAACGCGGACCGGCGGCTGACCCGCAAAGCGCACGCCCATGGCCTCGTGCCGGACGTGCGCTGGAAGCGTTTCGAGGCCAAGGAAGCGGAGATCGCGAAGGCTCTCGATCTTCTGCCGGGCCGCTTCCGCGAAGGCCACTCGGCGCTGGAGTGGCTGCGGCGCCCGGAAGTGAGCTGGAAGATTCTTGAGGACTCATTCCCCGAAGTGCGCGCGCTCGGTCTCACCGCGCAGGCCGGAGAGCAGATCGAGCTGGAATCCAAGTTTGCCGGGTACATCGCCCGGCAGCAGGTCGTCGTCGCCCGGTTCAGGAAGATGGAGTCCCGCCTGATTCCCGCGAAATTCGATTACGGTGGTGTTCACCAACTCCGGGCTGAGGCGCGCGAACGGCTCGAGGAAGTCCAGCCGCTGACGCTCGGCCAGGCGGCACGGGTGAGCGGCGTGCGACCCGCGGACGTGTCGCTTCTGGTCCTCGCGCTGTCCCATACCCGGACCGGCGAACCGCGAGCAGGCGAAGCGTCCCTGTCACCTTGAGGTGACAGATCCTCCGGAACTGCCCCCGGTCCGTGTCCGACACCCCCGGATTGATCATTCCGGCACATCGCCCGGAAATTGCAGGGAAATGATCTTCCGCCATTCCGCGTTGTAAGATACGCCTCCACACTCCTCACCCGACCCACGGAGACCGCCGACATGAAACTGCGATTCGCCCTGAACACTCTTCTGCTCGCCGCCGTCCTTTGCACGTCCGCCCGCGCGCAGGAGCCGAAGGAACCGGGAAAGAACTCGCTGAAAATGACGATCAGCGTCGTGATGAAGGAGCAGGAAGTGAAGGGCCAGGCCGGCAAAGTCGCGTACAAGCTGATCGGTTCAGGCGAGGCCGCCTATCCGGACGGGACCGCGCTTCAGTTCGGGATCCACCTCAAGGACGACCAGAATTTCGTCATCCGCGGACAGGGATTCGTGACTGCGGGGCGGTGGGAAATCGAGCTGCCTCCGATGGGAGACAACATCTACCACGGGCAGTACGTCTGCCAGATCGACTTCGATCCCGCGCTTCAGCAGAACGCCGTCCTGGGGAGAATCGCGGCGGACAGGCGCGGGCGCAACAATGCGAAGTGCGAGCAGAAAATCGGTTCGGACGAAGCGATTGCGAAGGAAACGGCGGAAGTTCTGGCCTGGTACAAGGTGAACGTGAAGACCTTCCGGGCGATTTTTGAAAAGGTGGGGACCGAGTACGCGGCGCAGACGGTCCAGAAGAACAAGGAGAACTGGCAGAAGGTGACAAGCGCGGCGCAGGACGAGCTCATGGCCCTCGATACGGACCTGGCGAACGGGCGGAAGCGCCGGTTGAACCTTCTGCGGCAGGACCTGTTCGACATGCTTGCCGGGGCGGTCCTGACGTTCAAGGACTACGGGATCAACGCCTACACCGCGCAGCTGGCGTTCGAAGGACGGCCGCCGAGGGATTCGGCGATCGGGCACAACGAGGATGTCGCCAGGAAAGCGATCGACACGGTCGAGAAGGCGACTTCCGGCGTAAAGGCGCCTGAGGAGCCCAAGAAGTGAAATCCCATTTTCACTTTGCCGCCGTCTTCGCGCTGGCGCTGGCGATTCCGCTCTCCGCCCAGAATCTCCCTCCGGAACCGGACGACCACGACGACCACGGGCATGACCATTCGGGCGCGAAGGGGAAGTTTCCTGCGCTGACGATTTCCGCCAAGGTCGATGCCGTGAAGGATGCGGGGACCGGGGACATCGTGAGAACGATCCGAGGAAGTGGGACGACGGGGTATCCCGAGGGGACGTCGCTGGTGCTGGAGGCGAAGCTGAAAGGCGGCGCCGGGTATCTCAACAAGAAACACCAGGTGCACGTGGACTCCGAGGGGAGGTGGGAAGCGGCGCTCGACGACCTGGGGCGGAACGTCTACAAGGGGCTGTACGAGGTGCGGGTGACGTTCGACCCGCAGTTCCAGCAGAATTCCGTCCTCGACGCGATCGAGAGAAAACAGCTGAGCACCAAGATTTTCTCGCAATCGACGGAGATCCAGTTCGGCACGCCGGAAGAAGAAGCTCTTGAAAAGGCAGACGTCGATCAGTTGTACGCTCGCTCGTTCGCGGCGGCGAAGAAGGCCTGTGAAGACACCTTCCGGGAATTCGAGAAGCAGGTCCCCGACCCCCAGCAGCTGAGCTGGGGGGACTTCGTGGACGACATCACCGAAGATCTGTTGCGGGCCGACCGCGAGTTGGGTGAATACCGTCGCTCGAGGGACAACCTGCGGGACGTCGCCATCTATGAGCAGATCTCGAAGCTCTTCGTGATCACGACGACGAGGCTCTACCCGGTCCTGACGGCCGCGCTCGGGCTCGAAGGCGGCCGGAAACGGCCGGAAGAAGTTGAAAACGCAAAACGAATGATGGACGGGTTGCGCGAGTCCATCGCCGCGCTCGACCAGACGATCGGGCAAGTAAAGATCGACCCGAAGTGGAAGCCTGCGGACGCCAAGCCGATACGGATCCAGCCTACGAAGCCGCCGGTGCGGCCGATCGATCCCGTCGGCGCCGCGCCGCCCCGGCCCGAAGGTCCGCGTCCGACGGGGCGGGAATTGGTCCCCAAATCGCGCTTTGGGCTCGCGGAACTGGGAATCGGCCTGGCCGTGCTTTGCGGATTGGCGATGCTGGCCGTCATGCTGAAGCGAAAGTAGACCCGCCTCTTCAGCGATCGACGCGGACGGCTGCATACCCGACGCACCGCTCCGTGCCGCCGCCCGCATCGGCGCTCGTCCGGTAATCCAGCACCTCCGCCGCTTTCGCTCCGAGGCGCCTGGCCGCCACCATCATGGCTACAGCAGGCGCGCGGCCGCACATGCTGATGTGCTCGCGGCGGCAGACCTCATCAAGTCCGGCCTCGTGCAGGGCGACGATGCGGTCGAGCGCGCGGCGGTCCTTGGCGCGAGTGGTCGCGTCGTCCTCGAAATGGTTCATGTCTGAAGAAGCGACGATGAGCGCGCCGTCGATCTGCGCGAGAGCCGCACCGAGCCGTTCCATTTTCGCGAAGTCCTGCGTGGCCAGCACGATGGCGACCAGCCGCGCTTGAGGGTTGCGGCGCAGAATGAAGGGGATCTCGACTTCGACGCCGTGCTCCGACTCGTGCGCGACGGTCTCCGCTTCGAGCTCCGGGTCAAGCGTCACGAGTCGGGCGCTGACCTCCGCGTCAATCGGGATCTCCCCTGCCGGCGTCGTCCACGACCCGCCCGGGTAGATCGACATCGGCGGCCCGAGCCCGGTGTGGTTCGGCGAAATCACGATGACGAGGCCGGGCACATCGACCGCGCCGAAGACGATTCCCGCCGTTGCACCGCTGTACTTGTAACCGGCGTGCGGCGCGACAATCCCGACGGCGGGACGAGAGGCTTGGGGAGGCATGCAGCGATCCATCTCGCGGCGCAGCGCGGCGGAATCAAGCGGATAGAAGAGCCCTGCAACGGCGGGAGAACGTTTTGGCACGGATGCTATTGTATTCGGCGAAGCCTCCGCCAGCCTTCGCCAGCCCACCCTGCGCTAGCGAAACGAGTCGAAGGGCCCCTACCCGCCCAACATCCGGTACCCCATCATCCTGTACGCCAGCTTCGCCGCCACAAACTGGCTCACGTTCAACCCTTCAATGGGCGCAACCTCGACGATGTCAAACCCGACGACATTCTTCTGCGCGAAAATCGGCCGCAGGAAGTCGAGCGTCTCATACCACGACAGCCCGCCCGGCTCCGGCGTTCCCGTCCCGGGCACAAGAGACGGGTCGAGCCCGTCGATGTCTACGGTGATGTAGACGTCGTCCGTCAGATGCTCCAGGAACCGCTCCACCGCCTTGCGCTGGTCCGCCGCCGTCCGCGTCAGGTGCGCGGGCGCCGTCGCGACGAGCCCGCGATCGACGAACGGCACTTCGCTCTTCGAGAAATTCCGGATCCCCGCCTGCGCCAGCTTGCACCCCAGGTCCACCACCCGCTTCATCGCGCACGCGTGCGACCACTTCTTCCCTTCGTACTCGTCCCTCAGGTCGGCATGCGCATCGATCTGGAAAACCGACAGCTTCGGGTGCTTCGTCCGCGCCGCTTCCACCAGCGCCGGCGTGATCGAGTGTTCGCCGCCGAGCGAAACGAGAACCTTCCCTTCCTTCATCAGCTCCGCCGCGTGCTCGGCCAGCGCCTTGAGATAGCGCTCTCCTTTCATGCGTGCCGGCTTGAACTCGGGAAGCGTGTGGATCCCCGCTTCGCACGTCTCGCGCAGCAGCTCTTCGTCCCAGAGCTCGACTTGACGCGATGCGTCAATGACCGCCGCCGGGCCGCCGGCCGTCCCGCCGCCGTACGAGACGCTCTCCTCGAACGGCACCGGGAGCACGAGGAACTTCGCCTTCGCCCGGTCCGACTGCGCCGGCGGAAGTCCCCCGAAATTCATCGGAGCCTCGCTCACGGCAGGAGAATCGCCGAGGCCACCACGGTCGTCCACAGCCCGCGCTGGCCGACGCCGCCCTGCGAAGCGCTGGTCGTGCGGACGATGCGGCCGCTGATCTTCCAGAGCTCCTTCTTCTTGTCCCAGCTCGCGTCCGGGTCGAACTCGACCCCGAGGATCGTCGAGAGCATCGACGCCGCCAGGTCTTCCGCGTGATCCCCGGCCTCGTCCTCGTTCTCTCCGAACGAGTGGTGCTCGCTCAGGTACCCGTACTGGTTCGCGTCCGTCGGGATCGACAACCCGACGGACGTCGCGATCAGCCGGTGATGCTCGTCCGTCTCGTTGCGCGCCATCACGCAGTACACGATCTGCCCCGAGGAAAGCTTCTCGAGCCCCTTCTGTTTCGGGATCACCCGGCAATGCGGCGGGAAAATCGACGAAACGTGTACCAGGTTGAATCGGGCGATTTCGGCGTCCCGGAGCGCTTCTTCGAACGACGTCAGTCGCTCCTTGTGACGGCCAATGCCCTTGGTGAGGAAAATCTCGCGGGGAACGAAGCTCACGGTGTCGGGCCTCGAATGAAGCCGGGGTTAGGGGCTGAAGAGGCGGGGATTCTAGCGGAAGGTGTGCGCATGTCCATGATCACGAATTCGAAGGCACGCGGTATTCTTGGAGACGGGACTCGTGAATGGGAGTTACTGAGATGAGTAGTGCATGGATGTTTCGAGAAGGGGTCACCTCGAAGAATTCATCCGCCGCCGGAGAATGGGTAGGGGCGCGCATCTTGGAACGGCTCGATGCGAGCATGCGGGGAACGCGACTCGAGTCTGATTTGAAATTCACGCGAGCGGCCGGCAACGGCCCTCCCCTGTGGCTGTACACCCGAAGTGAGTTCAATGGCTTTCTCACTGCCCTTGTAAGGCTCTGCAGTGACTTGGAATCGCTCTCGCCCGAAGTTACGAACACCGATGAGTACCTGCCTGTTCGTTTGGTTTGGGTCCGCGAACTAGTTGCGCATGCGTATGAAGATCCACGGGTCGGCGGAAGGCCACCTTCGCTGCCAAGTTCCGATCCGGGTATAGAAGGCAAGGTTCCTGTGTTCGTAATGGGAGTGAAGGCTTTGCCGGACGCTCGTGGCTGCACCGTTCATCTTCGGGTCGGGGAGTGGATTTGGTTCTTGTACGCAGAGATCGGCCATTGCGCGGGTGGTGAAGTGTTGAGTTCCTCGGTAGCATGGGGACGATTCGCGCATGAAGATCCGGAATTGCTCGAGGGCCTCACTAGAGAAGTTCAAACTGCCCTGACGAAGGGCCAGTCCTACGTACCAGCCCTCGCTGGCTTCAAGTGGCCGAGATGGTGACGGGCAACGTTGAATCGCGCCGATCCCTCGTCAACCAGCGGGGCACTTCGTAAGATCATTTGCATGACCACTCCCGAGGAACCCCGCGGCCGCGAATTCCTGACCAAAGTCCGGCCGGAAGCGATGAACCACCTGCTCGCGTTTTTCAAGGAATCGGCGAAGCACCTCGAGCCGAAGACCCGGATGCTGATATCGGTCGTGACGAAGACGATCAACTTCTCGCCGCGCGGGCTGAAGCAGTACATCAAGCGCGCGATGGAGGAAGGGGCGTCGAAGGACGAGGTGCTCGACGCGATCCTCTGCGCGTATCCGTGCGCGGGGCTGACAAAAGTCTGTGACGCCGCGACGGTGTTTCTCGACATGGGGCTGGGTGAAGGGACGACCGTCCCCGCGCCCGCCGCCGAAGCCACGTCCCCCGGCGCATGGATGGCCCTCGAGGGCGCCGGGAAAATCGCCGAGGGCGACATGCGGCGCTTCAGCCTCGATGGCTTGCCCGTCTGCGTCTCGCGCCACGGAGGAAAGCTCTTCGCGATTTCGGACGTCTGTCCGCACCGCGGAGGTTCGCTGTCGGACGGCGAGTGCGAAGCGGGGGTCATCACGTGCGGGCTGCACGGCTGGCAGTTCAAGGCGCAGGACGGCAAGTCCGCGGGGATCGGGCAGGGCGGCGCGGCGTCCTACGAAGTCCGTGAAGCCGGAGGCAAGGCCGAAGTCCGGATTCCGACGAAGTGAGCCGTCCGCCCACGATCCCTCCCCCGCCGGCGGCGCTTCGCGATTCGCGCTTCATGCGCGCCTGCCGCCGGGAGCCGGTGGACATGACGCCGGTGTGGCTGATGCGGCAGGCGGGGCGGTACATGAAGGAGTACCGGGACGTGCGGGACAAGGTCGCGTTCAAGGACCTGTGCCGCCGGCCGGAGCTGGCAGCGGAAGTCGCGGTGACGGCGCAGAAGAAGCTCGGCGTGGACGCGGCGATCGTGTTCAGCGACATCCTGCTGATCCTGGAAGCGATGGGGGCGGGGCTGGACTACGTCGAGGGAGAGGGGCCGGCGGTGTCGAAAGGAGTCGCGGAGCCGGCGGACGTGGACCGGCTCAAGGTGGCGGAACCGGAAGCGCTGCAGTTCGTGTATGACGCGGTGCGTCAAACGCGAGCCGCTCTTCCGCCAAACGTCCCGCTCATCGGATTTTCGGGCGCGCCGTTCACGCTCGCGGCGTACCTCATCGACGGGCACGGGGCGCGGGACTCGCAGAAGACGCGCATGTTCATGCGCCAGCACCCCGCGGCCTGGAATGCGCTTCTCGAAAAGCTCGTCCGGGGCCTCTCGCCGTACCTGTGGCACCAGGCGGCCTCGGGGGCGCAGGCGCTCCAGATTTTCGACACATGGGTGGGGGTGCTCGGACCGCG
Source organism: Planctomycetota bacterium (assembly GCA_038060895.1). Classification (GTDB taxonomy): domain Bacteria; phylum Planctomycetota; class MHYJ01; order WSZJ01; family WSZJ01; genus WSZJ01. The sequence continues at coordinate 31,846 of JBBTCT010000011.1, forward strand.
CGACTACCGGCAGTACGTGCTGCCGCACATGCGCACTTTGATCGCGGAGCTGCCGCCGGGGGTGCCGACGATCTACTTCGGGACCGGGACGGCGGGGATCCTCGACGCGATGGTCGAGTGCGAGCCGGAGGTCATCGGTGTGGACTCGCGCACGGACCTGGGCGCCGCGTGGGCGCGCTGCGGCGCCGTCGCGATCCAGGGGAACCTCGATTCAACAGTGCTGTTCGCGGACAAGCCGACCATCCGCCGCGCCGCCCAGAATGTCCTCGACTCCGCGGCGGGACGCCCGGGACACGTCTTCAATCTCGGCCACGGCGTGCTCCCCGGGACGCCCGTGGACAACGTCCGGCTCCTCGTTGACACTGTGCACGAAGCCTCTTCAAGGATGTGACCATGCCCCACGACGGCGTGCTGTTGATCGCGTTCGGCGGCCCGACACCCGGTGGCTGCAACCGGCTCCAGGCGAACGGAGAGCCGTGCGCGGGGCCGGAACACGGGCGCGCGTGCCCCGAGGGATGCGCAACGGAGGCGCATTGCTTCGTTCAGGGAATCCTCGGGAAGTCGCCGGCGCGAGCGGGGCGCGTGGACGAGGTCGCGAAGCATTACCACGCGATCGGCGGGTATTCCCCGTTCAACGAGCTGACGTTCCGGCAGGGGCGCAACCTGATGCTCGCGCTGAAGAAACTCGGGAAGCCGCTTCCCGTCGCGACTGGCCTGCGGCACTGGGGGCCCTCGCTGAAGGACGTGATCCGGATGCTGTCGGAGAAGGGCCACCGCCGGATGGTCGGGATCATCATGGCGCCGCACCAGTCGAAGGTGAGCTGGGACTGGTACTTGTCCACGGTGGACGAGGCCGTCACGGCTCTTCCGGAAAACGCGCGCATCCAGTTCGACATTCTCGAGCCGTGGTGGAAGGATGCGGGGTTCGTGAAGGCGATCGCGGAAGTCATCCGCGGCGACCTGGCGAAGTGGCCGGAGGCGCGGGCGCGGGAAGCGAAGATCGTCTTCAGCGCGCACTCCATCCCGGCGGCGATTGCAAAGTCAGGGCCGTACGCGGCGCAGTTTGAAGAGACGGCGGCACTCGTAGCGAAGGAGCTCGCCTGGAAGAACTGGTCGGTCGCGTACCAGTCGAGCGCGAGCGACGCGAGCCAGCCCTGGACGAGCCCTGACATCAACGACGCGATCCGGGAGGCGAAGAAGGCAGGATCGGCGGACGTGCTGGTGTCGCCGATCGGGTTTTTGGTCGATCACGTGGAGGTGCTGTACGACCTGGACGTGGAAGCGAAGAAAACGGCGGCGGAATGCGGGGTGGGGTTCATTCGGAGCGGGACGGTGGGGTCGCATGAGAGGTTTATCGGGATGCTGGCGGAGAAGGTGGCGGCTAAGGCCTGAACGGCGACAACGAAGAGAAAAACCAAAAACGAAAAACGAAAAACGAAAAGGGCCGTCGAACACGGGTGACCGCAGATGACCCGGCGCGTGGTGGTCATCGGAGGAGGAATCGCGGGGCTGGCGGCCGGATTCCGGCTGGCGCGGACGCGCGGAATCGAAGTGGAAGTGCTGGATGCGGCGCCCCGGGCCGGGGGCGCGATCGCTACATCGCGCGAGGACGGATTTCTGCTCGAGCAGGGGCCCGACTGTTTCCTGACCGTCAAGCCCTCCGCCATTGAGCTCTGCAGGGAGCTCGGGCTTGAGGACCGGCTGATCGGCACGATCGAGGGAAACCGGAAGAGCTTCGTCGCCCGCAAATCGAAATTGCACGCGGTGCCCGAGGGGTTCTACCTGATGGCCCCTTCTTCCATGGCCAGCCTCGCTGCTTCGCGCATTTTCTCGGTGAAGGGCAAGGCGCGGATGGCGATGGAGCCCCTGATCCCGCGGCGCACGGACGCCGCCGACGAATCGCTGGCGTCGTTCGTCCGGCGCCGGCTCGGGCAGGAATGCCTCGACCGGCTGGCCCAGCCGATGATCGCGGGGATCACGACGGCGGATCCCGAGAAGCTCTCGATGCGGGCGGCGATGCCGCAGTTTCCCGAGATGGAGGAGAGGCACGGCTCGATCATCAAGGCGCTGGCGACGAAGGCGCTCTCCCGCGGGACTAGCGGCCCGCGCTACGGGATGTTCGCGACGCTGGACGGCGGGATGCAGATGCTGGTCGATGCGCTTGCGGCGGCACTCGGACCCCGGCTGCGGACGGGAGTCCGCGTGAATGGTCTACGGCGATCTGGCAACCAATGGGCCGTCGATTCGACCTCGGGCGATCTCGCGGCCGACGCCCTCGTGATCGCACTGCCCGCCACGGCCGCCGCTTCCCTTCTGCTCCCCCACGACAAGCGCCTCGCGGAGCTTCTGGCGGGAATCGAATCCGCGTCGGTGGCGACAGTGCACGTCGCGTGGAAGGAGGAGGACTTGCGACTCCCGGCAGCGATGGGGTTCGTGGTCCCCGCGATTGAAAACCGTTTCACGCTCGCATGCTCGTTCACGTCGCGAAAGTTCCCCGGGCGCGCCCCCGCCGGGACCTCCCTGGTGCGGGTCTTCGCCGGCGGCGCGACACGCCCGGCCGACGCTTCCCTGCCCGACGGGGAATTGACGCAGCGCGTTATCGCGGATCTCCGCGATCTCCTCGGCGCTAAGGGAAAACCGCTGTTCGCCCGCGTCGACCGGCATGCGGAAGCGATGCCCCAGTACCACGTTGGCCACATGGACCGGGTCGCGGAAATGGAAAAGCGCGCGGCGGCCGTTCCCGGCCTCGCGCTCTGCGGCGCCAGTTATCGCGGGGTGGGAGTCCCGGATTGCGTGAAGAGCGGAGAAGTCGCGGCGGAAATCGCCGCGAGGTAGATAAGATTCCTGCACCTCCCTCCAGACCGGGACATCCCGTGAGAATCCTCCTTGTCGCGTCGCTGCTGGCCTCGACCTGTTTCGCCGACACCGTTTTCCTGAAGGACGGGCGCAAGCTCGAGGGCGCCGTCACGGACGCCGGCGAGGAATTCGCGATCAAGGGAAAGTTCGGAACGGTCCGCGTGAAGAAGGCGGACGTCGACCGCGTCGAGGCCGACGCGAGCGAGCCCCCCCCGGCAACCGGCAACCCGCCGGCCACCGGCAATCCCTCCGCGAAGACGAAGCCCCTCTCCGGCCCGGAACGCACTACCCTCCAGTCGGCGGAGGCGCTTCTCAACGAGAACAAGGCCCCCGAGGGCCTGAAACTGATCGCGACCATGCTGAACGCGGAGGACGGGTACGACTGGGAAGGCAAGCGCCGCATCAGTCTCCTCGCCAGCCGCCTCGCCCTCCGGGCCGGCGACCGCAGCCGTGCCGCGAAAGAGATTGCCCTCTGGGCGTCCCTCGCCCCGGCCACGTCCCGCTTCTCGGACGAGACGCGGGCGCGGCTCGTGACGGATTCGGCCGACGGCAATTTCGTCGTGAAGGAAGAGGACCTCCTGGCCCATGCCGGCGTGTCGCTCGAGCCGGGTCCGCAGCCGCTCTGGGACGAGAAAGTGGTCGCGTTCGCGCTTCGGCTCGAGGCGCGCAATGACGAGGCGCAGGGGAACAAGGCGCTGGAAGAGGCGCGCACTTTCGAGAAGAAAGACCACGAGCAGGCGCTCAAGGCCTTTCGCACCGCGGAAAAAGCCTACGCGCGCGCCGACGACATCTCTCCCGGGTGCTGCCGGCCGAGCCAGATCGCGGCTCTCAGGGGAATGCTCGACGCCCTCTTCAGCCTCGGCGTCGAGGCCGACGAAAAGCAGATGGCCAGCAGCCCGCTCAACGTGGGATTCGAGATGAAAGCCAACGCCGAAGGGCGGCTTCGCTTCACGCCCGCCGGCCGGACGAAATTCGACGAGACGCGGCGGGACTGGAACACGCAGGTGGACCGGCTGGAAACGATCATGAAGGAAATCGACGCGCTGAAGGCACGGTTTCCAGAAGAAGTTGCGAAGCAGCAGGGGCAGTACGAGAGGCTGAAGACCGCGCTTTCGGACATGGTGCCGAGAATTCGCAAGGCATTCGCGAAAGCGCTTCAGGAACACAACTAGGCCGACTCCGCCCGACCCGCAGAATTTTTCCCACGCTCTGGAGCACAGCCAGGAACGCTACAATCACGCCCTCTAATCTCCCGGAGGCACCTTGAAGACGCTGGCTCTCTCCCTGTTCCTGGCCGCGGCCTGTTGCGCGGACACCGTCTGGCTGAAAGACGGTCGAAAGTACGAAGGCACGGTCACCGAGCAAGGGGACGAGTACGCCATCAAGGGGAAATTCGGCACGATCAAGGTCAAGAAGTCCGACGTCGAACGGGTGGACATGCCGCCGACCGGCGAATACGCGACGCGGTCCAGGGCGCTCGCCGACCAGGACGTGGACGGTCACTTCGCGCTCGGCCAGTGGTGCAAGGACAAGGGGATGAAGGCGGAAGCGCGCGCTGAATTCGAGAAGGTGCTGAAAACCGATCCTCACCACGAAGGAGCGCACAAGGAGCTCGGCCACTCCCGCGTCGGCGACCGATGGGGAACACCGCTCGAGCTGATGGACTCCGTGGAAGCGCTTCTGCGACTCAACAAGGCCGAAAAGGCGCGCGACATGATGGCGCCGCTGATGGCCAACGCGCTCGAGGGCCTGGAGAAGCCCCAGCAGGCCCGCGCCTGGAAGATCATGATCTCGATCGAGTTGCGCGACGGGAAGGCGGACGCGGCCGCCGACGCCGCCGATCGCGCCGCCGAGTCCGCCGTCGCCACGGAGAGGGTCGCCGCGAAGACCCGGGCCGAGATCATCCGCAGCTCCCGCGACGGAAGATACGACGTGAAGCAGGACGACCTCGTCGCCACGATGCCCGGCCAGAGGGACCCCGGCCTGGGCCCGCTGGAAACCGGCCGCCAGCCTCTCTGGGACGACCGCGTCATGCTGATCGCGCTTCGCAACGTTGCGCAGCGCGACATCGACAAGGGGAAGAAGCTCGCCGCCGACGCCTTCAACTGCGTGGGAATGGACAAGGAGAAGGCGTTCCGTCTCTACGCTTCCGCCGAGGACTTCTTCGATCACGCCAACGAGATCGTTCCCGACTTCGGCCGCCAGTACCAGGTGGAAGCCCTGCGGAAGCAGGTCCCCATCCTGTTTGACATCGCCGTAGACAACGTCAACAAGGCCGACGCCTCCAGCCCGCTGACGAAAAACTACGGGCTTGTGTGGCACCCCGGAGGCGCGCTCACCTTTACCGGCGACGGCCTCGCGCGCTACCAGGACGACAAGCGCACCTGGAACGCCTACGCCGGAAAGATCGAGGAGTGCATGAAGGACATCTCCCGCCTCAACAACCGCTTCCCCGCCGAGTTCGCCGCGCACAAACAGTCGTACGAGCGCGTGGACAATTACTTCAAGAAGCGCATCCCCGAAATCCGCGCCTACCTGGACAAGATCGAGAAGGCGTTGAAATGAAGCGGCTTGCGGCGGCGCTTCTCGGCGCGGCGCTGGCGGCAAGCCTGGCGGCGGCGGACGACGCCGCGGCGCGCGGCAAGAAGCAGTTCGACGAGGGGAAGTTCGAGGAAGCGGTCAAGACGCTCCGGAAGGACGTTGACCTCTATCCCGAACACGTCGAAAGCTACCGCTGGCTCGCTTCCTCGCTGGAAAAACTGGGGCGGGCCGACGAAGCGAAACTGGTCTGGAAGGACTTCCGTGCGCTGGCTCGAAGCGAGGAAGACCGCAGGCTCGCGGATGAGAAGCTGGGCGCCGGGCCGGGGACGGTGGACAAGGATCTGGTGCTCGACGAAGCGACGATTGACGCGATCCGCGTTCCGGGCCAGGGTTGGTTCGAAAAGAAGACGGCGCACTTTGCGGTCAAGACGCACAACGAGCGCCTGACGGAAGTCATCGCGGTGCAGGCCGAAAAGTATCTCGCGGCGCTCTCGAGCCGGTTTCTGAACGGCGCGGCCTACCCGCATGTCGTGCCGCTCACGGTCTATCGCGACCAGTCGGAATACGTCGGGGCGGGAAATCCCGATTGGAGCCAGGGAGGCACGGCCGTCGGCTACGAATCTCTCGACAACTTCCTGAAGGGCCAGATGTCCCGCAAGATCGACCTCCTGCACACGATCGGAGGCAAGATCAACCCAGACCTCGCCAAACCGAAACTACTCCCGCACGAACTCACGCACCTGGTGCTCATGGAGCACTTCGGCGAGACTCCCCTCCCTCTCTGGCTGAACGAGGGTCTCGCGCAATACATGGAGGTCGATCGGCGCGAAGAAGCGAACACGCAACTCCGGGAGTTTTTCGTGGACCGCAAGGGCTCGGCGATCCCGCTGCGCACGTTTGCGACGCTTCCCGGCTACCCCGAAAACCGCGGCGCGATCGCGCTCTTCTACGCGCAAAGCGCGTCCTTCACCTCCTGGCTCATCGACATCCTGGGCCAGGAGAAATTCCACGTGTTCCTGCAGGACCTCAAGAAGGGAACGGAGGTCGAGCCGGCGCTTCAGAGCGCTCTGAAAGCCGGCAAGGACTGGGAAGCCCCCGTCCAGGCGCAGTGGCTGAAGACCGTGCAGGCACTGCCAAAGAAGTAACGGCGAGTTGCCCGTTGCAAACGAACCCGGCGGCCCTCGCGGGCCGCCGGGTTATTTCAGTCGTCGTCGTTGCTCAATCCTCAACACTCAGCATTCCCGACTGCCGTGCGCTAGTAGTCCTCGTCTCCGCCCAAACCCCCCCCACACCCCCCCCCCCCCCCCCACCCCCCCCCCCCCGCCCATCCCGCCCATCCCGCCCATGCCGCCCATATCCCCCATCCCTTCCGGCATCCCGCCTCCACCTCCGCCCGCCTTCTTGCTCTTGATCTCGGAGACGAGCGCGTCGGTCGTGAGCAGAAGGCCGGCGACGGAGGCCGCGTGCTGGAGCGCGCTCCGGACAACCTTCGTGGGATCGATGATTCCGGCCTTGATCAGGTCGCCGTACTCGTCCTTCGCGGCGTCGTAGCCGTACGGGCCCTTGCCTTCGGCGACCTTGTTTTCGACGATGGAACCGTTCTTGCCGGCGTTGACGGCAATCTGGCGCATCGGGGAAGACAGCGCCCGGCGGACAATGTCCACGCCCGTCGCCTCGTCGCCCTTCGCGTCGACTTTCTTCAGCACGTCGATCGAGCGGAACAGCGCGATCCCGCCGCCGGGGAGAATGCCCTCCTCCATCGCGGCCTTCGTCGCGTGCAGCGCGTCTTCGATGCGGGCCTTCTTCTCCTTCATCTCCACTTCGGTCGCCGCGCCGACCAGCACCTTGGCAACGCCGCCCGAGAGCTTCGCCAGCCGCTCCTGGAGCTTCTCTTTGTCGTAGTCCGACTTCGTGTCGAGGATCTCGTTCTTGATCATCGCGATGCGGCCCTGGATCGCCTTCGTGTCGCCCGCGCCCTCGATGACCGTCGTGTTCTCCTTGTCGATCACGACCTTCTTCGCGCGCCCGAGGTAGCTCAGGTCCGCCTTCTCGAGGTCGACGCCCAGGTCCTCCGTGATCGCCTTGCCGCCCGTCAGGATCGCCAGGTCTTCCAGCATCGCCTTGCGGCGGTCGCCGTACCCGGGAGCCTTCACCGCCGCGCACTTGAACACACCGCGCAGCTTGTTCACCACCAGCGTCGCCAGGGCATCCCCTTCGACTTCCTCTGCGATGAGCAGAAGCGGCTTCCCGGTCTGCGACACCTTCTCGACCAGCCCGATCAGGTCCTTGATCGCGCCGATTTTCTTCTCGTAAAGCAGGATGTACGGCTCGTCCAGCACGACCTTCTGGCCCTGGAGGTCCGTGATGAAGTGTGGCGAGAGGAAGCCCTTGTCGAATTGCATGCCCTCGACCCACTCGACCTCGGTCTTCAGCGACTTCCCTTCTTCGCACGTGATGACCCCGTCCTTGCCGACCTTCTTCATCGCCTCGGCGATCATCGTGCCGATTTCCTTGTCGTTGTTCGCGGCGACCGTGCCGACCTGCTCGACTTCCTTGTCGCCCTTCACCTTCGTCGACATCGACTTCAGATGTTCGACCACGGCCGCGACGCCCTGCTCGATCCCGCGCAGCAGCGACATCGGATTCGCCCCCGCCGCGACATTCTTCAGCCCCTCCACGAAAATCGCTTCCGCCAGCACCGTCGCCGTCGTCGTGCCGTCGCCGGCGACGTCCGACGTCTTCGAAGCGACTTCCTTCACCATCTGGGCGCCCATGTTCTCGTAGGCGTCCTTCAGTTCGATCTCCTTCGCAACCGTGACGCCGTCCTTCGTCACCAGCGGCGCCCCGAACTTCTTCTCGATGATCACGTTCCGCCCGCGCGGCCCCAGCGTCGTCTTCACCGCACGCGCCAGCACCATCACGCCGTCGCGGATCTTCTCGCGCGCTTCAGCGTCGTAAATGATCTTCTTTGCAGCCATCGTTCCAGTCTCCTGTTCTTCGGACCGTTGAGTTTTCGTTGCTGAGTCGAGGACCCGCGCGACGAGCTACTTGGAAATGATCGCGAGGATGTCTTCTTCGGCCATGATCACGTAGTCGCGCCCTTCAACCTTGCACTCGGTGCCGGCGTAGCTCGCGAAGAGCACGCGGTCCCCCTCCTGCACCTGGAACGGCACGCGCTTGCCGTTGTCCAGCATCCGGCCGTCCCCGACCGCCACGATCTTCCCTTCCTTCGGCTTCTCCTTTGCCGAGTCGGGAATCACGATCCCGCCCTTCGTCTTCGATTCCGCTTCAAGGCGCTCGACAAGGATCTTGTCGCCGATGGGCTTGACCTTCATGGGGATGGCTCCTGTCAAAATGGGCGAGGTCGGGAGTAGGTACAGTTCCGGACTAGGGGATGCAGTAGCAACGGGTATGCCCGGATGCGCTGATTGCTAAGTCATTGCAGCTTCCGATGTTAGGATTCCGCTGGTCCGCGAGGATTCGGCCCAAGTGGCAGCGATCTGCCAGAGTGACACAAGGCGCAGATGTGGATCTCAGGATGCCTTCCCGAGGTCTGGTAGAGTCCCGCCATGCGCTTCGGAACAGAAGTGATCGCCGCCTCCATTCTTTTGGCGGCTTCAGGCTGCGTTGGGAGTCGACCGCCAGATTCTTCTTCAATCCGGGCCACGATCTCCCGCCTCTCCGACCCGGATTCTTTCGTGCGTGATGGCGCTGAAGAGGAACTGGCCAGGGAAGGACTGCCTGCCTCAACGCTTTGTTTCGAAGCCTTGGCCGCGTGCACCGACGCCGAACAGCGGGTCCGGCTGAACCGAATCTGCAATCGAATTGAGCTGACGCGAACCGAATCTTTGATGCCCGGAATCTGGGAAGACCAGTGGTTCGCGATAAGCAAAGACGGCGCGGCTTACGGTTGGGAACACGACACGGCGTATCGATACACAGCCGTCGTGGAATCCACCCCTGTCCGTGATGCGTCACGAGAGCCGGCGTGGAATTTCAGGTCCGAGTTGTTTCTATTTGGCACCAACCGCGCACCTTCGCTGCGACTTTCGGTCGAGGCCCTCTGCTGGCGAAACGACACGATGTCGCCAATTCGAGTGACGTGGACACCGGATGCCCCCCTCGCAACCCTGGAATTGACGTTTGACGCAGAAGAGCAAGCGAGGCGAGTCGTGGTCGTGGTGCACAAGTTTCCTCGCGGTTCAACGCTGATCCTCGATGACTACATCCCGCGCGTCTGCCTCGAGATCAATGCGTCTCGCATGGTCGAACGCGCCGCGCTGATCGAGCGCCCAGAACTTTCCCTTCGCCTCTTCCGATGCGGCGACCCGCCGGACGGCAAGACGCGCGAGTACACGGTGAGGCTCGAAGGTCGCGACGTCATGACCTGGGATGGCGAGAAGCACCCGGTGCTGAAGTACGTGGAGGTTGGCCCGCCCGAAGAGACTCGCGACGTCTATTACGTGTGCAAGGAACTCGGGCTCATGGCAGGGCGCATTCGGGGTTACGACATCGTGCGGCTTCGCGGAAATCCGTTTGAAGCAACCCTTCCTGCCCGCGAGAAGTGACTGGTGGCGGAATAGCCTTCCGGCGTTCGTTCGCGAATCGGGTTTCCTGTACGATCCGTCGGTGCCGCGAGAACAGGATTCTGCGAAGCCTCCACTGGAACGCGCTTCGGACGGAAATCCGCCCGTTCGCCGCGCCCGCCTGGCTAACGCTGCGATGACTCTCGCCTCGCTTTTCGTCGCGTCGTGTGCGATCTGGCTCGGAGGACGGAGCTGGGGAAAACACGCGCCACGGGATGATCCGCGCCGCAGCTCCGCGCGCGGCATCGACGATCCCATGGGTCTTGCCATCGAAGAATACGCAACTGGCGATCCATTTCAATGGGAGGCGGCCGAGCGGAGGCTTTGCGAAGACGGGGCACCGGCGCTGGAACGGGTCGAGGCGGAGCTATCCGCGACAACGGACAAGAGTCGTCTGGCCCGGCTGGAGTTTCTCATGGCGGGGCTGAAGATCTGCAATTCGACGGATGCTTTCGCCTCCGCCTGCCGCGACCAGTGGTTTCTCTCCATGCGTGGCAAGACAGCCGAAGCCGTGGAACATCGGACGGCCGAGCTGAGCAAGGGAGAGGGGCCGAAGACCTGGACTTTTAGGACGGATGCGTGGGTCAGGGGAAGCGACGGACACGTCCGCTGGGCGAAGCACAAGCTCACGGCGAAACACGACCCGGCGCTGACGCCGGTCGAAGTGGAGCTCTTCACGTCGCTCGAGGACGGAGGAGGAGAACACACGCTCTGGAGGTTCGACTCCGCACCCTTCGCAGCGCGGGTCCTTCGAAGGAGCCTCAAAGATCTCTTCGAGGCCCCCCTCGGTCCCGACGAACCGTGGCGCACCGTCACCCTTCACGGACCGATTCGCGGGGCGGTGGTCCTGGACTGGGGAATCGAGCGCGTCCTGGAGCGCTTCTCGATCGCGGGGTACTCGCGACTCGAATGCACGATCGTGTTGCTTTTGCCCGTCGGTGGGCACGCCTACCAAACCGTCTGGAGGTCCGGACCCGAATTCTTACGCGCGGGAGTTTTGGTCAAGACCTGGAAACTCGAGACGCGAACCGGTCCCTACGAACCCGATGACGAATTCGACATCTCGCAGGAGTCGGGACTCATCGAGCACCGCAAAGCGGCCGATTCGAGCGAGTGGCTTGGATCCCTGGGAGACTCCAGCCCCCTTCGGGCCTCCACCGAAGCAGAATGCCGCGCGACCGGTCTGGTTCCCCCGTAATTTCGCGACGACTCCGGTTGAACTCCTGTCACAATTCTTACGTTTCTTTTGCTAAGATCCGCGCTTCATTGATTCCTTTTTCGCCACACGGGAGGGAAAGCCATGAAGAGTTTCCGGGTCGCCGCGCTTCTGTGCGCGCTGGCAGCGGTCTGCTTCGCGGACAAGGTGAGTCTCAAGGACGGTCGCTCTTACGAGGGCGTCGTCCTCGAGGAAACCGACACGTTCGTGAAGATCAAGACGGCCAAGGCGACGCTGACGTTCCAGAAGGACCAGGTGACTTCGATCGAGAAAATCGCGGGCGGCGCCCTCTCCGAACGCGAGACGAAGCTCGCCGCGCTCGACCCGGGCAAGCCGGTCGGATACCTCGAGGTCGCTTACTGGATCACCGGCAAAGGCAAGGAAGCCTACGACCTCCCCACCCTCCGCCGCCTCTGCGCCGCCGCTTCAAAACTCGACCCGAAACAGGCGTACGACGCGCAGATGGTGCTGGGGAAGAAGCTCGAAGAAGCCTCGATGAAGCGCGAAGCGGCGCTGGCGTTCGCGCGGGCGCAACTGGCGAAGCCGGGCGATCCGGAAGTCCGGTCGCGGCTGGACAACCTGCGGCAGGGACTGCGCGACGCAGCGAAAGTTGAAATGCAGGACCTCGCGGCGGCGCTCGAGCTGGTCATCGCGCAGGACTACGCGGCCGCACTTCCGAAACTCCAGAAGTCCGAGACTCTCGCGATGGCGGAGGAAGCCAACACGCAGATCGGGATGTCGATCGAGGCGTTGACGAAGGACGTGGCAAAGCGGGTGAAGTGCAAGACGTGCGAAGGGACGGCGGTGACGACGTGCATCGGGTGCGAGGGGGACGGGCTGATCACCTGCAACGTGTGCGACGGATTGGGATCGAGGAAGGGGTTTTCGGCCGGGAAGGAAGAGGAAGGGTTCTCGAGTTCCGTTTGCCGTTCCTGTTACGGCGTCGGATCGCTTCTGTGCGCGAAGTGCAAGGCCGAGCGGGACATCACGATGACATTCCTCTGCAGGGAGCTGCCGCTGCCGAAGTGGGATTACGTGGCGCCGGTCACGGTTCACGCGAAGTTCAGCCAGGAGTTGTCTGCGATCAAGACGGCGATCGACGCGATCAAGTACTGCCACAAGACCATGCGGAACCCGGTCACTTCGATTTCCGGAGGCGGCGCCACGGTCGGCGGAATGACGAACTGCGGCACGTGCCAGGGAGTGAAGTACGCGCCACCGAACACTCCCCCGCCGACGGACCAGATCCGGGCGTATGTGGCCGACATCCAGAACCGGATCAACGGACAGAAACCGTACGAGGTCGTGCCGAGGGTCACGGAAGTGTTCGACAAGTCCGCGCTGATTGATGAGTGCCTGCGGTACCGGAACGGGACCTGGGTGAAATAGGCGAACCGATTGCGACGGATACTTCCTGCGCTGGCCTGCCTGATTCTCGTCCTCGCGACGGCTCCTGAGGCCTTCGCGGACAGGATCGTGCTCAAGAACGGGAAGGCGTACGAAGGGACAATCGTCGAGCAGACGGACGCCCTCGTGAAAATCCGGACCGCGAAGGCGACCCTCTCGTTCCAGATGGACCAGGTCGCTTCCGTGGAAAAGGGCGAATGGGCCCTCGGGGAACTCGAAAAGCGGCTCTCGGCGCTCGATCCGTCGAAGCCGGGCGCGTACCTGGACGCAGCGCGTTACATGGCAGGGCCGGGGCGCGAGGGATTCGACCTGCCGACATTTCTCCGCCTGTGCGAAATCGCTTCGAGCCTCGACCAGGGGCTGGCGTTCGACGCGCAGACGCTTCTCGCAAAGGAACTGGGCGCCGCGGGAGAGAAGCGCGCCGCTTCCCGCGCCATGCGCCGGGCGCTGGTCGCGCGCCCCGGGGACGCCGGGACGCTTCGCGCCCTGGAACCGCTGAACAAGGAAGTCGTCAGGCTGGCCGAGCTCCAGATGAAGAACCTGGTCACCGCGCTGGACGAGGTGCTCTGCGACTCTCTCGACCTGGCCGCGCCGAAACTCCAGCCCATGGACCCGGCGCTGATGCCGGAGGACGTCCTGCGCGAGCTCAAGGTTCCCTTCGAGAAGTTCACCGCCGACATCCGGAGCCGCGTGCGCTGCAAGACGTGCGCAGGCCAGCGCATCCTGAAGTGCCCGGGTTGCGTCACGCCGGGCGAAAACGTCTGCAAGGCCTGCGCGGGCCAGGGCCGCACTCCGGCGGCGGTCGCCAAGAACGACCCCGAAGCGAAGTTCGGCGAGACGGTCTGCCTCGCATGTCACGGCGTCGGCCTCGAGTTGTGCAAGGAGTGCAAGGCGACGCGGCAGATCACGATCGAATTCAAGCCGATCGGGAAGAAACCGAAGAGCCCGGTGGTCGTCAACGCCGAAGCGGGGCGCGAGGCGGAAGCGATCAACAAGGTCGTGGACCCGAAGACCTGGCGATCACGCGAGGACGGAGGGTATGTCTCCGGAATCGTCGCCGGGAGCGTCAAGGGCGGCGGCGAGATCACCTGCCCGGCGTGCCAGGGCGCGATCTACTCTCCTCCCATGACTCCGATCGACAGCGACTCGGTCCAGGCCACGCGCGACGCCGCGAGCAAGTACGTCGAGGGACTCAAGACCTGGGATCCTCTCGGGTTCGAGCCGGCCGCGTACGACCAGGACGTTGTGCGCGACGGGTGCTTCCGGAGACAGAAAGGCAAGTGGGTAAAATGAGCGCGCCGTTGAATCTCAGATTCCGCTGGATGAACGGGTAGCCGGAAGAGTAAATAGAGCACGGCCCTTCTTCCCGAAACTTCCCCTCGGAGACTCTTCCGTGAAGACACTCCTGCGACTGTCGCTTCTCGCGGCCTGCGCCGCGTTCGTCTACGCCGACAAGGTCACGCTGAAGGACGGACGCGTCTTCGAAGGCGAAATCATCGAGGAAGACGCGGACCACGTGAAGATCAAGACCGCCAAGACTGCGCTTGCCTTCAAGACGGAGGAGATCGCGAGCGTCGAAAAGGGGATGTCCCCGGTCCAGGAGCGCGCCCAGCGGCTGGAAGCGCTGGACGGCGAGAACGGCGCTCCTTATCTCGAGACGGCCGTGTGGCTGACGGAGTGTCCGAAGGACGTGCAGGACGAGAAGATCATCCGCCGGCTGTGCAATGCGGCGGCCTTCCTGGACCCGGAGTCCGCGGCGGCCGCGCAGAATCTTCTGGGCAACTGGCTGCTGGCCGCCGGCAAGCGGCCCGACGCGGCGGATGCGTTTGCGCGAGTCCTGAAGGTGGACGCGAACAACGCGAACGCCCGCAAACAGCTGGAGTCGCTGAACACGGAGATCGTCGCAAAGGCCCGCAAGGACCTGGAAGCGCTCAAGAAGGCCATGCATCCGCTTCGTGAACTTCGTTTCGCGGACGCGATCCCCCTGATGCGGAAAGCGAACAAGCTGTACTTCGCGGACAAGTGCCAGCAGTACGTGAAAATGACGATCGACGAGCTCGCGGACGATCTTCAGCGGCGCGTGCCCTGCGCGTCGTGCAAGGGAGCCGCGACCCGGCCGTGCACCGTGTGCAAAGGGAAAGGAACAACGGAGTGCGTCCAGTGCAAAGGGACCGGCATCCGGAAGTCGGCGCCGCCGAAGCCCACGTTCGCGCAGGAGATCTGCACGCACTGCTACCACACCGGGGTGCTGCTGTGCACGGGATGTGACGCGGAGCGGTGGCTCACGGTGCACTACGCCAGGGAAGTCGATGGAAAAAAGGCGGTCGATATCAAGATCATGTCGGGCGTCGAGAAAGTGGAGCTGTCCAAAGTCCTGTCCCTCTCGAAATGGACGAGCCGGGATGGCGGAACCAAGATCACTTCCATCGTGGCAGGCGCCGTCGTCAAGGGCGGCACTTTCACCTGCCGCGAATGCAAGGGGATCAAGTTCGATCCGCCGCCGGGAGAGGTGAACACGTTCGGCATTACGGACTACCTGAACGCGATCGACGCGCGCCTGGACGGGAAGGAAAAAATCGAGGGCGTCGCAATCCCGGAACAGGCGTACGACGAGGCGGACGTGGCGGACAAGAAGTTCATCTGGAAGAACGGGAAATGGGAGTAGGCGGCAGGCTCTACAAGTCGTAACTCTCACCCAGCGCCGGCGCCTCGACCTTTCCAAATCCGGCCGCCTTCATCCCGTCCCTCATCGCCGTGACCTGCTCTTCTTCGCCGTGCACGCAGAACGCCGCGGACGCCTTCTTCTGCGTCACAGCGTGCTCCAGCAGTTCCGCTCTTCCCGCGTGCTGGCTCATTCCTTCCAGCCGCACGATTTCCGCCTTGACCGGATACTCCACGCCGAAAATCCTTGCGACCGGCGACCCGTCGGCCAGGCGGCGCCCCAGCGTGTGCTGCGCGCAGAATCCGACGATCAACACCGTGTTCCTCGGGTCCATCACACCGTGCTTCAAGTGATGCAGCACGCGCCCTCCCTCGCACATCCCGCTCGCCGCGATCACCAGGTAAGGCCCCTGCCGCGCATTCAGCGTTTTCGATTCGTCCGCCGAGCGCAAATACGTCAACGCCTGGAAACCGAACGGGTCCCCGGGAATCCCGTCGTTGAAATACTTGAGTGTCTGCTCGTCGAAACACTCCGGATGCAGCTTGTAGACCCCCGTCACGTTGATCGAAAGCGGCGAGTCGACAAAAATCGGAATCGGCGGCAACTTCCCTTCCACCCACAACTCGTGCAACAGGTACGTCAGGCTCTGCGCCCTGCCCAGCGCAAATGCCGGAACGATCACGTGCCCGCCCCTCTCCGTCGTCCGCTTCACCACTTCCAGGAGCTTCGCCCTGGCATCCGCGACGTCCCCCCCATGGTCACGGTTCCCATAGGTGCTTTCCGTGATGTACACGTCCCCCTGCTCGACGGTCTGCGGGTCGCGGAGGATCGGGAAGTGCTTCCTGCCCAGATCACCGGTGAAGACGACCGACCTGGAGGCTCCGTTCTGCCGCTCGCACAACACCGTCACCGCGGATCCGAGGATGTGCCCGGCATCCGCGAATTTCCCCGTCACTCCAGGCAGCACGTCGAACACGCGTCCGTACGGCACCGAGACCATCCGCTGAATCGCGGCCCGCGCGTCGTCCAGCGTGTACAACGGTTTCACTTCCGGCTCGCTCGGACGCTTCTGCCGGTTCAGGTAGGAAGCATCGGACATCTGGATGCTCGCGCTGTCGAGAAGCATGGCCGAGGCGATGTCGCGCGTGCCGTGCGTGCACCAGATGTTCCCGTCGAAGCCGTTCTTCACCAGCAGCGGCAGGTTTCCGGCGTGATCGATGTGCGCGTGCGACAGGACGCACGCCGCGACGGACTTCGCCTCGAACCCGAACTCGCGGTTCCGCTTCTCCGCTTCCCGCCGCGGTCCCTGCACCAGCCCGCAATCGAGAAGGACATTTCCTGAAGCGGTCTGGACGAGGTGTCGCGATCCGGTCACGCTGCGGGCCGCGCCGTGGAAGGTGATTTTCATGGAAGCAGCGTCGGCGCGAAGAGCCGGAGTGTCAACAGTACACGCCGGCCAGACCGTTACTTGTCGGCCTCGACCAGCCGGTTCTTCCCGCCATACTTCGCCCGGTACTGCGCCGCGTCCGCGCGCGCAATCAGGCTCTCCGGAGTGTCGCCGCTTCTCAACTCCGCCAACCCGATCGACGCCGTGATCCGGATCTTCCCGACCGCGCCGCCGTCGATTTCCGCCGACCTCACCGCCTCCAGCACCGAGAGACACACGGCTCTCGCTTCCGAGAGCGTCGCCCCCGGGAAAATCACGGCGAATTCCTCGCCTCCGTACCGCGCCGGGAAATCGGCGGGGCGCACGGACCGCTTCACCGCGTCTCCGATGGCGCGAAGGACGGCGTCGCCGGCCGGGTGGCCGTGCGTGTCGTTCACTTTCTTGAAGTCGTCGAGGTCCGCGATCGCGAGCGAGAGCGGGCGCCGGGATTTCTGCGCGGCGGCGAGATAAACCTCGAGCTTGTAGAAAAAATGCTGCCGCACGAAGAGCCGGGTGAGCGAGTCGACGGTGGCGCGCTCATAAAGGCGGGCGTTGTGGAGCGCGACGCCGACCGCGCGGGCGAGGACGGCGAGGAGCTCGAGGTCGCGTTCATTGAAGGGACGGCCGCCGATTTTGTCGGCGACGTTGATGGCGCCCAGAAGATCGGCGCCCTCGGAGGCGGAAGCGAAGATGGGGACGATGGCGAACGAATCGGTTTTGAAGCGCTTGGAGCGGGAGTAGCCCTCCGGGGGCTGGCCGGTCGCGGGATCGGGGCAGAGGAGGGACTTCCCGGTGGCGAGGACGCGGCCGCACATGCCTTCGCCTACCTTGATGAGGTGCTGGGTGGGATCGGTCTTGCGCGGGTTGACGGCGCGGACGATTCGGGCCGACTTTCCGCCGGGCTCGAGCTCGGCAATGGAAACGTGAGAGGCCTTGAAAATCGAGCGTGCGAATCCGACGGCCTCGCCGAGAATCGGCTCGCGCTCGAGATAGCCGGAGAGCCACATCGTGGCTTTCTCGATCGACATCAGGAGCCGGCTGTACTCCTCCATCTGCCGTGCGTTCCGGCTGTTCTCGGCAGCGACGGCGGCGATCAGCGACATGGCCGTGAGCAACTCCACGTCGCGCTCCGGCAGTCCTCCCGGCTCGGGCCCCTCGATCACGAGGGCGCCGAGCGCGTGCGTCCGCGCGGCGAGCGGCAGGACGAGCAGCACGCCTGAAGTTGCAGCTCCGCCCGCGACGACGGCGTTCTGAAGCGCCGGAAGGGTCGGATAGGAAGCCTCGAGCAACGGAGGGGCCTCGCTTCCGCGCGCGCAAGCCGCCACGCGCTCCAGGTTTCCGCCGTCCTCGGTGGAAAGCCATGCGGCGGCGCGCCGGGCGGCCGTTTCCTCGAGCAGGACCGCGAGCGCCGTCCCCAGGGCAGCCGGGAGGTCCTGCCCGCCGGTCAGGACGGCGGCGACCCGGTAGAGCGCGCCGAGGTGAGGGACGCGGCGGTCGATCGTCGAGGTATCCTCGTTGCGAAAGAGGAAGCGGACGCCGGCGAGCGCGATGACGTCGCCTGTCCGGAGCGCGTGTTCCCTGGTTTCGGCGTCGTTGACCCGGAATGGGTGGGCGGCGGTTGCGACGTAGCGCCTGCCGGCGTGGCGGATTTCCACTCCATCGCGAGCTCCGGGAACCGGGATGGCGTCGGATTCGGGCCCGCCGAGCAGCACGACGGCGCCGAGGGGGAAGCGCTGTCCGGTTGAAGGCCCGTCGAGGGAGAGGAGGAAAGACATCGAGGGGATTGTAGCGGGGCGATGGGATGCGCGAAGAAAGGACTGACGTCAAACAGACAATTTTGAATATTGATCTTTGCCTCTGCCAGCCAGTTTCTCCGCTTCTTTCACCATCTCCACCGCGATGTCCTTCTCCGTCGCCTCTTCGAGCCCCTGGAACCCCGGTGACGAGTTCACCTCGAGCACCACCAGGCCTCCCCTGGACTCGAGCAGGTCCACGCCGGCGACGCGCAGCCCCACGACCTCCACGGCGCGAACAGCGAGCTCGCGCAGTTCCTTCGTCAACTCGACCCGTTCTCCCACGCCGCCCCGGTGAATGTTGGAACGGAAGTCTCCCGGCTTCGCGGTGCGCCGCATCGCCGCGACCGCTTCCCCGCCGATCACCAGAACCCGCACGTCGCGTCCGCGCGACTCGGAAATGAATTTCTGCGCCAGGATGTCTTCGCCCAGAGACCAGACGGTGTCCATGATCGACTCGGCTGCCTCGGCCGACTCCGCGAGCAGCACGCCCGCCCCCTGCATCCCGCGGAGCAGTTTCAGGATCACCGGCGACCCTCCTAACTCCTCGATCGTGTCGGCGAGATGTGTCGGGAACCGCATCAGTGTCGTCGGCGGGACGGGAATGCCGCGCGCGGCGAGCGCCTGCAGGCTCGCCCACTTCTGCTTGGCCAGGGCAATTCCCGCGGACGCATTGAGCACGGGGACGCCCATCATTTCGAACTGCCTCACGACGGCAAGCGCATATTCGATCGCGTACGAGCCGACGCGCGGGATCACGGCGTCGATCCCCGTCAGGTCCTCCCCCGCGACGCGCACCTTTGCGGCACCACGCTCAAGGTGTAGCACGCAGCGAAGCGGGTCCACCACCAGGCACCCGTGCCCCTCGATCCGCGCCGCTTCGCGCAGACGCCTCGTCGAGTAGATCGCCGGCTTCCGCGACAGCACCAGGAACTTCACCGCTTCTCCTCCGGCGCAAACGCGCGCCAGTCGATTTCCGGGAACGCATTGTGCCGCGATTCGAGCTGCGAAACGAGCGTCTCGTCGATGCTCCCGGCGCGGAGCTGGGAATGCAAGCGATGGAAGGACTCGACGTGGATCTTGAAGCGCTTGTGGGCGTAAGGGACGGCGGTGTCGGCGTTCATGATGAAGGCCCAGTCGGACGACTGGGCGAGGAGTGTTTCGCGTGCGGCCTGGTTCAGGGCGCGTCTCGTGAGCCCGTCTGCTCCGCGGTGATCCCGCGCGAGCGAGACCATGCGCTCTTCGACCACGTGCTGGTGACGGTAGATCCAGTCGTTGGTCGGGTTGAGCCAGACTTCGCAGTATCCCTTGTCCCCCCAGGTCGAAAGGGTGGGGGTCGCGCGCTGGACGCGCGCGCCCGAGCCGAGAATGTCGCGCGGCGTTGAAAACAAAACATCGGTCTGCGCCCCCGCGCGCCGCAGCAGTTCCGCCAGGAACTGCGGCCCCTCGTACCACCAGTGCCCGAACAGCTCCGCGTCGTACGGCGACAGAACCGTCGGCGCGCGGCCCAGCGTCGCCGCCAGGTGACGCACCTGCTCCTGCCTGTTGAAGAGAAAGTTCGCGGCATGGACGCGCGCGCGCCCGGCCGCAGCATCCGGGTCGTAGGGCTGCTTCTCGTTCAACGGCACTCGTCCCGTGATCCGGTAGTACTTGATCCCCAGGTTCCGCCGCACGCCGTCCGCATGCAGGTATGGCTTTACGTACGACTCTTCCCCGTCGTACCCCAGGTCCCGGTAAAACTCCCGGTACGCGGCGTCGCCCGGATAGCCCTCGCTCGCGCTCCACACCTGCCGGCTCGACTCAATGTCCCGCCCGAACGCGCAGACCCCCGAAGGCGTGCGCACCGGCGCGTAGATCGTGTACTTCGGCCGCGGCGCGGCGTACGCGATCGCGTGCGTCTCGACGCAGAAATAGGAGATCCCCTCCTCCGCCAGGATCGCGTCCTGCCCTGGCCGGTACCCGCACTCCGGCAGCCAGATCCCCGCCGGCCGCCGCCCGAAGTGCTTCTCATAGTTCGCTGCCGCGACACGCACCTGCGCCCTCACCGCTTCCGCGCACGACATCAGCGGGAAAAACCCGTGCGTCGCGCCGCACGTCAGGATCTCGATCCGCCCGGCGTCCTGCAGCCGCCTGAAGCCGCGCAGGATGTTGCGGCCGTGCTCGTCCTCGAACACCATGCGCGCGCGCCGGAAAGAATCCAGGTAGTGGCGCGCCGTGCGATTCAGAAGCGGCTCGTGCCGCGTGCGCTCGACCTCGCGCCCCGCAAGGTCGATCAGCCGGTGAAGCCTCCGAAGGTAGCGGGCCTGGAGAAGCGGGTCCGCAAGCATCTCGCAGAGCGGCGGCGACAACGCGATCGAGAATCGTGCGCGGACGCCCTCCTGCTCGAGATCTTCACCCATTTCCAGCAGCGGCAGGTACGTCTCCGTGATCGCTTCGTACAGCCAGTCCTCTTCCAGGAACTCGTCGTGCTCCGGGTGGCGCACAAACGGGAGGTGGGCATGCAGAAGGAGGAGGACGTTGCCTTGAGGCATGAAGTGCGCCGAAATGGGGGGCGGGACGGTAGCAGGATGTGAGGTCGGTGGGAAGAGAGTCGAGTCGCCACTCGCTGCCCGCAACTCCGCAAAGGGAAAACTGCGGAATCCGGTAGAATCTTCGTCATGCCAATACCCGCCATCGGGAGGTCAGCACCGTTCGCTCTCGCACTGCTCGCGCTTCTTTCCGCCTGTGGCGATCCTCCCCCTCGGCGATCCCGCGAGGAGGACGACGACTGGGCCCGAGGAGCGCGCGACGGCTCGACCGGACAGGGACTCAATGTCCGCGTCGATGTCCAGGCCTACGAAGTCGATGACCGCGATGCGGAAGGATGGTCGCTCTTCTGGGGGGCATCGGTCCCGATCGGAAGCGCGCGCCTTTCCATCAACGGCCTGCGCGCGGCGACGGGCGGCGCTTCGTTCTTCGCCCGGCTCGACACGTGGCAGAGGCGTTCGTCCGTGAAGCGGAAGACGGAGTCGTTCCTGGTGACGGCGGATGGGTCCCCGGCCTCGCTGGAAGTCAGCGAGCGAGTCGCTGAGCCTGTGACGATCGTGTTTCTCGACAACGGACAGGTGATCGACACCTTCCGGTGGTCGAAGGCGGGGGCGCTTCTGGAAGTGACGCCCCGGCGGAACGGTGACGGCACGGTGACGGTGAGGGTGCATCCGGTGGTTGCGCACCGTGAAGGGGCCGGGCGGACTTCGTTCGCGCAGTTGGACACGGAGGTGACGGTGAAAGAAGGGGAAGCGATTGTGATCGGGGGGAATCAGACTTCGCAGGACACGATTGGCTCGACGCTCTTTTCACGCTGGGAGAGCAGCAGGCGATACCGGCTGGTTTTTGTTCTGAGGGCGAGGAGCTGGTAGCGAGAGGCGAGATGTTAGGCAACATTTGGTGAATTAAGAAACGTTACCTGCGGGTAGCCGCTTCCAGAAAAGTAACATTTCTTAATGAAACTAGATTAAGTTCGCTTAACCTACGACGTAAGATATTGGTTTCAAAGTAGTTACGTCACATATATTTTCGGAAGTACAGCCCCTTGGGCATTCGGCTTGCGACTACTCCCCCCGACCGAGTCTCTACAAACTCAGATCACCCGTCTTACTGTGGAGGAGCCGAGCGAACGAGACTTGTGGAGACGAGTCCTGACGACTTCAGCGATTCACTGACTTTCGACGGTATAAAACACAGGAGGGGCCAAGATGATCAGGAAAGGTATGGAGAACAACCGAGGCTTCGTGCTACTCGTAGCACTGGGCGTCCTCGGCGTTCTCGGCCTCCTTGCGGCGACGTTCGCCACGCTGTCCCGCGTTGAGCGGGCGGTGTCGAACAGTTACGTCGACAAGGTTCGGGCCAAAATGCTCGCCCAGTCCGGGGTCGAGCGCGCCATCGCTTCTATTCGCGGCCGCGCGATGATCCAGGCCTGGGACGACCAGCGCAACGACTGGTACTACCGCGAGATGCTCAACGCGGAGACCGGCACGCTGGTGTACCCGCCGGTCGTGAAGACGGATCTCTGGAAGTTCGTGCCGACGCGCGCGTACGGGATGCCCCCGCGCTCGCTGGAGTCAGCTCTCGATGACGGCATCGTCAATGCGGTTGCCAACGGCGTCTCGTTCCCCCAGTCGCTCTCGCCTTCGGCCAACGAGCCGTTCAGCGGGCAGTTCCCCGGGACGTACGAGAACCGCGGCGACGTTTACGCTCTCAAGGTTCTTGACTGCGCGTCCATGATCAACGTGAACGACGGCGGCAAGAACACTGTCCGGATGCTCACGAACCTCGGCACGATCCTCAAGTGCGCCGACGGCTCGCTGCTCAACACCGGCGGCTTCGACCTCGGCGCCCAGATCTCCACCAAGGCGATCGCCCGCGGCAAGCCCTTCAACAACAAGTCCGAAGTGCTCGCCGACGTGTTCATCAATAACACCTTCTTCGCAGGAAACGCGACGGAAGCCCGCAAGCGCTTCGCCGCGGTGCAGAACTTCATCACCACGCACGGCTGGATCGACGGGATGACGACCAAGTTTGAAAACACCTGGTTGCCCGTCGCTGGGAACTACGTCGGCGGCAGCTGGGCGTCGGCGATCTCGAGCACCGGAACCGCACCGTCCGATTCGAAGTTCGCCGAAGCGGGCTCCATGCCCGTCGAGGTGGCGGCCGTGATCGACCCGGTGGACACCAAGATGTCCTCAGTGCCGATGTCCTTCGAGTGCACGACGAATCCGCTCTACATGATTTCCGCTTCCGTCCCCGGCGCCTACGCGACGCTTCCTTCCACGCGCCTGCTCGCGGCTCCGGGACCGGTGATGGTGAAGGACATTTCCAAGGGCGGCGCCTTCAAGCAGTTCGTGACCGGCCAGGGGTCGAGCATCCCGCTCGGCGGCGAGACGAAGGCCGGCAAGTTCGGCGGCACGTATTACCTTGGCGAGCCCCGGACACCGATCAACGTCAACACCGCGTCGAAGGAAGTCCTGGTGGCGACGATGATGAACCTGGAAGCCGACTTCTGGGACTACCAGGTGGTGTCAGAATCCACCACGCCGAAGATGTACAACGCCCGGCTTGGGAACGTGAACGTCAAGATCCTGCAGGCAGATGCCGAAAAGATCGCGGACTACATCATTTCCGCTCGCTTCACCAACGGCAGCCCCGCGGGAGCCTGGTCGTTCAACGACTGGATGCACTTCGAGGACGACATCCTCCTCGCGATCCCGGGCATCACGCGGTTCCAGAAGGCGCTCGTGAAGGCCAATGCGAACCCGAACTCGAACATCAAGAAGATGAACCCGGACCTGATCCTGGTGACTTCGAATCCTTCCATCAATCCGGACGAGCTGGTCCGGATCGACAAGAGCGACATCAAGGTCAGCTCGACGGAGTGGACGTTCAGCTCGAACGGGATCTTCGAGATCGAATCGATCGGGCGCGTGTACAACTCCGGCAAAATCATGGCCGAAGAAAAGATCGAGACCGTCGTGAAGGTCTTCGACCAGGTCGTGTACACGACGCAGGAACAGTTCGAGAAGGACCGCATCTGGACGGTTGAGGACTCCAAGGAAGGCGACCTGCTGGCGGGCGGTTATCCGCCGGTGGTTTCCATGCCCGAGTACCTCTACAACGCCAAGACGAACCCGGTTCACTATCGCAGCCAGACGGGCGACGTGACCTGGTGCGCGGACTACGAGGGGTACATGATCCTCAACGGTCCCGCGAACGTTCAGGCAGGCATCACGCCCGGCCCGGCCAAGACGGGAACCACGAGCTGGGGCAGCGGCGTCCCTGGCGAGTCCTGCTGGGGGCCTGATCCGTATGTGAAAGTGAAGGGCTCGCCGCCTCCGCCCGCAGGATTGAAGGCTTGCGCGGTCTCTTTCGTGGCCGGCTTCAACCTGGCTTCGCTCTATCCGAACCAGAGCCATCGCAACAAGGACCACGACCCGTCGCAGGCCGGAACTCAGACGCCGCGGCATCCGGAGTACTCCTACTCGTCGCCGCATTGCTTCGGTGACGGTGTGTACATGAGCGCTTCGCCGGCGATTTCCTTCACGCAGGACGCCAACTACATGAGCGCGTACTACAGCCCGAAGGAGCCGTACCAGATCAAGCCGACGAGTTCCGGCGCGAATTTCTGGGACATGGGCTGCGATCTGCAGAACTTCGGCGTGTACATCAACCAGACCCGTCGCAACCGGTTCCACACGTACTGGGCCGACGAGGTTCCGGCGCCGAACTGCACGCTCGAGATGACGGTCAAGCCTGAGAACGACCTCTGGCATTGGGCCAACGCCAGCAAGCCGCACACGATCGCGGGCTGGTCCGGCACTTACCAGGTCTTCGCCTGCAAGCGTCAGTTCCTGTTCGACTGGGGCACTGGCGGCACGGCCGGCATGAACTACACGATCCGTGGTTACGCGGAACTGACGCGCGTCTACCTGGAGATGTACCACCACGCGACAAGCACGTTCTACGTGCTGTGGCACGACAACACCTGGAAGCCTCATACCTGGCACCATGTGGAGTTCTCGTGGGTCAGCGCTTCAGAGATCCTCGCATCCGACGGCGTCACGCTCATCACGGTGCCCGCGAACGCGATGCTGTGGGTCGATGGCTCGACCAACGGTTCGGGAACTTCCAGCATGGCGAAGCAGCCCGGCGTTGTAGAAGACGTGAATACCAAGCTGTCTCTTCCGATTTACGGCGGCGCGGCGATCGTTCTCCCTGAGAACGTCACGCCGGCCAATCCGAACAAGGACATTGGCACGGGGCCGCGCCTGGACATCGGCGGCATCCTGGCCAACGACGGATCGTTCGGGATGAGCTCTCCCCGCTGGCACGGCACCATCGACAACATCGTGATGCACCACTGGCGGAGCCACACCACGTCCTTCACTCCCCGCAACCGCTACCACAGCATGACCTACTACGATGGCACCACGTGGAAGACGGGCGAGGGGTACAAGAGTGAGCGGGCCGGCGTCTACAAGAAGCGTTTGACCTACCTTGAAAGCGTCGCCGCAACGAAGGACATCACGATCGGAACGGTGGGCTGCACGCACTACCATCCGTTCCACGTCCACCTGTACGGGCACGATGGCAGCGCCCCGACGACCTCGTTCGGGCACATCACGCCCAGCCTGCGCATCAAGACCGGCGGATCGTACGTCGACTCCTACTACTATGACGGTTGCGTCGGCGTGCCGGTGAAGACTCAGCTCAAGGTCGGATCCGAGGCCTACTACCTGGGCTGGTTCGAGATCGCGGCCCTCGTGCCGGTGACCATGTCGCCGATCCTGTGCGACATCCGGATCACCTACTTCGAGGAACCGCAGACCCTGTACCGCCTGTCGAGCTCGGAAGCCAAGAAGTAGACACTCGCTCTTAGCAGAAAATCATTCCCCGACGCCGCCGGCAACCCCGGCGGCGTCGGCTTTTTTTGAGCGGAGCTCAAGCGAAGATCCGCTGCCGCCGTTACCCGCAGGTATCGAGGAACGCAAATCGTAACGCGCGGAATTCCACGGCCCCGCCGCTCGTTGAGACTTTGACACAACTGGAGTTGCGCTCTTGACTTCCATCGAATGAAATTGAACGCGGAGGCCCCATCGGGCACCCGGCTTGCGACGTTGGACCTTGGGACTTCCTGCAACCTCATTGCGGAGACTTCACGACATGCGCTTCCTCGCTTCGATCGCCATCGCGCTTCTCGCCGCCTCGACGGCCAGCGCTCACGTTGGTTACAAGATCAAGATGTCCGCCACCTACAAAGAGACGAGAAAGGGTGATACGACATTCCGCAACATCTTCGTCTCCGGCCACGCGCACTACCCGGATGGAACGGTGCTTGTGGTCATGATCCGGCCTGAGAAGGGTGGGTATCTGCCGCTCAGCGTCAAGGGAACGGTTCAAAAGGAAGAATTCGCCGCGGAAATGGGCCCGTGGCGCGAGGGCTTCCCTTCCGGCAAGTACGTCTGCGAGGCCTGGTTCGAGTTTGAGAAGCAGTCGGAGGGTGTGAAGAGCCTGCTGCGCGAGACGGAAGAATTCGCGAAGTGCCTGAAGGACGATCCGACTTACCAGGAGAGATACAAGCTGGAGAATCCCGAGAGGTACGAGAAGTTGATGCGGCAGATCGCCGGATCCGGGAAGTGCGCGTCGAACAAGCAGTTCGGGACGTGCGAGTTGAGCATCGGGTCGGCGGATGAAGCGGCGCAGTCTGGCGAGGCGGAGCGGGCATTTCTTCGGGATCGGGCGGACTACGTGAAGGACATGTTGTCTGAGCTGGTCAAGGCGCACGCGAAGCATTCGGACCCGAACAAGGGTGCCGACGCGACAGCGGAGTCGTTCCAGCTCTGGGCGACGGAATTCGAGAATCAGCTGGGGCAGCTTGACGAGGAAGTGACGGGGAAGCTGACAGGGATGGTGTTCAACGCGAAGAAGGACACTTACGACAATCTGGCGCAGTCGATCATGGCGCTGGGAGATCTGGAGAGGACGATTCAGGCGGAGTTGTACGGCGAGTCGTCCAAGAAGCTGGCGGAGTTGCAGGCGTTGAATGACAAGGGCGAGAAGAACCTCGACAAGGACCAGAAGCGGCGCCGGGAGGTCCTGAAGAGGGAGCTGAGTTCGGTGCAGTCGAATCGGGAGGACGGCGCCAAGCGGGTTGTGGAAAGCCTGGCGGAGACGAGATTCGGGCACAAAGGGCTGGATCCGGCGCCCGAGAGGAAGAAGAAGTACGTGGAGGAGTTGAAGGAGGAGTTTGGCTTCCAGTGGTAATCGTGAGGGATTCAGGGGTCGAGAAGCGGGATCCGGGGTAGGCGCAGGGCTCGGTTTCTCGTTACTCCCGGGTAACATGGACCCTGTCACGTAACCTCCAGCTGGACCAAAGGCGTTTCGATCTATTACTTAAATACATGGCTAATAACGACTTGTGACGTAAATAAGCGGATCCGCGACCAAGGCACGGTGCTTGCGAAAAGGGTCTATCGAAGTTGGGATCTCACACGTGTGAGATCAGGTGATTCAAGTCCCTTTAGAAGGAGATTCACATGAAGGCTCTCATCCTCGTTGTGGCGCTGGTGGCCGTGATTGCGGCGCCGGTCCTGTGCTTCGCTTGCCCTCCCCCTCCGGCGCCGGGTTATGACGGCGGCGGCGCGGGCGACGGTCCTGGCCCCGGCGGCGACGGCGGCGGCGGGTCCGACACGGGTGGCGATGACACCGACAGCGGCGGGTCGGGCTCGGGCGACGCCGGCACGGGAAACGTGACCGCCTAGTTCGGTCCTGAACGCGAGTAAGACTTCAGTCAGATCAGAAAACGCCGCCGGCCAAAAGCCGGCGGCGTTTCGCTATTCAGGACCGCCCTTCCTTGCCCAACCGAATCCCTCGGATACAATCTCCTCACACGCCGCATGCTGAAATCACTCGTCGCCTCCGCCGTCGTCGCCGCCTGTACCATCGGCGGCATCGTAGCCGTGCGCAAATCCTCCCCGGCGTACCCCGACTACAGCCTGCTCAACGCGCGCCTTCACGACCCGAACCCCGCAGTCCGCCAGGCCACGGTCACCGAAATGTTCCAGAAGGCGGACCTCGCCGCGACCCGCGCTCTCCTCTCCGTCGCACGCGAAAATGATTCGACCGTACTCGGCAATCTCAACTTCGCCCTCCTGTCCACCCGCAACAAGCCCTCCGTCGATTGGCTCACTTCAGAGGGCCTCACCTTCCCTGAACGCTGGACTCGCTACTACGCCGTCCGCATCCTCTGGCGGGAAGAAAACACGGCCGCGCTCCCGCGACTCCTCCCGCTCCTCGCCGATAACTACTGGCAGGTCCAGGTCGCCATCCTCGACGCACTCGCAGAGTCCGGCGACCTTTCGCAGGCCGGCGAACCCCTCGGCGCCGCCGCTTCACCTGGAAAAAACTGGGAAGTCCGCTCGCGCGCCATCCGCCTCCTGGGCCAGGCGAATTCCGCCGCGGCCGCACGCACACTCCTCGAAAAGGCTCTCCCTCCCACGACAGGTCCTGCGGAGTCCGAGGCGGAACGAGCCGTGGAAGAGGCGCTTTCCGGCATGACGGACGCCGATGCGCTCAAAGTGGTGGCCGAGGGACTGACCGGGACGGATCTCACTCGAAAACTCCTCGCCGTGAAGGTGCTGGGCCGGGCGAAGAGCTCGGATGCGGTGGCAAAGTTCAAAGAAATTGCCGGTGACGCAACCGCCGCTACGCCGCTTCGCATCGCGGCCATCCGCGCGCTGGTGCTGGCGGGAGGCGAAGAGGGCGTCTCTTCGACAATCAAGGCGATGGACGGCGGAGAGGCCGCGATCAGGCTGGAAGCGGCGTACGCGCTCTCGGAAGCGACCTTGAGCCCTGCACAGAAAGACGAAGTGAAGGCGCTGGCTGCGAAGGAGCAGGATTGGCGCGTGAAGCAGGCGCTTCAGATCGCTGCGGGAGAACGCTGATGCGCTTCTTCTTCATCTTCGCGCTGGTCTCGGCAACGGCCTGGTCGGAGCCGGCGGCGACAACGCGTCCTGTCCAGGCGCCGGAGCCGGATTTCGCGGGTGCCGGGGAATCGGTCCCCGTGGAGATTGAAAAGGACGGGTACAAGGCGAAGCTGTCGTGGTTCCCGGCGGTGCCGAAGCCGGGCGACCTGGTGCGCTACCGGCTGGCGATCACGATTCCCGGAGGCGCCGCGCCGGCGTTGCTGGTGAGAGCGACGATGACGAAGACGGCTCCCGGCGACGCGTATGACCTGCTGCCCAAGTCGGAAGTGCCGCCTGAGGCGACTCCCCAGGACGGCCGCTACGTCTTTACGCAGACGATTTTCGTGCCGGGGACGTATCGATTGACGATCGACGCGGACGATCTGGAGGCGGGACGGTCGCTGAAATTTGAATTCGCTCCTGCGACCATCGGGACGTCGTCGTCGAATGCGCTGGCCTACGGGATCGGGATCGCCGGCCTTGCGCTGATCGTCATCCTGATCGCGTTCGGGCTGAGAAGGCCGGCGGCCGAGTAGTTATCGGCCAGCTTCCCCGACGGACACGTAGCGCCCCCACGCGTTCAACTCGACTCCGCTTCCAGGCCGCGCCAGCGAGTAGAACACGCCGCGAGCCAGCGGGATGACCAGTCGCGCGTCGAGGAGGGCCGCCTCGAGGGCGCGCGCCCATTCGGCGCGTTCCGCGGGCTCGAGGGCTGATTGGAGGGACTCGAAGAGCGGGGCGAGCTCGGGGTGGTCCGTGGAGAGAGAGCGCAGAGGGCGGAAGAAGTCATCGAGCGCGGGGGTTTCGGCGACGAGCACCGCGATGCGGAGGCGCGCGATGTGGCCGGCCGTGGGATCGGAAGATGTCAGGCCTGTGCGCCGGAGCGCCTCGCGAATTGGCGCGAGGAACAGGCCCGCTTCCAGGCGCAACGGATCGGCCGCGAGCGTCAGGGAAGCGGGGATCTTTCCGGGCCGGGCCGGGCGGGGAGAAGCGGGCTCGGCGAGTCCCAGCACGGCGGGGACCAACCTATGAGCCGCGCGCCCGGCGTCAAAGAGCGCTCGTTTGCTCAGGGCCTCGGCGTCGATGGCTTCCGCGACGGCCGCGCGCTGACCGGCGTCCTCGAGATCGAGGATGAGGACGAGAGTGAACGCGGCCTCGAGGGTGCGGAAGGCGGGGTCGTTGCGGACTGCGGTTGCGTAACCGGGCGGGATGAAGTCGAGCCGGGCGAGATGGCCGGCGCGAAAGGCGTCGATGGACTGGCGCGGGTCGTCAGATGAGCCGAATCGCAGTGTGAGGCGGCCTTGCGCGCGGGGGGAGAAAAGGCGCCATTCGGCGCCTAAAAGCGTGGGCGGAGCAAAATCCCCGTTTGCAACAGGTGCGGCGGCGCAGAGCCGGGCGGGCAGGTCCGCGTCCGGAATGTCGAGGCGGACGGCCAGCGTCGCGGGATCCACGGCGGACGCGGTTCCTGGACCCGGCCAGGAGGAGGCCCAATCGGCGGCGCGGTCCACTTCGAAAGTCCAGCGGCGGAAGTCAGGTGAGTGGCTCCAGGATCGCGCGGCCGAGGGCGCGGCCCCGCCGCCGGGGGCGGGTGAAGCGAGGGGGCGGCCGGAGAGATGGGCGGTCGAGAACTGGAGAAGGGGCGAGCCGCGCTCGGCGCAGACGACGACGGCGGTCGCGGTCACGGGCGGCCGCGGCCGTGGCGGCTTGGGCTTCGAACCGCCGCAGGCGGCGAGGAGCGGAAGGGCAAAAAGGGCCGGGGCGGCGAGGAGGCGGCTCACGCGGACATTATCACCGAGGGAGCATCGCCGCGATCTCGGTTTCCATCGCGGCGGCCGCTTCTTCCCACGTCACCCGCCTGTTCGCCTCCGCCTCGATGGTTGTCATCGGGCAGCCTGGCATCCCGCAGGGGTGGATGAGCGCGAAATGAGCGAGATCAGGGCAGGCGTTGAGGGCGAAACCGTGGGTGGAGATACCGCGGGAGACGTGGATGCCGACGGAGCCAATTTTCTTTCCGCCGACCCAGGTGCCGATCGTCTCGCGGCCGGCGGTGGCGGCGACCCCGAAGCGTCCGCAGGCGCGGACCATGGCGTCCTCGAGCCCGTGGACGAAGGCGGCGACGCCGAGGCGAAAGGTCGGCAGGTGCAGGATCGGGTAACCGACGACCTGGCCGGGGCCGTGCCAGGTCACGTCACCGCCGCGGTCGCAGCGTTCGACGTCGATGCCGCGCCGGCGAAGCTCGTCCTCGGCGACCAGCAGGCTCTCCGCGCGCGCATTGCGGCCGAGCGTGAACACCGGGGGGTGCTCGACGAGCACGAGATGCGCGACTCCCCGCTCCTCCCGGGCGCGCGCCGCAAGCTCCCGCTGAAGGTCAAGCGCCGCGCGCCATGCCAGCCTGCCCGGGCGGTGGATGATCAGCGTCGTTTCAGCTCTTCCATCTGGTCGTCAAACTCCTGCTGCATGCGGGGAACGCTGAACTCGATGACGCCTTCCGACATCAGCTTCAGCGCGGCAGCCGCCCTCGCTCTCCTGAGCATCTCATTCCTCAACATGAAGATGATCGCATGCTGCGCTTCCTCGAAAGACGTCTTGCGCGCGTCTTCACGCCCGACAACGCGCGCGAGATACCACGTCCCCGACTCCCCCTTGACCGGCCCGACGAACGCCCCCTCGACCGCCTTGAATGCCTCGCCGGCAAGCGCGGGCTCGAGGTCGGTTTTCGTGCGCCACTGGAGGTCGACAGGCGCCTCCTGCTGGATTTCCGCGTCGCGGTACTTCGTCAGTCCCGCGAAGTCCGCGCCCGCGTCGACTTGCTTGCGGATGCTCTCGGCGAGCCGGCGCGCGCGCCCCTCCGCGCCGCGCTGGCTCTTGATCTCCAGGACAAGGAGCCTCACCCGCTCGGGGTGCTGGAATTCCTCCGGATGCTCAACAAACCAGGCGAGCGCAACTGCGGGCGGCACGAAAACCGCCGTCCGGTCCATTTCCTCGTGGAGCACGATCTCCATGATCATCTCCGACTTCAGTCCCTCTTTCCACTTGGTCATCGTCAGATCGCTCTGCGCCAGCATCTCCTTGAATTTCTCCCGGTCCCCTCCAGCCTCCCGCTTCACAATCTCCTCTTCGCGGTCCTCGACCTCCTGGTCGCTGATCACGATTCCATACTTCCTGGCCTTCTGGTTCACCACCCTTTCCCGGACCAGTTCGACGAGTGTGTCATTGAAGAGTCCCAGGAATTCCCTCGCGAATTCCTCCGGCCTGCCACCCTTCGCGTTCCGGAGCCCGTCAATTCTCTTCCCCATCCTCGCCAGCACTTCGCTCTTGAGAATCGGATCTCCGTTCACTTTCGCCATCCAGCCCCGCTCATACTCGGGAGGGAATGGAAGGGGCGCTTGCGCGCTGGCGGAGGCCGCGGGCGCGAGAAGAGCGACGGCCAGGAAGAACTGCCGGATGGTCGTTGCCATGGCCCGGCATTCTAAGGAACGCCGGGGCGGTCGCGCACCAAGGATCCGCCGTCGCTCAACGCCCCCCCTCCTGCGCGCCGATATTACCTGCGATGCCTCCCGCCCCCGACCTCCCGGCCTCCATGCTGAGCGACCTCGCGGACTTCGACGACTACCTCTCCGCGGAGTGCGGGCTGGCACCCAACTCGCGCTCCGCATACGCCCGCGACCTCGCCCGGTTCTCGGCCCACGTCGCGTCCCGCACCACATTCGCCCGCGCCAGCGCCGACGACGTCGCCGAATTTCTGCGCGCCGAGGAAGCGCGCGGTCTCCGCCCTTCCTCCCGTTCCCGAGCGCTGGCCGCCATCCGCATGCTCTATCGTTTCCTGGCCGCCGAGCGCCGCGCCCGGGACGTCGCGGCGGCGGCGGAGGGCCCGCGGGGCGAGAAGCGGCTTCCGCGCACGCTTTCCTCCCAGGCGCTGGCGGCGGTTCTCGACGGCGGGCTCGGCCTGCGCGACGCGGCCCTTCTGGAATTCCTCTACGCGACCGGCGCGCGTGTTTCTGAAGCGGTCAACCTGAAGGAAGGAGACCTGGACTTCGACCTCGGCGTCGCGCGGCTTTTCGGGAAGGGTTCGAAGGAGCGCCTGGTGCCGCTGGGAGAAGCGGCGGCAGCGCGGCTGCGGGCGTGGCTTCCGGAGCGGAAGCCGCCGTTCGTGTTTCCTGGAAAGGGCGGCGGGCGGCCGATGAGGCGCGAGACGGCGTGGCGAATTGTGGAGCGTGTGGCGAGAGCGAACGGGCAGGCGGGCGTGCACCCCCACACGTTGAGGCACTCGTTCGCGACGCACCTGCTCGAGGGGGGTGCGAACCTGCGCGCGGTTCAGGAAATGCTCGGGCATGCCTCGGTGGCGACGACGCAGATCTACACGCACGTGGACTCGAGCCGGTTGATGAAGATGCACAAGTCGTTCCATCCGCGCGCGTAGAGAGTCGGGCGGATCAGGCTGCGTCGGCCGGGTTGACGGGGCCTGGACGGCGGCGCTATCTCGGGCCGGCTCTGCCCGACCCACCCGATTCTCTACGCGCGAGGAAGCGGCCAGGCAACATCACGGCTTGCCGGGCACGTCTGTGCCGCCGATCACCGCGGGCCGCAGCGCCGGCAATTTCTCTTTGCCGTAGAAGACTTGCTCAAGAAACAGCCCCGAGGGGGGCGCGGTCCACTCCGCCACGTTTCCGCGCCCGGAGGCGAGCAGCATGCCGACCTCGCCTGCCTGCATCGCCCCTGTTCCTACGCGCGCCAGGACGCCTGCGACGCGGCGGACCATTTTGCGCAGGAAGTGGGAAGCGACGAACCTGAACAGGATGAGCGGGCCAGCTTCCTCGAGCGTCGCCTCGAACACGCGCACCTTGGTTGATTTTTCGTCGCCGGAGTCTTCGAGGTCGGCGAAGGACGCGAAATCATGCATGCCGACGAGCAGCGCGGCCGCCTGACGCATGCGGTCGAGGTTGAGATCGTCGCGGACCCACCAGACGAATGGCTTGAGGAAGGCGCTTCGGCGTCGCGAGAACTGGTAGATGTAGGAGCGCAGGGTCGCGTCGTGGCGGGCGTGCCAGCGGTCGTGGGCCGGTTCGACGGAGAGGACGTGGATGTCGGACGGAAGGCCGTCGTTGATCGCGATCTCGAGTCCGCGCGGCGTGCGCGGCCGCTTTTTCGCGCGCAGGTGGGCGACCTGGGCGAGTGCGTGAACGCCGGCGTCCGTGCGGCCCGCGCCGCCGACCTCGACCGCCTCCCCGAAGACCCGCCGGGCGGCGCCGCGCAGCTCGCCAGCTACGGTGCGCTCGCGCGGCTGCTCCTGCCAGCCGGCATAGCGGGTTCCTTCGTACTCGAGCGTGACTTTCCAGGTCGGCATGGGGGCATGAGGTTACACGGAGGACGCGGAGCGCACGGAGGTCACGGAGAAAAACAAAAAATAAAGGCGAGGCTGCACCGGCATTGCCGGCCCAGCCCAGCCTACTCTTCCGGCTTCTCCCCCACCTTCGACGCCTTGTAATGCTCGATGATCGTATTCGCCGTCATCGCCGGCACGACGTCGTAGTGGCTGAACTCCACGGCATACTCCCCTTCGCCTCCCGTGATCGATCTCAACTCCGAGGCGTAGCTCTTGATTTCCGACATCGGGATCTGCGCCTTGATGATCGCGTGATGCCCCTCCGTCTCGCTCCCGTGAATCCTGCCGCGGCGGCTGGAGAGGTCGCCCATGATGGCGCCCATGTTGTGGGCCGGGACCGTGATCTCGACGTTCGCGACCGGCTCCAGCAGCACCGGGTGCGCCTGGTGCATGCAAAGCTTGAACGCCTCGCGCCCTGCCGTCTGGAACGCGATGTCCTTCGAATCAACCGGGTGCTCCTTGCCGTCGTAAACCTCCACCTTCACGTCAACCACCGGATACCCCGCAATCACGCCCCGCTCCATCACGCTCTTCACGCCCTTCTCGATCGACGGCATGTACTGGCGTCCGATGGACATGCCCACGACCGCGTTCTCGAACTCGAATCCCTTCCCGCGCTCCAGCGGCAGGATGCGCATCCAGACTTCCGCGAACTGGCCGGAGCCGCCTGTCTGCTTCTTGTGGCGGTACTGCGCGTCCCCCTTCCCCGTGATCGTCTCGAGATAGGGGATCCGCGGCGGCTTCGTCGTGACTTCGACCCCGAATTTCGACTTGAGCTTGTGGAACGTGACATCCAGGTGAAGCTGCGTCATTCCCGTGCACACCAGCTCGTGCGTCTGCCGGTCGCGGACCCAATGGAACGTGGGGTCGCTTTCCGCCAGCTTCGGGATCGCAATCCCGATCTTCGTGTCGTCGTTCCGGTTCTTCGGCTCAATGGCCAGCGTCGTCATCGGCTTCGGGAACTCGATCGGCGCGTAGGCGATCTGCTTGTCCGCCAGGCACATCGTGTCGCTGATCTTCAGGTCTTCGACCTTCGTCACCGCCCCCAGGTCCCCCGCGATCAGCTTGTCCACCGCCTGGTGGTCCTTCCCCATCAGGCGGAAGATCTTCCCGATCCGCTCTTCCTTGTTGCTGCGCGCCACATGGAAGTGAGAGTCGGCGGCCAGCGTCCCGCTGTACACGCGGAAGTACGCCAGTTTGCCGACGAACGGGTCGCTGATGACCTTGTAGACCTGCGCAGAAAAGGGCGCGTCCGCCCTGGGCGGGAAGGCGACCTTGTCCTCCTTGCCGGGCCAGGTTCCCTTGTGCTCACTGCCCTCCGCCGGCGCCGGGAAAAACTTCGCGATGAAGTCGAGGGCCGCGTCCACGCCGAGGTCCTTCTTAGCCCCCATGCAGAGGATCGGCACCACCTTGCCGTGAATGAGCGCGTTCTTCAGCGCCGCATCCATTTCTTCCTTCGAGATGGCCCCGCCCTCGAGGTACCGCTCCATCAGCTTGTCGTCCGTCTCCACGGCAGCCTCGACGAGTTTGTCGAGAAACACCGCCGCCTGCTTCCTGACGTTCGCATCCGGGTGCGCTTCCGCTTCCATCACGTTCGCCACGCCTTTGCAGGAAGGGCCGGTCCCGACCGGCATGACCGCGACGCGCGCGACGTCGCCGAAGGTCTCCTTGATGGAGCCGAGAAGCGCGTCGAAGTCCACGTTGTCGTGGTCGATCTTGGTCACGAAGATCGCGCGCGCCATGCCCATTTTGGCCGCGTTGGACCACATCTTGCGGGTGTTCACCATGAGGCCCGTGACCGCGTTGACGCAGATCACCGCCGTCTCAACGGCACTCATCGCGCCGGCCGCCTCACCGGAAAAGTCGGGATACCCGGGGGCGTCGATGAGGTTCAGCTCCTTCCCCTTCCACGGGAGATGCGCGACTCCCGCCTCGATCGAGATCTTTCGCGACTTCTCTTCCGGGTCAAAGTCCGTCACTGTCGTTCCGTCCGTGACCTCGCCCATGCGGTTGGTCATCTTCCCCTTGAAGAGCATCGCCTCGGCGAGCGTCGTCTTGCCGCTGTCGCCGTGGCCGACGAGGACGAAATTCCGGATATCCGGGGTGTCGTATTTCGCCATGAAATCCTCCCTTGGGACTTGAAGGTCCGCCCTGGCAGCATGGGAATTGTAGCGAAGGAGGGGGTGGAGTCCATCAACGGGAAAACGGCGGGGGATGGGGGATGGCGGGCCTTGGGCATGGCCATCGCTGCCCCAGCCCAATCCCAGGCCCCCCGTTCCCTGATCCTTCGTCCCCCATCCCCTGCCGTTTTACGCCGTGGCGGACGCCTGTTCCCTCTCCTCAAACTGCAGCTCATGCAGCTTGGCGTACATTCCCTTCGCCGCGACCAGCTCACCGTGCTTGCCCTGCTCGATGATCTTCCCGTGGTGGAGGACGACGATCCGGTCGGCGCGCTGGATCGTGGAAAGGCGGTGCGCGATGACGATGCTCGTGCGCCCCGCCAGCAGGGTCCGCATCGCGTCCTGGATGAGGAGCTCGGTCTCGGTGTCGATGTTGGACGTTGCTTCGTCGAGAATGATGATCCGCGGGTCGGCGGCCCAGGCGCGCGCGAAGGCGATCAGCTGGCGCTGGCCGGCGCTGAAGGTCGAGCCTCGCTCGGAAACACGCGCGTCGTAAGCGCCCGGAAGGCTGCGGATGAACGTGTCGGCGTGGACCGCACGCGCGGCCGCCTCGATGCGCTCGCGGCTCATCGTGCGGTCCCCCATCGCGATGTTCTCGGCGACCGTCCCCGTGAAGAGAAATACGTCCTGCAGCACGATCGCGATCCGCCTGCGCAAGTCGCGCTGCGCGACGTGGCGGACGTCGTGGCCATCGACGAGGACTTTGCCGAGGCGGACGTCCCAGAATCGGCACAGGAGATTCACGATCGACGTCTTTCCGGAACCCGTCGGGCCGACCAGCGCGACCATCTCCCCGGGCTTCACACGCAGCGTGATGTCGTGCAGCACGTCGTTCCCGACGTCGTAGGCGAACGTCACGTTTTCGAACGCAATCTCGCCCTTCACGTCCGGAAGAGCGGCCGGCTGCGCCGGATCCAGCACTTCCGGCTTCTCGTCGAGCACGCCGAAGATCTTCTCGGCCGCGGCCATGGCGCTCTGGAGAACGTTGTATTTTTCCGCGAGTTCGCGAAGCGGGTGGAACGACAATTCCACGTAGCTGATGAACGCGATCAGCGTCCCGAGCGGGATCGCGTCCTGCATGACTCTTCCCCCGCCGTACCACACGATGAGGGCGACAGCGGAAGCGCGCATGACGTCGACGAACGGGAAGAAGATGGCGCTGTAGAAGGTGGCGCGGAGCTGGGTGCGGTAGAGGTCGCGGCCGTACTCGTCGAAGCGGCGGGCGTTTTCCTTTTCGCGGCGGTAGAGCTGGACGACTTTCATGCCGGCGAGGTTTTCGCTGAGGTAGGCGGCGAGGCGCGCGATCTTGGCGCGGGTGATGCGGTGGATGTGGCTGGCGTAATGGCGGAAGATCCGGCTGGCGATGAGCATGAAGGGCGTGACGGTGAGGGTCACGAGCGTGAGGCGCCAGTCGAGGGCGAACATGATGCCGAACGCGGCCAGGAGGGTGACGATATCGCCGGCGAGGGCGACGACGCCGGACGTGAGCATTTCGTTGAGCGCGGAGACGTCGGAGGTGACGCGCGTCATGAGCCGTCCGACGGGATTCCGCGAGAAGTACGACGAGCTCAGCGTCTGGAGGTGGCGGAACACATCCATGCGCAGGTCGTGCATTACCCTCTGCCCGATCGTCTGCGTCGCCAGGGTTTCCGAGTAGTGCGTCAGGATCTTCACCATCATGACCGCGAAGAAGGCCGCGGCCAGCCAGTGGATCCCGGCGAGCCGCGCGCCCAGCTCGAGTTCGGGGTGGTTCATGTACTTGTCCACCGCGAGCTTCGTCAGGAATGGGGCGGCGATGGCCGAGACGCGGAAGAGGAACAGGAGAGAGGTCGCCGTAAAGAGAAGTCGCTTGTAGCGGAGTACGTACCCGAAAAACCGCCGCGCCAGGCGGGGGTCGAAACCCCGCTTGACGTCCTCTTCCATGAACGCGGTGTGCGTCAGTCCCTTCATCGCAACGCCTCCTGCAGCTGCTGCTTGCGCCACAGCTCGGCGTAGATTCCCCCGCGGCGCAGAAGTTCCTCGTGGGTCCCGGTCGCCGCGACGCGCCCCTTGTCGAGCACGACGATCAGGTTTGCGTCCATGACGCTCGACAGCCGGTGGGAGATCACGAACACGGTCTTCCCCTTTCCGGCCACGCGCAGGTTCGCGACGACGCGCTCTTCCGTCTCGGCATCGACCGAGGAGAACGCGTCGTCGAGCACCAGGATCGGCGCGTCGGCCGCGAACGCCCTCGCGAGGCAGGCGCGCTGCTTCTGGCCGCCCGAGAGCGTCACGCCGCGCTCGCCCACGATCTGCTCGTACTTCAGGGGGAAGCGCTGGACGGCCTCGTCGAGGCACGCGGCCCGGGAGGCCGCTTCCACGGCGGCGGCATCGGGCGACTCGAAGGCGAAGCCGACGTTTTCTGCGAGGGTGTCGGAGAAGAGAAACCCGTCCTGCGGGACAAAGGCGATGAGGCGGCGGAGGGCAGCGGCGGAAATGTCGCGGACGTCGCGGCCCCCGATGAACACGGCGCCGCGCGGCGGCTCGTAGAGGCGCGGGAGGAGCTGGACAAGGGTTGTCTTGCCGCTTCCGGTCCTGCCGACTACGGCGACCTTGGAGCCGGCGGGGACGGAGAAGGAAACGTGCTCGAGCGCATCGGGGCGTCCCTCGCCGAAACTGAACGTGAGGTCGCGGAATTCGATCGCGCCCGGCGCCGCATCGCCCGCCGGCGCATCCTCGGGGTCCGGGCGCAGCAGGATCTGGTTGAGGCGTTCCATGGAAGCGATGCCGCGCTGGTAAAGGGAGAGGGTCCAGCCGAGGCCGACCATGGGGCCCGTGAGCCATCCCAGGTACCAGGTGTAACGGACGAAATCGCCGACGGTGAGGTCGCCGCGGACGACGCCGGAGCCGCCGATCCAGAGGACGAGGAGCGTCCCGGTTTCGAGGACGATGGTGAAGACGGGGAAGAACACGGCCTGGATTCGTGCGAGGCGGAGGCTGAGCGAGACCTGGACGTCGGAGAGTTCCTCGAAGCGCTCGACCTCGACGGCCTCCGTCGCGTACGCCTTGACGACGCGGATGCCGTTGAGATTCTCGATCACGCGGGCGGTGAGATCGCCGTACTGCTCCTGGACGGCGCGCGAGCGGCGGTGGGTCTCCATGAAGATGCGCCAGCAGATGACCGCGAGAAACGGGAGGGGCAGCGTGGTGTAGAGCGTGAGACGCGGGTTCAGCCAGATGAGGATCGGGAACGTCGTGACCACGATCGTCAGGGTGTCAAACAGGGTCAGCAACCCCATCCCGAAGAACATCCGCACCTGGTCGATGTCGCTGGTCGCGCGGGACATGAGGTCCCCGATGGTCGTGCGGTCGAAAAACGCGGGCGGCAGCTTGACGGACTTCGCGAAGAATTCGTTCCGAAGATCAAGTTCGACCCGGCGGGAGAAATCCCACGCGATGCGGCGCCACGTGAAGCGCATGCAGGCTCGGCAGATTTCGACGCCGACCACGGCGAGCGCGAAGATCGCGATCGTGCGCCCTTCGGATCCTCCCTTGCGCAGGTAATCGACCGCATCACCGAGGACCCACGGCGGCACGAGCCCGATGAGATCGACGATGACAATGGAAACGACCACTCCGAAAACCCAGCCTTTGTAACGGGCGAGGCGGGCGGCAAAAAGGGAGAGGCCTTTCATGGGACGGGGATTATACGGTTCCCGGCAAGTGACGGGCGGCCGGGACGCCCGCGCTTCATGCGCCCTCGACGCTCACCTCGTCCCCGATGAGGACCGTTCCCGCCTCGACGACCCTCGCCAGCACGCCGCGCTTCCCGATCGTCGCCTCGCGGAGTCCCGGGCGGATCGAGTCCATGAATCCGCAGGGCTCGCAGGGGCCGGTGATCTCCAGAACGGCCGTGCCCAGGCGGACGCGCGATCCCCCGGGCAGGTCCTGTATTGCAATGCCGCGTGTCGTGACATTCTCCTTCGCGCGCCCCGGCTCGATCCCGAACGAGTCGAGCGTCTCTGCGTCGATCAGCAGCACCTGCCGTTTCTTCCCCGGCCGCGCATGCAGGCAGCCCTCGAAGCCGTGGTTGGCGACCGCCCGCGCTCGCGGCACGCCGGTCATCGGCGCCGCCGCGCGCTCCTGGATCCAGAGATTCACCACCGCGCCCCTCATTTCGGCCCGACCTCCTCGTCTCTGTCGATCGCTTCCTTGTGCTCCTGCACCCATTTTTTCACGCCCTCCACCCTCGCGGCGAATTCGACCGGGCAGGACTTCCCGAGAAGATGCCGAAGCGTCAACGCCGCTTCCATTTCGCCGCCCTCCATTTTCTCGAGGAGCCAGGGGACGTCTCCTGCGCGCCCGATGCGCCAGAGCCCGGCGCAGACGCCCGCGGTGTAGCCCTCGGTGTCGCGGAGTTTCCTGAGAAGCGGGAGGACGCGTTCGTCCCTCTGGCGCGAGAGGGCGATGACGACGGCGGGACGGTTCAACTCCGCGCAATGCGCCTGCTCGGCGATCAGGAGATCCACGACTTCCTTCGACTTGATCCACGAGAGGGCGCGGTAGACCTCGAAGCGGCGGAAAGCGACGGGGGAAGCGAGGTAGCGTTCGGCGGCTTTCACGTCCGCGGGTTCACCAAGCCGGAGGATTCCCTGCGTGCCGAAGAAGAAGGCCTGGGGGGAGGTTCGCGTCACCCACTCCTCGTACAGGGGCCGGAAGACGGCGGACTGGGCGTGCGCGGCGGCCATGAGGTAGACGGTCCTGCGATCCTCAGGTGCGTCCGACTTGCACATCTCGACGAGGATCGCGTGCCCGGCCGGGTTTCCGGCAAGCGACATCAGCGCGTGCATGTTGCCTTCACGCGCCTGGGCCTCGAGGCGCTTCGCGAGGACCTCGCTGGAAGCGCGCAGCCCCGCGGCGAGGGCAGCGCAGGCCTCCGGGGCCAGTTCGGTCCGGCCCTCCAGCCACGCCGCGGCCTGCTCCTGGAACTCGCGCCCTTCGACTTCCCTCTCGATGAGGAAGGTCAGGTAGAACATCCACGGGTCTCGCACTGCGGCGCCGGCACGGCCCTCCAGCGCGACGCGCCACGGCTCGAACACCGGGGCCTCCTGCGCGAACATCAGGTCCTCCAGCGTTTTCTTCACGAGTTGCGGCACGCCGGATTTCAACGACCTGGCGGCCTGGTCGCGTCCTCCGGGAATGTCTTCGGGAAGCGAACTTGCGACGTCGGCTTCCTCACCCATGGCCAGGGAGGACGCGAGAAGAAGGGTCGCGGCGGCTCGAATAATGTGGCTCATACGCCGAAAGTATAGCGCGGG
This sequence comes from Planctomycetota bacterium, assembly GCA_038060895.1. GTDB lineage: Bacteria > Planctomycetota > MHYJ01 > WSZJ01 > WSZJ01 > WSZJ01. Next base: position 73,689 of record JBBTCT010000011.1, read on the forward strand.
TTTCGGCTACTTCTTCTTCGTGGACGACCACTTCAGAAGCGCGTGGTCGTGGCCTTCCGACGATCCCAGGAAGCTCATCTGCCCGGTGACAAGTTCGGGGACGCCGTCGCCGTCCAGGTCGCCGGCGGCGAGCGTGATGAAGCGGGTCGGCGAGGGGATGTCGTGGCGGGTGAACTTCATTTTTCCGTCGTTCTCGTACCAGATCAGGCCGGTCTCCCCCGAGTCCGCCCACATGCCGAAGAGAATGCCGGCGGCGACGTCCATGTCCCCGTCGCCGTCGAGATCGGTGGCGACGGCGCGGAAAGGACCGTAGCAGCGGCCGATGTCGTGGTAAGCGAACTCGAGCTTTCCCTGGTTTTCCAGCCACTGCACGCCGTGGTACGGCCAGGGCATCGCGCAGGGGTCGCTGAGCGCGTCGCCGTTTGTGAAGAGCACGTCGAGATCGCCATCGAGATCAAGGTCGGTGAGCTGGAGGCCCGAGGAGCCAAACAGCGGATTGCGCGCTTCGAAGATGGTCTTCGCTTCGAACTTTCCGCCCTTGTTCATGTAAAGCATGACCGATTCCGATTCCTGGGCGACGAGGGCGACGAAATCGGGGCGGCCGTCGCCATCGAAATCGGCCACCGGCACATGGATGGCGCCGGAGCGGTCCGCGATGATCACGTGCTCCCATTTCGCGCCGTCGTTTCGCAGCCACCCGATGGATCCGCGCCTGCCCCCTCCGAACGCGCCGACGATCAGGTCACGGTCACCGTCCCCGTCCACGTCCGCCGGCTGCACGTCGGTCACGCGCGGCAGTCCCTTTGCCAGCTCCCGTTTCTCCCAGCCTTTCTCCCGGTTGTTCACGAGGAGCAGAACATAGCCGACAAGGCCCTCGTTTTCCTGCATGCTGCCGAGCCCCGCCACGGCGATGTCGGTGTCGCCGTCGGCGTCGGCGTCGAAGACCGCAGTCTGCACCGGAGCTTCGCAGGACGCGATGGCCTCCTCCGTCCAACCGGAGGTCCCAAGCCGGAGGATCGAGACCGACTTGAGAAGTTCGTCGCAGACAAGCACCTCCGGCCGGCCGTCGCCGTCCACGTTGGCCACGTTCACGTTCGTCACGCGCGAAATCTCGCGCTTCAGGCCCCCGAACGCCTCATTCCGGAACTCGAGCTTCCCCGCATCGGTGGCGGCGGGCAACCGCGCAAGATCCACGGGCGCGCTGCTGACGTAGTACGCCTGGATCTCGTGCAGAAGCGCATCGTCGGGCCGTTTTCCGGAAGTCAGGAAAATCTTCCTCATTTCGAGAAGGACCCTGGGCCACTCACCCCTGACGATCACGTCCGGAGCGGGGGCCACATGGCACCTGCTGCACGTTGCCTCCAATCCCGGGGGACCCTTTTCCAGGAACGCAGTCAGATCGTCGCCGAAGCGCCACCCGCGCGCGCCGGGAGGATGGTCCGGTGCGGGGTCCGGCGGTGCGGCAACCGGTTCTTCGGGAGGCCTGGCCGGCGGTTCTGCGGGCGGGACCTCCGCAAGCGCAGGAGCCGGCACCGGGCCCGGCGCCGTCGGTCCCGCCGGGCGCCTTTCACACGCGACAAATGCAGCCAGAGCCAGGATCGCCGATGCGGCGAACGTACGGGAACGGCCTACGGCGGCTCGGCGAGAATCGCGCATGCAATGAAAGTATAGCGCGGGGTTGAGGAATTCGGGACCGCGGAGACGTCTTCTTCCCAGGAGTGATAGCCGAAGGGCACTCCCGGCAGCTCAAGCGGGTCGGCGGCCTCGAAGTTCTTCTCGCACCACTCGCCGTGCACCACGCCCTCCTCGGCGTCCACGAGCGGGAGTCCCATGAAGCGGCACGTGCTCGGGCGGTCCAGGTAGATGCGGCACTTCCCCCCCGGGTCAAGAAGCGGGCATGGGACAGGCCCGAGGCGTTCCGTCAAGGCGTCGATTGCGGTTTCGGGCATTCCATCCAGCTCGTAAGGCGGCTTCAGCCCCAGAACTTCCACCTGCTTGCGCGCCAGTTCGCGCACGACGGCCCGCTCGCTCGCCGGCAACCCGCGATACGCCGCACGGACCAGCTCCACGTCGTGCGGGCCGATGTCGAACGCGCCGTGGCAGCAGTCGGAACACCCCGAACCGCACTTCATGTGCCGCCCGTGCCGCGCCTGCACCGAGCGAAACCAGGCGTCCACTTCCGAAAGAAGTTTCCGGTACGCGTCGAGCGCGCGGTGCGGGGTCATTACAGCAGCGACAGCAGCAGGGCGAGCGCGAGAAGCGCGAACAGGCCGGCGATCCAGAGGATCCGGGGGTCCTTGAGAAGCATGGCCAGCGGCTTGACATCCGGGACATCGTCCGGAGCGACGTTGGCCACCGCGGCCGCAACGGGCGAAGGCGCCGTGAGAACGGCGACGGCGGGACGAATCGACCCTTCAGCCGGATTCGGCAGCGCGTCCACCGACGCATCCATGCGCGTCGAGGGTGTGACGGACGTCCCGTTCCGCGGCGGTGAGGGCGCGTCCAGCGCGGACGGCCGGATCCCGGATCCTGCGGATTCGCCGACCTGCGGACGGATCCCCGAGCCAGGCTTCGCGGCGCCGGCTGTTCCCCCCGGAACCGGGCGCGAGATCCCGGGCCGAACCACCGACATGAACCCCTCGCGCAGCTCCTCCACCGACTGGTACCGCATTTTCGGAAACGCCGCCGTCGCCCGCTTGACCACCGCATCCAGCGGTTTCCCGAGCGGGTTGAGTTCGCCGGGAAGCGTGTGCCCGCAGTACACCTCGTTGCAGACCATCTCCTGCAGCATCATCCCCAGCGCAAAAATGTCCGTCCGCTCGTCCGTCGGCTCCCCTTTCTTCTGCTCAGGCGCCATGTACGCCTCGGTCCCCAGCAGCTTTCGCTTCGATTTCAGCTGCACCGACGTCGAGAGAATCCGGTCGAGCTTCTTCTCCTCCCGCCCCAGCCCGAAGTCCACGATGCGCGCGACCTGGTCCGCGATGAGCACGTTGTGGGGCTTCAGGTCGGCATGCACCACCGGCGGCGACTGCGCGTGCGCGTACGTCACGCCGTCGAGCACCTGCAGAAAAATCTTTTCGATGAACGCGAGCGGGAAAAACTCCCCCGCCGTCCGGTTGCGCTTCACGAGCGAATAAAGCGAAGTCCCGTCCACGTACTCGAGAACGATGTGGGGCGGAAGCGCCTTGAGGTTGATGTCGATGGTGCGGACGATGTTCGGGTGGTTCAGGCGGCGGAGCTGCATTCCTTCGTTGAGCAGCTCCCGCACAGCCCCCGTATCGTGCGGGATCTTGATCGCGACCGGGAGCCCCTGGTCCTTCCTGGCGCACCAGACCTGCGCGAACCCGCCGCGCCCGACCAGTTTCTCCAGGATGTATTCGCCGACCTCGTCCCCAGGCTCGAAGTCGTCCTTCATTTCGCTGGCGCCCGGCAGGTTGATCTCGATCCGAGGGGCTTCCAGCGGCCCCTTGCATTTGGGGCAATCCCCCAGCCGCCCCGCGTCTTCCTCGCGGAGCTTGATCTTCTGGTTGCAGGTGGGGCAGCGGAATCGAATCACGAGGGAGAGATGATAGGGGAAGCGGAGGGAGTTGCCCAAGGGTGATCGGGCAGTTTCCCTTGCCCTTGCCCTTGCCCACCGCCGTCACACCGAGCGCACGGAGCTCACGGAAACCCCGGAGCAAGACCCTTTGCTACTTCCACCCCGCCTCGACTCGCTTCCAGGCAACCGACCACTCCTCCTTCGCCGACAACCTCCCCCGGACCAGCGCCCGCAGCGCTCCTTCCACCGCCTCCCGGACCACCCCATCCTCGTCCCTGAGACCATAAGCCATCAGATGTTCCACCACACGCCGCTCGCGCACCCCTCCCAGCGCCCTTGCCGCCGCCGCCCGATTCGGCGCATCCCCCGTTTCGATCAACGCTGCCAGCAGCCACTCCGTCCGGGACCGGTCCCCGTTCGCCGCCCACCACGCCGTCCATTCCTTCCGCCCGCGCGGTCGCAGCCCCGTCGCCGCGGCCAGCGATCGCAGCGCTTCTTCTTCGACGACGCCAGCCGCCTCGCATTCCGCCAGTGCCGACACCGCTTCGCGATCCGGCACTGCAAGCGAGCGCGCCGCGGCGGCGCGAAGCGGGTTTGCAGGGTCGCGGTACGAGGTGATCCGCCAGTCAACGATGGTCCCCGGCGTCTTCGCCCATTCCCGCCACCCCGCGTCGTCCATGCGCCGGCACGCCAGGGCCTCGAGTCTCCCGCGCGCCGCCGCCCGCACCGGCTCGAACTCAGAGCCCAGCGCCTTGAAAAGCGGCGAAACGGATTCAGGCGCGTCGGGGAGCGCGCGCAAGGCGTCCGCCGCAGTGCGCGGCGTCGCGTCCCGCGCGAGAATTGCGGCGAGGAAGGCGAAACGGTCTCCCTTCGAGGCGGCGAACGCTTCCGCGAGAATCGCCGGATCGGCGCGGACGCCCGAAACGCGCTGCATGGCGGCGCCGGCGGCTTCGCGAACACCGGCCGCATCATGACGCAACGCGTCAACGAGGTGGGGCATTGCCTTGAAACCGCAGCGGCCCAGGGCACGCGTCGAGGCGCCCGCGATCCGCGAGTCCTGCGCGAGCGAGAGTTCTCCCAGCAGCACGAACTGGTCCTCGCGCGCGAACCCCCCGAGGGCCGAGATTGCGGCGACCCTCAGCTCGATTTCGCCCGCGCCCGCCGCCTCGCGCAGCGCGGGAATCCCGTCCTCCGCGCGCAGATCCCCGAGCTTCTCGATCGCTTCGATCCGCTCCGGAAGCGTCCCGGATCGAGCCTTCGCAATCAGCGCCTGGTTCCCGGGCTCGCCGCCCAGGGCCTGCGAAGCGAGCAACGCCGCAGCAATAATGGAATTGCGGAGCGAAGGGCCCACGCCGGCTAGTTGTTGCTTTCGAGAACCGCCTCTGGAAACAGCAGCGCGCAGTGCATCGCCTCCAGTGCGTCGGACGTGTTCCCGTCGATCAACACCCTCGCGATCGATTCGAACTCGTACCCCTCGCGCATCATGTCGAAGACGAAATCCACGGGAACCTGCGTCCCCCGGATGACCGCTTCTCCCGTGATCGCGTGCCTCGTGATCGACTGAAACATCGTGAGCCCCTTTCCGATGGTGTTCCGTGCCTGTCCGAAGGTGGTCCGTACATGTTTCGGCCGGGCGGCACGCGGGACTGGAGCGCTTATCAAAAACAAAAACGGGACCGCGGTTTTCCGCGGCCCCGTCTGGATCGATCCCTGCCTAAACCTGCGCGGGGGCCAGCGCCGTCTCCTGCCCCTTCTCGTCCACGACCTTCACGCTCACTTTCTTCGACACGCCGCGCTCCTGCATCGTGATCCCGTACATCGAGTTCACGCACGCCATCGTCTTCTTGTTGTGCGTGATCACGATGAACTGCGTGCCGGCGGAGAAGTCCTTCACGAGGTCGTTGAAGCGGCCCACGTTGGCCTCGTCGAGGGGCGCATCGACCTCGTCGAGGACGCAGAACGGGGAGGGCTTGAGCATGAAGAGCGCCATGATGAACGCGAGGACGGTGAGCGTCTTTTCGCCGCCGGAGAGCTGCGCGATCGTCGCCGGCTCTTTGCCCGGGGGCTTCGCGAGCAGGTCGATGCCGCACTCCAGGACGTCCTGCCCTTCCTCGGTGACGATCTCGGCCTTGCCGCCGCCGAACAGCTTGCGGAACACCTCGTTGAAATTGAGCCGCGTCTGTTCGAGGGTGGCAAGCAGCAGCTCGCGGCTTTCGCGGTTGATCTTGCGGATCAGCTCCTCGAGCTGGGCCTTGGACATCGTGAGGTCCTGTTCCTGGCCCTTGAGGTAGGTGAACTTCTCTTCCTTCTCCTTCAGTTCGTGGATCGCCTCCGGGTTGACGCCTCCCATGTTGTCCATCCGGCGCTTGAGCTCGTTGACCTCCGTCGTCAGCCCTTCTTCGGTCGCGTTCGGGTCGCGCGCCATGCCGTCGTTCGCCTGGCGCAGGTCGATCCCGAGGTCCTCCAGGTACCGCGCGACGAGCGTCTCCTCCTTGTTCTGGAGGTTGCCCTGCTCGAGCGTGAGCTGGTTAATTTTCTGTTCCGCCGCGCGAAGCTCCGTCTCGGCTTCGTTCTTCCGCGAAGCGGCCTCCCTTGCGGCCGCGACGGCGGCCTTGCGGGCTTCCTCCGCCGCCACCGCATCCCGCGCCGCTTCGTCGTAGATACGCTGGAGGTCCGAGAGCCTCGCGCGCCGTTCCTCGACCGCATCGAGCGCCGCCCGGTGCCGCTGGTCGCACTCCGCGATCCGCTTCTCCGCCTGCGCCGCCGCCGTCTCCGCCGCGTGGATCTGCTTCCCGAGGTCCGCCGCCTGCGCCGCCGCCTGGTCCCGCCGGCCTTGCGCCTCGGCGCGCGACACCCGAAGCGCCTCCAGCGCCTGCCGCGCCTCGTCGGCCGCAGCCGCTGCCGCGGCGGCCTTCTTCGCCAGGTCCGCCGCCTGCTCCTTCAATTGCGCTTCCAGCGCCTCCAGCTCCCCGATCAGGTCCGCCAGCCGCGCCGCGCGCTCCCCGAGACGAGCTTCCTGCTCCCGCGCGTCCGCATCCTCGCGCTCGCTCAGGTCGAGGTCCGCGCGAATCACGTTGAGCCGCGCCTGCACCCCTTCGGCCTCCTTCTTCCGCTCGATCGCGTCGTGCGAACGGTCGAGGACCTCGTTTCGAAGCGCCTGCGCGCGCGCGTCGAGTTCCGCTTCTTCGGCGACCCGCGCCACGCGGGCCTTGCCCAGGTCTTCCGCCTCGACCGCAAGCTTCTGCGCTTCGACCGCCAGCGCCTTGGCTTCCGCCCTGCGCCGGATCAGGCCCGCGCGCGCTCCGCCGGCCACGACAAGCCCGTCCGGGTGCACGACGTCTCCATCGAGCGTCGCCGCGGGTGCGTCGAGCTCGCCGTCCGCGAGGAGTTGAAGAGCCTCGTCCCGTGTGGCGACGATCCGCGCGCCGCCGCAGAGAGCGATGACGAGCGGCCGGAACTCCGGCGCGCAGGTCGCGAAGTCCGCGAGCCGCCCGCGCGGGGATTTTTCAGGGAAGAGCTTGTTGACGAGTTCGGGCCCCGTGGGGACGGCAAACTGGGCGAAGAAATCCTCTTCGACCTCGACTTCGCCGGGCAGCCAACCAAAGGTGGCTCCGTAGAAATCGGGATTCAGGATGTCCGCGAGCGCGATCCAGTCCGCCGGCGCCGGCGCGCCATCTGCGGAAGCGAGGAACTCTGCGCCGCACGCGCCCAGCGCATCCGCCTGCTGCACGATCCGGCTGCCGCGGAAACGGTCGAGCGCAAGCATCGCCACGCGGCCGTTCGCGAGCGAGAGCCCGGCGCGCATCGCCTCCACCGAATCGAACACCGCCGCCTGCGCGCGGTCCCCGAGGATCGCCTCGGCCGCGAGCGCGATCGACGGCTCGAACTCAACGAGGTCCGCGACCAGCCCGCGGAACCCCGCGACGCCGTTCTTTCGCGCGGCCTCCAGCAGCCGCTTCGCCCCCGTGCCCACGCCTTCCATCTGGCGCTCGAGGTCCCGGTACGTCTCCAGCCGCGCCTGCGCCTTCGCCAGCGACTCGCGCTTCTCCGCCAGCGCGCGGGCCGCGTCCGCCGATGCGGCCTGCGACAATTTGTGGCGCGCCGCGACCCCCTCGTGCTCCCCCTTCAGCCGCGCAATGTCCGCGTCGATGCTGGACTTCTCCGTGAGGATCGCCGAGATCCGGCCGTCGAGCCCGGAGGCCTCGCCGCGCAGTTTTTCTGCCTTTTCGGAAGCGCGTGCCCTCTGCGCCCGCAGGCCTCCGCGGTTCGCCTCGATCCCGGCCGCCTCGTTGTGCGCCTGCGAACGCCGGTGCATCGCCTCGAGCGACTCGCGCTGCCGCGCCGCCCGCTCCCCTTCGACGTGCCGCACCGCCTCGGCCGCCGCCTTGCAGGCTTCCTCGCGCGCTTCGATCCCGCGAGCGATCTCCTTCAACCCCGCCTCGGCGGCCTCGAACGCCTCGATCGCCGCGCTCTCGCGCCGCGCCAGCTCCCGCGACTCCTCGCGCCGCGACTTCAGATCTTCGGCCGCGCGCGCGGCTTCTTCCTCGACGTGCTTTGCGAGGGAAGCGGCGTCCTCGATCGCCTTGCCGCACGCCTCGACTTCCTTCGCTGCGCCTTCGCGGCGGCCGTGCGCCCCGGCAAACGCCGCGCGCGCTTCTTCTTCCGCATCCGCCGCATCGCGTGCGGCCTGTTCGAGGCCGCTGATTGTTTCCTCGACGCGGCCGCGGTCGGCGCGTGCGTCCTCGAGCCGCGCGGCGACGGCGTCGAACTGGGCGCGGAGGGAGTCGAAGCTGATGAGGGCGAGGAGCGTTTTCTTGCCGCGCCATTCCTCCTGGAACTGGACGAAGCGCTGGGCCTTGCCGGCCTGGATCTTGAGGGAGCGGATGTTGCTTTCCATCTCGCGGAGGGTGTCGCCGAGGCGGAGCAGGTCGTTGTCCACGCGCTCGAGGCGCGAGATGGATTCCTTTTTGCGGGCGCGGTAACGCGAGATGCCGGCGGCCTCGTCGAGAAGCGCGCGGCGGTCCTTGGGCGACGCTTCGAGCACGACGTTGATGCGTCCCTGCTCGATGATCGAGTACGCGTCGGTCCCGACGCCGGTGTCGAGGAACATGTCGATGATGTCTTTGCGGCGCGCGGACTGCTTGTTGATGAGGTACTCGGACTCGCCGCTGCGGTAGAGGCGGCGGGTGACGGTGACTTCGCTGAATTCGGTCTGGAGCTTGCCGTCGGCATTTTCGAACGTCAGGGAGACCTCGGCGAAGCCGGAGGGCTGGCGGACGCCGGAGCCATTGAAGATGCAGTCGAGCATGTCGTCACCGCGGATCGACTTGGCGGAGAGGTCGCCGAGGACCCACTTGAGGGCGTCCACGACGTTGGACTTGCCGCAGCCGTTGGGGCCGATGATGCCGGTGACGCCGGGATCAAACGAAAAGTGGGTCTTGTCGGCGAAAGACTTGAAGCCCTGCATTTCGAGGCTTTTGAGCTGCATGGCGCGAAGGTTTCCTCTCCGGGGGTGGGACGGAGTATGTTTACAATTTATAAAGTATAAATCACAACTGCAGCAAGTCAAGGGTCCTCGATCAAAAACCGGTGACAAATCGCGCTGCCGAACCGCGAAACTGGTGCGCCGATCAGGAGTCCATAAGTCATTACAAGATAATGTTTTGTGGCGCGCCTGCGCCTGCGCGCCCACCCGGGCGGGGGACGGAGATCGCGCTTCACCACGTCAGGGCGCGATTTGTCCGGAAATGCCCGAAAATCCGGGTTCTCTGAAACCCGTTATCGCTTCAGAAAGGTCATCTGCACAAACTCCTCCAGCGCCTCCACCCCGCCCGTGTCCCCGGCTGCCAGATCCTCATAGTCGCTGTCCGCATTCCGGATCCCGAACAGTGTTGCGAAGACCCGCATCGAGCTGCGCGCCATTCCCTTCCCCGCCTCAAAAAGCTTCTTGAAATGGTCCGCCGTTTCGTCCGAATACTCGCTCAACGCGTCTGGCTTCCCTTCCGAGACTCCGTCCAGATAGTTCGGGTCCGTCGCGTACTGGTCCACCTTCCGGCCGTCGTCCGTGAGGTTGTACCCCCAACTGCGGTCGCCCTGGGACCAGATCAGAAGCGCGGGCGCTTTCATCTCGGCCGAGATTCGCTGCACCAGGTCGAAGATATCGACGAAGTTCTCGTCGAATATCGAGACCCAGCCGTTGTTCGCCGGGCTGACCAGGAAGTGCCGGACCTTCGACCGCGTCGGGTCAACGGGAGCCCGGTCGCCCGGCCCTTCCGCAAGGACGACCGGATCGAATCCCGCACGCGCGAGCACCTCGGTGACCGCATCGAGCACCGCGCCCTGGTCGTCGGTCTTCACGTGGATGGCGTTCACAAAGTCGCGCACGACGTCCATCCTATCGCCGCGAAATCCGTGCGTCCATTCGACCAGCACCGCCCGCGTCCGCTTTCTCCGCCCGCAGGATCAGCTCTTCGCCCGAATCCGCCCCGATCCAGCGCCTCCCCTGCTCCCACGCCTGGAACGCCAGCCCCTTCCATCGAGGGCCGATGCCTTCTACGCCGGTGCGCCCCTCGCGCTCGATGGCCCGGCTCTGCGCCCACGCCAGCCGCGCGGCGCGGCCCGTAGTCCGAAGCTCCAGCACGCGGAGCCCCGCAGTCTCGGCAAAAATGCGCAGTGAGGCGCGCGTCAGCAGCATGAAGTGCCGCGGCGGGTCCCAGTGAACCCACGCCGCGCCGAACCTGCGCCGGCCGAGCGAGCGGAGGTTCGGCGTCACGACGACAAGCTTCCCGCCCGGGGCAAGCCGCGCGGCCGCTTCACGCAGGAACGCCGCCGGATCCGGCACGTGCTCGATCACGTGGTGCGCGGTGAGGGCGTCGAAGGGCGTGTCGCGAAACTCCGGGCCGTCCAGCGTGCCGACGTGCACCTCCAGACCGTGCACCTCGCGGGCGACCTTCGCGGCTTCCGCGTCCGGCTCGAGGCCCTGCACGACCCATCCGAGCTCGCGCATCGCACGAATGAGGGTCCCGCTTCCGCACCCGACGTCGAGAAGACGCCCTCCTTGGCGCGCGGGGAGCCAGAGTGCCGAACCAGCGATCACGTCCTTCAGGGCCGGAACGCACGCTGCGAGCGCGCCGAAGCCCACATTTCCGCCGGGGTAGCCCAGCGCGACCCGGAGGTAGCCGCGCCGGATTCGTTCGCGAAGAGAGCGCGGGTCGCGAGGAGGGACAGCGGCGTGAGTGTGGTAACCAGCATAGAGCCGAGGCACGTCCTCGGGTGCGGGCAGGGGGTCCAGCCAGGCGACGCCGCACGGGACGCACTCGCGGATAGACCAGGCACCGGGAGCGGAGTAGATCCGATCGCGCAGGCCCGTGAAGAGCGGATCGCGCCCCGCGCCGCAGAGCGGGCAGGCCGGTCGGGGCTCGCAACGGAGCCCTTCGTTTTCGGATGTGATTGCCACGAAGAGATACAGGAAGTGTACAGGGGCTTTTCGAATCGGCGTGAGCTCGCGGCGGCGCTTCCTTTCTTGAGATCACCGCAACTCATTACTGAATCATGTTTTGCGACAATTACGTGGCGTACAAAAGTTAGGGCAAACAATTCGCGCCACAAAGCGTCTAAACCGGCACCTCATCTCTTCTTACGGAGTCCTCGAAATGCCTTTTCCGCGCCTTTTCGCCGCGATCCTGATTGCCGCCGCCTCCGCGCTCCAGGCCGGCGCCCAAGGCAAAGCCACGCCCTTCATCGACGGTGAAAACGGGATCGCGATGATGCCTCCAGAAAAATGGAAGTGCATCCCGACGCCGAAGGAGATGAAGTACAAGGAGTGGATGGCGGAGGAAAAACTCCGGATGGTTGCAAAGTGGTCTGCACCGCAGCCTGACGCCGACATGTTCCCCATGGACCTGGAGATCTACGAAATCAAGGACGCAAAAACTGTCGATGCCGCGTTGAAGTCGTACGTCGACGAGAAGATCACGAGGAGTTACTCGCAGAAGTTCGACATCAAGAAGACGCAGGACATCCTGATCCAGGGAAAGCACAAGGGGAAGTTCTTCCTCGCGGATCCGTCAAACCGCAATTTCGGTTACACGGTGGCGATCGTCTGCAACGGCGAAAAGTCGTTTGCGCTCGAGTTCACGGGCGGCCTGGCGCGCGCCGAAAAAGCGATGCCCGACCGGCTCAAGGTCGCCATGTCCTTCCAGTTCCTGTCGGAAAAGGACATCGAGAAAATCCGCAAGGCGGGGCCAAGACTGTTGCCGGGTTGGCAGGTCAACAAAACCGAGCACTATGACATCCAGTACAACTGCGACAGGGACTTCGCCATCGTCGTAGGCAAACACCTCGAGGCCATCCTGCTCGAATACCAGAAGTTCTTCCCGCTCGATTCGTTCGGCGGCGGCCCTGTCCTGATCGAAGGAAAAGAGAACCAGCCCGCCAGCCAGAAAGTGACGCTGGAGCGCATGACCGTGAAGCTCTTCGGCAAGGACGAGGAATTCCAGTCCTACGCCGCGGCCAACGGCGTCGGCGGCGCGGCGGCCTACTTCAGCCCGATGCAGAACGAACTGTGCGGGTACAAAACTGTCAGCCAGGGGAAGTCGCTGTCGATCCACATCATGTACCACGAAGCGATGCACCAGTACCTCCACGCGCTCTTCGGCGAAGAAGTCCGCATCCCGATCTGGCTCAACGAAGGCATGGCCGAGTATTTCTTCGGCGGAAACTTCAACGATGCCACCGGCCGCTTCACGATCGGCCTCAACAAGGAGCGCATCGACACGATCCGCCAGGCCTGCCGCGACGGCTCGTTCGTCCCGCTCGCCAAGCTCTTCAAGTACACCCAGGGCCAGTATTACGCCAACGCGGGGCTCTGCTACGCGCAGGGATGGTCGGTCGCCTATTTCATGTGGACCACCCCGGACCCGAAGTACAAGGGCGTGATCGAGGAATTCATGAAGAAGCTGAGGCAGACCAAGGATGCCGACGAGGCATTCAAGAGTTCTTTCGGGAAGCTCGACCAGGATCAACTGGAGCAGGACTGGAAGGACTACGTCATCAACAAAATGTAACCCGGAGGGTGGTCGCAGGGCTGGAACACCTGCAAGGCCTGACTGGTGCGGTAAGTGGGTTGAAGCGAAAGCTACTTCCGCGAGAGGTCGTCGTTCAGCTTCCCCTTCTCGTGCTCCCACCAGTCGTCCCACTCCGCGAAGTCGCCCAGCTTCTCGCCCGTGAGGCGGCGCATCGCGGCGCGGCAGGATTGAGCGACCTTCTCCTTGAAATTCTGGTGAGGGTCGCGACCGGAGAATTTGCACTTGTGCCAGATGTCGAGAACCGCTTCGGCGCTCGACTTGGATGAAATCGCAGCCATCGCGTCGATGGCGGCGTCGATCGCGTCCAGGTCCTCTTTCTCGTGTTTGCTCACGCGTCCGCGCGCGAACGCCAGGAGCGCAGCAATCGAGGAACGATGACCCTGCTCCTGGATCGCGCTGCACACTCCCCTGAAGACCTGAATGTTCGACGCCGTCTTCGGGATAGTCGCGTTCAGCGCATCCGCCGCGTCACCGTTGTCCTTCATGCGCCCGAGCGCCGCGGCCGCCGCGACCCGCCAGTCGTCCGGGTTTCCGCTCAAGAGGATCCCCTGAAGAGCCACGATCACCTTCAGGTGCGGGCAGTCCCCCGCGGACTTGATCGCTTCCTTGATCGCGGCCGCGTCGCCGACTTTCACCGCTTCGGAAATCGCGTCGATCTTCGATTTCGCATCGGCATCGGTGGGCTTCGGCGGATCCTCGGCGAATGCGGGAGGGAGACAGAACAGAACCAGCAGGACGGTGGCTTGCTTCATTCGCGCGAGTATAGAACAGAGGCGCCCTATTTCGCGGTGAGGTCGTCGTTGAACTTCGCCTTGTTGTCCTTCCACCACTCGTCCCACGCGTCCTGATTCCCCATCTTCTCGCCGAGCAGCCGCCCCAGCGCCTGCGAACAGTGCTTGCGCACCTTTTCGCGGAACTTGCTCGCCGGGTCGCGCCCGACCACCTTGTTCTTGTGCCAGAGATCGATCAACGCCTCGACGCTCGACTTCCACTTCAGGGCCCCCAGCGTGTCCACGGCCTCGTTCACCCCGGGCAAGTCCTCTCCGTCGCGCGAGCCAAGCCTGTGCTTGACCCACTCCTCGCAGACTCCAACGCTCGACGGGTGGTTGATGTTGCCGATCGCCGTGAAGCACGCCGACAGGACGCTGGATCTCTCTTCGTTGGCTTTCAGGGCGCCATGAAGCGCCTTCGCGGCGCCCGCTTCGTTCTTCATCCGCCCGAGCGTCTTGGCCGCTGCCGTGCGGCAGGCGTCGGTGTCACCGACCAGGATCTTCGCCAGGAGGCCCAGGACGCTCGCGTGGGGGCAGTCGCCCATGCTGTCGATCGCCGCCTGCTTGCTCTCCTCGCTCTTGTCCTTCACCGCCTGGTTGTACGCGTCGGTTCTTGCCTTCGCGTCCGCGTCAGTCGGCTTCGCGGGCGGAACTTCCTGGGCGAGCGCAGCCAGTGCGGTGAGGCAGGCGATGGCCGTCGTCGTCACGAGCTTCATGGTCGAGTCTCCGGTTAAGAGCGGCCTACTTCGTGGTCAGGTCGTCGTTGAACTTCCCCGCGTTCTTTTTCCACCAGTCTTCCCAGCCGTCCATGTCCTCGAAGCTCTCCCCCGTCAGGCGCTGAAGAGCGCGGTTGAAGCGGGCGTCGTCCTTCCAGCGGAGTCCCTTTCCGCCGCGCGCGCCGTTGGCAACGATGTTTTTTTTGCCGAGGTCGATCAGCGCGGAAACGCTTCCCTTCCATTTGAGCGCACCCATCGCATCAATCGCGGAATTGATCCCGGGCTGGTCGGCGCCGTCCCGCTTTGTGATGCGGTGGCTGATCCAGTCTTTGCAGACCGCGACGGAAGAGCCGTGGTTGACTTCACCGATTGCGTCGAAGAGGGCGTCGAGGACCTTGGACTTCTCTTCGTTGGCGCCGAGTCCGCCGTGAATCGCCTTCGCGGCTTCCGGGAGGCCTTTCATTCTGCCGAGGGCCTTGGCCGTTGCGATGCGGACGTTTTCGGAAGGATCGCCGAGGAGCGGCGCGAGCGCCGCGGCCGTGGTGGCGTGAGGAGCATCGGCGCAGGCCGAAATGGCGGCGATTTTCGGGTCTTCCTCCTTGCCCTTGCACGCGACCTTGAGTTCGTCGACGCGGATCCTGGCGGCATCCGCGGCGGCCTTGGCTTCCTCCGGGGACTGGGCGAGCAGGCCTGAACTGAGAAGGCAGGTTGCGATGAAGGACAACGCGATCTGTTTCATGGGGTGATCCCTGAAGTGACGGGAATGGAACACCTGGGAGCGCAAAAAGTCTCGGCGAATGAGAATCGAACTTGGAAGACACAAGTCATTGTTCTGTAAAGAGTTGTGTCATCTTCCTGACGGCGGGACAGAACCGGGAACCACCGGCGTACGCCGAACCTACCCCTTCGCCGTCAGGAAGTAGACCGTGTCGAGCTTCGCCCTTCTCGCGACTTTCACCACGTCCTCCCGCGTCACATCCGCAACTTCCCTCAGCGACTCCTCCACCGTCTTTGCCGCGCCCGACAATCGCCTCTCGTACAACCCCGCAATCGCCCGCGCCGGCGAGTCCAGGACCGCCCGCGCCCGCTCCATCATCGCGCGCCGCGTCGCCTCCATCTCCGCGTCCGTCACCTTCCCCGCCCGGATCGAATCCAGCTCCGCCAGGATCACTTCCAGGCACTTGTCGAACTTCTTCAGGTCGATCCCCGCATGCACCATCATCAGTCCTTTCGTCTTCTCCAGCGACGACCCCGCCGAGTAAGCAAGCCCTTCCCGCTCGCGCACGTTGACGAAGAGCCGCGAGTGCGCGAAGCCTCCGAACACCCCGTTGAAGAATGACAGTGCCGTGGACTCCGGGTCCGCGTAGGTCACGCCGGTCCGGAACCCCATGACGAGTTTTCCCTGCTCGACGTCCATCTTCTCCACGACCCGGCGCGGCTCGCCAGTAGGGACATTCACGACCGTCGCAGGAACTTCCCCCACCACGCCGCGCTTGCGAATCCGGAACGCGCGATCCGCCATCGCCGCCACCTCGTCGGCTTCCACTCGCCCTGCGACGTACAGCTCGATCGGCGCCGTCTCGAGAAGTCGCCGGTGCCGCGCCGTCAACGAAGCCGCGGTCAATTTCGCAAGTCCCTCCAGCGTCCCCATCTCGTTCGTCGCGTACGCCTCCCCGCGGCACATCGACTCCACGCACCGCACCGCCGCCCACTCCCCACGGTCGCTCATCAGGTCCTCCAGCGCGCGCCGCTGGTTCCGGACCTCCTGCTCCACGTAGTCCGCACGCAACCCCTTCCCGTTCCCCGCCGGGTCCGTCGCCATCTCCGCGAGAAACTCCATCGCGCGCTTCACGTTCCCGGTCCGCCCCGGCAGATGCCGGTCCGCGACGCAGTCCACCCTGAACGACAGAACGTGGTTCTCCCCGATCTTCGCCGCATCCGCGTCCGCCCGCGCCCCGTACATCCCGTCCAGGTGCCCCGAAATCTTCCCCATCGTCGGCCGCTTCCGCGTCCCCCTCATCAGCACGTGCGGAAGCACCGCGGTGGCCGAAGGGTCGTCGCCGAGGTGCGATCGCACGAAGAGCCGGAGGACGACGTTCTTGAAGCGGCCTGTCGGCTGGACGAAGAGCGTGATCTTCGAGTCGAGCTCGTAGATGTGGAAGTCGGACCATTTTCCGCTTGGCGTCATTCGGGGCTCCGGGCGGTTGAGAAACATGGAAGCGATGTTCGTGGTCTAAGGTCTAAGGTCTAAGGTTGAAGGTTGAAGGACCAGCTTCCCAGAGTGGCGACACCGTATCGAGCGGTACTGCCGAGGATGTTCTTTTCGATCTTCGACCTTCGACCCTAGACCCTAGACCTTAGACCTTCGACCCTCGACCTCAGACCCTTGAACCCAACGCCTCCTCACTTCCTGCCGAAATGCTTCTCCAGTTCCTCGAGCGTAATCCTCAGCGTCACAGGCCTGCCGTGCGGGCACGTCTGCGAATGGTCGATTCTCACACGATCCTCCAGAAGCGCCCGCACTTCTTCGGGTGCCAGCCTCTCCCCCGCCTTGATCGCTGCCTTGCAGGCGCAGGTTGCGATGAAGTGATCCATCGCGTCGTCGGCGGCGCGGCCCGGGGTGGCGGTGTCGAAGTCCATCAGTATGTCGCGCACGATCCGCGCCGGGTCCTTCGTCCCGATCCAGTCCGGCGCCGCGTGAATCGCCAGGGCACCGGGGCCAAACTCTTCGATCTCGAACCCGAGGCGGTCGAGAAGCGGCCTCGCCGCCGCGATGACTTTCTCGCGCCCCGTGTCGCGCACGATCGCGGGGACGAGCAGCCGCTGCCGGGCGACGTCGTGCGCGAGCACGCGTGAACGGATCCGGTAGTAGAGGATGCGCTCGTGAAGAGCGTGCTGGTCGATCACGTTGAGGCCGCCCGGCACTTCCTCGATCAGGTACGCGTCGTGAAGCTGGTACGCCCTCCCGCCGGCTGCCATAGGCCGCATCGGTGGCGTGGGGTCCAGGACACCGGGGGGGATGTCGCGCGGCTCGGCCATCGCGGACTTCCCGGGCGGCGGCGTGAGGAACACCGGCGTGTTTGCAGGCCGGGTGAAGAATTCCATCAGCTCCTGCTGGCGTTCGTTCCGCCGCTCGTCGGGCGTGCGCTGCACGAAGCTGGACCAGGCGTCTTTCGGCACGAACTGCTGGGGCACGCCGCCGGCCATGAGCCGCCCGCGAATTTCGTCGCGGACGAAATCGTGCACGCGCGAGCCGTTCGCGAAACGGATTTCGATCTTGGCCGGATGGACGTTGACGTCGATGTCCTTCGGTTCGATATCGACGAAGAGAAACACGGCGGGCGCCCGCCGGACCATGACGAGGTCGGAATACGCCTCGATGATGGCGCGGAACAGGACCTTGTCGCGCACCCAGCGGCCGTTGACCCACGTGAACTGCAGGCGCGTGTTGTTCACCGTGAACGTCGGACGGGCGACGTAGCCGCGCAGCCGGATGCCGCGCGCCTGTGCATCCACTTTCACCAGCGCTTGCCGCAATTCCTTTCCGAAGTAATGCCCGATCCGCTCCGCGATGTCGTCCACGGGCGCCATCGCCGCGATCGGAATCGAGTCGCCCCGCAGCTCGAACCTCACGTCCGGACGCGCCAGCGCGAAGCGCGTGACGACGTCGCCGATGTGCGCCGCCTCGACCGGGGAGGTCTTGAGAAATCTCCGCCGGGCTGGGATGTTGCCGAACAGGTCCCAGGCTTCGACCGTCGTCCCCTCCGGCCCCGCGGACGGCTTGACCACTCCGACTTTCCCCGCTTCCGCCTCGATCTCGTGCGCCGCCTCCGTCCCGCGCGGCCGCGACACGATCCGCGCGCGCGCGACCTCGGCGATCGACGCCAGCGCTTCCCCGCGAAACCCGAAGCTCCGGATCTCGCTGAGGTCCGCCACCGCGGCCAGCTTCGACGTCGCGTGCGGCACGAAGGCCAGCGCGAGATCCTCCGGCCCCATCCCCGCGCCGTCGTCCGTCACGCGTATCAACCGGCGCCCGCCGTCTTCGAATTCAACTTCCACCCGAGTCGCGCCCGCGTCGAGCGCATTCTCGATCAGCTCCTTCACCGCGCTCGCCGGCCGCTCCAGCACTTCGCCGGCGGCGATGAGGTTGACGACGTTCGCATCGAGGACGTGGATTCGGGACACAAGGGCATGTTAGCGGGGCCCGCGAGCCGCGGACAGGTCCGCGACTTCCCTGCCGGGCGGCCTTCGCCTGGCGGTGAGTCAGCTTTGATTCCGGCGGTTGCGTCCGAAGGACGCAACCGGTGGAATCAAGCGTGTCGAACCACTAGAATCGCCGGCCATGAAGACCGCCTTTGCACTCTTCGCCGTGGCCCTCGCGGGGTGCGCTACCGATCCGAAGGAAGTCGCCGCCAGGGACCGCGAACGGTCGCGAGAGGAAATCCGCCGCGTCGCGGACGAAGTCATCGGCGCGATGCGCGACAACCACCCGGAGGTCTACCATGCACACCTCTGCCGCGCGCAGCGGGAAGGCTATCCGCTGGAAGACATGCGCCGTGACTGGTCCGAATCGCACGCCGAAATGTCCCAGCTCGCTTCCAGCATGCAGGTGAAGACGGTTGCCGTCGATGAAGCGAACCCGAACATCGCCTCCGTGCTCGTCGCCGCGCCGAATCACCCGCGACAGAACCTGCTGATCGAGGCGATCCGCGAGGACGGCGCATGGCGGATCCGCGAGCCGCGGCTGAAGTAGCCTAGACGAACTGCTCGAGCTCCGACACCAGCTGCGCCGCGCTCGTGTAGCGCCTCGTGGGCGGAATCTCGACGCACTTCTTCACGATCGCCTTGATCGCGTCGCTGTACGGAACGCGCGTCATGTCGACCAGCGTCCCGAGCCGCTTCTTCAGCATCTCCTGGTCGTACGCCTTTTTCACCGTCGGATCCTGGCGGTCGTACTCGCCCCAGCTCGCTTGCCAGTGTTCCTTCCTGAGCTCGAACCACCCTGGCAGGAACGGGGGGCGTCCGCAGGCAACCTCGTACATCGTCGCCCCCAGCGACCACAGATCGGCCGCGGGGCCGACCTGCGCCTGCGTCTGCGCCCCGACGACCTCCGGGGCCACGTAGAGCGGCGACCCGCCGAGCCCGACCTTCGGCTCGTCGATCCGCATCGCCACACCGAAGTCGATCAGCTTCGCCAAAATGGCCCCCGCCTGCTGAAGAACCTCCTTCTTGAAGATCTGCGTGTCCTTCGACCGCGACACGTTCGTCTCGGCGATCGAGCGCAGCCCGCTCGCCAGGAAATTCTCCGGCTTCACGTCGAGGTGCAGGAACCCCTTGCCGTGGACGTACTGAAGCGCGCGCGCCGCGTGCAGGAACACCGTCATGAAG
Organism: Planctomycetota bacterium; assembly: GCA_038060895.1. Lineage (GTDB taxonomy): Bacteria > Planctomycetota > MHYJ01 > WSZJ01 > WSZJ01 > WSZJ01. The sequence continues at coordinate 93,187 of JBBTCT010000011.1, forward strand.
TCGCGGCCGGACAGAAGCGGGGGCTTGGCGCCTTTCGTCATGTACCAGTCCCGCATGAAGGCGCGGAGGCTCGGCCCCTCGATCCACTCCATCAGGATCCAGGTCTCGGCACCGCTTTTCTGCCAGGCGATCGTGCGCGCGATGTTCTCGTGCTGCATCTGAAAGGAAATCTCGAGCTCGCGCTCGAGCTTTTTCTTCTGCGCGTCGGTTCCGGGGCGCACTTTTTTGATGCAGAACAGGCGCTTCGACTGCCGGTGCCGGACCTGCGACACGGTGCTCATCGCTCCAGGCAACAGGTCCTTCACGTGCTCGTAGTCCATCGCGAAGGGCGTTTCCTTCGGGTACTTCGCGGTCGAGCCCGTCTTCCCCCCCGTCAGCTTGTCGAAGAATCCCATGTTCAGCGCCCGTCCTTCAGCCGGAGGGCGTGGTATTCGGGGAGCTCCTTCGTCGCGAGGATCTTCTTCATCGCCGACTCGACGTCGTAGACGACGCGGTTGTAGCGGACGGTCTCCCCGTCGAACGTGACGTAGCAGGCGCGCGGGTCGCGGTCCCGCGGCTGGCCGACGGAGCCGACGTTGATGAGCGCCTTCTGCTCCGTGACCTTGTAGGTGTAGGCGATCTGCTTCGGGAAAATGAACTTGTGGTCCGGCGTGAACACGCCGGGCTCATGCGTATGCCCTACAAAACACAGGTGGTCGATCATCGAAAAAATCTCATCCATCTTCTCGTGGTCGTGGCAGTCCGCAGGCCGCACGTATTCGCGCGTCGGAACCCTCGGCGAACCGTGGATGTAGAGAACCTTGTCCTCCACCATCCGGTCCCCCAGGTCCCCCAGGAAGTTCCACATGGAGTGGTTTTCTTCCTTCGACGCTTCTTTCCGGTTCAGCTGCTTGCGCGTCCACTCGATCGAGCGCGCGGCCTCCATGTTGAAGTCGGCCGCGATGAACAGAAGCGCATCCTCGTGGTTTCCGCGGATGCAGTCGTTGAAGTTCCGCGCCCGCAGGATGCACTCGCGCGGGTTCGGCCCGTAGCCGATCACGTCCCCGAGACAGTAGATGTCCGTGATGCCCTTGGACTCAATGTCTTTGAGGACCGCCTCGAGGGCGTCAATGTTCGAGTGAATATCGGAAATGATGGCGCGTTCGGGCACCGGGACCTCTCACGGGTATAGAACGGTGATGATACTGCGGGGGTTAGGGAATTCAAGATACGGGACCCCTCGCGGGGAAAGGACAACTTCAAGACAGCGAACGCTCAAGCAAACGACAACTTCAAAAAGAAAGTCCCGCAGATTGACTCGAGCTCCTGTCCGGGATCGCGGATGCCAGCATCAGAGTGACCCCGAATTTGCCCTTTGTAGTTCGCTGTTTGCCTGAGAGTTCGCGGTCTTGAAGTTGTCGTTGCCGCGAAGCGGCTACCCCTTGTTCACGCGATAGACGTACGCCAGCACCTCCGCCAGCGCTTCATACAACTTCGGCGGCACCTGCGCCCCGATGTCCAGCACCGCCAGCGCTTCCACCAGGTCCCGGTCCGGGTGCACGGGCACGCCGGCATCCCTCGCAATCGCAAGAATCCTCTCCGCGATCTCTCCACGCCCGCGCGCCACCACCCGCGGAGCTTCGTCCGCGCCAGCCAGATACCTCAATGCCACCGCCACCCGGGAATCCGTCATGCGCGCACATCCAGCCCGCCGGCGGGAAGCGGCAGCACGGGTTCCAGGGGGCCCTCGGAAAAGCGGACATCCGCGCGCAGGCCGAGGCGGACCAGCGCTTCCAGCAGCCCCGCCCGGTCCCTTTCGAGCAGGCGGCGGGAGGGGGCGGAAGCGGCGAGACTGACGGAAGCGGCGCCGGCGGCGAGCGCGATGACGATCTGCACCAGGCCGAGGCGAGTCAGCTCGAGGGTGACGACCACGCGGGCCGGCGCGGACGGGTCCGCGGCGCCGCCGGTTCGCGACTCGACGCGGCCGAAGCCGCCTTCGGGGCGGCCGTCCCGGACCCAGCCCAGCGCGAACCACACGACACCGTCGCCGCGCGAAGCGGCGTCCGCGTTGAGCACCCGCAGGGCCCGCCCGATGTCCCCCAGCGCTCTTGCTGAATCAAGCAGTCCCGTCGCCTCTCCCGCCTCCGGCCGGGAATTCAGCGCCGCCGCCGCCACACGCGCGGCCTCCGGGCCCTGAAGGGACGCTTCGACAAGAGCTTCAAATGCCGGATTTCCTCGAAGGACTCCAACGGCGGCCTCGGCTACGAAGTTCGCGCGAATGGAGTTGAGCCCGGCATCTCCTCCGCCGATGGCAGCCTGCAGTTTCGCGAGGAGCGCCCCACGATCGGGCGCGGGCCCGATCATCAGGTCGAGCGTGTTCCGGAAGTTCGCCAGGGCATCGGAAGACGACGCCTTTCTCGCGGCCGACAGCGCGGCTCCTTCGGCTGCGGGAGAACGGAGCAGCGCGGCGAGTCCGCGCGCCGCCGCCGGATCCAGGCCCAGTCCCCGTGCGGCAAGGAACCGCGCGGCCGCTTCCCGCGCCGCGTCGCCTCCCGCAAACGCGCGAACCGCCGCTTCCACGTCCGGTGAAAGCGCCCGCGGTCCCGCCTGGCCCTCTTCCGGCTTCGAAACTGCCGGCCGGATCTCCAGCGTCAAGGGTTCGGTCGACTTCACCGCGAGTCGCACGCGTTCTCCGACTTCAAGCGCAAGCGCCGTCTCCAGGTCGAGCGACGCCCCGAGCACGCTCAGCCGGAACTTCCCCGGTGCGCTCGACGCCACCACAAGCGCATCGAACAGCGAGCCCGGCGCCAGCCGCGCCAGCGCAGCGTCCAGCGGCGCCCGCGGAAACGCCAGCCCGGCCGCCTCGATCACGCGCCCTTCCCGCGCAGCCCGAGAATCAGCTCCACCTCGCCGCGCTCCAGCCCCGTCTCCGCGGCGATGTCGGTCGAAGCGCGCCCGCCGTCGGCGAGGCGAAAGACTTTTTCGTGAAGCGGATTGGCAGGCTTCGATGGTGAAGGCGCGGACACCGCGCCCGCCGCCGACAGTCGCTTCAGCTCCTCGATCCGAGCTTCCGCCCGCGTCAGCAGCTCGTTCAGTACGCGCACTTTCATGTCGAGCTTCGCCAGCGTCTCGCGCGAAAACTCCTGCAGCTGCACGAACAGCGCTTCCATCGAATCCCGCGCTTCGCGCTTCCCCCCGTCGCCGCCGCCCTTTTCCGCCAAGTCCACCCCCGCGCGCCGTTTCATTTTCGCCCGCTGCACGAACGTCATCGCCGTGAGGACCACGACGCCCAGGGCGACGAGCCACGTCCCCTCGGGAAATGCAGCGAGCATGAAGCGAGTGTACCGCTACTTCAGGTCGGGATGGAACGACGTGCGATTCTCGCGCCACCAGATCGCCCATTTGCGCGCGGCGCGGCAGCGTTCGGGGAGGGTGCCGGCGGGGTTGTAGTTGAAATCCTGGCCGGTGATTTTCTTGAGGGCGTTGTTGGCGTCGCGGCGAAACGCGTACCCGGTTCCATAGAGCTTCGGGATCAGCACGTTGGCGCCGGCAGCGCTGCCTAGCCGTGCGAGGTCGATCGCAACCTCCGGCTGCACCTGCGCCGGCAGTTCCTTGAGATGCGTGTAGACGAACGTGATATCCCGGACGCGCTTCCGGGCGGCGAGTCCGCGGAGTGCGGCAAAGCGGACTTCCGGATCGAGGGAAGCGTCGTCAGCAAGTTCGCGAAGCCGTTCCTCGACTCGTTCGCCCGTCAGAAGCGTCGCCGCCCGGGCGATTGTGTCGGCCTCGCACTCGCAGTACCGCCAAATTTCGCGATCAGTCCATTGCTTCAGGTCCTCGGTGGCTTCTCCGAACGCCGCAAGTGCCACCGCTGCATTGAATCTAACGGAGGGGCGGTCGACATTCAGCAGTTCCCTGAGCCTGGGCAATGACACTGCCCGCTCGAGCTGAGCAAGCCTGCCCGCATCCTCTTCGCCAAGATAGAAATCCGCGAATCCGTCCGACGGAAATCGGTTGGCAACGCCCGCATGATCCGGGGACTTCGCGAAGCCTTCCGCGATCGCGGCGCAAAAACCGGCGTCGCCGGCAAGCAGGTCGTGCGCATCTTTCTTCAGGCCGCTCCCGTAGCGCAGATCGTCAAGCTTGCCTCCGCGTACAGTTGCGAGCAACGGCTCCCGCTCGCCAAGGCGGTACAGAAAGTAGGGCGTCCATTTCAGTTGCCTGCCATTTTCGCCTCTCAGGAATTCGAGAAGGATCGCGCGGCAGTCGTCGGCGAGATTGAGATCTTCGCGCACGGCAATCCGGGAAACAGACTTGGGCTTCTTGTCGATGGCTGCGCGGAGAAGCGACGCGCTCAGAGGCACGTCCGGGTTTTCGAAGTACCCCATCTGGTCGCTTCGTGGCTTGTCCAATTGCAGCTCAAGCGCCGAGGGCAACCGGTCATCTTCCAGGCTCGCCCAGAGTCCAAGAGCTTCTTCGATAGCCACCCAAGGTCTGACGCGCGGCCCGCCCGGCCCATCTCCTTCGATGATCTCTGACCCAAATTCCCAAGCGTCCATGAGCTCTTCCATCCGTCGCCGGATTTCCGCGTCTTTCCCCTGAACGTCGGGATGATAGAGCAGCACAGCTTCCGGCCCGATCTCCGCGAGAAGGAGCTGCGCATTGTCGCGGAGCTTCGCGTCCTCTTCGCCGAGCGCGAGAATGGCGCGCCTGATTTCCTCCTCAGGAGCTTCCGCGCGCGCATCCGGAATGAAAACGGCGGCCACGAAGGCCGCCGCGAGAATTGTAACGCAGTGCGTCAAGACTAAAGCCTCTCGACGATCATCGCGATCCCCTGTCCGCCGCCGATGCAGGCGCTGGCGACGCCGAACTTCTTGCCGCGGCGCTTGAGCTCGCCGAGCAGGGTGATCACGAGGCGGGTGCCGGTCGCGGCGAGCGGGTGACCGATCGCGACGGCGCCGCCGTTGACGTTGGCCTTCGAGCGGTCCAGACCGAGTTCTTTTTCCACCGCGAGGTACTGCGCGGAGAAAGCCTCGTTGATTTCAAACAGGTCGATCTGGTCGAGCTTGAGGCCGGCGCGCTCGCAGGCCTTGCGGATGGCCGGTGCGGGGCCGATCCCCATAATCGACGGATCCACGCCGACCGTCGCCCACGATACGATCCGCCCGATCGGCGCGAGGCCGTCTGCTTTCGCGCGCTTCGCCGTCGTCAGCACGACCGCTGCGCCGGCATCGACGATCCCGCTCGCGTTTCCGGCCGTCACCGTGCCGTCCTTTCCAAACGCCGGGTTCAACGCCGCCAGCTGCTCGAGCGAGGTCTCCGGCTTGATGTGGTCGTCCTTGTCCCACAGCCCCTTTTTCAGGGCGACGGGGATGATCTCTTCCTTGAAAATCCCGCTCTGCACCGCGCGCGTGCCCTCCTTGTGCGAGCGCATCGCGAACTCGTCCTGCGCCTGGCGCGTGATTCCGTACTGCTTCGCCAGTTTCTCGGCGGTCTGCGCCATGTAGAGGCCGCAGAAGCCGTCGAGCAGATTGACCATGAGCGAGTCCTCGATCACCGGCTGCTGCCCGAGTCTCAACCCCTGCCCGCGCATTCCGCGGATCACGTGCGGCGCCTGCGACATGTTCTCCATGCCGCCCGCCACCGCGACCTCGATCTCCCCCGTCAGGATCATCTGCGCCGACGAAATAATCGACTGCACGCCGCTTCCGCACAGCCGGTTCACCGTCAGCGCCGGCACCGTGTTCGGGATCCCCGCCTTGAGCGCCGCATGCCGCGCGCCGTAGATCGAGTCCGCGCCCGTCTGCATTGCGTTCCCCATCACCACGTGCTCGACCGCCTCGGGCTTCACCTTCGCCCGCTCCAGCGCCGCCTTGATCGCGTGCGCACCCAGCTCGTTCGCGCTCACGTCCTTGAACGCCCCGCCCCCCGGAGTGCCGACGTACTCGGCCATCGCAGTCCGGGCGCCGGCGAGAATGACGAGGTCTTCGGCCATGGCTTTCCCCTTGTTTGGCGACCTGGAAGCGACGTCGAATGCCGTCAGCGTAACTCCGGCGCGGCGGGGCGGGAATGAAACTCTGAAGCGGCGGTCAGGGCATGAGGCGGACCACGCCAACACGGGGAATGCGTTGGAAGTCGGCGTCGAATGTCAGAACTGTCGTGCCGTCCTGAAGAGCAAGCGCGGCGATCCAGATGTCGTTGGTGGAGGCCTTGAAGCCCGACAGTTTCAACTCCGCGAACAGCTCGCCATAGATTTCCGAGGTTTCTTCGTCCACGTGCAGGACACGGATGGCGGGCTGGGCCAGAAAATCGGCAAGCCCCGTCTCGTTTTCAGTCTCGTGTTTCCCGTTACGAAAGCCCGCCTTCAATTCGCCCAGTGTCACGACTGGCATCGCCACAACGGATGCGCGCCGGATGAGCCTGACAGCTTCTGCGTGCCCGCGGACGAAGTGAGAGTAGGCGGAAGTGTCGAGGCAGATTCGGCTCACTTCCAGAGGTCCTCGTCAATTTCGCCGAACGAAGCCGTGTTTCGCTGGAATTCCTGGAATTGTTCCTCAGACCAGGTGCCGGCAAAGCGCCCCAGGCCGTTGTCGAACTCTTTGCGGGCGATGCCGAGGCCGAGAGCCTTTCGCAACAGGTCTATCACAGTCTGGTTCAGAGAGGTGCCCTTCCGCGTTCGTTCCGAGGCAAGGGCCCTGGCGAGGACGGGATCAACTCCTCGCACCGTGAGGTACGTTCGAACTACTTCTCGCTTCGTAGTCATGAGATGCATTCTATGCATTCACTTGCCTGCATTCAAGCTCAACCGCCCGAATTCAATCTCAAGCACTACTTTCCTTTGTAGACAGGCTTCCTCTTCTCCACGAACGCCTTTGTCCCTTCCTTCATGTCCTCGGTGGCGAAGGCGAGGCCGAAGTGCGACGCCTCGAGAAGTTGGCCCTCGGCGAGCGACAGGCCCGAGCCGCCAATAACGCACTCGAGCGCGAGCTTCAGCGCGACGGGCGCGCGGCTGGCAAGTTTCGTCGCAAACGCAGTCGCCTCTTCGACCAGCTTCACCTGCTCGAACACTCGGTTCACGAGTCCGATCCTGTGGGCTTCCGCAGCGTCCATCAGGTCGCCGCTGAGGATCCATTCGAGGGCGCGGCCGGTGCCGACAATGCGGGGCAGGCGCTGGGAGCCGCCGAATCCCTGGATGAGTCCGAGGGTGACTTCGGGAGCGCCAAGCTTGGCGTTGGGAGAAGCGAAGCGAACGTGGCAGGCGAGGGCGAGTTCGCAACCGCCACCGAGGGCGAAGCCGTTGAGGGCGGCGACGACGGGTTTGCCGCAGTTTTCGATGCGGTCGAACGCGCGCTGGCCGCGAAGGGCGAACTGGTAGGCGTCGGAGGGCGAGAGTGCGGACATCTCGGCGATGTCGGCGCCGGCAACGAAGGCTTTTTCGCCGGACCCGGTGAGCACGACCGCGCGCACGCTGTCGTCTTTCGCCGTCTCAGCGAAAATCGCGTCAATGTCCGCGATCACCTGCGAATTCAGCGCATTGAGTTTGTCCGGCCGGTTGACCGTGATGCGCCGGACCGAGTTCGCGTCCTGTACGAGAAGCGTCGACATGGATCCCCTCCGAAAAAAAAGGCCCGCCAGTTTCGGCGAGCCCCAAGAAGTTGTCGTTCCTGCCTGCTACCCCCTACCCACTACCACCTATTCCTCAACCACCGTCACCGACACCAGCTTCACTTCACTCTTCGGCCTGTCATTCGCACCAACCGGCACCTTCTCGATCTCCTGTACCACCTTGATCCCGTCAACCACCTTCCCGAACGCCGTGTACTGCCCGTCCAGATGCGGCGCCGCGGCGAAGCAGATGTAGAACTGGCATCCCGCGCTGTTCGGCGCGCTCGTCCGCGCCATCGAAAGCGTCCCCAGCACGTGCTTAGTGTCGTTGAACTCGTCCTTGATCGTGTATCCCGGCCCGCCGGTGCCGGTCCCCTGCGGACAGCCGCCCTGCATCATGAACCCGCGGATGATCCGGTGGAAAATCTTGTTGTCGTAGAACTTCGACTTCGCCAGCTTCAGGAAGTTCTCCACCGTCTTCGGCGCCTTCTCCGGCAGCAACTCCACCGTGATGTCGCCGAAACTCGTCGCGATCAACACCTTCTTCGCCATGGCGCTGCCCCCCCCTAGGATTAATCCGTCTTCTTCTTCTCGTGCCAGACCACCTTCTTCATCACGGGCGCCACCAGCGGCTTCCCGAATTTCGGATCGGTCTGCGGCTTCGGAATCAGCTTCACGTCCCGCTCGATCTGGAACACGACGTCCATCCCTTCCATCACCTTCCCGAACGTCGTGTGCTTCCCGTCCAGCCACGGCGTCGCGACGTAGCAGATGAAGAACTGCGTGCTGCCCGTGTCCGGGCCGCCCTTCGCCATCGAGAGAATGCCCGGCGCGTGCGCGATCGGGGAGGGCTCGTCCTTGATCGTGAACCCGGGCTCCCCCGTGCCGTCGCCACGTTCCTTGTCGCCGCCCTGCATCATGAAGCGCGGGATGATGCGGTGAACCGGCACGTTGTCGTAGTACCCCTTCAGCGCCAGCCCCTTGAAGTTCTCGACCGTCTTCGGAACCTTGTCCCCGTAGAAGCGGCAATAGACCGTGCCGAAATCGACGTACTGAATTTCCGCGTATTCCGCGACGATCTCGATCTCCTGCTTGCGGGGCTCGGCCGTGCCGAACACCGTGTGCTTCCACGTGACGACGTAGGATCCCGGCGTTCCCAGGTCCGGGAAACACTTCACGAGATTGAAGCGGTGCGACACGGTCTCGCCGGCGCCGAGCGTGAACGCGCCAAGATCGTCGCACTGGGACATCTTCAGCTCTTTCCCGTCCTTCGTGGCGACGGTCAACCCGTCGCAGAATCCCTTTTCAACCTTCAGCGGCTGGTCCCCGTCGTTCGTGACGCCGAGAGTGACCATCGCGCGGTCAAACCCGCCGGCCTCGGGAACGTCGAACACAGGCTTCGCGGCCAGCGCGAGGCCCGTCATCAGTGCGAGCAGGGCGATCGTTCTCATGAATCCTCCGGGAATCCCCCGTGGGGCGGTTTTGAAGAGGCGGAAGCGTACGGCGGGGGGAGGCGGTCGTCAATTGGAAGGCGTGCGAGGGAACGACCAGGACAACTCCAAAACTTGTCCATCGAAGCCCGAAGGGCGAAGGCGGATCCCAACCCCAACTCCAGCTCCAAAACGGCGCCGTTTTGGGGTTGGAGTCGGGGTTGGGATCTGGAGTTGTCGTGGCCCTGTTCCCAGGCCCACGGAATCACCACCTACTGCGCCTTCCGTCTCGTCCCGAGGTCGATCAAGAGTCCACCAGAGTAGTACAGGATCGCGTTGAAGAAGAAGGTGAACGCGAGGGCGGGAAGGGCGGTCTTGCAGATCTTGAAGCCGATGAACCAGCCCGGAAATTCAACGACGAGCCCGACTGCGACGATGACGTTTGCAACCGGGCCCGGCACGACCTGGGCTACGAACAACAGCAGGAACGCGATGGCGTGAACGATCATGAGAATGGCGGGGGTTTTCATCGGTCCTTCCATTGGGGCGGGCGCTTCTCGAGGAAAGCGTTGAGCCCCTCGGAGGCATCCGCGGTTTTCATGAGGGCCCCCAGGTAGATCTCTTCGATGCGGGTCAGGTCGAGGTCGGCAAGCGCCCGGCGTGACTCGCGGAGGGCGGCGGCCGAGTGACGGGTGAAGAGTGACGCTTCGGCCTCCACTGCGGCGTCGAGTTCGGCCGCGGGGACGGAACGCGTGGCGAGGCCAATCTCGGCGGCGGCGCGGCCCGTGATGGTTTCACCGGACAGGATGAGCCGGCGCGCGCGGGTTTCGCCGACAATTCCTCGGAGCACGGCGCAGGCGACGGGCGGAAAAACGCCGAGGCGGATTTCAGGGAAGCCGATCTTCGAGTCGTCGGTCACGACCACCGAATCGCACGCGAGAAGGAGTTCGGCGGCGCCACCGAGGCAATTCCCCTGGACTCGCGCCACGAGAGCGCAGGGGAGATCGACGAGCGCGCGGAAAAGCTCATGGAAGCGGCGGATCATGGGCTCGCAGGTCGGGCCGACGTGTTCCCCGACATCGACGCCGGCGCTGAACGACTTCCCTTCCCCGGAGAGGATGCAGCAACGGACGCTCTTCCAGTCGGCCTGGCGGATCGCGGCGAGGGCTTCTTCCATCAGGGCGAGGTTGATGACGTTGACGGGTGGATGAGCGAGCGTGAAGCGCGCGACCGGAGGGTTGATTTTGAGGGAAACGAGGGGCATCTACGGCGCCGTGAAGCTCACGGCCATTCCCTGGCCGCCGCTGATGCAGAGCGTCGCGAGGCCGCGCTTTGCCGAGCGGCGCCGCATTTCGTGCAGAAGCGTCGCTACGATGCGGGCGCCGGTGGCGCCGATCGGGTGGCCAAGGGCGATGGAGCCGCCGTTGACGTTGAGGCGGGCGCGGTCGAATTTCAGCTCGCGGTCGCAGGCGAGGACCTGGGCGGCGAAGGCCTCGTTGAGCTCGACGAGGTCGTAGTCGGCGAGGCGCGTCGATGTTTTTTTTTCGAGGGCGCGGATCGCCGGCACCGGGCCGATTCCCATGACGCGCGGTTCGACACCCGCAATCTCCCAGGCCTCGATGCGCGCTAGCGGTTTGGCGCCCAGCTTCTTCGCGGTTTCGGCGGACGCAAGCACGAGAGCCGAAGCGCCGTCCGTGATCCCGCTGGAATTCCCGGCGTGGACCGTGCCGGTCTTCCTGAAAACGGGAGGGAGCTTTGCGAGGCTTTCGAGGGTCGCGCCGTCGCGGGCGTGCTCGTCAGATTCAAAACGGGCGGTCTTCCCCTTCGAATCCGGGACGTCAACCGCGACCATCTCGTCGCGGAACTTTCCAGCCTTTCGGGCGGCTTCGCAGCGATGCTGCGTCTCGACCGCGTACTCGTCCTGCTCCTGCCGCGTGATTCCGAACTGCTCGGCGAGCACTTCGGCGGTCTCCCCCATCAGCATGTCCGCGAGCGGGCACATGAACCCGTCCTTGTACATGCCGTCCACGACTTCCCCGTGCCCGAGCCGGTAGCCGTCGCGGTATCCCGTAAGAAAGAACGGCAGCCTCGACATGGACTCCGTTCCGCCGGCGAGCCCGATCTCGATTTCGCCGTGACGAATCTGCCGCGCAATGTCGACGATCGCCTGGAGCCCGCTCCCGCACGCGCGGTTCACCGTCATCGCGGGGGTAGCGACCGGAATGCCGGCGCGCACGGAGATCTGCCGCGCCACGTTGGGCCCGCCACCGGCCTGCCGCCCGTTGCCGAATTCGACGTCCTGCACCTGTTCGGGCTTCACCCCGGCCGCCGCAAGCGCACCTTTCGCCACGACCACGCCAAGGTCCGCCGCCGACATCCCCTTCAGCGTCCCGCCGAATTTTCCGATCGGCGTCCGCACGGCGCTCAGGATCACCACGTCGTTCATGCGGCCATTCTCCCTTCGCCCGCTCCCGCGCGCCAGCGAATCACTCGCGCCGCGGACGGATCGCAGCGAGGACCGGCCCGACCCAGCTCGAGAGGACCGCCGCCCAGAGGTAGGGCTGGAAGAGCAGCGCTGCCAGGACGTCGAAGATGCGATAGCTGGAGTTCCCGGATATCGACACCGCGACTCCCGCGCAGATGATGAGACCAGCGAAGGCCATGCCTCCCAGGTAAAGGGCGAGGGCGACTCGGGGCCATCCACCGGAGGACATGAAGAGGGCCACTAGCGGAAACAGCAGCCCGGCGAATACCAGGGAGATGATGAGCAGCACGGGCCGGCCTGTCGCGTAGCGCGCCACCAGGAAAGTCAGGGAGGCCGCCGTGAGGATCCCGACCCAGTTCGCTTCGATCGTCTGCGACGCCGAGAGTGCATGGCGGCCGAAGCGATTCAGGCGGAGCAACAGGTTGAAGAGGGGCGACGCAAACCACGTGGTCAGAGCGAAGACGATGTAGGCCGTTACGAACGCGTCGGCCGCGGCCTGGACGGCGGGGCTCGCGTCTTTCACCTTCGATACGAACTGCACGGCCAGCCACAGGCCGAGGAAGAGGCCGATCCGCCAGCGGGAGTCCAGCCTCCCGGCCCAGAGGAAGTACCGCAGGAGAATTCGATAGGGCCACCAGCGCGCCTTCATGGCTTCCACGATGCCCGCCCGCGCCCAGTCGCTCGTCGGGTTGAGCCGCAGGGATTCGCGGAAGCTTTCCATCGCTTCCTTCGCCTTCCCCGCGTGCAGGTGCGCCCAGCCCTGGTTGGCGTGAGTGACCGCGTCCTCCGGGTCCCGCTCGAGCGCGCCCTGCATCGTGGTGGCGGCCTCGGCGCGCCGCCCCAGGCGAACCAGCGCCATAGCCCTCATGTTGGCGCACTGCGAGTCGGTCGGGTCGATCGACAGCCCGTGGTCGGCAGCCTCGAGCGCCAGGGCTGGTTTTTCTTCCAGCATGTGAATCGCCGCCAGCGTTCCCCAGTACTGCTCTTTCCCGGGATCGAGCCGGATCGCCTCGAGAAGCGCCGCGCGCGCTTCGGCGTAGCTGTCCCGCGCCAGCAGCACGCGGCCGTGGGCGTAGTGCGAGAAGCCGTCGTCGGGGGCGAGGGCAATTCCGTCGCGCGCTTCAACGGTCGCGTCCTGGAACCTCTCCATTTCGAGGAGGCACAGCGCCAGCCACGAGTGGGCGGTGGCATCGGAGGGAGACTCGCCGAGCGCCTGCCGAATCTCGGCCTCGGCGAGTTCGTGGCGGTCCTGCTGGTACAGCATGATGCCGCGGAGAAGGTGCGGGTTCACATTTTCAGGTATTTGAGGATGTCGTCGTAAATGCCGCCGGCATTGGAATAAAGGGCGTAGTTCCGCGCTGTCGCGAACCACTCTTTCGTGCTTGGTTTCACGGACTTCGCGGCGTCGATGAGGTCGCGGGTGGCCAGCGGTTGAAGCGCGCCTTTCTTCATCGCCTCGGAGAGCTTCCTTTCGATGGCGACGTCCACCACGGACTTCAGATCGGCGCCCGAAAAACCGTCCGTGCGCGCGGCGATCGCTTCGAAGTCGAGGGTCCCCTGCGGTTTCCCGGCGCACAGGATGCCGAGAATCGAGGCCCGTGCCGGGGCGTCCGGCGGGGGGACGAAGAGAATGCGGTCGAAGCGTCCCGGGCGCCGGAAGGCGGAATCGAGATGCCAGGGGGCGTTGGTCGCGGCGAGGACGAGGACGCCGTCATTGGAGCTGGTGGCGCCGTCGAGTTCAGAGAGGAACTGGTTGATGATGTGGCGGCCACCGGCCTGCCTCATGTCCGTGCGGCTGGCGCCGAGGGCGTCGACCTCGTCGAAAAAAAGGACGCAGGGTTTGTGCGAACGCGCATTGTCGAAAATGCCGTGGAGGTTGCGCTCGCTCGAACCGATCCACATGTCGAGCACGTCATGGATGCCGATCGAGAGAAACCCCGCGCGGACCTCGCCGGCCGTCGCTCGCGCGAGGTGCGTCTTCCCGCACCCGGGCGGGCCGTACATGAGGATTCCGCCTCCGAGAGGCTTGCCATAGGCGCGGTAGATCTCCGGGTTGGCGAGCGGATGAATGATCTTGAGGCGGATTTCCTCCTTCAGCGCGTCCATTCCGCCCACGTCGGCAAACGCGATCTTCGGCCGCTCAACGTCCGGCGATTCCGGCCGCTCTTCCCTGTCTCCGCCGCCGGCGCGGAGACGACCCTCCGATACCGCCGAGTCCGGCCCCGCGCCGATCCCGAGGCGGGACGCCAGCTCCGGGTCCGCCGAATCCGGATCCGCGTCCAGCGCACTCTTGTAGGCACGCACGGCACGCTCCGCATCTCCGCCCTTGAGCAACAGCCGCGCATGAAGGAGAAACGCCGAAGCCGGTGTGTCCCTTCGCTTGACCAGGTCCTCCACGATCACCAGCGCCGCCGACGACTTTCCCTGCCGGTCGAACGCCGACGCCAGGCCAAGCTTCAATGCCGTGTCCTCCGGCGACCGCTTCAACGCCTCCCGGTACTCCGCCTCCGCCTCCGGCGCGCGCCCCAGGCCCATCAGGGTTTCGGCGAGGTGGCGTCGAAGCGGAACGTTTTCCGGAGAGACCCGAAGGGCGTCCCTGAGGCCCTGCGTGGGATCGGAACTCGGATTCATGCCTGCATGTTAGGACATGAAGCGGAATTCCGTGAACGGACTATGCCCTGCGGGGTCTAAGATCTGCCTGGCTTGGGGTCCATTCATACTCGGGGAGGGGTCATGCTGCAGTCGCGCCGCGCTCGCGTCGGGGCGCTGGGTGCCGGATTTTTCGCGCTCATCCTTGGCTGCGCCGACCCGGCGAAGCAGCCGGTCTCGCACTGGATCACGCAGTTGCGCGAGAACGACGCCGACGATCGCGCCGAGGCGCGGGAATGGCTCGCGAAGAAAGGCAAGGACGCGGTGCCGGAGCTGGTGAAACTGCTCGCCGACGACGACACGGTCGTCGCCATGTCGGCAAGCGACGTCCTCGTGAGAATCGGCCGCGACGCCGTTCCCGAACTAGTCGGGACTCTCAGGGCCGGCGCCCCGAAAGCGCGCGGATGGGCGGCCCGGACGCTCGGGGCCATCGGAAAGGACGCGATCGAGGCCGCACCGGCGCTGCACGAAGCACGAAAAGACCCCGCGCTTCGCACGGCCGCGCTGGATGCGCTTCAGAAAATCGGAAACTAGCGACAAAGGAGTGGGGCTCATGAAGCTGAGAACATGGATTGCGGGGACCGTGGCCTCCGCATCGATCGTCGCGGGCGCCGTCGTCGCTCTGCGCGTCGCATCGCCGGAAGCGGGCGCAGCCTGCTGCTACTTCGCCGCGCAGGAAAAAGACATCAATCAGCCGGGGCAGAAAACGCTGATCACGTGGGACCCCGACCGGAAGCTCGAAACGTTCACGGTGCAGCCTAAATTCGAAGGGAACGCGGTCGATTTCGGCATGGTGATCCCGACGCCCTCGCAGCCCAAGCTCGACGAGATGCCGCGCGACTTCTTCAAGGACCTCGCGATCTACACCATCCTCATGCCGCTCCCGCAGCCCATCTGGGCGGACCTGCATCTCTACCCCTACGACGAAAAGTCCGATGGCGCCGTGACGCTCGGCGCCGGCGGCGGGTCCGGCGGCGCGAAGCGCTCCGCGAAGAACGGCGACAGGGGCGTCGTCGTGCTGGAAAGCGGCGTGGTCGGCTCGCTCGATTACAAGGTCATCACGGCCGACGATGCGAGCGGGCTTTTCGACTGGCTGAAGGAAAACAACTACGTCTACTCGGGCGACCAGTCGACGCTCGATTTCTACATCAAGAAGAAGTGGTTCTTCACGGTGATGAAGATCGATCCGAAGCAGATGAAGAAGGGCTCCAAGGGGGAGTACTCGGGCGAAGTGACGCCGACGCGCTTCACGTTCGCGTCGAACAAGTGCGTATACCCGCTGAAGATCACGGCGCTGTCGGTCAAGGACAAGACCGACGCGCTCTTCTACGTGCAGGCTCCGCAGGAGATGGACCTCGAGGGCGACCTGTCGTGGATGCACTCGTACCGGGTGATGTGGCTGACGTTTCAGCTGGGCTGCTCGGCGAACCAGGACCAGCAGGCCGAGCTGCAGCAGCGCAACCAGTGGGTGCAGGCCAAGCTGAAGAAGGACCCGAAGTACGAGACCACGAAGCTCGAGTGGGCGCGCAAGCTCGGCGAGGAGGACATCGCCGTTCTCGAGGAGCCGCTCCGGAATTACGGACAGATGGGCGGCGGGACGATGGCGGCGGGCGACAAGATGGTGACGCAGGAGGAATTCCTGAAGACGGTCTGGGACGACTACGAGAAGAGCAAAGAGAACAAAGACGACGCCTACGCGAAGACGCGCCTGAAGGAGCTGGAGCAGATGTACACGCCCGCCAAGGGAGCGATCGTGAAGGTCGCGAACCCGAACGGCCAGTTCACCGGATCGCAATGGATGTGGTACCCGGCCCGCGAGGCCCCGGCAGAGGACGTAAAGGGGCTGTCGAGGTTGAAGGGGCACCTGCAGAAGGGGCAGTGGGTGACGAAGTTCCGGAAGGTGCTGCGGAAAGATGAGATGACGGATGACCTGGTGCTGGTGCCGGTGGCGGCGGGGAAAGAACAGGAGTACGTGAGGATCATGCCGACATCTCCGCCGTAGAAAAACGTCAACGACAACTCCAAATCCCAACTCCAACCCCAAATTCCAACGGAAAACGGCTGATGAACAGAATTCACAGTTTGGCGCTGGCAGGAAGCGTGATGGCCCTCGGCGTCATGGGCATCGCAACGACTGCATTCAGAACACCGGCGGCCGACGCCGCCTGCTGCTACTTCGCCGCGCAGGAAAAAGACATCAACCAGCCGGGGCAGAAGGCCTTTATCACGTGGGACGACGACCGGAAGGTCGAATCCTTCACCGTGCAGCCGAAGTTCGAAGGCAACGCCGCCGACTTCGGAATGGTGATTCCGACCCCTTCCCAGCCCAAGCTCGACGAAATGCCCCGCGACTTTTTCAAAGACCTCGCCATCTACACCATTCTCATGCCCCTTCCCCAGCGCATCTGGACCGGACTCGACCCCCAGCCCCCGAAGGGCGGCGCGCTCGGCGCCAAACGTGGCGAGGCCGCGGGCGCAGGGAACGAGATGGAGAAGAAGGAAAAGGGCGTGACGGTTCTGGAGGCCGGCGTCGTGGGCTCGCTCGATTACAAGATCATCGTCGCCGAGCAGGCCAGCGGGCTCTTCGATTGGCTCAAGGAAAACAGCTACGTCTACTCGGGTGACCAGACCACGCTCGATTTCTACATCAGGAAGAAGTGGTTCTTCACGGTGATGAAGATCGACCCGAAGCAGATGAAGAAGAACGCAGACGGTTCCTACCTCGGGGAAATCACGCCGACTCGCTTCACGTTCGCCAGCGACAAATGCGTCTACCCCCTGAGAATCACGGCGCTCTCCGTCAAGGACAAGACGGACGCGCTCTTCTATGTGCAGGCCGCGAAGCAGATGGACCTTCCGGGGGACCTTTCCTGGATGCACAGTTACCGCGTGATGTGGCTCACCTACATGCTGGGCTGCGGCGCGAACGCGGATCAGCAGCGCGAGCTGCAGGAGCGGAACCAGTGGGTCGCGGCCAAGAAGGCGAAGGACCCGAAGTACGACACGACGAAACTCGAATGGGCCCGCAAGCTCGGTGACGACGATTTGGCCGTGCTGGAAGACCCTCTGGCAAATTACGCCCAGCTCGGCACGGGTGGACTGCCCGCCAACGACAAGGCGATCACGCGTGAGGATTTCCTGAAGGAGATCTGGGGCGAGTACGAAAAGAACGGTTCCTCGAACGACGAGTACGCGAAGAACCGCCTGAAGCAGATTGAGAAGATGTATGCGCCCGAGAAGGGGATGATCGTGAGGATGGGGCGCGAAGGGCAACAGGGGCCGGCGCAGTACATGTGGTATCCCGCTCGCGAAGCGCCGGCAGAGGACGTCAAGGCGCTGGCGAGGCTGAAGGGGCACCTGCAGAAGGGCCAGTGGGTGACGAAATTCCGCAAGATCCTGCGGAAGGACGAGATGACGGACGACCTCGTTCTCACGCCCGTGGCCGCCGGGAACGAGCAGGAGTATCTCCGCATCATGCCGACATCGCCCCCGTAGCGAGGCGGACGTCAATTGAGGGCGATTCTCCGACGGGTGCGGGGCGGGCAGGCGGGCACATCTTCGACTTCGGATCGAGCTGAATTCAAGGGGGGAACATGAACGTTTCGAGATGGCGCCTTAGCGCAGCGGTCATGGCGTGCCTGGCGCTCGCCGCGTGCGAGTCCGAAAACAAGTCGGCGAATGGCGGCGGAAGCGGCGGTTCCACTCCCCCGCCTTCGGATTCCGCCAACTATGACTGGGTCATCAAGGCCCGCGAGGCGGAGGCGACCGACCCAAAGTCTGCCGCCGACGCGCTTGCAAAGGGCGGGAAGGACGCACTTCCGTTCCTGATCTGGCAGCTCACGGGGGATGACACTCCCGTCGCCATGAAGGCGGCGGACGCGCTGGTTTCCATGGGCGCAGACGCGGTGCCTGCGCTGGACAAGGTCGTTCGGTCGAAGGCGGCCCACGGCCGCAACTGGGCGATCTGGGCCCTGGGGCAGATCGGCGCCGCTTCGAAGCCTGCGTCCGCGGGAATCCGCGACGCCGGCAAGGAACCGGCGTTCCGGCAAGTGTCCGCGGAAGCGCTTTCGAAAATAGAGCGGTAAAGGAGCCGAACCGATGAAAAAACTCTGGATCGCCGGGGCCGCCGCGGCAGCGCTGGGAGCGCTCGTTGCTGCGCGCGTCGCCCTACCGAAGGCGGACGCCGCATGCTGCTACTTCGCGGCGCAGGAAAAGGACATCAACCAGCCGGGGCAGAAGGCTTTCGTGACCTGGGACCCGGACCGAAAGGTGGAGTCGTTCACCGTGCAGCCGAAATTCGAAGGGAACGCGGTCGATTTCGGCATGGTGATCCCGACGCCGGCGCAGCCCAAGCTCGACGAGATGCCGCGCGACTTCTTCAAGGACCTGGCGATCTACACCATCCTGATGCCGCTTCCGCAGCCGATCTGGGTCGACCTGGTTGCGCGGCCGATGGAAGATGGCGGGGCGCCCTACCCTGCCGGCGCTGCCGCGGGAGGCGATTTTCTGCAAGGCGACCAGCCTCGCAAGGACCACGGCGTGAAGGTGCTCGAAGCGGGCGTTGTCGGCTCGCTCGACTACAAGATCATCGTCGCCGAGCAGGCGAACGGGCTGTTCGACTGGCTGAAGGAGAACAATTACGTCTACTCCGGCGACCAGACGACGCTCGATTTCTACATCAGGAAAAAGTGGTTCTTCACGGTCATGAAGATCGACCCGAAGCAGATGAAGAGGGGAGCGAAAGGCGAATATTCCGGCGAGGTGACGCCGACGCGCTTCACCTTCGCGAGCGAGTCCTGCATCTACCCTCTGAAGATCACGCAGATCAGCGTGAAGGACAAGACCGACGCGCTCTTCTATGTGCAGGCTCCGCAGCAGATGGACCTCCCCGGCGACCTGTCCTGGATGCACAGTTACCGCGTCATGTGGCTGACCTTCATGCTCGGCTGCTCGGCGGACGCGGACCAGCAGACGGAGCTGAACCAGCGGAACCAGTGGGTCCAGGCCAAGATGGCAAAGGACCCGAGGTACGAGACCACCAAGCTCGAGTGGGCGCGCAAACTCGGCGACGAGGACGTCGCCGTCCTCGAGGAGCCGCTTCGCAATTACGCCCAGATGGGCGGCGGGAATATGGCGAAGGGCGACAGGGTCGTGACGCAGGAAGAGTTCCTGAAGACGGTCTGGGACGAGTACGAGAAGTCGAAGGAGGGGAAGAACGACGAGTACGCGAAGGGCCGGCTCAAGCAGCTCGAGCAGATGTATCCGCCGTCGAAGGGCGCGATCGTGAAAGTAGCGAACCCGAACACGCAGTTCACGGGCTCGCAGTGGATGTGGAATCCCGCGCGAGAGGCTCCGGACGAGGACGTGAAAGGGCTGTCGCGGTTGAAAGGACACCTTGCGAAGGGGATGTGGGTGACGAAGTTCCGCAAGATCATCCGGAAGGACGAGATGGCGGACGACCTGCTGCTGGTTCCGGTGGCTGCGGGGAAAGAGCAGGAGTACGTGAGAATCATGCCGACATCTCCGCCGTAGTCCCCCGGTGAGCGAAGCGAGCAAAGGGGGACTACGACCTGAGCGAGCGGAGCGAGACGAAGGGCATGCGTCCCATCAAAACAACGCGTCAAGAAACGAAAACCGTGACGATCGGGGATCAAGCAACATGAAGCACAAGCTTGTCATTGCCTTGGCAGGGACCGTGATGGCTCTCGGCGTCGCGGGAATTGCCGCCATCAGCATCTACCCGCCCGGCGCGGGCGCGGCTTGCTGCTATTTCGCGGCGCAGGAAAAGGACATCAACCAGCCCGGGCAGAAGGCGTTCATCCAGTGGGATCCAGAGCGCCGCGTTGAGGCGTTCACCGTCCAGCCGCGCTTTGAGGGGAACGCCCTCGACTTTGGCATGGTGATCCCGACCCCCGCCCAGCCCAAGCTCGACGAGATGCCGCGCGACTTCTTCAAAGACCTCGCGATCTACACGATTCTCCTCCCGACCGCCCAGGCCATTTCCTTTGAGGACTTTTCCGGCGCCATCGGAGTGGCCTTCTCCGCGGGTGAGGAAGGGCCGGCCCCCGTCAACGACTCCGCCGCCAGGAAATTCGGAGTCAAAGTGCTCGAGGCCGGCGTTGTCGGATCGCTCGACTACAAGGTCATCGTCGCCGAACAGGCTTCGGGACTCTTCGACTGGCTCAAGGAAAACAGATACGTCTACTCCGGCAACGAAGAAACCCTCGACTTCTACATCCGCAAGAAGTGGTTCTTCACGGTGATGAAGATCGACCCGAAGCAGATGAAAAAGACGGCCGAGGGCAGCTACGCCGGCGAAGTCACGCCGACCCGGTTCACATTCGCCAGCGATGCCTGCATCTATCCGCTGAAGATCACGCAGGTTTCTGTGAAAGAATCCACCGACGCGCTGTTCTACGTGCAGTCCCCGGAGCAGATGGACCTCACGGGCGACATGACGTGGATGCCGTCCTACCGGATCATGTGGCTCACGTGGATGCTGGGATGCTCGATTTCGGACGAGCAACAGCAGGAGCTGAACGTGCGCCAGGCATGGCTGAACGAACAGACCGACAAGGACGCCGCGTTCACGACGACGAAACTCGAGTGGGCGCGGAAGCTGGCCGACTCAGACCTCTCAGTTCTCGAGGACCCCCTCCGCTTCTGGCCCCAGGCCGGCGGAGCGCCCGTGGCCGAAGGTGACGTGCTGATCTCAACGGAGACGCTCATCCAGGAGGCGCGCGAGTTCCTCAAGACCGCGCATCCGCAGGATCCGGGGCAGGTGAAGTCGGGCCTGGCGCGCATCGAGAAAGAGTACGGATCCGCGAAGGGCGACATCGTGAAACTGGCGCACCCGGAAAAATCGCCGATCGGAAGCCGGTACGTCTACTACCCGCGACGCGACGCACCCGAAGAAGACCTGAAGGGGTTGTCGCGGCTGAAGGGGCACCTGCAAAAGGGCCAATGGCTGACGAAATTCCGCAGGATCGTGAGGAAAGAAGAAATGACGGATGACCTGGTGCTGGTGCCGGTGTCGAAGGGGCAGGAACAGGAGTACGTGAGGATCATGCCGACGAGCCCACCGTAGTCCCCGTGCGAGCGAAGCGAGCAAAGGGGACTACGCCCTGAGTGAGTGAAGCGAGTCGAAGGGCCCGCAGTTCTTGAGGCAGGCAGAGGCAGGCAGAGGCGGCGTTCCGAAGAACAGTGAGGTCTCAAATGGTGCCTGGTGTGCGGTGCTGGATTCTCACGCTGATGGTCGCCGCGGCCGGATGCAGCGGAAAGCAGGAGCTCCAATACACTGATTGCGGAGGCTCGCGTTACAGCGACCCATGCGGCGCCGTCATCGCCTTCCGAACCGGCGCGCCGGCCGGTGAGTCCGTGAGCGGGCTGTCAAAACAGGGCCCCGCCGCCATCCCGATTCTGATCTACCTGATGACAGGCGAATCCACACAAACAGCCATCGCAGCCGCCGAAGAGATCGCAAAACTCGGCGCAGAATCCGTCCCGGCGCTCACGGCGCTTCTCAAGTCAAAAGCCCCCCATCGAGGCTGGGCCGCGTGGGCGCTCGGCGAGATCGGACCTCCAGCGCGGGACGCCCGTGAGGCGCTCCAATCGGCCGAGTCGGACCCGGCACTGCGCGTCGCAGCCGGAGAGGCTCTTCGAAAGATCGGCGAATAATGAAAAGAGGCAAGATGAATACGAAAGCATGGCTGGCGGGCGCAGCGGCGGTTGCGGCGCTCGGGACCGGCGCGATCGTCGCAGCCCGCTTCCCCGCCCCGAAAGCGGACGCGGCCTGCTGCTACTTCGCGGCGCAGGAGAAGGACATCAACCAGCCGGGACAGAAGGCGTTCATCGCGTGGGACGAGGAGAAGAAGGTCGAAGCGTTCACCGTGCAGCCGAAATTCGAGGGGAACGCGGTCGACTTCGGGATGGTCATTCCCACGCCCTCGCAGCCCAAGCTCGACGAAATGCCGCGCGACTTCTTCAAGGATCTCGCGATCTACTCGATCCTCATGCCCCTTCCCGAGGCGATCTGGGACGTCGGCGACCGGCGGATGTTGTCAAAGAGGAGAGGCGGGGCGCCGGGAGGCACGGTCCAGGAAGGAGCCTCGGACGACAAAAGCCACGGCGTGAAGGTGCTCGAGGCCGGCGTCGTGGGCTCGCTCGACTACAAGATCATCGTCGCGGAGCAGGCGAACGGCCTGTTCGACTGGCTGAAGGAGAACCAGTACGTCTACTCCGGGGACCAGGGAACGCTGGACTTCTACATCAAGAAGAAGTGGTTCTTCACGGTGATGAAGATCGACCCGAAGCAGATGAAGAAGGGCGCCAAGGGCGAGTACTCAGGTGAAGTCACGCCGACGCGCTTCACGTTCGCAAGCGAGAAGTGCGTCTACCCGCTGAGGATCACGGCACTGTCGGTCAAGGACCAGACAGACGCGCTCTTCTACGTGCAGGCCGCGAAGCAGATGGACCTCGAGGGCGACCTGTCGTGGATGCACTCGTACCGTGTCATGTTCCTGACCTACATGCTGGGTTGCTCGGTGAATGCCGACCAGCAGGCCGAATTGCAGCAGCGGAACGAGTGGGTCGCGAAGAAAAAGGGCGGAGATCCGAAATACGAGACGACGAAGCTCGAGTGGGCGAAAAAGCTCGGCGACGGCGAGGTCTCCGTCCTCGACGACCCGCTCAAGAATTACGCGCAGGGCGGGCTGGGCGCGCTTCCCCCCGGCGACCTCGTCCTCTCATTTGAAGAATTCGCAAAGGAAGCGAAGGCGAGCGCCATCAAGGACGGCCGAACCGAGGAGCAGGCCGCGCAGCTGGTCAAGCAGCTCGAGCAGCGCTACATGGCCACGAAGGGCGTGATCGTGAAAGTGAAGGACCCGTCGAAGTCGTTCAACGGGAGCGAATACGAGTGGTACGCGAACCGCGAGGCGCCGGCCGAGGACGTGAAGGGGCTGTCGCGGCTGAAAGGGCACCTGCAGAAGGGCCAGTGGCTGACCAAGTTCCGCAAAATCCTGCGGAAGGACGAAATGACGGACGACCTTGTGCTGGTCGCGGTCCCGGCGGGCAAGGAAGAAGAGTACGTGAGGATCATGCCGACCTCGCCCCCCTAACGAAAGGCCGTCCGTGGACTTCCCTGAGTCAAATACATGACGGGCGACGATCGCAAGTGCTCGACCTGCGAAGCCGCAAGACTCTCGCCGCAGAGAGCAACGGGATGAAAGACATGGTCGAAAGAACGCCTAACCTGAGGGCCATTCGGATGACTGCCATGCGTATTCACAAAGGATTCGCCTGCCTCACGGGCGCCGCCTGCATCTGGGCGCTCGCTTCCCTGTCGTCGTTCTCGGACGACCTCGTTCCCTCGCCGGAAAGGCCCGGAAACTCGAATGACGACCCGATCAGGAAACCGAAGGACCTTTCGGGGAGGTCAATCAAGTGCCCGCGCGTGAGGGCGGTCAGCGCGGGGTGGGACGGCGAGGAAGGCACGACCGGGTGGCTCTTCAAGAATGACCCCTGGATGGCGTACCAGCGCGGGCGTGAGGAGTTCATCCGCGAGTTCAGCGTGGCGGACGGGGCGTTCGGAGAGGCGGGGAAGATGGCGGGGCTGGTGCTGGAGGACCAGGCTTCGAAGATCATGACGCGCGACCACGTTGCGTCCTGCACGATGTGCCACAACGTGCCGTTCCGCGACGGCGGCGCGGGAGTGACGTTCTTCAAGAACGGCGGTACCGGGCGGAACACGACGCACACGTTCGGGTCGGGTTTGCAGGAGACGCTGGGCTGGCAGCTCCGGCTCAAGATCCTGGAGAAGGGCGACCTGAACCGGGACGGGTGGATCGCGAACGGCGAAGCGGACCGGGTGCGCGCCGTCGTCGAGAACCTGCCGGGCGGGGTTGAAGGCGAGCATGTCAGCGTGGACTTCGGCGCATTCGGCGACCTGGACAAGAACGGCAAACCGGACATCAACCCGATCTGCCTCATCCACTATGTGGACAGGGACGGCAAACGGATTTCGTGGGCGCGAAACCTGACCGACGACGGCGTCGCGGGGTACACGATCGAATTCCAGATCTTCGGCTGGGGCCACCGCAAGGGCGCGGTCGCCTCAACGCTTCGCGCCTTCTCGGCAAATGCGTACGACATGCACACCGGGCTGCAGGCCTACGACCCGATTCTCTCCGAAGAGCCGAACAATGACGGCCTCGCGGGGGTTTCGGTCCCCGGGATGCCCCAGTTCATCAGCGGCCGTACCCGGGATCGCGGAGTCGTCAAGGACGCTCGCGGAATCTCGAAGGAAGACCCGGACCGCGACGGCACGCTCGAGGAAATCACTTCGGGCGACCTCGACCTGATCGAGTGGTTCCAGATGAACCACCCCTCCCCCGCCGAGAAGATCCGGACCGCACTTCGCGAAAAGGGGCGAAAGCTCATGACGTCCATCGGCTGCACCTCCTGCCACGTTCCCGACTGGCATCTCGAAGCGGGCGACGATGGGAACAAGGACTACACGAAGAGGTATCTCGGCGACCGGCGGTTTTTCGACCTGAAAGTCGCGGCGAACGCGCGGAGCGGACGCCTCGAAGGCTGCGTCGAGAAGCGGGACCCGCTCAAGCGGGAGTCGTTCACCATCCGCGGCGTCTACTCCGACTTCGCCCATCACGACGTCGGGCCCGCTTTCCACCAGATGCAGTTCGACGGCTCGATCCTCAAGAAATTCCGCACGGCCCCGCTCTGGGGAGTCGGATCGAGCGCGCCGTACGGACATGATGGCGCTTCCCTCGACCTCGACGAATCGATCCGCAGGCACGGAGGCGAGGCCGACGCCTCGTCGAAAGCCTACGCGTCCCTGACCGAGGACGACCGGGAAGCCATCCTCGCCTTCCTCCGCGGGCTCGTCCTCTTCTCCTGCGACGACCTTCCCTGCGACGTCGACGGCGACGGAAAGATCGCCGACAACTTCATCGTCGCCGGCCAGGACACGGGCCCCGAACGCCTCAACCCCGAGTGGCTCTTCCGCATCCCCGGCCGGATCGAGGGCATGGTCGTGAATCCGGACGGCGTCAAGGTGAAGTCGCTCGCGCTCACGAATCTCGAGGACGCGTACGGCGGAAAGCTGAAGTGGCTGCGGGACGACGACCGGGACGGCTTCCCCGACGCGAGATTCGAGGCCACGCCACGGTAGTTCCGCCCCACCGCTCCGCTTGCACGCACGCCAGGAGTCTGTTGTCATCAAGGCCTCTCCCTTGCCCCGAGGTCCCATGCACCGCTTCGCCTTCCTCCTGCTCCTGGCCATTCCCGCTTCCGCCCAGGAACCCGTCGAGCTGAAGCTCAAGTTCACGAAGGGCCAGACCTGGAAGATGGAGCTGTCCGCGGACATGAGCGGGTCCGGGGGAGACGCGACGAAGGAAGCGGGGGTGGGGCGGCCGCTCGTGAAGAGCGGCTGGTCGCTGAAGGAAGCGTGGACGGACCTTTGCGAAGCGGACGCGGAAGGGCAGCCGACCGCGGTGAAGCGGACCTGGACGTCGGCGAAGGTCTCGCTGGCCCGCCAGGGGGGAGAAGCGGCCGGGCAGGAAGGAGCGGTCGCGAAACTGGAGGCGAAGCCCAAAGAGGCGGCGTGCGTGGTGACCGTGGCAAAGGGAAAGCTGCCGGCGCCGGTCGAGGACATGCTTGCGAAAGGACCGATCGAGGCGCTGACGCTCCTTCTTCCTGCCGGGCCGATGAAGCCCAACGAAGAATGGAAGATCGCCAAGGCGCAAATCTGCCAGTTTCATAGGCTGATGGCCGCCGGTCTCGTCGGCGGCCTCTTCACGTCCAACATGGACGGGCTCCTGAAGGACATGAAAAACGGAGGAGCGACGGGGCACGGCTGCGAGGTCTCAGCGAAGATCACGGAGGTCACGAAGACGGATGCGACGATTGAATTCGCGGGACTGGTGGCAGACGGGAGCGGCAAGGTCGAGATCAAGGGGACGCTCAAGTGGGTCGTGACGAAAGGGCGGCCGTCGGAGCTTTCCTGGTCGGCGATGCGCGAAGTGATGGCGAACGACGAGCTGGGCACGAAGACGTGGAAAGAGGAATGGAAGTTCACCAAGAGCTGGAAATGACCCTGCGAAGCTGCCTGCTGATTCTGCTGACATGCGGTGCGGCGGCGCGCGCCGAAGAGGCGGTGCGCCTGGGCGTCGCGTGGAAGATGGACAAGATGGTGGAGGTGCAGCAGACGGTCGAGTTCCGGAGCGAGGGGCTCGACAAGGATGGGAAGGCCCTTGGAACGGGAAGCGGACGGACGGAGTTCACGCTGGACGAGATCTGGACGGAATTCTGCGAGCAGAAGGCCGAGCCGATCGGGAAACCGGCGGTGCGCAGACGATTCGTTACGTCGCGCCTGGCGATCGGCAAGGATCCACCGCAGGCGACGCGGACAGAGGGGTCCGAGGTGCTCACCGAGCTGACGTTCAGCCCCACCTCGACCACGATCGTGCGGGGAAACGCGAGCGATTCGACGCTGGCGGTCCTGGGTCGCGGCGGCTGGGAACCTGCCACGACGATGCTGCCGAAGATCGCTGTGAAGCCGGGCACGCAGATCCGCGACCTCGATGCGGGGCCGTTCCTGCGGGTTTCACTCGCATCCCTGTGCGGCGCGCTGGGCCCGACGCCAGAGAAGATTGCCGGGACTTACGGCAAAACCCTTGCCCAGGGCGCCCTGCCCTGCTGGCAGGCGCAGGGCAACGGTGAGGTGAAGCTGGACGGAAATATCGCGACGCTGACGATCACCGGGAAGGACGCCGTCGACGACCACACTCCGCCGACCGCCATCCGCGGCCGCGCACGGGGAACGTACGAGGTGAAGGGACGCTTCGTGCTGAACTACAAGACGAGCGTGGCGATCTCCATCGAGATCGAGGTCAACCAGACGATCGAGTTCTCGCCGTTGCTTGCCGCCGCACCGACGGGAAGCCAGGCTGCGAAGTTCCGGGAGTCGATGAAGGTTGTCCGGCGGTACGGCGAGGCCAAGTAGAGCGCGCTCCCGTATGATGTCTTCGGTGAAGGAAATCCGCGCTGTCCCGCCCGTTCCCTCGCGACGTCCAGACGCCCACAAGGGCGACTTTGGCCGGGCGCTGATCGTGGGCGGAAGCGTCGGCATGTCGGGGGCGCCGATGCTCGCGGCCGCTGCGGCTCTTCGAAGCGGCGCCGGGCTCGTGGAGCTGGCCGTGCCGTGGAGCGTTTACCTGCCGGCGGCGTCTGCGTTGCCCGCGGCGCTGGTCAGGCCGCTGACCGAGACTCCGGAAGGGACTCTGGATGCCACCGCCGACGAGATGCGCTCCATCATTGAGCCGGCGACTGCCGTGGCGATCGGGCCGGGGATGGGGAGGACGGCCGGGGCCGTCCGGACGCTGCGCCTCGTCATCGACTCGGCAAAGGGGCCCGTCGTGTACGACGCGGATGCGCTGAACGTTCTCGCCGCGAAGGCGCTGGACATGAAGAAGCTGCGGCGCGACGCCGTCTTTACGCCGCATCCGGGAGAAATGGCACGACTCACGGGAAGGACGCGCGAAGACATCCAGGCGGACCGGAGCGGCGCGGCGGCGGCCTTCGCGAAGGAACACAGCGTGATCCTGGTTCTCAAGGGAGCGCAGACGATCGTGACCGACGGCGAGCGCATCTTCACGAATTCGACCGGGTCCCACGGTCTCGCCCGCGGTGGCACGGGCGACGTCCTTGCGGGCGTTGCCGCAGCTCTCCTCGCGCAGAAAATGGACCCTTTCGACGCCGCAGTCCTCGCTGTCCATGCTCACGGACTGGCCGGCGACCTTGCGCAGGAACGTCTCGGCGCGATGGGAATGACTGCCGCCGATGTGGTCGAATCGCTTCCCCATGCCTGGAAGCGGCTGGAGCGCCTTTGAACCGCTTCACGCTACCGATGTTTTTATTTGCGGCACTCGCCACTTCGGCCGAGACCCCCGATGACCCTGCCGTCGCTTCCCGCATCGACGAGCTGCGCTCCGACGACGCGGGACGCCGGCGCTCCGCGGTCGCCGCGCTCGCCCGCATCGGCGATCCGGCCGTCACTTCACTCCGGGACGTCCTCGCCGACGGGGAGTGGGAGACGCGACGTGAAGCGGCCCGGGCGCTGGCGGCGATCGGGAGCGAGGCCGCGCAGCCTTCGCTTGTGACGGCGATGGCGGACCTGAACTGGGCGGTGCGCGAAGCCGCGGCGCGCGGACTGCGAAAAGGCGCGGCGCTGGATGCCGCGACGCGCGATTCGATCTGGCGCGTCAGGGCCGCAGCCTGCGAAGCGGCGGCGAAGCGTGACCCCTCGGCCGTGCGGAGGCTCGTAACGGATTCCGTGCCGGAGATCCGCCGCGCCGCGGCCGTCGCAATCGCGGCCACCGGCAGCCCCGAATACCGCTCCGAAATGCGCGCCATGCTCGCCTACCACGACACAGCCGACCTCGGCCTCGAACTCTTCGCGAAAATCGGCGGCCGCGACGATGCCGCCTCGGTCCGCGGACTCTTCGATTCCCCCGACGCCGCCCTCGGCGCCCGCGCGCTCCGCGCCGCTTTCGTGGCCGGCCTCGCC
>JBBTCT010000011.1:121928-129301 GCA_038060895.1 Planctomycetota bacterium
CGACGTCGAGGCCGACGTCGAACGATTCCTCGCCCGCGCGGAGGCCCTGCGCGGGATGGCCGGGGAAGCCAACCAGAAGCGCTTCGAGGAACTCCTCGCCGGCGTTGAATTGCTCGGGCCGGCGGGATGGGCGGCCATCGCGCGGCGACTGGAGCGCGCGGAAGAAGGCATGGAGGCGGAGTATGCGGTGATCCTGTCGCGGGCCGGTGACAAGCGGACCGCGCCGGCTCTCGTCAGGCTGCTGAAGAGCAAGGACCCGGACGTTCGTTATCTCGCGTTGAACGCGCTGGACAGGGTTGACCCGCTGGAGGCGGCGGAGGCCGCCCCCGGGCTGCTGGCCGACTCATCGGCGGGCGTGCGCGTGGAGGCGGCCGTCGTGCTGGCGCGATCTCCCGAGGGGCGAGCCTCGCTGGCAGAAGCCTGGGACAAACTCGACTCGACGGCGCGGAGGGTCGCGCTCTATGCACTGGGGCGCGACGCGGCACTGGACACCCGCGGATTGATGGGGCGCGCCCTGAAGAGCGGCGAGGCCTGGGAGCGACGGCTGGCGCACGAGTGGTTCCTGCGGCACCGTGATGCCGCCTACCTCCAGGATGTCGAGGGACAATTCGGGCGCGAGCAGGACGACGGCAACCGGTGCCAGATACTCGCGTCGCTCGAACCCGTGGCCGCGCGCCACGCTGAGCTGTACGTGATTGCCTGCGACGACGGCTCCGCTTCCGTCCGACTCATGGCCGTGCGGATGCTGGGCGCCCTGCGCGACCGTGCGCACGGCCACACCCTTCGGCGCGCCCTGGGCGACACCAGCCCTCTCGTACGAGCGAGGGCCATCCAGGGGATCGCGAATTCGGAGGGATTCGCCGATATTGAGTGCTTCGTCGCCGCGCTCCTTGACCCGGACGCCAGCGTGCGGGAAGCGGTCGTCCGGCTCGTGGCGCGCTCGCCTCGCGCGGCGACGCTGATGCCGGTCGCGCTGGCGGCGCGCGACATTTCGCCCGTCGTGCGCTGGAACGCCGTCGAGGCCGTGGGCGCGTTTCCCGAGGACGTCGCCGCTCTTCTTCTCCGCGAAATCCTCAAGAGCGACAACGATTCCCTCGTCCGCTCCGCCGCCGCACGCTCGGCCGCACGCTTCGCCGCCAGCGCCGAGTTCCTCTCGGGATTCGCGAAGGCGGAGAAGTCGCCGGAAGCGCGGGCGGCGCTGGTTTCAGCGGCGGCGCAGGCCGGAGGCAAGGGCGCCGCGGCGCTCCTGAAGGAAATGGCATCCGACGAGGACGCAATGGTGCGCGCCGCCGTGGCGATGGGCATGGGCCGGTCCGCGGGCGCCGCGGATCTGAAGACACTCCTGCGCCTCTCCGCCGACGGCGAAATCTCCGTCCGCGTTGCTGCCGCTTCCGCCATCGGCCAGGTGCCGGGAAAGGAAGCGGCGACGGCGCTGTGGGCGTGCGCGGGAGACGCGAGCGACGCGGTCCGCGGAACGGCGCTGGCCGCGCTGGTGAGGCGCGGCGACAGCGTCGCCGTGACGCGCTGGCTGGAGCAGGACCCGAAGAGCGCCGAGTTGCGCACCGACGTGGCGGGGGCGCTGGACGACGGCGGGCAGACGACGGAAGCCCTGTCCCTGCTGTGCGGGACGGCCGACCTGCGGCACGAGGGCCTGGCGCTCGCGGGCTGGTGCGGAGCGAAACTGCGGCTCTGGGAAACCGCGCGGCTCTTCTTCCAGCGCGCGGCCATCGCCGGCGAACCGCACGACACCGGATGGGACTGGGCCGTGATGATGCGCGCGCTCGCCGCCGCGGAGGACGGGCGGCCCGAGGCGGAAGGACTGATCCGCGCTGCGGTGGAGTCCACGGGAACCCCCGTCGCCAATGCCGGAAACGTCGCATACCTCCTCGCCGAAGGACTGCTCCTTCCCGATCTCGCCCTCGAGTTCGCCCGGCGCGGGGCCGCGGACCCGCTCGCCTCCCCGGATGTCCTCGACACGCTCGGCTGGGTCCAACTCCGGACGGGCCACGCAGCGGAAGCAGAAGCCACGTTCGAATCCATCAAGGAACCGCCCGGTCCCGTCGGCTGGCTTCATCGCGCCGTCGCGCAGGCCGCCAACGATCACATGGACTCTGCCGCGGCGTCGCTTCGGGAAGCGCTCTCCCTCCAGCCGTCCATCGCCGCCGACGCGCGCAGAAATTCGCTCCTCCTCCCCCTTTTCGCCCGTCCCGAACTGGAGACCTGGAAATGACGCTCCCGTCCCGCCTGGCGCGCACGGCCGGAATTTCACTGATCGCCTGGCTGCCGGTTCTCACCTCCGGATGCATCCAGAATTCGGGCCCGGACAAGCGCGACATCCACTCCCTTGCGGATCTCGACGCGGAGCTCTCAACCAGACGGTCGGCGGTTCACGACCTGCTCCTCGCGACCACCATGAAAGTGGAAGGGCTGGAGCACAGCGGCGCCGTAACGGCCTACATCAACTGCGAGCCGCCGGACCGGTTCCGCATGGACGCAACCAAACGCATGGGCCCGACGCTGTTCGTATTCGTCATGGTGAAGGACCGCTTCGTCATCAACGTCGCGATCGAGGGAAAATGGGTCCGGGGAGAAGTGAAGAGCCAGATGAAGGAACATCAGGAGCTGGTCGCGGCGTTCGCGTGGATCGAGGAGCGGCTGGAACCCGGGGACGATCGCTCGATCGCTGAAGACGAGGAAGACCACCTGACGGTCGTCACGAAGCGCGGCGGCAAACCCGTTCGCAGCACGCGCTATGACAGGGCGACCTTGTTCGCGTCGCGGATCGTGTTTTTCGGTGAGGACGGCGCTGAAACTGCGTCGGTAGCGTTATCCGATTACCGCGCCGTGAAGCCGGCGGAGGCGCGTCCGGGTCCGTCGGCCTGGATTCCCTGGAGAATCGCGGTAACGGGAAAAACGAAGGACGGGAAGGAATACCGCGTCGATACGTCCATCACGCGCGTCGACCTGAACGACGGCATCAAGCCGGAGGCGTGGAACATGGAGATTCCGGAAGGGGCGGTGGTCGAACAGGCGAAGTAGCGACTCGGAGGTCGCGTTCTCAGTGATCCACCCGCTCCAGTAAATCCCGGACTCCCTTCACCCCGTCAACCCTCCGAGCCGCTGCGCAAGCGGCTTTCGCGGAGGCCTCGTCGCTGACCGGCCCCGTGAGGCTCACGATCCCACGGACCACTTCAATCTGGATCTTCAGTCGGTCCACGCCCTCGACGCGCGACAGCGCCCGGTTCACTTCCGCTGCAATCGCCTGATCTTCCACGAGCTCGTCATCCGTCCGGGCCGTGGTCGTTCCGCTGCCCGTGCAGCCTGCTGCAACGAGGAGCGCGAGCAGCGCGAGACGCTTCATCGGGACCCCTTCCCTTTCAGCAGCCCGAAAAAGTCCTTCAGCGGCTTCGTAATCACCCGCAACGGCGTCGTCTCCGCCACGGGAGCCATCCACGTGCCCGTAACGTCCACACTCACCAGGACGTTCTTGCGAATGAAATCGGCGACGGGCTGCTCCGCTTCCGCGAGCGTCTCGTACCCCTCCGGCGGTTCCGGGGACAGCCGGGGAACAAAGTCCAGGTCCAGACGCTGGCCGTCGAAGAGGATATCGCCGTCGCCGAAGAGGCAGATTCCGTCCGTGATGACGTACCAGCGCTCCACGTGAAGCCGGTCCGCCAGGACGTGAAAATCGGTGCGGCAGGTCTTGACGAACGACTCACCGGGCGAGTTCAGCTGGAGAATGTTGAACACGGACAGGAAAACCGGGAGGTCCAGGAGGCGTCCGTCGCGCGCGTCCAGCCACCCCGCGCCCACGGCAGCCCCGGTCGATCCGCGCACCAGAGTCAAATAGCCGTCCAGCCGACCCGCCAGCCGGTGCCCTTCCAGCTTCGTCCCGCGCACCAGTTCCACGACGTCAGCATCAGCCACGTTCACCTTCACGCTCCAGCCCTCCTCCGACCCGCGTCCGAGCCAGCCGGAAATCGAAGCACGTCCGCCGAATGTGCGGGCGGCGGCGTTTTCGAGAGTGAAACGGCGCGCTTCGACGACGAGGGTCGCGTCCAGCCCGCTGAACGTGGGGCTCACCAACGGAGTGACCAGCCGGAGCGTTCCGTCTTCGACGGCGATTTTCTCGGGGAGAAAGAGCGAAGTCGGGGGCGGCGGGGGCGGTGCGGTATTTGAGCTTCCGGAAACCTCGGGCGCAGGAGCGGCGGTCGACGGCGGCGCGGCGAGGACGCGCTGCAGGTCGAACTCTCCATCGGGCTCCAGCGTCATGAGGATGTCCGGCCGGATCAGCAGGATCGACTCGATCGAAGGGGTGCCGAATCCGACCGGGAAGCGGTCGGTGCGAAGTACGACGGCGTCCGCTGTCCCTGCGACACGGCCCGTCGCATCAAACAGCGAGACGCCCCTCAGTTCCACTTCACGAAATCCGATGCTTGCGCTCCGGATCTCGACTCTTCCGCAAATGCGCGCCGCCACGGCTGCCATGACCCCCTGGCGGACGACCATGGGCGCGACGACCCATTTGAAAAAGGCGAGGAACGCCGCAACGGGGAGCACGACGAACAGGACAAGCTTGCGGCGCCAGCGGCTGGGGCGGGAAGCGGGAGGAGGAGCCGGTTTCTTCTGCGTGGACACGGGACGATTATCGCATTCCAGTGGGTAGGGCGTAGTAGGTAGTAGGTAGTAGGTAGTAAAGGCGATTCGACTAGCGCACAGTTCGCCAACGACCGCGCTTCGCCGATGGGCCCTTACTACCCACTACCCCCTCCCCTACCCCCCAACATGCCTCACGCGCCGCCACTCGGTCAGCGCCGTCCCCAGCACCTTCAACCCGGCCTTCAGGTTCTCCGTGTCCCCGCCAAATCCAACCCGCAGGAACCCCTTCGCCCAGAAGAAATCTCCCGGCACGACCAGCGTGTCGTACTTCTCCTGCAGGAACCGCGCGAATTCCCAGCTCGGCACCCCGTGGCGCAGCTTGAGGAACGCGATCGTCCCGCCGTCCGGCGGGACCCACTCCATGTCGTCGCGTGAAGCGACGAACTCGCGGAGCACCGGCAAGTTCTCGCCAACGATGCCGCGCGTCCTGGCGATGAGCTTGTCGAGTTGCCGGAACGCCACCAGCGTCACCTGCTCGCAGAGGAAAGACCCGGTCACCGAAAGGTGATTCCTGATGGACCCTAGCTTCTTCGCCAGGTCCTCGTTGCACAGGATCCATCCCACGCGCAGCCCGTCCAGTCCGTACAGCTTCGACAGCGATCCGATCGAGATCGCGCTCGGGTCCAGCTTGAACGCCGGTGACGGCGGATCCCCTTCAAAGACAAGGTCGCGGAACACTTCGCTCGCAATCACCGCCGCCCCGTGACTCCGCGCCACCTGGCAGATCGCCCGCAGGCGCTCCGGGTCGGTCTTCACTCCGCTCGGGTTGTGCAGGTTCGTCAGCCACACCGCCCGCGTGTTGCGGGAAATGCGGCGCTGAAGCGACTCGAGATCGATCTGGAATCCTTTTTCGTAGGGGCGTTCGAGGATCCGCACGTCCGCCCCCAGCGACAGCGGCAGTCGGTAGAGCGGCTCGTAGTTCGGCACTTCCAGCAACAACTGCGTCCCGTGCTCGAAGAGCGCGAATGAAACGAGCGCGATGGCCATGGAAGCGCCGTCCGTGAGGACGACATTCGCGGGCGAGACGTTGAATCGTTCCGAGATCGCCTTGAGAAGGCCGGGGTGCCCGTGGTAGTTTTCGCCCGTGAATTCCAGGTCGCGCGGCGTCAGTCCCAGATCGGCGGGCCTCAGCGGCTTCACCGCGGGGTTCGCGAGATCGTATTTGTGGCGCCCGAAGTGGTCTTTCATCCACTCCAGGTAACCGATGGGCTGGAACTGCATGTTGCCTCCGGGGCCCCCCGCGATCCGCACATGATACCGCTTCCGCAGGACTCAAACGCGGCGCGAGAGAGCGCTATTCCTGAATCGCCTGGCGCCTCCGGAAGTTCGCGGCGAAGCGACGGAAATCCGCTATTTCGGAGGCTGCGGCTGACCGTCCGGAGGCGGGACCGGCTTCTCGCCGCGCAGCTTCAGGATTTCCGATTGCGCCTTGGCCGGCACCTTCAACTTGTTCATCCAGTCCTTGAGTAGGGGCAGTGGCGCGAGAAACACCGCGCCCGCTACGGCAGCGATCAGGATGAACAGCGAAATGACCAGGACCTTGAGAATTCCGCCCTTTTTCTTTGTCGGTTCTTCCGAAGCCTCTTTCGTGGCAGCGGAAATCCGTTGGGTCGCCGACCGGGGCGCCGGATGCGCGGGGGGCTCTTCCAGCCCTTCCCCAGCGGCCGCCTCACCCGCAAATTCCTCGATGGAACCCTGGAGTCCTTCCCCGGCTGCCTCCCCTTCCATCGGCGTGGCCAGCGCACTCGCAGACGCGGCGGCGACTTCGGCGAAGGGCGGCGGTTCGGCGCCAAGTCCCGTTGATTCGACCTCGCTGACCTCATCGACAGCATCCACCTGGTCGACCTGCGTCGCCTCCCCGTAGGTCTCGGTGGCCGGCGCGGCCGGCGTTTCCGCGGGGGGCGGCGGCGGAAACGCGGCGGACGAAGCTTCCGGTTCTGTCGTTGACGATTCCGCTTTCGCAGGCTCCGCGACTTCCTGGACCTCGTCGAGACCATCGCCCGCCTTCACCGTCTCAACCTCGACAGAATCCACCTGCAAGCCGGCGGACCCCGGAACGGCCGGAGATTTATCCGGAACCGGACGCTCAATCAACGGAAGAGGCTCACCGCGGGAGGGACGATCATCCTGCGGCGAAGCAGCAACCACTTCGACGACGTCTGTCGCCGGAACTTCCTCAAACGGGGCGGAATCGGCGGTCGATTCCTGGACCGCGTCCATTTCGGCGGAAGATGTCGTATCCGACGGTGAATCTGTACCGGGCGGAAGCGGCGTGCCGGCTGCCTGTGCCGCCTCTCTCGCCCGGCGCGCCTCTTCGGCTTTGCGAGCCTTTTTGGCCTTGCGCGATTCCTTGCCACGAAGCGGCGCCGCCGACTTCGCTGCCTCTTCCGCCACACGGACTTCTTCGGTCTGACGGGCCTCCTCCGCCACCCGCATTTCTTCGATCGTCCGGGCTTCGGCGGCGAGGCGCGCATCGTCAGCACTCGCGGATTCGTCGGACTGGCGTGAATCGTCGGCCCGCTGGGCCTCCTCGATTTTCCGCGCCAATTCTGCATTCATTGCTTCTTCCGACCTGCGCGCCTCGTCCGCCTTCCTCTTCTCTTCCGCTCTCTTCGCCTCTTCAGCCTTGCGCGCCTCTTCAGCCTTGCGCGCCTCTTCGGCCTTGCGCGCCTCTTCGGCCTTGCGCGCCTCTTCGGCCTTGCGCGCCTCTTCGG
>JBBTCT010000011.1:129401-142399 GCA_038060895.1 Planctomycetota bacterium
TGCGCGCCTCCTCAGCCTTGCGCGCCTCTTCGGCCTTGCGCGCCTCCTCAGCCTTCCTCTTCTCTTCCGCTCTCTTCGCTTCCTCAGCCTTGCGCGCCTCTTCAGCCTTGCGCGCTTCCTCAGCCTTGCGCGCTTCCTCAGCCTTGCGCTTCTCTTCCGCCCTCTTCGCCTCTTCGGCCTTGCGCGCCTCTTCAGCCTTGCGCGCCTCTTCAGCCTTGCGCGCCTCTTCAGCCTTGCGCGCCTCTTCGGCCTTGCGCGCCTCTTCAGCCTTCCTCTTCTCTTCCGCTCGCTTCGCCTCTTCCGCCTTGCGCGCTTCTTCAGCCTTGCGCGCTTCTTCCGCCTTCCGTGCCTCCCCAGCCTTCCTCTTCTCCTCCGCTCTCTTCGCCTCCTCCGCCTGGCGCTCCTCCTCCGCCTTCTTCGCTGCCTCAGCCCTGCGAGTCTCCTCAGCTTTGCGCTCCCCCTCAACCTTGCGCTCCGCCTCCGGGTTCGGCGAGACCTCTTCAAACGAAGCGACTTCCGGCTCAGGTTCGACTTCCTCGAAGGAGCCATCCGCCGTCGCTTCCGGCTCCGGAGAGCCCGCTGATTTGGCCTGAAGAGCGCTTTCCAGCTCTTCGGGGCCCTCTTCCTCCGGCTTGGATTCTTCCGGCGCGGTCACGCTCTTGAAGTGATCGCTCTGGGGCCCGATGAGCTGGAATTCGAAATCCGGACGGCGGGAGGACTCCGGAGTGTCGGTGGAAGGCTCGGCGGTCCTCTGAGAGGCCGACATTGCTTCGGCGAGGAACTCCTCGGTTCCCTGCTTGCGCGCTGCGGGCGTCGCGGGGGCGGGGGCCTCCTCGGCAGAAGCGGGAGAAGGGCGGCCGGCCTTCTTCGGCGGGGGGGCGGGTTCGTCGTCAAGGTCAGGAAGGGAGCTCGTATCGACCAGGCCGCTCGTCACCGACACCTTGTCGTATTCGGCCAGTCCTCCTTCGACCGCCTTCTTTGCCGCCGCTGGCGTCTCCTTCTTCGCGACGGGGGCGGGCGCCGGTGCTTCCTCGGCAGGTGCGGGTCGCGCACCCCGTTTCGGCGGCGGCGCAGGCTCATCGTCGAGATCGGGCAGGGTGCTGGTGTCCACCAGCCCGCTTGTGACGGAGACCTTGTCGAATTCGGCGGGCCTGCCGTCGTCCTTCTTCGCAGCGACTTTCGGAGGGTCACTGGCGCTTTTCCGGGCCGGGACGAGCATTTCATCCTCCGACGGCGGAGAAGTGCCCTTCCTTGCCAGGGGCGCCGGTGAAGGTTCTTCGAGAACCGGCGCGGGACGGCCGCTCTTCTTCGGTGGCGGAGCCGGCTCGTCGTCGAGATCCGGCAGCGTGCTGGTGTCCACCAGGCCGCTCGTGACCGAAACCTTGTCGAATTCGGCGGGCCTGCCGTCGTCCTTCTTTGCAGCCACCTTCGGCGGCTCGCTTGGCCGCTTTTTCGGCGGGACCAGCATTTCGTCGTCGGCCGGGGGAGGTCCGCCACGGCGTGCCGCCGGAGCGGGCTCTTCTGCGGGCGGAACGGGCCGACCGGCCTTTTTCGGAGGCGGTGCCGGTTCGTCATCGAGATCAGGAAGGGCATTCGTGTTGACGAGCCCGCTCGTCACCGAGACTTTGTCGTAGTCCGCCAGGCCTCCCTCTTCCTTCCGGGGCGCCACTTTGGGGGGCTCGGTGGTCCGCTTCTTTGAAGGGACCATCATGTCGTCGTCCGCAGGAGGCGGCCCACCCCTTCGGGCCGCTGGCGGGGGCGCTTCCACAGGCGGAGCCGACCTTCTCGGCGGCGGTGGAGAATCATCATCGAGATCCGGAAGCGCGCTCGTGTTCACAAGCCCTGTACCGACGGAGACCTTGTCGAAGGACGCCGGCCCGTTGTCCTCAGCGGCCGGCTTGCGGCGCGCCGCGGGGGCCGAGGGTTCCTCAGGCGGCGGAGCGGCAGACTTCCGCTTCGGCGCCGCTTCCATCGCATCCATCGCCGAAAGCGAATCGCCAAGCAGGCTGGGGCCCGAGCTCTCGGCGGCCTTCTTTCGTGGCGGAGGGGGTGTGTCGAGAGCGTCGGCCATCGCCGCGATCCCCATGCCGCCCGGGGCGTCCACCGTCCTCGAGCGCTGCGGCGGCTTGATCGCCTTGCCTTCGCCGCTGTCGATCAGCGAACCAAGCGCGTCGCTGTAAGCGCTCGCCTTGGATCCCGTTTCGTCCTTCGCCGTGGAGTTCTCCTGCGAGGTCGTCTTCGCCCCTGCGATCCGCTCCGATGCCTCCATCAGCGTCTCAAGGTCGCGGTCGTCCAGAAACCCCTTCTTCAGGAGGATGACGGCCAAAGGAAGAGGGCGCGCGGACTTCTGCTGTTCCTCCAGACACTGACGCAGCTGGCTCTGCGAGATGATCCCGCGAGAGACGGCTAGGCGCCCGATCGTCTGGTCTTTGTCAGCGGCCATAGAAAGGGAATTTTACCTCCGCTTCCCCACCTTCCGCTCGCTTTTCCGGGTAGATGGCTTCTTGCTGGCCGGCCCTTTGGCGCGCTCGCGAAGGACCGCGTGGGCGGCGGCGATGCGGGCGACAGGCACCCGGTAGGGGCTGCACGAGACATAGTTGAGTCCCAGCTCGTGGCAGAAAATCACGGTTTCCGGGTCGCCGCCGTGTTCGCCGCAGATCCCGCACTTGAGATCCGGGCGGGTCGCCCTTCCCTCGGTAACCGAGAGATTCATCAGCCGGCCGACGCCGGGTTTGTCGACGGAAACGAAGGGGTCCTCGGGGAGAATCCGGGTTGCCTCGCTGATGTAGAGCGGCAGGAATTTCCCGGCGTCGTCGCGGGAGTAGCCGAAGGTCATCTGCGTCAGGTCGTTCGTGCCGAAAGAGAAAAACTCGGCTTCCTGGGCAATTTCGCCGGAAACAAGGGCGGCTCGCGGGATCTCGATCATCGTCCCGACGAGATACTTCACCTTCACTCCCGCCTTCTTCATCACCTCCTCGGCCACGCGCCGGACGAGGGCGGCCTGGTGCTTCAACTCATTCACGTGCCCCACCAGCGGGATCATGACTTCCGGCACCACCGCCTTTTTCTCCTTCGCGCACTGGCACGCCGCTTCAAAGATCGCCCTCGCCTGCATCTCGGTGATCTCGGGGTAAAGGATCCCGAGACGGCAGCCGCGCAGTCCCAGCATCGGGTTGAATTCGTGAAGCTCCTCGACGCGGTGGAGCAGTTTCTCCCTCTTTTCCAGCTCCGGCCCGCCCTGCCCGCGCGCCTTCATTTCTGCTACTTCGACCATCAGGTCCTCGCGCTTCGGGAGGAACTCGTGAAGCGGCGGATCGAGCGTGCGGATGGTGACGGGACGGCCGGCCATGGTTTTGAAGAGCCCGTAGAAGTCATCGCGCTGGAACCCGACGAGTTTTTCGAGAGCGGCGCGGCGCGCTTCTTCGGTCGTTGCCATGATCATTTCCTGCACGATCGGGAGCCGCTCGGCCGCGAAAAACATGTGCTCGGTGCGGCAGAGCCCGATCCCCTCGGCGCCCAGGGCGATCGCCGCCTCGGCGTCACGCGGGATGTCGGCGTTGGCGCGGACTTTCAGC
Source organism: Planctomycetota bacterium (assembly GCA_038060895.1). Taxonomy (GTDB): domain Bacteria; phylum Planctomycetota; class MHYJ01; order WSZJ01; family WSZJ01; genus WSZJ01. Next base: position 132,977 of record JBBTCT010000011.1, read on the forward strand.
GTTCGAAGATTGTCCGCCCACTTCATGAGCTGTGAGAATTTCTGCCAGGTCTCGCTGGACGCCGGGTCCAGCTTGCCGCGCATGACCTCGAGAATGTCCGAGTCGCGCGTCGGCACGTCCCCCAGCATCACTTCGCCGGTCGTGCCGTCGATCGAGACGAAGTCGCCCTCCCGGATGGTCTTTCCGTCCACGGACGCAACTCGCTTTTCCTCGTCCACATGGATCGCGCCGCAGCCGACGATGCTCGGCTTTCCCATTTGACGGCCGACCACCGCTGCGTGGCTCGTGCGCCCGCCTGTCGAGGTCAGCACGCCGCGCGCGGCCGCCATTCCCTTGATGTCGTCGGGACATGTCTCGGCGCGCACCAGCAGCACCCGCTCGCCCCTGTCCTTCCACGCCACTGCGGTCGGCGCGTCGAAAACCGCCTTGCCGGCCGCAGCGCCGGGGCTCGCGTTCAGCCCCTTCGCAATGACCGCGAAGCTCCTCCTCTTGATCGGGTCGAACACCGGGTGCAGCAACTGCTCGATCATCGCAGGCTCGACGCGCGCCACGGCTTCGTCCGGCTTGATCAGCTTCTCCGCGACCATGTCCACCGCGATCTTCACCGCCGCATGCCCGGTGCGCTTGCCGCTCCGCGTCTGCAGCATGTAGAGCTTTTCTTCCTGGATCGTGAACTCGAAGTCCTGGACGTCCCGGTAGTGATTCTCCAGGCGGCTCGTGATTTCCCGGAGCTGCGCGAACGCTGCGGGCATTTCCGTCTCCAGCTCCGCAATCGGACGCGGCGTCCGGATTCCCGCCACGACGTCCTCGCCCTGCGCGTTCGTCAGGAATTCGCCGTAGAATTTTTTCTCGCCGGTGCCCGGGTCACGCGTGAAGCCGACACCCGTCGCCGATTTCGGCCCCGTGTTCCCGAACACCATCGACTGGACCGTCACCGCCGTCCCGATCGAGTCCGGGATCCGGTACATCCGGCGGTACGCAATCGCGCGGTCGTTGTTCCACGAGCGGAACACCGCATCCCGCGCCCCGCGCAACTGCTCCTTTACGTCCTGCGGGAAGTCCTTCCCCGCATGCTCCCGCACCACCGCCTTGAAATCCCCCACCAGCCCCTTCATGTCCTCCAGCCCCAGGTCCGTATCCTGCTTCGTCCCTTTCGCGTCCTTGCGGGCTTTCAGCTTGCGGTCAAAGTGCTCCTTCTCCACGTCCATCACGACGTTTCCGAACATCTGGATGAAGCGGCGATAACAGTCCCAGGCGAACCGCAGGTTTTTGGCCCGTTGCCCGTGCCCCTCGACCGTCACGTCGTTCAGCCCGAGGTTGAGGATCGTGTCCATCATCCCCGGCATCGAGAATTTCGCGCCGGAGCGGACGCTGACGAGCAGCGGATTCGCGGCGTCCCCGAATTTCATTCCCGTCGACTTCTCGATGCGCCCAAGCATCCCCCACATTTCGGGTTCGGCATCCTTCGGGAAGCGCTTTCCGTTTTCGTAAAAGCGCATGCAGACCGCCGTGGTGATGGTCATTCCCGGCGGCACCGGGATGCCCGCGTTCGTCATTTCCGCGACGCCGGCTCCCTTACCCCCCAGGAGATCTTTCATCCCCGAGTTGCCGTCCGCCTTTCCGTCGCCGAACCAGTAGACCGCTTTCGTGGCCATGCTATCTCCGCTGCCTGAAATCCCGCTTCCGGGTGACCCTGGAATAGTCAAAGAACTGGTCCTCCGGGATGCCGAAAAACTCCTGGAGGGTGAACTGCACGAGCCACTTCTCATCCTCCTTGACGAGGCGGAAGCTCTTCATCTCGAAATGCTTCCGGCCTGGATCGGCCAGGTCGGCGTCCCGATCTGCCGCGCGAAGCACGGCAACGGCGCTGGTTTGGTCGGACTTTTCAATCGACGTGACCAGCGTTGAATCGGAAATGAGCCTTTGGTAGCGCTGCCCCGTGCCGGTCATTTTGAAAGCAATCCAGAAGAGCTGCGCGGGGTAGCGGTCCCTCGTGTCGCGGGACAGCGTGTCGTAAGCGGCGTCGTAGTCTTCTTTTGCGATCGCATCCTTGAAGGACTCAAAGCTCTCCTTCACGTTGCCGAGTTCCGGCGCTGCCCTGCTCACGGAATCCGGCCCGCTGGCGCACCCGGCCAGCGCGACGGCGGCCAGCATTCCCAGCGCAAGTCGAACGCTCTTCAGGGGGACCTCTCCGCCAGACCGAACCTGTTGCCGGACGTCATCTTGAAGCAGGAACCCTAGCACGGCCTCCCCCCCTCGTCAAATCGGGCGCGACGGGGCACTTCGCTCCGAAGCGTGCGCCCTTCGAAGTGCAGGCCTGCACGGGGCCACGCTGCGATAAGCATTGAACCTCCGGCGTCCGCCTGCGAGGGTGCCCTTCCAGGAAGCACGCTCACGTTTGACTTCGGATATGCCCAGCTTTAGAATCACGGTTCGCGCGTTCGCAGGTCCTGAACGAACTTTCACCGGAGAAGCGCACCCGACCATGGGAATCAACGAACGCAAGCCGCTCGGGAAAATTCTGGAAGAAATGAAGGCGGCGTCCGCCAAGCAGATCAAGGACGCGCTCAAGCTCCAGCATGAAAACCCCGGGAAGAAGCTCGGCGAGATCCTGATCGAGCAGAAGGTCTGCTCGCAGGTGCAGGTCACGGAGGCGCTCGCCAAGCAGTTCAACCTCGTTTTCATGCGCCTGGAGGACCTCGAGGTCGAGGCCGAGTTGACGCAGCTCGTCCCCAAGCAGGTCTGCGACGATTACAAGATCTGCCCCGTGAAGAAGAATGGCCGCGGCATCACGGTCGCGATGAGCGACCCTCTCGATTTCTTCACGCTCGACAACCTGCGGTTCATCCTGAACACCGAAGTCGAGTGCGTCCTGGCGACCCGCGAGGACGTCGTCGAGGCGGTGGGCCGCATCTACGGCGGCGGCGCGGCGATGAAAGGGCAGTTCGACGCAGCCCTCGAAGAATTGACCGCTTCCGAAGTTGCCGTCCGTAATACGGAAGAACTTGAATCGAAGGAAGAGGATGACGCGCCCGTCATCCGCCTCGTGACGCTGATCATTGCCGAGGCCGTGCGCAATCGCGCTTCCGACATCCACGTCGAGCCCATGGAGAAGAAGCTGCGGATCCGGTACCGGATCGACGGCGTGTGCCAGGAGGTGGACTCGCCTCCGAAGCGGCTGCAGGGATCGGTCCTGTCGCGTCTGAAGATCATGGCGGACATGGACATCGCCGAGAAGCGCAAGCCGCAGGACGGACGTATCAAGATCAAGGTAGGCGAAAGCTCGCTGGACATCCGGGTTTCGATCATCCCTGGGACGCATGGCGAGTGCATGTGCATGCGAATCCTGGACAAGAAGACGGGCCTGATCGGCCTCGAGGAGCTCGGCTTCTCGGGTGCGGACTACAAGCGATTCCAGGAAATCATCAAGAAACCGAACGGGATCTTCCTCGTCACGGGTCCGACAGGATCGGGCAAGACGACGACGCTGTACGCGGCGCTTAAGGAACTGAACAAGCCGGACGTGAAAATCATCACGGCTGAGAACCCGGTCGAGTACGTCCTGGCGGGCGTGAACCAGTCGCAGGTGAAGGCGCACATCGGATTCACGTTCAGTCGGATCATCCGTGCCATGCTGCGACAGGCACCCAACATCATTCTCGTCGGCGAAATTCGAGACCAGGAAACCGCGGAAATCGCCATCCAGGCCGCCCTCACGGGGCACCTTGTGTTCTCGACCCTCCATACGAACGACGCGCCCGGCGCCCTGACCCGACTTCTCGACATGGGCGTGAAGCCCTTCCTTGTCGCGTCGTCCGTGCAAGCCATCATGGGACAGCGGCTCGTGCGCCGGCTCTGCCCGCATTGCAAGGAGCCGCACTCGCCGACGGTGGAAGAGCTGGGCGCCGTCGGCCTCAAGCCGGCGGACGTCGAGGGAAAGACAATCTACAACCCCGTCGGTTGCGACCAGTGCAAGCTGGGTTACAAAGGCCGCCAGGCCATCTTTGAGCTGATGGAAATGTCGCCGATCATCCGCGACATGACCTTCCGCCGGGAACCGACCCTCAAGATGCGCGAGCAGGCCCGGATCGGCGGGATGACCACCCTGATGGAAGACGGCGTCCGCAAAGTGCTGGACGGCATTTCCTCGATCCCCGAGATTCTGAACCTGGCCCGCCGCGAGGACATCGCTTACTGATCCTGTCCACCGTGTTCGAACACCTTTCCCTGGAGACGCCATGGTCGTCGAACTGAACAGGCTGCTGGACCTCGTCGTCGAGAAGCGCTCGAGCGATCTTCATCTCACGGTCGGCATGCCGCCGACCATCCGCCTTCACGGGCACCTGCGCCCGTTGAAGCTGCCGCTCCTTACCAACGACGATACGGTGGGATTCATGCGGTCCATCACGAGCGACCGTCACCAGCAGGAACTGAAAGAACGCGGCGGTTGCGACTTCGGGTTCGCCTACGAACAGAAGGCGCGCTTCCGCGTGGCCGTCTACATGCAGAAAGGGCAGGTCGGCATCGCGCTGCGGTTGATCCCGACGAAGCTGCTCTCATTCGAGGAAATCGGGCTGCCTCCGAGCGTGAAAAACCTGCTCTTCCGCCCGCGCGGCCTGATCCTCGTGACGGGGCCGACCGGCTCGGGAAAGACGACAACGCTGGCGACCATGATCGACTTCATCAATACCGAGGAAGACTGCCACATCATCACGATCGAGGACCCGATCGAGTACTACCACAGCCACAAGAAATCGATCATCACGCAGCGCGAGCTGGGGGTGGATATCGGGACGTTCAGCGAGGCGATCCGGCGCGCGCTTCGTATGGACCCGGACGTCGTGCTGGTCGGAGAAATGCGAGACCTCGAGACGATCCAGACGGCCATCACCGCGGCCGAAACGGGACACCTCGTGTTCGGCACCCTTCACACCACGGGCGCGGCGCGAACGATCAACCGAATCATCGATGCGTTCCCGCAGGAGCAGCAGGAGCAGATCCGCGCGCAGCTGTCGACGTCCGTCGTCTCGATCATCTCGCAGATGCTGCTGCCCCGTTCCGACACCGACGGCGTCATCGCCGCGTTCGAAATCCTGATCATGACCTCCGCCATCGAACACCTCATCCGTGAAAACCAGACTCACAAGATCGTCAGCGCCATCCAGACCGGGGCCAAGCAAGGCATGGTGCTTCTCGACGACTACCTCTTTGACCTCTTCACCAAGAAAAAGATCGGCTTCCAGGAAATGATGCAGGCCGCCCAGCAGCCCAACGACTTGCAGCAGAAGGTCATGGAATACACGCAGAGCCAGGCCGCAGCGGCCGCGAAGGCAGCCAAGTAGGAACTCGACGTTCACTACGGCGACCGGGTGTCCCCCGGTCGCCTTTTTTATTGGAGAAGGCGCGTGCGAAAATTCGCGACAGCGGGGCTCGCGGCAGTGCTCGCCGCAGTCACGGGGTGCGGGGATGGCGGAAGCGCGTCCCCTGCCGCGGTCAAGACCACGGTCGTCGAGGATGCCGCTGGCGGCTACAAGGTCGCCGTCCCCGAAGGATGGGTGCGTGAAGTACTGCCGTTGACGGATCCGCACAGACGGTGGTTCGCGGGGCGATGGAAACCGGCGAACGTTGCGCTGCCCGTGGAAGCACTGCTCGTCCACCTCCTGGCGCCGGGGTGCCCTGCCGCCAACCTCGCCTCCCGCCTGGCCAACGCCCCGATCGCTTCAGAGCCGGAGCCGAAGGACTACGCGGTTGTGAGCTCGGGCGCCGGCGTGGTATTGGGTCGGCAGTCGTTTCGCATCGAGGTGAAGTACAAGTCGGCGCGTTACGGGGAGCTGTTTGAGGCGACGGCCTACGTCGAGACGTCCGAAGGATCGGGGCTCCTGGTGACTTCGCGGGGCTCGGTGAAAAGCGAAGCCGTGGTGAAGGCCAGGCTTGAGGCCGCGCTCGCGGGGCTCGCGCCGATGCAGCGCGTCGTGCGCGAAGGAGCCGCCCGCCCGCACGCCGGAGGCATTGACATCGGCTTCCCCGAAGGGTTCGACGAATACTACGGACCGTCGGCGTTCGGGACAACGGCCTACGGCATCGGGGCCAGCGATTTCCAGGGCCGGCAGGAAACGGTGTCCCTCCTGGTCGGCCCGCCGATCCTGAGCGGGGAGCAGTTCCTGACTTCCCTGCTGATGGGGGCGACGAAGTCGATGAAGCCCGCGGCGCCCCGCAAGGCGATCGTCGCGGGGCAGGAAGTGCGGCTGCTTTCGTTCTCGCCGGCCGAATCCGCTCCCCGGTATGAAATCGCGTGCGCCTCTTTCAAGCTGGGCTCGCAACCCGCTGCCCTCCTGGTTCACGCAGCGGCGATTCCGACCGGCCGAGCCATTGAAGTGTTCGAAAAGACCGCAGCGACGCTCCGCTTCACGGAGCCTGCCTCCGTTTCCCTCCGTCCCGTCTCCTTCGGTGAAGGCGGCGGTCGCGCTTCGCTCGCACCCGAGGGGTGGACGACTGCGACCGAGGGGGCTGTCCTGGCTTCGTACACGGAGGAGTTGGTCCCCTCTCCCGACGGCGGCGAGCCCAAGAAGCGGCAAGCACTGGTTCTCGAGGCAACGCTCGAGGATGATTTCCGCCGGGACGGCTCCCCGTTGGGAGCAGCGCGGGACCAGGCGGCGGCGCTGATTGCGAAAAAGGCCCATTGCATCGCGACCGAAGAATTTGACCTGCCCGACGGCCGGAAGGCTGCGCGCCTGGTCGCCGCGACGCCCATCAGCTACGAGGTCTTCCTGTACGCCCGCGCGACGCCCGGGACGATCGCCCAGGTCCATCTCTCTGCGCTCCCGGCGCTTGCGGCCGAAGGGCACAGGGCGGCGACCCTCATGCTCGCCGCCACGCGTTTCGCCCCGTTCGCGAGCGTCCGCACGCCGGACGCCGCCGTGCTGGAGAGGTCCCGAAAGGAAATCCCCGCGCTGCTCGACCGGGGGCGCGGCCGTGCCGGGGGCGAATTCTGGTACGTCGAGGAAGTGTCCGGGGTTGAAGTCGGCGGCCAGCACGTCAAGGTGCTCGCCGGAGGAAAGTGGTCGGACGGCGAGAGGCGTCCGTCGAAGGAGATCACGATCGCGAGCGTGATGGAGGGAACTCCCGACGCCTACATGGAAAGAGTCAACCTGCGCGCTACGGAAAAGGGCCAGGACGGAAAATCGAAGGTGATCGAAGTGAAGACGGAGTCGCGGATCGACGGCACGGACCCAAAGTGGATATCCATGTCGCGCCAGGGCGAGGGAGAAGTCGTGCGCCAGGAGAAAGTCGAGCGGCCCGATGCGTGGATGCCGCCGGACCTGTCCGCTTCCGACGGTCTCGTGGTCGCGCTGGCGGGGTCGCCCGAAGGGACGTACGCCTTTGCGACCGTTCACGAGAGGTTTCTCTCCCTGACATGGCGGGAATACCGCGTCAAGGGGGAGGAGGAAGTCGAGGTCCCCGCCGGAAAATTCAAGGCGCGCCGTGTGGAAGCGGGGGCGAAGTCAGTGTACTGGGTGGCGGAGGGCAAGATCGTCAGGGCGGAGCTCGGGACGTTTGTACGGAAACTCGCGAGCCGGGAGGCGGCGCTGAGGTACCTCAAGGAGTAGGCCGGCCGGCTCTCGGATGTGCCTTTCCGTAGACTTCCTTCATCCTCGCCGTCGTCACCTGCGTGTAGATCTGCGTCGTCTGGATGTTTGCGTGCCCCAGCAGTTCCTGCACGCTGCGCAGGTCGGCGCCGCGGTCGAGCATGTGCGTCGCGAACGAGTGGCGGAAGGTATGGGGCGTCACGCGCTTTCCGATCCCTGCGCGCCTCGCGTATTTTTCCACGACTCGGCGGACCCCCCGCACGGAAAGCCGCCGGCCGGACTTGTTCGCGAAGACGGCGTCGCTCCCCGGCCAGCCTTCGATCGCTTTCCGCACCGCCGACAGTGCAGGACCTCCCAGGACCGCAAGCCGCTCCTTGCGGCCTTTGCCCCGCAGTCTCACCACTCCGCTTCCCAGGTCGACTTCCGACCGCGACAGCGACGCCAGCTCGGCAATTCGGCAGCCGGTCGAATAGAACGTCTCCAGGATCGCACGGTCCCTCAGGGCGGCCCTGGAATGACCCTTCGGACCCGTCAGAAACGCTTCGATCTCCGCTTCAGAAAGCGCTTTCGGCAGCCGGCGTTCGAGGCGGGGGGTTCGAAGCGCACGTCCGGGATTTTCAGTCAGGATGCCGATGAGGTGCAGGTGGCGGCAGAGCGACCGCGCGCAGGCGAGCTTTCGCGCGATCGACGATTTCTGGAAGCCTTCGTCGCGGAGTTTCGCGAGGAAGCGCCTGAGTGAGAGGGGGTCGAGCGTGGCGGGATCCGGGCTGCCCAGGGCATCGGCCATGCCGGCAAGATCCGAAGCGTACGCCCGTGTCGTCTCCGGCGAGAGGTTTCGCCGGCGCAGGTGCTCGAGGAATGAATCTACGGCTTCGTCCCAGGTCATGGATGCTCCGGATTCGACCACTTGTGCTTCGCAGGCTGGGGGCGGCCGAGTTCATTGTCGACGATGCGCTCGACGATGAGGGCGCACACGAAACGCCAGTAGGTCTCGCGGCTGCGGGCGATTCCTTCCCCGTCCTTCCAGGCCGAATCCCCGGCAACGCGGGCGGCGGCGTACGAGGAAAGGGACGATTCGATGTTGTCGTCCCCGGCGTCGGCGACGAGTTCGAAGTGCTGGTCGAGGTGGGGGGCGGTCGAAGGTGAGATCGCGAGCGGGCGGGCGCTGACGACGTGCTTCTCGAGGTTTTCCGGCGGCGATTTGACGCGCTGCGTCAAGAGGAGCTGAAGCGCAACGGCCGTACGCGGCGGATAGTACGTGTTCAACTCCGTGACCTCCGCGGCCACGATGGCGTCGGCATCCAGCGCCTTCGCCACAGCGAGGTAATCCTCCGCGGTCTCCAGCTTGAGGCCCTTCGCAGCCGCCGCATCCGCCACCTGCCGCGGACGCACCACGTCGAATCCGGCGTGCATGAGCATTTCCGAAGCGAAGGCCTCCCCTGCTTTCATCCCGTCGAATCCCTTCGCACCCGATCGATCCAGGAAAGGCGCAACGGCGACGCGCTTCACGGACTTGAACGGGTTCGGCTCCGGGTTCCGGTATGTCTCTCCGAGGCAACCGCCCAGAGCGAGCGGGAGCAGCCAGATCAGTTTCTTCATTTCAGGAGCTCCGTGTTCTGCGGGGCAACGGTCCAGATTCCCTGGGCGCCGTTGCGGATGGTGGTGAAGAGGATTCGTCCGTCAGGGGCCCAGCACGGGTCCCATTCGGGCGCGGGGTCCCAGGTGACGCGGAGGTAGCGGGAGCCGTCGGATCGGATCGCCCAGATGTCGTCGGCCTTTCCATCGGCGTCGAACTGGCCGAAAGCGATCCAGAGCGAGTCGGGGGACCAGGTGGGGC